>NZ_CP115541.1:3363169-4623839 GCF_031834595.1 Stenotrophomonas oahuensis | reverse complement strand
ACCATGTATCGAGGGGCCATCGGTTGGGGGGTACGGGACCGTTGAAAACATGGATGTTTTCGACGAGCCCCCATGGATGGGTTAACGGCGTGTCCCGTACCCCCCATCCGATGGCCCAAAACACGTAGATCGCGAGCCGAGGGCTTTTCGCACGAATCCAACAGCAGCCGGGCAAGCCCGGCTCTACGTCGTACGTGCAACCGCAGCGAGGGGCAAGCCCGGCGACACGTAGATACCGCTATCAAATGGGCACAAAAAAGCCCGGAGGACTTTCGTCTTCCAGGCTTCAATGTGACCACTTGTATGGTCGGGGAGACAGGATTCGAACCTGCGACCTCTACGTCCCGAACGTAGCGCTCTACCAGACTGAGCTACACCCCGTAAGGAGCCGCCTATTGTATCGGCTGGTCCCTCGGGCGGCAAGGGGGCCGTGTTGCATTCCTTCTGACAAAAAAGCCTGAAGCGGTGGGCTCCAGGCTTCATTGTGACCACCGAAGTGGTCGGGGAGACAGGATTCGAACCTGCGACCTCTACGTCCCGAACGTAGCGCTCTACCAGACTGAGCTACACCCCGAAGGAGCCGACAAGGATACGGTGTGAAGGCCTTGCCGGCAAGTTTTATTTCACATCAATCGGCGGTGCCCTGCTCGCGGGCTTCGTACCACATGCCGTTGAGGATGGCCGCGGCCGAGGCCAGGCCGGTGCCGAGAATCCAGGCGAAATACCACATGATCGTTCTCCAGGTAGGTGCCGACCGTTGGTCGGCACGCCGTTAATATGCGTTCGGGTTGTCGGCCATGTCTTCGGCCGTGGTCTTGCCCTTCATCACGCGGTACACCCAGCTGGTATAGGCCAGGATGATCGGCAGGAAGATGATCGTCGCCACCAACATGATGAACAGCGTCAGCTGGCTGGACGAGCTGTCCCACACCGTCAGGCTGCCGCTCGGCTGGCTGCTGGAGGGCAGCAGGAACGGGAAGATCGCAAAGCCCACGGTCAGGATGATGCCGGCAATCGACGTGCCCGAGGCCAGGAAGGCCGCCATGCCACGACGCTTGCGCAGCAGCACCGCACTGGCCAGCGCACCGCCCAGGCCCAGCACCGGGAAGATCCAGGTCCACGGCATGCTGCTGTAGTTGCGCATCCAGCCACCTGCCGCCGCACCGATCTCCGCCGTCTTCAGCAGCGGGTTGGTCGGGCCATCCGTCACCACCTGCGAGGTGATATGGTAACCCGGCAGACCGAAGGCCACCCACACGCCGGCTGCGGCGAACAGCACGAAGCTGAGGATCGCGGCAATGCTGCCGTAACGGGCCGAGCGCTCTGCCACCGGGCCGTCGGTCTTCAGCACCAGCATGGCGGCACCGTGCGACACCATCATCGACACGCCGACCAGACCGGCAATCAGTGCGAACGGGGTCAGCAGACCGAAGAACGTGCCGGTGTAGAAGATGCGCATGCTGTCATCGAAGTGGTACGGCACGCCCAACAGCACGTTGCCCACCGCCACGCTGGAGATCAGGGCAGGCAGCAGACCGCCCACGAACAGCACCCAGTCCCAGTTGTTGCGCCAGCGCTGGCTGGGCATCTTGCTGCGGTACTTGAAGCCCACCGGGCGCAGGATCAAGCCGAACAGCATGGCGAAGATCGCCAGATAGAAGCCCGAGAAGCTCACCGCATACAGCGGTGGCCATGCGGCGAAGATCGCACCGCCACCCAGCACCAGCCACACCTGGTTGCCTTCCCACACCGGGCCGACGGTGTTGATCACCAGCCTGCGTTCTTCATCGGTTTTCGCCACGAACGGAAGCAGGGTGCCGACGCCCAGGTCGAAGCCATCCATCACCGCCCAGCCGACCAGCAGGATGCCCAGCAGCAGCCACCAGATCACGCGCAGCGTGGTGTAATCAAGTCCAAGAATTTCCATGGTGTGTCTCCTGCCTTATGCCTGACCGGGAGCCGGTGCGGCGGCAATGGGGGTAACCGGCTTGCGGTCGGGCTGCAGCGAAGGAAGGATGTCGGCCGGACCGGTACGGATCGCCTTCAGCATCAGCTTCACTTCAATCACCAGCAGAATCGTGTAGGTGATGGTGAACACCGCCAGCGTGGTCAGAATTTCGTGCAGGGCCAGGCCCGATGCGGCGTAGAAGGTCGGCAGCACGCCGTCCACTGCCCACGGCTGACGACCGTATTCGGCCACGAACCAACCGCACTCGATCGCAATCCACGGAGCCGGAATGCTCCACACCGCCAGCTTCAGGAACCAGCGCTTCTCGTGGAAGGTGTTACGGCACGAGTAGTAGAAGGCCAGGGCGAAGAAGGCGATCAGGTAGAAGCCCAGCGCCGCCATGATGCGGAAGGTCCAGAACAGCGGAGCCACGCGCGGCACGGTATCCATGGCCGCCTTGGAAATTTCTTCCGGGGTGGCGTTGAGGATGTCGTCGCGGTAGCGCTTCAGCAGCAGGCCATGGCCCAGGTCCTGCCAGTGGCGGTCGAACATTTCACGCGCTTCAACGTCGTTCTTGTCCTTGCGGATACGCTCCAGCGCGCCGTAGGCCAGCTGACCACCCTTGATGCGGTGCTCGGCGCGTTCCACCAGTTCCAGGATGCCCGGAATCGGCTGGTTCAACGAACGCGTGGCAATCAGGCCCATCACATACGGAATCTTGATCGCGAAGTCGTTGCTCTGCGTGGCCTGGTTCGGAATGCCGAAGGCGGTAAAGTCAGCCGGGGCACGCTCGGTTTCCCACATCGCTTCAATCGCGGCCAGCTTCATCTTCTGGTGTTCGCTGGCGGCATAACCGCTTTCGTCACCCAGCACCACCACCGACAGCGAGCTCAGCAGGCCGAAGGCCGCGGCCACCGCGAACGAGCGGCGTGCCATGTCCTTGTGCTTGTTGCGCAGCAGGTAGAAGGCGCTGATGCCCATCACGAAGATCGCGCCGGTCACGTAGCCGGCACTCACCGTGTGCACGAACTTGGCCTGCGCCACCGGGTTGAACAGCACCGCGGCGAAGTCCACCACTTCCATGCGCATGGTTTCCGGGTTGAACACCGCACCCGTGGGGTTCTGCATCCAGCCGTTGGCGATCAGAATCCACACCGCCGACAGGTTGGTGCCCAGCGCCATGAACCAGGTCACCGCCAGGTGCTTGACCGGGCTCAGCCGCTTCCAGCCGAAGAAGAACAGGCCGATCAGCGTGGCTTCCAGGAAGAACGCCATCAGGCCTTCAATGGCCAGCGGCGCGCCGAAGATGTCACCCACGTAGTGGCTGTAGTACGACCAGTTCATGCCGAACTGGAATTCCATCACCAGGCCGGTAGCGACACCGATGGCGAAGTTGATGCCGAACAGCGTGCCCCAGAACAGGGTCATCTGACGCCAGACCTGTTTGCGGGTCATGACGTACACGCTTTCCATGATGGCCACCATGAAGGACAGGCCAAGCGTGAGGGGAACAAAAAGGAAGTGGTACATCGCGGTCAAAGCAAATTGCAGCCGCGACAGCTCTACGACTGTCGAATCAATCATGGCCTGGCTACCTCGTTGGGGGGTTTTGCCGTTTTGGGGTGGCGGGAAGGGGGTCTACGGGATGAATTCTGTGACCGGCAACTTCTACGAGCCTTGATTCAGATCAATGAAGCGGCATTCAGGGAGCGCGAAGGTATACCTCCCCCTGCGACCGCGTGCCGCACCGGGAGCTTGCGCCAGACCCTATTACAATGTCTGGCATTGCCCCGATGGCCGCCAGTGATCCACTTTGAGCATACCCCCCGAAGCGCCCCCCATCGAGACGTCCACCCTGCGCCGCCAGCGTCTGGCATGGCTGAATGGGCTTGCCGTCACAGTTCGGGGCCGGCAACGGCTGGCCGCTCTGTGCATCTGTACGTCCGGGGCGCTGCTGATCGGCCAGGCTGCCGCCATTGCCTGGCTGATCCAGGCCGTGCTGGTGGAACACCGCCCGCTGGCCGACGCCACCCCGGTGCTGCTGGGGCTGCTGGCCGTGCTGGCCGTGCGCGCGCTGCTGGCCAGTGCCACCCAGGCCGCCGCCGGTGACGTGGCCGATGCGGCACGGCTGACCCTGCGCGAGCGGGTCTACACCCGGCTGATGGGGCTGGGCCCGCTGTGGCTGCGGCAGCAGCGTACCGGCGAACTGGGCGAACTGATGCTGGCCCATGCCGACGCCGTGGAAAACTACTACTCCGGTTACCAGCCGGTGCGCATCGAAGTGGTGGTGGTGCCGCTGCTGATCGCCGCTGCTGTGGCCTACGTGGACTGGGTGGTGGCACTCATTCTTATATGTACTGCGCCGCTGGTGCCGTTCTTCATGATGCTGGTGGGCTGGGGCGCGGAAGCCGCTGGTCGCGCTCAGCTGGGGGAACTGGCCAGGATGAGCGGACATTTTGCTGACCGCATCAAGGGCCTGGGCCTGCTGCGGCTGTATGGCCGGGGCGAGGCCGAGCTGGAGGGCGTGGCCGCCGCCGCCGAAGGCGTGCGCGAGCGCACCATGAAGGTGCTGCGTATCGCGTTCCTGTCCTCCACCGTGCTGGAGTTCTTTGCCTCGGTGAGTGTGGCAATGGTGGCGCTGTACCTGGGCCTGAGCTATCTCGGCCTGATGTCGTTGCATGCCACGGTGCCGACACTGGGCGCGGGCATGTTCTGCCTGCTGCTGGCTCCGGAGTTTTATGCGCCGCTGCGCCGGCTGGCCGCGCATTATCACGACCGCGCCAATGCGCTGGCGGCGGCTGCGGAAGTGGAAAGGCTGCTGGGCGAGTTGCCCGATACTGCGGCCAAGGCTGAGGTTCCTGCAACCCCGCGCGCGCCGGAACTGGTGGTGCAGCATGCGCCGCCGGTGGTGGTGCGTGATGTTGTACTGCGTCCGCTGGGCGCACCGCACAACGTGATTGAAGGGCTGTCGTTCCAGATCGAGGCCGGCCAACGTCTGGCCCTGGTCGGTCCCAGTGGCAGTGGCAAGAGCACTCTGCTGGAAGCGCTGGCCGGTTGGCTGCCACCGGAGGGCGGCAGCATCGTGCTGCGCCCCGGGCTGGAAGTTGGTTATGCCGGGCAGCGGCCATACCTGTTCCACGGCAGCATTGCCGACAACCTCAGGCTGGCCGACCCCGGTGCCACCGATGCGCGCCTGCAAGCGGTGGCCGAAGCGGCGCAAGTGATGCGTTTCGCACACGCGCTGCCAGAAGGGCTGGATACGGTGATTGGTGAGCGTGGCTTCGGGCTTTCCGGTGGCGAGGCGCGGCGCATCGGCTTGGCCCGCTTGCTGCTGCGCGATCCGCAGTTGCTGTTGCTGGATGAGCCAACAGCGTTCCTTGATCCGGACACCGAAACGGCCCTGCTGCAGACGCTGGCCGCGTTCGCCCGCGACCGCAGCGTGGTGATCGCCACGCACAGCGAGGTGGCGATGCGCTGGGCGGATACGCGCCTGGAGCTGACCACGCTGGCCGCACCGAAGCGGGAGGTGCAGGCATGAGCGCTTCGCGTGACGATGGGCTGAAACAGGTGTTCACCCTCCATCGCGGTCGTCTGCTGCTGACCGTGCTGTTGCTGTGGACCACCATGCTGGCCGGCACCGCCTTGCTGGGGTTGTCCGGTGGCTTCCTCACTGCTGCAGCATTGGCCGGCGCGGCCGGGCTGGGCAGTGGTTTCAACTTCTTCTCGCCCTCGGCCGGCATTCGCGGCCTGACCATGGCGCGTATCGCCTCGCGCTACTTCGAGAAGCTGGTCGGCCACGATGTCACCCTGCGCATCGCGCGTGACCTGCGGGTGTGGTTCTTCCGCCGCGCGCTGCCGCTGGCACCGGCAAAGCTGGCCGGTGTGCGCACGGGTGAACTGCTGGCGCGGTTGCTGAGTGACATCAACGAAGTGGATGGCCTGCTGGTGCGTGCCATCGGTCCGTTGATCGCGCTGGGCGGTGTGTCGCTGGCGGCAGTGGGCTCGGCGCTGCTGATCTACCCACCGGCGGCGTTGCTGCTGGCGGTGCTGGCGTTGGTGATAGGGCTGGGCGTGCCGTGGTTCACCGTGCGGGGTGCTGGTGCACATGAGCGCGACCGCGCACTGCATCGTGCGCAGCTGCGCACGCAGGCATTCGAAGGGCTGGAAGGTGCGGCCGATCTGACGGCGTTGCACGCGCGCGATCATTGGCAGCAGCGGGTCAACGTGGCTGCGAAGCAGCTGCGCTCACGCGACCGCCGTCGGCGTTGGCGGCTGGTGGCCGGCAATGCCCTGCATGGGCTGTGCGCGTCGGTGGGCCTGGTGGCGATGATCTGGCTGGCGCTGCGCGCGTTTGAACGCGGTGCAGTGGATGCCGCCTATGCGGCAGCACTGGTGTTTCTCACTGTGGCGCTTATTGAATTGTGGGCCGGCATTGGGCTGGCGTGGCAGTCGTGGTTGAGTGGGCGCGTGGCCGCCGGGCGGCTGGAGAGCATTGTCGACCAGGACAGCGGGGTGGAAGATGCGGCCGCACCAGTAACCCTGCCTGCTGGTACAGCGGTGCTGGAATTGCGCGATGTCAGCTTCCGCTGGCCGGGCCAGGGCAGGGCACTGCTGCAGAATGTGAATCTTCGTGTCGCACCGGGCGAGCGAATTGCGCTGCGCGGAGATAGTGGCAGCGGCAAGACCACGCTGTCGGCATTGATGTTGCGCCTGTGGGATCCGGAAGCGGGCAGCGTGCGCTATGGCGATGTAGACATTCGCATGGTGGCGCAGGCGGAGTGGCATATGAAGATTGCCTGGCTGCCGCAGAACGCGCCGGTGTTTGCCGGCACCGTGGCGGACAATCTGCGGCTGGGCGATGTGGCCGCCAGCGATGAACGGCTATGGCAGGTGCTGGCCGATGTGCGCCTGCAGGCGTGGGCCGAAGGCATTGGCGGTTTGAATGCGTGGGTGGGTGAGAACGGCGCAACCATGTCCGCCGGGCAGGCCCGGCGGCTGGCCTTGGCGCGCGCGCTGTTGCGTGATGCACCGGTGCTGTTGCTGGATGAGCCTACGGAAGGGCTGGATGTGGATACTGCGCAGGCGTTGTTGCAGGACATGGTTGCTGCGCTTGGGGAGCGCAGCTTGGTGATGATTACGCATGATGAACTACCGGAAGGCATCGTGGATTGCAGCTATCGCGTCACAAACGGTGGATGCTTTGACCGCGTATTCGAGAATCTAGAGGCTACTCAATAGGAGCAGGAGGGCGGGGGGGCTAGCGATGACCGTTGCTCATCTCTCAATCAATTTCCATCGACAAAGGGTGGTTTTGGCATCAGTAGCTGTGCCTATGCAATATTCTCCCGCATCAAATCCGGTTGCACGAATTTCCACTCATTGACGCGTGATTCTCGCTCGCGCAATTGAGCCACCAAGACAGATCCACCTGCGACTTGGTGTCCGTGCTTCGAGTTTAGGTATCGTGCCTGCAGCACAGATGCCCCGAGCACGTCTGATGGATCGAAGCTCTGCGCCTTTCCTCGAAGTGGTTCCTTGGGTGAAGAAAGGGACTCTATCAGCGGATGAACCAAGGTTGGTGTGGTTGACGCGTGTTTGGCGTACGCCGTGGCTACCATGCGTCGCTCGGTTTGGGACCATCCTCCGAACACTATTTTAGTCTTCACCTGGTTTCGCTGCTGGCCGGTCTTCTCTGCGGCCTTTGCATGTTTCGGCCAAAGGTTGTCCATCATCGGGCCTATTTCACTCGCGAGCCGCGAAATAGAGAAATCAGCCCGGAGACTTGCCTGCAGGCAGAGATCGTAGACATCAAGAAAAAAACACATCGATCCCCGTGTTGCAAGTACCGCATTGTGGTGGGGGATCAGTAGTAAGTTCGCTCCGGTCGAGCGCATTCCAGTCGCGGAGTCTTCTGTGAGGGTGTCTACTGCAACCAGTAGCCGGTCAGGTGATAGCAATACGTTGAGAATGCTCATCCAGTGAGTGATTCCGGCAGATTGGCCGCAAAATGGGTTGGCGAAAAGTCGCTATGCGAGTCCTGGGCAACTGACAACGTACTGGTGAGTTGAGGGGGTACTTCCTTGCGCCAGCGAAATTTATTGATGTTGACTATCAGGTGGCAGCGATCGCGGATTAGGGGTTGATCGATCCCATTAACTATAAGGCCGGCGGGCAAGCGATCTTCAGGGAGTGAAAGTCGATTGCCCGCGCGGCTGTCCCACAATCCCACAACGTGTTGCCCACTGGGAGTCTCCCCCGTGCATTTGGAAGATTCCATGGGTGGGCGTGAAGGATGTGAGAATTTTCCTGGCGGAATTGGTGCCTGGAGGCAGAGGGAGCTAGGGAGCTCGATTTTTCCGATTTATTAATGTTCGACTGGGGCGATTGGTGGAATCGCCATCATAGGATCCGGCGGTCGCGCATGAAGTGCGTAATGCGACATCTGTTGTCTCGTGAACTCCGGGGCAGTACCGACTAATTCGGTCGTCGTTGACGCGATGCGATGACCTTCGGAGTGCGCACTGCGTCAAGGTTCTGGTCTATTAAGGGGCTGTTCGCGACAATCTGTTGGGCGTGGTTGATGGGCTGATAACTTGGCTGGCGGAATATCAACTTCAACTACGATGCGCAGATGCTGCATCCTGTGGCTGCGGAGCCTGAGAATTCCGTCAAGAGTGAAATGTTGGTCGCTTTATGTCGGGAGGGTGGCGGAATAGAACACCTTCGCGGAAATACGCCTGCCCGGAAACTCTTGACGGTTCTCAGCCTCCCGACTCCCTCGCCATTTCGGCGAGGGAGAACACCACAGGAGAATCTGCATGCATGATGACAACGACGCAGGCACGCCCGATAGTCCGGCCACACCAGCCCCACGCTGCCGCTGCCGGCAGATGCCGTTCGAGGTGCGTGTCGTGGAGCGACAGAGCCGGGAGGCACCCACCTGTCCCGTGTGCCCACCGCCCCCGGAAGTGTCGCTGTTCGGATGGTGGTTGCACGGTTTGAACGTGCATCACAGCGCACGAATGACCTTGCGGCATACCGACGAGGGGCTGGTGTTGAGCCTGCCCGGGATGCGCAAGCCACGGCGGCGGCGCTCTAGAAGCGGCGCGCGCTGATGTTAGAGGGCGAATTACGGAAGACCGGTGGCAAGGAATGCGTGAGGTCGGGTAGGGTCGGTCGACAGACGACCGCCGATAACGGTGATCGGCAAGGTAACGCATGACCATCAACGCAGAGGCACGCAATGTCGGCCGATCATGCGTTGATCCGTTTCGGGGTCATGCGTTACAGAACGTTGTGCCGATACGTGCGGTCGTCTTTCGACCGACCCTACCCGTTCCCAAGTAATTCAATCATGGCAGCCATCCGAGCCATCCGAGCCATCCCAGCCGAGCCCGACTTCACAACGCGTCGAGGAACCCCCTCACCGCCGGCCCGAACCGCTCGAAATCCACCAGAAACGCATCATGCCCCTGTGGTGATTCCAGCCCGATGAACTCCGCTTCCGCCCCACCGGCACGCAGCCCATCGGCAATCTGCTGTTGCTGCTGCACCGGGAACAGAATGTCGGTATTGGCGCCAATCGCCAGTGCCTTGGCCACCTTGATCTGCGCCAGCCCGGCCATCACGTCGCCATCCCCGTACTCAGCCAGATCGAACCAGTCCATCGAACGGCTCAGGTACAGATAGCAGTTCGGATCGAAGAAGCGCACGAAGCGGCGCGCGTGGCCTTCCAGGTAGCTTTCCACCTGGAACTCCAAACCGAACGGATCATCATCGGTCTGGTCCGAATCCAGCCGCACACGACCAAAGCGCCCGTCCCATTCCAGCGCCGAACGGTAGGTGATGACCCCCAGCTTGCGGGCCATGCGCATGCCCGATTCCGGGTAGTCGGTTTCGGTGTAGCGCCCGCCATTCCACTGCGGGTCCAGCCGGATCGCCTCGCGCTGCAGCGAACGAATAGCAATGGAGAACGGCAGCGCCTGTGCACTGCCGGAAATGTTGATATGGCTGCGCGCAATGCCTGGGTGCAAGCGCAGCAGCGCCAGCGCGGTCATGCCGCCCATGGAGTTGCCGATCACGCAGGCCAGTTCGGTGACGCCCAGGGCGCGGACCACTTCAACAGCTGCACGGGCACCGTCTTCGATGGACAGTTCCGGGAAGCTCAGGCGATACGGTTCGCTGGTGGCCGGATTGAGCGAGGCCGGCCCCGTGGAGCCTTTGCAGCTGCCCAGGGAGTTCACGCAGATCACGAACCAACGGTCGGTGTCGATGGGCTTGTTCGGGCCGACCATGGCTTCCCACCAGCCCGGAGCGGGGTTGTCAGCATTGGCGGCGGCGTGGGCGTCCGGGGACAGACCGGTGACGATCAGGACGGCGTTGTCTGCGCGTTCGTTGAGGGTGCCCCAGGTTTCGTAGGCCACATGCGCACCGTGCAGTTCGCCACCGCGCTTGAACGCGAAGGGCGAGGGCAGGGGGTGGTAGCGGGTGCCGGGCGGGATGAATTCGGTCATGGGGGCATTCTAGCCGCGCGGCGCGAAGGCAGGGCGTGGCTCTACGGCAAGGAGAGTTCCACGGTGCCGGTGTGCGGCAGCTTCACCCGCACCGGCGCGGAGTCCACATCGCCTTCCTGCCGGTTCGCCTGCCCACTGGCCGATACCCGTGCAAACACCTCCACCTCGTCCAATGCGGACAGCTTCACCGTCGGCATCGGGCTATCGCCATCATCCAGTGTCACCGTGATCGGCAGATCGGACAGCGCGTGCTTCTCCACCGCCACCGGCATCGGCGGGCCGCCGGGCTGGCGGGCGATGATGAACACGGTGGCGTTGGCGGGCAGGGCGTCTGCCTTCGTTCCGGCGGCCAGTGCCACTGAAACCTGAAGCGCGTGACCGCCCGATGCGGCAGCCGGCGCATCGCCACCGGCCCCACGCGCAATCGCAATCTGCTCACGCAATGCCGCCGCCGCGCCAGGTTCCAGCTTCGGCAGCAACGCCTCCCACACCTGCGCCGCTTCGGCGTTCTGCCCACGCTGGCGCAGTGCTACGCCGATCAGCCATGCCGCACGTTCGCTGTTGGGATCCACCTGCTGCGCATGGCGAAGCCATTGCAGCGCGGTGTCGTCGAACTGCCGGGTGGCATGTGCCTGCGCGCGCGCCTGCGCGGCTTCCACCAGCACCGGTGCTTCATCCGGAGCCAGTGCTACCGCGCGTTCGAACGCGGCGTTGGCTTCTTCGGTTCGCCCCAACGCCAACTGCGAACGCCCCAGCAGCGCCCAGCCGTCGGCGCGCTGCGGCTCGCGTTCCAGCGCCTGCTGTAGGTCGCGAATGCCTTGTTGCAGGTCGTTGGAGGCTGCGGTTTCCGTACGCGGCGTGGCCGCCTCAGGCGTGCCCACCAGCACATACAGCGCACAGCCGGCGACACCCAGTGCCACGGTCAGGGCAATGAAACCCTTGCGCCCACTGCCACGCAGCGGCCACAGCACCATCAGCGCCATCACGGCTGCAGCCAACGCAGCAAAAGCAGGCAGCCACAGGTTCACCAGCGTTCCTCGCTTTCATCCATCGGTTGTACCGTGCGGCTGCGTCGCCGCACCACCCAGAACACGGTGCCGGCCCCGATCAGCAGCACGCCCAGCGGGCCGAACCAGAGCAGGCTGTTGCGGGCATCCATGGCCGGGCGATACAGCACGAACTCGCCGTAGCGCTCGACCAGGAACTGCTTGATCTGCGCATCGCTGTTGCCCTGCTGCATCAGGGTGAGCACTTCACGGCGCAAGTCATGCGCGATCTGGGCGTTGGAATCGGCCAGGGATTGGTTCTGGCACTGCACGCAGCGCAGTTCGGCGGCCAATGCATGGAAGCGCGCTTCTTCAGCCGCATCGCGGTACTGCAACGGAGTGGGGTCGCTGACCGCCTGCGCGGATGCCAGCAGTGGCATCAGCAGCGCGAGGAGCATCGCCAGCAAGATCGCGCCGCACGACCAACGGTCGTGCGCTACCACGGTCCGGCAAGATTCCGGTAGCGCACGACCGTTGGTCGTGCGGCAGGCAATCCCAAGCCACCAAACCGGTAGCGCACGACCGTTGGTCGTGCGGCAGGCAATCCCAAGCCACCATGCCGGTAGCGCACGACCGTTGGTCGTGCGGCAGGCACCCGCGCGGGCTTCACTCGGCCGGCGGCGGCGTAGCAACAGGTTGCGCATGGGCACGGTCCAGTTTGTCCAGTTCCGGCAGCAGCTGGGTATCAATCACGCGCTGGGTGAGCGCGCCGCTGTACTTCCACCGCACCACGCCACTGGCATCCACCAGGAAGGTTTCCGGTGCAGCGGTCACGCCCCAGTCAATCGCGGTGCGGCCTTCCATATCGGCCAGCACCAGCACGAACGGGTTGCCCAGCGTCTCCAGCCAGCGCAGCGCGTCGGCCGGCTCATCCTTCCAGTTGTAGCCGATCACGCGCACGCGCTTGGTTTCGGCAAACGCGGTCAGCACCGGGTGCTCTTCGCGGCAGGCCGCGCACCAGCTGCCCCACACGTTCAGCACGTAGGGCGCGCCACGCAGTTCTTCACTGCGCACGGTGGTCTGCGGGTCGTGCAGGATCGGCAGCGCAAACGCCGGCGCGGGCTTGTTGATCAGCGCCGACGGCAGGATGTCGCGGTCCGGCGCGCCGGATTTCATCACCCCGTAGATCATCAGCCCGAGCAGCCCGAAGAAGAACAGCACGCCGATGACGATGGCAACGGGTGGAATGGGGCGGGGCTCAGACATTCGGTAATTCCTTGATACGGCGGAAGCGGCGGTCAGCGGCGGTGACAAACCCGCCCAGCGCCATCAGCAGCGCACCCAGCCAGATCCAGCGGACAAACGGCTTGATATGCACGCGCAGCGCCCAGGCATTGTTGCCCAGCGGCTCGCCCAATGCCACGTAGACGTCGCCATTTACCCGTGCATGGATGCCGGCTTCGGTCATTACCTGGCCACCGCTGGCATAGGCGCGTTTTTCCGGGTGCAGCAGGGCGATTTCACGGTCACTGGCGAATACGCGCACATGCCCGCGATCAGCCACGTAGTTGGGCCCCTGCTGGTGGTCCACACCTTCGAACTGGAACGCGTAGCGGCCGATCTCGATCTGCTGGCCCGGGGCCAGTGCGATCTCGCGCTGCACATTCAGCGCTTCCACCAGCAACGCGCCGACCAGGAACACCGCCACGCCGAAATGGGCCAGCAGCATGCCGATCATTTCCGCGTTGAAACGGCCATTGCCCCGCAGGCGCTGCCAGACGAAGCGGGCGGTACCGAAGGTGACCCACGCGGCGGCGGCAACACCGGCAGCGGTTTTCAGCTTGCCCTGTGGAGCCATGAACCACGCCACCACGCCGAGCACCAATGCGAACACCGCCCACGGAGCCAGCAGGGCGAGCCGCTTTGATGCCTGGTCGCGCTGCCAGTTCACCAGCGGGCCGAACGGCAGCAGCAGCACCAGCGGAGCCATCAGCAGCAGGAACAGGGTGCCGAAGTAGGGCGGCCCCACGCTCACCTTGCCCAGCCCCAGTGCATCGGCCAGCAGCGGATACAGCGTGCCCAGCAGCACCATGGCGCAGGCGGTTGCCAGCAGCAGGTTGTTGGCAAGCAGCAGGGTCTCGCGCGAGGTTGGCATGAAGCCCTTGCGCGGGTCGTCGGCATTCAGGCCGCCAGCGCGCAGTGCGTACAGCAGCAGTGCCGCGCCGACCACCAGCGCCAGGAACACCAGGATGAAGGCACCGCGGGCGGGATCGGCGGCGAACGAATGCACGCTGGTCAGCACGCCCGAACGCACCAGGAACGCACCCAGCAAGGAAAGCGCGAACGCGGCAATCGCCAGCAGCAGGGTCCAGCTGGCAAAGCTGCCGCGCTTTTCCGTAACCGCCTGCGAATGGATCAGCGCCGCGCCGGCCAGCCATGGCATGAAGCTGGCATTTTCCACCGGGTCCCAGAACCACCAGCCGCCCCAGCCCAGCTCGTAATACGCCCACCAGCTGCCCAGCGCGATGCCCAGGGTGAGAAAGCCCCAGGCAATGTTGGTCCATGGCCGGGTCCAGCGCAGCCAGCGTGCATCCACGCGGCCGTCCAGCAGCGCGGCAATGGCGAACGCGAACGGCACTGCAAAGCCTACGTAGCCGATGTACAGCATCGGCGGGTGGATGATCAGCCCGGGGTCCTGCAGCAGCGGGTTGAGGTCGCGGCCCTCCAGCGGCGCGGGCAGCAGGCGGGTGAACGGATTGGAGGTGAAGAACAGGAAGGCGATGAAGCCCACGCTGATGATGCCCATCACCCCCAGCACGCGTGCGCGCACAGTGTCGGGCAATTGCTTCGAGCCCAGCGCCACCGCCCCGCCCCACAGTGCCAGCACCAGCACCCACAGCAGCAATGAGCCTTCGTGCGCGCCCCACACGGCGGAATAGCGGTAGGCCAGCGGCAGCAGCGTGTTGGAATTCTCGGCCACGTAGCGCACCGAGAAATCCTGCTGCACGAAGGCGGCGGTCAGCACGGCGAACGCGCCGGCGATCAGCACCAGCTGTGCGTACGCGGCGGGGCGGGCGATGGCCATCCATTCGGCACGCTGGCGTTGTGCGCCCAGCAGCGGCAACACCGCCTGCAGCAACGCGGCCAGCAGCGCACACCCCAGCAAAATCTGCCCCAGCTCAGGCAGCACTCAGCGTGCCTCCACGGCCGGCACCGGCACGTCGTGCTTGGTGTGTGCTGCGCCCATCTTGTCGGCGACTTCCTTGGGCACGTAGTTTTCGTCGTGCTTGGCCAGCACTTCATCGGCGATGAAGCGGCCATTTTCCAGGCGGCCGCTGGCGACCACGGCGGTGCCTTCGGCAAACATGTCCGGCAGAATGCGCGAGGTGCTCACCGGCAGGGTGGCGTCGCCATCGGTGACCACGAAGTGCGCTTCCAGCGCGCCTTCCGCGCGTTGGAACGAGCCTTTCACCACCATGCCGCCGAGGCGGAAGCGTTCCTGGTTGCCGGCGTCGCCGCGCAGCACTTCCGCCGGCGTGTACAGATAGGCGATGTTCCGCTGCAGCGCGAACGCCACCAGCGTGGTGGCCAGGCCGCCCGCCAACAGCACAATCAGCACCCACATCAGGCGGCGACGCTGTACCGGGGTCATCGGCTCAGCTCCGTGCTGAGCGGGGCGGCGGCAGGCGATTTATCGCGCGCGCGCAAGCGTTCCTGGCGGCGCAGGGCCTGGCGCTTGGCGCTGCGCAGGCGCAGCCAGGACCCCAGCGCATCGGCGGCCAGCACCAGAATGAAAATGGAGAATGCAGCGATCAGGAAGGGGACGTGGGTCACGGCGTGGACTCCCCGGCGGGTACGCCGCCGAAACGCTCAGCCACCCAGGCCTTACCGGCCTCACGTGAAAGATTGTCGGCGCGGGCCTTGGCCAGCAGCGAACCGGCAAACCACAGCTTGGTCGCCACCACCATCCACCACAGCGGCCCGATCAGCTGGTCGCGCACCGCGTTGTCGCCGAACACGTTGATCGACTGTCGCTGGTGCAGGCCGCCCCACCAGTCCACCGAATAGCGGATCACCGGCAGCAGGCTCACGCCCACAATCGCCAGCAGGCCGGCTGCACGCGCGGCGCTGCGGCGGTCTTCAATGGCGTGGTACAGGCCAATCACGCCCAGGTACAGGAACAGCAGCACCAGTTCGCTGGTCATGCGCGGGTCCCAGTCCCACCAGGTGCCCCAGGTGCCTTTGCCCCAGATGCTGCCGGTCAGCAGGGTGATCAGGGTGAAGCCCGCGCCCATCGGCGCGCAGGCCATGGCCAGGATCTCGCAGATCTTGATCCGCCAGATCAGCGCGATGGCGGCATAGAACGCCATCAGCGCGAACACGAACAGGCTCATCCAGGCGCTGGGCACGTGGATGTAGATGATGCGGAAGGCGTCCAGCTGCTTGGCTTCGGCCGGCACCACGAACAACCCCTGGTACAGCCCGATAAGCAGCACCGGCACCGCTGCCACATAGAACAGGCGAGACCAGCGCGCAGCGAAGCGGTCGAAGGTGGGCGGCGAACCGAATTGGTGGAACCAGCGGGTCAAAGAGTTCATGCAGCGGAAGCTATCTCAACGATGGGCGGTACAACGGCTGATCGTAGGGACGCGCCATGCGCGTCTGCGGTGAACGGGTAACACATGCCACTTCAACTCAACGATATCCGTATCGCAGCGGCCGTTGCCAACGGGGCCAGCACCAGCGCCACCACCAGCCCGGCCCCCAGCAGCAGCAACGCCCCCACCGGATCCTGACCACGTGCGGCAGCAGAAACCGCCCCCGCACCAAACACCAGCACCGGCACATACAGCGGCAGCGCCAGCAACGCCACGAGAATACCAGAGCGGCGAATGCTGACCGTCAGCGCGGCCACCACGCCGCCAATCAGGCTCAGCAGCGGGGTGCCCAGCAGCAACGATGCCAGCAACAGCGGCAATTGGTCATGTGGCAGATGCAGCATTTCCGCCAGCAGCGGGCTGACCACGATCAAGGGCAGGGCGGTGGTGGCCCAGTGCACCAGCACCCGCACCAGCACCAGCCAGGCCAGTGGCACCGGGGCCAGCAGCCATTGTTCCAGCGAGCCGTCCTCGGCATCGCTGCGGAACAGCGAGTCCAGCGCGAGCTGCCCGGCCAGCAGCACCGCCAGCCACAGCACCGCCGAGGCCACGCGAGCCATGGTGTCCGGGTCGCGGCCCAGGGCGAGGGCGAACAGCACCACCACCAGCAGCGCGAACAGCACTGGCTGCAGCGCATCACCACGCCGCCGCCACAGCAGGCGCAGGTCGCGGGTGATCAGCGCCCGGGCGGTCTGCCACAGGCCGGGTTCGGTACCGGGGGCGATCATGCGGTGGCCCCGTGGTTGGACAATTCAATCAGCCGCGTCCGCACCGGCGGCGCGGCATACGCTCCATGCGTGGTAACCAGCGCAGCGCCGCCCGCCCGCAGATGCGCCGAAATCATCCGGTTCACCAGATTGATCCCGTCCAGGTCGAGATTGGCGTAGGGCTCGTCCAGCAGCCACAGCGGTGCCGGCGACAGCCAGATCCGGGCCAGCGCCAACCGTCGCTTCTGGCCAGCCGAGAGCTGTCGCACCAGGGTGTCCTCGTAACCGGCCAGACCCACGATGGCCAGGGCATTGCCCGGCATCTGGCGGGCCCGGCGGCCATGCAGGCCGCACAGGAAATTCAGGTTCTCCAGCGTGTCCAGGTCGCCCTTCAGGGCGGGCAGGTGGCTCAGGTAGGACACAAACTGGGCGCGTTCACGCCGGCCCGCCGGCTTGCCGTCGATCTGGATCTGCCCGGACGCCGGTGGCAGCAGCCCGGCCAACACCCGCAGCAGGGTGGTCTTGCCGGCCCCGTTGCCGCCCTGCACCAGCAGCGCCTCGCCGGCATCCACCTGCAGGTCCAGCGGCCCGAACACCGGTTCATCGTTGCGGTTGAAGGTCAATCCGTGCGCAGCCAGCAGCGGCGGGGTGTTCGGGGTGTTGTGCATGTGGGGCAGTGTAGCGGGATCGTTTGAGATTGGATGTGCGTATATGGCCACGTGGATACCGGTATCCGATCCCTTACACTTCTAGGACTCTTGCCCCACGTTCTGGATGTACATGAACCCGCAGACCAAGCTGCCCAAGGTGGGCACCACCATCTTCACCGTGATGTCCCAGCTGGCCGCCGAGCACGGGGCCGTCAACCTAGGCCAGGGCTTCCCGGATTTCTCTGCGCCGCAGCGGCTCATCGATGAAACCGTGAAGGCCATGCGCGACGGCCTGAATCAATACCCGCCAATGACCGGTGTGGCCCCGCTGCGCCAGGCCATCGCCCAGAAGTCGCTGGACCTGTACGGCGCGCAGGTGAATCCCGACACCGAAATCACCGTCACCAGCGGGGCCACCGAGGCCATCTTCAACGCCATCCACGCCGTGGTCCGCCCCGGCGAGGAAGTCATCGTCCTGGACCCCGCGTATGACTGCTACGAACCGGCCATCGACCTCGCCGGTGCCCGTGCCGTGCACGTGCCGCTGGACCCGCAGACCTTTGCCGTGGATTGGGACCGCGTGCGTGCCGCGATCACCCCGCGCACCCGCCTGCTGATGGTCAACACCCCGCACAACCCGTCCGGGGCCATGCTCACCGAAGCGGACATGCAGGCCCTGTGCGATGTACTGCGCGGCACCAACATCTACCTGATTTCCGATGAGGTGTACGAACACATCATCTACGACGGTCGCCGCCACGAATCCGCACTCCGCTACCCCGAACTGCGCGAGCGTACCTTCGTCATCTCCAGCTTCGGCAAAACCTACCACTGCACCGGCTGGAAGATCGGCTATGCCGTCGCCCCGCCGTTGCTGAGCGCCGAATTCCGCAAGGTGCACCAGTACAACACCTTCACCAGCTTCGGCCCGGCCCAGTACGGTTTCGCCGCGATGATCCGCGACGAACCGGAACACCATCTGGAACTGGGCGCGTTCTACCAGGCCAAGCGCGACCGCTTCCGCGAACAGCTGCTGGGCACCCGCCTGAAGCCGCTGCCGGTGCCGGGCGGCTACTTCCAACTGGTGGACTACTCCGATATCAGCGACCTGCCGGACCACGAATTCGTGAAGTGGCTGACCATTGAAAAGGGTGTCGCCGCCATTCCGCTGTCGCCGTTCTACGAAACCGCCCCGGAAGGCCAGCGCCTGGTCCGCCTGTGCTTCGCCAAGAACGACGCGACCATGGACGCCGCCATTGAACGCTTGAAGGTGCTCTGATGAACGCCCCCACACGCCCCGACCTGCGCCTCACCCTAGTGCAGGGCAACACCCGCTGGCACGACCCGCAAGGCAACCGCGAGCACTACGGCGCGCTGCTGGCCCCTCTGGCCGGTCACACTGATCTGGTAATCCTGCCGGAGACCTTTACCAGCGGCTTCTCCAACGATGCCATCTTCCGCGCCGAAGGCATGGAAGGGCCGACCGTCGCGTGGATGCGCGAGCAGGCCGCCAAGCTGGGCGCAGCCGTCACCGGCAGCGTGCAGCTGCGGGTGGGCGAGGGCGTGTACAACCGCCTGCTGTGGGCCACGCCGGACGGTGAACTGCAGCATTACGACAAGCGGCATCTGTTCCGTTACGGCGACGAGCACCTGCGCTACGCCGCCGGCAACGAACGGTTGACTGTGGAGTGGAAGGGCTGGCGGATCAATCCGCTGGTCTGCTACGACCTGCGCTTCCCGGTGTTCTGCCGCAACCGCTACGACGTGGAGCGTGCCGAAGACCTGGACTTCGACCTGCAGATTTTCGTCGCCAACTGGCCGTCGGCACGGGCCTACCCGTGGCGCACCCTGCTGCGTGCACGGGCGATTGAAAACCTGTGCTATGTGGCCGCGGTGAACCGGGTGGGCGTGGACGGCAATCAGCTGCACTATGCCGGCGACAGCGCGGTGATCGATTTCCTCGGCCAGCCGCAGCTGGAGGTTCGCGAAACCGAGCAGGTGGTGACGACCACCATTTCAGCGGCCGCCCTGGCCGCACATCGGGCGCGCTTCCCGGCCATGCTGGATTCTGATGCCTTCACCCTTCATGGTGGTGACGCGGCAGGCAGCTGAACGCAGCCCACATGCAGGTGTGTGGGCTCATTCGGGCAACACGCGCACACTGCTAGATTCAGTGCCATTGTCCCTTAGCGTGAGCACACCGCAATGAAAACGTACGCCTTGGCTTTTGTCGCGCTGTCTTCTTTTGCCATGGTTCCGGCGGCCTACGCTGCCGGCAACATTGACTGCGAATTGCACTACAACCTGTCCGGCTGGTCGGTGTTCTACAAGACGGCATCGGGCAGCGGCACCGTCACCTGCGACAATGGTGCGCGTATTCCGGTGAAGATCACAGTCAAAGGTGGTGGCCTGACCGTGGGTAAATCCAAGATCACCGACGGCAAGGGGCGTTTCAGCGGTGCGTACTCGGTCAATGACTTGATTGGTTCCTACGCTTCGGTGGAAGCACACGCGGGTGCCGACAAGTCCAGCAGTGCCCAAGTGGTGACCAAGGGCGACGTGTCGCTGGCTTTGGCGGGCACTGGCAAGGGTTGGGACCTTGGCGTCGCGGGCAGCAAGTTCACGATTGAGCGGCGTTGACGATTCGCGACTGCCGGCAGCGCCCGGCGTAATGAAAGAGCCGGCTTTCGCCGGCTTTTTCTTTTACTGCTGCGTGGCAGCCCAGGCGAAATGTCCGCGCTGCGGTTCGGGTAGTTTGGGCAGATAGCTGTACATGGTGCGCACCGCCCAGCAGGCGTCGGCGTCGCTGGCGGTGTGCAGGGTGCTCATCACTTGGCCCAGGCGCTGGCGCTCGTCATCGCTGGGTACCAACTGCACCAGTGCGATGGCGGCTTCGTTGACCTGTGCTTCGCTGACCTGGGTCAGCGGGCGCTGCTGCAGTTCGGCCAGGGTGGCCTGGTAGGCGATGTCGAACCATTCATTGATCACCGGCTGCGGCAGGGTGGCCAGCGTCTCGATGATGCGTTCGCTGCTGCGTGCGGCTTCGGCCGGCGTGGTGACCTTGGCCATGGCGGCGCAGTCGGCGACCGATTGCTTGTGCAGCAGTTGGCCGATCAGTTCGGCGCGGCGTTCCAGCACCGGCAGTTCGAGGCGACCCATGCCGGACATGGACAGCTGCGCGCCCATGACCTGGGCCTGCTCGGGGCTGAGGCCCTTCATGCGTTCGAGGTAGGCCGGTTCGCGCACCAGCTTGCGGGTGGTGGTGTCGACCGGGGCGTGCAGGGGCGAGGATTTGGGGAACGGGTTTTGTGAGGCGGCCAGTTCTTCCTGGACCTTTTTGCAGCCGGTGATGGTGGTGAGGGTGAGGGTGCAGAGGAGGAGGGCGCTTAACGTCCGTGTCATTTTGGTTTTCCGGATGATGTGGGTTTTGCGAGGGACGCGCATGGCGCGTCGCTACGGGGATTACGTTTCGCGTTATACAGAAAACGGCCCCATCGGGGCCGTTTTCATTGAACGCTCTCAGCCGCCGCGCGGGCCGCCACGGTGACCGCCGCCACCGGGGCCGCGGTTGCCGCCACCGGGACGACCACCGCCACCCGGACGACCGCCCGGACCACGGTTGCCGCCGGGGCCACCCGGGCCGCGATTACCACCCGGGCCGCCGGGACCGCGCGGGCCGGCATTGCGGTTGCCGCTCGGGCGCGCGTTACCGTACGGGCTGGCACCGGGGTTGGCGTGGTCGGACGGGAAGCTCGGGGCATTGCCCGGGTGACCGTACGGGTGGCGCTGTGCGCCCTGGCCACCACGGTTGCCTGCGCCGGCACCGGCCGGACGGCCCTGGCCGCCGTAGCCGCCACGACCTTCGCTGCGGCCTTCGCCGCCGTAGGGACCACGGCCTTCACCGCGGCCTTCACCACCGAAACCGCCACGACCCTGGCCGCCACCGGCACCGGGCTTGGGCTTGCCGAACGGACGGCCCTGGCCGCCTGCACCCGGACCGCGTGCGCCGGGGCCACGGGCTGCGCCCGGACCGGCATTGCGGTGGTTGCTGGGGCCGGTGCTGACGCCATCGGGCACGTACCAGCTGCGGAACGCGGCCGGGTTGCCTTCCGGCAGCGCGCGGCTGTTCTTGTCCTGGCGCTGCTTGAACGGACGCTGCGACTGCTTGGCTGCGGCTTCGCCGCTGACGGTCAGGCCGCCCTTGAAGCCGCCGCCCTTGCCGCCGCGGCCGCGGCCGCGGTCTTCGCGCACGTTGTCGAAGCGGCGCAGTTCGCGGCCTTCATCGGCCACGTTGTTGCCGTTGACGTAGGCATTGCCACGGCCACCCTCGCGCGACACGCGCACGGTGGTCTTGGCAGCGCGGCGCTGGCCGATCACCGGCTGCAGGGTCAGCGCCGACGGCGCGCCTTCTTCCAGCTTCAGTTCGGCGCGCAGCTGCTCGACCTGCTTGGCGGTGAGTTCCTGCGACTGGCCGCGCAGCAGTTCGCGCGGCAGGCTGATCTTGCCGTAGCGGGTGCGCTTCAGGCGGCTGACCTGGCAGCCCTGCGATTCCCACAGGCGGCGCACTTCGCGGTTGCGGCCTTCCTTCACCACGACGCGGAACCAGTCGTGCGAATCGGTGCCGCCAATGCGTTCGATCTCGTCGAACTTGGCCGGGCCGTCATCCAGCGCGACGCCACGGGCAAGGCGGTCGACGATGTTGTCAGGCACCTTTTCCTGGCCTTCCGGGGCGCGCACGCGCACCACGTACTCGCGTTCCACCTCGTACGACGGGTGCATCATGGCGTTGGCCAGTTCACCGTCGGTGGTGGCCAGCAGCAGGCCGGTGGTGTTGATGTCGAGGCGGCCGATGGCGATCCAGCGCGCGCCCTTCAGGGCCGGCAGCGCTTCGAACACGGTCGGGCGGCCTTCGGGATCTTCGCGGGTGGTCACTTCGCCTTCGGGCTTGTTGTAGGCCAGCACGCGCGAGGTTTCGGTCAGCGCGGTGGCAACAAAGCCACGGCCGTCCAGTTCAACCTTGTCGCCGCTCTTGATCGACTGGCCGGTCTGGGCGACTTCGCCGTTGACCTTGACCAGGCCGTCCGCGATGCGCTGTTCCAGCGCGCGGCGCGAGCCGAGGCCGGCCTGGGCCAGCACCTTGTGCAGGCGCTCTTCGAGCTTGGGCTGTTCGGTAGCGGTTTCGCGCTTGAGCGAAAGCTTGTTCAACGACGGCTTGCGAGGGGTGTCACTCATTTACTTGGCTCCGGCCGGCGACGTTTCGTCGGCCTCTGGTTCGGGATCGGCTTCGTCAACAGCCACGGTCGTCGTCGCGACGGCGTTGTTTTCGGTTTCGTTCGGATGCGCCGCGCGTGTTCCCGGCGCGGTATCGGGTTCGACGTCGTCGTCGGGGAGTGACGGCGACGCGTTGGATTCGCGGTCGTGCGTATTGTCGGTTTCTTCGTCGCTTTGCGCCAGTCGGGCGGAGAAGCGGTCCAGGCGGTTCATGCGGCGGGTGTCGCCTGTGTCGGCGGCGTCCGGTGCGGCGGGGGCATCCGACGCGTCGGAATGGTCGGTGTCACCGTCGTCATCGGGGGCGTCGCCATCGGCGTCGTTGGCGGCGGTGTCTTCGATGTCGCCATCGCCTTCATCACCCGAAGCCACGCCTGCGGCGATCTTCCCGGCCGGCTGGCCGTCGCTGTCCAGCGGCAGCTGCGGTTCCAGTTCGCCCAGGTCGCGCAGTTCCGACAGCGGCGGCAGTTCGTCCAGGCGCTTCAGCCCGAAGTAGTCCAGGAAGCCCTTGGTGGTGCCGAACAGTGCCGGCTTGCCGGGCACGTCGCGGTGGCCGACCACGCGGATCCACTCGCGCTCTTCCAGCGCCTGGATGATGTTGCTGCTGACCGCCACGCCACGCACCTGCTCGATCTCGCCGCGGGTGATCGGCTGGCGGTAGGCGATCAAGGCCAGGGTTTCCAGGGTGGCGCGGGTGTAACGGGTCTTGCGTTCGGTCCACAGCCGGGTGATGTAGCCGTGCACTTCATTGGTGACCTGGAAGCGGAAGCCGGAGGCAACCTCAACCAGTTCCACGCCACGGTCGGCGCAGCCGTCGCGCAGGATTTCCAGTGCGCGCTCGATGCTGCCCGGCGGTGCCGGTTCCTCTTCCGGGAACAGACCCTGCAGCTGGGCGAGGGTAAGCGGCTGGCTGGATGCCAGCAGCGCGCCTTCGACAATGCGGTTGATCAGCGGTTGATCCATGCGGAATCGGGACTCACTCGGTTTCGTTGGCGGCGTCGTTGTCGTCGAACTCGCTGTTGAACTGCAGCGGTTCGTTGGTGTTGCCCAGGGCCAGCGACTTGACGTAGATCGGGGCCAGCGGGGCTTCCTGCACGATGTCCAGCAGCTGCTCCTTGGCCAGTTCCAGCAGAGCCAGGAAGGTCACCAGCACGCCGAGCTTGCCTTCCTCGGCGGTGAACAGCGTTTCAAAGCGGTAGAACTTGCCGTCTTCCAGACGGCCCAGCACGTCGCCCATGCGCTGGCGCACACTCAGCGCCTCGCGCTTGATGGCGTGGCCGGTGAACAGCTCGGCGCGCTTGAGCACGTCGTGCAGGGCCATCAGCATCTCCTTCAGGTCCACCGGCGGCGGCAGTTTCACTGCAGCACGGTCGGGGACGAAGGCATGGGCCAGGCTGGTGTCGCGGTCCTGGCGGGGCAGGGCGTCGATATCCTCGGCAGCCTGCTTGAAACGTTCGTACTCCTGCAGCCGGCGCACCAGTTCCGCACGCGGGTCGGCTTCCTCGCCTTCGGCGCTGGGCGGGCGCGGCAGCAGCATGCGCGACTTCACTTCAGCCAGGATCGCCGCCATCACCAGATACTCGGCGGCCAGCTCGAAGCGCAGCTCCTGCATCACATTGATGTATTCCACGTACTGCCGGGTGATCTCGGCGACGGGGATGTCCAGGATGTCCAGGTTCTGCCGGCGGATCAGGTACAGCAGCAGGTCCAGCGGGCCTTCGAAGGCATCCAGGATGACTTCCAGTGCATCCGGTGGGATGTACAGGTCCTGCGGAATCTGCAGAACCGGCTGCCCATGCACCACGGCCAGCGGCATTTCCTGCTGCTGCGGGGCGGTCGGCCGGGTTTGCGGGTTCGCGTCGGACGCGAGTTCGGAAGTCATCAAGCGTGATGTCTGGATTGCATCGGACCGTTCGCCGCACCCGTCCGCCACCGGACAGGCCGGACAGCAGCAACGGAAGCGGCATGGCACGCCAGGACCGGCGTGGTTTCCACACTACAAACAGCAAGGCGCGCCGCAGGGGGCAGCGACTGAACTACTAAGGAGGTCGTCTACGTGTGCTGGTGTGGGGCAGCGGGTCGGTCGTCGGTGGGCGAACTGGCCGGAACCGACGGGGCTGCTGCGTCCAGCCACGTGCAATGACGTGAAGAGTAAGCGCTATCCACGGCAGTGTCCAGTCGGGGCGGGTAGAATTCAGCCGTTTGTTAAGTTCACCCCCTGGAGCTGCCTGTGTTGTATGTGATTGAAGGCTATGACGGTACCGACGTGCTGGCCGCCCGGCTGGCCGCGCGCCCGGCCCACCTGGCCCGGCTGACCGCCCTGCGTGACGAAGGCCGCCTGGTGCTGGCCGGCCCATGCCCGGCGATCGACAGCGAAGACCCGGGCCCGGCCGGGTTCAGCGGCAGCGTGGTGATTGCCGAGTTCGCCTCGCTTGAGGCCGCCCAGGACTGGGCCGCGGCCGACCCGTACGTGGACGCTGGCGTCTATGTGCGCACCGAAGTACGCCCGTTCCGCAAGGTGTTGCCATGAATGCCGAGCGGGTGGAGCGCATCCGCGCCGCGCTGCAGGCGGCCCTGGCCCCGGAACTGCTGGAGATCGAGGACGACAGCCACCGCCACGCCGGCCATGCCGGGGCCAGGGACGGGCGCGGGCATTTCAATGTGCATATCGTCAGCGCGGCCTTCGAGGGCAAGTTGCCGCTGGCGCGCCACCGGGCGGTGTATGCCGCGCTGGGCACGATGATGGACACCGATATCCACGCGCTGTCCATTCGCGCCGAGACGCCGGTCACAAAACCCTGAAACCCTTGTCCTGCCTTGTCCTGGCAAGTCCCAGGACGTCCCCCACAAGACACGCCGAGGTTACGACCATGCGACATTCACCTAACGTAGTGTTTACATCGGGGTTTGAAAACGCTTACATTCCGCGCCAAGCCCAGATCTCTAAGCCGTGGAGGGCGGCGAAGTGAACAAGGCAGCGATCACCATCAAGGATGTCGCGCGGGAAGCCCGTGTCTCTGTGGCCACGGTTTCGCGCGCACTCAACGGGCATGAAAACGTCGCCGAGCCGGTGCGCAAGCTGGTGCTGGAGGTGGCTGCGCGCCTGCGCTACACCCCGCATGCGGCCGCCCGCAGCCTGAGCAGCCGCCGCACCAACACGGTCGGGGTGGTGCTGCCGGACCTGTACGGCGAATTCTTCTCTGAACTGATGCGCGGCATCGACCAGGTGGCCCGGGCCCGTCGCCAGCACCTGCTGGTGTCCAGCTACCATGGCGACCAGGAGCAGCAGGGCGCCGCCCTGCGTGCCATGCGCGGCCGCGTCGACGGACTGCTGGTTCTTTCCCCGTATGCGGAAAGCCCGGATTTCCTCACCGACAACCTGCCGCAGTCGTTGCCCACGGTGTTGATCAACACCTATCTGCCCGGCGAGGACCACCCGGTGCTGAGCATCGACGACCATGCCGGTGCAGTGGCGATGACCCGCCATCTGCTCGACGCGGGCCACCGTCGCATCGCCTTCATTGCCGGCCCGGATCTGAATTTCGATGCGCGCGAACGCCTGCGCGGCTTCCGTGATGCGATTGCCGAATTCGGCAATGGCGCGGAAGGCATCGAGCTGCCCGGCGACTTCGATGAAGCCTCTGGCCATCGCGCCGGGCAGGAGTTGTTGGCGGCCGGTGCACTGCCCGATGCAGTGTTCGCGGCCAACGACATGATGGCGCTCGGTTGCCTGTATGCCTTCGCTCAAGCGGGCGTGCGCGTGCCGGCCGACGTGGCGCTTGCAGGCTTCGATGACATTCCATTGGCGCGCTTCGTTCACCCTTCGTTGACAACGATGCAGGTGAGTATCGCTGAGCTTGGCGATAAGGCGATGACGCGTCTGCTGCAGTTGATGGATGGCAACAACACGGAAACGGCAGGGGACAAGCACACGCTTGTGCCTCGTCTTATCGTGCGCGATTCAAGCGTTGCGACCTCGGTCGCAACGCGGTAGGTCACGACCGTTGGTCGTGACACGTTTAAACCGTCGTAACCGTTACAAGCTGTTTCGGAAGTCCACGTAGTCATAAAAAACGAAAGGCGGCCGCAACGACGGCCACCACCACCCGGAGATTTTCGCATGACGTATTCCAATCACCGCACCCGCCAGCCGGCACGTCGCCTGCTGACGAGCGCACTGGTCAGCTGCCTGATGCTGGGCGCAGCCCCGAGCCTGATGGCGCAGTCGGCCACCTCGTCGCTGCGTGGCCAGGTTGCCTCGGCCGAAGCCGGCACCGAAGTGACCGCCACCAACACGGCCACCGGTACCGTCCGCCGCGCCACCACGCGCGCTGATGGCAGCTACTCGCTGATGGGCCTGGACCCGGGCACCTACGACGTGGTGGCCAATGGCCAGACCCAGAAGGTGACGGTGACGGTTGCATCGACCGCAACCCTGAATTTCAGCGGCGCACCGGCCAACGGCTCCACCGCCAATGCGACCAACCTGGACACGGTGAACGTGGTTGCGCCGACCCTGCTGCAGGAAGTGCGTACTTCCGAAGTGGGCAAGACCGTCAGCCTGCAGCAGATCCAGACCACGCCGCAGGTGTCGCGCAACTTCCTGGAATTCGCCGACGCGGTGCCGGGCATGATCTTCACCCGTGATGCGAAGGGCAACACCTCGCTGCGCGGCGGTGCAACCAATGCCGACGGTACCAACGTGTACATCGACGGCGTGGGCCAGAAGAGCTACGTCAAGGGCGGCGGCGTGGCCGGCCAGTCCGGCAGCGCGGGCAATCCGTTCCCGCAGCTGGCCATCGGCGAATACAAGGTGATCAGCGGCAACTACAAGGCCGAGTACGGCCAGGTCTCCAGCGCGGCCGTGACCGCGGCGACCAAGTCCGGTACCAACGAATTCAAGGGTGAGGCGTTCTACCGCTACACCGACGAAGACATGCGCGCCATGACCCCGGCCGAGCGCCAGGAAGGCAAGAGCAAGCAGGTCTCGGCCGAGAAGGAATACGGCTTCGCGCTGGGCGGCCCGATCATCCAGGACAAGGCGCACTTCTTCGTCACCTACGAAGCCAAGCGCTTCGACCTGCCGGTGACCATCGCGCCGGAAGGCTCGGTCACCGACCGCGTCGGCCTGTTACCGGCCGACGCTGCCGCCGGCCTGGGCCCGGCCAGCCAGCCGTTCGAGCAGGACCTGATCTTCGCCAAGATCGACTTCGAGCCGACCGACTACGACCGCATCGAGCTGACCTTCCAGGACCGCGACGAAACCCAGCAGCAGTTCAGCGGCCAGACCGCGCCGTCGGCCGGCAAGGAAACCATCAATACCGACCGTCGTTACGCGCTGCGCTGGAACCACAGCGGTGAGCGTTTCTACAACGAGCTGATGGTCACCCACGAAGACTCGTTCAACAACCCGTACCCGCTGACCATCGGCCCGGGCATCACCTACACCGCACCGGACGGCACCGACGAGCGCATCCTGGTCAAGGTCGGCGGCGCTTCGGCACTGGACGCGCAGGTGAAGGGCCAGAAGGGCTGGTCGATTGAAGACAACCTGACCCTCAACGGCATCGAGTTCGCTGGCGACCACACCATCAAGATGGGTGCGAAGTACAAGGAAATCGATCTGTACGCGTCCGACGCGGCGCAGATCAATCCGCAGTACTCCTACACCCTGGGCGACCCGGACTTCCCGTCCGACATTCCGTACAAGGCGCAGTTCGTGAAGCCGGTCACCGGCGTTTCCGGCGTGTCTGGTGAAGTGCGTTCGAAGGTCAAGCAGATCGGTCTGTTCATCCAGGACGACTGGCAGGTCAACGACCACCTGCAGCTGAACCTCGGCCTGCGCTGGGACTACGAAAAGAACCCGAGCTACCTGGACTTCGTGACCCCGCCGGAAGTGGTGGCGGCGCTGTACTCGCAGGATCCGCGCGCTGCGGCTGGCCAGACCTATGCGCAGACGCTGGCACTGAGCGGCCTGAACATCAACGACTACATCAGCACCGGCAGCAACCGCAAGGCGTTCAAGGACGCCTGGCAGCCGCGCCTGGGCTTCTCGTATGACATCAATGCCGACGAGATGCACGTGATCCACGGTGGTGCCGGTCGTTCCTATGACCGCGACCTGTTTGACTACCTGCAGCTGGAAACCACCAAGCTGGCCCTGCCGCAGCCGACCGTGTACTTCCGCAACCCGGCCACCGGTGCCTGCTTGAACGGCCAGCCGGCCTGCTTCGACTGGAACCCGGCGCTGATGGACAACATCCAGGGCCTGCAGGCACTGCTGGGCAGCACCAGCAACGCTGGCCTGGAAGTGGATCTGCTCAACAACAACCTGAAGGCTCCGTACGCGGATCAGTTCAGCCTGGGCATGAGCAACCAGATCGGCGACTGGCTCACCGACGCCACCATCGCACGTACGCTGACCTATGACGGCTTCGCCTTCACCCTGGGCAACCGTTACCCGACCGGCCAGTTCTTCGACGACCCGCGCCTGTGCGGCGGCACCTCGCCGGGCCTGGGCCAGGCGTGGAGCTGCAACGTGCCGGGCTTCGGCAGCCTGATCATCGGCCAGCAGGGCATCAAGACCCGCGCGACCCAGGTGCTGCTGTCGGCGCAGAAGCCGTTCACCAAGGAAAGCGGCTGGGGCACCTCGATCGCCTACACCTGGACCACCGCCCGCCACAACCGCGACATCAACGAGCATTACGCGTTTGACCGCGGCGTGATCGGCGATTACCCGACCATCCGTTCCAACGGCGCGCCGCGTCACCGCATCGTGCTGACCGGTTCGTATGCCGGCTTCTGGGACATCACCTTCGGTGGCAAGATCACCCTGGCCACCCCGACCGCCGTCAACGACTGGTACCCGGTCACCCAGGCCAGCGGCTATGACCTGCCGACCCCGGGTGCGGCAGTTGCGCAGGGCAACGGCAAGTTCCTGGTCGGTGGCAAGATCTGGGGCTACCGTTCGGTCGACCTGCAGGCGACGAAGACGTTCAAGATGCCGGGCGATACCGAGCTGTATGCGCGTATCGACATCATCAACGTGTTCAACTTCGACAACTTCTCGAACTTCAACTACACCAAGTCGAATGGGAAGCTGCTGGCCAGCTACAACGAAACCGGCGACATCGTCGGTACGCCGCGCCAGGTGAAGGCCGAAGTGGGCTTCCGCTTCTGATGGACTCCGTGGTGACGCGCATGGCGCGTCACTACGCAGTGCAATATCCGTAGTGACGCGCCATGCGCGTCATTCCGGGAAAACCGGTCCCCCCACCACCTGGGGGTGAACCGGTTTTTAAAGGGTTTCACCTGTAAACGATTTCACTCCACGGGCCGGTATGCTGACGTGGAAACCGCATTTTCGAGGAGGGCAGGCACGATGAAGGCAACGCGCGTATTGGCAATGGCAGTGCTGGCAGTGGCCGTGGCAGGCTGCAAGCCGCAGGCAGAACCCACGCCCGCCAAACCCAAGCCGCCGGTGATCCTGATCGAAGCCGACGCCCCCCCACGCCCGATGAAGCCGGAACTGCCGCCGCTGTTCGACGATATCGAACGCCGCACCTTCCAGTTCTTCTGGGACACCACCAACGAGGTCAACGGGCTCAGCCCGGACCGCTATCCCTCGCGCCCGTTCGCCAGCATCGCGGCGGTGGGCTACGCGCTGACCGCGTACCCGATTGGCGTGGAAAACGGCTGGGTCAGCCGCACCCAGGCGGTGGACCGCACCCTGACCACACTGAAGTTCTTCCGTGACCTGTCCACCGGGCCGCAGCGCACCGGTAAGGGCGGCTACAAGGGCTTCTACTATCACTTCCTGGACATGCAGACCGGCCACCGCTACGACAGCTGGGTGGAACTGTCGAGCGTGGACACCGCGCTGCTGATGATGGGCGTGCTGTTCGCGCAGTCGTACTACACCGGTGACGATCCGCGCGAAAAAGAAATCCGCGCCATCGCCGATACGCTGTACAAGCGCGTGGACTGGCCATGGCTGCAGCAGCGCTCGCCGTTGATCTCGATGGGCTGGTTCCCGGAGAGCGGGTTCATCGACCACGACTGGATGGGCTACAACGAAGCCATGATGGTCTACATCCTGGCGCTGGGTTCGCCCACGCACCCGGTCAGCCCTGACGCGTGGACGGTGTGGACCCGCACCTATGACAACGACTGGGGCGTGTTCCAGGGGCAGGAATACCTGTCGTTCGGCCCGTTGTTCGGCCACCAGTACACCCACGTCTGGATCGACTTCCGCGACATCCAGGACGCCTACATGCGCGAGCGTGGCAGCACCTACTTCCTCAACAGCCGTTCGGCGGCATTGGCGCAGCGCGAGTACGCCATTGCCAACCCGATGAACTGGAAGGAGTACGGCGAGAACGTGTGGGGCCTGACCGCCAGCGACGGTCCGCAGAACACCACCCAGGAGTTCCGTGGCGAACAGCGCCAGTTCCGCCATTACTCCTCGCGCGGCGCAGGCCTGCGTGAGAACTTCGACGACGGCACCATCGCCCCGACCGCCGCGATTTCGTCGGTGGTGTTCGCGCCGGAAGAGGTGATCCCGGCCACGCTGGAGATGCACAAGCGCTACGGCGATTACCTGTATTCCAGCTATGGCTTCCTGGACTCGTTCAACCCCAGCTTCACCTTCGACATTCCGATCAAGACCGGGCGCATGGTGCCGGATCGCGGCTGGGTGGCCAGTGACTACATCGGCATCGACCAGGGCCCGATCCTGACCATGATCGCCAACTACCGCAACGATTTCGTATGGGACGTGATGAAGACCAACCCGCATATCCGGCGCGGTCTGGAACGGGCCGGCTTCAGCGGTGGCTGGCTGACCCCGGAAGGCGAGGAGATGCCGCTGGAACTGCAGAAAGACGAGAAGGCCGCCGCCGCCCGTTCGATCGGCATTGCCGAATCGCGCGCCGCCGCGGCGCAGGAACAGAAGAACAATGCCAACAACAACCGCAGCCAGCCGCAAGGAAAGTAAGCAGTGCCCGTGATTTTGCGTCCCCGCCGTTGGGTGACTTTATTGCTGCTGGTGATCGGCAGCCTGCTGTTGAATGCCTGCCGCAAGGAGCCGGAAGGCGTCACCGTGCGCTTCTGGGCGATGGGCCGCGAGGCCGAGGTGGTGAGTGGGCTGATCCGCGAGTTTGAAGCGGAGAACCCGGGCATCCACGTCGATGTGCAGAACATTCCGTGGACCGCCGCGCACGAGAAGCTGCTGACTGCGTTCGCCGCTGATGGCCTGCCGGACGTGTGCCAGCTCGGCAACACCTGGATTCCCGAGTTTGCCGAACTCAATACGCTGACCCCGCTGCAGCCGTACGTGGCGCAGTCGAAGGTGGTGGACCCGGCCGACTACTTCCAGGGCATCTGGGACACCAATGTCATCCACGACGAACTGGTTGGCGTGCCGTGGTACGTGGATACCCGCCTGCTGTATTACCGCAAGGACCTGCTGGCCAAGGCCGGCCATGACCACCCGCCGAAAACCTGGGACGAATGGAACCAGATGATGGCGGACATCAAGAAGATGCAGGGCCCGAACCGCTATGCGGTGCTGATGCCGATCAACGAGTTCGAGCAGCAGCTGTCGTTCGCCCTGCAGCAGCCCGACCCGCTGCTGCGCGACCACGATACCCGGGGCAATTTCCGCAGCCCGGGCTTCCGCCGTACGCTGGCCTTCTACGAGAACATGTTCGCGCAGGGCTGGGCCCCGCGCATGTCCGAGACCCAGATCAGCAATGTGTGGGACGAGTTCTTCCGTGGCTTCAACGTGTTCTATCTGTCCGGGCCGTGGAATATCCGTGAGTTCAAAAAGCTGCAGCCCAAGGAACTGGAAGGGAAGTGGGGCACTGCCGCGCTGCCCGGTCCGGACGGCCTGGGTGCGGGCATTGCCGGCGGCACCAGCCTGGTGATCTTCCGCTCGTCGCAGCAGAAGGAAGCGTCGTGGAAGCTGATCGAGTTCCTGTCGCGCCCGGATATCCAGCAGCGTTTCCATTCCATCATCGGCGACCTGCCGCCGCGTCGCAGCACCTGGGAACACCCGTCGCTGGCCAACGACCCGCTGGCGCAGCCGTTCCGTGACCAGCTCGAACGCGTGCGCGCCACGCCGAAGGTGCTGGAGTGGGAGCGGATCGTGCAGGAAATGCGCATCGTCACCGAGAAGGTGGTGCGTGGCGGCATGGACCAGGACAAGGCAGTGACCGAGCTCGACGACCGCGTCGACAAGGTGCTGGCCAAGCGCCGCTGGATGTTCGAGCAGCAACAACAGACGAAGGCCGACGCAACGGCGGAGGTGCAGCCGTGAAGCAGCGTTCCTTGATTGGCTGGCTGTTCGCCGGCCCGGCCATGGTGGTGATCGGCGTGTTCTTCGGCCTGCCGGTCGCCTCGGCGTTGGCGCTGAGCATCACCGACTTTGACCTGTACGCCTTGGCCGATGGAGGCAACCTGCGCTTCGTCGGGCTGGGCAACTACATCGACCTGCTGCAGACCCCGATGTTCTGGAAGTCGTTGTGGAACACCACGTACTTCGTGATCGTCGGCGTGCCGATGTCGATTGCGGTGTCGCTGGGCGCGGCGATGCTGCTCAATGCCCCGGCGGCGCGTTTCAAGGCGCTGTTCCGCACCGCGCTGTTCGCCCCGGTGGTGACCACGCTGGTGGCGGTGGCGGTGATCTGGCGTTACCTGTTCCACACCAGCTACGGGCTGGTGAACTACGGGCTGGGCCACCTCGGCATCGACCCGATTGACTGGCTGGGCGACCCGAACTGGGCCATGCCGACCATCATGCTGTTCGCGGTGTGGAAGAACTTCGGCTACAACATGGTGATCTTCCTGGCCGGCCTGCAGGCGATTCCACATGACCTGTACGAGGCCGCACGCATTGACGGGGCCTCGCGCTGGAAGCAGTTCCTGCACATCACCCTGCCGATGCTGGGGCCGGTGCTGCTGGTGGTCGGCGTGATTACCGTGTCCGGCTACTTCCAGCTGTTCGCCGAGCCCTACGTGATGACCCGTGGCGACCCACTGCAGAGCACCGTGAGCGTGCTGTACTTCATGTTTGAAGAAGGCTTCAAGTGGTGGAACCTCGGCCGTGCATCGGCGGTGGCGTTCCTGCTGTTCCTGATCATCCTGGCCGTCACCACCGTGATGCTGCGTTTCGGCCGCAAGAGGCAGTTGGTATGAGTCGTGAAATCGGCCAGTCGCGCTGGCACGCGTGGTGGGTGAATGGCGGATTGGCAGTGCTGGCCGCCATCAGCCTGGCCCCGCTGCTGTGGATGGTGTCGGTGTCGTTCATGCCGACCGGTGAGGCGGCGCATTTTCCGCCGCCGCTGCTGCCGTCGTCGGTGACCACGAACAACTACCACGAGCTGTTCGCCCGCACCGGCATGGGCAACAACTTCATCAACAGCCTGGGCGTGTCGCTGGCGATCACCCTGGGTTCGCTGCTGCTCAACACCATGGCCGGCTATGCGTTCGCCAAGCTGCGCTTCGTCGGCCGCGAGCGCCTGTTCCAGCTGCTGCTGGCGGCGCTGGTGATTCCGGCGCAGGTGGCGATGCTGCCGCTGTTCCTGCTGATGAAGCAGCTGGGGCTGGTGAACAGCTACGGCGGGGTGGTGGTGCCGGCGCTGGCCAGCGTGTTCGGCATCTTCCTGGTGCGCCAGTACGCGCGCTCGATTCCGGACGAACTGCTGGAAGCCGCCCGCATTGACGGGGCAGGGGAGCTGCGGATCTTCTTCCAGATCGTCCTGCCGATGCTCAAGCCGGTGCTGGTGACCCTGTCGATCTTCACCTTCATGGGGGCCTGGAACGATTTCATGTGGCCGTTGATCGTGTTGACCGACCAGGAGCACTACACTTTGCCGGTTGCCCTGGCCACGCTGTCGCGCGAACACATCATGGACGTGGAAATGATGATGGCCGGCGCGGTGGTCACGGTGGTTCCGGTGCTGGCACTGTTCCTGGTGCTGCAGCGCTATTACATCCAAGGTCTGCTGCTGGGGAGTGTCAAAGGGTGAAACGTGCCGTCGTTGGGGTGGGTCTGGTTCTGGGTGCGGTGGTGTCGATGGCGGCGCTGGCAGCACCTCCGGCGGCTCCGGCCGCGGTCAAGGTGCTGGACAACTTCGACGACATGTCGGCTTGGCGGCTGGTGGTCTCCGACCAGGTCAGCGGTTCGCTGCGCAGCGTGGCCGGCAATGGCGGTGGCCGCGCGCTGTGCCTGGACTACAACTTCCACGAGGTGTCCGGCTATGTCGGCATCCGGCGCGAGCTGCCGATCAACTGGCCGGACAACTACCAGGTGGGCTTCCAGATCCGCGGCGACTCGCCCGGCAACGACCTGCAGGTCAAACTGATCGACGCCAGTGGCGACAACGTCTGGTGGGTGAACCGCCCGGGCTACAGCTTCCCCAAAACCTGGACCGGCGTGCAGTACCGCAAGCGCCAGATCGACAAGGCCTGGGGGCCTTCGGCCGAGACCACGCTTAGCAACAGCAAGTCGGTGGAGTTCACCATTTACAGCAAGGTCGGCGGGCGCGGCACGGTGTGCTTCGACCGGCTGACCCTGCAGCCGCTGCCGCCGGTGGATACCTCGGCACTGACCGCCTCGGTGATCGCCGACACCGCCACCGCGCTGCAGGGCCGGCTGGTGGACGGCAAACCGGACACTGTGTGGATCAGCGGTGGCGTACCCGAACAGACCATCAGCCTGGACCTGCACAAGGTGCGCGAGTTTGGCGGCGCGGTGATCCAGTGGGTGCCGGGCCTGGAGGCCACGCGGTATGTGGTGCGCGCCTCGCAGGACGGCCGCGACTGGAAAACGCTGCGCGAGATCACCGCCGGCGGTGGCGGCGACCGCGACTGGCTGGCGCTGCCGGACACCGAAGCGCGCTACCTGCGCTTCGACCTGCAGGGCGGGCGCAGCTGGCGTTACGGCATCCGTGACATTGCGATCAAGCCGCTGGATTTCGCCGGCACCCCGAATGAGTTCATTGAATCGGTCGGCGCGGATCTGCCGCGCGGGTCGGTGCCGCGTGGCTTCAGCGGCGAACAGCCGTACTGGACCCTGCTGGGTCTGGATGGCGGCAAGGAGCAGGCACTGATCGGTGAAGACGGGGCGCTGGAAGTGGCCAAGGCCAGCTTCAGCGTCGAGCCGTTCGTGGTGGTCGACAAGAAGGTGCTGAGCTGGGCGGATGTGGAATCCAAACAATCGCTGCAGGACGATTACCTGCCGATTGCCAGCGTCGACTGGACGCATCCCAAGGCCGGCCTGAAGGTCACCGGCTTCGTGCAGGGCACGCCGGACAACGCCCAGCTGGTGGGGCGCTACAGCCTGCACAACCCGGACAAGGTGGCGCACGAGTACACCCTGGCCCTGGCCGTGCGGCCGTGGCAGGTGAATCCGCCGCGCCAGTTCCTAAATACCGTGGGCGGCTTCAGTCGGATCGAAACGCTCGACTTCGAACCTTCCCAGGTGGAAGTGAACGGCAAGCCGCGGGTGTTCCCGCTGCAGCCGGCCGATGCCAGCTTTGCCACTGCCTTCGACAGCAAGCTGGAGGTGGCACACCTGGCCAGCGGGAACGTGCCCACCACCACCGAAGTGCGTGATGTCACCGGGCTGGCCAGCGGCGCGCTGCTGTACCGCTGGACGTTGCAGCCGGGCGAGACCCGCGAGGTGGCGCTGGTACTGCCGCAGACCGGCAACTGGAGCACGCCCAAGGGCTTCGACGCCGGCAAGGCGCAGCAGCAGGTGGCCGCGATGTGGCGCACCAAGCTGGACCAGGTGACCCTGCAGGTGCCGGCGGCCGGCAAGCCGCTCGCTGACACGTTGCGCACCGCGCTGGCACACATGTTGATCTCGCGGGTGGGGCCCAGCCTGCAGCCGGGGACGCGCTCGTATTCGCGCAGCTGGATCCGCGATGGCGCGATGATTTCCGAAGGGCTGCTGCGGCTGGGCCGCAGCGATGCGGTGCGCGAATACGTGAACTGGTACGCGCCGTACCAGTTCGAGAACGGCAAGGTGCCGTGCTGCGTGGATGCGCGCGGCAGCGACCCGGTGCCGGAGAACGACAGTCACGGCGAGCTGATCTTCAACATTGCCGAGTACTGGCGTTACACCGGCGACACCACCTTCCTGGAACTGATGTGGCCGCATGTGCAGGGCGCGTACCAGTACATGGAGCAGCTGCGCCTGAGCGAGCGCACCGAGGAAAACCGCGCGCGTAATCCGGCCTTCTACGGCATGATGCCGGTGTCGATCAGCCACGAGGGCTATTCGGCCAAGCCGATGCATTCGTACTGGGACAACTTCTGGGCGCTGCGTGGCTACAAGGATGCGGCCGATATCGCCGCGGCGCTTGGCAAGCTGGAAGCGATGCAGATCAGCGCCTCGCGCGATGAATTCCGCGCCGACCTCGATGCCTCGCTGCGCGCGGCGGTGGCCCAGCACGACATCGATTACCTGCCGGGTTCGGCCGAGCTGGGCGACTTCGACGCCACCTCGACCACGATCGCGCTGGCCCCGGGTGGCGAGCAGGGGCGTCTGCCGCAGCCTTACCTGGACAACACCTTCCAGCGTTACTGGACCCAGTTCGAGCAGCGCCGTGACGGCAAGCGCGAGTGGAAGGACTACACCCCGTACGAGTGGCGCAACGTGGCCGCGTTCGTGCGCCTGGGCTGGCGTGATCGCGCCTGGCAGGCGACTGACTTCTTCTTCAAGGACCGCGCGCCGCAGGCCTGGAACCAGTGGGCCGAAGTGGTCTCGCGCACCCCGCGCAAGCCGTTCTTCGTCGGCGATCTGCCGCATGCGTGGGTGGCCTCGGACTTCGTGCGCTCGGCGCTGGACATGTTCGCCTACAGCCGCGACGTGGACGACAGCCTGGTGCTGGCGGCCGGCGTGCCGACCCGCTGGCTGGAAGGGAAGGGCGTGGCGATCAAGGGCCTGCGCACCCCGCATGGGCAACTGAGCTATGCGCTCAGCCGCACCGACAAGGTGCTGACGCTGCAGGTGCAACCGGGCCTGCTGGCACCGCAGGGCGGGTTGGTGCTGCCGTGGCCGTTCACCGGTGAACCCGGCGAGGCGACCATCAATGGTGAGCCGGCGCAGTGGGTGAACGGTGAGCTGCGTATTCCGCATGTGCCGGCCACGGTGGAAGTGCAGATTCCGGCGGCGGCACGGCGCGCAGAGCGCAAGGCTCCCTAATGCGGCGCGCAGGAGGATGGCTGCCGCAGGCGTGGCTGCTGGGGCTTGCCCTGGCCTGGGCCGGTGCCGCTTCGGCGGCCGAGACGGCTGCGGCCAGCATGAGCGTGGTGACCTTCAACCTGCACCACGACCGCGAAGACTGGCCGGAACGGCGGCGGGTAATCCAGCGCGAACTGGAGCGCCTGCAGCCCGACGTGATCGCGCTGCAGGAGGTGATCCAGAAGCCGCACGTGCGCAACCAGGCTGCGTGGCTGGCGCGCAAGCTGGGCTATGAGTACCTGTTTGTTTCGACCGACCCGCCGGGGCGCTTCAAGCGTTACGGCAATGCGCTGCTGACGCGCCGGCCGGTGCTGGCACGCAATGAGCATCTGCTGGCTCCGTTGCGTGATTACCGCACCGTCGGTCACCTGCGCATCGACGTCGACGGGCAGGCAGTGAATGTGTACGCCACGCACTTGAACGAACGTTCGGATGAGGACGGCAAGCGCATTCGCGGCGAGCAGATCGCCGACCTGCTGGCGTTCGTGGCGCGCACCGATGGCGGCGCGCCGGTGGTGATTGCCGGGGATTTCAATGCGCAGGTGGATGCGGGCGATCTGAGCCCGTTGCGGCAGCGCTATGGCGACAGCTATGGCAGCGTGCATGTGAACAACGAGCTGGCGCAGGTGAGCACCTTGAACCGGCATTACTTCGATGCACCGCGCCGGATCGACCATGTGTTTTTCCAGCAGGATCAGCTGGTGGCGCGTGAGGCCAGGTTGTTGTTCGACGAGCCGTACGCGGAAGGGCGCTGGGCGTCGGACCACTACGGCGTGTGGACGCGGCTGCAGTTCGCGCCGGGGCTGTAATCGCACGCGGCCCGCACCCCGAGGACATGCACGGCGTGTCCCTACAGGTCGCCCGACCAAACAAAACCGTGCGACCCTAAACCCGGGCGACCAAGGATCGTAGTGACACGCCATGCGTGTCAAAGCCATGATCCTGCGCACGTAAGCCAGCCATACGTGTCCGCGCGTTGTCGGAATCTCCACAAACAAACAGCGGCCTTTCGGCCGCTGTTTGTTTTGCCGCGTGGGTCAGGAATCAGGCCTTGTCAGCCTTGTCCTCGTCCACCTTGGCAGCGGCTTCCGCCTGAGCAAGTTCATCGGTCGGGATGTCCTCGCGGGCTTCGGCTACTGCGGCCTGGGCGGCGGCGTCGGTTGCGGCCGGTTCGGCGGCGACCGGAGCAGACACGCGTGGCGTGTCACTACCGGGGTTCGTCGTTGCGTCCACCGAGTCCAGCAGGTTGGCCTGGACCGGGCGAGCGGCTTCGGTCGGCTGCGACGCTTCCACCGGCTTCGGCGTTTCGGCGACGACCGGAGCCTCAACCGGCTTCGGGGCTTCCACAGCGACCGGCGTTTCCACCGGCTTCGGTGCCTCCACCACAACCGGCGCTTCCACCGGCTTCGGCGCTTCGGCCACAACCGGTGCCTGCACCGGGGCCGGGCTTTCCACGAACGGCACCGGGTCGTTGTACGACGGCGCGGCATCTGCCTTGGTCTCGGCGTGACCGGCGGTCACCACCGGGCTGCTGACCACAGCGTGCGGGGCAGCAGCGGCAACCGCTGCCACCGGTGCCGCCGGGCGCGGAGCCTGGGCAGCCGGAGCCGGAGCTGCGGCCGGAGCGCTGCCCGGTTCGTCATCGAAGTCGAACTCCGGCTGCGACTGACCGTTGCCGGCGGCGCGGGGTGCTGCTTCCGGAGCCGAATCCTGCACGCCGTCCTGGTCACCGTCCTGGTCGTCGTCACCGTCGTCCAGCCCGTTGTCATCCAGCTGGCCTTCGGCACCGGCAGCCTGCTCGCCATTGCCACGACGACGACGGCGACCACCGCGACGGCCACGACGACGGCGCGATGCGCCTTCGCCAGTGCCTTCCTCGGTCGAGGCCGGGGCATCGCCCTGCGCAGCGCCTTCCACCACGGTGGTCGCGGTGTCTTCCGCGGCCGGGGTCGGGACCGGAGCCGGGGTGGTCGGGGCGGGCACGGTGGAAGCCGGGGTCGTAGCAGCGGCAGTCGCGACAGCGGCGGCCGACAACACCGCTGCATCCGCCACCGGCGTGCCGATGTTGGCCGGCTTCGGCGCTTCGGCCTGCGGCTGACGGGCCGGCTTGTCAGCGTCGTTCTGCTGCGGCTTCTGGCCGTTCTGGTTCTGCTTCTGCGGCTGCTTCAGCTTCGGCTGTTGCTGCTGCGGCTGCTGTTCGTTGCGCGGCTTTGGCTGCTGCTCATTGCGCGGCTTGCCCTGGCCCTGCTGGGCCTGGCCGGCGTTGGCATTGGCCGCCTGGTCCTGACGACGGTCGTCGCGACGCTCGCCCTTGCCGCTACGGTCGCCGCGCTCATCGCGACGGTCCTTGTTGCGACCCTGGCCCTGGGCCTGGCCGTTGCCACCGCGTTCGTCGCGGCGACGGTCCTTGCCGTTGCGGTCCTTGTTGCGACCGTTACGGTTGCCGTCCTGGGCCGGGCGTGCCGGTGCAGCCGGAGCGGCGGCCGGAGCCGGTTCACCACCAAAGATGCGCTTGAACCAGCCAACCACGCCGCCGGTGGCCGGCGCGGCCACGGGTGCCGGGGCGGCCGGAGCCGGAGCCGGCGTGGCTTCCACTTCGGCCACTTCGCGGACCGGAGCCGGGGCGCTGTGTTTGACGTTGGTCACGGCCGGGGCGGCCGGGATGTTCAGCTGGGCCTTGGTCAGCGCATGCACCGGCAGCTTGCGCGGGGTACCGCGCTGGTAGCTGGGCTTGCCGCTTTCTTCGCCCAGCTCGTTTTCACGCAGGCGGGTCACTTCGTAATGCGGGGTGTGCAACTGCTCGTCGGCGACGATCACGATGGGCGCATCGTGGCGCTGCTCGATTTCACGCAGCGCGCTGCGCTTCTCGTTGAGCAGGTAGTTGGCGATCTCCACCGGGGCCTGGACCAGCACCTGCCCGGTGTTTTCCTTCATGGCGTGTTCTTCGGCCACGCGGATGATCGACAGCGACAGCGACTCCACGCTGCGCATACGGCCATGGCCGTCACAGCGCGGGCAGATGATCTGGCTGGATTCGCCCAGGCTCGGGCGCAGGCGCTGGCGGCTCATTTCCATCAGGCCGAAGCGCGAGATGCGGCCCAGCTGAACGCGCGCGCGGTCGTACTTGAGCGCGTTCTGCAGGCGGTTTTCCACTTCGCGCTGGTGCTTGTTCGACGACATGTCGATGAAGTCGATCACCACCAGGCCGCCCAGGTCGCGCAGGCGCAGCTGGCGGGCGACTTCCTCGGCCGCTTCCAGGTTGGTCTGGAAGGCGGTGTCTTCGATGTCGCTGCCCTTGGTGGCGCGCGAGGAGTTGACGTCGATGGCGGTCAGCGCTTCGGTCTGGTCGACCACGATCGAGCCGCCGGACGGCAGGCGGACATTGCGTTCATACGCGCCTTCGATCTGCGATTCGATCTGGAAGCGGTTGAACAGCGGGATGTCGTCCTTGTAATGCTTGAGCTTGCGCAGGGTCTGCGGCATCACCTGCTGCATGAATTCGCGCGCGGTTTCGTACAGCTCTTCGGTATCGACCAGGATCTCGCCGACATCGGCGCGCAGGTAGTCACGCAGGGCGCGCACGATCAGGCGCGATTCCTGGTAGATCAGGAACGGTGCTGGCTTGGTCAGCGCCGCTTCGGCGATGGCCTTCCAAACCTGCAGCAGGTAGTCCAGGTCCCACTGCAGCTCTTCGGCATCACGGCCGACACCGGCGGTGCGGATGATCACGCCCATGTCGTCGGGGATGTTCAGCTTGTCCAGCGCGTCCTTCAGCGCGGCGCGGTCTTCGCCCTCGATGCGACGCGACACGCCACCGGCGGTGGGCGAGTTCGGCATCAGCACCATGTAGCGGCCGGCCAGCGAGATGAACGTGGTCAGGGCAGCGCCCTTGTTGCCACGCTCTTCCTTGTCCACCTGGACAACGACTTCCTGGCCTTCGCGCAGCAGTTCGCGGATGGTCGCCTTGTTGTGGTCGACCCCGGCCTGGAAGTAATCGCGGGAGATTTCCTTCAGCGGCAGGAAGCCGTGACGGTCGCCGCCGTATTCAACAAACGCTGCTTCCAGCGAGGGCTCCAGGCGGGTGATGCGGCCCTTGTAGATGTTCGACTTCTTCTGTTCCTTGGACGGCTGTTCGATGTCGATGTCGTACAGCGTCTGGCCATCCACGATGGCTACCCGCAGCTCTTCAGCCTGCGTGGCATTGATCAGCATTCGCTTCATTGTTGCGTTCCTCGCGCGCTGCTACCGCGCGGAACGCCATGGGGTTTCGCTTCTGGTCACGCTTGCTCGCCCATCGCGCATGCGCGGGGAGGGCGGCTTGGGCTTCCAGCGCTTCAACACCACGGCAGGCCGCGGGAGCGCTACATTTTTATGGTTTGGGTGTTGCGGGCCGGAGGCAGCTGTCAGCCAGGCTGGAGCGCCACAGGGTCATTTTTTCAGCGCAGACGCTTGTCAGGCATCCGGCGATGGCCGGGACCGCCGGTGAGCCGCTAACATGGCCGCCCCGGGGGCGGTGGCTGCGCACTGTGCCGGAATCGAAGGAAGCCGGGCTTCTGGCCCAGAACAACTTCCAACGAAATCAATCCCTTATCTCGCCCGCCGAGTGTAACAGAATAAAAGGCCAATGACCGTCTCCGAGCCGTCCCCCAAGTCCGCTGACACCAAGACCAGCGTGCGCATGATCACAGTTCCGGCCGACCGTGCCGGGCAACGCCTGGACAACTTCCTGCTGGGCCAGCTGAAAGGCGCTCCGCGCAGCCTGGTGTACAAGCTGGTGCGCAGCGGCCAGGTCCGTGTGAACGGCGGCCGCGCCAAGGCCGAGCGCAAGCTGGAGGCAGGCGACGAGGTGCGGGTGCCGCCGGTCCGTCTCACCGAGGAGGGAGACAAGGCCGCTCCGCCGGACGCGTTCATGAAGCGGCTGGAGGCGGCCATCGTCTTCGAGGACGACCGTCTGCTGGCGCTGAACAAGCCGTCCGGGGTGGCGAGCCATGGTGGCAGCGGAATCAGTTTCGGGGCCATCGAGACCCTGCGCGCCCTGCGCCCGGGCAAGACCCTGGAGCTGGTGCACCGTCTGGACCGGGACACCTCGGGTCTGCTGATCGTGGCCAAGAAGCGTTCGGCGTTGAGCGAGCTGCAGGCGCTGCTGCGTGAAGACCACGGCGCGGGCATCCGCAAGCGCTACCTGACCCTGCTGGTGGGCCGCATGCCGGACGGCACGATGACGGTGGACGCGCCGCTGCACGTGGGCCTGCGCCAGGGCGGCGAGCGCCACGTGCAGGTGAACGCGATCGGCAAGGAGTCGATCAGCCACTTCAAGGTGCTGGAGCGCCGGGGCGGGCATTCCTACTGCGAGGTCCGGATCGAAACCGGCCGCACCCACCAGATCCGCGTACACGCCCAGCATCTCGGCCACCCTGTGGCCGGTGACGACAAATACGGCGAACCGGACGTCAACAAGCGTCTTCGTGAGCAGATCGGCCTGAAACGCCTGTTCCTGCACGCCGCCTCGCTGGAGTTCGCCCTGGACAACGGCAAGACCCCCTACGTCCTCAACGCCCCACTGGCCGAAGAACTGGCCGAAGCCCTGAACCGCCTGGGCTGATCCTAAGCGCTTGATTCGCACCGCTGCGATTGCACGCGCTCCGTGACGCCGGGCTCTGCCCGGCTGCTGTTGGATCTGTGCGAAAAGCCGGTGGTCATCGGTTCACTGGTTTGGCGGCTCGGAATGGGCGTTGCGGGGGACGCTGCAAGTACGTCCCTGTAAGCTCGATCGCCGCATCCATGCGGCTCACGCCCCCTCCAGCCCACCCCGAACCGCCATCGACAGTGGGTCGGTGGCCATCAAAAATCAAAAGCATGTGGGCCCGGTAGCGTCGGCCGAAAGACGACGGCCGTGAAACCTCCAACATCCGGCAACGCATGACCTCGAATCGAGACCGCCGTTGATTTGGCATTTTCCATGGCCACCGGCCAACCCTCTGGGGCGTCTCGGGATGGGTTTGCGGGGCGCCAAGCCTGGGGACCGATAACCACCGGCTGTTCGTCCAAATCCAACAGCAGCCGGGCGTCGCCCGGCGTCACGCAGCGTGTGCAATCAAATAGACGCGGAGAACCGAACCGCCATCACCACTTGAACAGCACCAGGCTGATCGCCAGGCTGCCCATGCCGGCCACCAGGCCGTACACGGTTTCGTGACCCTTGGCGTAGCGCTTGGCCGCCGGCAGCAGTTCATCCAGCGCCAGGAACACCATCACGCCTGAAATCAGCCCGAACACCCAGCCAAAGGTGGCATGGGTCAGCACGCTCGACAGGGCGGCATAGCCGATGATCGCGCCCACCGGTTCGGCCAGGCCCGAGGCCAGGCTGGCCAGGAACGCATACCCCTTGTTCTGGGTGGCGAAGTACACCGGCACCGCAATCGCGATGCCTTCGGGAATGTTGTGGATCGCAATCGCGAACGCCAGCGGCATGCCCACCGAGGGGCTTTCCAGGGTGGCAAAGAACGTGGCCAGCCCTTCCGGGAAGTTGTGCGCGGTGATCGCCACTGCGGTCAACAGACCCACGCGCTTGATGTAGGCGCGGTTGTTGTCGCGGTACATCGGGTCCTGCTTGTCCAGGCTGTCGTGCGGATTGGGAATCAGATGATCGATCAGCACGATCAGCAGCACCCCGCCGAGGAACGCTGCCGTGCCGTAAGCGAAGCCCAGCCGTGCGTCATAAGCAAGGGTGAACGAGTCGATCGCCTTGTTGAGAATCTCGGTCAGCGACACGAACACCATCGCGCCGCCGGCGAAGGCCAGCCCGAACGCCAGCAGGCGCGGGTTGGGGCGGCGCGAGAACAGCACCATCAGGCTGCCCAGGCCGGTGGCCAGGCCCGCAGCCAAGGTGACCAGCAGGGCGACGATTACGTTTTCAGCGGAAAAATCAGGCATGCAGCGAAGCGTCCTTGTTACGTCCCATCAACCGCCGCGGCGCAGCCGTTCCTCAATCGCAAAACACTCATCCGGCTTCGGCTGCGGTGGGTTGAAGGTCACCGGCACCTGGATCGTGCTCGACACCGGCTGGCCGGCCCGGGTGGCCGCCTTGAACTGCCAGCCCAGCACCGCAGTACGTGCCTGCTCATCGAGCGTGCCATTACCGCTGCTGGTCGCCAGCGCCACGTCGCTGGGCTTGCCATCGGTGCCGATGACCACCTTCAACGTGCTGGTACCACCCACGCCCTGGCAGGCCAGTTCGATCGGGTACTGCGGCGGCGGGGTCTTCACTGCCGCCACCTCCGTCGGAGCCGCCACCGGAGCCGCCGGCTCCGAAGACCCCGAGCATCCCGCCAATGCCACCACCATGCCCGCAACCGCAGCCCGTAGAGCCACGCCCTGCGTGGCTGCCTTGATCATTCCAGTCATCACGATTGTCCCTCGATAAGCGCCGAAGCCTTGGCTGCACAGATGAAGTCGTTTTCGCTCAAGCCGCCCACATCATGGGTGGAGAAACGCACCACCGCCCGGTCGTAGTGCACCCCTAGGTCTGGATGATGGTCCTCAGCATGGGCCACATAGGCCAGCGCGTTCACGAAGGCCATGGTCCGGTAGTAGTTCTTGAAGGTAAACGTGCGGGTCAGCGCCTGGCCCTGTTCGGCCAGCTCCCAGCCGGGAATCTGCGGCAGCAGCTCGGCGATGCGGGCCTGACCCAGCTTGTGGTCACTGCCCCGGCGCGGCACGCAGCGGGCCTGGGCCAGGGGAATGAGGTCGGTCATGGAATCCTCCACCATCTGTATGCCTGAACAATGCGCCGGACAGTGTATAAACCGAATGAGCGCATAACATGTAAGCCGCTAGAATAGCCGCATGATCCAGATCTCCGACACTGCCCAGACCTATTTCCGCAAACTCATCGAGCGCGAAGCCGTGCCCGGCATGGGCGTGCGCCTCAGCGCCGTCGATGCCGGCACCCCGCGCGCCGACGCGCGTCTGGAGTTCGCCGAACCGGCCGACCTGCTCGGCGACGAATGGGCGGTGGACTGCGACGGTTTCACCCTGTATGTCGCCTCGGACAGCGTCGGCTGGCTGGACGGCGCGGAAATCGACTTCGTCAACAACAGCGCCGGCAGCCAGCAGCTCACCATCAAGGCTCCGAAGATCAAGGGCGAAGCCCCGGCCGATTCGGCCTCGCTGGTCGAGCGCGTGCACTGGGTGGTGGAAAACGAAGTGAACCCGCAGCTGGCCTCGCACGGTGGCCGCGTGGCGGTGCAGGAAGTCTCGGCCGACGGCGTGGTGCTGCTGCGCTTCGGCGGCGGCTGCCAGGGCTGTGGCATGGCCGATGTGACCTTGAAGCAGGGCATCGAGAAAACGCTGATGGGCCGCGTGCCCGGGATCACCGCCGTGCGTGACGCGACCGACCACGACAGCGGTCACGCCCCGTATATTCCCCGCGGTACGGCAGCCTGATTCCGCTGCGTGCCTCTGCGCCGGGCTGACGACATTCTCGCTTGGCTGCTGGCACGCCAGCCGGACAAGCGCATTGTGGAAAAGACCACGGGCCTGCCGTACGGCTGGGGCCTGTGGCTGCGCGCGCTGAATCCGCTGCCTTACTCGGCGCGTGCCGCCGAGATGGTCGCGCAGCTGATGAAGCGTCCGTTGCCCGGTCCGCCGGGGCGGCTGCCCGCGTTGAGCTTCCCGCAGGCATTGCGCCAGCTGGCGTGGCAGACCTGGGACCCGGCCCCGCGCGACCAGCGCTGGATGCGCTGGACCTCGGCGGCGATCAGTGTGCTGCTGCACGTGATGTTTGCGCTGCTGCTGGTGTGGGTGGCGGTGATCCGCCCGCCGGTCGAGCCGGAGCAGGGCGGGGATGGCGGGCGCATGCGGGTGGACTTCATCGGGCAGGGCACGCCGGCAGAGCAGGGTGGCGGGCAACCTGGCGATTCGGCGGCAGCACAGCCGGGCAACGCTGGGGCGGCGCAACCGAACACTGCGGCCGCTGCGCGCCCGACCAACGCGGTGTCTGACCGCTCGAATGTAGAGCGGGGCTCTGCCCCGCTGAGCGAAGCCAGCCAACCCCAGCCCGCCGATACGCCGAGCGAGCCCGTTCCCCCGCCGCCGCCGCCGACCCCGGTCGCCGCAACCCCACCACCCGAACCCACCCCCGCGCCCGAACCGCAGCCGACGCCCCCCACGCCGGCACCCGCAGTGGAACAACCGATCCAGGCCACCGACGTGGCCGAGGCCACCACGGATTTCGTGGTGCCGCCCACCACTGTGCCACGCACGGAAATCCGGGTCGTCCCACGCGAAGCTCCGCAGGTCACGGTGCGTCAACGCACCGTCACCACGGTGGAAGCGCCGCAGGTCACACCGGCTACACCGCAACTGCGTCCGATCGAACCGCAGCTGCGTCCGCGTGAGATCACCGTGCGCGAGCGCGAAGTCACCGTGGTGACCGCGCCGACGCCCGCCATCCCAGTTACTACGCCGCGTGTGGAAGTGACCCTGCCGCAACGCGAGGTGCAGGTGCGCGAGCGCGAAGTGCCGTCCGTGCCGGTGGTGGATGTGACCATTCCGCAGCTGCCGTCGCGCGAGGTCAGCGTGCGGCTGCCGACACGCAGCCCGGAAGTGGCAGTGCGTGAACGCACCATTCCCAACGCGCCGCCCCGTCCCTCGCCGGAAACGGCCGCCACTGCGTCTGCGACTCCAACACCGGCACCCGCATCCGCGCCTTCAACGACGCCGACACCCGCTGTTGTAGAGCGGGGCTCTGCCCCGCTGACGTCCGCGCCGTCGCCGTCGGCCAGCCGGGCAGAGCCCGGCTCTACGTCCACGTCGCCCGCGCGCAGCGCCGCGTCAGCGACCCCGTCGCCTTCGTCCACGCCCGCCGCACGCCCGGCCCCCAACCCGGGCGACTGGTCAACGCCAGCACGCGGCGATGACTGGGGCGCAGCCTCGCGCAACGCGCCAGGCAGCACCGCCCAGGCCAACCAGGGTACCGGTCGCACCGGTGATGGGCTGTTCAACGCCGACGGCAGCGTGCGCGTGCCGAACCAGGACGGCAGCGGCAACAGCGAGCGTGGCGCCCCCGGCGGCGAGAACGATGGCTGGAGCCGCGAGCGCATCGCCCAGTCCGGCACCTGGCTCAAACGGCCGCCGTATGACTACACCCCGACCTCGTTCGACAAGTACTGGGCCCCGAATGAGTCGCTGCTGGCCGAGTGGGTGCGCAGGGGCATCAAGTCCATGGAGATTCCGATTCCCGGGACCAGTTCAAAGATTTCCTGCGTGATTTCGGTGCTGCAGTTCGGCGGCGGCTGTGGCCTGACCGACCCGAACATGCAGGACCAGCCGGCGGTGGCAAGGCCGCCGCCGGATATCCCGTTCAAAAAAGAGCTGCAGGAAGACAACGGCTCCCGCTGACGCGGGAACCGTTGTCCACGCCTTCCACCTGATCCCCTCGCGTTTGGCGCGCCTGACACGGGTAGGCCACGACCGTTGGTCGTGGCGCGGAATCAATCCGCCGCCGGCACATCCTTCAACGCCACGAACGCCCAGAACGGCACATCCTGCTGCGCCCAGCTCTGGCTGGCCTCATCCAGCAGATCCAGCAGCGTCTCGAAATCAGCCGCACCCCCCTCGCGCAATCCATCGGCATCACTCAGAAACAGCGCATACCCACCCGGTGATTTCAGCCAGCCCAGGTCGCGCAGGTTGTCCGATAGCGCATCCCAGTTGCCCCCGGTCCCCTGCGGGAAATCCAGCTGTGCACCAAGACGGGCCAGCAAGGTGCGCTTGTCGCCGCAGCCGTCCAGATCCACCCGCAGCACTTTCAGTCCGGCGTCGCGCATCGCCGCAGACAAGGGGCCGACATCGTCGTTGCCAATGGCGTACACGCCAGCATTGTTGAGGTCATGCAACCCCAGGTCGAACGGATCATGGGTCATTGCCAGCTCCCGGCCGGGGGGACGTCAAAACTGCGGAAGGTTTCATAGTGATCATCGGTGTAGAACCAGCCGGTGGGCGGGTTGCCACCGGTCACAATGCGGCGCGCGCCCCGGTTTGAAGCGCCGGGCGTCTCCACGGTGAACTCACGGTAGTAGCCACGCGGCCGCTCGGGCAGGCGCTGTTCGCGGTTGCCGAACACACTGCCATCCTGACGGTGCGGGTAGGGGCCGCCACGCTGGATGAGGGCGATGGTCTGGCGCGCCTCGGGCGGCAGAAACGACGGCAGCGGATCGCGGGCCGCCGTAGACGGTGTCGGGTCAGCCGCGGTTGCGCCGCCGGTCAGCGACGGGGCGAACTGCGGCGGCGGTGGCCGCTGTGATTCCTTGATGGCGAACAGACCGCCGACAAGCAACACGATGGCAACCAGCAGAAGAAGAGGCTTGCGCATGGACAGAGGGGCAGGGGGAAAACCGGGGCTACTGTAACGCGTGGCGTGAGGGTCTCATCACCGCTGCATAACATGCGCGCCACCTGGAACTCAGATTTGTTTACGCAGGGCTTGGTAAGCTGGGTGACCATCCCCATCATCGTCACGCAACGCCCGGGTTCCACCGGGTGAGTGAGCTACCAGGAGAACCACATGGCCTACACCCTCCCCAAGCTGTCCTACGCCTACGACGCGCTTGAACCGCATATCGATGCGGCGACGATGGAAATCCATCACACCAAGCATCACCAGACCTACATCAACAACGTCAATGCAGCGCTGGAAGGCACCGAATACGCCGACCTGCCGGTGGAAGAGCTGGTCAAGAAGCTCAAGTCGCTGCCGGAAAACCTGCAGGGTCCGGTGCGCAACAACGGCGGCGGCCACGCCAACCACTCGCTGTTCTGGACCGTGATGGCCCCGAACGCAGGTGGCAACCCGGTCGGCGACGTGGCCAAGGCCATCGACGCCCAGCTGGGCGGCTTCGACGCCTTCAAGGATGCTTTCACCAAGGCTGCGCTGACCCGCTTCGGCAGCGGCTGGGCGTGGCTGAGCGTCACCCCGGACAAGAAGGTCGTGGTCGAAAGCAGCGGCAACCAGGACAGCCCGCTGATGGAAGGCAACACGCCCATCCTCGGCCTGGACGTGTGGGAGCACGCCTACTACCTGAAGTACCAGAACCGTCGTCCGGAATACATCGGTGCGTTCTTCAACGTGATCGACTGGAACGAAGTGGAGCGCCGCTACCAGGAAGCGATCGCCTGATCGCAGGGTACGTGTGACGCCAGACGGCCGGGCATTGCCCGGCCGTTTTTGTTTCGTGCGTAGAGACGGGCCATGCCCGTCTGCGCGGGGTGTCGGCATCCACGTGCGGACGGGCATGGCCTGTCCCTACAGGGTGCCGTCCTGCAACTGCAACGTGGCCATCACGCCCAGCCGAACCGCCGGGCCCTCCGCTTCATCAGCCGGCAGCAGCTTCACCGCCTCCAGGCTCACCCCGCTGAAATGCTTCACCTGGAACAGCACATCCAGCCCATGCGCACGCGTCGCGCTGCCCGCGACCGACGGCGGCTCGACCCGCTCACCCGGATTCTTCCGTGCTGGCTGGAACCCGGGCGAACTGCTCACCAGCTCGTCCGTGCTGGCGGCAAATGCCCCGGCAATCAGCGAGGGCAGGCCATCGGCGGTGGCCCCGATCCAGGTCATCAGGTCGCTGGTCTGGTGGCGGCGGATGGCCGCTTCGTCCGGCTCCGGCCACAGCCGGGCTACATAGACGTTGATCAGGTCCTCGCCCTGCTTGACCCGCAGCATCCCCGCCGCGCTGTAGCGCCCTGGCGGGTGCAGCAGGGTCACCCCGTCTTCGACCACTTCCAGCCGGCTGAGCATGGCGCTGCCCTGGCGCAGAGGCTGGCTCGGCGGGTCGGCGGTGACGAAATCGCAGCTGTAACGCAGGCGTACCGCCAGCCAGCAGGCGCGGTTGTTGCGACTCTTGTCCTGCGCCACCCGCTGCACGGTGATCACATCCGGCTGTAACGATTCCAGCAGCTGCAGCACCTGCTCGCGGCGTTGCTGCCACTGGCTGTCGTCCTGCTCGGGAAGCTCCAGCGTGGCCACCTTCAGCAGGCGCGGCGCAGCCTCGCCCTGACGGGCATGGGCCAGGGCGGTCGGGGCAACCAGCAGCAGCATCAGGAGCCAGCAGGGCCAGCGTCCCGGTCCAAGCGAGGGGAGGGGGGGCATAACGATAAGTTTACGCTTATGCCGTGGAGGTGCCGTGACCTCGGGCGGCCTGCCATGGAAAGGGCCGCCTGTCACGTCCGGCCGCAACGTGCGCCACCGGGGTCCTTCCGGTACCCTTTCACCCTTTATACACGCAGGACAGCCCCATCGAATGAGCACGCATGCAGCCGCCAGCGCTGGCAAAGGAAAAATGCCAGGCCAGATTCCGTACATCATTGGCAACGAGGCCTGCGAGCGGTTCAGCTTCTATGGGATGCGCAACATCCTGGTGCAGTTCCTGATCACCTCGCTGCTGCTGCAGGAGATCACCGCCGAAGGACGGGCGGGCGAGGCCAAGGACATCATGCACAGCTTCATGATCGGCGTGTACTTCTTCCCGCTGCTGGGCGGCTGGCTGGCGGACAAGTTCTTCGGCAAGTACCACACCATTCTGTGGTTCAGCCTGGTCTACTGTGCCGGCCATGCGTGTCTGGCGCTGTTCGAGAACAGCCGTGAAGGCTTCTTCCTGGGCCTGGGCCTGATCGCGCTGGGCGCGGGCGGGATCAAGCCGCTGGTGGCCTCGTTCATGGGCGACCAGTTCGATCAGAGCAACAAGCATCTGGCCAAACTGGTGTTCGACGCCTTCTACTGGATCATCAACTTCGGTTCGCTGTTCGCCTCGCTGCTGATTCCGCTGGCGTTGAAGAACCTGGGCCCGCAGTGGGCGTTCGGCATTCCGGGCATCCTGATGTTCGTGGCCACCTTCGTGTTCTGGCTGGGCCGCAAGCGCTATGTGCTGGTGCCGCTGCCGCCGAAAGATCCGAATTCGTTCGGCAACGTGGTGCGCACCGCGCTGACCGCGCAGGTGCCGGGCAAGGGCCGTCCTGGCCTCACCTTGGCCGTGCTGGGCCTGGTGCTGGCAGTGGCCTCGATGGGGCTGGTCGGCACCCTGGGCATCGTGATCTGCCTGTGTATCGCGCTGGTGCTGGTGCTGGCCGGCGTGGGTGGCGGCACCTGGATCCAGCTCGACCGCGCCCGTGCGGTGCACCCGGCGGAGGCCGTGGAAGGCGTGCGCTCGGTGCTGCGCGTGCTGGTCATCTTCGCGCTGACCACCCCGTTCTTCTCGCTGTTTGACCAGAAGGCATCCACCTGGGTGCTGCAGGGCCAGCAGATGAGCATGCCCAGCTGGTTCACCGCTTCGCAGATGCAGGCGCTGAACCCGCTGCTGGTGATGATCCTGATTCCGTTCAACAACCTGGTGCTGTATCCGGCCCTGCGCCGCTTCGGCTTCGAGCCGACCGCGCTGCGCCGCATGACCGCCGGCATCGCCTTCAGTGGCCTGGCCTGGGTGGTGGTGGGCGGCATCCAGGTGATGATGGACGGCGGCGACGCCATGTCGATCTTCTGGCAGGTGCTGCCGTACGCGCTGCTGACCTTCGGTGAGGTGCTGGTCTCGGCCACCGGGCTGGAGTTCGCCTACAGCCAGGCCCCGCAGGCCATGAAGGGCGTGGTGATGAGCTTCTGGAACCTGACCACCACCATCGGCAACCTGTGGGTGCTGCTGTCCAACGCCGCCGTGCGCAATGAGACGGTGACCCACAAGATCGCCAGTACCGGCCTCAGCGAGGCGGCGTTCCTGATGTTCTTCTTCGCCGGTTTCGCCTTTGTCGCGGCGTTGGCCTTCGGTTGGTATGCCAAGCGTTATCGTATGGTCGATAACTACCGCGCTGCCTGAGTACTCCGATGACCCCCGTGAACCTGCTGCTGATCGCCATCACCGTCCTGGTGTCGTGGATGGCGTTCAAAAACCGTGCACTCGCCGACCGCCTGATCCTGTGGCCGCCGGCGGTGGACCGCAAGCGCCAGTACGACCGCCTGATCACGTATGGCTTCATCCATGCGGATCTGGCGCACCTGGCGTTCAACATGATCACCCTGTTCTTCTTCGGCGGGCAGATCGAACGGGTGATGCTGGGCCTGACCGGCAGCTACCTGACCTACCCGGCGTTCTATCTGGGGGCGCTGCTGGTCTCGATCCTGCCCAGTTATCTGAAGAACCAGAAGAACCCGAATTACATGAGCCTGGGCGCGTCGGGTGCGGTGTCGGCGGTGCTGTTCGCCTTCATCCTGCTCAGCCCGTGGAGCATCATCTTCGTGTTCTTCATCCCCGCGCCGGCGATCATCTATGCCGCGTTCTACGTGGGCTACAGCATCTGGATGGACCGCCGCGGCGGTGACCGCATCAACCACAGCGCGCACCTGGCCGGTGCCGCCTTCGGCGTGCTGTTCCTGCTGGCCATGCGCCCGGAGATCTTCCAGCACTTCCTGGCCGAGCTGAGCAACCCGCGCTTCAACCTGATGGGCGGTTGATGGTTGGGCGGGTCACGACCAACGGTCGTGACCTACCGGGGATGCCGATCGGGAATGCCGATCGGGGATGCCGACCGGGAATGCCGATCGGGTAGGTCACGACCGTTGGTCGTGACCCACCAGATATCAGGCCGCAATGCGGCCGTCGACCCCGTAGGCGCTGAGCAGCCGGGCGTACACCTCGTGGTCGATCAGGTCGAATTCCGACCCCTGGGTCTGGCCGTTCAGCGCCAGCTGGAACAGGCCTTCCAGCAGCGAGCTGTCGGCGTCGACGGGCAGCGAAGGTGCGGGGGTGTTGTCCATGTACGACTCCTTATGACACGGAGAGGGCAGGCAGATATCGCAAGGCTCGTGCCAGCTTTTGCGACCTGTCAGTTCCCTGTATCGGCTTGAGACGGCCAGACTTTAGGGCGCAGCCACGCATGGCGTCGCACTACGGGTCGCCCGGGGCGACCCGGATGTGACGCAGAACGTCCAAAACCGCCCCGATTCAGACTTCACGCGGCCGTGGCGGGCGGCTCCGCACTATCGCGGCAGTCGCCGCAGGAGACCTTGCCCATGGCTTCCGTCACCCCGCCCGGATTGGCTTACGAGGTGGAGCACGACCGCGTGAACCGACGTTTCAAGGCCCGGGTCAGGGGGCATGAAGCGGTGCTGGACTACCAGCTCAAACGCAAGCGCATGACCATCGTCCATACCGGCGTGCCCGAGGAGATCGGTGGGCGCGGTATTGCCGGTGAACTCACCAAGGTCGCACTGCGCTTCGCCCGCGAGCAGGGCTACAAGGTGATACCCGCCTGCGAATATGCCGAGGCGTTTCTCGAGCGGCATCACGACGAATACCAGGACCTGCTGGCCGGCTGAACGACGATGAGTTGTGCTTCACGGAAGAAGGATCATCATGCGTGGATTCAACAAGGGGATTGCAATGAAGATCGCAGGAAACCGCCGGGCACTGGGTTACGGCGGCTGGGTGCTGGCACTGGGCGTGGTACTGCTGGCAGGCTGCAAACGCGACGCGGAAGCACCGGCGGATGCGCCGGCACAGGACCCGACCGCCGCGCTTCCGGAAAATGTCGACGCACCGGCGGCACCGGAGGCCCCGGTGGAACTGCGCGATGTGATCGAAAACTCGCCCAAAGCCGTCATCGGCATCAGCTACCCGCAGGACGTGAGCCAGTACCCAGGCCTGGCCAAGGCGCTGTCGGACTATGCCACCGCCGCACGCGGCGAACTGCAGCAGGCGGTCGACGGGCTCGGCAACGACACCCCGACCATGCCGTACGAGCTGTCGCTGAGCTTTGAAAAGCTGCTGGAAACGCGGCAGCTGGTAGTGATCAGCGCCGACGGCAGCCGCTATACCGGCGGTGCCCACGGCGAACCGCTGGTCGCCCGCTTCGTGTGGCTGCCGGAACAGCAGAAGCTGCTCACCGCAGAAACGCTCATTCCCGACACCAAGGGCTGGGCGGCGGTCAGTGACTACGTGGCTGACCAGCTGCGCGAGCGCGTGGCCACCCGCCTGAGCGCCGAAGACATGGAGCCGGGCCAGCTGCAGGAATCGCTGCGCAGCGCCAGCCGCATGATCGCCGACGGCACCGGGGCCAGCGCGGACAACTTCAGCCAGTTCCAGCCGGTGACCGATCCGCAGGGCCAGATCACCGCGCTGCGCTTCGTGTTCCCGCCGTACCAGGTGGGGCCGTATTCGGACGGCACCCAGACCGTGGACGTGCCGGCCAGCCTGCTGGCCCCGCACGTGGCACCGGCCTACGCCGGCCTGTTCGCGAAGGGCTGAGGCGGAGGCGTGCGTGGACGTCGGGCTGCAGCATCGGGTTGCCGAACTGCTGCTCGAGGCGGACGTGATCGTGGGCGGCAGCCGCCCGCATGACCTCCATGTCCACGACGACCACTTCTATTCGCGGGTGATCGCCCACGGCTCGCTCGGCCTGGGTGAAAGCTACATGGATGGTCAGTGGGATGCCGTGTCACTGGACGGCTTCCTGCTGCACCTGATGCAGGCCCATCTGGACGAACGCGTGCACGGCTGGCGCGAGCTGGCTGATGCGCTCAAGGCGCGCTTGTTCAACCTGCAATCCGGTAGCGGCGGCCTGGAAGTGGGCAAGCGCCACTACGACCTCGGCAACGATCTCTACCAGGCCATGCTCGGTCGTCGGTTGGTATACAGCTGCGGCTACTGGGCCGATGCGCTGGACCTGGACAGCGCTCAGGACGCCAAGCTCGACCTGATCTGCCGCAAGCTGCGGCTGCGCCCGGGCCAGCGCGTGCTCGACATCGGCTGCGGCTGGGGCGAGGCGCTGGAATACGCGGCAACGCGTTACGGCGTGTCCGGCGTCGGCATCACCATTTCGCAGGAGCAGGCCGAATTCGCGCGCCATCGCTGCGCCGGCTTGCCGGTGGAGATTCGCCTGCAGGACTACCGCGAGCTGGACGAATCCTTCGACGCCATTCTGTCGGTGGGCATGTTCGAGCACGTGGGCGACAAGAATTATCGAACGTACTTCGAGACGGCACGGCGCTGCCTGAAACCCGACGGCTTGTTCCTGCTGCACACCATTGGCAGCAACATCTCGCGCCACCGCACCGACCCGTGGATCGCACGCTACATCTTCCCCAATTCGATGCTGCCCTCGGCCGCGCAGATCACCGACGCCTATGAAGGCCTGTTCGTGCTGGAAGACTGGCACAGCTTCGGCGCGGATTACGACCGCACCCTCCAAGCCTGGCGGGCAAATGTGGAAGCCGCGTGGCCACGCCTGGACCCGCAGCGTTACGACGAACGCTTCAAGCGCATGTGGCGCTTCTATCTGGCGGGTTCCATGGCCAGCTTCCGCTGCCGCCACGCGCAACTGTGGCAGCTCGTGCTCTCGCCGAACGGCATCCCCGGCGGCTACATAGCCCCCCGATAAACATGAATGTCGGAACGGTAGAGTCGGTCGCAAGACGACTGCCGATAACGGCAATCACCGCATTAACGCATGGACCCAAATCGGAACTGCTGTGTCCGTTACGACATCCCCACGCCCCGTCACAACACGCTTGAACCTCGCGAACTCCAAACCCCGCCTGACCACCACATAGGAACTGTTTCAACTTTGCTCCAATCCCCATAAATCGCATTGCTCCCCCGCAACGCACCCCCTACTTTCCCGCCCTCGCAACAGGCAGGCGTCGCAGACGGATTGCGACAACGGCCCACCTAAGGAGGGTAGGGATGTCGGACAGCAAGCTGGTACGGGGATTTCAAGCACGGCTGCTGGAGCTGCCGGAAGGGTTACTGATTGCGGTGCTGTACGCGGCGGCGTGCTGGGCTTCGCGGCAGGTGTCCGTTGACCAATTCTTCCTGCCCGCTGGTATCCGCATTGCAGCGCTCCTGGTGTGTCGGCCACGCATGTGGCCGTATCTGCTTCTGGGGGACTACGCCTACTTCGCGTGCGTCCGTGCACCCATGGTCGAGAGGTATGGTCTGACGTGGGCGTTGATCGCTTCGTGTTACCCGTTTCCTCTGGTTGCCTCATTGGTTCACATGTGCCGCCGGGAAGTGCGCAGCGGTGACTACGCGAGCCTCCTCCCCATCTCGCTCATCTCCGCAATGGCTATCAACTTTCTTAACGTCACCGCTGCGCATCTTCTCTGGCCGGCACCACCACAGGGTGATTACTGGGTGCTCGGGGTTCGATACACAATCGGTGAGTTTCTTGCGATTGTGACGGTGGTCCCCCTTGCAATGCTCTGGCTGCGGCCAGCCCCACTACGCACATTGGGAAGTTGGCTGCATGCGCCAACGCTCATCATGGTTCTGGCCTTGGCCTCGATGACCGGGTTTGCCTTGTGCGCGCCCAACCGGTACCTAGGGGACGTGCCGATACAGCTGCTAATGGCTCTTCCTGTTATCGGGCTTGCATTTCTGCATGGCTGGCGCGGCGTCGCGATAGGTGTTCCTGCACTCAACTTCGCGGTTCATCTTTCGACTGCAACCACCGGCTTTCCGGGATCGTTCGATCCATCGACATTCACGAATCAGGTAGGTGTCGCCCTCGTTGCGGCCACTTTGGTTCTCTTCGGCTTGGTAGCTCGACGCGATGAGGGGGCGTCAGCGAAGCTACTGCCGGTGGCGACCGGAGACCACCGGGCGTTCCGATTCTCCCAGCACGCGTTGGAGATGACGCTCAGAAGACATGTGCTCGGCATCAGAAAGATCTACGAGGACATAGATCGTTCGGTATGCGATCTGTCGGATTGGCTTGAGGAACGGAAGTACACGGAAATGGCGAAAGTCATGCGGCAGTTCGCTACCATCAGCTCGCGGGAAATGCGTGATAAGTCGAGCCTGATCTATCCGACCTCGCTGGAGCATGTTGGGTTGTACCTGGCGCTTCAAGTGGGTGGAATCGGTCAGGAGTGGCGCAGCAGTCATCGCGTGGCCGAGCATCAGCTAAGTGGCGATCCCTGTCAGCTGAGCATGCCGCTTCAGTTGGCGGCGTATCGGGCGATCACGGAGACGGTGTCATTGATGCTGGATATGGAGCGCGGCCCGTTGCGCCTGCGGGCTAGATGCGGTTGCTTTGGCGGAAAGCGGGGTGTTGTCATCGTGATCGGATTGCTCGACGCGAGCGCGTATCTAACCCCGCAGTTTAGGGGTGCTTACATGCAGCGCGTCGCAGCGATCATTGCAACATATGGCGGGCGAATTGAGTATCAAGGCAACAGGGTGCGGATGTCGTTGGTGGACGCGGATGAAGTCGGTTCCTTGTCGCGTCCATGAGCCGGGCGGGGTTTCAGCCACGCAGGGCGTGGCTCTACGGCTGCGGCGAAGTGTAATGGGCGTTCGGGCATCGCGCGGACGCGCATGGCGCGTCCCTACGCCCCAACAAAAAACCGCCCGGGGTTACCGGGCGGTTTTGAGGGTTACTTCGTTTCCGAAGTCAGACCACGCTTCTCAAGCAGCGGCTCGATCTGCGGCTCGTGGCCGGCGAAGTCGCGGAACAGCTGCATCGCGTCCACGCTGCCGCCCTTGGACAGCAGGGTCTGGCGGAAGTGGTCGCCATTCTTGCGGCTCAGGCCGCCGTTGTCGCGGAACCACTTCTGGGTGTTGGCGTCCAGCACTTCCGACCAGATGTAGGCGTAGTAGCCGGCCGAGTAGCCGCCCATGATGTGGCTGAAGTACGGGGTGCGGTAACGCGGCGGCACCGGGGCGAAGAAGATGCCGTCCTTTTCCAGCGCGGCACGTTCGAAGTCCATCACGCCCTTGGCGGCCGGTACCTGGTCGGCACTGATCTGGTGCCAGCGCTGGTCCAGCATGGCGGCGCCCAGGTATTCGGTGGTGGCGAAGCCCTGGTTGAACTTGGCTGCGGCAATCACCTTGTCCAGCAGTTCCTGCGGCATGGCGGTGCTGTTCTGGTAGTGCTTGGCGTAGTTCTTCAGGATCAGCGGATTGTCGGCCCACATCTCGTTGACCTGCGAGGGGAACTCGACGAAGTCACGCGGCACCGAGGTGCCGGAGAAGTAGGGGTACTTCACGTTCGAGAACATGCCGTGCAGGGCGTGGCCGAATTCGTGGAAGGTGGTGGTCACTTCGTCCCAGGTCAGCAGGGTCGGCTGGCCGGCCGGCGGCTTGGGAATGTTGAGGTGGTTGGCCACCACCGGCTTGAAGCCGGTCAGTTCGGACTGCGACACGTACGAGTTCATCCACGCACCGCCACGCTTGGAGGCGCGCGCATACGGGTCGAAGATGAAGATCGCCAGCTGGCTGCCGTCGGCATCGAACACGTCATACACGGTGACGTCTTCGTGGTAGACCGGCAGGTCGGTGCGCTGCTTGAAGGTCAGGCCGAACTCCTGGTTGGCGGCGAAGAACACGCCGTTTTCCAGCACGTTCTTCATTTCGAAGTACGGCTTGAGCTGCGATTCGTCGAAGTTGTACTTGGCCTGGCGGACCTTCTCGCTGTAGAACGCCCAATCCCAGGCTTCCAGCTTGAAGGTCGGCTTGCCGGCAGCCTTCTGTTCCTTGTCGATCATCGCCTGCAGGTCAGCGGCTTCGCGCTTGGCGTTGGCCACCGCGGCCGGGGCCAGCTGGCCCAGCATGGCGTTGACCGCTTCGGGGGTCTTGGCGGTCTGGTTGGTCAGGTTGTACGCGGCGAAGTTCGGGAAGCCCATCATCTTGGCCTTCTCCGCACGCAGGGTCATGATGCGCGAGACTAGGGCGGTGTTGTCGAACTCACCGCCGCGGCTGCCACGGGTGGTCGACGCGTCGAAGATCTTCTTGCGCAGATCACGGTTGGTCAGGTTGGTCAGCGGCGGCTGGCCGGTGGTGTTGAGCAGGGCGATGACGTACTTGCCGTCCAGCTTGCGTGCCTTGGCGGCTTCGGCAGCGGCGGCGATCTGCTCGGCGGACAGGCCGTCCAGCTGCTTGACGTCGTCGACCACCACGGCCGAGGCGTTCACTTCGTTCTGCACGTTCTGGCTGAACTTGGTGCCCAGGTTGGCCAGCTCGGCGTTCATTTCCTTCAGCTTGGCCTTGTCGGCGTCGTTGAGCTTGGCACCGGCGCGGACGTAGCTTTCGTAGTACTTCTCGACCAGACGCACGCCTTCGGCGTCCAGACCCAGCTGGGTGCGGGTGTCATACAGCGCCTGGATGCGGGCGAACAGCTTGCCGTTCAGCGCGATGGCGTCGCTGTGCGCGGCGAACCTGGCCGAGTAATCGGCCTGCAGCTTCTTGCGGGTGTCGTTGGTATCGGCACCGACCAGCGAGAAGAACACGGTGGTGGCGCGGTCCAGGGTGTCACCGCTCTTTTCCAGGGCGATGATGGTGTTGTCGAAGGTCGGCTTGGCCTTGTTGTTGGCGATGGCTTCGACTTCCTTCAGCTGCTGCGCCATGCCGGCGTCGAAGGCGGGAGCGAAGTCGCTGTCCTTGATCTTGTCGAACTGCGGGAAGTGCAGCGGCAGCGGGCTGTCGGCGAAGAACGGGTTGGCCTGCTGGGCGGCAGTGGCGGCCGGGGTGGCGGCAACAGCGGAGTAGGCGGGCAGGGCCAGGCCGAGGGTCACGGCGACAGCGAGGGCAAGACGGGTGGTCAAGGGGAAATCTCCGGTCAGACAAGTGCCCGAGGGTAACCCGGAAGAAACCGGGGCGGCTTGTGTCAAAAGGCATGTGCGACATAGGGGGGAACCCCGTAGAGCCACGCCCTGCGCGGCTGCGACCGTGTCCGGCATGGCGCAGCCACGCAGGGCGTGGCTCTACAATGGGGGACACGACCTTCCGGAGAGATGCCATGACCACCGCCTTCGATTTCTCGTTCGTGGACCTGGCTGGCCAGCCGCAGGCCCTGGAGCAGTACAAGGGCAAGGTGCTGCTGCTGGTGAACGTGGCCAGCAAATGCGGCTTCACCCCGCAGTACGAGGGGCTGGAAGCCCTGTGGAAGGAGTACGGCCCGCGCGGGCTGGTGGTGGTGGGTTTCCCCTGTGACCAGTTCGACCACCAGGAGCCGGGGAACGCCGAGGAGATCCGCAGCTTCTGCTCGCTGACCTATGAAGTGGACTTCCCGCTGTCGGAGAAGATCGACGTCAACGGCGACAAGGCGCATCCGCTGTGGCAGTGGCTGAAGGCCGAGAAGACCGGCCTGCTCGGCACCAAGGGCATCAAGTGGAACTTCAGCAAGTTCCTGGTTGGCCGCGATGGGCAGGTGCTGGAACGCTATGCGCCGACCGACAAGCCGGAAAGCCTGCGTGGGGATATTGAGAAGGCGCTGGCGTAACCCGTTGTCGCGGTGCCGGGCATCGCGATGGACGCGCATGGCGCGTCCCTACAAATGGTCGATCCCGTAGTGACACGCCATGCGTGTCACCGTAAACCCCGGATCGCGATTATTTCTCGACGAACGCGCGCTCGAACACGTAATGCCCCGGCGTGCCAATGCGCGGTGAGGTCTGGAAACCACGCGCGTCCAGCACCTGGCGCAGGTCGGCCAGCATCTGCGGGCTGCCGCAGATCATGGCGCGGTCGTTTTCCGGGCTCAGTTCCGGCAGGCCCAGGGTGCGCTGCATTTCACCGCTTTCCAGCAGCGAGGTCAGGCGGCCCTGGTTGGGGAACGGTTCGCGGGTGACGGCGGGGTAGTACAGCAGCTTGTCGCCGATCATCTCGCCGAGGAACTCGTGCTCGCGCAGTTCCTTTTCAAACAGGTCGCGGTAGGCCAGGTCCTTCTCGAAGCGCACGCCGTGAGTGAGGATCACCTTGTCGAAGCGCTCGTAGGTTTCCGGGTCCTTGATCACCGACAGCCACGGGGCCAGGCCGGTGCCGGTGCCCAGCAGGTACAGGTGCTTGCCCGGGTGCAGGTCGCTGATCAGCAGGGTGCCGGTCGGCTTCTTGCCCACCAGTACCTTGTCGCCGGGCTTGATGTGCTGCAGGCGCGAGGTCAGCGGACCGTCCTGCACTTTGATGCTGAAGAACTCCAGGTTCTCTTCCCAGTTCGCGCTGGCAATGGAATACGCGCGCAGCAGCGGCCGCGCCTCGGTTTCCAGGCCGATCATCACGAATTGGCCGTTTTCAAAGCGGAAACCGCTGTCACGGGTGGTGGTGAAGCTGAAGTAGGCGTCCGTCCAGTGACGGACTTCAAGCACCGTTTCGGCACCAAAAGCGGAAGACATGGGGGTGGGTCTGATCTGGTTCGTCGCCGGTATTCTAGCTCAAATGAGATAAATTCTCATTGAACCCGTTACCGATACCCCGCCGCCTGCAGCTCGAACAGCTCTGCATAGCGCCCGCCCTGGGCCATCAGTTCAGCGTGGGTGCCACTGGCCTCCAGCCGGCCCTCGGCCAGCACCAGAATCCGGTCTGCCATGCGCACCGACGAGAACCGGTGTGAAATCAGCACCGCCGTTCGGTTGTCAGACAGCTCCTTGAAGCGCTGGAACACCTCGAATTCGGCGCGTGCATCCAGCGCGGCAGTCGGCTCGTCCAGAATCATCACCTGGGCATCGCGCATGTAGGCACGGGCGATGGCGATCTTCTGCCACTGGCCGCCGGACAAGTCCACACCCTGCTTGAAGCGCCGTCCGATCAGCTGGTCGTAGCCGTCGGGCAGCCCGGCAATCACCTCGTCCGCCATGCCACGGCGGGCGGCGTCGCGGATCCGGGTGTGGTCGTCCATCGCCCCGACCAACCCCACGCCGATGTTCTCGCCGGCAGTCAGGTTGTAGCGGACGAAGTCCTGGAAAATCACGCCCATGTTGGCGCGCAGGTCGTCCAGGTCGTAGTCGCGCAGGTCGCGCCCGTCCAGCAGGATGCGACCCTCGTCGGGGTCGTACAGGCGCGCCAGCAGCTTCACCAGGGTGGTCTTGCCGGCCCCGTTCTCGCCGACCAGGGCCAGCACTTCGCCGGCGCGCAGCTCAAAGCTCAGGTGACGGACCGCCCAGCGCTCCGCCTCGGGGTAGCGGAAACCCACGTTGTCGAAGACGAAGCCCAGGATGATCGGCTGCGGCACCGGCACCGCGTCGGTGCGTGAGTGGATTTCCGGCTGGATCTGGAAGAACGAGAACAGATCGTCCAGGTACAAGGCCTGGCTGGCCACCTGCGAGAAGCCGATCAGCAGACCCTCCAGCAGCTGGCGCAGGCGCAGGAAGCTGCCGGCCAGGAAGGTCAGGTCGCCGATCGAGAAGTCGCCGCGGACGGTGCGCCAGGCGATGTAGGCATAGGCGGTGTAATACCCCAGCGTGCCCAGTGCGGCCAGCAGCGTGCCCCAGAACGCGCGTTTGCGCGCCAGCCGCCGGTTGGCCTGGAAGAACTTGTCGGCCAGGAAGCGGTAGCGGTCGATCAGGAACCGGTGCAGGTTGAAGATCTTCACTTCCTTGGCGGTTTCGACGCTGGCCCCGATCTGGCGCAGGTAGTCGAGCTGGCGGCGCTCGGGGGTCCATTGGAAATTGAGGCTGTAGCCGGCCGCGTTGAAGTGGGATTCGCCGATGAACGCCGGCACCAGTGCCACCGCCAGCAGCAGGATCAGCCACGGCGCGTACACCAGCAGGCCGACGGCCAGGCTGGCCACGGTGATCGCATCCTGTACCTGGCCGAACAGCTGGCTCATCAGGTTCATCCGGCCCATGGTCTGGCGCCGGGCGCGGTCCAGCTTGTCCTGCAGGTCGGGGTCTTCGAAGTCCTCCAGATCCAGCTCGGCGGCGTGCTCCATCAGGCGCACGCTGGTGGCGTTGGTGAACAGCTCCGACAGCAGGGTATCGGCGTAGCTGACGATGCGGCCGAGCAGGTCCGAGGCGATGGCCAGGCCGAACTCCAGCGCCAGCAGCACCAGCAGGGGGTTGAGCAGGCCGCTGGACAGCGCTTCGCTGAACGGAGGGAAGCCGGCTTCGTGGCGGCTCAGCAGCAGGGCCGCATCGATGATCAGCTTGCCCACATACAGCATCGCCACCGGCAGCAGCGCGCGGATCACGCGCAGGCCGAGGCTGGCGGTGGCCAGCCAGGGGCTGGCCTGCCAGATCTGGCGCAGGAACGGCGGCAGGTTGCGCAGCGCCTGGAAGCGCTCGCGCAGGCTGGGGTTTTTGCTGGGGGTAGGGGCAGGCATGGCGATCATTGTGCCTGCGAGCGCCGTGATCGGACGGTTGCGGAACGCCCCGGCGCGTTGCGCCGCCGCCCGACCAACGGTCGGGCGCTACCGGTCCGCGTCCCCGGTAGGTACTGACCGTTGATCGACACGCCCTTTCGCGTCCCCGGTAGGTACCGACCGTTGGTCGGTACGCCTTTACGGCAGCGGCGGCAGCAGCCCCGCACCCAGCCGGTTCCACGCATTGATCACCGCAATGCCCATGCTCAGGTCACTGATGCCCTTCTCATCGAAATGCGGGGCCAGCGCGTCGAATGCGGCATCCGAAGGAGCCCCGCTGGGCAACCGGGTCAAAGCCTCGGCCCAGCCCAGCGCGGCTTTCTCACGATCATCAAAGAACCGGCTCTCATGCCAGGCAGGCAGTGTATCCAGCTTGCGCGGTTCGATCCCGCCTTTGCGCAGGGCGGTGCCGTGCATGTCCATGCAGTAGCCGCAGCCGTTGATCTGGGAGACACGCAGGAACACCAGTTCCATCAGGGTCGGGTCGACGGAGCTGTCATGCACGGCCTTGCTGGTGGCCAGCAGCGCTTTGAAGGACTCGTGGGCAAGGCGGGCATACGGAACACGCGGGGAAGCAGACATTGCAGGAACTCCATGACGTCCAGAACGGGCGTCTTCATCGTAGTAGACGGGGCAGGGCAGGTGGCTGTGACAGTCGCGCAACGGTCTGTCCGGGCGTTGTCAGGAGTCATTCCCAACTCCGTCTGGCCGGAGGGGTAAAATGGTCGGCTACTCCCGCCAGCCCCGAGCAAGCGAGCATTACGTGACATCGATCAAGCAGGAAGACCTCATCCAGTCCATCGCCGACGCGCTGCAGTACATCTCGTACTACCACCCGGTCGACTACATCAAGAGCCTTGCCGCCGCCTACGAGCGCGAGGAGTCGCCGGCGGCGAAGGAAGCGATGGCGCAGATCCTGATCAACTCGCGCATGTGCGCCGAAGGCCACCGGCCGATCTGCCAGGACACCGGCATCGTCACCGTGTTCCTGGAAATCGGTATGAACGTGCGCTGGGATGACGCCACCATGGGCGTGGAAGACATGGCCAACGAAGGCGTGCGCCGTGCCTACAACCACCCGGACAACAAGCTGCGCGCCTCGGTGCTGGCCGATCCGGCCGGCAAGCGTATCAACACCAAAGACAACACCCCGGGCGTGGTCAACGTCAAGATCGTGCCGGGCGACACCGTCGAGGTGATCGTGGCGGCCAAGGGCGGCGGCTCGGAAGCCAAGAGCAAGTTCGCCATGCTCAACCCGTCCGACTCCATCGTCGACTGGGTGCTGAAGACCGTGCCGACCATGGGTGCCGGCTGGTGCCCGCCGGGCATGCTCGGCATCGGCATCGGCGGCACGGCTGAAAAGGCGATGCTGCTGGCCAAGGAATCGCTGATGGAGCCGATCGACATCAACGAACTGAAGGCGCGCGGCGCGTCCAACCGCGCCGAGGAACTGCGCCTGGAGCTGTACGACAAGGTCAATGCGCTGGGTATCGGCGCGCAGGGCCTGGGCGGCCTGACCACGGTGCTGGACATCAAGGTCAAGGACTTCCCGACCCACGCCGCGAACCTGCCGGTGGCGATGATTCCGAACTGCGCGGCCACCCGCCATGCGCACTTCACCCTGGACGGCAGCGGCCCGGTGATGCTGGATCCGCCGTCGCTGGAAGACTGGCCGCAGATCACCTACGACGCGTCCAAGGGCACCCGCGTGGACCTGGACACGATCACCCCGGAAGACGTGGCCAGCTGGAAGCCGGGCCAGACCCTGCTGCTCAACGGCAAGCTGCTGACCGGCCGCGACGCGGCGCACAAGCGCATGGTGGACATGCTCAACAAGGGTGAGCCGCTGCCGGTGGACCTGAAGGGTCGTTTCATCTACTACGTGGGCCCGGTCGATCCGGTGCGCGACGAAGTGGTGGGCCCGGCCGGTCCGACCACGGCCACGCGGATGGACAAGTTCACCCGCCAGGTGCTGGAACAGACCGGCCTGCTGGGCATGGTCGGCAAGGCCGAGCGCGGCCCGGCGGCGATTGAAGCGATCCGCGACAACAAGTCGGCCTACCTGATGGCGGTGGGCGGTTCGGCCTACCTGGTGTCCAAGGCGATCAAGGCGGCCAAGGTCGTTGGCTTCGCCGACCTGGGCATGGAAGCGATCTACGAGTTCACCGTGCAGGACATGCCGGTCACCGTGGCGGTCGATTCCACCGGCGAGTCGGTGCACACCACCGGCCCGCGCGAGTGGCAGGCCCGCATCGCAGGAATTCCGGTCGTCGTAGCATAAACCGCACCCCGTCCGTAGGGACACGCCATGCGTGTCCTCGCGGTCTCGGGAACCCCGCGGACACGCATGGCGTGTCCCTACGCCCCCTATCGCGGCGGGCGCGTTGTAGACACATAATCGGGCTCCCATCCCGACCGGCACGGCGCCCATGACCACCACGCTCTACGGCTCCCGCAGCACCGCCTCGCTGGTGGTGCATTGGCTGCTGCTTGAACTGCAGATCGAACACGAACTGATCCTGCTCGATTTCGACACGCGCGAACAGAAGGCGGTCGACTACCTGGCCCTGAATCCAGCCGGCCGCGTGCCCACGCTGCTGATCGACGGACAGGTCCTGACCGAAGCCGCCGCCATCGCGCTGTACCTGGCCGACCGCCATCCGCAGGCCGGCCTGCTGCCGGCACCAGGAACGCCAGCACGCGGTGTGGCCTATCGTTGGATGTTCTGGTGCGCCAATACCCTGCAGCCGGCGTATCGGGCGTGGTTTTACGCCGACGAAGTGGCGGGGCCTGAAAACGTGGAAGCGGTACGCGAACATGCCCGCCAGCAGCTTGAAAATGCCTGGCAGCAGTTTGCCGAGCATATCGAGGGTGCAGGCCCGTACGTGCTGGGCGAGCAGCTCAGCGTGGTCGATTTCATGCTGGTGATGCTGATGCGCTGGTCGCGCAACATGCCGCGGCCGACGGATACGTGGCCTGTGTTGAAGGCGTATGCGGATCACCTGAAAGCGCGTCCTGCATTTGCCGAGGTGTATCGGCGCGAGGACATCACTGATTGGCGGTGACGGTCTTCGTTTGGGTCCACGGTGACACGCATGGCGTGTCCGCGAACGCAGGATCATGGCTTTGACACGCATGGCGTGTCACTACGATCCATGGTCGGGCGACCTTGTAGGGACACGCCATGCGTGTCCGACGCTTACAACAACGCCAGCACCTTTTCCGGCGGTCGGCACAGGTTGGTCCCCTTCGGCGTGATCACCACCGGTCGGTTGATCAGAATCGGGTGCGTCTGCATCGCAGCCAGCAGGGCTGCATCATCCGCCCCCTCCAACCCCAGCTCGTCAAACACCGATTCCTTGCGCCGCACCAGTTCGATCACCTGCAATCCGGAATCCTTCAGCACCTTGCGCAGCTCCGCCTCGCTCGGCACATCGGTCAGGTAATCGCGGATCACCGGTTCGATCCCCGCCGCGCGGATATGTTCCAACGCCCCGCGCGAGTTACCGCAGCGCGGGTTGTGCCAGATCGTTACCGTCATCAGTACCACTCCAGCAGCGAGACGCCCACGCCCACGTACGTGGCCTTGTGGTTGTAGTCGATCATGCTTTCACCATAGCCATCGAAGACCTGGATGTGCCCGCGCAGCAGGTTGCTGATCGGGAAGCCGTAATCCAGCTGCAGCGCGCCGTGCGAGCGGTCGCCGCCGCGCAGCGAATGCCGCGCCAGCAGTGAGACCTCATGGCCATTGCGGTTCCAGGTCAGCACCGCGTCGCCACGGCCCATGTAATCTTCGATGTCCGGGTTGTTGTCGTCTTTGCGGTCTTCCGGCAGGCGGTACCACGGGCGCAGCACCAGTGCCCAGTTCTCACGGTCCAGGCCGACATTGAGGATGACCCGGTTCCAGCTGCGCGACAGCGGGTCGGCGCGACCGTTGGACTGATGGGTGAGGCTCAAACCCGCCATGCGTCCGCGCCAGCCACCGATTGAATAGCCGGTGCGGAACATCATCATCACTTCCGGCTCGTAGTTGGTTTCGCGGAAGGGGCGCGAGTTGTCGGCGTTGTAAGCCTGCCAACGCGAGCTCTGGGTATAGCCGGCCCACAGGTCACCGTTGTCGCCGAACACGTTTTCCCACACCTTGGTCTTGAAGCTGAGCTGGAACTTCAGCTCGTTGCTGTCCAGCTGCTGCGGCGTGGTGACCGTGTTGTCCGGGTTGGGCGATTGCGGCATCTGGTTCTTGTCGCTGGTCCAGAAGGCCGGCAGCAGGTACACCGGCTTGTAGGCGCGCAGCTGGAACGCGCCCAGCTTGGAGTCCTGCGCCAGTTCCCAGCGGCTGTCCAGCAGCGAGCCTTTGCCGGCGTTGGCCAGTGCCGACTCATGACCATCGTTCTTGAACAGTTCGCCCAGGCGATGCTTCACCTTTTCGCCAGCGGGCGCGTCGGCCTGCGCCTCGCGCGCGGCCTGGCGTTCCTCGCGGCGCGCCTGCTGCGCGGCGACGGCGGCGGCATCAGCCTCCTGGGTGGTCTGTACGCCTCGCCGGAACAGGGTGTCGTAGCACGCCAGGCGGGCAGCGTCGGAGCCAACCAGTGCGCAGGCTTCGGGCGTAGCCGGGGTCGGGGCGACTTCCTGTGCGGCGACGGAGAAGCTGGCGCAGGCCAGGCCCAGAGCGCAGAACAGGGCAGAGCGAGGGCTGGGTGTGGTCATGGGGGCGGGCCGCACGGTAATTGGAAACCGGCACATTCTGCACCAGATGTGGCGATGTCGTCGTAGAGCCGGGCTTGCCGGGCTGCCCTTCGCCTGATGTTTCCCGCCAACAGCAGCCGGGCAAGCCCGGCTCTACGGCTCAGACCCCTGCTGCCAAGGCAGGCGGCCTAGAAGAACCACGAGAACGCAAAGATCCCCAGCATCGCGATCGCAATCGCCAGCTTCAACGCCACCCCCAGCAGGATCCCCATCCAGGTCGCCAGCCCCACCTTGGTCGACCGCCCCAGCTCGCGGGTGTGCCAGTACTCACCGGCCAGCGCCCCCAGCAAAGGCCCGGCAAACAGCCCGATCGGCATGAAGAACAGCCCGACGATGCTGCCGATGAAAGTTCCCCACAGCGCCTTGCTGCTGGCCTGCACCCGCTTGGCCCCGACCACCGTGGCCAGGATGTCCACCGCGAACGAAGTGAGGGTCAGCAGCCCCAGCACCGTCAACGGTACCCAGCCGACATGGCGGAAGCCGTCGGTCCAGGCCGCCGCCAGTAGACCGGCAAATACCAGGGGAATACCGGGCAGAGCGGGCAGGATGATCCCGGCGATGCCCACCAGTACCAGCACGACCGCGAGGAAGTAAAATATGAATGAAGGGTCCATTCTGTACCGTACGGTTTTGGAAATAGGGTTGACTTATTCGAATTTGGTATGTTGCTTTTTGATTTTGCCCGGGTTAAGTTGCAGGCGCTGAGCTTGGCAAGGTCACCGTGGATCGTGGCCTGATGATGCTAGATCCGTCCAGATGCATCTACGCACCTCGCTTCCCCCCTTGCTGTCAGCCGCCGTAACAGGCGTATCCAACGACTAAGCAAAGATCCCCAGGGAGTAAGTGAGATGGCTGATAAAGAAACTGGTACCGTGAAGTGGTTCAACGATGCCAAGGGTTTTGGTTTCATCAGCCGCGAAAGCGGCGAAGATGTGTTCGTGCATTTCCGCGCGATCCAGAGCCAGGGCTTCAAGAGCCTGAAGGAAGGCCAGAAGGTCACCTTCACGGTTGTGCAGGGCCAGAAGGGCCTGCAGGCGGACGCAGTCGAGCCGCTGTAACACGGTTTTTCCCCTGTTTCAAAAGGAAGGCCCGCGCAAGCGGGCCTTCTTCGTTATCTGCGATGGGACCTGAAACTCAGCGCAGAATCACCCGGCCATTGACCACGCGCACATAGGTATTCTCGCGAATACCGCCCAGGTCGCGCTGGTTGACCACGACGGTGCGGCCGTCATCCATGCGCACGGTGATGTCGAAGGTGTCGCTGGTGACGTTCTTCTGGATCTGGTTGCCGGCCAGCGCACCGCCGATGGCACCGGCTGCGGCCGCGACATTCTGGTTGCCCTTGCTGCCGCCGGTGTGGTCGGAGATCTCATGGCCAGCCACGGCACCGACAATGCCGCCCAGGATCGCGCCGGTGGCGGCGGGGGCGGTGCGGCCGGAGGCCACGGTGTTGATGCGGGTAACGATGCCGCAGTCAGCGCAGCGCGACTGGTTGTAGCCGCCGCTGTTGCCATAACCGTTGTTGTAGCCGCCATTGTTGTAGCCGCCACCGCCGTAACCCGGCGAGGTGGCACAGCCGGCCAGTGCGACGGTGGCCACGGCAGCGGCAGCAATGAGTTGAATCTTCATGAGGGTTCTCCTGGCCAGATCGGGTGGTTGCATGCGTCTGGTGCGCATGGGGCGATCCTGTCCTGCCGAGTGTGAACAGGACGCCAATCCGGACGCGGATTCGTGGCTGGCAGATGAATCAGGGCACCCGGACGTCTAAAATGCCGCCCATGAACGACGTATTGCGTGAGCGCTTTGCCGGCATCGACCGGTTGTATGGGGTAGGCACCGTGGACCTGCTGTCGCGCCGCCGGGTGGCGGTGGTCGGCATGGGCGGGGTCGGCTCATGGGTGGTGGAGGCGCTGGCACGCACGGCGGTGGGGCACCTGACCCTGATCGACGCCGACGACATCTGCGTGTCCAACACCAACCGGCAGCTGCCGGCGCTGGCCGGCATGTACGGTCGCAACAAGGCCGAAGCGATGGCCGAGCGCTGCCGCGCGATCAACCCGGACATCGACGTGGACCCGGTGGCAGCCTTCCTCACCGTGGGCAACATGGAAGAACTGCTGGACCGTGGCTTTGACCTGGTCATTGACGCCTGCGACAGCTTCCGGGTGAAAGTGGAAACCATTGCCTGGTGCCGCCGGCGCAAGCTGCCGATCCTGACCGTCGGCGCGGCCGGCGGCCGTACCGATCCGACCCTGGTGCGGGTGCGCGACGTCTCGCGCACCGAACACGACGCCATGCTGGCGTTGATCCGCAAGAAGTTGCGCAGTGACTTCAACTTCCCCAAGAACGCGTCGCGCTATTTCGGTGTTCCGGCGATCTATTCGCTGGAGAACGTGAAGTACCCGCAGGCGGATGGCAGCGTGTGCGGGCTGCGACCGCAGCTGGGGGCCGATGCGGCATTGAAGCTGGATTGCGGTGCCGGGCTGGGCGCGGCCACGCATATCACCGGCGCGTTCGCATTTGCGGCGGTGGGCAAGGCGCTGGAGATGCTGCTGAAGAAGCGGGCCTGACGTAGGGACACGCCATGCGTGTCCAACGTAACCCGTCACCGCGCGGACACGCATGGCGTGTCCCTACATTCGGTCAGCCAGCCCAAACAGCTGTTTCGCATTCGCCGTGGTCTGCGCCGCAACCACCTCCGCCGGCTCCCCGCGCAGCTCCGCCACGGTCTCCAGAATGACCGCCAACCGTGCCGGCTCATTCCGTTCCCCACGAATCCCGGCATCCGGCTGATCCGGTGCATCGGTTTCCAGCAGCAGTTGCTCCAACGGCATCTGCGCCACCAGTCGTCGCAGCCGCTGCGCACGGTCATAGGTAATCGGTCCACCCAGGCCGAGCAGAAAGCCCAGCTTGTGCAACTGATCAGCCTGCTCGGGACTGCCCGGAAAACTGTGCACCACGCCCCGCAGCCCACCCACCTGCTTGATCGCGGCAATCACCGCATCCACCGCGCGCCGCGCATGCACGATCACCGGCAGGTCGAAGTCGCGCGCGATCTTCAACTGTTCGACGAAGTAGAACTGCTGCTGCTCGGCATCCAGCCCCTCCACAAAGAAATCAAGCCCGCATTCGCCAACCGCGCACGGTCGTTCGCGGGCGATCCACTCGCGCAGCTGTTCAAGATGCCCCGGACGGTGCTGGTCGAGAAACATCGGATGCAGGCCATACGCGGGGTACAAGCCGTCGTCCAGCTCGCAGGTGTCGCGCAGCTTGGGCCAGCTCGCAGCGGTCACCGCCGGCAGCACCTGCGCACGCACGCCCGCCGCCTGCGCGCGGGCAATCACCTCGGCGCGGTCAGCATCGAACTCATCCGCATCCAGATGGCAGTGGCTGTCGAACAGGATCACGCGCGCGGCGGCGTCGGCAGGGTGGGCGGCAGGTCGTCGCTGCGCCGCTTCCAGTTGGCCAGCAGCAAGGTGCCCAGCGCGAACAGGATCTCGTCCACGAAGGGCACCGGGTCCGGAATGAACAAGGTCAGCGCGAACAGCGCGGCGGTGATCTTGAACAGGGTGGGGTAGCGCAGCCGACGCGCCCAGTTGACGATCGGAAGCAGCAGGGGATTGGGCATCGCGGAGTCCTCCAGTAATGCTGTAAACGCTATCACGCGCCGTAGAACGACAGAACCTGAATGGGCGATGCGGCTGTAAGCGTCATGTGGAGATTCCGTTCAGGTGTTGCATGCTGGAATCCTCACCAAGAACGTTGCGGATCGTCCGCAGGGAGTCGGAAATGAAAAGCACAACTACTACTGCTCTGGTCGCTGCAGGTGCCCTGCTGGTCGGTGGCATCGCCACCGCTGCCTTCATGAAAAGCGGCAACTCCGCGGACCCGGTGACCGCCGCGCAGCCCCGACCGACCCTGGACACCACGCCGCTGGCCAATGACGGTGCCGCCTCTGACGCGGTGCCGGTGGACGCGCCGCGCGGGCTGGAATATGCCGACGTGGTCAAGGTCGATCCGTTGACCAAGAAGGAAAAGGCCTACGCCACGGTGATCGGCACCGAGCCGGTGCGCGAAACCTCCACCACCCAGACCCCGCATGAGGTCTGCCAGGACGTGGTGGTGCAGGAGCGTCTGCCTGAGCGCGACGGCAATGTCGGCGGCACCGTGGCCGGTGCCGTCATCGGCGGCCTGCTCGGCAACCAGGTCGGCGGCGGCAACGGCAAGAAGGCCGCCACCGCAGCCGGTGCCGTGGCTGGTGGCGTGATTGGCAACCAGGTCGACAAGCGCCACGTCGGTGGTCGCGTGGTCAACCGCACCGAGCGCCAGTGCCACACCGAAACCGCCACCTCGGAATCGACCAAGGTCACCGGTTACAACGTGACCTACCGCAATGAAGACGGCACCACCGGCACCATGCGCATGGCCAGCAAGCCGGGCACCCGCATTGCCATGGGTACCACCGATGCGGTCACCGGTTACAACGTGACCTACCGCTATGACGGCGTCGAAAAGACCGTGAAGATGGACAACAAGCCGGCCAGCGACCGCCTGCCGGTGGTGGATGGCCAGCTGGTCACCCAGACGGCTGCGGTATCGAACTGACGGTTTGACGGATTGCCGGGCATGGCCCGGCACTACACGGCAACCAGAAATCAATGATCGAAACCGAATAGGCCGGGGCCAAAACCCCCGGCCTTTTTTGTTGCGCCTGCTCTTGGCAAACCCGAACCCCCTATGGCCTGATGCGGCGAAAGGTCGTCTACGTCCGCAACACGTCACGGAGGGTGATGGATGTTTGCCGTGGTTCCCGATCCGATTCCGGCCCGCATGAAGGGCCTCAACCGCGCTGAAATCTGCGACACCAATTTCATCGAGTTCGTCCGCCACTGGCAGGGGCAGCCGACTCCCCGCCCGGCACCACACGCACCGATCCTGCCCGGCAGCACGCTGGACGCGGCCAGTTTCGACGCCCTGTTCGAGTCGCAGCTGATCAGCCGCCACCTGGACCTGATGGCGCGGGTGTTGCGGGTGCAGAACAAGGTCTTCTACACCATCGGCTCGTCCGGCCATGAAGGCAATGCGCTGGTCGCGCGCGCGGCCCGGCACACCGATCCGGCGTTCCTGCACTACCGCTCCGGCGCGTTCATGGCCGAGCGCTTCCGCAAGTTGCCGGGTATGGATCCGGTCATGGATTCGGCGCTGTCATTCGCCGCCAGCCGCGACGATCCCGCCAGCGGCGGCCGGCACAAGGTCTGGGGTAGCAAGCCGCTGTGGGTGCTGCCGCAGACCTCGACCATCGCCTCGCACCTGCCCAAGGCGCTGGGCACCGCGCTGGCGATCGAAAGCGCACGCCGCATCGGCCACGCGCTGCCGATCCCCGAAGACAGCGTGGTGATCTGCTCGTTCGGCGACGCCTCGGCCAACCACGCCACCGCGCAGACGGCGTTCAACACCGCTGCCTGGGCGGCCTACCAGCGGTTACCCGCGCCGATTCTGTTCGTGTGTGAGGACAACGGTATCGGCATTTCGGTGAAAACCCCCACCGGTTGGATCGCCGACAGCTTCCGCCACCGCCCGGGCCTGGATTACTTCCACGCCGATGGCCTGGATCTGGCCGACGGCCACGCCCAGGTCGAGCGCGCGCTGGAGCACTGCCGCTACACCCGCCGGCCAACCTTCCTGCATCTGCGCACCACGCGGTTGATGGGCCATGCCGGGACCGATTTCGAGATCGAGTGGCGACCGCTGGCGGAACTGTGCGCGGCCGAGGCCACCGACCCGCTGCTGCGCTCGGCGCAGATCGCGCTGCAGTCAGGCTGGCTCAGCGCCGACCGCATTCTGGAACGTTACGAGGCGATCCGCGCGCGCTGCTTCGCCGCCGCCGAAGCGGCTGACGCGCGTCCCAAGCTGGACACGCTGGAGGAGATCATCGCGCCGTTGGCACCGTACAGCCCGGGCGCCGTACATGCCGAGGCAACACGCCCGGCACCGCCCGAGGAGCGAGAGCAGGCGTTCGGCGGCGCCGCGGCGCTGCCCGAACTGCAGCCCCCACGTCACCTCGCCGTGCAGATCAACCAGGCCCTGCACGACCTGCTGTGCAAGTACCCCGCCGCGCTGCTGTTCGGTGAGGACGTGGCGCAGAAGGGGGGCGTGTACACGGTCAGCAAGGGCCTGTTGAAAGCTTTCGGCCCGCGCCGCGTGTTCAACACGCTGCTGGATGAAACCATGATCCTGGGCATGGCGCAGGGGCTGGCGAACCTGGGCATGCTGCCGATACCGGAGATCCAGTACCTGGCCTATCTGCACAACGCGGCCGACCAGCTGCGCGGTGAGGCCTGTTCGCTGCAGTTCTTCTCCAACAACCAGTACCGCAACCCGATGCTGGTGCGCATTGCCGGGCTGGGCTACCAGAAGGGCTTCGGCGGGCACTTCCACAACGACAACTCGATTGCCGCGCTGCGCGACATTCCCGGGTTGGTGGTCGGTTGCCCGTCGCGCGGTGATGACGCGGCAATGATGCTGCGCACCCTGGCCGCGCTGGCGCAGGTGGACGGCCGCGTCGCGGTGTTCCTGGAGCCGATTGCGTTGTACATGACCAAGGACCTGCATGCCCCGGGCGATGGCCAGTGGCTGTTCCCGTACCCGCCGCCGGACCAGGCGCTGGTGCTGGGCGAGGGCCGGGTGTATCAGCCTGAAGCCAGCGACCTGGTGATCTTTACCTATGGCAACGGCGTGCCGATGAGCCTGCGCGCCGCCGCACGCATCGAACAGGAACACGGCTGGCAGGTGCGGGTGGTGGACCTGCGCTGGCTGGTGCCGCTCAATGCCGGTTTCATTGCGGCACAGGCCGCCGACGCACGGCGGGTGCTGGTGGTGGACGAGGGCCGGCACAGCGCGGGGGTGGGTGAGGGGGTGATCACCGCGCTGGTCGAGGCCGGCCTGGGGCACCTGCCGCTGCAGCGGGTCAGTGGGGCGGATACCTATACCCCGCTCGCAGGGGCAGCAATGTGCGTGCTTCCAAGCGACAATGCACTGGTAAGCGCCGCGCGGGTGTTGGCGCAGGAACACTGACTGATGTGTGGATTGGCAGGCATGCTGTTGGCGGCCCCGGGAACGGAACAGGCCGCGCTGGAACACCGGGCGGGGCAGATGGGCGATGCCCTGCTGCACCGCGGACCGGATGATCGCGGGGTCTGGGCCGATGCAAGCGCCGGCATCGCCCTGGCGCATCGTCGGCTGAGCATCCTGGACCTGTCGCCGCTGGGTCATCAGCCGATGGCGTCGGTCGACGGGAGGTATGTGCTTGCCTACAACGGTGAGGTGTACAACTTCGCCGCGCTGCGCGCAGAATTGGAAGCGCTGGGCCACAGCTTCCGCGGCCATTCGGACACTGAAGTGCTGCTGGCCGCGTTTGTGGCCTGGGGCGTGGACGAAACCCTGCAGCGGGCCAACGGCATGTTCGCCATCGCGCTGTGGGACCGTACCGATCAGTGCCTGTGGCTGGCCCGCGACCGGGTCGGCAAGAAGCCGCTGTACTACGGCTGGGCCGGCGACACGCTGGTGTTCGGTTCCGAGCTGAAAGCGCTGTGGCAGCACCCGCAGTTCGACAACGACGTTGATCGCGATGCACTGACCCTGCTGATGCGGCTGGACTACATTCCGGCCCCGCACTGCATCCATGAGCGTTGCTTCAAGCTGATGCCCGGGCGCGTGCTGCGCCTGGATGCGGCGGCGGTGGCGGCCGGTGCTGCCGCGCATCGCCCGGACCAGCAGCAGCTGCCGTTCTGGAATGCGCGTGAGCGCATGCAGCACGCGCTGGCTGCGCCGTTCGCCGGCAGCGACGACGATGCCGAGTTCCAGCTCGACGGCCTGCTGCGCGACGCGGTGGGGCTGCGCATGGTGGCCGATGTGCCGGTGGGCGTGTTCCTGTCCGGCGGCACCGACTCGTCCGTGGTGGCCTCGCTGATGCAGGCGCAGTCGTCCACGCCCATCCACAGCTTCAGCATTGGTTTCGAGGGCTCGGACCACGATGAAGCGCCGTTGGCCAAGGCGCTGGCCGGGCATCTGGGCACCGATCACACCGAACTGTATGTCAGTGGCGCGGATGCGCTGGCGGTGGTGCCGCAACTGCCATCGATGTTCGACGAACCGTTCGCCGATGCCTCGCAGGTGCCGACCGCGCTGGTGGCGAAGCTGGCCCGCGGTTCGGTGACGGTGGCGCTGTCCGGCGATGGTGGCGACGAACTGTTCTTTGGCTACAGCCGGTATCAGCGTGCGCTGCGCAACTGGAATCTGCTCGGCCGCGTACCGGCCCCGCTGCGGCGCTGGATGGCCGCCCATGCGCACACCCAGGGCGAGGCCTCGCGCACCGGCGGCCTGGCCGCGTTGCTGGCCGAAACCGGCGCACGTGGCATCGGCGATGTGTACCGCAACCGCATTTCGCGCTGGCGCGACCCGGTGGCTGCGGTGATCGGAGCGAAGGGGGCGGGCAGTTTCTACGACCTGGCCGATCCGCTGCACGGTGCCGGTTCGCCGGCCGACGCGATGATGCTGGCTGACTTCAGCACCTATCTGCCGGATGACCTGCTGTGCAAGGTGGACCGCACCAGCATGGCGGTCAGCCTGGAGGCGCGTGCGCCGTTGCTGGACTGGCGGGTGGCCGAGTTCGCGTGGTCGCTGCCGCTGCATCTGAAGCAGCGTGATGGGGTCAGCAAGTACCTGCTCAAGCGGGTGCTGGGCCGCTATGTGCCGCAGGACATGGTGCACCGGCCCAAGCGCGGTTTTGGCGCGCCGGTGAGTGCGTGGCTGAAGGGCGACCTGCGCGGCTGGGCCGATGACCTGCTGGACCCGGCGCGGCTGGCGGGCGAGGGCGTCTTCCAGGTGAATGCGGTCGCTCCTTTGTGGCAGCAGTTCCAGCAGGGCGAGCGCAAGTGGCACACCCATCTGTGGAACGTGTTGATGTTCCAGGCCTGGCAGGGGCATTGGAGGCAGGTGCGGGCGGCCGTAGCACACGGTTGACCCGGTGCCGCGATGGCGCGCATGGCGCGTTCACGGGCGCAGGATCATGGCGTTGACACGCATGGCGTGTCACTACGACCCTTGGTCGCTCGATCCGTAGTGACGCGCCATGCGCGTCATCGCGGCCTTCACCGGCACGCCCATACGCTGACCGTTCCCTCAGAACGGACCACCCCCATGGCCACCCCCAAGATCGCCGTCCTCGTCGGCAGCCTGCGCACCGGCTCGCACAACCTCGCCCTGGCCCACGCCCTGGAAAAACTCGCCGGCAACAAAGCCAGCTTCGACTACGTGCAGATCGGCAACCTGCCGCTGTACAACCAGGACTTCGACAAGCACTACCCGGCCGAGGGCGTGCGCCTGAAAGGCCAGATCCGCAGCGCCGATGCGGTCCTGTTCGTCACCCCCGAATACAACCGCTCCATCCCGGGCGTGCTGAAGAACGCCATTGACCTGGCGTCGCGCCCCTACGGCGACAGCGCCTTCGCCGGCAAGCCGGCCGCGGTGGTGGGTGCCTCCATCGGCGTGATCGGCACCGCACTGGCCCAGCAGCACCTGCGCAACGTGCTGGCTTACCTGGACATGCCGGTGCTGGGCCAGCCGGAGGTGTTCCTGCATTTCAAGGAAGGCCTGATCGACGCCGACGGCGAGATCGGCAACGACAGCACCCGTGGCTTCCTGCAGGGGTTCACCGACAAGTTCCTGGCGTGGATCGCCACGCACCACGGCGGGTGATCCCGCCCGGCGCACGACCAACGGTATGCCCGTCAATGCCGGGCACCCCTTCGGGGCCGTCGCGATGCGACGTTACTCGCGGCGATGCCGCTCGTTGCGTGCGCCACCGTCGTTCACCCACCCCGGGTAGGGCACGACCGTTGGTCGTGCCGGCCGCCGCGCCCGATTGCCCACTGCTTATCCACAAGGTTATCCCGGCTGTACCCGGCGGTTGGCGGTACCATGTAGCACGCTCCACGCCGCAGGAACCCCGTCCTACATGTCCGCCCGCTCCGGCTTCCGTAACGACCGCAAAGAACGCGGCGACCGCTTCGACCGCGATGATGCGCGGATCGACCAGCTGCGCGTGCCGCCGCATTCGATCGAAGCCGAACAGGCGGTACTGGGTGGCCTGATGCTCGCCCCGGAAACCTACGACCGGGTCAATGAGCAGCTCAACGACGGCGACTTCTACCGCCGTGACCACCAGATGATCTACCGCGCGATCCGCGAGCTGTCCGAGCGCGATCGCCCGTTCGATGCGGTGACCCTGGGTGAGTGGTTTGAATCGCAGGGCAAGCTCGAGCTGGTCGGCGACGGCGCGTACCTGATCGAGCTGGCCAGCACCACGCCGTCTGCGGCCAATATCGGCGCGTATGCGGAAATCGTGCGCGACAAGGCGGTGCTGCGGCAGCTGATCCAGGTCGGTACCGATATCGTCAACGACGGCTTCCAGCCGGAAGGTCGCGACAGCTCCGAGCTGCTCTCGGCCGCGGAAAAATCCGTGTTCGCCATTGCCGAGCAGGGCGCGCGCGGCCGCACCGACTTCGTGGCCATGCCCGGCGCGCTGAAGGATGCCTTCGAAGAGCTGCGCAACCGCTTCGAGAACGGCGGCAACATCACCGGCCTGCCGACCGGCTACGCCGACTTCGATGCGATGACCGCCGGCCTGCAGCCGACAGACCTGATCATCCTGGCGGCACGTCCGGCCATGGGCAAGACCACGTTCGCCCTGAACATCGCCGAGTACGCGGCGATCAAGTCGAAGAAGGGCGTGGCGGTGTTCTCGATGGAAATGTCAGCCTCACAGCTGGCGATGCGTCTGATCTCGTCCAATGGACGCATCAACGCCTCCCGCCTGCGTACCGGCCAGCTGGAAGACGAGGACTGGAGCCGGGTCACTGGTGCCATCCGCATGCTGAAGGAAACCAAGATCTTCATCGACGACACCCCGGGTGTGTCACCGGAGATCCTGCGCTCCAAGTGCCGCCGCCTCAAGCGCGAGCACGACCTGGGCCTGATCGTGATCGACTACCTGCAGCTGATGAGCGTGCCGGGCAACAGCGAAAACCGTGCGACCGAAATCTCGGAGATCTCGCGTTCGCTCAAGGGCCTGGCCAAGGAACTGAACGTGCCGGTGATCGCGCTGTCGCAGTTGAACCGTTCGCTGGAAACGCGAACCGACAAGCGCCCGGTGATGGCCGACCTTCGCGAATCCGGCGCAATCGAGCAGGACGCGGACATGATCGTGTTCATCTATCGCGACGATTACTACAACAAGGAAAACTCGCCGGACAAGGGCTTGGCCGAGATCATCATCGGCAAGCACCGAGGCGGCCCGACCGGCTCGTGCAAACTGAAGTTCTTCGGCGAGTACACCCGGTTCGACAACCTGTCGCACGATTCGGTGGGTTCGTTCGAGTGATGTCGGTCGCACGACGAACGGCCGCACGACCAACGGTCGTGCGCTACCGGTAGTACCGACCGTTGGTCGGTACGGGGCCTTCATCGGCCCATTCGGGGTTTCGTCGCGAACCCCTTGCCCCGGTGGGGGCGGGGCGGCACTTTGGTCCCACGCGGCAAGCCGCCGCGCAAGGAGCCCCCGTCATGAAGACCCTGTTCGCGCTCGGCGTATGGTGCCTGCTGTTCGTGCTGTGCTGGCCGCTGGCGATCCTGGCCCTGCTGGCCTGGCCGTTAGTGTGGCTGCTGAGCCTGCCGTTCCGGCTGGTTGGGATCACCTTCTCGGCCCTGTTCGCGTTCCTGCGCGCGATGTTCATGCTGCCGGCACGGATGCTGGGTGGCGGACGCGCGATGGCGTGATTGCGCCGCACGACCAACGGTCGTGCGCTACCGGTAGGTGCCGACCGTTGGTCGGCACCCGCATGACCCACAAAAAACCCCGCCGAGGCGGGGTTTTTCGTTACACCACATCAAGACCGGTCAATTGGCCTTGTGGATGGCGCGCTTGCTCACGGCCATGGCGGCGTCGTGGACCACTTCCGACAGCGACGGGTGCGCGTGGCAGATGCGGGCCAGGTCGTCGGCCGAGCCGCTGAACTCCATGGTCAGCACACCTTCGTGCACCAGCTCGGAGACGTTGGCACCGACCAGGTGCATACCGAGGATGCGGTCGGTTTCAGCGTGGGCCAGCACCTTGACGAAGCCAGCCGGCTCGATCATGGCGACGGCACGGCCGTTGGCGGCGAACGGGAAGCTGCCGGCCTTGTACGGAATGCCTTCGGCCTTCAGCTGCTCTTCGGTCTTGCCCACCCACGCCAGTTCCGGCTCGGTGTAGATGACCCACGGAATGGTGTCCATGTTGACGTGGCCCGGCAGGCCCGCGATCAGCTCAGCTACCGCGATGCCTTCCTCGAAGCCCTTGTGCGCCAGCATCGGGCCGCGCACGCAGTCGCCGACCGCCCAGACGCCGTTCACGCCGGTGTGGCAGTGCGCGTCCACTTCGATCTGGCCACGCTCGTTGACCTTCACGCCGGTGCCTTCGGCCAGCAGACCCTTGGTGGCGGCGCGACGGCCGACGGCCACCAGCAGCTTGTCCACGGTCAGGCTCTTTTCGCCTTCGGCGTCGGTGTAGGTCAGGGCGACTTCCTTCTTCTTGCCCTTGCCGGTCACTTCAGCCTTGGAGACCTTGGCACCCAGACGGATGTCCAGACCCTGCTTCTTGAATTCCTTGGCGGCGACCTTGCTCACTTCGGCATCGGCTGCGGCCAGGAAGGTGGGCAGGGCTTCCAGGATGGTGACTTCCGCGCCGAGGCGCTTCCACACGCTACCCAGTTCCAGGCCGATCACGCCGGCACCGATGACGGCCAGGCGGGCCGGCACTTCGGTGAAGTCCAGGCCGCCGACGTTGTCGACGATGGTCTCGCCGTCGAACTTGGCGAACGGCAGTTCGATCGAGTCTGAACCGGCGGCGATGATCACGTTGGTGCCCTTCAGCTCGACGACTTCGCCGTCATGCTGGGTGACCTTGACCACGTTGCCCGGCTGCAGCTCGCCGAAGCCGTAGTAGGCGGCGACCTTGTTGGCCTTGAACAGCATGGCGATGCCGCCGGTGAACTGCTTGACGATCTTGTCCTTGCGGCCAACCATCGCCTCGACGTCCATCTTGGCGTCCTTGAAGCTGATGCCGTGGTCGCCAAAGATGTGGCCCATGTTCCAGTACTGGCGCGAGGAGTCCAGCAGCGCCTTGGACGGAATGCAACCCACGCGCAGGCAGGTGCCACCCAGGGCCGGCTTGCCGTCCTTGCCCAGTGCGGCGTCGATGCAGGCGGTCTTCAGGCCCAGCTGGGCGGCGCGGATGGCGGCGTGATAGCCGGCCGGGCCGGCACCGATGACGACGACGTCGAATTGTTCAGCCATTGATAGTTCCTTGTTGCTTTACCAGAACCCCTCCGTGCGGACACGGAGGGGCGGGAAGGTCTTACAGGCCGAACAGCATGCGGCCCGGGTTTTCCAGCTGGTTCTTGATGTCCACCAGGAACTGTACCGAGTCCTTGCCGTCGATGATGCGGTGGTCGTAGGACAGCGCCAGGTACATCATCGGCGCGATCACGACCTGGCCGTTCTGGGCGATCGGACGCTCCTTGATGGCGTGCATGCCCAGGATGGCGCTCTGCGGCGGGTTGATGATCGGGGTGGACAGAAGCGAACCGAAGGTGCCGCCGTTGGTCACGGTGAAGGTGCCGCCCTGCAGTTCGTCCAGGCCCAGCTTGCCGTCACGGGCCTTCTTGGCGTACTCGGCAATGGTCTTTTCGATGTCGGCGAACGACATGCGCTCGACGTTGCGCAGGACCGGGGTCACCAGACCCTTTTCGGTCGACACGGCGATCGAGACGTCGGCGTAGCCGTGATAGATGATGTCGTCACCATCGATCGAGGCATTCACCAGCGGGAAGCGCTGCAGCGCATTGGCGGCGGCCTTCACGAAGAAGCTCATGAAGCCCAGCTTGATGCCGTGGGCCTTGACGAACTCGTCCTGCAGTTCCTTGCGCGCGGCCGACACCTTGCTCAGGTCGACTTCGTTGAAGGTGGTCAGCATGGCGGTGGAGTTCTTCGACTCCATCAGGCGTTCGGCGATGCGCTTGCGGATGCGGGTCATCGGCACGCGTTCTTCCGGACGTGCGCCACCGGCCTTGCCGGCACCGCCGTTACGGGCGAAGTTGACGATGTCTTCCTTGGTGACTGCGCCGCGACGGCCGGTGCCGTCGACGTCGGCCGGGTTCACGCCTTCGGTGATGGCGCTGAAGCGGGCACCCGGGGGCAGGGCATCGGCAGCCGACTTGGCGGCCGGAGCCGGAGCAGCGGCAGCAGCCGGTGCGGCAGCGGCCGGAGCCGCGGCCTTCGGGGCTTCCGCGGCCGGAGCCGGCGCAGCAGCAACCGCGCCTTCTTCGATGATCGCCACGACCTGGCTGGAGGTCACGGTGGCACCCACTTCGAACTTGATTTCCTTCAGCACGCCATCAACCGGCGACGGCACTTCCAGAACGACCTTGTCGGTTTCCAGATCCAGCAGGTTTTCATCGCGCTTGACGGCATCGCCGACTTTCTTGTGCCAGGTGGCGATGGTGCCGTCGGCGACGGATTCGGGCAGTACCGGGGCTTTGACTTCGGTGGCCATGCGGGAGCTTCCTGATTTGTCTTTTCTAGAAATGAGTGGGGGTTATTCAGCGACAACGTCGTTGAACGGGTTGACCAGGGCATCGGCGACCAGCTTCTGCTGCTCGATGATGTGGTCAGCCATGTGACCGGCGGCCGGCGAAGCCGAACGCGCGCGACCGGCGTAGTGCAGGTTCTGGCCGTCGGCCAGGCAGAACTGCAGGTGGTGGCGGATTTGGTACCACGCACCCTGGTTCTGCGGTTCTTCCTGCGTCCACACCACGTCGGTGGCCTTGCCGTACTTCTTCAGCTCGGCGGCCAGCAGCGCGCGCGGGAACGGATACAGCTGTTCCACGCGGATGATGGCAACGTCGTCCTGGCCGCGCTTGGTCTGGTCTTCAAGCAGGTCGTAGTAGACCTTGCCCGAGCACAGCACCACGCGCTTGACCTTCTTGGCGTCCGCGTTGGCATCGCCGATCAGGTGCTGGAACTCGCCGTTGGCCAGTTCGTCCAGGGTCGACACGGCCAGCTTGTGGCGCAGCAGCGACTTGGGCGACATCACCACCAGCGGCTTGCGGGTGGTCAGGTGCAGCTGGCGACGCAGCATGTGGAAGGCCTGCGCCGGGGTGGAGGGCACCACCACCAGCATGTTTTCCAGTGCGCACAGCTGCAGGAAGCGCTCCAGGCGCGCCGAGCTGTGTTCCGGGCCTTGGCCTTCATAGCCGTGCGGCAGCAGCAGGGTCAGGCCGGAGATACGGCCCCACTTGGCTTCACCGGCGGCGATGAACTGGTCGATGACCACCTGCGCGCCGTTGGCGAAGTCACCGAACTGGCCTTCCCAGATGCACAGGGTGTTGGGATCGGTGGTGGAGAAGCCGTACTCATAGGCCATCACCGCTTCTTCGCTGAGCAGCGAGTCGATCACCGCGACCTTTTCCGGCGAATCCACCAGCTGCCGCAGCGGCAGGTAGTAGTTGTCGGTCTTCTGGTCGTGCAGGATCGCGTGGCGGTGGGTGAAGGTGCCGCGGCCCACGTCCTGGCCGACCAGGCGCATGGCGTGGCCTTCGTCGAGCAGGGTGGCGTAAGCCAGGTTTTCCGCGAAGCCCCAGTCGCCCGGGATCTCGCCGGCGGCCATCTTGCGACGGTCGTCGTACACCTTGGCCACGCGCGAGTGCAGCTCCACTTCGGCCGGCACGGTGTTGATCATTTCGGCCAGCTGCTTGAGCTTGCCCATCTCGACCTTGGTCGAGACCGGGTCGGACAGCTTGCCTTCCAGCAGTTTCGGCCAATCAACGAACAGCGGGCTGGTCGGCGGGGTCTTTTCGACCTTGGCAAGCTCGGTGGTGACTTCACCGGCATCCAGCTTCTCGCGGTAGGCATCGACCATGGCCTTGCCGGCACCGGCGGCGATCACGCCGGCCTGTTCCAGCTGCGCGGCGTACAGCTCGCGGGTGGTCTGGTGCTTGCGGATGACCTGGTACATCAACGGCTGGGTGATCGCCGGTTCGTCGGCTTCGTTGTGACCCCAACGGCGGTAGCACATCAGGTCGAGGACCACGTCCTTGGCGAACTTCTGGCGGAAATCGAATGCCAGCTTGGCCGCGAACACCACCGCTTCCGGATCGTCGCCGTTCACGTGCAGCACCGGTGCGGCAATCATCTTGGCCACGTCGGTCGCGTAACGGGTGGAGCGGGTGTCTTCCGGGTTGGAGGTGGTGAAACCGACCTGGTTGTTGACCACGATGTGCACGGTGCCGCCAACGGCGAAGCCGCGGGCCTGCGACATCTGGAACAGTTCCATGACCACGCCCTGGCCGGAGAAGGCCGCGTCGCCGTGGATGAGGATCGGCATGACCTGCTTGCGCGCGGTGTCCTTGCGACGCTCCTGGCGCGAACGCACCGAGCCGGCAACCACCGGGTCAGCGATTTCCAGGTGCGACGGGTTGAACGCCAGCGCCAGGTGGACCGGGCCGCCATCGGTGGCGACGTCGGCCGAGAAGCCCATGTGGTACTTCACGTCACCGGCCGAGGCGTGCTCGTCGTGCTCGAACTTGCCTTCGAATTCGTCGAACAGCTTGCGCGGGTTCTTGCCCAGGGTGTTGACCAGCACGTTCAGGCGGCCGCGGTGGGCCATGCCGATCACCACGTCCTTGACCCCGTCCTTGCCGGCGTCACGGATGATGGTGTCCATCATCGGAATCAGCGCGTCGCCGCCTTCCAGCGAGAAGCGCTTCTGGCCGACGTACTTGGTGTGCAGGTAGCGTTCCAGGCCTTCGGCGGCGGTCAGGCGTTCCAGGGTGCGGCGCTTGGTGTCCGCATCGAGGTTGTAGTTGCCGCCGGCCAGTTCGAGGCGCTGGTAGATCCACTGGCGCTGCTCGACCTCGGAGATGTGCATGAACTCCGCACCGATCGAGCCGGTGTAGGTCGCCTTCAGGCGCGCCAGCAGGTCGCGCAGCTTCATGCGCGGCTGGCCACCGACACCGCCGGTGCTGAACTCGGCGTTGAGGTCGCCTTCGGACAGGCTGTGGAAGGGCAGGCCCAGATCGGGCGAGTTCACGGCCTGGGCCAGACCCAGCGGGTCGAGCTTGGCGTCCAGGTGGCCGCGCGAGCGGTAGGCCGTGATCAGGCGACCGACATTGCGCTCGCGTTCGTCGCCTGCGCCAGCGCCGGTACCGGCCTTGAGGGCGTCCTTGGCGGCGTCGGCAATGTGGGCGATGACGGCCGAGTGCGGAATGTCACCTGCTTCGCGGCCCTTGAAGCCGTCGAAGTAGGTCTTCCATTTGGGATCGACACTGTCCGGAGAAACGAGGTACTGCTCGTACAGATCCTCGACATAGGAGGCGTTGCCGCCGGCGAGCTGCGATGACTGCGCAAACTGCTTCAGTAGATTGTCCACGATGGAGGGTCGGATTCGCTTGTGGGGGTAAGTCTTCGATGATCCGGCAGGACAAATGTGAATAGCCCTGCGCGGGCGGTATCTAACCACCAAATTGTACCCCCATCAGGACAGGAAGGGGCAGCAAACGGGACTTTCCGGGGCTTGCGGTGTCATTCCCAGACAGGTTCGGCCCGGTCTTCGGGACTACAGGCCGAGTGCGCGCAGCTCGCTGCAATCACGCGAACGTTCCCATACGCGCTGCAAACCGTCCTGCAACGGTCGCGAACGTGCCGGCAGCGCGAGGCCGGCTTCGCCGTCGAGGCGATGCCCGCTCAGACGAAAGTAGTAGTCGCCCACATCATTGAGCAGACAGGCCGAGGCCACTGCCCGGTCGAGCGGGTCGGTGACCTGGCGCACCCGGAACACGGTGGGCAGCCGCTGGATCAGCCCCAGCAGGGGAGACCCGGCACTGGCGATGGCGCTGGCGTCATGGACGATCAGGCAGACCTGCTTGTCGTGACGGGCGGTCGCGAAGCGGCGCAGCGCCTCCAGCACCGGCGGGGCATCCAGCAGGCCGGGGTCGAGCACGCGGCTGTGGATCCACAGCTGGCGGCGGGCCCGCTGCACCAACGCTGTCGTGATCGCCACGGCCTGGTCGGCCGTGTCGATGCTGCCCGCCCCGGCGAACAGGCGGGCAAGCTCCGGCAGCAGTGGTTCGCCGGCGGTTTCCATGTCAGCGCTGCGGCTCGTAGGCGTCGTCGCTGTCGTCGCTGTCGTCGCTGTCGTCGAACTCGACGATGACTTCCACGCCGTCCTCGTGGATGGTGACCTCGTGGACGTCGGCTTCCAGGTCAGCGTCTTCCAGCACCTCGACGGTCTCGGTGGCGTCGACGATCTCGTAGCCTTCCTCGATGTCGTCTTCTTCGTCGAAGGCGCTGGGATCGATCAGCTGGTAGTAGCCGCCGGCGACCAGGTCCTGCACCGCCACGCGGCCCTTGGCGGAGAGCTTGCCGTAAGTGCCGGCATCCAGCTGTTCCAACGCGGCCAGGGCCTGGGCGTCCTTCACCGACAGGGCGAACTCCAGCCCGCTGCAGTACAGGCTGGCCCCGCGGCTGGCGCGACGCCAGGCCAGTCGGGCCCAGGGGTGGCGGCCGAGCACGAAGCCGCCGGCCAGGGCCGACTCGATCTCTTCAGGCGGCAGCGGTTCGCCATTGGCGGTGACTTCGCCGGCGGCGCGGTAGGTGGTGATGAAGCGGCCGAACCAGTCGCCGAGGCGGTCGGGGTCGTTCATGCGGATGGCATTGAGCGCGGCCACGACCCGGTTCATGGCGACGGTGTCGATCTCGTTGGGATCTTCCGGCACCTTGAGATCGGGGTCGTGATACCGGATGTCCTCACTGGCATCCATGATCAGGGTGTCGAGGTAGTCGCTGATGAGTTCGGCGGCGGCGGGGGCGCGCATGCCGAACGAGAAGGTCAGGCAGGGGTCTTCGGCCACACCGTTGTGGGGCACGTTGGGCGGCAGGTACAGCATGTCGCCGGGGGCGAGGACCCAGTCGTGGGTAACCTTGAAGCGCTTGAGCAGCTTGATGTCGACGTCATCGCGGAAGTCCAGCGGCGGACGCTTGCCGTTGATGGACTCGCTGGCATCGATCTGCCAACGTCGGTGGCCGTAAGCCTGCAGCAGGAACACGTCGTACTGGTCGACATGGGCCCCGACGGAGCCGCCGGTGGCGGCAAAGCTGATCATCACATCGTCCATGCGCCAGCGCGGCAGGAAGTCGAAGTGCTGGATGAGGGCGCGCACATCGGGGTCCCACTTGTCGACGTCCTGCACCAGCAAGGTCCAGTCGTGGTCGGGCATGCCGGGGAAATCTTCTTCCTGGAAGGGGCCGGTACGCACGGTCCAGCCGTCGGTGGCACGATCATGGCTAATCACCCGGGCCGGCGCGGTCTCCTCGCAGGCCAGGCCCGCCAGGTCTTCAGGCTGCACGGGCGTTTCAAAGTCAGAAAACGCCTGGCGGATCAGCAACGGCCGCTTCTGCCAGTAGTCGCGCAGGAAGGTGGCGGCAGGCATGCCTAGCGGCAGCCCAGGCCGGGCCTGGACTTCAATAACAGGAGTTTTGGTCTTGCGCACAGCCATGGGGGAAATCCTTGCAGGGTACCCCCCTATTGTCCGCTGCTTCTGGGTTCACTGCACCTGCGGTGAGATGTCGCGTACAGCCGGCGCTTGCGTTGCTATCGGCTGGGCTAGGACGGGGCAGCCCCCATCGGGACACGCCGTGAACCCATCCATGGGGGCTTGTCGAAAACATCCATGTTTTCAACAGTCCCGATGGGGGCCACCCCGTCCTACCCCCGATGGTTCCACGCAGGCGGACGGAAGAGCAGAGGTCTCTGGCAGCTGTTTTTGATCTCCTGTGGCCGCCGATTCACTGTCGAGGGGCCGGGGGATGGGGGGTACGGGACCGTCAAAAACATGGATGTTTTTGACGAGCCCCCATGGATGGGTTCACGGCGTGTCCCGTACCCCCCATCCCCCGGCCCCAAACACGTAGACCGTCAGCCCAAGGCTGTTCGCGCAAAAAAACAGGGCACCGGAAACCCGATGCCCTGCAGTGCTTTTCGCGATGAACTAAAAGGATCAGACAGCCTTGGCCAGATCCGAAGCGAGGCCGATGTAGCCGCCCGGGGTCAGGGTGCGCAGTTCCTGCTTGGCGCTTTCCGGCAGGTCGAGGGATTCCACGAAGGCCTTCATCGACTCGGCGGTGATGCCCTGGCCGCGGGTCAGGGCCTTGAGCTGTTCGTAGGGGTTGGGCAGGCCGTAGCGGCGCATCACCGTCTGCACGGCTTCGGCCAGGACTTCCCAGGAAGCGTCCAGGTCGGCGTCCAGGCGCTCCGGGTTCACCGTCAGCTTGCCCAGGCCCTTGGCCAGCGAGTCCAGGGCCACCTGGCTGTGGCCGAAGGCCGTGCCTACCGCGCGCAGCACGGTCGAGTCGGTCAGGTCGCGCTGCCAGCGGCTGATCGGCAGCTTGGCGCTGAAGTGCTCGAACAGCGCGTTGGCGATGCCGAAGTTGCCTTCCGCGTTCTCGAAATCGATCGGATTGACCTTGTGCGGCATGGTCGAGGAGCCCACTTCGCCTTCCTTCAGCTTCTGCTTGAAGTAGCCCAGCGAGATGTAGCCCCAGATGTCGCGGGCCAGGTCGATCAGGATGATGTTGGCGCGGCGCGCCGCGTCGCCGATCTCGGCGATGTTGTCGTGCGGCTCGATCTGGGTCGTGTACGGGTTGAACACCAGGCCCAGGCTTTCCACGAAGCGCTGCGCGAAGGCCGGCCAGTTCACGTCCGGGTAGGCGATCACGTGGGCGTTGTAGTTGCCCACCGCACCGTTGATCTTGCCGGTGAATTCCACCGCCGCGATCTGGCGGCGCTGGCGCTCCAGGCGCGCCACCACGTTGGCCACTTCCTTGCCCAGCGTGGTCGGCGAGGCGGTCTGGCCGTGGGTGCGCGACAGCATCGGCTGGTCGGCCTGGGCATGGGCGAGGGCGCGCAGGTTGGCGGCGATGCCGTCCAGGCTCGGCAGCAGCACTTCGCGGCGGGCCTGTTCCAGCATCAGCCCGTAGCTGAGGTTGTTGATGTCTTCACTGGTGCAGGCGAAATGCACGAATTCCAGCGCCGGGGCCAGCTCGGCGTCGTCCTTCAGCTGTTCCTTGATGAAGTATTCCACCGCCTTCACGTCGTGATTGGTGGTGCGCTCGATCTCCTTCACCCGTGCCGCGTGGGCTGGCGAGAAGCCGTCGGCCAGGGCGCGAAGGCGCGCGGCCGCGGCCGGCGCGAATGGAGCCAGCTCCACGATGCCCGGTTCGTTGGCCAGGGCCAGCAGCCATTCCACTTCCACCTTCACGCGGGCCTTGATCAGGCCATATTCGGAGAAGATCGGACGCAGCGCGTCGACCTTGCCGGCATAGCGGCCATCGAGCGGGGACAGGGCAAGCAGGGCAAATTCGGACATGGCGGGCGCAGGCGAGGGGCGGCGGGGGCAATATTCTACCTGACGCACCGCCTGGGCCGGCCAACGGCCGGCGCTACCCGGGCGTCGCATACCCAAACCCCGCAATGCGGGGTATCGTGACCGCTGCCGCCAGCCAGGAAGCGCTCCTTCGCCAGCCGCCGCTTCCTTTCCCCAACAAGAAGTAGTGCGGAGTCAACGAAATGAGCAAAGCAGCAACAAAGCGCCCCCTGCAGGCGTTCCGGGTCGAGCACGACAGCATGGGTGAACTGCAGGTACCTGCAGACGCCTTGTGGGGCGCGCAGACCCAGCGTGCGGTCGAGAACTTCCCGGTGTCCGGCCAGCGCATGCCGCGCGGCTTCATCCGCGCCCTGGGCCTGGTGAAGGGCACTGCGGCGGCGGTCAACGCCGAGCTGGGCCACCTGCCGAAGAACATCGCCAAAGCGATCGAAGTGGCCGCGGCCGAAGTCGCCGCTGGCGACCACGACGCGCATTTCCCGATTGACGTGTACCAGACCGGCTCGGGCACCTCGTCGAACATGAACGCCAACGAGGTCATAGCGACCTTGGCCAACCGCGCCGGCAAGGCCGGAAAGACCGCGGTGCACCCCAACGACCACGTCAACCAGGGCCAGAGCTCCAACGATGTGATCCCCACCGCGCTGCGCGTCTCGGCCCTGCTGGGCGTGCACGAGGAACTGCTGCCGGCGCTGGTGCACCTGCGCAAGACCATCGACAAGAAGGGGCGCAGCCTGCGCAAGGTGGTCAAGACCGGGCGCACTCATCTGATGGATGCGATGCCACTGACCTTCGAGCAGGAATTCGGGGCGTGGTCGGCGCAGCTGGCCTCGGCGCAGGAGCGGCTGGAAGACGCGCTCAAGCGTCTGCGTCGCCTGCCGCTGGGCGGCACCGCGATCGGCACCGGGATCAATGCAGACCCGCGTTTCGGAGAGCGCGTGGCCAAGCGGTTGAAGCAGCAGACCGGCGTGCGCTTTGACAGCGCGGAGAACAAGTTTGAAGGTCTGGCCGCGCAGGACGACGCGGTGGAGCTTTCGGGCCAGCTCAATGCGCTGGCGGTGGCACTGATCAAGATCGCCAACGACCTGCGCTGGATGAATGCCGGTCCGCTGGCGGGCCTGGGTGAGATTGAACTGCCGGCGCTGCAGCCGGGCAGCTCGATCATGCCGGGCAAGGTCAATCCGGTGATTCCGGAAGCTACGGTAATGGTGTGCGCGCAGGTGATCGGCCACCACACCGCGATCACGGTGGCGGGGCAGACCGGCAATTTCCAGTTGAACGTGACCCTGCCACTGGTGGCGGCGAATCTGCTGGACGGCATCGGTCTGCTGTCCAACATCTCGCGCCTGCTGGCGGACACCGCAATTGCCGGCCTGAAGGTGCGCGAGGACCGCGTGCGCGAGGCACTGGGCCGCAACCCGATCCTGGTGACCGCGCTGAACCCGATCATCGGTTACGAAAAGGCCGCCGCAATCGCCAAGCGCGCCTACAAGGAACAGCGCCCGGTGCTGGACGTGGCCAAGGAAGACAGCGGCTTGAGCGAAGCCGAACTGCGCCGCCTGCTCGATCCGGCCGCACTGACCGCCGGCGGCATCCACGCCGGCGGTGGTTCGGGCGGTGGTGGTTGATCGCGTAAAGCCCGCGATTGCGATGGATGCGTGCGGCTGCCTTGCGGTTGCACGCGGCCCGTAGAGCCGGGCTTGCCCGGCTGCTGTTGGTTTTTGGCGAACAGCCGATGATCATCGGTTCCCGTGTTTGGGCGTACCGGGGTGGGTTTGCGGGACACGCCGTGAATACATCCCTGTAGGCTCGTCAAAAACATCCATGTTTTTGACGGTCCCGCAAACCCACCCCGGCACGCCCCAGACAGTTGGCCGGTGGCCATGGGGATGCCACGGCAACATCAACGACGATGTCGATTTGGGGTCATGCGTTACCGGACGTGGGGTATTTCACGGCGATCGTCTGTCGACCGATCCCACCAAAGCAGGTCCAGCGCACGGACAAGTGATGCGTTGGTTTTGATCTTCCGTGGCCACCGACGCACTGTCGTGGCGGTTCGGGGTGGGCTGGAGGGGGCATGAGCCGCATGGATGCGGCGACTGAGCTTACATGGACGTACTTGCAGCGTCCCCCGGAACGCCCATCCCGATCCGCCAACCCAGGGATGCCGTGAACACCGGCTGTTCGCCTGAATCCAACAGCAGCCGGGCAAGCCCGGCTCTACGGAAATCGTGCAATTGCAACGCGGTAGGCGTCAGCGGCGATCCGCCATCAGGTTGTCGAAGGTTTCGGTGTAGCCCTTGAACTCGGGGATTCGGGTGGTCAGGTCGGCGGGGATGGGCTGCATGCCTGGCGGAACCTGGATCTTCACTGCGCGCATGTCCGGGTCGTGCGGGGCGTCCACCAGGGTGTTCTGGCGCAGCACCTGCAGCTGGCCGAACATGTTCTGTAGCAGGGCCTGCTGGCTTTCGTCCAGCGGAATCTCGATCTCGTCCACCTTCATGTGCCCGTTCGGCAGCACGATGAGGTTCGGGGCCGGCGCGCGGCGTACCGTGACCATGCCGTCGCTGACCGTGATCTTCGGCTTGCTGCGCTCGGCGCGGTGATTGCGGTATTCCTGGTCGCAGCCGGTGGCGACCACGCAGAACAGGGCAAACAGCAGCAGGCAGAGCTTCTTCATGGCAGTGCGGCAACAAAAAGGGGGAGGACCATTCTAGTCCTCCCCCCGTGGCGATGCCGCCCCTGCGACCGATCGTCGCAGCGGCCGATCAGGCGTGGCAGTCGTCGATGTCGCTCTGGTCCATCGTGGCGTACGGCTTGAAGTCCGGCAGCACCGCCGCCAGTGCCTGCTGCTTGGCCATCATCTCCGGCAGCAGCTTGCACAGGGTCTGGGCCTGTTCCTTGATCTTGTCCGCCTCCGCGTTCACCTTGGCCTCGATGCCCTCGGTGTTGCCCGAGAACACCCCGCGCAGCGCCTCGCCGGCGGCCTTCACGCCCAGCTGGGCCCCGGCCACGCCGATGTCCATGCCCGCACCGGCCAGTTTTTCCACCTGCTTGCGGTAGTCCAGCAACAGCGCTCGCTGCTGTGCGTCGATGGTCACCGCCTGGCCGTTGATCAGCAGATCGCCCTGCGGGGTGATCTCGGCCTTGTTGTTGTGCTCATCGGAAATGTTGATGTTGCCCTTGGCCAGTTCCGTGCGCGCCTTGTCGGTCGCCGCCTGCACTTTCGCGCCGATCGATTCGGTTTCGGCCGCCGCCTTGTCGGCGGAGTTGTTGACGTCGCCATTGCCGCAGGCGGCCAGCGGCAGGCAGAGCAGGAGCGAAGGCAGCAGAAGTCGGGTATTCATGTCGGTGATCCTTTATTTACCGCGCTGCAACTGCACGCTGCCACGCACATTGCTGTGATTGATGTCGCCGCTGCCACTGCTGCCCACGGTGAGACCACCGCCGACATCGCGCACCGTCACATCGCCCGAACCGTGGCGTTCCACTTTGACGCTGCCGCCCACCTGGCGCGCCTCGAAATCGCCCGAACCGATGCCGGCCAGGGTGACGCTGCCCTTCACCCGCTGCAGGTCGATGTCACCCGAACCGACCGTGCCGATGTCCACATTGCCGGCCACGTCGTGCAGCTTCACATCGCCGGAGCCGACAGTGCCGACCTTGGCCGCGCCGCCGATGTTGCGTGCGGTGAAGTCGCCGGAGCCGATCCGCAGCAGATTCAGCGAGCCGGCCCCGTCCAGATCCACGTCACCCGAACCAATCGCTGCCGTCACAGGTCCCTTGATGGCGCGCAGATCCACATCGCCCGAGCCCACGTCCGCACTCAGCGAATGTGCGCCGGTAACGCTGGCGTCGCCCGAGCCTACGTTCATCTGGATCAGCACGTTGTCCGGAATGGTGCCGTGCAGATCCAGGTAGGCGTACTGATTGCCGCTCAGAATCGAGCCCACGCCCTGGTTGGCCCGCTCCAGCTTCACGATCAGCTTGCCGCCCTCCTTGCTCTGGGTGACCACAAGGTCCTTCAGCAGGTCCTGCCGCGAGGCGCAGGCACGGCCCGTCAGGGCATGCGGCCCGGGACCGGCCTGCAGCACCAGGTCATGCTGACTGACCTGGAACACCACGGCCTTGGCCCCGGCCACGTCCAGTTTCAGATCTCGGGGCTCGCTGTACTGGCACTGCGGTTCATCGGCCATCGCAACAAGGGGCAGCAACAACAGGGAAGCAACAGCGACCGTGCGGATCATGGGCAGGTTCCTCGGTGCAGGGAAGGGTCAGATTTCACCGGCGCGACGGCGCAGGCGGATCGCAATGATGATGAAGACCACGCCGAACGCCGCGCCGATCCACAGCTCCGGCAGCTGCAGCGCTCCCATCTGGTTGGACGGCGACAGCGCCGTGACCAGGTTGTCGCGGTCGCTGATGACCGCGCGCAGCTGGTCCATGCGGTAGAACACGTCACTGCCCGGCATCGTGCCCAGCAGCAGGCGGCCGACGATGTGCTGCCAGAACCAGCCGCTGGTCAGGTCGAACAGCTGCATGACCTTGGTGGTGGCGACAATGATGCCGGCGAAGATCGGCAGCATCACGCCCCACAGGAACGGCTTGGACTTGGCCCAGGCCGACCACATCAGAAGCCAGCCCGCGGTCGGAAGAGCCCACAACACGTACACCGGCAACCACGACAGGTGGCTGGCGACCAGCGACAGCGGGCTGGCCGGGCCCCAGATCAGGGTCATCGGGTTGCCGCCGTAAGCCAGCGCCACGCACGACAGGATCAACATGAAGCCGAACATGGTCAGGATCGAGGCGATCACCGCGATCACCGGGGCCACGACCAGCGCGCTGACCAGCTTGGACAGCACGGTCTGGGTGTCCGACAGCGGCAGCGACTTCCAGAACAGGATGCTGCGGTCGCGGCGGTCGTCGTACAGCGCACCCAGGCAGTAGAAGAACACCACGAAGGCCAGCACCACGAACGGCCACAGCGAGCCGAGCAGGATGGTGAAGTCCAGTGCATTGCCGAGATCGGCCGCGCCACGCGCATCCATCTTCTCGGTCAACAGCTTCAGGTCCAGGCCGTTGATGTTGATGTTTTCGTTGTCGATGTGCAGGTTGCCGGTCTTGGCGGCCCGATTCAGACCCCACAGGCCCAGCAGGATGCCGATGGTGCTCATTGCCAGCGAGATCACGCCGGCGATCAACGGGGCCCACAGGAAACCGCCGCGGTTTTCCCAGTACTCGCGCTTGAGCAGCCAGCCGAAGGTGCTCGCCTTGCTGATCGGGTGGTGGACGGTGTTCATGCGTAGGTTCCCTTCATGATGGCCACGAACAGGTCCGCCAGCCCGGGGCTGCGGACTTCGCCGAGGGCGGAGAGCTGGGCGCGCGGGACGCCGTCGAACAGCATGACGTTCTTGCCGAACGGCAGCTGGCGCTCGTCAATGGGTTGCAGGGCACGGGCGGCGTCGGCGGTTTCGGCCGACACCAGTACCTCGGTGTAGCGCTCGCCGATGTCTTCCATGTCGGCGGTCAGCACGATGCGGCCGTCGCGGATGAACATCACGTCGGTCAGGATGTGCTCGATCTCTTCCACCTGGTGGGTGGTGACGATGATGGTCTTCTGTTCGTCGAAGTAGTCTTCCAGCAGGCGCTGGTAAAACTCCTTGCGGTACAGGATGTCCAGGCCCAGGGTCGGCTCGTCCAGCACCAGCACCTTGGCGTCGATCGCCATGACCAGGGCCAGGTGCAGCTGCACGATCATGCCCTTGGACAGCTCACGCACGCGCTGGCGCGGCTGCAGCTTGGTGGTGGACAGGAAGCGCTCGCAGCGGGCGCGGTCGAAGCGAGGATGCACCCCGGCGACGAAGTCGATGGCCTCGCGCACCTTCATCCAGCGCGGCAGCACGGCCACGTCGGCAATGAAGCACACGTCGTTCATCAGTGCGTTGCGCTGCACCGTCGGGTCCAGCCCCAGCACGTGCAGTTCGCCTTCCACCGTGGTCAGGCCGAGCAGGGCCTTGAGCAGGGTGGTCTTGCCGGCCCCGTTGGGGCCGATCAGGCCGGTGATGCGCCCGGGGCTGATGGAGAGGCTGGGGGTGTCCAGCGCCACTGTCTGTTTGTAGGCCTTGCGCAGGCCCCGGCCGGTGATGACGGCGTCGGATGCAACAGCATTCATGAGGAAGTCCCTTTGGGCAGCAGATCGTCGAGGTGCAGGCCCAGGCGCTGGATGCGCTCCAGAACCAGCGGCCATTCTTCATTGAGGAAGCGGTCACGCTCGCTGCTGCGCAGCTGGGTGGCGGCTTCCTCGGTCATGAACATGCCCAGCCCGCGGCGCTTTTCCACCAGGCCTTCGTCGGCCAGTTCCTGGTAAGCACGCGAAACGGTGATGGGGTTGAGCTGGTATTCGGCGGCGACCTGCCGGACCGAGGGCAGGGCATCGCCGGGCTTGATGATGCTGTCGAGCATCATGGCGATGACACGCTCCTTCAGCTGACGGTAGATCGGAGCGCCATCGCTCCATTGAATATCGCTCATGAGTCAGCTCCGTGGGTTCAGCGACTGTGCGAATGAGAAGTAAGGCATGGACAGGGAGCTGTGCAGCCGGCGGGGAGGCGTGGGGGCGCCGTCGGCGTTCCCTGCCTGGATGACCTCGGCGTCCTGCGGGCCTTCAAACGCACCGGTGGCGGACGAGCCGTCACGGTCACCGGCGGGGATGCTGAACCAGCCGATCAGCAGCAGCGCGGTGGCGGCTGTGAGGGCTTTGGCTGAGTGGTGGCGCATGCGGTTCATGAGCTTCCCCTGCATCAGGTGACTGGTGTTGTATGCAACTATAACACCGATACGCCGGAGTGCAAGTTGCGACAGCCCCCAACTGATGGCAGGGGTGTGACATAACCTGAATGCGAAATACAACTAGTTGAAAAATATCATGTTATGTCAGTGACACATGCCTGTTTCCGCTGGGCCTGCATTCAGCGATGTGCAGCCACACGGCGCAAAAAGCCCCGGTGGTATAGTCCGCGCAGTCTGCTGGACGGCTGTTCCAGCGTGTTTCCCTGCCTTCTGACCGGAGTTGCCCGATGCGTTCCTCTTACCCTGTCCTGACCGCTGTCCGGACCCGTCGCTGGACCGTCGCGCTGCTGGCCGGCCTGCTGCTGGCCGGTGGGGCCCAGGCCGCCGGCCTGCTGGATCTCAACTACCGCCCGCTGGCCGGCAAGGGCAAGGTCAATCTGCAGAAGCAGTACGGCGGCAAGGTGCTGCTGGTGGTCAACACCGCCAGCAAGTGTGGCTTCACCCCGCAGTACGAAGGCCTGGAAGCGCTGCAGAAGAAGTACGCCGCGCGCGGCTTCTCGGTGCTGGGCTTCCCGTCCAATGACTTCAAGGGCCAGGAACCTGGCAGCGAGGCGCAGATCCAGGAATTCTGCACGCTGACCTACGGGGTCAAGTTCCCGATGTTCCAGAAGGTCGAGGTCACCGGCGACAACGCCACCCCCCTGTACAAGCAGCTGACCAAGGAAACCGGGGTCGCACCGGGCTGGAACTTCCACAAATATCTGGTGTCCAGGGACGGTCGGGTGGTTGCCCAGTTCCCCAGCAAGGTCAAGCCGGATGATGCCGAGCTGGTCAAGGCGATCGAACATGAGCTGTCGGTCACGCCTGCAAAGCGCTGATCGTCTCGACATCTCGCACGTGCGTGCGACAATGCTTCTTTTCGCGCCGACGTCGGCGCCCAGTCACTTCCAGGAATGCAGCAAATGAAGATGGGAATGCGTGGCGCCGCGGCGTCGGTTCTGATTCTGGCGATGGGTACCTCCGGTGCCGCCCTGTCGCAACAACCGGCTGCCGCCCCGGCCGCCAAGGAGACCTCTGCTTTGACCTCCCAGAAAGACAAGCTCAGCTACGCCATTGGCCTGGATGTGGCCAATTCCTTCGCCCCGATTGCTGAAGAGATCGATCTGGCCGCGCTGCGCCGTGGCGTCGAAAACGCCTTCGCCGGCAAGCAGCCGCTGATCACCCAGGAAGAAGCGCAGAAGACCGACCAGGCACTGCGCATGTCGATGGCGGTCAAGGCCGGCCAGCCGATTCCGGGCCAGGCCCCGGGCACCCCGGCTCCGAAGGTGGACCGCGAGAAGGTCGGCCTGATGCTGGGCAGCTACGCCGTCGGCCCGTCGCTGGCCGCGCTGAAGGACGACCTGGACCTGACCCCGCTGTTCGACGCGATCTCGACCAGCTTCAGCAAGGGCACGCCGAAGATGACCGCCGACCAGGCCAAGTCCACGCTGGAAGGCTTCATGGCCGCCAAGCAGGCCGAGATGCAGGCCAAGGCCGCCGCCCAGGCCGGTACCAACCGCACCGAAGGCAACGCCTTCCTGGCCAAGAACAAGACCGTGCCGGGCGTGGTCACCACCGCGTCGGGCCTGCAGTACCAGGTGCTGCGTCCGGGTTCGGGCGAGCGCCCGATGCCGACCAGCAAGGTCCGCGTGAACTACGAAGGCAAGCTGCTTGACGGCACCGTGTTCGACAGCAGCTACCAGCGCGGCACCCCGGCCGAGTTCGGCCTGGACCAGGTGATCAAGGGCTGGACCGAAGGCGTCGCGCTGATGCCGGTCGGCTCCAAGTACCGCTTCTGGATTCCGGGTGACCTGGCTTACGGCGAACAAGGCACGCAGGGTGGCCCGATCGGCCCGAACGCGACGCTGACCTTCGACGTCGAACTGCTGACCATCCTGCCGTAAGGGAACGGAGCCATCACGGACATGCGCGTCGCGATTTTTGGTACCGGCTACGTCGGGCTGGTCACGGGCACCTGCCTGGCCGATGTCGGCCACCAGGTGGTCTGCGTCGATATCGACCAGGCCAAGGTGGACGGCCTCAACCGGGGCATCATCCCGATCTACGAGCCGGGCCTGGAGCCCATGGTCAAGACCAACCATGCCGCAGCCCGGCTGGCCTTCACCACCGACGCCGCGAGCGCCATCGCGCATGGCCAGGTGATCTTCATCGCGGTCGGTACGCCGCCTGATGAGGACGGCAGTGCCGACCTGCAGTACGTGCTGGCCGTGGCCCGCACCATCGGTCAGCACATGCAGGTGCCGACCGTGGTGGTCAACAAGTCGACAGTGCCGGTCGGCACCGCCGACAAAGTCCGCGCGGCCATCGCCGAGGTGCTGGCCGCACGTGGGGTGGAGATCGCGTTCGACGTGGTCTCCAACCCGGAATTCCTCAAGGAAGGTGACGCGGTCGCCGACTGCATGCGGCCGGACCGCATCGTGGTGGGCGCGTCCAATCCTGATTCGGTGGCGCTGATGCGCCGCCTGTACGCACCGTTCAACCGCAACCACGACCGCGTGGTGGAAATGGACGTGCGCTCGGCCGAACTGACCAAGTACGCCGCCAACGCGATGCTGGCCACCAAGATTTCGTTCATGAATGAAATCGCCAACATCGCCGAAAAGGTCGGGGCCGACGTCGAACAGGTCCGCCAGGGCATCGGCTCGGACCCGCGCATCGGCTGGCATTTCATCTATCCGGGTGCCGGTTACGGCGGCTCGTGCTTCCCCAAGGACGTGCAGGCGCTGGCCCGCACCGCGCAGCAGTACGGCCATGAGCCGAAGCTGTTGAACGCGGTGGAAGCGGTCAACGAGGCCCAGAAGGGCCATCTGTTCGAACTGATCCAGCGCCACTATGACCGGGGCGAGGACGAAGGCGTGCGCGGCCGCACCTTCGCGGTGTGGGGTCTGGCATTCAAGCCGAACACCGACGACATGCGTGAAGCCTCCAGCCGCCGCCTGCTGGCGCAGCTGTGGGAGGGCGGTGCCAAGGTGCGCGCCTACGATCCCGAAGCCACCCATGAAGCGCAGCGCATTTTCGGCGAGCGCGACGACCTGGTCTTCTGCGACAGCGCCAACGCGGCGCTGGAAGGCGCTGACGCACTGGTGGTGGTGACCGAGTGGAAGCAGTTCCGAAGCCCGGATTTCGCTCTGCTGCGCGAAAAGCTCAAGGATGCGGTGGTATTCGACGGCCGTAATCTGTACGACCCGCAGGACATCGAAGCGGCCGGTGTGGCTTACTACGGCATCGGTCGGGGGCGTTCGCTGCATGGATGAGCTCATTCCCTCCGCGCGTGAACAGGCGCTGGAAGCGCGTCTGATCGAGCTGGAAATGCGTGTGTCCTTCCAGGAACAGGCGCTGGCTGAACTGAGCGAAGCGCTCGCGGATGCCCGTATTGAAGGCAACCGCAACGCCGAGCTGACCAAACTGCTGCTGGAAGACCTGGGCAAGGTCCGAAACGCGCTGTATTCCGATCCGGGCGAAGAACCGCCGCCCCCGCACTACTGATCGACCTGACATCATGAGCGATACCCTCCGCGACCAGCTGCTGGGCCTGGGCTTCAAGTCCGCGCCGCAGCCCGAACGCAAACCCGAGCGCAAGCCCGATGCCCGCCGCGACGGCCGCCCCGGCGGCAAGCCGCAGGGCGCACGCCCTGGCGGCAAGCCGGGCGACGGCCCGCGTCCACCGCGTGATGGCGACGCCCGTCGCGGCCCGCCGGGCAAGGGGCGTCCGCAGGGCAACGGCCCGCGTCCCGGCCAGGGGCCGAACAGCGGGGCCGGCAAGCCGCGCTCGCGCGAGGACATCGACCTGGCCAAGGCCTATGCCATCCGCGCGCAGAAGGAAAAAGACGACCGCATCGAGGCCGAGCGCATCAAGCAGGAAGAGGCCCGCGTGCGTCGCGAGGCCAAGGCCAAGCTGGATGAGCTGCTGAAGGACACGGGCCTGAACGACGAAGCTGCCGATATTGCCCGGCACTTCCCGTACGGCGGCAAGATCAAGCGCATCTACGTCACCGCTGACCAGCTGCGCCAGCTCAATGCCGGCGAACTAGGCGTGGTGCAGAACAACGGGCGCTATGTGCTGGTGACCGCGGCGCTGCTGGCCGAGGCCGAGGCGGTGTTCGCCCAGGCCGTGGCACTGCGCGTGGATCCGAACGCGCCGGCGGAAGATGATCCGTACGCCGACCCGCAGTACCAGGTGCCGGACGATCTGGTCTGGTAACAACCCCGGTAGGGCACGACCGTTGGTCGTGCCACGCCGTTACCGGCGCACGCGCCCCTGCCGTATCAACGGCAAACTGATCGCAAAGAAGCACAACACCGCCCCCACCGCCGCAAACCCGGCCCCGGCCAGAAACGCCGTGCGCCCGTGATCAATGTTCCACAACTGCCCGGCGATCAATGCCCCCAGCACACCGCCCACCCCGGACGAGAACCCGTACAGCAACCCCTGCCCATGCCCGTTGAGGCGGCCGGGGAAGTAGGTCGCCAGCATCTGCATGGCCGCGGCAAAGAACGCGGCAAAGCCCAGTGCATGCGCAGTCTGCACCACCAGCATCACCGCCAGGTGCTGCGGGAACAGCGCGGTCACCGTCCACCGGATCGCTGAACTGATCAACGCGATCAGCAGCATCCAGCTGGCGTCATAGCGGCGGAAGAAGCGCCCGATGGTGAAGAACACGCCCACTTCGAACACCACGCCGATGGTCCAGAGCAGGCCCAGGGTGGAGGTGCTGTAGCCGAACTGGTCCATATAGACCGAGAAGAACGTGTAGTACGGCCCGAACGACAGCTGCTCCATGAAGGCGGCCAGAAAGAACGCCGCCACCGCCGGCTTGCGCACGATCTGCCAGAAGCCGCTGGCGTCGCCTTCGGCTTTGTGGAAGTTGCGCGCATAGCGATTGGCGAACGAGGACGCCACCAGCAGCGCGAACAGCGGCAGCATCAGCCATGGCAACAGGTCCGCACGGCTGCTGCCATCCTTGCCTTCGATCAGCCAGCCGAAACCCATCACCACCGCGATGAACCCCAACGAGCCCCAGACCCGGATCAGGCCGTAGCGATGGCTGTCGTTGCCCAGGTGGGTGAGGGTGATCGACTCGAATTGCGGCATGACCGCGTTGTAGAAGAAGCAGAACACGATCATCGCCGGGTACATCCACGGCTGTGGCAGCGGCAGCAGGAACGCGCAGAATGTCAGCAGGGTCAGCACGCTGCCGATACGCAGCCAGCGGATCGGGTGCGACGAGGCGGCCGCGATCGAGGTCCACGTGCTGGGCGCGACAATACGGGTGGCATACCACAAGCCCATCATCACGCTGATGGCGGTCACGCTCATCCCGCGCGAGGTCAAAAACAGCGACCAGTAAGGCGTGAACGCGCCCAGGGCCGCGTAATAGAACAGGTAATAGCTGGAGAGGCGTGCTACCGGAACGGTATCGCGTTTGTCAGGGGTCATGGCGGTGATCATCGGGCCGGGGTGACGACCAACGGTCGTCACCTACCGAAAGGTAGGGCACGACCGTTGGTCGTGCCGCGTGTCATTCGGGATCGTAATCCAGATTCGACGCCAGCCACCGCTCCACCTGCGCCCGCTCCACGCCCTTGCGCCGCGCGTAATCGCTCACCTGTTCGCGCGTTACCCGGCCGACCACAAAGTACTGGCTCTGCGGGTGGCTGAAGTAGTAGCCGGAAACCGCCGCCGTCGGCAGCATCGCAAAGCTCTCGGTCAGCTGCATTTCGGCGTTGCGCTCGGCATCGAGCAGGCGGAACAGGGTGCCTTTCTCGCTGTGCTCCGGACACGCCGGATACCCCGGAGCCGGACGGATGCCCACGTACTGCTCGTCAATCAGTGCTTCATTGTCCAGGGCCTCACCAGAAGCGTATCCCCAGTACTCGGTACGCACGCGCTGATGCAGCCGCTCGGCCAACGCCTCGGCAAGTCGATCAGCCAACGCCTTGAGCAGGATCGCGTTGTAATCGTCGTGGTCGGCCTCGAAGCGCGCCACATGCGGTTCGATGCCGATGCCGGCGGTGACCGCGAAGGCACCGATCCAATCGCGCTTGCCGCTGTCGGCCGGTGCAATGAAGTCGGCGAGGCAGAAATCCGGACGTTCCACCGGCTTGTCCACCTGCTGGCGCAGGAAGTGCAGGGTGGCGGGGCCCTGTTCGGTCTGCAGCTGCACGTCATCGCCGACGCTGTTGGCCGGCCACAAGCCGAACACCGCCTTGGCGGTCAGCCAGCGCTCGTCGACGATGCGGGTCAGCATCGCGCGCGCATCGCGGTACAGCTCGCTGGCCTGGGTGCCGACGATCTCGTCGGTGAGAATGGCCGGGAACTTGCCGGCCAGTTCCCAGGCCTGGAAGAACGGTGTCCAGTCGATCACCTCGACCAGATCGGCCAGCGGGTAATCGTCAAGCACATGCAGGCCGGGCTGGCGCGGTTCCGGCGGGGTGTAGTCCGCCCAGCCGCCGTCGAAGCGCTGCTCGCGTGCCTTGCCCAGCGTCACCAGCCGCTTGGCGTCGCCACGATTGCGGTGGCGCTGACGGATGTCCGCGTAGTCGGCTTCATTGGCAGATACAAAGGCCTCACGCAGGTCCTGCGAGATCAACGACTGCGCCACGCCGACCGCACGCGAGGCGTCCTTCACCCAGATGGTCGGGGCCTTGTAGAACGGGTCGATCTTCAGGGCGGTATGCGCGCGTGAGGTGGTGGCACCGCCGATCATCAGCGGCAGGGTGAAGCCCTGGCGCTCCATCTCGCGCGCCACGTGGCTCATTTCCTCCAGCGACGGCGTGATCAGTCCGGACAGGCCGATGATGTCGGCGTTCTCGGCGCGCGCGGCGTCCAGAATCTTCTGCGCCGGCACCATGACCCCCAGGTCGACCACCTCGAAGTTGTTGCAGGCCAGAACGACGCCGACGATATTCTTGCCGATGTCATGCACGTCGCCCTTGACCGTGGCCATGATGATCTTGCCGTTGCTGCGCGCGGTGTCGCCGCTGCGCGCCTTTTCCGCCTCGATGTAGGGCAGCAGGTAGGCCACGGCCTTTTTCATGACGCGTGCGGACTTGACCACCTGCGGCAGGAACATCTTGCCGGCCCCGAACAGGTCGCCGACGATGTTCATGCCATCCATCAACGGCCCTTCAATCACGTCCAGCGGGCGGCTCGCCTGCGCACGCGCTTCTTCGGTGTCCTGTTCGACCCACGCGTCCATGCCGTGCACCAGCGCATGCGCCAGGCGGTCCTTGACCGGCTTCTCGCGCCAGGCCAGGTCTTCGCCCTTGGTTTCGCCTTTCTTGCCCTTGTAGCGTTCGGCGATCTCCAGCAGTCGCTCGGTGCCGTCGCTGCGGCGGTTGAGGATCACATCCTCGACGCGCTCGCGCAGTTCCGGGCCCAGCTCGTCGTAGATCGGCATCGCACCGGCGTTGACGATGCCCATGTCCATGCCGGCGGCGATGGCGTGGTACAGGAACACCGAGTGGATCGCCTGACGCACGGTTTCGTTGCCACGGAACGAGAACGACACGTTGGAGACGCCGCCGGACACATGGCAATGCGGCAGGGTGCGCTTGATGATGCGGGTGGCTTCAATGAAGTCCACCGCGTAGTTGTCGTGTTCCTCGATGCCGGTGGCGACGGCGAAGATGTTCGGGTCGAAGATGATGTCCTGCGGTGGAAAGCCGACCTGGTCAACCAGGATCCGATAGGCGCGGGTGCAGATCTCGACCTTGCGTGCGCAGGTGTCGGCCTGGCCGGTTTCATCGAAAGCCATCACCACGGCGGCCGCGCCGTAGCGCAGCACCTTGCGCGCGTGCTCGATGAACAGTTCTTCGCCTTCCTTCAGCGAGATCGAGTTGACCACGCTCTTGCCCTGCAGGCATTTCAGGCCGGCTTCGATCACGCTCCATTTGGAGGAGTCGACCATCACCGGAATACGGGCAATGTCCGGCTCGGACATGATCAGATTCAGATAGCGGGTCATCGCCTTTTCCGAATCGATCAGGCCCTCGTCCATGTTCACGTCGAGGATCTGCGCGCCGCTGGCCACCTGCTGGCGGGCGACGTCGACGGCTTCTTCGTAGCGCTCTTCCTTGATCAGCTTGCGGAACTGCGCGCTGCCGGTGACGTTGGTGCGCTCACCGACATTGACGAACAGCAGGTCCGGGGTGATGACCAGCGGTTCCAGCCCGGACAGGCGGGTGTGGCGGACCGGTGCGCTCATGCGGCCTGCTCCTGCGCTGCCGGCAGCGCCCTGGGCGGCAGCCCGGCCACCGCCAGCGCGATGGCGCGGATATGGTCGGGGGTGGAGCCGCAGCAGCCGCCGACCATGTTGAGCAGGCCGTCCTGGGCGAAGCCGCGCAGGGTGGCGGCCATTTCATCCGGAGTTTCGTCGTATTCGCCAAACGCGTTGGGCAGGCCGGCGTTGGGGTGCGCGCTGACGTAACAGTCGGCGACCTGTCCCAGGGTTTCCACGTGCGGGCGCATGGCGTCGGCACCGAGGGCGCAGTTCAGTCCGATGGACAGCGGCCGTGAGTGGGCCAGCGAAGCATGGAAGGCATCGGCGGTCTGCCCGGACAGGGTGCGCCCGGAGGCATCGGTGATCGTGCCGGAGATCATGATCGGCAGGCGCGCGCCGCGATCGTCGAAGGCTTCTTCGATGGCGAACAGCGCCGCTTTAGCGTTCAGCGTGTCAAAAATGGTCTCGACCATCAGCGTGTCGGCACCGCCGTCGATCAGGCCGTCGATGGCCTCGCGGTAGGTATCTCGCAGTGCATCGAAGCTGGTGTTGCGGAAGCCGGGATCGTTCACGTCCGGGCTGATCGAAGCCGTGCGGCTGGTCGGGCCAAGCACGCCGATGACGAAGCGCGGTTTGCCCGGCGTGGTCGCCTCGATGGCATCGCAGCAGGCCCGCGCCACCGCTGCGCCGGCCTTGTTGAGCTCGTACACCAGGTGTTCCAGGTGATAGTCGGCCTGGCTCACCGAAGTGGCATTGAAGGTGTTGGTTTCGATCAGGTCCGCACCGGCCTCGAGATACGCGGTGTGGATGCCGGCGATCACCTCCGGTTTGGTCAGCAGCAGCAGGTCGTTGTTGCCCTTCAGGTCATGGCCTTCCGGCGTGCCGTGGTCACAGCCCACGCCATGCTGGTGATCGAAGCCACCGGCGAAGCGCTCACCGCGGTAGTCGGCTTCCTCCAGCCCGTGGCGCTGGATCATCGTGCCCATCGCACCGTCGATGATCAGGATGCGCTCGGCCAGCGCCGATTCGAGGGCGCGGACACGTTCAGGGTGCAGCCACGGCAGCGACGACATGGAAAACCTCAGGGTTTGGTGGCGATCAGCGAGATCACTTCGAAATGCGGCGGTCGTTTTTCGCGGGTGACCGTTTCCAGGCTGGAGACGACCAGGCCAGCCTTCTCGGCGAACTTGCGCAGTTCCTTGTCGCTGAAGCCGAGGTTGACGTGACCGTAGGCGTCTACCGCGGCCTTGTGCTCGTGGCGGGCCAGGCTGCACAGCAGCAGCCGGCCGCCGGAGCGCAGCACGCGCGCGCCTTCGGCCACGGCCTGGGCCGGTTTGGCCGCATAGGTCAGCGCGTGCATCAGCACCACCAGGTCGAAACTGCGGTCCTTGAACGGTAGCGCGTGCATGTCGCCTTCGCGCACTTCCACATTAGCGAGGCGGCGCAGCCGCTCGCTGGCAGCGGCGACCACGCGCGCGCTGGTGTCGATGCAGATGTAGCGCTTGGCGTGCGGCGCGACCAGTTCGGCCAGCACGCCGTCGCCGGAGGCGATGTCGAGCACGTCACCGGTTTCCAGCAGGGGCAGGGCGGTGCGGGCGAGGGCCTCCCAGGTGCGGCCGGGGGAGTAGTGGCGTTCCATGTCGCCGGCCACGCTGTCGGCCCAGTTCTGGTCGGCGGCGCGGCTGGCCAGTACGCCGGCCACGCGTTCAGCATCCTGGCGCAGCAGCGGGTCGTCGCTGCCGGTGCTCAAGGCGTGCCACAATGCACGCTGCGCCGGGTCCAGCGCGGCGTCGTCGAAGCGGTAATACGCCGACACCCCGGCGCGGCGGTCGCGCACCAGCCCGGCCTCTTTCAGTTTGGCCAGGTGGGTCGACACGCGTGGCTGCGCCAGCGTGGTGATGGCCGACAGTTCGGCCACGGTCAGTTCTTCCTGCTCAAGCAGGGTCAGCAGGCGGACGCGGGTGGCGTCAGCGAACACTTTGAGGCGGACCGACCAGTCCTCGAGATCCATAAATATCTACCTATCGCGATATAGAGATATTTTCGTTGTTCCGGCCGGTTCCGGTCAAGTCAGCCGCGATTGCCCGGCCCCCGGTACAATTCCGCCACACGGCCGCGTACGTAGCGGCCCTATCGACTTGAGCCTGGGAGGGTGTAGTGGATTTCAGCTTTACCGAAGAGCAGCTGATGCTGCAGGACGTGGCGCGTCGCATTGCGCAGGAAAAGATTGCCCCGAGCGCGGAGCACCATGACCGCACCGGCGAGTTCCCGCTGGAAAACATCCAGTTGCTGGGCGAAAACGGCCTGATGGGCATCGAAGTACCGGCTGAATACGGCGGCGCGGGCATGGACCCGATCGCCTATGTGCTGGCGATGGTGGAAGTGGCCGCGGGCGACGCCGCGCACTCGACGATCATGTCGGTGAACAACTCGCTGTTCTGCAACGGCATCCTGACCCATGGCAGCGAAGCGCAGAAGCAGACCTACGTGCGCGCGATTGCCGAAGGCCAGGCCATTGGCGCATTCGCGCTGACCGAACCGCAGTCGGGTTCGGACGCCACCGCCATGCGCTGCCGCGCGGTCAAGCAGGCCGACGGCACCTATGTGATCAACGGCAAGAAGAGCTGGATCACCTCCGGCCCGGTGGCCAAGTACATCGTGCTGTTCGCGATGACCGACCCGGACGCCGGCGCACGCGGGATCACCGCCTTCATCATCGACACCGACCGGCCGGGCTTCCACCGCGGCAAGACCGAGCCGAAGCTGGGCATCCGTGCCTCGGCGACCTGCGAGATCGAGTTCCAGGATTACGTGGCCCACGCTGACGACATCGTGGGCAAGGAAGGCGAGGGCTTCAAGATCGCGATGGGCGTGCTCGACGCGGGCCGCATCGGTATCGCCTCGCAAGCGATCGGCATCGCCCGTGCGGCGTATGAAGCCACCATTGAGTACGTCAAGGAGCGCAAGGCATTCGGCGCGGCCATCGGCACCTTCCAGATGACCCAGGCCAAGATCGCGGACATGAAGTGCAAGCTGGACGCGGCACTGCTGCTGACCCTGCGCGCGGCGTGGGTGAAGGGGCAGGGCAAGCGTTTCAGCAACGAAGCGGCCATTGCCAAGCTGACCGCCTCGGAAGCGGCGATGTGGATCACCCACCAGGCGGTGCAGATCCACGGCGGCATGGGCTACTCCAAGGAAATGCCGCTGGAGCGCTACTTCCGCGATGCCAAGATCACCGAGATCTACGAAGGCACCTCGGAAATCCAGCGCCTGGTGATCGCGCGCAACGAGACCGGTCTGCGCTGACAGCGTCGGCGTTACGTAGAGCCGGGCTTGCCCGGCTGCTGTTGGATTCAGGCGAACAGCCGGCGGCCACGTGAATCCGTGTTTGGGCGCGCCGGGGCGGGTTTGCGGGACACGCCGTGAATACGTCCATGTAGGCTCGTCAAAAACATCCATGTTTTTGACGGTCCCGCAAACCCACCCCGGCACAACCCAGACAGAGCGTCGGTGGCCATCGAAGGTCCAACGCACATCGTCATCGCGTACATTTGCTCATCCGGAGGGCGGTAGCGTCGGTCGACAGACGACGACCCTGAAATCCCCAACATCCGGTAACGCATGACCACGAAACGAAGTAGTCTCGTGGTAATGCCGGCCCCAATGAGCAAGGAACGCTCCATGTACTTTGAAATCCAATGCCCGGACAACGACACGGTCTGGCTTCCCGACGCGACCACACTCTGCCCCGCATGCGGCTGCAAAACATCGCGTGACCACTGGAATCCGGACTTCGTCCTGAAGAAGACGCGTTACGACCTGGGCGTTACCTACGACGGGTTTTACATCGCGTCCGAGCGTTTCAAGGCAGTTGCTGAAACCTTGCCCGGCAGGCAGACGTTCGTTCCCCTGCCGCCGCGAGCACATTACCGGAGGCAGTACTACCTGATGGAACTGCTGGATGAGGTTCGCATCGACGTGGCGCGGGCGGGCCCGCAGTTCGGGCCGTTGTGCGGGCGCTGCGGGCAGCATCGCTACATCGTCGGTGCTGTGGCTTCCTTCAGTCAGGACATGCGGGCGGATACGGGCCTGGTCCGCAGCGACCTGCAGTTTGCGGATGGCAAAGAAAAGTTCTATGCGTTGCTTGTCGGGGCTGAGGCGGCTGATGTGCTTGCCAGGGCTAGGTTGGATGGCCTTTGGTTGGAGGTTGTTGAGTAGGTTCTGGCAAGCCCGGAATCAACGGCGGTGTCGATCCGGGGTCATGCGTTACCGGGTGTTGGGGATTTCATGGCCGTCGTCTGTCGAACGACGCTACCGGGATTACGTGTATTTGATTTTCGACGGCCACCGACCACCTTTCGGGGCGGCTCGGGGTGGGCTGGAGGGGGCGTGAGCCGCATGGATGCGGCGATCGAGCTTACATGGACGTACTTGCAGCGTCCCCCGGAACGCCCATCCCGAGCCGCCAAACCAGGGATGCCGTGAACCGAGGGTTGTTCGCCCGAATCCAGCAGCAGCCACGCATGGCGTGGCTCTACGGATTGCATGCAATCAGGCGAGCGCGGTGCATGCAATTGCATCCACATCGAAGGCAGACAAACAAAAAAGCCCCGGATCGCTCCGGGGCCTTGGAAGGGTGACCACCAACGGTGGTCACCTACCGGGTTGCGTCAGCCGTCATCACCGATCCGGGCGATGGGCGGCGTTGCCTTCGTTCTGGCGCTCCAGGAACTCCTTGGATGGTTCGTCCAGCTTGTCGCCCAGCATGCGGCGGACCACGATGAAGAACACCGGAATCATCAGCAGGCCCAAGAAGGTGGCGAACACCATGCCGCCGATCACGCCCGTACCAATGGCGTGACGCGAGTTGGCACCGGCACCGGTGGAGATCGCCATCGGGATCACGCCCATGATGAACGCGAACGAGGTCATCAGAATCGGACGGAAGCGCAGGCGTGCTGCCTCGATGGTCGCCTCGCGCAGGTTCTTGCCCGCTGCACGCTGCTCCACCGCGAATTCCACGATCAGGATCGCGTTCTTCGCCGCCAGACCAATCACCGTGATCAGGCCGATCTTGAAGTACAGGTCATTCGGCAGGCCACGCGCCAGCGAGAAGGCCAACGCACCCAGCACGCCCAGCGGTACCACCAGCAGCACCGCCACCGGGATCGACCAGCTTTCATACAGCGCCGCAAGGCACAGGAACACCACCACGATCGACAGCACCAGCAGCAGCGTCGCCGCGTTGCCCGCCAGGATTTCCTGGTAGGACATGCCCGACCAGTCGTAGCCGAAGCCCGCCGGCAGGTCGTCGGAAACGATGCGCTCCATCGCCTGCATCGCCTCACCCGAGCTGCGGCCCGGTGCCTGCGAACCCACGATGTTGATCGCCGAATAGCCGTTGTAACGGCTCAGCGACGGCGGTGCCGACACCCATTCGGACTTCACCACCGTGCTCAGCGGAATCATCGCCTGGGTGCCGTCGGCATTGGTCTGCAGGCTGCTTGGCGTGTAGAAGCTGTTCAACGACTCCGCACCGGTTCGGTACGGGCCATCGGCCTGCATGGTCACGCGCTTGATGCGGCCCTGGTAGAAGAAGTCGTTCACGTACACCGGAGCCAGCATCAGCTGGATCGTGCTGTACACGTCGGAAACCGAGAGGCCCATCGTCTGCGCCTGCACACGGTCTACATGCAACTGCAGCTGCGGGGCGTTTTCCAGGCCGTTCGGGCGCACACCGGTCAGGATGTCGCTTTCTTCGGCCGCCTTGCCCAGCAGGATGTTGCGCGCCTGGGTCAGCTGCTCATAGCCGGCACCGCCGCGATCCTGCAGCCACATGTCGAAGCCGCCGAACTGGCCCAGACCCTGCACCGTGGGCAGGTTGACCACGAAGATCTGCGCTTCCTTGATCCCGTAGAACGCACCATTCATGCTCTGGATGAACTCCGGAACGGTGACGTCGCGGTCCGCCCAGGGTTTCAGACGGATGAAGCCCATGCCCACGTTTTCGCCGGAACCGACGAAGCTGAAACCGGCCACCTGCAGCATGCCTTCAAAGCCATCCTGCTTTTCCAGGATGCCGCGCATCTGCGCGAAGGTCGCGTTGGTCTGCGCCTTGGTCGAGCCCGGCGGCAGCTGCACGATCGCCAGCGCATAGCCCTGGTCTTCTTCCGGCAGGAAGCTGCCCGGCATGCGGGTGAACAGGAAGCCGCACAGCGCGGTCAGCACCACAAACAGGATCATCCAGCGCGGCGCATGCTTCACCGCCGAAGTGATGTGGCCCACGTAGGTGTTGCTGACCTTGTCGTAGTACTTGTTGAAGGTGCGGTAGACGATGTTCGGGTGGTCGTTGTGCGTGGCCTTCAGGAAAGTCGCGCACAGCGCCGGGGTGAAGCCCAGCGCCAGGAACGCCGAGAACGCCATCGCGATGGCGATGGTCAGCGCGAACTGCTTGTAGATTTCACCTGCGGCACCGCCCTGCAGGGCCGACGGAATGAACACCGCCGCCAGCACCACGGTGATCGCCACCACCGCGCCGGTGATCTGGGTCATGGCCTTCTGGGTCGCGGCCTTCGGCGGCAGCTTCTCCTCGGTCATGATGCGTTCGACGTTCTCGATGACCACGATCGCGTCATCGACCACGATGCCGATCGCCAGCACCATCGCGAACAGGGTCAGCTGGTTGATGGTGAAGCCGATGATGCTCATGCCCAGGAAGGTGCCGAGCAGGGCCACCGGGATGACCAGGGTGGGAATCAGGGTGGCGCGGAAGTTCTGCAGGAAGATCAGCATCACCAGGAACACCAGCACGACCGCTTCGATCAGGGTCTTGACCACTTCCTCGATCGAGATCTTCACGAACGTGGTGCTGTCGTATGGCGAGAACCAGCTCACGCCGGCCGGGAAGCTGGGCTGCAGCTCGTCCATCTTGGCGCGCACCGCGTCGGCCACGTTCAGGGCGTTCGCACCCGGCAGCAGCTGGATCGCGAAGGCACCGGTGGGGCGGCCGTTGTACTGGGTGTCAAAGCCGTAGTTGTTGGCACCAAAGGCAATGCGCGCCACGTCCTTGAGCATCACCCGCGAGCCGTCGGCATTGGCGCGAAGGATGATCTCCTCGAACTGTTCCGGCGAGCTGAAGCGGCCTTCGGCCGAGACCGTGGCGGTGAAGTAGTGGCCGGCCGGGGACGGATCCGAACCCAGCGAACCGGCGGCGAACTGCACGTTCTGTGCACGCACCGCGGCCAGCACCTGGCTGGCGCTGAGGTTGTAGCCCTGCATCTTCTCCGGGTTGAGCCAGATGTTCATGGCGTACTCGGAACCGAACTGCTGGGTGCTGCCGACGCCCGGGATACGCGAGATCTGGTCGAGCACGCGCGAACCGACGATGTCGTTCAGGGCGTCACGGTTGATCGCCTCGCTGTCCGAACGCAGTGCCACCACCATCAGGAAGCCGGCGTTGGCCTTGGCCACCACCACGCCCTGCTGGGTCACTTCGGTGGGCAGTCGCGGCGTCGCCAGCGATACCTTGTTCTGCACCTGCACCTGGGCGATGTCCGGGTCGGTACCGGTTTCGAAGGTCAGGGTGATCTGCGCACGGCCGTTGGAGGCCGACGACGAGCTGAAGTACAGCAGGTGATCGATACCGGTCAGCTGCTGTTCGATCACCTGGGTGACCGACTTTTCGGTGGTGTCGGCGCTGGCACCGGGGTAGGTGGCGCTCACCGTCACCTGTGGCGGTGCGATGCTGGGGTAGGACTCCACGCCCAGGCCCAGGATCGAGATCACGCCTGCAAGCGAGATCAGGATCGCGACCACCCAGGCGAATACCGGGTGTTCAATGAAAAATTTAGGCATGACGGATGCTCCCCGTTATTGCTTGGTCGGTTCGGCAGCCGGAGCGCCTTCGGTGGCCTGGCCGTCGGCCTTGGCCGGGTCAGCAGCCGCATCTGCCGGCGCAGCTGCCGGCGCGGCACCTGCCGGAGCACCCGCCGCCGGAGCCTGGCCATTGCCGTTGGCGGCAGCCGGGTTCCACGGTGCGGCCTTGGCCGGTGCGCCTTCCTTGACCTTCTGCACGCCGGCCACGATCACCTGGTCACCCGGTTCAATGCCCCCGGTAACCAGCCAGTTGGCACCCTGCTGGCCTTCGGTGGTGACGTTCTTGCGCACTACCTTGCCGTCCTTGCCGACCACCATCACGTAGCCGCCGACGGTGTCGCGCTGCAGCGATTGCAGCGGCACCAGGAAGGCGTTCTTGCGTTCGCCGAGCACGGCCTGGAAGCTGACGAACGAACCCGGCAGCAGCAGCTGCTGCGGATTCGGCAGCACCGCGCGCAGGGTCACCGCGCCGGTGGCCGGGTCGACGGTGGCCGAGGAGTAGTCCAGGGTGCCGGGTTCGCCATACACCGTGCCGTCGGCCAGGCGCACCTGCACGGTCGACTTGCCGTCGCCGCTCAGCGCCACCGAGCCCTGGGCCTGGGCCCGACGCAGCTGGGTCATTTCATCCGAGCTCATCGAGAAGTTCACGTACAGCGGGTCCAGCTGGTCCACCGTGGTCAGCAGGGTCACATCGCCCTGGCCGACCAGTGCACCTTCGGTGACCTGCTGCTTGCCGGCACGACCGCTGATCGGCGAGGTGACCTCGGCATAGCCCAGGTTGATCTTCGCGCTGGTCACCGCGGCCTGGGCCTGGGTGACGGCTGCGGCGGCCGAGCGCTCGGCGGCTTCAGCCGCGTCGACGTCGGACTTGGACACGAAGGCCTGCGGAGCCAGCGAGCGGGCGCGATCAGCGGCGGCCTTGGCATTGACATAGGTCGCCTGCGCCGAGGCCAGCTGGCCCTGCGAGGAGTTCAACGATGCCTGCAGCGGGGCCGGATCGATCAGGAACAGAACCTGGCCCTGCTTGACGTCCTGGCCTTCCTGGTAGACGCGCTTGAGCAGCACGCCCGGCACGCGGGCGCGCACGTCGGCGCTGCGGAACGGCGACAGCCGGCCGACCAGCTCGCGCTGCAGCGGCAGGGTTTCAGCCTTGGCTTCGATCACGCCCACTTCCGGCGGCGGGGGCGTCTGCTGTTCCTGCTTCTTGCAGGCGGTCAGCGCAACGGCAACCGCGCACGTCAGGGCAAGGGTGCGGAGTGGGGCGATCATCAGGAGAAACTCCGGAGTTGGTTTGAATGTGGTTCGGGAACAGCAGGGTGCACGGCAAAGGCTTGCAGGAAACTGTCCACGGAAAATTCTGCCCAGCGCCGACGCACGACGGCGTCATCACGGTGGGGGGTATGGAAACGCTGCTTCTCGAAATCCAACCCGGCGATCATGCTCAATAGCAGTTCGGCCATGAAGTGTGGGTCGTCATGGCGGAGCAGGCCGCGCTCAATGCGGGTGGCGATCCATTCAGCCAGGTGAAGGGCGAGCGCGCCGGCCCCGTCGCGATACAGCGCCTGGGCTTCCTGGGGAAACTGGGCGGCTTCGGCCGCGATCAGCCGGCGTGCCTGGATCACCTGGGTCTCGTTGAAGTGCTCGAGATGGTCGATGGCGAACTGCAGCAGGCAACCGCGCAGGTCTTCTCCGTCCATCGCACGCAGGCCGGCGGTGGCGCGGCACAGGTGGCGCTGCATCACCCGGCGCAGCAGTTCCTGCTTGCTGCCATAGCGGCTGTAGAGGGTCTGCTTGGAACAGCCAGCCTGCTGGGCCACCGCTTCCATGCTCAGCTGCATGCCCTGGGTGGACATCAACTCGCGCACGGCATCGAACACGCGGTGGTCGCGCGCGTCCAATGCGCCGGCAGCGGGGGTAGGGGAGTTCACGCGGTGGACTATACCGTCCAGTTCAGAATTGGAGAACCCTTTCTTTTGGCACTGTTGCGTGGCGTGTCGTCAGCCTGCCACCGATGGCCTGGACACTGTGGGGCGAGAGGTTGTGTGACCCACGTCTCCATACCTCGGCGCACTGCCGATGCGTGACGTAAACGCCACCCAACCGAAAAACCAGATTCCGTCCTGCAGCAAGGCCTTTTCACGCAACAGGGCTACAATTTCATTTTTCCAACTGAGCAACACGCATCGCTCTGCCATGAAACCGCAAAAACCTGTCGCCAAGACCGTGAAAGCAAAAACCAAACCAGCCGATACGCAGACTGTTTCGCCAGTGGGCTTCTCTCTGGAACCGGTATACACGGCCTTGCGCAAGCGTTACCCGGCGGCCGCCCAGGCCGAGGCAGTGGCTTTTGCCGCAGACTTCTACAAGCGCATGGAAGCGGACGAGTTCCCGCACCACACCGCTGAGGAGTGGGCCGCACTGGCTGCCGACATGCTGGAATTCGCCCGCAGCCGCAAGGTCGGCAAGGCCAACGTCCGCGTGTTCAACCCCACCTTGAAGGCCAACGGCTGGGAATCGCCGCACACCGTGCTGCAGATCGTCAACGACGACATGCCGTTCCTGGTGGATACGGTGACCATGGCGCTGGCCGAGCAGGGCATTGGCGTGCACGTGCTGGGTCATCCGGTGATCCGCTTCAGCCGTGACAAGGCCGGCAAGCTCACCCAGGTGAGCGAAGGCACCGCCGAATCGGTGATGCTGCTGGAAATCGACCGTCAGCCGGCCGAGGCCATGGCCGACGTGGAAAAGGCGATCAGCAAGTCGCTGGACGAGGTGCGTGCCATCGTCCGTGACTGGGACGCCATGCGCACCCAGGCGCTGAGCATCGCCGACGACCTCGGCAGCCGCCAGCTGCCGGTGGACGCCGCTTCGCGCGCCGAGGCCCAGGAATTCCTGCGCTGGGCCGCCGACAACCACTTCACCTTCTTCGGCTACCGCGCCTACCGCGTGGAAAAGCAGGGCAAGGAAGAAGTGCTGGCTCCGCTCAACGACACCGGCCTGGGCCTGATGAAGGGCCGCGACACCTCGGCTGCCCGCCCGGTCAAGACCCTCGCCGCGCAGGGGCTCAATGCCACCAGCGGGCTGAAGGACGCGTTGATCCTGACCAAGACCAATGCCCGTTCGCGCGTGCACCGCGCCGGCTACATGGACTACATCGGCGTGCTGGAATTCGACGCCAAGGGCAAGATCATCGGCGAGCAGCGCTTCCTCGGTCTGTTCACCTCCAGCGCCTACAACCGCCGCCCGTGGGAAATCCCGCTGGTGCGCCAGCGCCACGAATACGTGATGACGCAGTCGGGTCTGGCCCCGGCCAGCCACAGCGGCAAGGCCCTGCGCCACATCCTGGAAACCCTGCCGCGCGAAGAGCTGTTCCAGTCCAGCGAGGAAGAGCTGTACCGCACCGCCATGGGCGTGCTGGGCCTGCAGGAGCGCGTGCGCAGCCGCCTGTTCCTGCGTCGCGACAAGTACAGCCGCTTCATTTCCGCACTGGTCTACCTGCCGCGCGAACGCTTCAACACCGACGTGCGCCTGCGCATCGAGGCCATGCTGAAGGAAGCGCTGCACGGTGAGTACGTCGACAGCTCGGTGGTGCTGGGCGAATCGCCGCTGGCCCAGGTGCACCTGATCGTGCGCCCGAAGGCCGGTGAAACGCTGGACGTGGACACCTCGGCACTGGAGCAGAAGCTGGCCCAGGTGCTGCGCAACTGGCAGGACGACCTGCGCGAAGCGCTGGTGGCCCGCCACGGTGAAACCGAAGGCCTGCGCATTGCCGCCCGCATCGGCAAGGCACTGCCGGCCGGTTACATCGAAGATTCCAGCACCGAGATCGCGGCCAACGACGTCAGCCAGCTCGACGCGCTGACCGGTCCGGACGACCTGCGCCTCAGCCTGCAGGCCGTGCAGCGCGAGAACGGCGAGGGCCTGCGCCTGAAGCTGTACCGCCAGCTGGACGACATTCCGCTGTCGGACGCGCTGCCGATGATGGAAAACATGGGCCTGCGCGTGATCGCCGAGCGTCCGTACCGTCTGACGGTCGACAACGCCCCGGTGTACGTGCAGGACTTCGAAGTCGAGTCGACCGCCGGTGCTATCAATGCCGCCAGCGTCGATGAAGCCTTCGGTGAAACCTTCGCCCGCGTGTGGCACGGCGACGCCGAGAACGACGGCTTCAACCGTCTGGTGCTGGCCGCTGGCCTGCACTGGCGCCAGGTCGCGATGCTGCGTGGCTACTGCAAGTACCTGCTGCAGACCGGCGTGCCGTTCTCGCAGGCTTACGTGGAAGGTACCTTCACCCGCTACCCGCTGCTGGCCCGCCTGCTGGTGGAGCTGTTCGAAGCCCGCTTCGACCCGGCTACCGGGCATGAGGACAAGGACGCTATCGCTGAAGGCCAGGCCCAGCTGCGTGCGCATCTGAACGTGCTGGCCGGCGGCGACGAGGGCACCCTGAAGGTGCTCAAGACCGTGGTCGATGCGCGCAAGGGCAGCCGCGACGCGCAGATGGAAGCCACCCGCGAAGCGCTGGTCAAGCTGATGGACCGCGTCTCCAGCCTGGACGAAGACCGCATCCTGCGCAGCTTCATGGGCGTGATCAACGCCACCCTGCGTACCAGCTACTACCAGACCGATGCCAATGGCCGTCCGGGCCACTGCATCAGCTTCAAGTTCGATTCGGCGCTGGTGCCGGACCTGCCCAAGCCGCGCCCGTACCGCGAAATCTTCGTGTACGGCCCGCGCGTGGAAGGTACCCACCTGCGCTTCGGCGCGGTCGCCCGTGGTGGCCTGCGCTGGTCGGACCGTCGCGAAGACTTCCGCACCGAGGTGCTGGGCCTGGTCAAGGCGCAGATGGTGAAGAACACCGTGATCGTGCCGGTTGGCGCGAAGGGCGGCTTCTTCGCCAAGATGCCGCCGGCCAGCGGTGACCGCGACGCGGTGTTCGCCAACGGCGTGGCCTGCTACAAGCTGTTCATCCAGGGCCTGCTGGACATCACCGACAACATCGTCAACAACAAGATCGTGCCGCCGGTGGACGTGGTCCGCCACGACATGGACGACCCGTACCTGGTGGTGGCGGCTGACAAGGGCACCGCGACCTTCTCCGACATCGCCAACGGCCTGGCCATCGCGCACGGCTTCTGGATGGGCGATGCGTTCGCTTCGGGTGGTTCGGTCGGTTACGACCACAAGGGCATGGGCATCACCGCACGCGGTGCGTGGGAATCGGTGAAGCGTCACTTCCGTGCGCTGGGCCGTGACAGCCAGACCCAGGACTTCACCACCGTGGGCGTGGGCGACATGTCCGGCGACGTGTTCGGCAACGGCATGCTGCTGTCGCGCCACATCCGCCTGCTGGCCGCGTTCGACCATCGCCACATCTTCCTGGACCCGAATCCGGATGCGGCCACCTCGTTCGTCGAGCGTGAGCGCATGTTCACCGTGCCGCGTTCGAGCTGGGCCGACTACGACGCCAAGCTGATCAGCAAGGGCGGCGGCATCTACCCGCGCACCCTGAAGTCGATCGAGATCACCCCGCAGGTGCGCGAAGCGCTGGGTCTGGACGATGGCGTCAAGGCGCTGTCGCCGAACGACCTGATGAGCGCGATCCTGAAGGCCCCGGTGGACCTGCTGTGGAACGGCGGCATCGGTACCTACGTCAAGGCTGCGACCGAACAGCACAGCGACGTCGGCGACCGCGCCAACAACGCGCTGCGCGTGAACGGTGGCGAGCTGCGCTGCAAGGTGGTGGGCGAGGGCGGCAACCTGGGCATGACCCAGCTGGGCCGCATCGAAGCCGCGCAGGCCGGGGTGCTGCTCAACACCGACTTCATCGACAACTCGGCGGGTGTGGACACTTCGGATCACGAAGTGAACATCAAGATCCTGCTCAACGATGTGGTGCGGGCCAAGAAGCTCACGGTTGACCAGCGCAACAAGCTGCTGGCGTCGATGACCGACGAAGTGGCCGACCTGGTGCTGAACGACAACTACCGCCAGAACCAGGCGCTGAGCCTGATGGAGCGGATGGCGGTCAAGCGCCTGGGTTCCAAGCAGCACTTCATCCGCACGCTGGAACAGCAGGGGCTGCTGGATCGTCAGATCGAGTTCCTGCCGTCGGATGCCGAGCTGTCGCAGCGCAAGGCACGCGGCCAGGGCCTGACCCGTCCGGAACTGTCGGTGCTGCTGTCGTATTCCAAGCTGGTGGCGTTCCAGCAACTGCTGGAATCGGATATTCCGGAAGACCCGTACCTGTCCAAGGAACTGCTGCGTTACTTCCCGACGCCGCTGCAGAAGAAGTATGCCGACGCGATGGAGCGGCACCGCCTGAAGCGCGAGATCATCGCCACGGCGGTGACCAACCAGACCATCAACCGGATGGGTGCAACCTTCCTGATGCGCATGCAGGAAGACACCGGCCGTTCGATCTCGGAAGTGGCCAAGGCGTACACGATCAGCCGTGAAACGCTGGACGCACGCGCGCTGTGGGCGCAGATCGACGCGCTGGACGGTACGGTGCCGGAGTCGGTGCAGATCGACGCACTGGAAGTGATCTGGAAGCTGCAGCGTTCGTTCGTGCGCTGGCTGCTGTTCCGCCCCGGCCCGATGCCGGGCATCACCGAGGCGGTGAACCGCTACCAGGGTCCGTTCAACGACATCCGCGAAGCATCGGGTGTGCTGCCGGATTCGCAGCGTCCGACCTACGAAGCCCTGGTGGCGGAGTGGAAGGAAAAGGGCCTGCCGCCGGCACTGGCACAGCAGCTGGCCGAACTGCACTTCCTGGAACCGGCGTTCGACATCATCGAACTGGCGCGTACGCGCAAGCTGAAGCCGGTGGACGTGTCGAAGGTCCACTTCCGCCTGGGCGACGCGCTGCAGCTGCCGTGGCTGTTCGAGCAGATCGACGCGCTGGAGGTCAACGGCCGCTGGCACGCGGTGGCCCGAGGCGTGCTGCGTGATGAACTGGCGGCGCACCACCGCAACCTGGCCGGCCAGGTGCTGGGCACCAAGGGCGGCAGTGCGGAAGCCAAGGTCGCCACCTGGATCGGTCGCGACGACAACAGCCTGCGCTTCACCCTGGCGATGTTGTCCGAACTGGCCGAGCAGAAGACCCTGGACTACCCGACCGTCTCGGTCGCCGTCCAGCGCCTGGGCCAGCTCGCCGCCCACGGCGCATAAGCGTCTGAACGGCTGAAGCCCGAAAGGCCCCGCTCCGGCGGGGCCTTTTTTGTTGGATTCGCGCGAACAACCCTCGGCTGCGGGCGTAAGTGCTTGGGGCCATCGGATGGGGGGTACGGGACACGCCGTTAACCCATCCATGGGGGCTCGTCGAAAACATCCATGTTTTCAACGGTCCCGTACCCCCCATCCGATGGCCCCCCGACAATCAATCGGCGGCCAACGATAATCAAAAGCACGCAGCCCCGGTAGCGTCGGTCGACAGACGACGGCCCTGAAACTCCCCACACCCGGTAACGCATGACCCCAGAACAACACATGCTGTTGCTGTTCGATCCGCCTTGCGACAAACCATCATGGCGGGGGCCAGGTACCCTCCGGAGGGACACTCCACGGCATGGATGCCGTGGAGTAGCCCCCATGGATGGGTTCACGGCGTGTCCCGGAGCGAGGGTGCCTGGCCCCCGCCCAGCACGGATGAATCAAAGCGCCGCCGTTCGCGAACAACCCCGGTTATCCTTCAACCCAAGCCCCACCCGGAACCCCCATGAGCGATACCCCCCGCATCGCCTTCCTGGCCAGTACCACCGAACCTGCACAGCAGGCCCGCGCGGCGATGCTGGCGCGCTACGGCGAGCATTCGCCCGAGGACGCCGACGTGCTTTGCCCGCTGGGCGGTGACGGCTTCATGCTGCAGACCCTGCACCGGCATGGGCACCTGGGCAAACCCGTGTTCGGGATGAAACTGGGCACGGTGGGCTTCCTCATGAACCAGTACCGGGCCGAAGACGACGTGCCGATGCGCATCGCGCTGGCCGAACCCGCCAACCTGCGGCCGCTGGAAATGCTGGCACTTACCGAGTCGGGCACCACCACCGGCTCGCTGGCCTACAACGACGTCTCGCTGCTGCGCCAGACCCGCCAGGCCGCGCATATCGGCGTCGACCTCAACGGCCAGGAACGGGTCAGCGAGCTCATCGGCGACGGTGTGCTGGTGTCCACGCCGGCCGGCAGTACCGCCTACAACTACTCGGCCCACGGGCCGATTCTGCCGCTGGGCTCGCATACCATCGCGCTCACCCCGCTGGCCCCGTATCGTCCCCGGCGCTGGCGCGGGGCCATCCTCAAGGCCGACACCGAAGTGCGCTTCCGCGTGCTGGATCCCTACAAGCGCCCGGTCAGTGTGACCGCCGATTCGCATGAAACCCGCGACGTGGTCGAGGTGACCATCCGCGAATCCCGCGAGCGCCGGGTGACCCTGCTGTTTGATCCGGAACACAACCTGGAAGACCGGATTCTCAGCGAACAGTTCATGTTTTGACCGACAATAGCTGGCCGGCCGCTTCGGCCGCACTGGATTGCAGACCGTTATGGGCGACAACACCCCCCGCTTGCTGACCGTAGCCGTGACCTCACGTGCCCTGTTCGACCTGGAAGAGGGCCATGCCCTGTTCGAGGCCGAAGGCGTGGACGCCTATGCCGAGTACCAGCGCAAGCACGAGGACGACATCCTGCGCCCCGGCGTGGCCTTCCCGGTGGTGCGCAAGCTGCTGGCGCTCAACCAGGGCCAGTCGCCCGAGTCGCCGCGGGTGGAGGTCATCCTGCTGTCGCGCAACTCCGCCGACACCGGCCTGCGCATCTTCAACTCGATCCAGCATTACGACCTGGGCATCATCCGCGCCACCTTCACCGCCGGCGAGCCGACCTGGCCGTATGTGAAGCCGTTCGGCACCGATCTGTTCCTGTCGGCCAACCCCGAATCGGTGCGGCGCGCGCTGCGCCACGGCATCGCCGCGGCCACGATTCTGCCCAAGCCCTACGACGAAACCCTGGCCGCCGCTGACCAGGCGGACCTGGGCCGTTCACGCAGCCAGCTGCGCATTGCCTTCGACGGCGACGCGGTGATCTTCGGTGACGAAAGCGAGCGCATCTCGCGCGAGCAGGGCGTGGAAGCCTTTGGCCGGCATGAGCGCGAGAACGCCCGTGAGCCGCTCAGCGGCGGTCCGTTCCGCAACTTCCTGTCGGCGCTGCACACCCTGCAGCAGGTGTTCCCGTCCGGCGACGACGCACCGATCCGCACCGCGCTGGTCACTGCGCGTTCGGCTCCGGCGCATGAGCGGGTGATTCGTACGCTGAGGGAGTGGGGCGTGCGTCTGGACGAAGCGCTGTTCCTTGGCGGCCGCCACAAGGGTCCGTTCCTGGAAGCCTTCGGCGCGGACATTTTCTTCGACGATTCGCAGCACAACATCGACAGCGCCCGCCAGCACCAGAGCGTGGCCGCAGGTCATGTGCCGCATGGTGTGGCGAACGATTGATCCGCCGTCACGACCAACGGTCGTGACCCACCGGGAGGGTCGTGACCCTCCGGGATGGTCGTGACCCACCGGGTCTGCCGCATTCGGTAGGTCACGACCGTTGGTCGTGACGCCGTCAATCCAACGGAAGCTGGATATCCACCAGCTTCCAGCTCAACCCCTGCCGCTGCAGCACAAACACCACCGGTGCCCCCTGTGCAGTCTGCGTGGTCGCAGTAAACCGTGACGTCGACTCAAACCGATGGCTGGCCCCCTCCAAGGGGCGAGCGGCCTTCGGCGGCGCATAGGCATCATTGCTTTCCAGGTCATTGCTGGCCCGCTTCCACAGCGTATGCCCCTCCAGCAGCGCCCCGATTCCGGTCGGCGTCACCATCGCATCCACCGCGGTGCCACTCAGCTGCTGTCCGGCGGTGAGCAGCAGGGCTCCGACCAGATTCGACTGCACATCCGGCCCGGCCCGCCGCACCACGTAGTCATCCAGCTGCGCGCGCAGGTTGGTGCGCAGCATCGGGAAGTCCACGTAGCGGTCCAGCTTGGAGGTATCGCGCTGCTCAACCGCCTGCGCCAGACCACGCAGGGTCAGGTACGGCCCGCCGACCACATAGGCCGCCAGCAGCACCGCCAGTGCAACCACAATCCCAATCAGCTTCTTCATGGCGCAATCGTGCCCCACACTCCGTCAACCCCACGTAGAGCCACGCCCTGCGTGGCTGCCCGACCCACCCTCAAAACTCCAGATCCAACGCCGCACACAGATAATCCACAAACGGACCCAGCGCAGTAAGGTCTTTGGCCAAGGTCTGCCGCAGCTTCGGACCGGTCATCACCGCATCCTCCAGCGGCCGCCAGAACACCCAGTTCTTGTGCTTCAGGTCGTCAATGAACTCAAAGTCCGGCTCGAACCCGCGCGGAGCCCGCACCAGCATCTCGCTCTGCTCGAAGTCGAAGCGCTTCCGCAGCGCCGGCGCATGCGCCGCCGCCTTCCATGCCCCCGGGTTGTCGACAATGAAATGGCGGATCCTGCGCTGGGTATCCGGCTCGGGATGCCACAGCCCGGCCCCAACAAAGCTCTCGCCCGGCTGCAGGTGGATGTAGAACGAAGGAGCCGCGACCTGCTTGCGGCGTTCATGGAACAGGCGCGCACCCTGCCAGCTCTTGTAGGGCGACTTGTCGTTGGAAAAGCGCGCATCGCGGTAAATACGGAACAGCGAGCCGCCGACCGTTTTCGGGTCGGAGCGGAAGTGCGGGCTCACCGTGGCCAGGTCCGGCTGCAGGTCGGTGATCAGGCGCAGGAACGGCTGGCGCACATGCGCCTCGTACTTGTCCTTGTGATCATTGAACCAGGTCTTGTCGTTGTTGCGCGCCAGTCCACGCAGGAAGGTGAAGCTGGCGGGGGTGAAATAGGTACTCACAGGCTCTGCTCCAGATGATTGCCCCAGTCGGTCAGCTGCTGCAGCAGCGCCAGCCGGGCGGGTTCGGCCGCGTGTTCGGCACGCAGCGCCTCGATCTGCGCCCGGTACTGCGGCAGCGTCTGCTCGCCCAGGCCGGGTTCGCAGAGCAGACGCTGGCGACGGTAGTCGTTCCAGCGCTGGCGCTCGGCCGCATCCAGGGTCTCGGGGTGGTTGCGTGCGCGGTAGCGGAACAGCAGTTCAGGCATGCGCGGGTCGCGCAGGCGCGCGGCATAGCTGGCCAGCTCGCTCGGCGGGCTGGTGCGCAGGCGGGTCATCAATGCCTTGTCGCCGTCGGCGAGGAAGCCGTCATACAGCGAGGCATCCACGTCGCTGGGAGCCATCTCCCGTTCGCCGCCAAACACCTGGCGGACCTTTTCAGCCACTGCGGCTGCAACGGCGCGGACGCGTTCGGCCGCTGCCTCCACCGCGGCCACATCGATGCCCAGGCGTGCGTGATCGGCCGGACGCAGGTGATTCCACGCCACCAGCGCTGGCACCTTGTTCAGATGCACTTCCTTGAGCGGCACCCGCTGTTCGCCTTCGGCCAGATCAGCAGCCCGGGTGTACAGGCGTGCGGCCAGCGTCTCAGCGGGCAGGTCCAGCAGGCCGTCGATGTCGCCTTCCAGGTCGAGCACGATGATGCGGTTGTTGATGTACGGGTGGCGCGCCAACGGCAGCACCGGTGCCGCGCACAGGCGTGACGCGGGGTAGCGCATGGAAATGTGCAGCACCGGCTGCGCGGCATCCACGTCGAGCAGGGAGCCCACAAAGCGCTTGTCGCGCAGCTTCAGTGCGTAGTCCCACAGGCGCGGCTGCGCATGCTTGAACAGTCGCGCCATGCCGATGGTGGCGTGCACGTCCGACAGCGCTTCATGCGCATCGCCCACGCGCACCTCATTGGCCGTGGCCAGGTGCTCCAGCTTGAACGAGGTCGCGCCATCCTCGCGCTGCGGCCAGACGATGCCGTCCGGGCGCAGCGCATGCACCAGCCGCAGCATGTCCAGCAGATCCCAGCGCGAATTGCCGTTGCGCCACTCGCGCTCGTAGGGGTCGAAGAAATTGCGGAACAGGCCGTGGCGCACGAACTCGTCGTCGAAGCGCAGCGTGTTGTAGCCCAGGGTGCAGGTGCCCGGGCGTGCCATCAGGTCGTTGATGCGTGCGAACGCCTCGGCCTCGCTCACGCCTTCGGCCAGCGCGTGCTGCGGGGTGATGCCGGTGATCAGCGTGGCGATCGGCGAGGGCAGGACATCGTCGGCCGGCTTGACGTAGAAGCTCACCGGTTCATCGATGACCTGCAGGTTGGCGTCGGTTCGGATCGCAGCGAACTGGGCGATGCGGGTGCGGCGCGGGTCCTGGCCGAAGGTTTCCAGGTCATAGAACAGGAAGCTGTCGGCCGCCATCAGTGCGCACCCTCCAGCACCGGCAGCTGCGCGTGCACGATGCGTTCCAGCGCTGCCCAGTCGATGTGTTCCAGCGTGCTGTGCCCGGCGGTGGCGTCCTCCAGAATGCGCCGCTGCAGGTTGGTGCGCTCCAGCGCCACGGCATACGGCGTGTGCAGAAACGTGACCATGGTGTAGTGCGGCACGAAGCGGGTCGGCCAGCGTGCCTGCAACTGCTGTTCCAGTTCGCGCTGCAGCTGGAACGCGGGGTCGGCAACGCGGTCACGCATTTCCAGGTAGTTTTCCAGCGCCATCTGCTGGATCGCTTCCGCATTCGGCTTGCGTTCGGCCTCGAACACCGCAAATGCCGCTTCCAGCGAATCCTGTTCCTGCAGGTGACGGGCCAGCGCCACGCAGTCTTCGAACGCGCAGTTCATGCCCTGGCCGTGGAACGGCACCATCGCATGCGCGGCATCACCGAGCAGCACGGCGCGGCCGGCCAGGTGCCACTGGCGCAGGTACAGCGTGCCGAGCAGGCCGGGCGGATGCTCTTCCCAGTCGCGGCGCAGGTGCGGAATCAGCGGCAGCGCATCGGGGAAATCACGCGCGAACAGCGCTTCGGCCTCGGCCCCGGTGCGGGTGGTGGCAAAGCTGGGGTTGCCCTCGTTGGGCAGGAACAGGGTGACGGTGAAGGTGCCTTCGTCGTTCGGCAGGGCGATGCACATGTACTGGCCGCGCGGCCAGATGTGCAGGGCATTGGCTTCGATGCGGAAGCCGCCGTCTTCTGTGGGCGGAATCTCCAGTTCCTTGTACGAATGACCCAGGAACTCGATGCGTTCGTCCAGCGGGTGCTTGCGGTTCATCGCCGCGCGCAGCGCCGAGCCGGCCCCGTCGGCCCCGATCAGGGTGTCGAAGCGGATGTCATGCGGCTGGTCGTCGCGGTCGTCGATGAAACGGGCGTAGCCGGCCTCGAAATCCACCGTATGCAGACGGCGGTGGAAGTGCACCTGCGCGCCCGCGTCTTCGGCCAGCTGCAGGAGGGTGTGGTTGAGATCCTTGCGGTGGATCGACCAGATCACCTCGCTGTCGTCACGGCCATAGCGCTGCAGCTGGGTTTCACCGTCGCGGGTGTGCACCATGCGGCCGCGCATCATCACCGCCTTGGCCATGACCTCTTCTTCAACGCCGGCCTGACGCAGCGCATTGCGGCCGCGTTCGGCCAGCGCCAGGTTGATTGAGCGGCCGGACTCGTAGTCGGCAATGCGCGGGTCGCCGCGGCGCTCATACAGGGTGATGCGCCAGCCCTGGCGTGACAGCAGGATGGCCAGCAGCGAACCGGCCAGGCCGGCACCAATGATGCTCAGGGAGCGGTGTGCGTGTGCGATCAAGAGCGTTCCAGCGGGGGAGGGGGCGACTTACAGGCCGGCCCAGGATTCGACTTCCTCGACGAAGTGATGCAGGTCGAGGTAACGGTTGTACAACGGCGTGGGTGAGATGCGGATCACGTCGGGCTCGCGCCAGTCGCCCAGCACGCCGACGGTCTGCAGGAACTCGAACAGGCTGCGGCCGCGTTCGCGACCGCCGATCACGCGCAGCGAAAGCTGGCAGCCGCGACGCTCCGGCTCGGTCGGGGTCAGCACTTCCAGCACATTGGCCAGACGGGCACGCACCAGCGCATCCAGCAGGCCGGTGAGCTGCAGCGACTTCGCGCGCAGCGCTTCCATGCCGCCGGCGGCATCGACTACGTCCAGCGCCGCACGCAGCGGGGCCAGGCCCAGCACGGGCGGGTTGCTCAGCTGCCAACCTTCAGCACCCACTGCCGGCACGAACTGCGGGGCCATCTTGAAGCGGGTGGCTTCCTCGTGGCCCCACCAGCCGGCAAAACGCGGCAGCGTGGTATCGCGATGGTGGCGTTCGTGCACGAACGCGCCCGCCACGGCACCCGGACCGCTGTTGAGGTACTTGTAGTGGCACCACACCGCAAAGTCGGGCGCGATGTCGTGCAGCTGCAGTGGCACGTTGCCCACCGAGTGGGCCAGGTCGAAGCCGACGTTGGCTCCCTGCAGGCGTGCCGCGCGGGTGATCGCGTCCAGGTCGAACACCTGGCCGCTGCGGTACTGCACGCCCGGCCATAACACCAGCGCCAGGCGCGGGCCATGCTCGGCGATGGCGCGTTCAATGGCCTGCTGCGAGATCGTGCCGTTGCCTTCGTCTGGCTGCACTTCGACCAGGTCGGTATCGGGGTTGAAACCGTGGAAGCGGATCTGCGATTCCACCGCGTGGCGGTCGGTGGGGAAAGCCCCGGCTTCCATCAGGATCACCGGGCGCTGCGCGGTCGGGCGATAGAAGCTGACCATCATCAGGTGCAGGTTCACGCTCAGGGTGTTCATCGCCACCACTTCGCTGGGCAGTGCGCCGACCACCCGGGCCAGCTGCTCGTTGACCAGGCGGTGGTAGCGCAGCCATTGGGTGTCGCCGGTGAAATGGCCTTCCACCGCCAGCGCGCCCCACTTGTCCATCACGTCCTGCACGGCCGCCTGGGCCTTGCGCGGCTGCAGGCCCAGCGAGTTGCCCACGAAGTAGGTCTGGTCGCGGTGGTTGTGCTGCGGGAACACGAATTCACTGCGCAGGGCGCGCAGCGGGTCGGCAGCATCCAGGGCGACGGCATGGGAACGGCTGAGCAGTTCGGACATGGCAATGACGATTGTCTGAGATATCGCAGTTTAGCCCCAGACGCCTTAATCCGGATGTGCCGGGATCACCCGCCCGGCAACGGATCCACGTGCCCGCAGGCATCGCAGGTGCGTAGCTCCAGGTCCGCCTGGTACTCGGCAAACACCTTCGGCAGATCCGTCTCGATGTTCTCCAGGGTGAAGTACACCTCGTACAGCTTGTGGTTGCAGCGCTCGCAGAACCACATCACCCCGTCGCGCTCATGCGGCAGGCGCTTGCGCTCCACCACCAGGCCGACGCCGCCGGCCGGGCGGCGCGGCGAATGCGGCACGCCGGCCGGCAGCAGGAAAATCTCGCCGGCGCGGATCGGAATGTCGCGCACCTTGCCGTCTTCCTGCACCTTCAGGGTCATTTCCCCTTCCAACTGGTAGAACCACTCCGGGCCTTCGTCGTAATGGAAGTCGGTGCGGCTGTTCGGGCCGCCCACCACCATGATGATGAAGTCGCCGTTCTCGATCATCTTGTTGCCGACCGGCGGCTTGAGCAGATGCCGGTTCTCTTCGATCCAGGCGTGCAGGTTGATCGGGGCGGGCAGCATGGGGGCGTTCCTTGCAGTAGGGATCAGTCGCGCTTGCCGCGGCGCGGCACATGCGCCAGGGCCTTTTCGTAGGCAGGTGCCAGGTCTTCCGGGGCACCGACGTCGATGCCCATCTCGCGCACGCGACCGTCTTTCAGGCTGTACACCCAGCCGTGCACCATCAGCTTCTGGCCACGTGCCCAGGCGTCCTGGACGATGGTCGAGCGGCAGGCATTGACCACCTGCTCGATCACGTTCAGCTCGCACAGGCGCGCATGCTTCAGATCCGGATCTTCGATTTCATCAAGGATCGCAGCGTGCTTCTGGGCGACATCGCTGACGTGGCGCAGCCAGTTGTCAGCCAGGCCCACGCGCACGTTGTTCAGGCTGGCGTGCACGCCGCCGCAGCCGTAGTGGCCGACGATCAGGATGTGCTTGATCTTCAACTGGTCCACGGCGTACTGGATCACGCTCAGGCAGTTCAGATCGGTATGCACCACCACGTTGGCGATGTTGCGGTGGACAAACACTTCACCCGGGGCCATGCCGATGATCTGATTGGCCGGCACGCGCGAGTCCGAGCAACCGATCCACAGATATTCCGGGTGCTGCTGCTTGGCCAGCTGGGCAAAAAACTCCGGGTCTTCGTGCTCGATCCGGTCGGCCCAGTCGCGGTTGTTCTGCAGCAGCTTGTGGATGTCTTTCATGAGGCGGGTATTCCTGTGATATCAGCCGCCAGCGGCGGCCGGGTCGCGAACATCGCGCATCCACTGCGCAAGCTCGCGGGAAGCGGGGGTGCCTTCGGCCTCGAGGGCAGCAATCACCGACAGCTGGTTGGCGTCGGGGTGGTTCTGGCTCAGCTTGAGTTTGATCTGCACCTGTTCGGCGCGGAAACGGAAACCGACAATGCCCGGCAGCAGCTTGGCCTGGCGGGTGTCATCGGGGTCGAAGCGCCAGTCGCTGCCGACCTGGGTTTCGTTATGGGTGCTCAACCGGTCGAGCAGGTCGATCAGCCAGTCGCGGTCGGTGATGGTTTCCAGCGTGCCGCGCAGTTCCGCGGCGGCGTAGTTCCAGGTTGGAACGCGGCCTTCGCTTTCCTTGTCCGGGTACCAGCCCGGTGACACATAACCGTGCGGACCGTGCACCAGCAGCAGTGCCGGGCCGCTGTGACGCGACTGCGGGTTGGCCTTGGCCCAATGCCCTTCAACCACGATGGCGTCGCCATCGCGGCGGTACAGCACTGGCAGCAGGGTCACGAAGGGCAGGCCGTCGGGACCGGTGGTCACCACGGTCACGAACGCATCGCGGGCGATCAGCCGGTCCAGCCAGACCAGGTCACGCGTGGCGAAGGAGGACGGGGTGAACACGGTGGCCTCAGACGCTCCGGCCCAGGCTCTGCACCATGCGCCCGCGCAGGCCATCGTCATTGGCGGCCTGCGGCGGTTGCACTTCATGCAGCGAGAAGCCGCGCACCAGCGCGTCTTCCTCATCCAGGCCGTCGAATTCGACGAAGTCGGCGTCGAACAGCTGTGAGCGTGCGGTGTCTTCGCTGTCGTAGCTGAGCGTGTTGCCGTCGCTGTCCAGCACCTCGGCGGTGCCGGCCGGGCGCACGCGCAGGCGGGCCCAGATCAGCGTGTTGCCCAGGCTGGCCAGCCACCAGGAGTCGCGGTCGGCGGAAATATCGTTCATGTCAGTACCAGTGAAAGCAGCCAGAGCAGGGCGGCCATGCCCAGCCCGGCCAGCAAGGTGAGCAGCGACAGCCAGGCCGGCGTCGCAAGACCCGACAGCGAGCGGTCGGGGGTCTGTCGGTAATCGCGGCCCAGCAGCCAGCGCAGCGCCTGCGGCTGCAGGAACGCGCCGCTGCCGAACCGGTCGGCCAGGGCCGGGTGGCGGTCGCGGATATGGATCAGCGTCAACGGCCAGAAGATCACGAAAGCACTGAACCCGGCGATCGCCACGCCGACGAAACACAGCGCGAAGAACAGGGTCATGCAGTTGCCTCCGTGATCAGAGTGGGCGCGGCAGGGTCAGAACTCGGCGCTGCCCGGTGCGCGCGGGTAGGGGATGGCGTCGCGGATGTTGCCCAGCCCGCACACGTACACCACCAGGCGTTCGAAGCCGAGGCCGAAGCCGGCATGCGGCACCGAGCCGTAGCGGCGGAAATCGCGGTACCAGCCGTAGTGCGCCGGGTCCAGACCGAATTGCGCCATGCGCGCATCCAGCACGTCCAGGCGCTCTTCGCGCTGGCTGCCGCCGATGATCTCGCCGATGCCCGGGGCCAGCACGTCCATCGCGGCAACGGTCTTGCCGTCGTCGTTCAGGCGCATGTAGAAAGCCTTGATGTGCTCGGGGTAGTTGGTCACCACCACCGGGCGGCCGATGTGCTCCTCGGTCAGCCAGCGCTCGTGCTCGGTCTGCAGGTCCAGGCCCCATTCCACCGGGAAGTCGAACTTCTTGCCCGAGTTCTGCAGCAGCTTCACCGCCTCGGTGTAGTCGATCTGCTCGAACGGCGCGTTGATGAAGCCTTCCAGCTTGGTGATGGCGTTCTTGTCGACGCGCTCGGCCAGGAAGGCCAGGTCGTCGCCGCGCTCGTCCAGCACCGCACGGAACAGGTACTTCAGGAACTGCTCGGCCAGGCGCGCGTCTTCGGCCAGGTCGGCGAAGGCGATTTCCGGCTCGATCATCCAGAACTCGGCCAGATGGCGGGTGGTGTTGGAGTTCTCGGCACGGAAGGTCGGGCCGAAGGTGTACACCTTGCTCAGCGCCAGGCAGTAGGCCTCGACGTTGAGCTGGCCGGACACGGTCAGGAAGGTTTCCTTGCCGAAGAAATCACGGCTGAAGTCGACCTCACCCTTGTCGTTGCGCGGCAGGTTGACCATGTCCAGGGTCGACACGCGGAACATCTGCCCCGCGCCTTCGGCGTCGGAGGTGGTGATGATCGGGGTGCTGATCCAGTTGAAGCCGTTCTGGTGGAAGAACCGGTGCACGGCCTGGGCCAGGCAGTTGCGGATGCGGGTGACCGCGCCGAACAGGTTGGTGCGCGGGCGCAGGTGCGCCACTTCGCGCAGGAACTCCGGCGACATCGGCTTGGGCTGGATCGGGTAGGTCAGCGGGTCTTCGACCAGGCCGACGATCTCGACGGATTCGGCCTGGATCTCAAACGACTGGCCCTTGCCCTGCGACTTGACCAGGGTGCCGCGCGCGATCAGCGAGCAGCCCGGGGTCAGTGCCTTGACCGCTTCGAAGTTGGACAGGGTGTCGTTGACCACCACCTGGATCGGGGCGAAGCAGGAACCGTCGGTCACATTGACGAAGGCCAGCGCCGCAGACCCGCGCACCGTGCGCACCCAGCCCCGTACTGTTGCCTCGCCGCCTTCCGGGATCTTCCCGGCAAGCGCATGTTCAACGCTGACCACCGTCATGACTTGAATCCTCTGTTGATCGACTCGATCTCTGAACGGGAAGTTTAACGGTTGCAGTGTTCTGCTTGCGAGGCATTTCTGACTGGGCCGTGGACCTATAATGAGACCGATCTGCTGGAGATGCCTGTCATGGCCGTAAGCCTTACCCCTGTTGCCTTTGCCCGCGTGCAGAAGTTCGTTGCCCAGACCCCGGGCGCACTGGGCCTGCGCTTTGGCGTGACCCGCACTGGCTGTTCGGGCTGGGGCCACATCACCGACCTGGCCCGCGACCAGCGCGAAGGCGACACCGTGTTCGAGCAGGACGGGGTCCGCATCTACGTGGACGCGGCCAGCCTGGACCTGGTGGACGGCACCGAAATCGACTTCGGCAAGCAGGGCCTGAGCGAGACCTTCACGTTCAAAAACCCCAACGCCACCGCTGAATGCGGCTGCGGCGAGAGCTTCACGACCGACGCCGACAAGGCCTGAACCCGCCACAGACGTGGCTCTTACAACTTGTTGCAAAGTTCTGTCGGCTGGGTGGTGGACGGTCGGCAAATGGCATAAGCTGGGCCTGTGGATAACTTTTCTCCGGGAGCGCTGCCAGCCTATGAATGAATGCCGGGACGAGGGTCATGCTTTACCGCGGCATGAGGCCGGCGGCCGGAGCGCCCCTCAGGCCCCAATGTGGGGACACGGGTGCGACCCTGGGTGTGCGGGCCGATAAGGACCTACCAGTCGTCAATGGCCGGGTGGTGCCGGCTTCGGGGGGAATGTCGGTCGTATGCGAACAGTGGCAGGCATTGCCTGCTCACCGGACTCCCGTCTTACACGGGGGAGCATCAGACGATCACGTCATCTTCTCGATTGCCGAGCAGGGTTTGTCTGCCGGCTTGCGGGTCAGGCAGGACAAGCCGTTGAGCTTTCCCGCGCACAGAGTGATTGAGCCGGCAAGAGAAATGTCATTCGCTGAGTTCAGGGCAGGTATTCACGCAACGCAGCCGATTTGGGAGCCATACGACCCATGAGTACACTACTTTACGAGTATGCAGAGCTGCTCAAGGAGCGCTACGCAGCGCGTCACGGAGGAAATGCGGCGCTTGAAGATGAGCTTCTTGACCGGTTGGATGGCGTCTGGCTTGCCATGACAGAATCGGAGCGGGCCGAGTCGAAGCAGGTTGCGCTCGCGACCAAGGCGTTGATCTTTCAGGGTCTGGTCAAAAGCAACGACTGCGCTTCTGATGGCATAAGCATTGACCCGTCTACCCGTACGGCACACCGGGAACTGGACCAGTCGTATGCCTGACGAAGTGATTGGCAGCTCCGGCGTCCCGGTCGTTCGTGCCAGGGCCGCACATGCGATTTTCTGCGACGATCTCCGCCACGAAGACTCGGGAAAGCTGCTGATCATTGGAATGTATGGGGAGGAGATGGGCGTGCCCGCCTTTCCCCTTCAGTTACCGGTATTCACAATTCTGGTGTCTGCGTCCACGCCGGCCGATGAACCCTTCAAAAGTTTGGAGGTGAAGGTGTACTTTGGAGAGGAGGAGATCGCGTCACGTGCGGCTCCTCCTGAGGCAATTGCGCAGCTTTCCGCGGCCAGTGCCGAATCCGCAATGCCACTGATGGCGCCGTCGCCGCGGGGCGGCTACGTGACGAATAGGTGGCGCGTGAATGTCCAGTTGGCCCCCTTTGTAGTGTCCAGGCCAGGTGTTCTTCGTGTCCGCGTGGTTACGGAGTCTGAGGAGATTCCGGCTGGCGGCCTGAGGATCCGCCAGCTTGAAGTCAGCCCGTCGCACGGATAAATGAGACGGTTGACTTGTAAAGGGTCTTGAGCCACTGCATAATGCGCGGCTTCCTGCCTGCTTCCGGGCAGGATCCCTTGCTCCACCGCGTTCACCTGCGGGGAGCTGTCCGGTCCGCAAGGGCCACATCCGAAAGGTATACACACATGAGTCGTCATTACGAAGTCGTGTTCATGGTCCACCCGGACCAGAGCGAACAGGTCCCGGCCATGATCGAGCGCTACAAGTCGCTGATCGAAGCCGGCAACGGCACCATCCACCGTCTGGAAGACTGGGGCCGTCGTCAGCTGGCTTACCCGATCCAGAACCTGGTGAAGGCACACTACGTGCTGCTCAACATCGAAGTCGATCAGGCCGTCCTGACCGAACTGACCGAAAGCTTCAAGTTCAACGACGCCGTGCTGCGCAACCTGGTCATCAAGCGTGACGAGGCTGACACCGAGCAGTCGCTGATCATGAAGAGCAAGGACGAGAAGGGTGACAAGCCCGAGCGTGGCGAGCGTCGTCGTCGTGACGACGAAGAAGGCGAAGCCGCCAACACCGCTGACAACGAAGCCGGCGACGACGCCGCTTCTGCCGCCTAAGGAGCACGCACATGTCCAAGTTCTTCCGTCGCCGCAAGTTCTGCAAGTTCACGGCTGAAGGTGTGAAGGAGATCGACTACAAGGATCTCAACACCCTGCGCCAGTACCTGACCGAGAACGGCAAGATCGTGCCGAGCCGCGTCACCGGCACCAAGTCGAAGTACCAGCGCCAGCTGGCCACGGCCGTCAAGCGCGCCCGTTTCCTGGCCCTGATCCCGTACACCGACAACCACGACGTCTGATGCCGGATGGGCGGCCCCGCGCCGCCCGTTCCGCCAGCTATTCGGACAGCCATCTGCTGCGGGGCCTGCGGGCTTCGCTAACGAATAACGATTTGGAGTTTCATCATGCAGCTGATCCTCATCAAGAAGGTCAAGAACCTGGGCACCCTGGGTGACCTGGTCGAAGTGAAGCCGGGCTACGGCCGTAACTTCCTGGTTCCGAACGGCTTCGCCGTGCCGGCAACCGAAACCAACAAGGCCGAGTTCGAAGCCAAGCGCGCCGACTACGAAGCCAAGGCCAACGCCATCCACGCCGAAGCTGAAGCCCGCAAGGCCAAGCTGGAAGGCCAGAGCGTGACCATCGCCGCCAACGCTTCGACCGAAGGCAAGCTGTACGGCTCGGTCGGCCCGCGCGACATCGCCGAAGCCTTCACCAAGGCCGGCCTGCCGGTGGAAAAGAGCGAAGTGATCCTGGGCGAAGGCGCCTTCCGCAACGTCGGCGAGTTCGACGTCGTGGTGGCCCTGCACGCAGACGTCGAAACCACCGTCAAGGTGATCGTGGTCGGCGAAGCCTGATCCCAGCTGAAAAGCCGGAATCGCTGAAACGGGTGCCCGCAAGGGTGCCCGTTTTTGTTTTGGTCGGTCGATGAACGTCTGCGCGAAATGCGGCGTTTCGATTTCTACGTGCTGGGGCGGGGCCAGGCACCCCCGCTCCGGGACACGCCGTGAACCCATCCATGGGGGCTACTCCACGGCATCCATGCCGTGGAGTGTCATGGCGGGGGGTACCTGGCCTCGCCCCCCGACGGTGGGTCGCGAAGCGGACGGAATGACAACCGCGTTGGCATTTGATCTTCCATGGCCACCGATGGCCTGTCGGGGCGGGGGGGTGGGCTGGAGGGGGCGTGAGCCGCATGGATGCGGCGATCGAGCTTACATGGACGTACTTGCAGCGTCCCCCGGAACGCCCACCCCGACCCGCCAAGCCAGAGAGTCCGTGAACCATGGGCTGTTCGCCTGAATCCAGCCGCAGCCGGGCAAGCCCGGCTCTACGGAGCGCGTGCAATCCGGTAGCGGCTCGGCGCAACGGAGCGCAGGCGATCCGATAGCAGCCGGGCGCAGCGAGGAGGGCCCGGCAACCCCAGGCCAGTGACATGCCCCATCCCCGGTATACTCAGGGCCATCGCGACTGCCCCGGAAAGCCAACCACGCCATGCGTCTGTCCACGATCAAGCTCTCCGGCTTCAAGTCGTTCGTTGATCCCACCACCCTGCATCTGCCCACCAACATGACCGGTGTGGTCGGGCCCAATGGCTGTGGCAAGTCCAACATCATCGACGCCGTGCGCTGGGTCATGGGCGAAAGCTCGGCCAGCCGGCTGCGTGGCGATTCGCTGACCGACGTCATTTTCTCCGGCTCGTCCGCGCGCAAGCCCGTCTCACAGGCCACCGTCGAACTCATTTTCGACAATACCGACCACACCATCTCCGGCGAATATGCCTCGTTCAACGAGATCTCGGTCAAGCGCACGGTCAGCCGCGATGGCAGCAGCAACTATTATCTGAACGGCACCAAGTGCCGTCGGCGCGACATCACCGATCTGTTCCTGGGCACCGGCCTCGGCCCGCGCAGCTACTCCATCATCGAGCAGGGCATGATCAGCCAGATCATCGAAGCCCGGCCCGAAGACCTGCGCGTCTACCTGGAAGAAGCTGCTGGCATCTCCAAGTACAAGGAGCGCCGCAAGGAAACCGAAACCCGCATCCGTCACACCCGCGAAAACCTCGACCGCTTGAACGACCTGCGCGAGGAAATCGGCAAACAGCTCGAGCACCTCAAGCGCCAGGCCCGTCAGGCCGAGCAGTACCAGGCCCTGCAGGAAGAGCGCAAGGTCAAGGACGCCGAGTGGAAGGCGCTGGAGTTCCGCAATCTCGACGGCCGCCTGGGCAGCCTGCGCGAGGCGCTGTCGCAGGAAGAAACCCGCCTGCAGCAATTCATTGCCGAGCAGCGCGATGCCGAAGCCCGCATCGAGACCAGTCGCGTGCGCCGTGAGGAAGCCGCTGACGCCCTCAGCACCGCCCAGGCCGAGGTGTATCAGGTCGGCAGCACCCTGGCCCGGCTCGAACAGCAGATCCAGCACCAGAAGGAAATGTCGCAGCGCCTGCACAAGGCGCGCGATGAAACCCAGCAGGCGCTGGCTGACCTCGGTCAGCACATCAGCGGCGACGAAGCCAAGCTGATCGTGTTGCGCGAAGCCGTTGAACAGGCCGAGCCGCAGCTGGAGCAGCTGCAGGAAGAAAACGAGATCAAGCAGGAAGCCCTGCGCGACGCCGAAAGCCGGCTGTCTGACTGGCAGGCGCGCTGGGAAGCCCATACCCGCAGCACGTCCGAAGCCTCGCGCGCCGGCGAAGTGGAACGCACCCGCGTCGATTACCTCGACCGTCAGGTGCTGGAAGCCGACCGCCGCCGCGAAGCCTTGGCTGCCGAGCGCACCGGGCTGGATCTGGATGCCCTGGCCGAAGCGTTTGAAGAGCTGCACCTGCAGCACGAAACCCAGAAGGCCGCGCTGGATGGGCTGACTGAAGCCGTGGAGTCCCGCAAGGAAGCCGTGGCGGGCCTGCAGGAGCGCCAGCGCACTGGCCAGAGTGAACTCGCCGACATCCGCAAGCAGGCCCAGGCCGCGCGTGGTCGCCTGTCGTCGCTGGAAACCCTGCAGCAGGCGGCCCTCGGCCAGGAGCAGGGCGCTGCCGTGGCCTGGCTCAAGCAGCACGGGCTGGACTCCGGTGCCCGCGTTGGCGAGCGTCTCACCGTCGACAGCGGCTGGGAAAACGCCGTGGAAAGCGCACTCGGTCAGCTGATCGAAGGCGTGCTGGTCGACGCTCCCGAACAGCTGGTTGGCGCACTGGCCGAGCTGGGCGAGGGCCGTATCGCCCTGGTCAGCGCCGAGCAGGAGCCGCTCGCCGTGGCTCCAACCTCGCTGGCCGCCAAGGTGCAGGGCCCGACCGCCATCCGCCGCCTGCTGGCCCGCCTGCATGCCGCCGACGATCTGGAACAGGCGCGCGCGCTGCAGGCCACACTCGCCGACGGCGATTCGGTGATCACCCGTGGCGGCGAACGCCTGGGCGAGGGCTGGGTGCGCGTGTCGCGCTCCGGCGCTGCCAAGCAGGGTGCACTGCTGCGCGAACGCGAAATCGTCACCCTGCGCGAACAGATCGACGCCCTGCAGGAACGCGAAGCCACCCTCGAAGAACAGCTCGCCGCGTTCCGTGACCAGCTGCTGGCCGGCGAACAGCAGCGCGAAGATGCCCAGCGCCAGCTGTATCTGGCCCACCGCAGTGTCTCCGAGCTGGGTGGCCAGCTGCAGAGCCAGCAGGGCAAGGTCGAGGCCGCGCGTACCCGCATCGATCGCATCGAAGGCGAACTCGCCCAGCTGATTGAAACCCTCGACACCGGACGTGAGCAGGTGCGCGAAGCGCGCGCCCGTCTCGATGACGCGGTCAGCAGCATGGGTGACCTTGAATCCGTGCGTCAGGCGCTGGAAGGTGAACGTCGCCAGCTCAGTGACGCCCGCGATCAGGCCCGCGAAGCCGCGCGCACGGTGCGCGAGCGCTCGCATTCGCTCGCCCTCACTCTGGAATCGCAGCGCGCCCAGCTCACGTCGCTGGGGCAGGCGCTGGAACGCATGAGCACCCAGCGCGGCCAGCTCGATTCGCGCCTGGGCGAGCTGCACGCGCAGCTGGACGACGGCGATACCCCTGTTACCGCACTTGAGGCCGAGCACCAGAATGCCCTCGGCGAGCGTGTCCGCGCCGACCGCGTGCTGGGCGAGGCCCGCACCTTGCTGGAAGGCATCGACGCCGAACTGCGCACCTTCGAACAGACCCGCCATCAGCGCGACGAGCAGGCCCTGGCCCAGCGTGAACGCATTTCCCAGCGCAAGCTCGACCAGCAGGCGCTGGTGCTGAGCGCCGAGCAGCTCACTGCCTCGGTGGAAAAGGCCGGCTTCGTGCTGCAGGACGTGATCAACACGCTGCCCGAAGAGGCGCGCATCAGCGACTGGGAGCAGGCCGTGCACCAGATTGACGGCCGCATGCGCCGACTGGAGCCGGTCAATCTGGCCGCCATCCAGGAATACGGCGAAGCCTCGCAGCGTTCGGACTATCTGGACGCGCAGAACACCGACCTGTGCACCGCGCTGGAAACCCTTGAAGACGCCATCCGCAAGATCGACCGCGAAACCCGTGGCCGCTTCAAGGACACCTTTGACCGGGTCAACGCCGGCGTGCAGCAGCTGTACCCGCGCCTGTTCGGCGGCGGCCACGCCTATCTGGAACTGACCGGTGAAGACCTGCTCGACACCGGTGTTGCGATCATGGCGCGCCCGCCGGGCAAACGCGTGTCCAGCATCTCGCTGCTGTCCGGTGGCGAGAAGGCGATGACCGCAGTGGCGCTGGTGTTTGCGATCTTCCAGCTCAACCCCGCGCCGTTCTGCCTGCTGGACGAAGTGGACGCACCGCTGGACGAAGCCAACGTCGGCCGCCTCGCCAACATGGTCAAGGAAATGAGCGAAAAGGTGCAGTTCCTGTTCGTGAGCCACAACAAGGCGACCATGGAGGCAGCCCACCAGTTGTCGGGCGTCACCATGCGCGAACCGGGGGTCAGCCGACTGGTCAGCGTGGACCTGGAAGAAGCGGCACGATTGGCGGGCGCGGCCTGACGTGCCATGCTTACCTGAACGTATTTAGCTGGAGACCCTTCACATGTCCGACGTGGCACTGCTCAGAATCGGCATTCTTGTGGCCGGCGTGCTCCTGGTTGTCGCCATTTTTCTGTTCGGCCGGCCGAAGAAGAAGGTCCAGGGGCGTCGTGTGGAAGGGGGCGAAGGCACCTCCGGCCAGCGCCGCGAGCCGCTGCTGGGCGAGCAGCCTGGCGAAACCGGCGATGCCGGTTTCAGTGCTGAAGAAGGCGCGACCCAGGCCGAACTCGGTCTGCCCGACGTGGACGCCGGCCCGGCCAGCGACCTCGGCAAGCGCGCCACCCAGGACTTCGACAAGATCGTGTCCCTGTTCGTGGCCGCCCGTGCCGGCGAGAAGCTGCGTGGCGAGGACATCGTGGTCGCGGCTGAAAAGACCGGCCTGGTGTTCGGTCACATGAACGTGTTCCACCGTCTGGTGGAAGGGCACCCCGAACGCGGTCCGATCTTCTCCATGGCCAGCATCATGAAGCCGGGCAGCTTCGACATGGCCACCATCCGTGAGATGGAGACCCCGGCCATTGCCTTCTTCCTGACCCTGCCAGCCCCGCTGACAGCGCTGGATGCCTGGGAAAAGATGCTGCCCACCGTGCAGCGCATGGGCGAACTGCTGGATGGCGTGGTGCTGGATGACAGCCGCAACGCGCTGGGCCGGCAGCGGATTGCGCATATCCGGGATGAGTTGCGGGCGTATGATCGCCAGCACCAGGCGCCGCCCCTTACGAAGGCACCGCGTTGGTGAACCAACGCGCCGCCCGACCAACGGTCGGGCGCTACCAAACGGTCGGGCGCTACCAAACGGTCGGGCGCTACCAAACGGTCGGGCGCTACCAAACGGTCGGGCGCTACCGCCGGTAGGTAACGACCGTTGGTCGTTACGCTTTTGCCGTCACCGCCGCAAACGCCGCACGAAACGCCTCCATCTCCGCCTCGGTCCCCACGGTCACCCGCACCCGCTGCGGCCAGATCGGCCAACTGCGGCCGATGATGACCCCGCGTTCGGCCATCGCCGCCACAAACGCCTTGCCATCGCGCTGCACGTCCACCACGAAACAATTTGCTTCCGACGGCACGGACGAAAACCCACGCTTGCCCAGCCACGCAACCGTGGCCTGCCGGACCTGCGCGTTCTGCGCCTTGCGCTGCGCCACCAACCCAGGATCACGCAGGCTGGCCAGCGCGGCCGCCAGCGCGGTCACCGGCACGGGATTGTCGCCCAGGCTGGCCAGCTCACGCAGGCGGTCCGGATGCGCCGCTGCCACGCCCAGGCGCAGCCCGGCCATGCCGTACAGCTTGGAGAAGGTACGCAGCACGATCACATCGTCGCGCTGCATCACCTGACCGATCAGCGAGGGCTGGTCGCTGTACTGGATGTAAGCCTCATCGACCAGCACCCGGGTCTGCGCCGGCTTGTGGGCCAGCAGCCAGGCGATGTCCTCGGCCGGCGTGATCGAGCCGGTGGGATTGTTCGGATTGCACAAGTACAACAGGCCGGCGTTGATGCGCTGGGCGGCGGCGACCATCGCGCGCAGATCGTGCGCGCCGTCGGCACGCAGCGGCACCCGCTCCACTGTGGCCCCGCGCGCTGCGGCCAGATCGCCCAGGCTTTCGAAGGTGGGGTCGGCCACCACCAGTCCGGCCGTGGCCGAGGTCCAGACCACGGCGGCCCGGTTCAGGGGTTCGCTGGAGCCGGGGTACAGCCGTACCCGGTCCGGGGCGATCTGCTCCTGCGCGGCGAAGGTGTCGCGCACGTCGCCAGCCAGTGCGAACAGGTATCGCCCGCTGCCCGGCACGATGTCGCGCACGGCAGCCTGCGCGGCCGGCGCAGGTCCATACGGGCATTCGTTGAAGTTCAACAACACCGGACCGGCCGCACCGGGAGCCGCGGGCGCGGGCAGGGTGGCCGCCTGCGCCATCGGTACCAGGCCCAGCCCGGATACCGCCAGGCCGGTGCCAGCCAGCTGCAGGAAGGAACGACGTGAGTGCACGCTCGACGACATGGGCTGAATACCGTAGGCAGGACAATTCACGCATGCTGGCACCGCGCGCGCAGGCCGACAAGCAGGTCCGTGCCCGCGCGCAGGTCAGGTTTTTCCGAACCGGTCGGAACCTGCCTGCGGGTGGCCGGCAACAGGCGCAGCGCCTAGAATTCAATGCCCAGTCACGACATCCGCCCGCATGAGCCCCAGCCCCGCCGAACGTGCCCAGGACCTGCGTCGCCAGATCGATGAGGCCGGCAAGGCCTACTACGAGCGCGACGAGCAGCTGATTCCCGACGCCGAATACGACGTACTGGTCCGCGAACTGGAGGCATTGGAGCAGGCACACCCCGAGCTGGCGGCCACCGATTCGCCGACCCAGCGGGTGGGCGGCAAGGCCTCGTCGCGGTTTGCCGAAGTGCGCCACGCGGTGCCGATGCTGTCGCTGGGCAATGCGTTCAGCGACGAGGAGGTGGACGATTTCGTGCGCCGCATCCGCGAGCGCCTGCGCCGCGATGCGCTGCTGTTCTCGGCCGAGCCCAAGATGGATGGCCTCGCGATCAGCCTGCGCTATGAGAACGGCCAGTTCGTGCAGGGGGCCACACGTGGCGACGGCAGCACCGGTGAGGACGTGACCGCCAATCTGCGTCAGATCAAGGTCATTCCAGCCCAGCTGCAGGGCGAGGGCTGGCCCGACGTGCTGGAAGTACGCGGCGAGGTCTACATGGCCCGCGCCGATTTCGAGGCCTACAACGCTAACGCCCGCCTGCACGGCGGCAAGGTGCTGGCCAATCCGCGCAATGGTGCCGCCGGTTCGCTGCGCCAGCTGGACCCGAAGATCAGCGCGCAGCGCAAACTGAGTTTCTACGCTTACGGGCTGGGTGAGGTCAGTGGCGGCGAACTGCCGCCCACCCATTCCGGCACTCTGGCCCAGCTCAAGGCCTGGGGTTTCCCGGTCAGCGACCTGTGCCAGGTGGTGGAGGGCCGCGACGGTCTGCTGGCTTACTACCGCGACATCGGCGCGCGCCGTGACGGCCTGGCCTTCGACATCGACGGCGTGGTTTACAAGCTGGACGATCGCGCCGGCCAGGAACAGATGGGCTTTGTCTCGCGCGCGCCGCGCTGGGCCATCGCGCACAAGTTCCCGGCCCAGGAACAGACCACCACGGTGGAAGCGATTGAAATCCAGATCGGCCGTACCGGTGCGGCCACGCCAGTGGCGCGGCTGAAGCCGGTGGCGGTGGCCGGGGTGGTGGTGGCCAATGCCACCCTGCACAACGCCGACCAGATCAAGCGTCTGGATGTGCGTGTGGGCGACACGGTGATCGTTCGCCGCGCCGGCGACGTGATTCCCGAAGTGGTGAGCATCATTCCCGACCGTCGCCCGGAAGGCACGACGGCCTGGCAGATGCCGACGCACTGCCCGGTGTGTGGCTCGGAAATCGTGCAGGAAGAGGGCGCGGCGGTGTGGCGCTGCTCGGGTGAACTGAGCTGCCCGGCGCAGCGCAAGGAAGCCATTGCCCACTTTGCCTCGCGCCGCGCGATGGACATCGACGGCCTGGGCGGGAAGTACATTGAAACCCTGGTTGATGCCGGCATCGTGCGCGGCGTGGCCGACCTGTACCGCCTGACCCGCGACCAGCTGCTGCACCTGAAGCTGGTGCTGGACGCCGAGTCGCCGCAGGCGCTGGCCGACCAGATCGGTGTGCACCTGCCGCGCGAAGGCAGTGGTGACTATCTGCGCCGTGTGCTTGCCCTGGACGCCGCCGATGAAGGCTGGCGCGCGCAGGCGCTGGCCATGGCGACCGACTTCGAGTGGAACACGAAGAAAATCGCCACCAAGTGGGCCGACAACCTGATCGCCGCCATCGATACCAGCCGCACCACCACGCTCGAGCGTCTGTTGTTCGCACTGGGCATTGAACACGTGGGCGAAAGCACCGCGAAGGCACTGGCGGTGTGGTTCGGCGATCTCGAGCTGATCCGCCATCTGCCATGGCCGCTGTTCAAGCGCGTGCCGGACATCGGCGGTGAGGTGGCGCGTTCGCTGGGGCACTTCTTCGAGCAGAAGGGCAACCAGGACGCCATCGACGCACTGATCAACATCGGCAACGTACGCATCAGCGACACCCATCCGCCCAGCGCCAGACTGCGCGACGGTCTGGATTTCGCGCAGCTGCTGGTGGAGGCCGAGATTCCCGGCATCACCCGCCTGCGTGCGGAAAAACTGACCGCCACGCTGCCCGACGCGCAATCGCTGCTGGATGCCGAGCCGGTACAGCTGACTGCCGCCGGCCTGCCCAATGAAGTCGCGCTGGGGCTGAATGCCTGGCTGGAGACGAACGGGCAGGGCGCGATGCTGGTAGAAGCCGATGCGCAGCGCCGTGCATTGCTGGAAAAAGCACCGGAACTGGCGGATATCGTGGCCGGTCCGCTCGACGGCCAGACCGTGGTGCTGACCGGCACGCTGGCACAGATGAGCCGCGACGTGGCCAAGGAACGTCTCGAAGCGCTGGGGGCCAAGGTGTCCGGCAGCGTGTCAAAGAAGACGTCATTCGTGGTGGCCGGTACGGAAGCCGGTTCCAAACTGACCAAGGCCACCGAGCTGGGCATCGATGTCTGGGACGAAGATCGTCTGGTCGCGTTCCTTGCGCGGGAATGACCATGCAGACTGCTCCCCTTGATTTCCGCGTTGCCACCGTTGCCGACACCGAACGGGTGGTCGCCCTGATGCGTGAGTTCTACGCCGAAGACCAGCTGGTGTTCGACGAGGCGCGGGTGCGCCGTGCGCTGGATGCTTTATTGACCGACCCGCGCAACGGCGAGGTCCTGTTGTGGCTCAACGAAGCGGGCGAGGTGGTGGGGCACGGCGCACTGGCCTTGGGCTTCAGCCTGGAGCAGGTCGGCCATTTCGTGCTGCTGGACGAGCTGTATCTCAGCCACGCCGCGCGCGGACGCGGGCGGGGCGAGCAGGCGCTGGCGATCCTGGAGCAGCGTGCCAATGCACGCGGCGTCGAACGGATGCGGCTGGAAGTGAACCACCACAACGAACTGGCGCGTCGTCTTTATCTGGCCACCGGCTATGTGGATGAGACCCGTGGGCTGCTGTCGCTGCCGCTGGCCGAACGCCTGCGGGACGCACGCGGATGATCGCCGCGCTGCGCCAGCGTGCCGCACTGAATGCGCTGATCCGGTCCTTCTTCGCCGAACGCGATGTGCTGGAAGTGGAAACCCCGATCCTGTCGCAAGCCGGCAACACCGAGCCCAACATCGAAAGCTTCCAGACCCGTTTCAGTGGTCATGTCAGTGCCGGCAGCGCGCTGCGCTGGCTGCGCACCTCGCCGGAATATCCGCTGAAGCGGCTGCTGGCGGCCGGCGTGGGCGACTGCTACGAACTCGGCCGTGTATTCCGCAACGGCGAAGCCGGCGGGCGGCACAACCCCGAGTTCACCATGCTGGAGTGGTACCGGATCGGCTGGAACCATCATCAGCTGGTGGAGGAAACCGTGGCGCTGGTGCGGGCCGCGCTGGCGCTGGTGCAGCGCGAAGCGTCGCTGACCGTCGTCGACTACCGCGGTCTGTACATCCAGCAGGTCGGGGTGGATCCGTTCGCGGCGACGCTGGAGCAGCTGCAGGCCCCACTGGCCGACGTGCGCATCGACGCCGACGGCCTGACCCGCGACGACTGGCTGGATCTGCTGATGACCCACTGCATCCAGCCGCATTTCCGCGATGACACCCTGACCGTGGTGCATGACTGGCCGGCCAGCCAGGCTGCTCTGGCGCGGATCCGCCCGGGCACGCCGCCACTGGCTGAACGCTTTGAGTTGTATCTGGGGGCGGTGGAACTGGCCAACGGCTATCACGAGCTGAACGACGCCGTCGAACAGCGCGCCCGCTTCGTGCGTGACCACGCCGTGCGCAGCGCCCGTGGCGCGGTGTTGCCGGCCCTGGACGAACACCTGCTGGCCGCCTTGCCGACGCTGCCTGACTGCGCCGGTGTGGCCGTGGGTGTGGATCGCCTGCTGATGGCAATGAACCGCACCGGGCGCATTGCCGACGTGCTCGCCTTCGATTTCGCCCACGCCTGAGTCGTTAACGACGTCGGATCTTGCGCGGTCTTCACGATGATGCTCTGATCACACCCGATGTTGGAAGGTGGCGATGTGCCAGGACTGTGGCGGCGGGGATGGAGTTGATGAAGCTGGATGTTGCTGCCGTACCGTCGTCATCGCTGCGATGGACCTTGTCATGGCTGGGCCTGGCGCTGTGCGCTGGCCTGATGCCTGATCGTGTCGCCGCTGCTGAAGCCGGCTACGCCGGGCAGGTGGTGCGCTGCGAATCGAAGGACATGGGCTCGGTGCACTGCGACATGCCGGTGGAGTACGGCGTGGATCTGGTACGCCAGCTTTCCGACAACAGCTGCGTGCGCGGTTCAGAGTGGGGCACCGACCGCTCCGGGGTCTGGGTCACGCTGGGCTGCCGCGCCGAGTTCCGTGCGCGCCTGCCCAAGGGTGCACCCTCGCTGGGTGAACGCAAGGTGCGCCGGGTGGTCCGGTGCGAATCCAATGGCCGCCCGCAGAACTGCCCGGTGATGCTGCAGGGTGCTCCTGTGCGCCTGCTGCGCCAGCTGTCGTCCATGCCGTGCCGGGAAGGCCACAGCTGGGGCGCAAAACGCAATGAGATCTGGGTCACCCGCGGTTGCCAGGGCGACTTCGAAGTCGGCGCGGAAGATGGCAGTGGCTTCGTCAACGTGCCGCGCGTGGTGGTCTGTGAGTCGCGCTCGCGGCAGCGGCGTTTCTGCGGGGCCGGCATCAGCCAGGGCGCACAGTTGCGCAAGCAGCTGTCTGGCAGCCCCTGCGAAGAAGGGCGCAGCTGGGGCTGGGACGCCCGTGGGGTCTGGGTCGACAACGGCTGCCGCGCCGAGTTTCTGGTGAATTGAGCCGGCGTTACAATGGGGGCATGAACGCATCCCCCGATATCGATTACGCCCGCTACGACCACATCCGGCCGATCCTGTGGACCGGCGATTCCCTCCAACTGCTCGACCAGCGCAAGCTGCCGTTCGTGGTGGAACACGTGGAATGCCGCACGAGCGATGAAGTGGCGGCCGCCATTCATGCGCTGACTGTGCGCGGTGCGCCGGCGATCGGCATTGCCGCCGCCTGGGGCGTGGTGCTGGCCGCGCGCGAGGTGCAGGCCGATGACGGTGCCGATGCACTGGCCAAGCTGGAGCCGGCGCTGCAGCGTCTGAATGCGTCACGGCCCACCGCCGTGAACCTGGCCTGGGCGCTGGCCCGCATGCGCCGCGCGCTGCAGCCGGCCGGCAGTGACTGGCGCGACGTGCTGGTGCGCGAGGCGCAGGCCATCGCCGATGAAGATCTGGCTGCCAACCGCCACATGGGCGCATTGGGTGCAGGCCTGATCGACGCAGGCAGCGGCGTGCTCACCCATTGCAACACCGGCTCGCTGGCCACCGCTGGTTTCGGTACCGCATTGGGCGTGATCCGGGCCGGCATGGCCCAGCACCGCATCGCCAAGGTGTTCGCCGGTGAAACCCGGCCGTGGCTGCAGGGCGCACGTTTGACCGTGTGGGAGCTGCAGCAGGACGGCATCGATGCCACCCTGATTGCCGATTCGGCCGCCTCGCACCTGATGAAGACCGGCGCGGTGCAGTGGGTGATCGTCGGTGCCGACCGCATCTGTGCCAATGGCGACACTGCCAACAAGATCGGTACCTACCAGCTGGCCATTGCCGCCCGGCACCACGGAGTGAAGTTCATGGTGGTGGCCCCGTCCTCCACGGTGGACATGGACACCGACGATGGCGAGCAGATCGAGATCGAGCAGCGCGATCCGGGCGAACTGTACGGTGTCGGCGGCACCCGCACGGTGGCCGAAGGCATTGCCGCCTGGAACCCGGTATTCGACGTCACCCCGGGCGAACTGATCGACGCCATCGTGACCGAGAAGGGCGTGATCCTGAATCCGACCGTCGCCAACATGCAAGCCGCGTTCGGCTGATAGCCCCGGTAGTGCCGGCCGCTGGCCGGCAACCCGTAAGTATCTGATTTCTTCGCGCAAAACCCCCATAAACCCGGGCAAAAAACCCCCCGTTGTGGTAGCATCCATCGGTTAATCGAGATTCCGCAGCGGCCACCCCGAAAGGGCCACCCGCGGCGGACTGGACCGCTACCAGACAACGGAACCCGAATGGCAGAAACCGCCAAGGAAATCATCCAGGTCAACCTGGAAGACGAGATGCGCAAGAGCTACCTCGATTACGCCATGAGCGTGATCGTGGGGCGCGCGCTGCCAGATGCGCGCGACGGCCTCAAGCCGGTGCATCGCCGCGTGCTGTTCGCGATGAACGAACTCAACGCGCACAGCAACAAGCCTTACTTCAAGTCGGCGCGTATCGTCGGTGACGTCATCGGTAAGTACCATCCGCACGGTGACCAGTCGGTGTACGACACCCTGGTGCGCCTGGCGCAGCCGTTCTCGCTGCGGTACATGCTGGTGGACGGGCAGGGTAACTTCGGTTCGGTCGACGGCGACTCCGCCGCGGCAATGCGTTACACCGAAGCGCGCATGTCGCGGCTCACCCACGAGCTGATGGCCGATATCGACAAGGAAACCGTCGATTTCGTGCCCAACTACGATGAAAAGGAACTGGAACCCTCGGTCATGCCGACCCGGTTCCCGAACCTGCTGGTCAACGGTTCGGCCGGCATCGCGGTGGGCATGGCCACCAACATCCCGCCGCACAATCTCACCGAGTCCATCAACGCGTGCATCGCGCTGATCGACAACCCCGAGATCGACGTTGACGGCCTGATGGAGCACATCCCCGGTCCGGACTTCCCGACCGCCGGCATCATCAACGGCACCGCTGGCATCGTCGCCGGCTACCGTACCGGCCGTGGCCGCGTGCGCATCCGCGCCAAGGCCGACATCGAAGTGGCCGACAACGGCCGCGAATCGATCATCGTCACCGAGATTCCGTACCAGGTGAACAAGGCCCGGTTGATCGAGAAGATCGCCGAGCTGGTCAAGGAAAAGAAGCTCGAAGGCATCAGCGAGCTGCGCGATGAGTCCGACAAGGACGGCATGCGCATCTACATCGAAATCAAGCGCGGCGAGTCGGCCGAGGTTGTGCTGAACAACCTCTACCAGCAGACCCAGATGGAGTCGGTGTTCGGCATCAACATGGTGGCGCTGGTCGACGGCCGCCCGCAGCTGATGAACCTCAAGCAGATGCTCGAGGCCTTCGTCCGCCACCGCCGTGAAGTGGTCACCCGCCGCACCGTGTTCGAGCTGCGCAAGGCGCGCGCCCGTGCCCACGTGCTGGAAGGCCTGACCGTTGCGCTGGCCAACATCGACGAGATGATCGAACTGATCAAGACCTCGCCGAACCCCAACGAAGCCCGCGAGCGCATGCTGGCGCGGCTGTGGGAGCCGGGCCTGGTCGGTTCGATGCTGGGCGCGGCCGGTGCCGAAGCCTCGCGTCCGGAAGACCTGCCCAAGGGCGTGGGCCTGATCGAGGGCGGCTACCAGCTGACCGAGATCCAGGCCACCCAGATCCTGGAAATGCGCCTGCACCGCCTGACCGGGCTGGAGCAGGACCGCCTGACCGAGGAATACAAGCAGCTGCTGGAAGTGATCGCCGGGCTGATCCACATCCTGGAAGATCCCGACCGTCTGCTGCAGGTCATCCGCGAAGAGCTGATCAGCATCAAGGTGGAATTCGGCGACGAGCGTCGCAGCGAAATCCGCCACAGCGAAGAAGACCTGGATATTCTCGACCTGATCGCCCCGGAAGACGTGGTGGTCACCCTGTCGCACGCCGGCTACGTCAAGCGCCAGCCGGTCAGCGCCTACCGCGCGCAGCGTCGTGGCGGCCGTGGCCGCAGTGCGGCGGCGACCAAGGAAGAGGATTTCATCGAGCAGCTGTGGCTGGTCAACACGCATGACACCCTGCTGACCTTCACCAGCTCGGGCAAGGTGTTCTGGCTGCCGGTGCACCAGTTGCCCGAAGCCGGTTCCAATGCGCGTGGCCGTCCGATCATCAACTGGATTCCGCTGGAATCCGGTGAGCGGGTGCAGGCCGTGCTGCCGGTGCGTGAATACGCCGAAGGCCAGTTCGTGTTCTTCGCCACCCGCAACGGCACGGTCAAGAAGACCCCGCTCAGCGAGTTCGCGTTCCGTCTGGCGCGCGGCAAGATCGCCATCAACCTGGACGAGGGCGATGCCCTGGTCGGCGTCGGCCTCACCGACGGCGAGCGCGACATCCTGCTGTTCGCCTCCAACGGCAAGACCGTGCGCTTCGGTGAAGACAAGGTCCGTTCCATGGGCCGCACCGCCACCGGCGTGCGCGGCATCAAGATGGTCAAGGGCGAGGAAGTGGTCAGCCTGATCGTGGCCGAGTCGGCCGGCGGTCTGGAAGACGAGAACGAGGACGAAAGTGCGGTCGAAGAGACCACCGGCGAGAACGGCGAAGCCGTGATCGAAGGCGGCGACGACGACAACAAGCTGTACATCCTGACCGCCACCGAGAACGGCTACGGCAAGCGCACCCCGCTGCCGGACTACCCGCGCAAGGGTCGTGGCACCCAGGGCGTGATCGGCATCCAGACCACCGAGCGCAACGGCAAGCTGGTCAGCGCGGTGCTGATGGGTGCCCGCGACGAGGTGCTGCTGATCTCCGACGGCGGCACCCTGGTGCGCACGCGCGGTTCGGAAATCTCGCGCGTCGGCCGTAACACCCAGGGCGTCACCCTGATCCGTCTGTCCAAGGACGAGAAGCTCCAGGCAGTGGAACGCATGGACGCCTCGATCGGGGATGACGAGGAAGAAGTGGATGTCGTCGCGACGCCGACTGAAGGCATCAGCGACACCGCACCCTGACGGTAGAGCCGGGCTTGCCCGGCTGCCCCAACGCAACGCAACACGCCGGCTTGATCGCCGGCGTTTCGCGTTTTGCACTTCAAAAAACGCAAAACATTCACGCGATCTTTGGCATAAGCGCAACAAGGAACGCCACGGCGGGGAGGCCCGGCGATCCAAGGTTCTGCCGTACCGGGGAGAGCACCGATGTCCGCCGCACCGCCGTCCGAAACATCCCGCACGCCCGCGCCGCGCCATCCGCTGGTCACGGTGCTGTCGCTGCTGTTCATCCTGCTTGGCCTGGTGCTGGGTAGCCTCGGCATCTGGCTGTTCCAACTCGGCGGTTCCGCCTACTACGTGCTGGCTGGCGCAGGGCTGCTGGTCAGCGGCGTGTTGCTCTGGACCAACAGCAGCCTCGGCGCGTGGCTGTTCTTCTTCGTGTTCATCGCCACATTTTTCTGGACTGTCTGGGAATCGGGCAGCGACTACTGGCGCTGGCTGCCACGCATCGGCACCTTCGCGGTGCTGGCATTCGTGCTTGCCTTGTTGCTGCCCACGCTGCGCAATCCCGTCCCACGCCGGGCGTCACGCACTGCAGCCGGCGTTCTCGGCCTGGGGCTCTTGCTGTTGGTGGGATTGGCCTTCGCCTCCCACGGCGGAACCAGCGGCGACAAGGCGTTCCCCGAGGCCGCGCCCAGTGCCGGCCTGGCTCCCACCCGCGAGGTCAGCGCACAACCCGCTGACGACCCCGCCGCCGCCGACTGGACCGCCTGGGGTCGCAGCAACGCCGGTACCCGTTACTCACCGCTGCAGCAGATCACGCCGGAAAACGTCGCGCAGCTCGCCCCGGCCTGGGAATTCCGCACCGGTGACCGCCCACGCCGGCGCTGGGGTGCGGAGACCACCCCGTTGAAAGTGGGGGACACGCTGTATCTGTGCAGTGCGCGCAATCAGCTGATCGCGCTGGACGCCACCACCGGCACGCTGCGCTGGCGGTTCGACCCGAAGGTGCGTGACACCGCCATTCCCTCCACCACGGCCTGCCGCGGCGTGGCCTACTACGAGGTGCCCGCCGCGCCGCAGGTCGATCCGCTGTTGTCTGACGTGGCCGCCGATCTGGCCGTGCCGGTGGCGCTGCCCGCCGAGGACGGCGGGGTCGTCAGCACGTCCAGCCGCGCGCCCTGCGCCGCCCGCATCATCGAGGGCACGCTGGACGGTCGACTGGTGGCGGTGGACGCCGCCAGTGGTCGCCCCTGTGCGCAGTTCGGCAACAACGGCCAGGTCGACATCACCCTCGGCATGGGTGAGGTGGTGCCGGGGCAGGTCGCCATCATCGCGCCACCGACGATTGCCCGTGGGCTGATCATCACCGGTCATCAAGGACTGCAGCGGGCCGATGGCAGCGCGCCGTCCGGCGTGATCCAGGCCTTCGATGCGCAGAGCGGCAAGCTGCGCTGGGCGTGGGATCTCGGTGACCCGGAACGTACCACGCGTCCGTCGCAAGGAAAAACCTACACGCCCGGCACGCCGCGCCTGCTGACCACGGCCACCAGCGATGAGCAGCTGGGGCTGGTGTATCTGCCGCTGGGCGATGCCGTAGCGGCCGAAGGCAATGCACGCATGGCCACATCGCTGGTGGCGCTGGATACGACTACCGGTAAACCGGTCTGGACGTTGCAGGCGCTGCCGGGCGACGCCTGGAATGACGATCTCGTGGCCCAGGCCTCGTTGGTGGATTTCCCCACCGCCGCCGGCAAGGTGCCTGCGCTGGTGCTGCCCACGCGGCAAGGCGACCTGTATGTGCTGGACCGGCGCACCGGTCAGCGGCTTGACCCGCCAGCGGCGGCCGTCCCGGCGTCGGTGAGCGGTGAGCGGAAGCGCACCCACACGCTCGACGAGCGTGACATGTGGGGTCTGACCCCGCTCGACCAGCTGGTCTGCCGTATCCAGTTCAGGCGCGCCGCGCAGCCCGGCGCACATACACGCATCGCCTATCCCGGCCAGCATGGCGGCGTGGACTGGGGCGGGGTAGCGGTCGATCCCCGCCACGGCGTGATCGTGTCGAACTACACCGATCTGCCGGACTACCTTCGAAAGGGTTCGCACGCGGACAGCGGGCTGGCCGGCTGGCTGAGCGGCGCACCGTTTTCGGGTGCCGGCGTGCAGGCGGCTGCGGGGGACGGCTGGCGCAGCAACGCCGGTTGGCGACTGTTGTTCACCGGGCTGTCGTGCAAGCAGCCGCCCTATGGTGGGCTGCGCGCCGTCGAGCTGCGCAGCGGTGCGGTGCTGTGGGAGCGGCCGTTCGGAAGCGCGCGCGGCCTCGGGCCGTTTGGATTGCGTTCGCACCTGCCTATCGAGATCGGCGCACCCAATGCGGGCGGGGCGGTCGTCACTGCCGGTGGGCTGATCTTCATCGCTGCCGCCAACGACGATCTGCTACGCGCAATTGATCTGAAAACCGGGAAGGAGCTGTGGCGCACCACGTTACCCGCAGGCGGGCAGGCCACACCGATGGTGTACCAGCAGGGTGGTCGCCAGTACGTGGTCATCGTGGCCGCCGGTCACCACGCGATGGGAACACCGCGTGGTGATTACGTAATGGCCTACGCGTTACCCCAATGACGCCGGGACCGGTGCATCCGCCGCAATCAACTTCTCCTGCTTCAACTCCGCCCAGAAATCGGCCGGAATCGCGATACCCATCGACGCCACATTCGCCCGCACCTGCTCGGGCGTACGCGCCCCGGGAATGATCGACGACACCACCTCCGGCGCATCGGCAAACTGCAATGCCGCCGTACGCAGATCAATTCCATGGCGCTCGCACACTGCGGCGATCTTTGCGCGTTTGGCGGGTGCCCATTCCGGAATCGGACTGCCATACAGATAGCGCTCGCGCCCGGTCAGATACCCCGCCAGCAGCGGCGAACCCACCATCACCGACACGCCTTTCTCGGCCAGTTTCGGGAACGTTTCGTGCAGCGTCGCCTCGTGATCCAGGATTGAATACTGGCAGGCCAGCAGCATGATGTCCGGATCCGCCTCGGCCACCGCGCGCAGTGCCGGCTGCGGGCGGTTCACACCAAAGCCCCAGGCCTTGATCAGCCCTTCTTCGCGCATGCGGGTCAGCTCGGGCATTGCGCCTTTTGCGGCCTCGGCGAAGCGCTGCTCCCACGGCATGCCCAGGTCTTTGTTTTCCGGCGAAAGATCGTGGATCAGCACGATATCCAGCTGCGATACCCCGAGCCGGTTGAGACTGTCTTCCACCGAGCGGCGCGTGCCGGCGGCAGAGTAGTCGTAGGCATAACGGAACGGAGCGGGGTCATGCCAGTTCGTTTTCTGCAGCGGACCCGCAGTGCCGGTGAGCAGGCGTCCGGTCTTGCTCGACAGCGTGTAATCGGCAGCGGGATGGTTGTGCAGTTCGCGGCCCATGCGCCGTTCGCTCAATCCCAGGCCGTACCAAGGTGATGTATCAAACGTGCGTATGCCAGCCGCCCAGGCCGCGGCCATCGTTGCATGTGCGGCCTCGTCAGTGGTGGGGGCGAGGCTGCCCCCGAGCGGTGCGCCACCCAGGCCCAGCCGGGTCAGCGGACGAAAGCGGCCACCGGGGCGCGGTGTATTGGTGGCCAGCGCGGTATTGGCGCGCGGTGTGCCCCGTGTGGGCAGCACGCTGCCCGGGGCAGGGGAGCTCTGCGCCATCAGGGGCGACGCAGCAGCAAGGGCGGCGCCGGCCGCAGCGAGGGTAAGGAAGTGGCGTCGTGAGGTCACGTCAGTCTCCGGTGGGGGATGGCGGGCGGATGTCTCGCAGAGCCGTTCCACCGTAACCGGAGGGGTGTCAACGTCGTGGCATTGCGCGTGAACCGGAACTGCGTTGACGCGCATGGCACGTCACTACATGGTCGGTACGCGCACCATCTTCCGCATCAAATGCTCCACCACACCTTCCGGGTCCGCCGTGCGGCCCACATGCGTGCTCGACATCTGCACAATCGAACTGCGCTTGGCGGTCAGAAAATGGAAGCGCGCCCGTGCCGGCAACTGCGCAATCGGGCCGGCACCTGCATCGCCACGGCAGATCGCCACAATCGCATCCAGCCACGGCTGCAATGCCTCCAGATCCAACCCCGGCGCGAACGCCTGCATCCGCGCCACATCTATCTCGATCGCCGCCTGCAGATGGCGCGCGCCCGGGCAGGACACGATCACCCCGACGTTGATGAACTCTTCGCGTTCGACCCGCGGCACCACGCGGATCACCGCATAGTCATACGTGTGCAGCGTGGGCACGGACGGCCTCCTGGACGAACGCGGCGCGTGCACGCAGCCGGCGCTTGAGATAGTCGATGTAACCCTGGCGGTACGCCGCCGGGCTGTCGAAGAATGGCTCATCCACCAGCCAGCTGTCCGGCACCAGTGCCACAATGCGCTCGATTTCCGCATCGGTCAGCAATGCGGCCAGCGCATCATCCACCTCGGCAATCCGGGTGGCGAACGGCAGCAGCACATGGTCGCGGATCAGCGCGAAGGGCTTCTCGCAGGCCTCGCCCGCATTGGCCCAGTCGTGATGGAAATACATCGCCGCGCCGTGGTCGATCAGGTACAGGTTGCGATGCCACACCATCAGGTTCGGATTACGCGCGGTGCGGTCCACATTGCTGGTGAAGGCATCGAACCACACGATCCGCGAGGCCAGCTCGGCATCCACCGGCATCGCCGCCGGATCGTAGTTGATTGCACCGGGCAGGTAATCGCTGCCCAGGTTCAGCCCCTCACTGGCGCGGATCAGGTCCTGGATTTCCGGGTCGGGCTCGGTGCGGGCGAACTCGCGGTCCAGCTCCACGAACACGATCTCCGGAATCGGCAGGCCCAGCGTCCGGGCCAGTTCGCCGGCAATCAGCTCGGCGATCAGCGCCTTCGGGCCCTGGCCGGCACCCCGGAACTTGAGCACCACCATGCCCTCGTCGTCGGTCTCGACCACGGCGGGCAGGGAACCCCCTTCGCGAAGCGGGGTGATGTAACGAAGCGCGTGGACAGTACGCACGGGGCATCCATTGACGGAACAAGCGACGCCATCTTACCGTGGCGAGGGGCTCGATTTCGGCGATGCCCCCGCCCATGGATCAAGGACCGGTCGATGAACGAATACACCTACATTCTGGACATCCGCCTGTATCACCCCTCAGTGGATCCGGAACAGGTCAGCCAGACCCTGGGCATGACACCCAAAAACAAGGCGAAGGCGGGCGAACCCCGTTTCACCCCGAAAGGCCGGCGTCTGGAAGGCGTGCACTCCCAGAGCTACTGGTCCTGCGATCCATTCGACATGCGCTGGTGCTCATCGCACGAACGGTCGGTGGACGACGCGCTGGTGGACATCCTGGAAGTACTGGAGCCGCACTCGGACTTCCTGCTTGAACTCGCCCGCGACGGACGCAATACGATCTGGTTCAGTTCGCACAGCAATCGTAACTTCACTATCGAGATACCGCCGGACACGCTGGCGCGGCTGGCGGCGCTGAAGATCTCGCTGGTCCACGACGTTTATCAGGGCGAGTAGCCCTTAACCTCACTCTTCTGGAGATTCCTGATGTACACGGACGAACTGCGTATCCCCGACGGCGTTCTCAGCGACCCGGAGGCGTTCGAGATCATGCGCCTGTGGGCCGCGCACGAAGAGTTGCACGTCACCCTCAATTCCGACCTCAGCGGTGGCGCGGAAGACTTCGGTGAACTGCTGTCGGACCTGTTCGAGCACGCCGCGCGCATGTTCGCCGAGCGGGACGGGCAGAGCGTTGAGCACTGCCGGTCGGTGATGCTGGCCGACTTCATGGCGCGGGTGAAGGCCCCCAAGGAGAGCATCGAGGGCGGCATTGTGGATACCGGCGAGACCGTGAAGGCGCATTAAGAAAATCCCGGTTTAGATCGGTCGAAATTCGTGACCAACGACATGCTACGGGGCCAACGGGCTCGGCTAGACTCGAACGGTCGCCGCGCCCTGCGTGGCCTGACCCACAAGGGAGTCCGTAGTGCACCGTACGATGCTGGTTGCTGCTTCGCTGGTCCTCACCGCCACCCCCTGCACCCTGCAGGCCGCTGACCTCGCTGCCGAGGTCAATCCGTTCATCGGCACCACCAACGCGGGCAATGTGTACCCCGGCCCGCAGATGCCGTTCGGCATGGTCGCCTTCAGTCCTGAAATGACCCCGCTGCCCGGCAAGCGCTTTGCCATCGCCGCGCCCGGTGGCTACGAATGGCGCGGCAACGGCGTACGCGGCTTCAGCCTGACCCACGTCAACGGCACCGGCTGCACCGGGGCCAGCGGTGACGTCCCGATCATGCCGGTCACCACGGCAGTGGAGATGTCGCCCTCGTCGGTGCAGGCCGGCCTGCGCTACGCCAGTGGCCTGGATCACAAGCGTGAAACGGCCAGCCCTGGTGCGTATCAGCTCACCCTCGATAACGGGGTCACCGTCGCGCTGGGTGCAACCGATCGCACAGCGGTGGGCCAGTTCACCTTCCCGGCGGACAAGCCGGCCAACCTGCTGTTCCGCACCTCCGACAGCGAAGTGGGCAGCAGTGATTCCACCATCGTGATCGACCCGTCCACGCGCACCGTGCGCGGCACGGTGACCTCCGGCAACTTCTGCGGTTACCTCGCCGAAGACCGCCGCGAAAGCTATTACACGCTGCACTTCGTGGCCGAGTTCGATCAGCCGTTCGAAGTGGGTGGCACCTGGCGCGATGAAGACGTGCAGAAAGGTGCGCGCCAAGGCGGTGGCGGCACCACCTACGGTACCCAGGGCCATCCGCCGGTAGGGAAGGGGGCCGGTGGCTGGATCAGCTTCGATGCCAAGCGCAGCCCGGTGGTCACAGCGCGCATCGGCATTTCCTACGTGGACGAGGCCGGCGCGCGCGCCAATCTGCGCCGCGAAAGCCCGGTGGGCACCACGCTGGCCGCCACCCAGGCGGCCGCGCGTGCTGCCTGGAACCGCCAGCTGGGGCAGGTGAAGATCAGCGGCGGCACCCCGGACGAGCGCACCGTGTTCTACACCGCGCTGTACCACACGCTGCTGGCCCCGAATCTGTTCAGTGACGGCGACGGCCGCTATCGCGGCATCAACGGCAAGGTGCACACCCTGTCCAAAGGCCAGAAAGCGCAGTACGCCAACTACTCGGGCTGGGACGTGTACCGCTCGCAGTTGCAGCTGGTGACCCTGCTGCAGCCACAGGTGGGTTCGGACATCGCGCAGTCGCTGCTCAATCAGGCCGACCAGAATGGCGGCGTGTGGGATCGTTGGACGCACCTGACCGGCCCGACCGGGGTGATGAACGGCGATCCGTCGCCGCCGTCGGTGGCGGCCATCCATGCCTTCGGTGGGCGCACGTTCGATCTCGCCCGTGCCTACGCTTCGCTGAAAAAGGCCGCCACTGTTCCCACCGAGCGAGACCTCAGCCGGCGCGGCTGCCCGGTGCTGTGCGTGGGCCAGCGCCCGGGTCTCGACCAGTGGATGAAGCTCAAGTACATGCCGGTGGGCGCACCGGGCTGGGGCACCGCATCGGACACGCTGGAAATGGCCGCGGCTGATTTCGGTCTGGCCGAGCTGGCCACCGCTGCTGGCGATAAGGCGGGAGCGACGCTGTTCCGCGAACGCTCCGGCTGGTGGCGAAACCTGTACAACCCGAAGGCGACCGCGCAGGCCGGTTACATCCAGCCGCGCAACGCCGATGGCAGCTGGCCGAAGTTTGATCCGGCGTCCGATGAGGAGTTCGTTGAAGGCAGCGGCGCGCAGTATCTGTGGATGGTGCCGTTCGACCCGGCCGGATTGATTGCGGTGCTGGGCGGGCGCGAGGCAGCGATCCAGCGGCTCGATGCGTTCTTCCGCAAGGAAGATGGTAGCTGGGCGGTGACCAAGTCCGGCCCGCTGCACGCCGAGTTGGATAACGAACCCTCGATTGCCGCACCGTGGCTGTACAACTTCGTTGGCCAGCCGTGGAAGACCCAGGCCACCGTGCGCCAGGCGATGAAGCAGATCTGGACCAATGCGCCGGAAGGCATGCCGGGCAATGATGACCTTGGGCAGATGTCGTCGTGGTACGTGTGGTCGGCGCTGGGGCTGTACCCGGTGTACCCCGGCCGTGCGGATCTGGTGATTGGCAGCCCGCTGTTCCCGGAAGCGGTGATTGAGCGGCCGGGTGCGAAGATCACCATTACCGCCGAGGGGGCGGCGATGGATGCGCCGTTTGTGCAGGGGTTGAAGGTCAACGGCAAGGTCAGTGAGGAAAGCTGGCTGCCGGCGAGCTTCGTGCAGAAGGGTGGAAGCCTGGACTTCACTGTGGGCAGCGAGCACAACCCGCAGTGGGGTAGTGCAACCGTGCCGCCGTCGTACGGCCCCTCGCCGTAACGACCGTAGAGCCGGGCTTGCCCGGCTGCTTTTCGCGGGACAAATCGCGCCAACAGCAGCCGGGCAAGCCTGGCTCTACGCTGATGCGTCGGCAGACCCCCATGCATTGGATGCTGGTACTGTATGCCTCCAACAGGAGAGCACGGAATGCACAGAAGCAAAGGATGGCACTTGGGAAAGATGCTGCTGCTGGCGTTGTCTGGAATGGGAACGACAGCCTGCGCCAAGGAGCCGCCAGTCACGGTTCCGATGGTCCAAACGGTCGACGGCGTAACTTTGGCCGAGTGGACCGCCCGCTGGTGGCGCTGGGCAGACGACCAATGGGTGGCACCGTATCTCGATCCCGATGGCCGGTTCTGCCAGGTAGGCCAGTCAGGCCCGGTCTGGTTTTTGGCCGGCACCAACGGTCGATTCCAGCCGAAGCGGGAATGCGTGATTCCCGAAGGCAAGCACCTGCTGTTGCCGGTGATCAACATGATCAGCTACGGGGTTGATGAGAGCGCCACCTGCGCTTCGCTGCAGGACGGCGCAGCCGTCAACAACGACAACCTGCTCAGCGCGGTGGTCGTGCTGGACGGTAAGCTGCTGGACGATGTGAGCAAACGGCGGGTAAGCAGTGAGGGGTGTTTCCGCATGGATCCTGACGACGAGGACTCCACACTGGCAGCGGCAGACGGCTACTGGCTGCTGCTGAAGCCATTGCCGCGCGGACGTCACACCCTGAGTGTTGGTGCCAACTACGACACGCGCCAGGGCGGCGACTACAGCGGCATGCAGCAGACGTTCGAGTATGTGCTGTATGTGGGGGGCAAGGATTACATGGCGCTCAATGAGCAGGATGCATCTGCGGCCAAAGGCAGAAGCGCCCCATGATGTTGCATCACATCTCCCTGGGCGTGGGTGACCTTGAGAGTGTGGCGGGTTTGCCGGTCTGCTCTTCGCGCAATGCATGACCGTAGAGCCGGGCTTGCCCGGCTGCCGTTGGCGCGATCCTTCCGGCGAAGAGCAGCCGGGCAAGCCCGGCTCTACGGGCACATCCCATCCCGCGAAGAGCAGGCGGTCAATCCGCGTCATCCACCTTCAACGCCGCATCCGCCGCCAGCAACGCCTCCGCCGCCTTGCTCAACGGCGGCGACGGCACATCTTCCGCCCCAATCGCGGCCATCATCTGCGACATCCCCACAAACCGCCGATTACGCCGGTCGTAAATCCCGGTCACCAGCAGCGCACGCGTGGCGATTTTCTCCTCGCCCAGCAACACCCGCTGCTCCATGATCACCCGTGTGCCGACCCAGCCGGCCAACCGCGTTTCCAACGTAAACCGCTGGAACGGCTTGAGCTCGCGACGGAACTGGATGGTGCCGGCCCCCACAATCGGGGCCCACTTCTCGCGAAGGGCAACCCGGCCCAGGCCCATGCGCAGGATCAGGTCCAGCCGGCCCAGGTCGAAGATGTTCCAGTAACGCCCATTGGTCATATGCAGGTTGCTGTCCAGGTCATTGGGCAGCACCCGGAACTGCAGGCGCGACACCCCGAATGGGGCAGTCAGCTTCGGCCGGAACAGGCTCTGCATCATCAGAAGCAACAGGCGGAACCACAGATTCATACGTTCTATGACAGGTGTAATAGTCTGGCGTACGCTAATCTATGACACCCGTCTTAGCAAGGAGCCCCGGCATGTCTCCCCGTCATAGCGATGCACCGCAACGCGTGGTCAGCGCGGCCGAAGACATGCTGGCGCGGGTAGGGCTCAATGCCACCAGCATCCGCGAGGTGAGCAAGCTGGCTGACGCGCCGTTGGGTTCGACGTATCACCATTTCCCGGGAGGCAAGCAGGAACTGCTGGCCAAGGCCACGCGGCAGGCCGGTGACAAGGTGGATGCCTTGTTGGAGCGGGTGCTGCAGGTCGGTGCGGCGGACGGACTGCGGCAGTTCCTGGCGATGTGGCGCGAGCGTTTGCTGCGTGCGCAGTTCCAAGCCGGCTGCCCGGTGCTGGCGGCGTCGGTGGAGGAGCCGGTGGATGCGGTGGCGCATGAAGTGCGCGATGCCGCCGCCGAGGTGTTTGCGCGTTGGGAAGCGCGGCTGGGCGAGGCGCTGGAGAGAGCAGGGCACGCACCGGCGCAGGCCGCAACGTTGGCAACGCTGATCATTGCAAGCGTGGAAGGCGCGGTTGCGATGTGCCGCGCCACGCAGAGCATCGAACCGTTCGACAGGGTCAGTGCCCAGCTGCTGGAGTTGGTGTAACCAACGCGGGTGCTTGCATCCACCCACCCCCCAGACCTACGATCCAGTTTCGGCCCGCCGCCGGGGAGGTGGCGTGGCGACATGACGGCCCTCGCGCCATGCGTTCGACGCAGCATTTCGTATCCGACGGTACGCGGGGGCGTGCTGTCAGCCCCCCGTTGTGTTTCGTTCTTTCTTACCGAAGGAGTTCGACCGCATGCATACGATCCAACAGTTCGCGTCCCACACCCCGATCTGGGTCTGGGCAATCCTGGCCTTCCTGCTCTGGCGCGGCATCGACGCGCTGAAACCCTCGAAAACCTCGCTGGCCCGGCTGGCCGTAGTGCCGGCCATTTTCACCGTATGGGGCCTGTGGAGCCTGCATCACCGCTACGGTGCCAGCATCGAAGCCTGGGGCGTGTGGCTGCTGGGCATCGCCATCGGTGCCGGCATTGGCTGGCTGCTGGTTCGCCGCCAGAGCATCAGCTTCGACGCCATCGATGGCCACCTGCACCGCACCGCTGATTACTCGCTGCTGCCGCTGCTGATCCTGACCTTCATCGTCAAGTACGCCTTCGAAGCCGCGCTGGCCACAGCTCCGGCGCTGGCCGACGACACCGTGTTCCGCATTGCCCACCTGGTGGTGTCCGGTGGCTTCACCGGTGTGTTCATCGGCAAGTTCCTGCACTACCTGCGCGTGGCATCGCTCAGCCGTCAGCAGGCGATTCCGACGTGAAGCTCTGAGCCTCAGCGCGGACGCCAGAACCCGGACTGCAGTTCGGACAGGGTGAGGACTTCGTCGTGGTCGGTATCCAGTGACTGGAAGCGCATCTCCACCACGCGACGTACCTCTTCATCGCTCAGCTCACCGTCGCCGTTGAAGTCCGCCACGCGGATCCGATCGGCGGCGGTGAGCTGACCGTCGCGGTCCGGTCCGAGGAATGCCTGCACTTCCTCTACCGAGACCCGATTGTTGTTGTCGGCATCCAGCGCCTGGAACAGGGTGGTGCCGTCGTACTCGTCCTTGCTGACCTCGCCATCGGCGTTGCGGTCCAGGGTGGCGAAGCGTTCGGCAGCGGTAGTGGCCATCTGTTGTGCGTAGGCCGGGGAAAGCAGGATCAGGCAACCGCACACGCAGGGAAGCAGCGTCTTCATGGGGCACCCCGTTCGCTGGAAGAGAGTGCGTAGTGTCCGACGGTTGGGGGCGCGGGGCACCCGTAGTTTTACTGGGCGGGCGATTTGGGGGGCTGGGATTGCTTGCTGCTTTGGTGGGATCGGTCGACAGACGATCGCCGTGGAGAGTGTCCGTATTTTTGTGTTCGGGCGACGTGGGCTGCCCTGTGACAGCCCGGCTTCTTAGTACGGGCTCCGGATAAATCGGTCCCCGTAAAGTACGGCAAATTGGTTCATCGCGTTCTTCCAGCCGTGGCTGGTGCCTCCCCAGTTGGCCGTGATGTTGCGCAGCCCCAGCCAGATCAGCTTGATCGCCGCCTCGTCAGTTGGAAAATGCCCTCGGGTTTTGATGACCTTCCGCAGCTGCGCATTAACGCTCTCGATGGCGTTGGTGGTGTAGATGACACGACGGATCTCAGGTGGAAACGCGAAGAAGGGTATGACGCGGTCCCATGACCGTCGCCATGCCTGGGGCGCCGAGGGGTAGCGTTTGCCCAGCGGCGAGGCCTCCAGCGCTTCCAGGGCCTGTTCGGCGGACTCTGCATTGATGGCCTGGTAGATGGGCTTCAGCTCGGCTGCGAGAGCCCTTCGATCCTTCCAGCCGGCGTAGTCCAAGCTGTTGCGGATGAGATGCACGATGCAGGTCTGGAGAGTGGTCGCTGGGTAGACCGCCGCCAGCGCCTCGGGCATGCCTTTAAGGCCATCGGTCACCGCTATCAGTACGTCCTCCACGCCGCGCGTCTTGAGGTCGTTGAAGACCTTCATCCAGAACTTGGCCCCTTCTGTGTTCTCGATCCAGATGCCCAGGATGTCGCGACTTCCATCAGGTAGAACGCCTAATGCCAGATAGATCGCTTTGTTGCGCACTACGCCCTCGTCACGCACCTTGACGCGCAGGGCATCAAAGAACACCACCGGATACATCAGCTCCAGCGGACGCGTCTGCCACGCCGAAATCTCTTCCAGAACCTCGTCGGTCACCGAGCTGATGAAGTCCGCCGACACGTCTGTTCCATACTGTTCAGACAGAAACGCGCGGATGTCGCGGACGCTCATTCCGCGCGCGTACATCGCGACGATCTTGTCGTCAAAACCAGTGAAACGCCGCTCGTGCTTGGGAATCAGGATGGGCTGGAAGCTGCCATCCCGGTCCCGGGGAACGTCCAGTCGCAGGGGGCCATCCTCAGTCAGAACGGTTTTGCTGGACGTTCCATTTCGCTGATTGCCGGTCGATTCCGGTCGCTCGCTTCCGGGTGGGTACCCCAGGTGATGGCCCAGCTCGCCCTTCAGTGCCCGCTCAATCAAGGCCTTTTTCAGGGCTGTGGTGATGTCCAGGATCTCGCCCGCGGTCGTCGCTCCGTTGGCAAGCTGCTCAACGAGCTCGGCAGGCAGGGTAGGCAGCTGACGGGCAGCGGCCTTGGCGGTCATTTTCTTGGGTGGCATACATGATCCTTTTCAACATGTTATGCCCGAACACAAAATTCCTGACAGTCCCTCGCCGTGAAATGGCCAACACTCTTTAACGCATGAACGCCTGATCGAAGCACGCCCCTTCCCACGCACCCGTGACGCACACGGCACGAACGCGCAGCGTCACACGCAACGAAACGCGCACGCACATCACACAATCAAAGATCCACCACCGCGCATCACCTGCATCACCGCCGAACACTGTGCCTTACTGCCACACGCGTTTCGAAATGACACCGCGCCAAATGCGTCGCACCATTTGATCGTGCGCGCGAAACACGACACCATCCTTTCGCAATTGCCTGTTTTTTTCGGTGATTGTTTCCTGCAGGGTAGGCCCCGGAGCGTAGAATCTCCGAGAACAAAGAACATGTTGTCCTGCGTTGGAATGTACGTCCTGCGTCGGGAGGGTGGCTAATAAAACACCCCTGAGAAGGGGGAATATGCCCGCCGTTCTTCTTTTGTTCTCGCGGTTCTAACCTCCCGACCCCTCGCCATTCCGGCAGGGGTCGCACTCTGCAGGAGGTTTGCCATGCAACCGCAACGGTTGGTCACACCCGAAGACGAGTTCAACAACGCAGCACCCGCGCATCGATGCGCGATATGTGGTGGCACGCCACCCACACCACCGCCGCCGCCTTACGACGATGACCTCGGTGGGGTCGAGTACATGATGATGCGCGGCCGCTGGCTGCGTTACATGGGACTGGGCAAGGGCACCTGGTTCAAGGTGGAGTTTGATGGCGAACGCATCATCTCCACGCCGGTGTATCCGCCCGGCTTCCGCATGCTACACATTCCGACCGAAGTGCTGCGCGAGGTGCATTACACGCAGGTGCGCGAGTATCGCCATCATCCACAGCCACGCCGCCGGCGGAGGGCACGCCGATGAGGAAGCCGGTCTGGGTTAGGGCGAAGGTGGAGGATGACCTCCGTTGCCGGTTCAAGGGCGTGGTGATGCGGGAGCATTACGCACCCGCGGAAGCCATCCGGATGTTCATGGAGCGCGTGGTGGAGCTGGGCGAGAATCCGAATGCGGTGGATCTCACGCTGTGGAGTAACGCGTTTCGGGAGGCGTCTGATGATGTGGCGTATGAGTTGGGGATTGGTCAGCCGGAGCCGGCGTATGGCGAAGAGGATGAAGTGCAGCGAGCGCGAAGGGAAGGCTGGGCCAGCCCGGGGTTTGGGCGTGATTGAGCGTTTCGTTGCACCTCACACCGGAGTTTTGCACCGCACCGGAAACCCGCCGGTAGGGTCGCTCGACAGACGACCGCCGATAACGGTGATTGGCGCGGTAGGGCATGACCTGGAACGGAGAAGCGCATCCCCGTTCGATGGTCATGCGTTACAGCAGCGATGGTTGTTATCGGCGGTCGTCTGTCGACCGACGCTACCTCCAACCCACCGCCCGCGTTTGCAGAGAACACTATGAGCTCCACACCATCCAGCGAACCAACGCCGCCGCTACATCCTGGGGAAATCCTGCGCGACGACTTCATGCGGCCGCGCCGCCTCTCCAATCGTGCATTGGCCTGCGCCATCCACGTATCCAGCACGCGCATCGCGGGGATTACCCGGGGTGCAACCGCCATCACCGCCGACACGGCCCACCGGCTGGGCTGCTACTTCAACACCTCACCGTGGTTCTGGATGAACCTGCAGACGCGCTTTGATCTGGAGAAGGCGGAGCTGCAAGTGCCGCATCCGAAGGAACGCATCGTGCCGCTACCGGTCAGTGTGGATCCAACAGGATTGGAAGTGCAGGACGGCAGCGAGTGGGGCCTATGGTGAAGTCGTACATCCGACGTCTGCTGCCCGGTTACCCCAAGCCTCCTGCGCTACCCCAGAAGCGCAGCACACTTCCACCAATTCCCCGCAGCCTGCGTACGCAGTTAAAGGATTACCCGGAGCACCTCGAACGCCTGCAGTTGGCCTTGCATGGCGTTACCGTTGCGCGAACCACGCGTCGGCCGCGCATCGAAATGGCGGTGTGGGCGATTGATGACCGCCTGTCCCGGTTCCTCGCAGAGGCGCAGCACGAGCTGGATGCTGCCCGCTGCAGTGGTGACCCGGAGCGGCTGGCGCGGGCGAAGAGAGACGAGGCGGTGATGTTCGAGGTGAACCGGAAGAATGCGTGGATGGGCGATGAGGTGTTTGCCGAATGGTTCCGGGTGGAGGTGGGGCCGGAAGCGTAGGGCGGCATCGTGGGGTCACGCCCCCGTATTGCACCGTTCGCATGGCACCGTTCGGATTGCCCCGTTGGGACTGCAACGTTCGGATTGCAGCGGTAGGGTCGCACGACAGTCGACCGCCGATAACGATGATTGGCACGGTGGGGCATGACCCCGAACGGAGAAGCGCCTCCCGTTCAAAGGTCATGCGTTAAAGCAGAAATGGTTGTTATCGGCGGTCGCCTATCGACCGACCCCACCAAAGCAGGCCCATGAAGTCATCCACATACCCGGGTGTGCCACCAAGTGGTCAATCAAACCGCCAACGCACCCCGGCATACACGCTCCGCCCCTCACCCGGCGTCGAACGCGCCACATCGCGCCCGGCGTCGTCATACCCCGGCGTCACCGTCGCCGCATAGTGGCGGTCGCCGATATTGCGCATCTCCGCCCACAACTGCCAGCGCCCACTCGGTGCATCAAAGCCCACGCGTGTGCCAAACACCGCGCGGCTGTCCGCCCAGAAGCTGTTGGCGTAATCCACCGCCATCTTCGACGCCGCATCGGTATTCACCGCCGCATACCAGCCGGTCGGGTGGTCATAACGCAGCTCAGCCTGATATGCATGGCGCGGCAACCCAGGCAAACGGTTGGACCCGAACCGCACATCATCGCGGTAGCGGAAATCATTGAACGTATACGCCTGACGCAGCCCAAGGCGACCGCCCGGGCCTTCCCACAGCGTGCTGTCCAACCCGGCCTCGATGCCGCGATGCACGGTCGGGCTGGCGTTGTTCTCGGCCAAGAACAGGTTCGGCACCGGCAGCACTTCCACGGTCAGCAGTTCATGCCGCACATGTGCGTAATAGCCGGTCAGCTCCCAGTGCCCCAGTGAACTGTCGCCACGCGCACCGAGCTCCAGCGTGGTGGCGGTCTGATTGTCCAGTTCCACCGGCGCACGCTGGCGTCCCGTGGAAGCACCGTTGCCCGCCGGGAAGTACAGGTTCGAGCCCCAGATCATCGACCACGGGTGCGCCGGTTCCACCGAACGGCTCAGGTTGCCGAACCACTGCGTTGCCGGGGTCTGCTGCCAGGTGAAGCCCACACGCGGGGCGTAATCCCACTGGCTGTCATGCAGGCGCTCAGGCGTATACGGCCAGGTCACCTGCACATCACGACGCGTGTTGATCAGCGCCAGCCCGGTCTGCAGGCGCAAACGGTCGTTGAGGCTGAGTTCGTTGCTGGCGTGCACGGTGGTATCCGTGCCGTGGTGCGAGAAATCGCGCGTATGGGTGCCAGCGGCATAGCCGTTGTTGGCATAGCGCAGCGTCTCGCGCACATCCGCATCCAGATCGTGGGTCACGCGCAGGCCCACGGTGGTGACGCTGTCATGGCCGAACAGCGCACGACGGCGACGGTAGTCCAGCGTGGCGTTGAGGTTGCTGTAATCCAGCTGCTGCCGGTACAGGCTCTCGTTCAAGTCCATCGGGTACTTGTGGTACACCAGCCCGGCCTGCAGCGACGAATCCGCATCGATCTGCCAGGTGGTCATGTTTCCCAGCCAGGTGCTGCCCGGCTGCGGGCGACGTGCGTCGATGGCGAGGTTGGCCGGGTTCGCTGCGCGCGGATCGTGACGAATCTGCTCGCGGGTGAGGCGTCCGGGCGTCTCGTGGTTGGTTTCGCGATACCGCACGAAGAAGCGCGTTTCCAACTGTGGGGTGATCTGCCAGCCGAGGTTGGCCATCGCGCCCTTGCCGTCGCCGGCCGAGTGGTACTGGTAGCCGTCGTACTCGCTGTCGGTGTAGGCCAGGTAGTAATCCAGGTCACCGCTGACGCCGCCATAGCCGACGCTGCGCTTCTGGTAACCCCGGCTGCCGGCTTCGTACTGCACTTCCAGCCCGGCCGAATCGCGCCCGCTGCGGCTGACGTAGTTGATCGCGCCGCCGAGCGCCAGCGCGCCGCGTTCGATGCCATTGGCACCGCGCAGCACTTCGGCGCGGCTCAGCCACAGCGGCTCCAGCAGTTCGTAGGGGGTGCCCCCTGGGCCGGTCAGCGGCAGTCCATCCAGTGACACGGAGATGCCGGAAGCATGTGCGCCCGGGCCACGGTTGATGCCGGAGCCGCGGATCGAGACCTTGGTGCCTTCGTTGCCCGGCGACTGCGCGCTGATGCCCGGCTGGTAGGCCAGCACGTCGGCGCTGCTGGCCAGGCGGCCATTGGCGCGGGACAGATCGACCACATTGCCGGCACCCGGGACGCGCTTGAGTGCGGCGCGGGCCTGTTCGACGTCACTGGCGGCGGTGACCTTCACCGCATCGAGGGTAGTCGGCGCATCGGCCGGGGCGGCCAGGGCGGGGTGGGTCAGGGTGGCGGCAACGGCCAGGGCCAGCAGGGACAGGGTGGGGCGGTGCAGCGAACGGTAAGAGGGCATGCGTCTGACATCAAGGCGGAACGGGGCCGCGGATGGCAGAAAGTGCTGTCAACCGCGATGAGGTCGCGCAAGTTAACAGGTTGCGCCCGCGCCGTCACCCGGCGCGGGCGTATGGGCAATTACCGGATCAACCCAGAATCCCGGGCAGGTCCAGCTTCTTTTCCTTCGCGCACTCGATGGCAATCTCATACCCCGCATCCGCATGCCGCATCACGCCGGTGGCCGGGTCGTTCCACAGCACCCGCGCGATCCGCTTGGCGGCCGCTTCCGTGCCGTCGCAGACAATCACCATGCCGGCGTGCTGCGAGAAGCCCATGCCGACCCCGCCCCCATGGTGCAGCGACACCCAGGTGGCACCGCTGGCGGTGTTGAGCAGGGCGTTGAGCAGCGGCCAGTCGGACACAGCGTCAGAGCCGTCGGCCATGGCCTCGGTCTCGCGGTTCGGCGAAGCGACGCTGCCGCTGTCCAGATGGTCGCGGCCGATCACCACCGGGGCTTTCAGCTCACCATTGGCCACCATCTCGTTGAAGGCCAGGCCCAGCCGGTCGCGGTCGCCGAGGCCGACCCAGCAGATGCGCGCGGGCAGGCCCTGGAACTTGATCTTCTCGGCGGCCATGTCCAGCCAGCGGTGCAGGTGCGGGTTGTCCGGAATCAGTTCCTTGACCTTCGCGTCGGTCTTGGCGATGTCTTCCGGGTCGCCGCTGAGCGCGGCCCAGCGGAACGGGCCGATGCCGCGGCAGAACAGCGGGCGGATATACGCCGGCACGAAGCCGGGGAAGTCGAACGCGTTGGCCACGCCTTCTTCCAGCGCCATCTGGCGCAGGTTGTTGCCGTAGTCCACGGTAGGCACGCCCAGCGCATGGAAGCCGAGCATGGCGCGGATGTGGTTGGCCATCGACGCGCGCGCGGCTTTTTCCACTTCCTTGGGTGCGCTCACCCGCTTGGCATCCCATTCCTCCACGGTCCAACCCTGCGGCAGGTAGCCGTTCACCGGGTCGTGTGCGGAGGTCTGGTCGGTCAGCAGGTCCGGCTTGACGCCACGCGCCAGCAGTTCGGCCAGCACGTCGGCGACATTGCCGACCAGACCGACCGACAGCGGCTTCTTGGCCGCGCACGATTCCTCGATCAGGCGTAATGCTTCGTCCAGGTTGTCGGTCCAGGTATCCAGGTAACCGGTGCGCAGACGCATGTCGATGCTGCTCTGGCGGCATTCCACAGCAAGGCACGACGCGCCTGCCATCACCGCCGCCAGCGGCTGTGCGCCGCCCATGCCGCCCAGGCCGCCGGTGAACAGCCACTTGCCGGCCAGGTCGCCGCCGAAGTGCTGGCGGCCCATTTCCACGAAGGTTTCGTAGGTGCCCTGCACGATGCCCTGCGCGCCGATGTAGATCCAGCTGCCCGCGGTCATCTGGCCGTACATGGCCAGGCCCTTCTTATCGAGCTCGTTGAAGTGGTCCCAGTTGGCCCAGCGCGGCACCAGGTTGGAATTGGCGATCAGCACGCGAGGCGCATCGGCATGGGTGCGGAACACGCCGACCGGCTTGCCCGACTGCACCAGCAGGGTCTGGTCGTCGTCCAGCCGCTTCAGGGTTTCGACGATGGCATCGAAGCTGGCCCAGTCGCGTGCGGCGCGGCCGATGCCGCCGTACACCACCAGCTCCTGCGGGCGCTCGGCCACGTCCGGGTGCAGGTTGTTCATCAGCATGCGCAGCGGCGCTTCGGTCAGCCAGCTCTTGGCGCTGAGGGTGGTGCCGGTGGGGGCGATGATGGTGCGGGTGGAATCGTGACGGCTCATGCAGCACTCCGGGCGTTCGCGAATTCAAGGCAGGCGTTGAGCACCTGCTGCAGCGTGTGGCGCAGCGGTGCGGCGTGGTCGGGGTCGAGCGGGGTGGGCCAGCTGTGCACGTCCACGTCGGTGGGTTCGTGCATGTAGCCGCGGCAGGCCAGCTCCATCTGCAGGCTGTGCACGCCGGCCGGAATGTCGCTGTAGTGGCGGGTGATCCAGCCGCCCTTGAAGCGGCCGTTGCGCACGTGCGGCATGCCGCTGAACGCACAGATGTTTTCCACCACGTCGGCCAGCGCGTTGTCGCAGCTGGTATCAACCGCACCGGACGGGCCGGCGGTGCCGAGGTTGAACTGCGGCAGCTCGCCGTCGAACAGATGCGGAATATGCGAGCGGATCGAGTGCGCGTCGTACACCACCACGGTGCCATGCAGCGCGCGCAGGCGCGAGATCTCACCGGCCAGCGCGGCGTGGTACGGATCGAAATACTGCGCACGGCGCTGCGCGATTTCCCCGGCGTCCGGTTCCTGCCCGTCGCGGTACAGCGACTGGTTGTCGAACGTGGTCAGCGGGCACAGGCCGGTGGTGTTCTGGCCCGGGTACAGCGATGCCCCGCTGGGATCGCGATTGAGGTCGATCACCGAGCGCGAGATCGCCGAGCGAACCGTGGTGGCACCCATCGCCCGGGCGAAGTCGTACAGCTCATGCACCCACCAGTCGGCGTCACGGCGTGCCAGCCACGGCGACCAGAAGCGATCGGCCAGCGCGTCCGGCACGTCGGTGCCGGTATGCGGGAAGCTGACGATCAGCGGTGCATCGCCGCGATGCACCTGCAGCCAGTCCGGATGCCCGGTCATGCCAGCGGCTCCACGGCGGGCAGCAGCTCGCCCAGCCCCTCGGCCAGTGCGCCGCTGCGCACCAGTTCGGTGGCGGCCAGCATGTCGGGGTGGAAGTAGCGGTCGTCCTGCAGCGTGGGCACCTGCGCGCGCAGGCGCTGGCGCACGGCTTCGAGGGCGTCGCTGGAGCGCAGCGGGGCGTGGAAGTCGCAGCCCTGCGCGGCGGCCAGCAGTTCAATGCCGACGACATTCGCCGCGTTTTCGGCCATGGCCAGCAGACGGCGCGCGCCATGCGCGGCCATCGAGACATGGTCTTCCTGGTTGGCCGAGGTGGGAATGGAATCCACGCTGGCCGGGTAGGCGCGCTGCTTGTTTTCCGACACCAGTGCAGCGGCGGTGACCTGCGGAATCATGAAGCCGGAGTTGAGCCCGGGCTTCGGGGTGAGGAAGGCCGGCAGGCCGGACAGCGCCGGGTCCACCAGCATCGCGGTGCGGCGCTCGCTGATCGAGCCGATCTCGCACACTGCCATGGCCAGCATGTCGGCGGCGAAGGCCACCGGCTCGGCGTGGAAGTTGCCGCCGGACAGTGCTTCGTTGGTGTCGGTGAACACCAGCGGGTTGTCCGACACGCCGTTGGCTTCAATAGTCAGTGTGGTCGCAGCCTGACGCATCACGTCGAAAGCGGCACCCATCACCTGCGGCTGGCAGCGCAGGCAGTACGGGTCCTGCACGCGCACGTCGTTGTCGCGGTGCGATTCGCGGATGGCCGAGCCCTGCATTAGCGCGCGCAGCGCGGCGGCGGTGGCGATCTGCCCGCGCTGACCGCGGATCTGATGGATGCGCGGATCGAACGGCGTGTCCGAACCCTTGGCCGCTTCCACCGAGAGCGCACCGGCGACCAGCGCCGCATGGAACACCGTACTGATCTCGAACAGGCCAGCCAGCGCGTACGCGGTGGAGTACTGGGTGCCATTGAGCAGGGCCAGGCCTTCCTTCGCGCCCAGCACCAGCGGCTGCAGGTTCAAGCGGGCGAGGGCGTCGGCAGCCGGCAGGCGTTCGCCACCGACAAACGCTTCGCCCACACCGATCATCACGCTGGCCAGATGCGAAAGCGGAGCCAGGTCGCCGGACGCACCGACCGAACCCTGGCACGGAATCAGCGGCACGATGTCGTGCTGCAGGAAGGCTTCCAGCAGCGCCAGCGTTTCCGGACGGATGCCGGACGCGCCCTGGGCGAGGCTGGTCAGCTTCAGTGCCATCATCAGCCGCACCACCGGGGCCGGCATCGGCTCACCGACGCCCGCGGCGTGCGACAGCACGATATTGCGCTGCAGAGTGGCCAGGTCATCGCGTTCGATGCGCACGCTGGCCAGCTTGCCGAAGCCCGTATTGATGCCATACACCGGCTCGCCCTTGGCGACGATGTCGGCCACGGTCTGCGCGCTGCGCGCGACCGCCTCGGCACTGGCCGGGTCCAGGCGCACCTGCGCGCCGGCGTAGATGGCGCGCCACTGTTCCAGCGTGACGTGGCCCGGGGAAAGGGTCAGGGTGTTGCTCATGGAATCTCCAGACATCACAGCGTTGCTCAGACAGGTTCACCGCGCATGACGCGCGCGTGCAGGGGATTGAAACCGATGCGGTACACCAGGTCGGCCGGAGCCTGGATGTCCCACACCGCCAGATTGCAGTCCATGCCGACCGCCAGCCGACCGATACGGTCGGCGCGGCCCAGCGCGCGCGCGGCTTCGCGGGTGAAGCCGGCGATGCATTCGTCGACAGTCATGCGGAACAGGGTGGCGGCCATGTTCATTGCCAGCAGCGGGCTGGTCAGCGGCGAGGTGCCGGGATTGCTGTCGGTGGCCAGTGCCAGCGGCACGCCGGCGGCGCGCAGCGCGTCCAGCGGGGGCAGGGTGGTGTCGCGGGTGAAGTAGAACGCACCGGGCAGCAACACGGCCACGGTGCCGGCGGTGCGCATGGCGGCAATGCCGTCGTCGTCGAGGTGTTCGATATGATCCGCCGACAGCGCGCCGTAGCGAGCGGCCAGCGCCGCGCCGTGCTGGTTGCTGAGCTGTTCGGCGTGGATCTTCACTGCCAGCCCGTGCTGGCGCGCGGCCACGAACACCTGCTCGGCCTGGGCGGGACTGAAGGCGATGTTCTCGCAGAAGACGTCCACCGCTTCGGCCAGCTGCTGCGCGGCCATGGCGGGGATCATTACCGTGCAGACCTCGTCGATGTACTCCTGCGCATCACGACCGGGCGGCACCGCGTGCGCGCCGAGGAAGGTGGGCACCACCTCCACCGCACGCGTTTCAGCCAGCTGCCGCGCCACGCGCAGCTGCTTGGTTTCGTCTTCCAGGGTCAGCCCATAACCGGACTTGATCTCGATCGTGGTCAGGCCCTCGGCCAGCATCGCGTCGAGCCGTGGCAGGCTTTGCGCCAGCAGTTCGGCATCGCTGGCGGCGCGGGTGGCGCGCACGGTGGAGACAATGCCACCGCCGGCGCGGGCGATGTCGGCATAGCTCACCCCCTGCAGGCGCTGCTCGAACTCGCCGGCACGGTTACCGGCGTAGACCAGGTGGGTGTGGCAATCGATCAGCCCGGGACTGATCCAGCGACCGCCGGCGTCGATGCGGCGGGCAGGCTGCAGATGGGCGTCGGTGCCGGCCGCGCCCACGTGCACGATGCGGCCCTGGTGGGCGGCAATCACCCCGTTTTCGATGATGCCCAGGCCGGAGCCTTCCAGCGTCATCAGGTTGGCGTGGGTCCAAACGGTGTCACAGTGCACGGCAGCCACCACATCAGCTCATATGTCTATACAATATAGGCGACGCTTCCGGGATGTCCAGTGATGCCTGAAACCACCGCTTCCACCGTCGCCTTCCATGCCGAGCATGCGCTGCTGCCGCAGGGCTGGGCCCGCGATGTGCGCATTGTCGGCCACGGCAACACCTTGCAGGAGGTCACGCCCGGGGTGCCGGCGCAGGACGGCGATATCGCCCTGTCCATCGCGCTGCCCGGGCTGGGCAACCTGCACAGCCACGCCTTCCAGCGTGGCATGGCTGGCCTGACCGAGATCGGTGGGCGCAGCGGCGACAGCTTCTGGAGCTGGCGCGAGCTGATGTACCGCTTCCTGGCGCACCTGCAGCCGGAGGCGGTGCAGGCCATTGCCGAACAGGCTTATGTGGAAATGCTGGAATCGGGCTTCACCCGCGTCGGCGAGTTCCACTATCTGCACCACGCCGCCGACGGCGCGCCGTATGCGAATCGTGCCGAGATGGCCGCGCGCGTGGCGGCGGCGGCGCAGGGCAGTGGCATCGGCCTGACCCTGCTGCCGGTGTTCTACGCGCATGCCGATTTTGGCGGTGCGCCGCCGAATCCGGCGCAGCGCCGGTTGATCCATGACGTGGACGGTTTTGCCGACCTGCTGGCCGGCTGCCGGCAGGCCCTGCGCGGGCAGGACGATGCGGTGCTGGGCATCGCCCCGCACAGCCTGCGTGCGGTGACGGGTGAGGAGCTGGCCGCACTGCTGCCGCTCAACACCGGCCCGGTGCATATCCACATTGCCGAGCAGACCCGCGAAGTGGACGCCTGCGTGGCCTGGAGCGGCCTGCGCCCGGTGCGCTGGCTGTACGAACATGCGCCGGTCGATGCGCGCTGGTGCCTGGTGCACGCCACCCATGTGGATGCCGACGAAGTGCAGCGCATGCTGGCCAGCCAGGCGGTGGTGGGCTTGTGCCCGATCACCGAGGCCAACCTGGGCGACGGGCTGTTCCCGATGCCGGCGTTCGCGCAGGGCGGCGGGCGCTTCGGGGTCGGCTCGGATTCCAATGTGTTGATCGACGCGGCGGAAGAGCTGCGTCTGCTGGAATATGGTCAGCGTCTGCAACTGCGCGGTCGTAATGTGCTGGCCCCGCAGGAGGGCGTTTCCAGTGGCCGCTGGTTGTTCCAGCAGGCGCTGCAGGGCGCGGCGCAGGCACTGGGCGTCGGCCATGGTCTGCAGGCAGGTGCGCCGGCCGATGTGGTCGAACTGGACCCGCAGCATCCGGCGCTGATCGCGCGCGAGGGCGACGCCTGGCTTGACAGCTGGGTGTTCGCCGCACGTAATGGAGCGGTGCGCTCGGTGTGGCGTGGCGGCCGGCAATGGGTCCGGCAGGGGCGTCATCTGCACCGTGACGTGGTGGCTGCACGCTTTGCGTCCGCGCTGCAGGGCGTGCTGAAGGCCGCACATTGAACACCCGCCCCGTGACTCGATTGATCAGGATTTCCGCGTGACGGGCAAGAAAGCACCCACTCTCAACCAGCGTATCCGTGAGGATCTGGAAGGCCGCATCCTCAGTGGGCAGTGGCAGCCGGGTTTCCGCATTCCGTACGAACACGAGTTGATGGAGCAGTACGGCTGCTCGCGCATGACGGTGAACAAGGTGCTGACCGCCTTGGCCGAAAGCGGCATGATCGAGCGTCGCCGCCGCGCCGGATCATTCGTGGCGCGGCAGCCGCCGCATCTTGAGCAGGTGGCGCTGGAAATTCCCGACATCGCCATGGCGGTCGGCGCGCGTGGGCATACCTACGGGTACCAGTTGCTGGACCGGGCGCATCGCCGCGCGGACCCGGGCAACGAAGACGAGATGGCGTTATCCGGCGGACGCATGCTGTTGGCGATCCGCTGCCTGCACTTGGCCGACGGCCAGCCGTTCGCACTGGAGCACCGGTTGATCAATCCTGAGGGGGTGCCGGAAGCGCTGCAGGTGGATTTCGCGGTGATGGCACCCGGCAGCTGGCTGCTGCAGAACGTGTCGTGGACGCGGGCGCAGCATCGCATCAGTGCGTGGGGGGCGGATGCCCCGGCGGCCGCGTTGCTGAAAGTAAAGGCCGGCACGGCGTGCCTGGTGATCGACCGCCATACCTGGCGCGGCGAACTGCCGATTACCCGGGTCAAGCAGATGTTTCTGGGCGATGCGTGGGATCTGGTGGCGCGGTTTGCGCCTGGGGCGCGTTGACGATCGGGCGGTGCGTCCGGATAACCCGGGATTTACGTAGAGCCGGGCTTGCCCGGCTGCTCTTGGCGCGCGAACGGCAGCGGGGCAAGCCCCGCTCTACGTAACCGCGCGATTCAACGTAATGGCGGGCCGGCGTAGTGCCGGGCCACGCCCGGCAACGACCATCACGACGTGGCGCACTGCCTCCACCGCACCGGCTCTTCCGTACCCGGGCGCGGGTTGAGCTGTACGCGCACCGTGCGCAGCGCGGGATAGCGCTTCACTTCCGTACAGATCAGCGGCCACACCGCATCAATCTCCTCACTGCGGTTCACCGCCAGGGTCTGGCTGGTCTGCCAGAACGCGCTCAGCACGCCGGTCTGCTTGCCTACGTTCTGCGCCAGCTCTCGTCGGTACTGGGCCAGGGTGGCCGCATCCGGGTCACCGTCGGTGCCGAGGATGCTGCCGGGCGCGGGGGGGCCAGGAGGCTGGGCCGCAGGTGCCGGGGTCGCGGCGGCTGCCGTAGGCGGAGCCGAAGCGGGCGCTGCAGTGACCGGGGAGGCGGCAGGGGCGGTGGCGGCCGGCGCTGCAGCCGCAGGCGCGCTCGCCTGCGTCGGAGCCGGAGCCGCCGGGGTCTTGTCCACGCGCGTGGTCAGGTAGCTCATCCCCACCAGCAGCCCGAGCGTCAGCGACCCCAGCGCGGCAATGGAAATGCGCCGCACGGCCTCACGCCGCGCCGCCTTCTTCACCGCCGACTCCATGTCGCCGGGCAGGTAGGGAATCAGCATCGGCCACAGCAGCTGGCCGTCCAGCACCTCGACGCCCTGCTTTTCAGCCGCGGCACGGCCGTCACGCTGGACCTGGCCTTCAGTGATCAGGATGCCGCCCTTGGCCCCGGCCAGACGTGCGGCGGTGCCCAGCTCGTTCACCGCCGCCGGGCCGATCCGATAAGCCAGCCCATGCTTGCAGGCCAGCAGCCAGCGCTTGTGCTGCGGGTCTTCCATCAGGAAGTCGCTGCGCGGCTCGCGGTGGTCTTCGTCTTCGTCGTGCACGTCGACCAGGCCGCGCTGTTCGCGCATGGCCCGTTTGACGATTTCGGAAAAGTCCCGCCAATGCATGCCCGCCAAGGCGTTCAGCCCGAGCTTGACCTCCTTGCGGCGGCGTTTGACCAGCCAGAAGTAGGCGGTCGCCAGGGACCAGACGACGAGGGCCAACAGCAGAGCCAGAATCCAGGAGAACATGAGGTGCTAGAGAATGAACACGGAGTGCGTCGGGACAGTGTATATGCGCCCGCATCTGTCTGCGTGGTGTCGTTTTCAGTTTTTTTTGACCGGCTTCGGCACTCCGGGTGACGAATGTCTCACTTTGTGCCGCGCTTTTCGGCAGGCAACAAAAACCCGCCAATCCGGAGCCGAGAGGGGAGGGAACAATCGGCAAGCACTGGGATTGGCGGGTCGAGTTCGATTGTCAACAAACTTCTGCTGCTTTGCAACAATTCAATCCGTCGGCGTACGGTTGCCGCTCAGGCACCGCCCGGCGACTGATGCGAACCCGGGGCCGGATCGTCACTGGGCGAGGCCGCACGGGCTTCGGCCCGGTTCAGGCGGGCGTTGAGCGCGTCGATCCGCGCATTCAAGGCCGCCACGTCTTCGCCGGTGGGAATGTGCAGGCGCTTGAGCACGCCCTGGACGCGGTCATCGAAGGCCTTCTCGACCTTGTCCCAGGTGCCGGCGGCCTTCTCGCGGGCCTCGCCAAGCTGCTCTTCCACATTGTCACGCCAGCGCGGGGCATCGCCGTTGCGCTCGCGGTTGCGGGCGTCGATGGCTTCGCCTTCCTTGACCAGGTTGTCGAAGAAGCGGCTGCCCTCTGCCTGCGCGCGACCGAACGCGCCCAAGCCAGCCAGCCAGACCTGCTGGGCCGAGTCGCTCAGCTTGCGCGAGAAGCGCTCGGCCTGGTCCTGCAGCGAAGGCTTTTCATCGGTGCTGCGGTCATCGAAGTCGTCGTGTGAGGTCATGGGGCGATTCCTGTGAGTGGCCACCCCTTGATCCTAGCCAGCCCCACCGTTGAATGGCGTGACGGCGCTGCGCTGGTTCAGCCCAGCTTTTCCTTCAGCACGCTCTTGATCTGGTCTTCCACCATGCCTTTCATCATCGAGACCGGGAAGCTCAGCTCAGCCACTACATTGACCGCGCCCGGCACCAGCTTGATCGCGCCGTCCACGCCGGAGCCGTTGAGGCTCAGGACGTCGCCGGCCCAGCTGCTGCGCACCTGGAACTTCTCGGTCAGCTTGGCGGCCATGGCGTCGATGGCCTGACGGGCGGCATCGCCGCTGAGGCTGTGGGCATGAGTGATATCGATCCTGGACATGTGTGCTCCTGGCAGGTGGCGGGGAAGGGTCTGCATTGTGCGCAGGGTCAGCCATCCCGCCAAGAGGCGCGTCACACTTCTTCTTCCCGGACAGGCAACCTGATAGGCTGCGCCGCGTGCAGAACCTGCTAGTTCACTTCACCCAACGCCAACACCCCGACCAGCCACTGCGGCCCGGGGTGCAACGGATCGTGCGCCACGCTTCCGGCAGTGTCCGGCTCGGCGGCGAGGCGGTCGGCACGCTGTTGCTGGCCCAGTTCTGCCTGGATGACCGCGGCCTGTGGCTGCAGGTGGCCAACGGCATGCGCGGCATTCACGTCAACGGGCGGCCGGTGCGGCGCATGGCACTGCTGCGTCCGGGTGACGCGGTCTACGCCGACGGCGTGGAGATGCTGATCCAGGGGCCGTGCGAGGCCTTGCAGCATGCGCCGGCGCGCAGCGACGAACAGGGCGAGGATCCGCGCCTGCTGCGCGGCGTCGGCGGCCAGCATCATGGCCGCAGCTTCACCCTGGACCGCCCACGGGTGATCGGGCGCGGTGCGGAGTCGGACATCCTGATTGATGATCCGGCCTTTGCCGAGCAGCACGCCCGGCTGGAGCGGCATGGTGAGCGCCTGCTGCTGCGCGACCTGGGCTCCGGCGAATCGACCCGGGTCAATGGCGTCAGCGTCCGCCACTGCTGGCTGCAACCTGGCGACCAGCTGGTGTTCGACACCCAGCACCGCTTCGTGCTGGAAGTGCCGCACGACAGCAGCAAGCGGGTGGTGAGCGAGGAAGAGGACGACCTGGAGCCGGTGGCTGCGGTAGAAGCACCTGCGGTGCCGCGCCGGGTGAGTCGCTGGCCGTGGTTGCTGGGCAGTGCGTTGTTGTTGGGCGGGGTGATCAGCCTCTTGCTGTTGTTTGGCGCGCGGTGACGCCGTGACGACCAACGGTCGTCACCTACCGGCATTTCCGAATGCACCGGATGTTCCGGCCACCGCTCCGAATGCACCGGACGTTCCGGCCACCGGTAGCGCACGACCGTTGGTCGTGCGGCGCGGGGCGCGCGATAGATTCAAACGCAACCAATTTCGCCTTGTGCGGCAAGGCCTAAACGCTGGTGCGCTGCGGCATACTAGGGGTCTTGCCCCATAGGTGTGACATGACGCGCGCGTTCAATTTCAGTGCCGGCCCCGCAACCCTGCCGGAATCGGTCCTGCGCCAGGCGCAGGCGGAAATGTTGGAATGGAACGGTGCCGGGGCTTCCATCGTCGAGATGAGCCACCGTGGCCCGGAATTCATGGCGGTCGCGGCCCAGGCCGAAGCCGACCTGCGCACCCTGATGAGCATTCCGGATGACTATGCGGTGATGTTCCTGGCCGGCGGTGCCACCACCCAGCAGGCGCTGCTGGCGCTGAATTTTGCCGCGCCCGGCCAGACCTGCGATTACGTGGTGAACGGCCATTGGGGCAAAACCGCGATCAAGCAGGTCGGCCATTACGTCAACCCGCATGTGGCGGCCAGCAGCGAAGCCGGCGGCTTCCACGACATTCCCGCACGCAGCAGCTGGCAGCTGTCGCCCGATGCCGCCTTCGTGCACATCACCGCCAATGAAACCATTCATGGCGTGGAGTTCCGCGACACGCCCGACGTGGGTAACGTGCCGCTGTTCGCGGACTTCAGTTCGTCCATCGCAAGCGAGCCGATCGACGTCTCGCGCTATGGCCTGATCTACGCCGGTGCACAGAAGAACCTGGGCCCGGTCGGCGTGTCGGTGGTGATCGTGCGCCGCGACCTGCTGGAACGTGCCGGCCAGCCGCGCGCGGACATCTTCAATTACCGCTCGCACGTGGCGCGTGACTCCATGCTCAACACGCCGCCGACCTGGAACTGGTATCTGGCCGGGCTGATGTTCCAATGGATGCTGGCGCAGGGCGGGGTGCAGGAATTCGCCCGCCGCAACGCGACCAAGGCTGCGCTGGTGTACGACGCCATCGATACCTCTAGCGGTTTTTACCGCAACGAGGTGGTGCCGGCGGTGCGTTCGCGCATGAACATTCCGTTCTTCCTGCCGGATGACACCCTCACCGCACGGTTCGTGAGCGAGTCCAAGGCGGCCGGCCTGCTGGCGCTGAAGGGCCACAAGGCCGTGGGCGGCATCCGTGCTTCTTTGTACAACGCCATGCCGGTGGAAGGCGCGCAGGCCTTGGTGGCCTTCATGCGCGATTTCCAGCAGCGCAACGGCTGACGCATTCGTTTTTACCTGGAGCCGATATGGCCAACAAACCCGCCAAGCCCAAGGCCGCCGCCAAACCGGCGAAGAAGGCTAAGGCTGAGACCTCTCCCGCCATTGCTGCGCCGGTGCTTTCGGATGTGCGCGCCAAGATCGATCAGATCGACCGCAGCATCCAGTCGCTGATCGCCGAGCGCGCGCAGTTCGCCCACCAGGTCGGCAAGGCCAAGGGCAAGCTGGCCGCCGCCGTGGATTACTACCGCCCCGAGCGCGAAGCGCAGGTGCTGCGCATGGTGGTGGACCGCAACGAAGGGCCGCTCAGCGACGAACTGCTGGTGCACGTGTTCCGCGAAATCATGTCGGCCTGTCTGGCCCAGCAGGAGCCGCTGAAGATCGGCTACCTCGGCCCGGAAGGCACCTTCAGCCAGCAGGCCGTGCTCAAGCACTTCGGTCGCTCGGCGCTGGGCCTGCCGCTGGCCAGCATTGAAGAGGTGTTCCAGGAAGTGGAAGCGGGCAACGCCGATTTCGGCGTGGTGCCGGTGGAAAACTCCGGGCAGGGCACCATCCAGATCACCCTGGACATGTTCCTCACTTCCAATCTGAAGATCTGTGGCGAAGTGGAACTGCGCGTGCAGCAGTACCTGATGTCGCGCAGCGGCCGGCTGGAAGATGTCGAGCGCGTGTACGGTCACCCGCAGTCGTTCATGCAGACCTCGTCGTGGCTGCGTGCCAACCTGCCCAAGGCCGAGAAGATTCCGGTATCCAGCAATGCCGAAGGCGCGCGCCGCGCCCGCAATGCCGATGACGCCGCCGCCATTGGCGGGGAAAGCGCAGGGCATGTGTACGGCCTGAAGAAGGTCGTCACCAAGCCGATCCAGAATGATGCCGACAACACCACGCGCTTCCTGGTGATCGGCCGCAACATCTTCCCCGGCTCCGGCCACGACCGCACCTCGGTGCTGGTGTTCATCCACGACAAGCCGGGTGCGCTGTTCGACGTGCTCAGCCCGTTTGCCCGCCACGGCATCAGCATGAACCGCATCGAGTCGCGTCCGTCGCACAACGCCAAGTGGGAATATGGCTTCTTCATCGACCTGGCTGGCCATGTCGAAGACGAAGCGATGCAGGCCGCGCTGGCCGAACTCAAGGCGCATTCGGCGCAGATCAAGGTGCTGGGCTCGTACCCGGTCGCTGTGCCCTGATCTTTCGCCTATTCCGAACTACGCACGACTGCCGCCCATCGGGGCGGCCTTACAGGATTCTTCGATGACCGCTTCCGCTTCCTGGATCGCCCACAAGGGCCAGCCCCTGCAGGGCAGCCTGACCATTCCCGGCGACAAATCCGTGTCCCATCGCGCGGTGATGTTTGCTGCGCTGGCCGACGGCGTGTCGCACATCGACGGCTTCCTGGAAGGCGAAGACACCCGCGCCACCGCGGCGATTTTCAGTCAGCTGGGGGTGCGCATTGAAACCCCGTCACCGTCGCAGCGCGTGGTGCATGGCGTGGGCGTGGATGGCCTGAAGGCTCCGTCCGCGCCGCTGGACTGCGGCAACGCCGGTACCGGGATGCGCCTGCTGGCGGGCCTGCTGGCCGCACAGCCGTTTGATTCGGTGATGGTGGGCGATGAATCGCTGTCGCGTCGCCCGATGCGCCGTGTCACCGGCCCGCTGGCGCAGATGGGCGCGAAGATCGACACCGAAGCAGACGGCACGCCGCCGCTGCGCGTACACGGCGGGCAGGTGCTGCACGGCATCGATTTCGTGTCGCCGGTGGCCAGCGCGCAGGTCAAGTCAGCCGTGCTGCTGGCAGGACTGTATGCCCAGGGCGAAACGGCCGTGACCGAACCGCATCCCACCCGTGACTACAGCGAGCGCATGCTGCGTGCGTTCGGGGTGGACATTGAATTCTCGCCCGGCAAGGCGCGCCTGCGCGGTGGCCAGCGCCTGCGGGCCACCGATATTGCGGTGCCGGCGGACTTTTCGTCGGCGGCATTCTTCCTGGTCGCGGCCAGCATCATTCCGGGTTCGGAACTGCGCCTGCGTCAGGTTGGCCTGAACCCGCGTCGCACCGGCCTGTTGTCAGCGCTGCGCTTGATGGGTGCGGATATCACCGAGGAAAACCATGCCGAGCAGGGTGGGGAAGCGGTGGCCGACCTGGTGGTGCGTTACGCGCCGCTGCGCGGTGCGCAGATTCCCGAGGCGCTGGTGCCGGACATGATCGACGAGTTCCCGGCGCTGTTCGTCGCCGCTGCCGCTGCGCAGGGCAACACCGTGGTGACCGGTGCGGCCGAGCTGCGGGTGAAAGAATCGGATCGTCTGGCTGCGATGGCCACGGGTCTGCGCGCGCTGGGCGTGCAGGTGGATGAAACCGAAGACGGGGCCACCATTCACGGCGGCGGCGTGCTCGGCAGCGGCACCATCGAAAGCCACGGCGATCACCGCATCGCGATGGCGTTTGCGATTGCCGGCCAGCTCAGCAGCGGCGAAGTGCGGGTGAATGACATTGCCAATGTGGCGACGTCGTTCCCGGATTTCGATGGGCTGGCGACCGGGGCGGGGTTTGGGTTGGCCGTGGCGTGACCGGTTCGACGGGCATGGCCCGTCGCTACGGACGCGAATGAAAAACGGGGCCGACGGCCCCGTTTCTCATTCAACGTTTTGTGTCAGATCAACGCTGCGTGCGGAAGTCCACCGGCACGCGCACCACGCTGGCTACGGCACGACCGTTCTGCATGGCCGGCTCGAACTTCCAGTCACGCACGGTGCTCAGCACTGCACGATCCAGATCACGGTCACGCGAACCGGTGCGCTGCACGATGCTGGCATCGGTCACGTGGCCGCGGGTATCCACGTTCAGGCTGGCCACCACGCTGCCTTCCGAGCCATTACGCAGCGCACTGGCGGGGTAATCCGGCTTGGCATTGCTGGCCAGCGGACGCGCATCACGGTTGCGCACGGCGGTCACTGCACGACGCTCACTGGTGGCCGGTGCGGCTTGGCGCTGTGCGGCCGGCGCAGGGGTCGTGGCCACCGGGGTTTCAGTCGCCGGCAGCATGCGCTGGCCCACCGGTGCGCTCATCGTGTCTGTGGGGTTGGCATAGCGCAGCCACACCAGGGCAGCGGCAAACATCGCCACAATCAGCGCCATCCACAGCCAGGGAGAAGCGCGGCGGCGCGACGGATCATCGGTGATGTCGCGCTGCTGCTGCGGCGAGCTGTGCATGTCGTGGGCATGGGTAACACTCATGGCGGACTCCTCGTGTCGAGTTGACGTCCGCAGTCTTGCCCGGTTCCGGTTGCGTGAGTGTCACCACGACGTCAACGCGGCGACTGCATTCCCGGTGAGGTTCAGCTAGATGAGCCGCGCCTGCACATGGGCATGACGCGGCGATGAATCGGTGGTAACGACCGTTGGTCGTTACGCATTCAAACGTGTGCCCACCAACGGTGGGCACCTACCCGCGCAATTTCATTGCGCTTTGAAATCAAACGGCACTTCAATGCTGCTGGGCACCGCCTGGCCGTTGCTCTGTGCCGGCATGAAGCGCCAGCGGCGTACCGCATCAACGGCGGCACGGTCGAGATCGCGCGAGCCACTGCGTTGCACGATGGTGGCGTTGAACGGCATGCCGGTCGCGTCCACATCCACACGCACGACGACGCTGCCGCTGTCGCCACGGCGCAGCGCGGCGGGCGGGTAGGTCGGCGGCGGTGACTGGTCGGCGATCGGCTGCGGACGGTCGCCTGCGGCCATGGGCTGCGGTGCGGCGGTCTCGGGCAACGGGGCAGGGGCTTCGGCCGGCGGCGGGGGCGCGGTTTCCACCAGCTGCGGCTTTTCTTCCTCGGCTGGCAGGGGCTTGGCATCCGGCATGTCGCTGGAGCCGGCGGCTGCCGCCAAGGGCTCGGGCAGGGGCTCCACCTCGGCCACCTGCTGCGGGGTCGGGGTCGGGCCAGCGGTGTAGAAGTCCTTCTTGCGGTTGCCGGCCCACACTGCCACGAACAGCAGGATGCCCACGCCAAAGGCGATGCCCGCGATCTTCAGGCTGTGGGGGGGCAGGTGCAGAGTCAGGGTCTTGCCAGAGGAGGAACGGGACGCAGACATGGGCCATACCGGTGTGAACACCCCGATTCTGCCACGCCGGATATGAACCGGGCGGCAGAAAAGTGCATAACAGGCGATAATCCCTCTCCAACCCTGTAACCAACCGACTGCCATGCTCGATCCAGCCCTGCTGCGCCAGAACCCCGCCGACCTTGCCGACCGCCTGCGCAGCTCGCGCGGCTTCGAGCTGGACGTGTCCGGGCTGGCGTCTCTGGAGGCCGACCGCAAGCGCATCCAGGTGCGCACCCAGGAACTGCAGAGCCTGCGCAACAGCCGCTCCAAGGCCATCGGCCAGGCCAAGGCCAAGGGCGAAGACGTCTCGGCGATCATGGCCGAGGTGGCCGCCTTCGCCGATGAGCTGAAGGCCTCGGAAGTGGCCCTGGACGAGCTGCGCGAGAAGATCGAAGCCATCGCCCAGGGCATTCCCAACGTACCGGCCGATGACGTGCCGCTGGGCAAGGACGAAAGCGAAAACGTCGAACAGCACCGCTGGGGCACCCCGCGCAGCTTCGACTTCCCGGTGCTCGACCACGTCGAACTGGGCGCGCGCCACCAGCGCCTGGACGCCGAAGCCGGTGCCAAGCTGTCCGGCTCGCGCTTCACCGTGCTGCGCGGCCCCATCGCCCGCCTGCACCGTGCGCTGGCCCAGTTCATGCTTGATCTGCACACCGGTGAACACGGTTTCGATGAAACCAACGTGCCGGTGCTGGTGAATCCGGAATCGCTGCGCGGTACCGGCCAGCTGCCCAAGTTCGAGGACGACCTGTTCAAGACCGCCGTGGGCGAGTCGCCGCGTTACCTGATTCCGACCTCGGAAGTGTCGCTGACGAACATCGTGCGCGACGAAATCGTCGATGCCGAAAACCTGCCGCAGCGCATGACCGCCCATTCGCTGTGCTTCCGTGCCGAAGCCGGCAGCGGTGGTCGCGACGTGCGCGGCATGATCCGCCAGCACCAGTTCGAGAAGGTGGAACTGGTCACCGTGTGTGCGCCCGCCGACAGTGAAGCCGAGCACCAGCGCATGACCCGCGCCGCCGAAGTGGTGCTGGAAAAGCTGGGCCTGCCATATCGCAAGGTGCTGCTGTGCACCGGCGACATGGGCTTCTCTGCGATCAAGACCTACGACCTGGAAGTGTGGCTGCCCTCGCAGGACACTTACCGCGAGATTTCGTCGTGCTCCAACTGCGGTGACTTCCAGGCCCGCCGCATGCAGGCCCGCTGGCGCAACCCGGAAACCGGCAAGCCGGAGCTGCTGCACACGCTCAATGGTTCGGGCGTGGCGGTGGGCCGCGCGATGATTGCGGTGATGGAGAATTATCAGAACGCAGATGGCAGCATTACCGTGCCGGATGTGCTGAAGCCTTACATGGGCGGTGTGGACACCATCGCGTAACGCGGAATGTACCGACCCGGGTAACGCGGCAGGTACCGACCCGGGTAACGCGGTAGGTACCGACCGTTGGTCGGTACACAAAGAAACGGCCCCGCCAAAAGCGGGGCCGCAGGGTGGGCCGGAAGGGGGAGGGGAGTTCCGGCCCCGACAGGGCGTCCGACGAGGACCAACGCCTGCCGTGGGGAGACGTCAGGCCTCAGCCACTTCTTCAAATTCCGCCGCCGGCAGGTTGGCCAGCGCCGCCGCAATGGCGTCTTCGCGGTGCTTCGGCGAGTAGGCAATGCCTTCAGCGCGCACGAATTCCACGTCATTGATGCCCATGAACGCGAACACCTGGCGCAGGAACGGTTCCTGGAAATCAGCCGGCGAATCGGTATAGATGCCGCCACGTGCGCTGGCGATGATCACCCGCTTGCCACCGGCCAGGCCCACCGGGCCGTTTTCGGTGTACTTGAAGGTGCGCCCGGCCACCGCCACGCGGTCAATCCAGGCCTTCAGCGTTGACGGAATGCTGAAGTTGTACATCGGTGCGCCGATAACGATCACGTCCGCGGCCAGGAACTGCTGCATGATGACTTCGGCTTCGGTTGCCTCGGCGGCATCCGTCTGGGCCAGCGAACGGCTGGTCAGGTGCGGGATCGGGTTCTGGTCCAGGTCGCGGTAGGTCACATCCAGCGATTCGACCGTCTCATTGAATCGTGCGACAACAGCCGACGACAGCTGACGGGAAACCGAGTTGTCGCCAAGGACGCTGGCGTCGAGGTGCAGAAGCTTCATGGCAGTTACCTATATTCTGGAAGGAGGCGGTCTAGCCGCCGACGGAGAGAACGATAGGTTGTTGCCAATTTGGAATAAAGGTGGTTGAATGCCACGTATTGTTCTATGAGTGGAACTGCCGTCATGCACGACCTGAACGACCTCTATTACTTTGCCATGGTGGTGGACCACGGCGGTTTTGCCGCTGCCGAACGCGCCTTGGGCATCCCGAAGTCCCGCCTGAGCCGCCGCATCAGCCAGCTGGAAACCGACCTGGGCGTGCGCCTGCTGCAGCGCTCCACGCGCCGCTTCGCGGTCACTGACGTTGGCACCAGCGTGCACCGCCATGCCCAGACCATGCTGGCCGAAGCCCAGGCCGCGCGCGAGGTGGTCGACCGCCTCAGCGCCGAGCCGCGCGGCGTGGTCCGCGCCAGTGTGCCGGTGTCGCTGGCGCAGATGCAGTTACCCAAGCTGCTGCCGAAGTTCCTCGCCCAGTACCCGAAGGTGCGGCTGCAGCTGAACATCAGCAACCGCCGCGTCGACATCATCAATGAAGGCTACGACGTGGCCCTGCGCGTGCGTTCGCGCCTGGATGACGACGGCAGCCTGGTGATGCGCAGCTTCGGCCAGGTGCAGGAACTGCTGGTTGCCAGCCCCAAATACCTGGACCGCGCCGGCCGCCCCAAGGACCCGGATGAGCTGGCCAACCACGTCACCCTGAGCATCAGCGAAGACGAAGCCCGTCAGCGCTGGGAACTGCACGGCCCCGAAGGCGCAGTGCGCCGCGTGGACCTGCAGCCGCGCGTGGCCGGTTTCGACTTCCCGCTGCTGCAGAGCATGGTCAAGGACGGCTTCGGCATCACCATGCTGCCGGAAACCGTCTGCGCTGAAGCCGTGCGCAACGGCGAGCTGGAAGTGGTGCTGCCGGACTGGTCGCTGCCGCAGGGCATCTGCCACGCCGTCTTCGCCTCGCGCCGCGGCCTGCTGCCGGCAGTGCGGGTGTTCATCGACTTCCTGGCCGAGCACCTGCCGCCCCAGTTGGAGGCTTCGCGCCTGGACTGCGGTGGAGCCTGCGAGCGGGCCAAGGAGAAGATCAAGGCCAGCGCCCTGGGGGCTCTGGCGGTGGATGCAGGCTGATTGCGCCACCGGGGCGCGCAAAGTTGCCCCGGAAATGCGAGAATGCCCGCCCGAACGGAGAGATGGCCGAGCGGTTTAAGGCACCGGTCTTGAAAACCGGCGAAGGGTCAAACCTTCCGTGGGTTCGAATCCCACTCTCTCCGCCAGATACGCCAAGCGCCCCGAAAGGGGCGTTTTGCGTATCTGGCGGAGAGAGATGGGTGCCGACCCCGCGCGGGTTCGACGGATTCGCCCGGAGCGAATCCGGACAGCCGAATGGCTGGCCCTTGGCCGCAGGCCAAGGGTGAGGCGCATGGATGCGCCTCACAATCCCGGGCTGCCGACCAACCGTCAGCTCGTCAAGCGGATACGCAAAGCGCCCCGAAAAGGGACGTTTTACGTATCACTCATCTATCGGCTCATGCTCGGGGCTGCCTGGGACAGATCCTGTTCCCTTGCCTGGGAAGGCTCAGGCGCTGCAGCTTGCCGCTGATTGATTGCCTCAATCTCTGCATGACTCTGCTGGATCGACTTCACCGCAGCTTCGCTTGTTGCCATCACCGCACGCTGGGCAGCAGGATCACCGAGCTCGCCTTTGACCAGAAAAATGTTGTGTGCAGCTGGGAAGTCCTTGGTCTGATTGCTGAGAAGCACATGGTCCACCCGATCAAGCCCTCGTTCCTTCGCAAGCACAAGAAGACTGGCCGTCAACCTCTCGCTCGTATCATCGAAGCTTCGTCCGTTTCGAGCATCAAGCGCCTCCACGCCGGCCCGAATCTGATCGTGCAAGCGCTGATCCATGGGAGTCAGGCTATAAGCACCGGTCTCTGCTTGAACTTGTGGAACGTTGTTCAGGTGTTCCTGCGGCTCGTTCTGCCGCGCCATGTGCTCCTGTGCTGCGATCGGTATATGGGTGTGCGTCGTGTGCGTATGATCAAAATGATGCAGCGTCGGGGGTGTTGTGCTGGTGTCCCAGTACGGCTGCGGGCGGGGTTCTCCGGAGCCAAGATGAATGCCGTTTTCTTCCAGTAGCTGTTCGCTCAATCCCAGACGATCCATATTGATCGTCATCCGAGGAGGGGCTCCTGGCTGAGCATTGGCGGCTTCCAATCGGCTGACAACGCCTACGGCGTAAGCGCCGTAGTAATTGGGATAGTCCGATCGACCGTGGTATCCGAGGCGACTTATCTCGCCAGACTTGTCGAAATAGTTCTGACCCATACCCTCCAAATTAACACTCGAAGCCCTGAGTGTTAGATCCGGTTCAAAGGAAAGGTTGGAGCGAGGCACATGCGGTCTCTGCGGGTCGTCAATGATTTCTACGAAATCACCGGCTCGGCGACTTGCATTGTAGATATCGCTGAAACCAGCATCAGGTCTTTCAGTCTTGATCAGCCCAACCAACGCGTTCCAGCCAGCTATCTGAGCGGAGGCCTCATCTCGTCGATTGCTGGCAATCAAGGCTCCGATTGCATCTGTGTAGTCATGAGTGGAGGATGCCGTAGACCGTACGTCGAGACCAAACTGCTGATACGCTTGTGATGTCGCGGAGTAATTGAAGCCGTGCTGAATTTCGTGTCCCAGCACGAAGGCCAGCTCAGCCGAATCGTGTACTCCGTTGGAGGCTTGTGTGGAGAGGATTGAGGCGGGTAGGTTGATGGTTTTCGTCGAGCCGTCGTAGGTTCCCCCGGCGTTTGATCCGTGTGGGAGCAATGCGAATTGTCGAAGGTGGCCTTCTGAGATTGCGGCCTCGATCTGCACGGCAAGAGGTGGAGAGTTGCGAATGACGCGCTGCAGATTCGATATCTGATCAGGCGTTACCCCAGGTTGTTGCCCGAACTGCTCCAGCACGGCCTGTGCTCGTGGAGACAACGTGGTCATCATGATTTCCCTATTGGACCGTTACTAGTTGCACACAGCTGTGCTGTGCCTTCTCCAGAGGCTCGGGCGCCTCACCTCTGGTGGAAACCTTGATGCTCAGGTTTGGCCGATCGAAGCGGTCGTACACCACGATGCCGTGTTCTCCGTTGATTGTTGTTCGGGAGAATCCAGCTTTCGCCATCTCGGATGCAAAGCGGTCGAAATCGATCTGGCATATTTCGGTGGCGGGTGCCGATCTGCTTGGAGTTCTATCGATGAAGTCAAGATCAAGTCGTTCGGTTACAGAGTTGACGGTTCTAACATCCAAAGTGAAGCGCCAGTCCGCAGTGAGTGGACCCCTGTAGCCAAATCGATCAGGCGTGAAAAACGTGACCGATTGCTGCATGACTGCTGAAACGCGGTCAGGCGTGAGGTCCTGAATCGACCTGCTTTGCTTGATGAGGTCGATCAGCCGCAACAGCAGGAACTCTGCGGTAGGGTTCTGGGATTGAGAATCCGTGTGCGAGCTCGTTGGCATGCTGAAAGACTCTTGTGTAGGTGACAAGGTTGTGGGAGCGACGGAGCACGCGGAAACCGCCGCCGCTCCGACTGCGCTGTACAAAAGCTGTGTGATTGTCCTGGTCCCCATTTCGATCCTAGGATGAACTTGCCTCGGGAGGTCGAAGTGCAAGTTGCCCGATTTCAGGCCGGATCACAGCATTGTCTCGGTGGGCAGGGCCAGTCAAGTTCAGTGACGTAAAATGCTCACGTCCGCTCCATTGTCCGGCGCAGTGCTTTCAACTCCCCCAAGCGATGAGTCGATCGGGCCAGCAGCCACACAGCCCCGCCCAGCAGGGTTGCAGCCGCCCCGACCGCTGCCATCGCCAACGCGTCAGTAGCGATCCACGCAGCAACCGCACTACAGATGAAGAACGCACCGGTTCCACCCACTGCCATCCACCCGGCCACCACCTGCTGATGCACCAGCAGCGTGTTCCTGCGGGTCAGTACCCACCCGGCATACAGGACCCAACCCATTCCAAGCGCCAGCAGGGCCGAGAAGGCCAGTTGCGTCCGCCCAGGCAGGTCAGTCTCAGTGACCAACAAAGCGCCGAGCAGCGAACACATGATCAGCGCAAGTACCAGCACAGCCACATGGAAGTATCGTGCGGGCGAAGACAAGGTCCGCTGGGTAAGCGCGCGAAGCCGGACTTCCAATTCAGCATGGTCAGTCGTCGTGTTCATCAGGTGGTCTCCAGTGCAGTCAGGTGGTTACGCAGCAACGTTCTGGCGCGATGCAGCCGTGATTTCACGGTGCCAATGGGGATGGCGAGTGCCGTCGCGATGTCGGCGTGTGGCATGTCTTCCAGATAGAACAGCGTGAGAACTTCGCGTTCGATGACAGGGAGCGCGTCCAGCCCTTGGTGAACGGCCAACTGCAACGCAAACGGATCGTCACCTGCATTTGGATCGGGCAGGGCATTCAGATCCACATTCGCGTCTGCGGGCTGCGTGTACCGAATGCGGAGACGGTCGACGAAGGTGCGGTGTGCTATGCCGAACAGCCAAGGGCGGAAGCGCTCGGGTTCGCGGAGGCGGCCCAGGCCTCGGAGGACTTTCAGCCAGACGTCTTGGACCAGGTCGTCGGCGAGGTCGCGGTCCTGGGCCAGCTTCAGGGCGTAGCGGTGGAGGGATGGGGTCCAGCGGGAGATGAGATCGTTGAAGGCTGTCCGTTCGCCTAGTTGGCAGCGGATGACGACCAGGGTGTCTTGTGGGTTGGGGGCTTGGCCCGGGGCATCCACCGGCGCTCTCCTGTCATGTGTTGATGGAGTAGTCGGATCAGGGGTGGGGAAGGTTCATGGGGAAAGCCAGCCACGCAGGGCGTCTACGCCTGGTGAGGGATGGTGTGGACACGCATGGCGTGTCCCTACGGGGGATCGTGTGCGTGCGCGGGGCGTGCGCCGGTTACAGCTTGCCTTTGATGCCTCGGTAGTCGCGGGGGGACATCCCTACGGTTGCCTTGAACTGGCGTGCAAACGCGCTCTGGTCGGCGAATCCGCACTGCTGTCCGATGCTGGCGATGCTTTCCTCACCATGCAGCAGCCGCATCGCCGCTTCGATTCTCAGCTTGGTCAGCAGCTGCTGCGGCGTCACCTGGAACACGCGGCGGAAGTGCCGCTCCAGCTGCGCCACGGAAAGCTCTGCCAGATTGGCCAGGGCCTGCACCCGCAGCTGCTCGTCATAGTGGTTCTGCATGTGCTCCAGCACCCGGTTCAGGCGCTCGAACGCGGAGTGCTTGTTGTCCGGCTGCCCCAGGTCGCGGGAGATGCCGATCACACCGGACACGTCTTCGCTGTTGCACACGGGCCGCTTGAAGGTGAGGCACCACCCGGGCATGCGGTTGGGGTAAAGATGCACTTCCAACTGGTTGTCGATCACCTCGCCACACAGCACGCGGCGGTCCTGGATGGTGTAGCTGCCACCCAATGGCAGCGGGAAAAGCTCCAGTGGCGTTCTGCCGATTACGTCGCTGCGCTGCTTGCGCCCGAGGCGTCTCACCAGGGTCATGTTGCAGTGCGTGTAGCGTCCCTCCTGGTCCTTGATGAAGAACACCACTTCAGGGAGTTCATCGAACAACGACTGCATTTCTTTGCCGGAAAGGTTGACGTCCATCGAATCCACTGGCGATCTGCTGGAGGGCACGTAGGTCCGATCCTAGCGCAAAGCGCGGCTCCTGCGGCATCGGGGCATTGTGCGGATTTCCGCATTTGCCACCGCCATTCCGCGCTAGTCGTCGGGACCGGCCGGGTGGGAGCATCGATCCCATGCACACCATCGACGTGATCGACTCCCACACCGCCGGCGAACCGACCCGTGTCGTGATTTCCGGCTTCCCCAGCCTGGGCGAGGGTGACCTTGCCGCCTCGCGCGAGCGCTTCCGCCGTGAGTTCGACCATTGGCGCAGCGCCATCGCCTGCGAACCCCGGGGCTCGGACACCATGGTCGGCGCGCTGTTGCTGCCACCGCGCGACCCTAAGGCAGTCGCCGGGGTGATCTTCTTCAACAACGTGGGCTATCTGGGCATGTGCGGCCACGGCACCATCGGGCTGGTCCGCACGCTGCTCGAACTCGGCCGGATCGGCCCGGGCCAGCATCTGATTGAAACGCCGGTGGGCAACGTCGGCATTGAGCTGGACGCGGACGGCAACGTCTCGGTCGACAACGTGGAAAGCTACCGGCATGCGGCCGGCGTTGAAGTTGAGGTCGCCGGCCATGGCACGGTGCGCGGTGACATCGCCTGGGGCGGCAACTGGTTCTACATCACCGACCAGTCGCCCTGTGCGCTGGAACTGGCCAACCAACGCGAGCTGACTGCCTATACCGAGGCGATCCGCCAGGCGCTGGAGGCCGCCGGGATCACCGGTGCCGACGGCGGCGAAATCGACCATATCGAAGTCAACGGCCCTGCGCCGGACGGCAGCGGGCAGGCGCGCAATTTCGTGCTGTGCCCGGGGCTGGCCTACGACCGCTCGCCCTGCGGTACCGGCACCAGCGCCAAGCTGGCCTGTCTGGCCGCCGACGGCAAGCTGGCCGAGGGCGCCCGCTGGGTGCAGCAGGGCATTCTGGGCAGCGCCTTCGAAGGCAGCTACCGGGTGAGCGGGCGCGGCATCGCGCCACGGATTACCGGCACCGCCCACATCACCGCACGCGCGCAGCTGCTGATCGATCCGGCGGATCCCTTCGCCTGGGGCATTGGTGCGGAGCCTGTCGCGCAGGGATGAATACCTACGACCTCATCATCGTCGGTGCCGGCATTGTCGGCGCGGCCTGCGCCGAAGCGGCAACGGGCCGGGGCCTGCGCGTGGCGCTGGTTGAGCCCGGTCCGATTGGCGGCGGCGCGACGGCGGCGGCGATGGGGCACCTGGTGGCGATGGATGATGACCCGGCCGAACTGGCGTTGTCGGCCTATTCGCTCGGCTTGTGGGAACAATACGCGCAGCTCGCCGATGCCGAGTTCAGCCGCTGCGGCACCTTGTGGGTAGCCCGCAATGCGCGTGAGCTGGCTGCCGTGCCGGCCAAGATCGAACGGCTGGCGGCTGCGGGGTTGAACGCTGAATACGTGGATGCGACACAGCTGTACCAGCTGGAGCCGAACCTCGTCCCTGGCCTTGCCGGTGGCATGCGCGTTGCGCGCGAAGCGGTGGTGTATCCGCCGCGCATGGCACGTTACCTGGTGGATCAGGCCTGCCAGCGCAACGGCGATCTGTATGCCGGTCGCCGCGTGGTTGCGCTGACGGCAGACGGGGTGCGTCTGGATGACGGTACAACGCTGTCCGGCCCGGTGCTGGTGGCAAACGGCGTGGACCTGCCACAGCTGCTGCCGGAACTGCCGATGCGGCCGCGCAAGGGGCAGCTGGTCATCACCGATCGCTATCCGGGCCTGGTGAATCACCAGTTGCTGGCCCTGGACTACGCCGATTCCGCACATGGCGACGCCGACACCAGCGTGGCCTTCAATGTGCAGCCGCGGCCGACCGGGCAGATCCTGATCGGTTCGTCGCGGCAGTTCAATGTGTCCGATCGCGAAGTGTCGCTGCCGCTGCTGCGGCAGATGCTGGCACAGGCGTTCGCCTTCCTGCCGGTGCTGCGTGAGCTGCAGGCGATCCGCATCTGGACGGGGCTGCGGCCGGCCACGCCGGACGGCCGCCCCTATGTGGGACCGGTGCCGGGCCGTCGCAATGTATGGGTGGCCGCCGGGCATGAAGGCCTGGGTGTCACCACTGCGCTCGGTACGGCGCGGTTGATCGTGGACGGCCTGCTGGGGAGCACGCCGGCCATTGATCCCGCGCCGTACCTGCCGGACCGGGCCATCACCGGGAGGGCGTCATGAGCGCACTCCTGAGCCTGATGGTCAACGCGCAACAAGTGTCCGTGCCCGAGGGTGCGACCGTAGCCGTTGCGGTGGCAATGGCCGGCACCGCATTCCGGACCTCGCGTGGTGGCGAACCGCGCGCGCCGCTGTGCGGCATGGGCGTGTGCTTCGAGTGCCGCGTGCGCATCGATGGCGTGGCCCAGCTGCGCGCCTGCATGGTGCCGGCACGTGAGGGCATGGAGGTGCTGACCGATGGCTGAGTCCGTGCTCCATTTCGATGTTCTGGTGGTTGGTGCAGGCCCGGCGGGATTGGCCGCCGCGCGCGCGGCTGCGTCACACGGTGTTCGGGTGGGCATCGTCGACGCGCAGCCGCGCGCGGGTGGGCAGGTGTGGCGGCATGACGTAACCCATGGCGTGCCGGATATCGCCCGGCGTGCGCTGAAGGTGCTCGGCACGCGCGAGGTCGACTGGCTGGCGCAGACCCAGGTGACGCTGGCGCAACCGGGCTGGCTGCTGGCCGACGGGCCGGCCGGTGCCCGGCAGCTGCACTACCGGCATCTGGTGCTGGCCACCGGTGCACGTGAGCTGCTGCTGCCGTTCCCGGGCTGGACGCTGCCCGGCGTCACCGGTGCGGGCGGCGCGCAGGCGCTGGCCAAGCAGGGCTGGCCGCTGAACGGAAAACGCGTGGTGGTGGCCGGCAGCGGACCGCTGCTGCTGGCCAGTGCGGCCACGCTGCGTCGGCATGGCGCACAGGTGCTCGGCATCCATGAACAAGCCGCGCGCGGTGCGCTGACGCGCTTCGCGCTGCAGCTGCCGCGCTGGCCGGGCAAGGCGATGCAGGCGGCGGCGCTGCAACTGCAGCTGGCCGGGGTCGGTTACCACGCGGCCAGCGTGGTGGTGGCCGCGCATGGGGACACGCACCTTCGTGAAGTCGAGATCGAAGGACCGCGTGGCCGCTATACGATCGCCTGCGATCAGCTGGCGGTCGGCTATGGGCTGGTGCCCAACACCGAACTGGCGCAGCTGCTCGGCTGCCGGCTGACGCACACTGGCGCACACCCGCAGGTGGCGGTGGATGCACAGCTGCGCACCAGCGTGCCAAACATTTATGCCGCCGGCGAAGCGCTCGGCATCGGCGGCCGCGACAGTGCCGTGGTTGAAGGTGCGATCGCCGGCCACATGGCGGCCGGCGAACCGCGTGCCGCCGCTGCACTCCAGGGCCAGCGAAAGCGGGCACGCAGCTTCGCCGAACAGCTGCAACACACCTTCGCGCTCGGTGCGCGAGTGCACAGCCTGGCCCAGGACACCACCCTGGTATGTCGCTGCGAAGACGTGCCCTTGGGCGCGCTGCGTGACTTCACCGACAGCCGCGACGCCAAGTTGACCTCGCGCTGCGGCATGGGGGCCTGCCAGGGCCGTATCTGCGGTACCGCATTGGCCGAGCTGGGTCTTGGCAGCGCTGAATCCTCCACCGACGGCGGCCGCCGGCCGCCGTTGTTCCCGGTCCGCCTCGCGGCGCTGGCCGACTCTTTCACCGACGACTCGCAAGGGATCCATCCATGAGCAATGCTTCTTTCTGGAAGGGCGTGCTGCCCGCCATCACCACCCCGTTCAATGCCGACGGCAGCGTCGACCACGCCTTCCTTGCCGAGCACGCGGTGAAGCTGGTGGATGCCGGTTCCACCGCCATCGTGCCGCTGGGTTCGCTGGGTGAAGCGGCCACGCTGAGCTTCGACGAGAAGGTCGCCATCGTCACCACGCTGGTCAAGGCCGTGGGCGCACGCGTCCCGGTGGTGCCGGGCATTGCCGCGCTGTCCACCGACGAGGCGGTCAAGCTGGCGCAGGCGGTCAAAGCGGCCGGTGCCAAGGGCCTGATGGTGCTGCCGGTCTACGTGTATACCTCGGACTGGCACGAAGCTGCCGCACATGCACGTGCCGTGCTGGGTGCCACCGACCTGCCGTGCATTCTCTACAACAACCCGGTCGCGTACCGCACCGACATCCTGCCGGCGCAGATCGCGCAGCTGGCCGGTGAGTTCCCGAACCTGCAGGCAGTGAAGGAATCCTCCGGCGAAATCCGTCGCTTCGCCGCGATCAAGGAACTGCTGGGCGACCGCCTGGTGCTGCTGGTCGGCATGGACGATGCCATCGTCGAAGGTCTGGCGATGGGGGCCGAAGGCTGGATCGCCGGCCTGGTCAATGCGTACCCGGTGGAGTCGGTGAAGCTGTTCGAACTCGCCCGTGACGGCGGCTATGCCGCCTCGGCCGAGCTCTACAACTGGTTCCTGCCGCTGCTGCGCCTGGATACCGTGCCCAAGTTCGTGCAGCTGATCAAACTGGTGCAGGCGAAGGTCGGCCTGGGCAGCGAGACCGTGCGTGCACCGCGCCTGGTGGTGGAAGGTGCCGAACGCGCCGAAGCACTGAAGATCATCGACCACGCCATTGCAACGAAGAAGGCCTGATATGAGCAACGTCGAACCGCTCCTGCTGGCGGGACGCTGGCAAGCCAGTCTGTCATCCGAGGGAAGCTTCCGCGCGGCCGATCCCACCACGGGCGACGCCATCGGACCGGCGTTCCCCGTCAGCGGCGCGGCCGACATTGAAGCGGCGGTTGCGGCAGGCAGTGCCGTGGCCGCGGAGCTGGCGGCAGCACCGGCCGAGCGCATCGCAGCCTTCCTGGATGCGTATGCCGATGCCCTGGATGCCGACGCCGACACGCTGGTGGCGCTGGCCAACGCCGAGACCGCACTGCCGGCTCCCACCCGGCTGCGCGGCAATGAACTGCCGCGCACCAGCGGCCAGCTTCGTCAGGCCGCCGCGGCGGTGCGCAGCTACAGCTGGACCCAGCCGGTGATCGATACGGCGGCCGGGCTGCGCTCGCATCGGGCACCGCTGTCCAAGCCGGTGCTGGTATTCGGTCCCAACAATTTCCCGTTTGCCTTCAATGCCATCGCAGGCAGTGATTTTGCCTCCGCCATTGCCGCGCGCAATCCGGTCATCGCCAAGGCGCACCCGTTGCATCCGGCCACCAGCCAGCGCATGGCACAGTTGGCGCACACCGCGCTGCTGGCAGCCGGCCTGCCGGCGGCGGCGGTGCAGCTGCTGTATCAATTCGACAACCCGCTGGGCCTGAAGCTGGCCGGTGATGCACGTCTGGGTGCGATTGGCTTCACCGGCAGTCGCGGTGGCGGTCTCGCCTTGAAGGCGGCGGCCGACGCCGCAGGCATTCCGTTCTATGCCGAGCTCTCCAGCGTCAATCCGGTCTTCATGCTGCCAGGCATTCTGGCCGAACGCGGTGAAGCGCTGGCCCAGGAGTTCTTTGCGTCGTGCACGCTGGGCAGTGGGCAGTTCTGCACCAATCCCGGCGTGGTCGTCGTGCCGCACGGTGCCGAAGGCGATGCGTTTGTCGCCGCGGCTACGGCCCACTTCGCAGCAGCGGCCCCGATGGTGCTGTTCTCGCAGAGCGGACTGGAGCACCTCACGCAGGGCATTGCGACCCTGCGCGCGGCCGGTGCCGAACTGCTGGCCGGCGGCGTGGTGGGCGAGGGCGGCTTCCGCCACGCACCGACCCTGTTGAGCGTTGATGCCGGTGCCTTCATCGCGCAGCCGCAGGCGCTGCAGACCGAAGCCTTCGGTCCGGTCAGCCTGCTGGTGCGGGTGACGGATGTGGAGGCCATGGTCCAGGTAGCGACCGCGTTCGAAGGCAATCTCACCGGTACGCTGTACCGCGCTGGTGACGGCAGCGACGATGCCGCCTGGCAGCGCATCGCCCCGGTGCTGCGCGCACGCGTGGGACGCCTGATCAACTCGCGCATGCCGACCGGCGTGGCGGTGAGCGCAGCGCAGAACCACGGCGGTCCGTTCCCGAGCACCGGCCATCCTGGCTTTACCTCGGTGGGCATGCCGGCGGCGATCCATCGTTTCGCGGCGCTGCACAGTTATGACGCGGTGCCCGATGCACTGTTGCCGATCGAATTGCGTGACCGCAATCCGGGTAACGTGCAGCGCACGATCGATGGCGTGACCGGCGTTTCCGACGTGGGAGCCGGCTCGTGAGCGGTCAGATCGGCGGACTCACGCTGGCCGAAGCACAGGCCCAGCTCAAACCATGGGAGGACCGTGCCCCGGCCATTGCAGCCGAGGAGTACCAGGCGCGCATCGCCCACGCCCGTGCACTGATGCAGGCGCAGGGCGTGGACGCGCTGCTGGTGGGTGCCGGCACGTCGCTGCGCTACTTTGCCGGCGTGCCCTGGGGCGCGACCGAACGGCTGGTGGGCCTGCTGCTCACCCGGGAAGGCGAGCCGCTGCTGGTCTGCCCGGTGTTCGAGGAGGGCTCGCTGGACGCGGTGCTGAAGATCCCGGCCGACAAGTTCCTGTGGGAAGAGCACGAAGACCCGCACGCGTTGGTGGCCGGACTGATGGCCGAACGCGGTGCGCGCACGCTGGCGCTGGACCCGGGTATCGCCTTCGGCGTGCACACGGGTCTGACCGCGCACCTCGCGGCGACCGACATCCGTGACGCCACGGCGATCATTGACGGCTGCCGCATGTGCAAGTCCCCAGCGGAACTGGCGTTGATGCAGCAGGCCTGCGACATGACCCTGCACGTGCATCGCCTCGCCGCGGGCATCGCACGCGAGGGCATCGGTACCGATGAACTGGTGCGCTTCATTGACCAGGCGCATCGCGCCCTCGGGGCCGACAACGGCTCCACCTTCTGCATCGTGCAGTTCGGTCATGCCACAGCGTTCCCGCATGGCATTCCCGGTGTGCAGCATCTGGTCCCCGGCCAGCTGGTGCTGATCGATACCGGTTGCACGGTGCAGGGCTACCACTCCGATATCACCCGGACCTGGATTTTCGGTGAGCCCAGCGATGCCCAACGGCGCATCTGGGATCTGGAACACGCTGCACAGGCCGCGGCGTTCAATGCAGTGCGTCCCGGCGTCACCTGTGCCTCGGTCGACGCGGCGGCACGCGCGGTGCTGGAGGCCGCTGGGCTGGGCCCCGATTACCGCTTGCCCGGGTTGCCGCACCGCACCGGGCACGGTTGCGGTCTGGTCATCCACGAAGCACCGTACCTGGTGCGGGGCAACGACACCGTGCTGCAGCCGGGCATGTGCTGCAGCAACGAACCGATGATCGTGGTCCCGGGCGCGTTCGGCGTGCGCCTGGAAGACCACTTCTACGTAACCGCCAGCGGCGCGCAGTGGTTCACGCCGCCGTCGGCGGCGATTGACCGCCCGTTCGCCTGAGGACAACACGCCCCTACCGGAGTAAGCGCATGGCCCCGTTCCGTCCCCTTGTCATCGGCGTGCTTGCCGCAGCGCTGCTCACGGCGTGCTCGCCGTCCACTCCTACGCCGGGTGCTGCCGATGCCTCGGCAGGCGCGGCAGCAAAGGTTCCCGCCGCGCAGGGATTCGACGCGCTGCTGGATGAGCAGTGGCAGTACCAGCTGGCACACAGCCCGGAGTTCGCCAGCATCATCGGCGACAAGCGCTACAACGACCGCTGGACTGACTACAGCCTGGCGGCGGTCGCGGCGGATCGCGCGGCCACCGCCGATCTGCTCACGCGCTTCGAGGCGGTGGACGCCAAGGCGCTGGATGAGCAGCGCCAGCTGAGCCTGCAGATGATGCTGCGCCAGTTGCGTGACAGGCTGACGTCAATCGATCTGAAAACCCATGAGATGCCGCTGGAGCCGGTCGGCGGCATCCAGCTGTCGCTGGCCGGCATGGGCGATGCGTTTCCGTTCGAGAATGCCAAGGACTACCAGGACTACATCGCGCGCCTGAATGCCATTCCGGCGTTGCTTGACCAGATCGTCGAGGTTTCGCGACAGGGGGCGAAGGATGGCCTGGTGCAGCCGCGCTACCTGCTGGAGAAGCTGCCGGCGCAGATCGCGCGCATTGCCGAACCGTCAGGCGCGGACAGCGCGTTTGCGTCACCGCTGAAAAAGCTGGACACCGCGGTGGCGGATCCGGCGCAGCGGGCGGACATCCGCAAGCAGCTGATCGCAGCCATCGACGAACAGGTGCGACCGGCCTACACGAAGCTGGCTGCCTTCGTGAAAGACGAGTACGCCGCCCAGGGGCGTGCGCAGGAAGGGATCTGGTCGCTGCCGGATGGCGACAAGCGCTACCAGTTCGCCGTGCGGACCCAGACCACCACCGACAAATCGCCGGAAGAGATTCACCAGATCGGCCTGGCCGAAGTGGCCCGGATCGAAGGCGAGATGACCCGGATCGCGAAGGAGCAGGGCTTCGCCGACCTGGCCAGCTTCCGCAAGGCAGTTGCCACCGACAAGCGCCACTTCGCTACCTCCAGCCAGCAGATTCTGGGCCTGTACCGCGGCTACATCGCCGACATGGAACCGGAGCTGCCCAAGCTGTTCGGCCATCTGCCCAAGACGCCGCTGGTGGTGCAGGGCATGCCGGCCTTCCGTCGTGAGGCACCCGGCGCGGAGTACTGGCAGAGCAATCCGGAGGGCACCAAGCCGGCGATCGTGATGGTCAACGCCAACGACGCCACCGAACGCACCCTGGTGAACATCGAAACCACCGCGTACCACGAAGGCGTGCCGGGCCACCACCTGCAGATATCGCTCTCGCAGACGCTGCCGCTGCCGCCGTTCCGCCAGCAGGCCGGCTACAACGCCTTCATTGAAGGCTGGGCGCTGTATGCCGAGCGACTGGCAGGCGAGGTGGGCTTCTTCAAAGACCCGTACAGCCGTTACGGACATTTGGCCGGCGAGCTGCTGCGCGCCAACCGCCTGGTGCTCGACACCGGCGTGCACTACAAGCGCTGGACGCGCCAGCAGATGGTGGACTTCTTCCACGCCCATCCGTCCGACGACGAACCCAGCATCCAGGCCGAGACTGACCGCTACATCGTGTGGCCGGGTCAGGCGCTGGGCTACAAGATCGGCCAGCTCGACATCCTCGCCCTGCGTGCCAAGGCCGAAAAGGAACTGGGTGATCGCTTCGACATCCGTGCCTTCCATGACGCGGTGCTGGGCGGCGGTGCGATGCCGCTGGACCTGCTCAACGCCCGCATCGAGGCATGGATCGCCCAGACCAAGGAGACTCCATGAACCTGCGTTCCCCGCTTTCTCTCGCCCTCATGCTCGGCATCAGTGCAAGCAGTCTGCTCAACCCCGTCGCTTCCGCTGCCGATACCGACGCAAGTGCGCGTTTCAAGGCGCTGTACACGCGGGAATGGACCTGGCGCTCGCAGCAGAATGCAGGCGGCGATGACGAGAACGGTGGCAGCCGACCCGCCGACCACCTGCCCAAGGTGGACCCGGCCACGCAGGACCAGCGCACCGCGTACTGGACGCAGGTGCTGAAGGAGCTGAAGGCCGTGCCGCAGGCGCAGTTGTCGGCGGTCGACCAGGTGAACTACCAGGTCTACCGGCAGCAGATCGAGGTGCTGCTGGACCAGCAGCACTACCGGGCCTGGGAGATGCCGTTCAACAGCGATACCGCGTTCTGGACCAACCTCGGCTTCACCGCGCGCGGCACCTTCCACAGCGCCGATGACTATCGTCGCTATCTGTCCCAGCTGGCCGACATTCCACGCTACTTCGACGACCAGACCCGCAACATGCGCGCCGGGCTTGCGCGCGGCTTCAGCCAGCCGCGGGTGACGCTGACCGGACGGGACCAGTCCATTGCCGATGTGGCCGAGGCCAAGGGCGAGACGAACCTGTTCTACACCCCGTTCAAGAAGATGCCAGCCAGCATACCGGCCGCGCAACAGGCGGAGCTGCGCCAGCAGGCGCTGGCCGCCATCGACGCCAGTGTGATTCCCGCTTACGAAAAGCTGCTGCACTTCATGCGCGAGGAATACCTGCCGAAGGCCCGCACCACGCTGGCCGGCGAATCACTGCCCGATGGCAAGGCGTACTACCGTGCGCAGATCCGTGAGTTCGTCACCCGCGACATGGACCCCGCGCAGATCCACCAGATCGGACTGGACGAGGTGGCCCGCCTGCGCCGGGAGATGCAGGACGTGATGGACGAAGTGGGCTACAAGGGCAGCTTCGCCGACTTCCTGACCTTCCTGCGCACCGATCCGCAGTTCTACGCGAAGACCCCGCAAGAGCTGCTCGACCGCGCCGCGTGGATATCCAAGACCATGGACGGCAACCTCGGCCGCTACTTCGGCCGGGTGCCGCGCCAGCGCTTCACCATCAAGCCGGTGCCGGATGACCTCGCGCCGTTCTACACCGGAGGTCGCGGCGGCCTGGACACCTACTGGCTGAACACCTACAACCTGCCGTCGCGGCCGCTGTATGTGCTGCCGGCACTGACCCTGCATGAATCCTCGCCAGGCCATTCGCTGCAGATGTCGATGGCCGCCGAGGACACCCAGCTGCCAGACTTCCGTCGTTACACCTACATCTCCGCCTATGGCGAAGGCTGGGCGCTGTACTGCGAATACCTGGGGCTGGAGATGGGCATGTACACCACGCCCTATGAGCGCTTCGGCTACCTGACCTACCAGATGTGGCGGGCGGCACGGCTGGTGATCGACACCGGTGTGCACAGCCAGGGCTGGACCCGCGAGCAGGCGCTGGCGTACCTGCGCGACAACGCCGCGCTGAGCGAGCACGAGATCACCACCGAGGTGGACCGCTACATCGCGTGGCCGGGCCAGGCGCTCTCGTACTACCTGGGCGAACTGGAAATCCTGAAGCTGCGTCGCAAGGCGGAAGCCGCGCTGGGTGCGAAGTTCGACATCCGCAACTTCCACGATGCGGTGCTTTCACTGGGCTCGGTGCCACTGCCGGTGCTGGAGGCACGGATCGACCGCTTCATCGCCGACGGCGGTGCATCGCCCTGGAGCGACACGAAGCACTGAAGCCACTCGCATCACCATTGCTTGCATTCCATGCACCAACCGGGGAACCCCATGGCACCTGCAGGAAAGTTCCACAAGCGCCTGAGCCTGACCGATCTCACCTTCATCGGCCTCGGCTCGATCTTCGGCTCGGGCTGGTTGTTCGCCGCCAGCCACGTGTCTTCGATTGCCGGACCCGCCGGCATCCTGTCCTGGATCATTGGCGGCATCGCGGTGTTCCTGCTGGGCCTGGTGTACTGCGAGCTGGGCGCGGCGCTGCCGCGCGCCGGCGGCGTGGTGCGCTACCCGGAGTATTCGCACGGCACGCTGCTCGGCTGGCTGACCGGCTTCATCACCCTGATCGCGTTTTCGAGTCTGATCGCCATCGAGGTGGAAGCCTGCCGGCAGTACGCGGCGGCGTGGTTCCCGTCGCTCACCCAGCCGAACAGTACCCATCCCACGCTGCTCGGCTGGCTGGTGCAGTTCGCGCTCCTCGTTGCGTTCTTCCTGCTGAACTACTTCAGCGTGAAGACCTTCGCGCGTGCCAACAACATCATCAGCGTGTTCAAGTTCCTGGTACCGGTGCTGGTGATCGTGCTGCTGCTCGCACTCTTCAACCCGGACAACCTCACCAGCCAGGGCTTCGCGCCCTCGGGCATGGCCGGTGTGGAAGCGGCGATCTCCGCTGGCGGCATCATCTTTGCCTATCTCGGGCTGACGCCGATCGTTTCGGTCGCCAGCGAGGTGCGTAACCCCCAGCGCACCATTCCGTTCGCGCTGATTCTGTCGGTGGCGCTGTCCACGGTGATTTACGTGCTGCTGCAGGTCTCTTTCCTGGGCGCGGTGCCGGGCGACGTGCTGGCCAATGGCTGGGCCGGCATGGACAAGCTGTATGCGCTGCCGTACCGCGACATCGCGGTGGCACTTGGTATGGGCTGGCTGGCCACGATGGTGGTGGCCGATGCCGTGGTGTCGCCCAGCGGTACCGGCAACATCTACATGAATGCCACGCCGCGCGTGGTGTATGGCTGGGCGCGGGGCAGCGGTTTCCTGCCGGCGCTGACCAAGGTGGATGCGAAGTCGGGCATTCCGCGTCCGGCACTGTGGCTGAGCTTTGGGCTCTCGGTGTTCTGGACGCTGCCGTTCCCGTCGTGGGAGACCCTGATCGGCGTGGTCTCGGCGGCGCTGGTGCTGAGCTACGCCATCGCCCCGGTGACGGTGGCCGCACTGCGCCGCAGCGCGCCTGATCTTGAGCGTCCGTTCCGGGTAAAGGCGCTGTCGGTACTGGGGCCGCTGTCGTTCATGATCGCGGCCTTGATCGTGTACTGGTCGACCTGGAAGACGGTGTCGTGGCTGCTGGGCCTGCAGGTGGGGATCTACGTGGTGTATGTGGTCTCGCAGCTGCCCAATCCGCAGCGCCGGGCACGCGTGCTGCGGCAGGTGCGCAGCTCCGCGTGGTTGATCGCGTTCTTTGTATTGGTGATGGCCGTGTCGTACCTGGGAACCTTCGGCGGCATCGCCGCCATCACCCATCCGTGGGACACCGCAAGCGTGGCGGTGATTGCGTTCTTCATCTACCAATGGGGCGCGCGCAGTGGTTTGACCCCCAGTGAACTGAAGTTGGACGAGGACGATGGCGAATAAGATGGTGCGGGCGCTGACCCTGGTGGGCATGGTCTGGGCGAGTGCCACGGTCTCGGCCGCGCCGGACGCAGATGACTATCGCCGCTCGCTGGGCCTGCGTGAGGCCTGGAGCGGGCTGACCCGCGACGTGGCCTTCCCGGCGCAGTGGCGCGGCGATGGGCATTTCTATTATCGGCACACGGTGGAAGGCGGCTTTGCCTTCGTGCTCGGCTCGCCGGACAGCGCGCAACTGCAGCCCGCATTCGACGCCGCGCGGCTGGCGCAGGGACTGTCGGCCGCCAGCGGTCAGGACGTGGCACCGCTGAGGCTGCCGTTCTCGCAGTTCGCATACGTGGCGGAAGGTGACAACCCGAACGGTGCGATCCGCTTCAGCCTGGACAGCACCTATGCCACGTGGCGGTGCACCTTGACCGACTACCTCTGTGCGCTGGTCACGCGGGCCGGTCGTCCACGCGGCTTCGGCGTGGTGCGCGATCTGCGCGTGCCTGCCGACAACGCACCGCGTCGCTCGCCGGATGGTCAATGGGAGGCTTATGCCGAGGGATTTAACGTGGTGCTGCGCCACGTGGCCGACGGCAAGGTCACCCCGCTGACCCGCGATGGGCGCGGCGATGCCTTCTACGACCCGGAAACCCTCGCGTGGTCGCCGGATTCACGGCATATCGCGTTGTACCGGGTGACGCCCGGGTTCCCGCGGCTGGTGACCCGTGTTGAGAGCGCACCCGCGGGCCAGTTGCAGCCAGTGCTGCAGACCCAGCTGTATCCAAAGCCCGGCGACGCGGTGGACATCGAGCAGCCGGTGCTGTTCGACGTGGCGGGAAACCGCAAGCCCATCGATACCCCGTTGGTGTCGAATCCGTATTCGCTGTCGCCCATTCAATGGCGCAGCGACAGTAGCAGCTTCAGCATGGAGTACGTTGCGCGGGGCTTCCAGACCGTGCGGGTGGTCGCGGTTGACGCGGGCACCGGCAAGGCGCACGCGGCCGTTGAAGAGAAGGCCGATACCTTTGTGTATGCCGATCGCACCTTCCTGCACGATGTTGGCGGGCAGGGCAGGGAGCTGCTCTGGATCTCCGAACGTGACGGGTGGCGGCATCTCTACCTGATCGATGGCACCGATGGCAGCGTGCGGCAGCAGATCACCCAGGGCGACTGGGTGGTGCGCGACGTGCTGCATGTCGACGATACCCAGCGCCGCATCTGGTTCAGCGCCAGCGGCATGGACGCGGGCCAGGACCCGTACCAGCGGCAACTGTTCAGCGTGAACTTCGACGGCCGCAACCTGACCCGCCTCACCCACGCTCCGGCCGATCACGATGTCGCCATCTCCCCGGACGGGCGCTACTACATCGATGTGTATTCGCGGCCGGACATGCCTCCGGTCGCGTCGCTGCACCGCATCGACGGCACCCCGGTCCGCGAGCTGGCCCGTGGTGATATCTCGCGGCTGCTCGCCGCCGGCTGGAAAGCACCGGAATCCTTCGTGGCCAAGGGGCGCGATGGCCGCACCGATATCTGGGGCATGGTGGTGCGCCCAGGTGATTACGACCCGAAGCGGCGCTACCCGGTGGTGGAGAACATCTATGCCGGCCCGCATGATGCTTTCGTGCCCAAGACCTTCTGGCCGTTCGGCTACCACTCCGGTGGCGACAAGCAGATCGGCATGCAGGCACTGGCTGACCTCGGCTTCATCGTCGTGCAGATCGACGGCATGGGCACCGCGCACCGCTCCAAGGCCTTCCATGACGTGGCCTGGAAGAACCTGGGCGACTCCGGCTTCCCCGACCGCATCGCCTGGCACAAGGCGCTGGCGGCCAAGGACCGGTCCTACGACATTTCCGGCGGCGTGGGTATCTACGGTGCCTCGGCCGGCGGCCAGAGCACGCTCGGCGCGCTGGAGCTGCATCCCGAGCTGTACACGGTGGGCGTGGCCATGGCCGGCTGCTTCGACAACCGCATGGACAAGATCAGCTGGAACGAGCAGTGGATGGGTTGGCCGGTGGACGCCCGCTACGCGCGCGCCTCCGGCGTGACCCACGCGGCCAAGCTGCGTGGCGACCTGCTGCTGGTGGTGGGTGAGCAGGACAGCAACGTCGATCCAGCCTCGACCGCACAGGTCGTCGATGCGCTGATCAAGGCCGGCAAGGACTTCGATCTGCTGAACGTGCCCGGCGGCGAGCACTCGGTGGGCCGCTCGACCGGGCCCATCGATTACGTCACCCGACGCCAGTTTGATTTCTTCGTACGCCACCTGATGCGTGCGCCGACACCGCGCTGGAATGCAGAAAAGAAAGGACAGCCATGACCGTTTCCGCAACCTCCTCGCGCCGAACCATGGCGTCCAGCGTGGCCGGCCTGCTGCTGGCGTGCCTGTGCCTGCCTGCGTTCGCTGCCGAACAGATGCCGCGCTTCGTCACTGAGAACGGTCGGCATGCGTTGCTGGTCGATGGTGAACCGTACACCGTGTTGGCCGCGCAGCTGCACAACTCCAGCGCCTGGCCCGCGGTGCTGCCGGGTGCGCTGGACCAGGTGGTGGCACTGAATGCCAATACGGTGGAAGCCCCGGTGTACTGGGAACAGTTCGAGCCTTCGCCGGGGCAGTACGACACCACGAATGTGGACGCGCTGATCGAGCAGGCCCGCCGCCGCAATCTGCGGGTGGCCCTGCTGTGGTTCGGCAGCTGGAAGAACGGGCAGATGCATTACGTGCCCGAGTGGATCAAGCGTGATGCGGTCACTTACCCGCGTACCCTGGACGAGCGCGGCGAACCGGTGGATGTGCTGTCGCCACACGCCCGCGCGAATGTCGAGGCAGATGCGCGTGCGTTCGCTGCGCTGATGCAGCATCTTCGCAAGGTCGATGGCCAGCGCCACACGGTGATTCTGGTCCAGGTGGAGAATGAGCCGGGCGCGATCGGCGCGGTGCGTGACCACGGGGCTGCCGCCAATGCGGCGTTTGCCCAGCCGGTACCCGCGGCCATCACCACCCGGCTGGGAAAGCCCACCGGCACCTGGCGGGACGTGTTCGGGCCCGAGGCCGATGAAGCGTTCAACGCGTATGCCACCGCCCACTACATCGAGCAGGTGGCCGCCGCCGGCAAACGCGCCTACGACATGCCGATGTATGTGAACACCTGGCTGCGCTACAAGGGCAAGCGCTATCCCGGCGTGGACTACCCTTCCGGCGGGGCAACGGTCAATGTGTTCGACCTGTGGCGCGCGGCCACGCCGTCGATCGATTTCATCGGCACCGATATCTACACCACCGACTACAGCGAATACACCAAGGTCATCGGCCAATATGCGCGCCCGGACAATCCGGCCTGGGTGTCCGAAACCGGCTTTGAGCCAGGCACTACCCCCTATCTGTTCCACGTGCTGGGGCAGGGCGGCATCGGCTTCTCGGTGTTTGGCATGGATGGGCTGGATTCGCCGGAGAAGCGTGCGGCGACCACCGCGCATGCGGCCAACTTCGGCCAGCTTGCGCCCCTGCAGCGGCTGATCGCGAAGGCGGCGTTCGAGGGCCGGCTGCAGGCCGTGGCCGAGCAGCCGGGTCAGCCCAAGCGAACCCTGCGCTTTGGCGACTGGGAGGTGCGTGTGTCCTACGGCGCGCCGTACTGGGGGGATGCCGATCCGATCCTGCCCGGCAACGCCGACCACGGCGGCCGCTTGCTGGTGGCGCAGACCGGCAAAGATCAGTTCCTGCTGACCGGCTTTTCCGCCCGCGCGGAGTTCGTGCGCGTCGCCAACGATGCGCTGCATGGGCAGCTGCTGCGTGTGGAACAAGGCCGCTACGTGAACGGCCAGTGGCAGTTCGAGCGGCTGCTCAATGGTGACCAGACCGACTATGGCCTCAACTTCGTGCGCGAGGATCCACCGGTACTGCGGGTAACGGTCGGAACTTACTGAGCACCTGAAAGTGTGCGGAAAGCCGCATCGATGTCATCGGTCGGTAACAAGACGGCAGAGATCGCGCCGCGCAGCATGGAGACTCGTCACCACAGGTGGGGTTGAATGGATCGCAGAACATTCCTGCGTCAGGGCGCGGCGGCAACCGCCGGCGTGGGCCTGCTGCCGTCCCTCGCCAGCGGCGTCGCTGCGGGAGATTCCAGACCGTCCGTGGCGGTGCCACCGGCACCGATGCTGGAGCCTGCATCTACCGTCGACCTCACCGGATTCACCATGCTGGCCGCCTTCCAGCATCGCGGCACGCGCTGGACGGTACATGAAGATCTGCGCACGCCGCAGGGGGCGCTGGTATGCGTCTGTGCAGCCGGCGTGCTGAATCTCGGCAAGCGCACCGAAGCGGTGTGGGGCAGCGAGGCACCGCCGTACCTCGGGCTGCCACTGGCCGAACTGGCGATGGCCGAAGCGGACCTGCTGGCCGACCGGCTGCTGCGCGATGGGGATCCGGATGAGGCCGCCGTGCGTGATGTCGCACCGCCGCCGGCGTCCCGGCTCGACCCGAAGGACCACAACGGGCGGCTGCCGTGGACCACGTTCGTCGGCACGGTGCAGGGCAACGACACCATGCAGATCTACCCGGACGGGCGCAGCCGCACCTACCGGCCGATTCACGCGTTTCCGGAGCTCGCTGACGCGGACAAAGTGGCGCACCGCGAGGAAGGGCTGCTGGGCGGCTGGATGCCGGCGGTACATAAAATGGTGCCGGCCGGTGTGGGGCGCTGGTACGACGTGTCGGTGTTCGCCGACGTCAACGCGCAGGACCGCTTCGTCGTGCAGACCTGGCATCGCACCGTGCTGGTCGAACACGGCGCGGCGGTGCGTACCGTCGTGGGCTACAGCTACCCCGACTTTCCGCCGCGCCGCCATGGTGCCAGCATCGAGGACTTTTATCGCGGGCTGATCGACTTTGCCGCGAGCTGGCAGGCCCAGCTGGCCGAGGCCAGTGCCGCACGGCTGCCCGATGCGAGCTGGTCCGACCTGGCCCGCTTCGCCTTCGCACGTGAGCTTGTCGTCCGCCCAGGCGGTGTGTATCCGAAGTATGGCGCGGTGGACCGCGACTACGTCGGCAACGAATACGACGGCTTCCAGGACACCTTCACCAGTTCGCTGTACGCCAATCTGGAATGGGGCCGCTTCGCGCAGGCGAGGACGGTGCTGGACAACTACCTGAGTGAGTACACCCAGGCCGACGGTCTGGTGAACATGCGCGGTCCACAGGTGGGGCAGTTTGGCCTGACCCTGTCATTGCTGGCGCGCTACCTCCGCTACACCGGCGACACGGCGCTGCTGCGCCGCCACCAGGCAAAGATCGAAGCGACCGCCGCGTTGCTGGTCGAACTGCACGACGCCAGCCTCGCCTTGCCGCGAAGTGATCGCGGCCATGGCCTGATCCATGGCTGGAGCGAGTCCGACGCCTGCCTGTATCCGGATCCCTCGCTGTGGTGGAAGCCGTACTTCGGCAACAGCGCCTTGGTGATCCGGGGCTGGGAGGACATTGCCGCGGTGTGGCCGGCGCTGACCGGCAACGACGCACCTAGCCGCGACTGGCAACGCCGCGCACGGCAACTGCGCCAGCGCCTGCTGGACAGCATCCGCGCGGACATCCGGCATGACCTGCAGCCAGCTTACCTGGGCCCGCTGCCGGGAACCACCGAGACCTTCCGCCAGGCCATGTCGCAGGAAGATCCGAGCAAAAGCGAACAGCTGTGGTCGCACCGTTCCTATGCCGAACTGCTGCAGGCCGACGTGTTGCCGCCCGACCTTGCCAACCTGGTGATCGATTGCCTGCGCGGCCATGGCGGCACCACGCTGGGCATTGTGTCCAATATCTGGAAGCCCACCCCGGAAGCGCGCGACATTCTCGGCTTCATCTCCTATGGCCACGCCCAGCAGCTGCTGCGGCTGGATCGGATCGAGGAGTATCTGCTGTTCCTGTATGCCCATCGCTACCAGGCGCATACGCGCGGCAGCTGGACCGCAGGCGAGGTGGCGGGCATCACCGGCGGCATGCCGCTGTTTTGCATGCCCGCGCAGATGACGGTACCGCTGCTGCTGCGCTGGATGCTGGTGTTCGATCAGGACCAGGACCTGTATCTGGCCCGTGGCGTACCGCGCGACTGGCTGGCCACCGGCCAGCCTATTGCACTGCAGGACGCGCCTACGCCGTGGGGCCGGGTTGGCCTGCAGCTGCGTGCGGACTTGGCGCAGCAGCGCATCCAAGCCGAGGTGACCCTGCCTCCGCAGCAGCCCGGCACCACCTGGCTCACCCTGCGCGCGCCTGCGGGTACGCGGCTGCTGGAGATCACGGTGGACGGCAAGGCGGTCAAGGCTGCAGGTCCCCACCACGACCGCGTTCCGCTGCCGTTTACCGCCGGGGCCACCGTGCGCGTGCAGGCCCGCTATGGCTGAATCCATTGAGGAGGTTTTCATGACTGACCCGTCCCGCCGACGTTTCCTGCAGTGGAGTGCATTGGCTGTTGCCGCTGGCATGCTGCGCTTCCCGCTGGACGCGGCCGCGTCTACCGCTGGACGGGTCACTGCGCTGCCGTTGCAGGATGTCACGCTGAAGCCGTCGATGTTCCTGGATTCCCTGCAGGTCAACCGCCGCTATCTGTTCGAACTGGAGCCGGACCGCCTGCTGCACAATTTCCTGCAGCAGGCCGGACTGCCACCGAAAGGAGCGGTCTACGGCGGCTGGGAGGGCGATACCATCGCCGGCCACACCCTCGGTCATTACCTCAGCGCGCTGTCCAAGCTGTATGCGCAGACGCGCGATGTGCAGGTCCGGCAGCGCATCGACTACATCGTGTCCGAGCTGGCGCGTGCGCAGGCCCAGGACAAGGATGGCTACGTCGGCGGACTGACCCGCAAGACCGATGCAGGCGATATCGAGGGCGGCAAGCAGGTCTTCGAGCAGATCCGCGCCGGCGCGGTGACCGGCAGCAAATTCAACATCAATGGCAGCTGGTCGCCGCTGTACACGGTGCACAAACTGTTCGCCGGCCTGCTGGATGCCGATGCGCTGGCCGGCAATACACAGGCACTACCGGTGCTGCTGCCGCTGGCGACGTACCTGGCCGGTGTTTTCGATGCCCTTGATCACGCGCAGATGCAGTCCCTGCTGGCCACAGAATTCGGCGGCCTCAATGAGTCGTACATCGAGCTGGGCGCGCGCACCGACAATCCACGTTGGATCGCCATCGGCAAGCGCCTGCGCCACGAAGGCATCGTCGACCCGGCCATCGCCGGCAAGGACAACCTGCCGCACCACCACGCCAACACCCAGGTGCCCAAGTTCATCGGCGAGGCCCGGCAGTTCGAAGTCACGGGTGATCTCGATTCCGCGGCCGGCGCGCGCTTCTTCTGGGAGACGGTGACCGGACACTACAGCTACGTGATCGGTGGCAACGCCGACCGGGAGTATTTCCAGCAGCCCGACACCATCGCCTCGTTCCTGACCGAGCAGACCTGCGAGCACTGCAACAGTTACAACATGCTCAAGCTGACCCGGCACCTGTACCAGTGGACGCCGCAGGCGCGCTACTTTGACTACTACGAGCGCACCCTGCTGAACCACACGATGTCGGCCCAGCACCCGGAGACGGGCATGTTCACCTACATGACGCCGATGATCACCGGCGGCGAGCGTGGCTTCTCCGACAAGTTCGATTCGTTCTGGTGCTGCGTGGGCAGCGGCATGGAGGCGCACGCGCAGTTCGGCGATTCCATCTACTGGCAGGACGGGCAGTCGCTGTACGTCAATCTGTACATTCCGTCCACGCTGGACTGGAAGCAGGGCGGGCTGGCCCTGACGTTGGATAGCGGCGTACCGCTCAATGGGCAGGTGCGTTTGCAGGTGACGCGCGCAGATGACGCGGCACCGCAGCGGCTGTTGCTGCGGATTCCCGCGTGGAGCGAAGGGCGCTTTGCACTGAAGGTCAACGGCCGCAAGGCGTCAAGCACCCTGCAGGAGGGTTACGCGTTATTGGAGCGACGGTGGAAAGCCGGCGATGTCGTCGAACTTGACCTCGCCACGCCGTTGCGACTGGAGCACGCCGCTGGCGACGCCGATACCGTGGTGGTGATGCGCGGTCCGCTGGCACTCGCGGCCGATCTTGGCCCGGTCAGTGATCCCTGGGATGCGCCCGATCCCGCGCTGGTGGGAGATGCGTCGCCGTTGGCCGGCTTCAGCGCGCTACCGGAGCCGGGCCGCTTTCTGGCCAGCACCACGCGTCCGCAGGCACTGGAGTTCTCTCCTTTCTACGCCCAGCACGACCGCCGCAGTGCACTGTACTTCAAGCGCATGGACGCTGCGCAATGGGTCGCCGAGGCGCAGCGTCGCGAAAAGGCCATTGCGGAGCGCGCACAGCTGAAGGCCGATGCCGTGGACATGATCCAGTTCGGCAACGAGGCGTCCGAGAAGGCCCATGGCCTCACCAGTGATACGTCGTTCTCCGCGGCTTACCGGCGTCAGGAATGCCGAGATGTACGCGGCAAGGGCTTCGTGGAATTCGTGATGCAGGGCAGCCGCCAGCCGCTGGCGCTTCGGCTGCGGTTCTGGGGCAGCGACAAGGGGCGCTTCAACATCCTGGTGAACGGAACGCTTGCGGTGGAGGTCGAGGTCGAACGCGGGCAGGTGCTGGACTTTGTGGACCACGACTACGTGCTGCCGCACGCGCTCACGCGCAGTGGCCAGCCGCTGCGCCTCCGCTTCGAGCCCCAGCATGGCGACACCGCAGGCCCGCTGTTTGGTGGCTGGTTGGTGTCGGTGTGAATCATTGGATGCGGCCATGCCTTATTCCGCATCCAGATGCAGTAAAAGCGTCAAGACGTCGCACCGGGTGGCCGGCACATTGTGACCGTGTGATGAAAAACACGTAGTCATCTTCAGGGCGTGGAACGCCCGTCCATAACTCCGAAAGAACCGATCCACTGGCGCATGCCGGTGCGGGGACGTGTTGTCCCCCGAACTCCGGCAGTCGCATGACCGAGGAAATTCGCCATGACGTTCCACCCGTTCCATGCACCGAATGCGTCTTCGCTGTCCCTTGCCGTAGCCGCCGTGCTGCTGCTCGCGTCTGCTGCACCTGCCGTGGCGCAGGACGCCCCAGCCGCCGGCAGCGGCGCGACCACCAACCTGGACAGCATAGTGGTCACGGGCTCGCGCCTGCGCCGCGTCGATACCGAAAGCGCCAACCCGGTGGTGACCGTGTCCCAAGAGCAGATTGCCGCCACCGGCAAAGCGACCGTGGGTGATCTGTTGCAGGAACTGCCCTCCATCGCCGGCAATTCCACCAACCCCAACACCAACAACGGCGGCGGTACCGGCGCATCGACCATCTCGCTGCGCGGCCTGGGTGACAAGCGCACGCTGGTGCTGGTCAATGGCGTTCGTCTGGCCTACAACGACGTCAACGCGATTCCGGCCACCATGATCGAGCGCATCGAAGTGCTCAGCGATGGTGCCTCGGCCATCTACGGCTCCGACGCCATCGGCGGCGTGGTCAACTTCATCCTGCGCGACCGCTTCGAGGGCGTGCAGTTCACTGCGGACTTCGGTACCAGCAGCGAGGGTGACGGCAACCGCCGCAACTTCTCCCTGACCGGCGGCAAGGCTTGGGATCGCGGCAGCATCGTGGCGGGGGTGTCGTATCACAACCTCGACGCGGTCTCCGCGCTCAACCGCGACTACTCCAAGGATGCGCTTTACCTGAGCAGCGGCGAGGCGGTAAAGCAGGGCTCCTCCGCCACCCCGACCGGCTCGATCAACTTCAATGACGGCTCTGCCGCCTCCGACGCACTGGCAGCGGCCAATGGCTGTTCGCGCGTGACCTTGAACAGCGGGGTGTCCGGTGCCACCGGTCCGGGTGACTTCCACTGTTACAACGCGGCCAACGACTCATACAATTACCAGCCGTACAACCTGCTGCAGACCCCGCAGGAGCGCAGCAACGCGTTCGCGTTGGCGACGTTCCGGTTCACCGACAACATTGAGGGTTACGTCAACACCTGGTTCAGCAAGACCGAGTCGGCGTCGGTGATCGCGCCGATTCCGATCTTCGCCAACGGCGACAATTTCCTGGTGTCCGCCGACAGCTACTACAACCCGTTCGGGGTCAACTTCGGTACCGACCGCACCACGGGCGTGTCCTACAACGACCTCAACAGCCGCGCCACCGTGCTTGGCAATCGCCGCTACGAGTACAAGACAGACAACTTCCAGATCAGCCCGGGCCTGCGCGGGGGCTTCGGCAGCAGCTCCTGGCAATGGGACGTCAACCTGAACTACGGAAGGGTGAAGCAGACCTCCACCAACTATGGCTTCCTGGACTATGCGTCGTTCAACCAGGCGGTGGGTCCGTCGTTCCTCGACGTGGACGGCACGGTGAAGTGCGGGAGCGCTGGCAACGTGATCGCGGGCTGTACGCCGCTCAACATCTTCAACCTCAACGACGCCTCCAGCCTGGGCACGCTGCAGTCGATGATCGTCAACCCGGTGGTCAGCAGCGTCTATACGGTCAAGCAGGCCGAAGCCAATGCCAACGGCGATCTGTTCGAGTTGCCGGCCGGAATGGTCGGCCTGGCGGTCGGCGTTTCCTACCGCGAGGAGAAGAGCACCAGCAAGGCCGACGCGCTCTGGACCGGTGATGAGAACGGCCTGTGCGGCGTCATCGAATTCTGCGCCTCGCAGCTGACCGGCAGTTTCGACGTCAAGGAAGCCTACGCGGAAGCCCTGTTCCCGCTGCTGAAGGATCTGCCGGGCATCCAGTCGCTCAACGTCAGCATCGGGACGCGCTTTTCGGATTACAGCTCGGTCGGCAGCAAGACCAACAGCAAGCTCTCCATCGAGTACCGCCCCGTACAGGACCTGCTGCTGCGTGGCACGGTGTCGGAAGTGTTCCGCGCGCCCAACATCAATGAGCTGTACTCGGGCGTGGTGGGCGACGCGCCGACGGTCAACGACCCGTGCAATGGCTACACCGGCGGCAATGACGTGGCTTGTGCCAACGTGCCGACCGATGGCAGCTATCACCAGGCCGACGGCCAGATCTCGGGCAAGGCCTCGGGTGCGGAAGTGGCGGGCTATCAGCTGAAGCCGGAAACCGGCAAGTCCTACGACGTCGGCTTTGTGTATGACCCGCGCTGGCTGGAGGGGCTGTCGATCAGTGCCGACTGGTGGCGTATCGACCTGGAGGACACCATCACCGGCGTCTCCGCCCAGACCGTGTTGAACCAGTGCTACTCGAACCCGGCAAGTGCGTTCTGCGCGCTGATCCACCGCAACGGCAACGGCACCATCAACTATGTGGCCGAGCCCACCGTTAATCTGGGCACGCTGGCCACGCGTGGCGTGGACTTCAGTGTGAACTACCGTTTGCACGAGACCCCGTGGGGCCGCTTCACCGCCGGTCTCAACGGTACCTATCTGGAGCGCTACGACGTGCTGCCGGACACCACCGACCCCAGCACCGTCACCATCCGCAATGGCGGCATGTACACCTATGCCTACGGCAACTTCCCGCGCTGGCGCGGCCTGGGCAGCCTGAGCTGGAACAAGGACGACTGGAGCGCCTCGTGGCGGGTCCGCTACATCGGCAAGACCCGCATCGGCAGCAGCGACCTGGACCAGGGCCTGTCGGCCGATACCGACGAGGCTGGCGTGGTCCGTCGCATCGGATCGTTCGTCTACCACAACCTGCAGGTGGGCTACACCGTGGCCCCGTGGCACACCGCGTTCGAGCTGGGCGTGGACAACGTGACCAACAAGCAGGCTCCGCTGTACTACGCGAACAATGGTGGCAACGGCAACACCGACGTCGCCACCTATGACGTGCTCGGTCGCTTCTACTGGGCGCGGATGTCGATCAAGTTCTAGTCAATGCGACGGGCAGCCGGTCACCGAGGGGTGACCGGCCGTCCGTATTCCGTCGAAACGTTGCACGCCCCTGCGTACGTCGGAACGTTCCGCGACCCGCGTAGTGACACGCCATGCGTGTCAGCGCTGTTCGCAGGCAACGTTCTGCGCACGCCCCTGCCGTTCCACCAGCACCGCCACACCCCACAGAAGCAGGCCGCCGACAGCGGTAGCCGCGCCGACATACCCGGTGACCGCCGGGCTGAAACCCGCACCAATCGCCATGCCACCCAGCCACGGGCCGAGCGCGTTGGCGGTATTGAACGCCGCATGATTGGACGCTGCGGCCAGGGTCTGGGCTTCGCCAGCTACGTCCATCAGGCGGGTCTGCAGCACCGCGGCCAGGGCGCCCATGGTGCCCACGGCGACAATCACCGGCACCACGCTCCACACCGCGTTGGCGGCCAGCGGGAACAGCATCAGGACCACCACCGACCACAGCAGCACGATGGGGGCGGCGCGGAACTGGAACCTGTCCACCAGCCAGCCGCCGGCGACGTTGCCGATGATCGCGCCGACGCCGAAGATGCCCACTGCCACCGGCATCCAAGATTCGCGGATGCCGGTCACCTGCACCAGGGTGGGGGCCAGGTAGGTAAAGACACAGAACATGCCGGCAAAGCCGACCGAGCCGATGGCCAGCGCCATCCATACCTGGGTCCGGTTGAACGCGCGCAGTTCGCGCATCGGTGAGGTGCGTACCTCGTCCGGGTCCGGCAGCAGATAGCGGGCAATCATCGCAACGGTGGCAATGGCCAGCACGCTGACCAGTGCAAAGGCGGTGCGCCAGCTCAGTTGCTGTCCGAGCCACGTGGTCAGCGGATTGCCGACCAGAATGGCAATGGAAAGGCCGAGCAGCACTTTGGACACGGCCTTGCCGCGCTGCCCCGGGGGGCTGATCGCCGCGGCCACCAGCATCGCCACGCCGAAGTAGGCCCCGTGCGGCAGGCCGGCCACGAAGCGGGCCAGCAACATGGTGGTGTAGTTGGGAGCCAGCGCGTTGGCCAGGTTGCCCACCGCATAGAAGCCCATCAAGCCCAGCAGCAGGGTGCGGCGCGCATAGCCGGCGCCGGCGAACGCCAGCACCGGGGCACCTACTACCACGCCGATGGCATAGGCACTGATGAGATGACCCACCTGAGTCTCGCCGATGCCCAGTCCGCGGCTGATCTCCAGCATCAGGCCCATGGCCGCGAACTCGCTGGTGCCAATGGCAAAGCCGCCCAGCGACAGGGCCAACAGGATCAGGGTGCGCTCGCGCGGGGTGAGGCGCTCGGCGAGGGTAGGGGCGGTGGAGCTCATGCGGGGAGGATGTAACCGTTTTTACGGAGGGCCATTGTACTTGGTGCGGTGCAGCAAATCCGTACCAACACGGCCCGATTTCGTGGAAATCAGTGGTGCGTAGGGTGATTGGACGGCTTCATGTCTCTTGGCTGAACGATAAGGGGTCAAGGTCACGCATTGTTCTATTAATGACGTTTAACGACATTTTTATGACATCGATAATGCGCGCCCTTCGTGTGTGGCGCGGGTGCGTTCGATGAAAAATGATCTTCAGCTGCTGGCGTCCTACCTGGGCCGTGCATTCCTGTTTGGCGTGATGGTGACGTTGCCGCCGTTGCTGGCATGGCTGGACATCCATTGGCTGGGCAACGCGGTGGGCGAGTGGTCGCTGGTGGAGCTGACCCAGGAAGGCTTCCTTGCGGCCAGCGTGCTGGCCTTCGTGCGGTTGGCGATCGCACGCCGCGATGACCGGCGCTTCGCCCTGCTGGCGGCCGCCTTCTTTACCTGCATGTTCCTGCGCGAGATGGATGAAGCGCTGGATCTGATCGCGCATGGTCTTTGGAAGTACCCGGTGGCGCTGTTGATCGTGGGCTCGTTGGGCTGGGCAAGCCGTGACCTGCGCGCGTCGGTGTCGGGCCTGGTCCGCTTCCTTGGCTCGCGCCCCGGCACGGTGATGGTCATTGGTCTGGTGCTGCTGCTGTTCTACTCGCGCCTGATCGGCATGACCTCGCTGTGGACGGGGCTGCTCGGCGACCAGTACATCCGGGTGTTCAAGAACACCATTGAAGAGACCACCGAGCTGCTGGGCTATACCTTCATCCTGGCCGCCAGCCTTTCCTACGTGGCGCAGCGGGTAAGGGAACCGGTGGTCATCCGGCGCAACGCCGGCGATGCTGCGCCGAACGTGCCAGTTGCGACGCACATCAATCAGTCGATGTAACGCATCGATGTAACGGGCGGCGCGCACCGTATGGTGCCTGCCGCGTCTTGCCGTCCGTCTGTTGCCCATTGCCGCGTAAGGATTTTCTGATTGGCATACGCGGCAGTGTGGATTAGCATGCGCCCACTGAAGTCGACCGGGGAGCTTGCACGATGGTCCAGTACCCTCATGCATTGCGGGCCGATGGCAGGTATCAGCTGGTAGCGTTGACACATTCACCGGTCTACAACCCGGCGGACGTGATCGGCTATGCCGTGCTGACGACTGGCGGTGAGAGAATCAGTGAGGTTCTCTCGCTCGAACAGGCGCACGCCCGCTGGCGCGAACTGCTGGAACAGGACGAACCCGTCCTGGCGGAAGACGAAAGGAAAGAAACGCGTACGAGGCCACGCCGGCGTCGTCGCTAGCCGCAGCGCCCTCCGGGGCGCGTCATGGAGGATAGGGTTTGTCCACGCAGAAGATGGTTGCCACTGCTGTACTTGTTCTGCTGACCGCAATCGGGGGCTATGCCCTGGCGGGCTATCTCGCGCTTGTGTTCCTCGGCGTGGACACCAGCCATTACGCGGCGAACACCTACCTGGTGTATCTGCGGAGCATGGATCTGCCCGAGGTCGCGCCTTATCTGACCAAGATCAAGCTGGCCGGCGTGCTGGGCTTCGGCCTCCCGCTGCTGGTGCTGCTGGTCGTGCTGTTCTTCATGTTCAAGCCGAAGAAGAAGTCGATCCACGGTGACGCACGCTTTGCCACCGCCGCCGACCTGGCCAAGCACGGCATGTTCAAGAAGAGCGACAGCGGCATTGTCGTTGGCAGCTTCGGCGGCAAGCTGGTGCGCCTGGGCGGCCAGCAGTTCGTGATCCTGGCCGCACCCACCCGTTCGGGCAAGGGCGTGGGCGTGGTCATTCCGAATCTTCTGGAGTACGGCGAGTCCATCGTCGTGCTGGACATCAAGCAGGAAAACTTTGACCTCACCAGTGGTTGGCGTGCCAGCCAGGGTCATGAGGTGTTCCTGTTCAATCCCTTCGCCGAAGACAAGCGCACCCATCGCTGGAATCCGCTCAGCTACGTCTCCGACGACCAGAATTTCCGCGTCTCCGAACTGATGAGCATCGCCGCCATGCTGTACCCGGACGGCTCGGACGATCAGAAGTTCTGGATCAGCCAGGCGCGCAATGCGTTCATGGCGTTCGGTCTGTACCTGTTCGAGAACTGGGACGATGAGCGCGCCATGGGCTTCCCGGCCGGCAGCGGCACGCCCACCCTCGGTGCCATCTTCCGCCTGTCCACCGGCGACGGCACCGACCTGAAGAAATACCTGCAGTCGCTGTCCACGCAGCCGTTCCTGTCCGGCAATGCCAAGGCCGCATTCGCGAACATGCTGTCGCAGGCGGATGAGACCTTCGCGTCCATCATGGGCACCTTCAAGGAACCGCTCAACGCCTGGATCAACCCGGTGCTGGACAAGGCCACCAGTGCCAACGACTTCCTGCTGACCGATCTGCGCAAGAAGAAGATGACCGTCTACATCGGCATCCAGCCCAACAAGCTGGCCGAAAGCCGCCTCATCATCAACCTGTTCTTCAGCCAGATCATCAACCTCAACACCAAGGAACTGCCCAAGGGCAATCCGGAGTTGAAGTACCAGGTGCTGCTGCTGATGGACGAATTCACCTCCATCGGCAAGGTCGACATCATTGCCTCGGCCGTGTCCTACATGGCTGGCTACAACGTGCGCCTGCTGCCCATCATCCAGAGCATGGCCCAGCTGGATGCCACCTACGGCCGCGACGTGTCGCGCACCATCATCACCAACCACGCACTGCAGATCCTGTACGCCCCGCGCGAACAGCAGGACGCCAACGACTATTCGGAAATGCTCGGTTACACCACCGTGCGCAAGAAGAACGTCACCCATGCGCGTGAGAAGACCCACAACTTCACCGAGGAGCGCCGCGCGCTGATGCTGCCGCAGGAACTCAAGGCCATGGGCATGGACCACGAGGTGTTCCTGTACGAAGGCATTCCGCACCCGGTCAAGTGCGACAAGATCAAGTATTACAAGGACAAGTACTTCACCTCCCGCCTGTTACCCAAAACGGATGTGAAAATGCTTGAGCTGTGACGGTGTGCACGCAGCAATGTGACGCACATCTCAAAACGGGGCGGCAAATGTAAAAATTTCGTCGCGATTGACATTGACCTGACGCTGAACTGTGGCATCGTATTTGCGATCGACGTTCCAAACGTCAGTGTCTTGTTGTTGAGTACAGCGCCGGAACCAGGTGCTGAAGTAGTCAAGAGGAACATGGATGGCTTTTCTCGGAGCAGGTGTGCAGCGCAGGGGCCGAACCCGGTGTTCGGGGCGTGTGCACATCAGACGGGGCGGGGGCCCGGTCATACCGCTGAAAGGTGTTTCACGGTTGTACCGATACGCACCAACCGCACGTCGCGCCTGAAGCAGGGCTCGACGCGCCAACGCGTTTTCTGAATCTCCGAGTTAAAGCCGCTATTCCGTACGCCATAGGGAAGTCCGTATGAAGCAAGCGTTTCTGTCTAAGGGTTGCGTTGTTGCCGTGGTCACTGCCGCCGTCATGCTGGCCGGTTGTGCAACCAAGCCGGCACCGGATTTCGGTGGCCGCTGGAAGCCGGTGAATCGTTTCGCCAACACCACCCAGGAAATTCCGCTGTATTCCAGCTACGTCTATCAGGCTTCGCCGATGGACGGCACGCTCAAGGCCATGCTCGAACGTTGGGCCAAGGACTCGGGCATGACCCTGGACTACCGCCTCAGCTCCGATTACACGCTGTACGGCGCGGTTTCCACCATTACGACCACCAACCCGCAGCAGGCGATGATCGATGTCAGCGCCGCATATGCCGGGCAGGGCGTGTCGGTGTCCATCGTGGGCAACCAGATTGTGGTGCAGTCGGTTTCCGCTTCCACCGTATCGGCACCCGCTGCCGCTGCGTCCAACGGAAGCTGATCGCCTCCGGGTGCTCACGAACGCGTTGCTCCCGGCGCTGCATGCCGGGGTGCCGTGCCCATTGATCTTCCAGCAGTACGGATGAATTCCATGTTCCGAAAAAAGGACGCAGGCAACAGCCCCAAAGTGGACCAGGCCATCGCCAAGGCGGTGAGCTATGAGGTCACCGTGGCCGATCTTGCACGTCGCAGCGAACGCCGCGCGTGGTGGGTGGCCGGTGCTTCGCTGGTGATGTCGCTGGCGCTGGCCGGTGGCTACTACTACATGCTGCCGTTGAAGGAGAAGGTGCCGTTCATTGTCATGGCCGATGCCTACACCGGCACCGCTACCGTGGCGCGCCTGAACGGCACGTTTGAGGGGCAGAGCGTTACCGCCAGCGATGCCATAAACCGCAGCAACGTGGCGCAGTACGTGATGGCGCGCGAGTCCTACGACTTCGCGGTGATGGGCCTGCGTGACTGGCAGCTGGTGCATGTGATGTCGACCAAGCCGGTCAGTGATGCGGTCCGCGCGCGCTATGCGGGCAACAACCCGCAGAGCCCGATCGCGCTGTACGGCAAGGAACGCGCCATCCGCGTCAAGATTCTCAGCATCACGCCGCTGGAAGCGCAGCAGAACGGCGGCTTCCGTGGTGCATCGGTGCGCATCCAGCGCAGCATCTATGACAAGGTCAAGGCCACCACCAACTACCTGGACAACCAGCTGGTGACCCTGCGCTTCCGCTACAACAACAACCTGGCGTTGAACGAGCAGGAACGCATTCTCAACCCGCTGGGCCTGGAAGTGTTCGAGTACCGCGTGGATAACGACTATTCCCGCGGCGTGCCGGGGCCGGACGATGCAGCATTGCAGCAGCAGTCCGAGCAGGCGGCGTTCGAAGCCAACCAGGCCGCGCAGGCCGCAGCGGCTGCTGCCGCGGCGAACCCGGCCATCGACCCGGCCACCGGCCAGCCGGTCGCGGTTCCGGCGCAGGGTTACCCGCAGGGGCAGGGCGCTCCGGGGCAGCCCATGCAGGGTCAGCCGTACCCGGGCCAGCCGGCACCGCAGGGCGGTTATCCGGCGCAGCAGGCCGTGCCAGGTCAACAGATGCAGGGGCAGCCGGCCATGAGGCCGGCACAAGGTAATTCCACCGGAACTGCTGATGGAGCAAGCAACCGATGAGTCGTCGAAAGGTAAAGGGAGGCGCATTGGCCTTCGTGTCAATGCTGTCGCTGATGTTCTCCGCAGGCGTTTCGGCGCAGGCGGTCGATCACTACGAGTATGAGCAGGACCGCATCTATCCGGTTCGCACCGGCTTGGGTCTCACCACCCAGATCGAACTGAGCCCGAACGAGAAGATCCTCGACTACAGCACCGGCTTCAGCAGTGGCTGGGAGCTGACCCGTCGTGAAAACGTCTTCTATCTGAAGCCGAAGAACGTGGACGTGGACACCAACATGATGGTGCGCACGGAAACCCATTCGTACATCTTCGAACTGAAGGTCGTGGCCACTGATTGGCGTCAGCTGGAACAGGCCCGTCGTGCCGGCGTGCAGTACAAGATCGCCTTCACCTATCCGAGCGATACCGAATTCGGCATCGCCCAGACCGCCGTCGAGGAAGAGGCCAAGCCGCTGCTCAGCACCGAGCTGGCCAAGGACCGCCAGTACAACTTCGACTACTCCTACTCGACCCGCCGCCCGAAGAAGATGGGCTGGCTGATTCCGGTCAACGTGTATGACGACAGCCGTTTCACCTACGTGAAGCTGCCGAACTCGCCTGAGTACAAGACCGGTATTTTCCCGGCAGTGTTCGGTCGTGACGCGGAGTATGGTGAGGAGTACGTGGTCAACACCACCGTGGAAGGCAATACCCTCATCGTCCACGGCACTTACCCGTACCTGGTTGTCCGCCATGGCGACAACGTTGTGGGCCTGCGAAGGAACGTGAAAAAATGACCCAGCACAACACCCCGGGCAACGACCCGAACGACAACCGCGACGACGGGCAGGGCCAGTACGGCCATGAGAACGTCGATCCGTCCAACCCGTACTTCGGCAACACGCAGGCACAGGCCGCTCCCAACCTTGACGCAGCAGCACCGCAGCTGCGTTCGGCCGAAGAGCAGCGCCTGAACCGCAAGGCGCTGGCCTTCCTGGGCGGCATCCTCGTGCTGCTGGTGGCCATGGGCTTCCTGCTGTTCCGCAAGGGCACCACCGACGACGACGTCAAGAAGCGCGCCGAAACCACGCGTGCTTCGGCACCGGAAATGCCGCGCCTGGGGCCGGATGGTTCGGCCATGGTGCCGCCGGTGCCGACTGAACAGGTCGAGCCGATCCCGATGCTGCCGCCGCTGCCGCAGCAGCAACCGCAGCAGGACCGGGCGGCGCGCTATGCCGCTCTGGAAGCTGCCGCAGCACAGCAGGGTGAACGTGACATCGATCGTGGCCCGTCGCTGATGGACCGCCGCATGGGCGGTGGTGCGGGCGTGGGTGCCGGTGACGGCTCGTCCGGTTCCAGCCAGAACGACGAGTACAGCAAGATGATGATGGCCGCCATCCAGGCCAGCAACGGTGGGCCGCCGGCTCCTCCGGCCAAGACCCAGCGCGGTCCGGACGTGGAAGACGTGTCCAGTGCGACCTACATCCGCTCGCCGGATGCCCTGCTGGTGCGCGGCACGTACCTGCGCTGCATCCTGGAAACCCGCATCATCACCGACTACGCCGGCTACACGTCGTGCCTGCTGACCGAACCGGTGTACTCCATCAACGGCCGCACCCTGCTGCTGCCGAAGGGCTCCAAGATCTATGGTGCTTACGGTGGCGGCCCGGTCGGTGATCGCGTGGAAGTGATCTGGGACCGCATCACCACCCCGAACGGTATTGACGTGGCGATGTCCAGCCCGGGTATCGACGGCCTGGGTGGCGCAGGCATCCCGGGGCAGTACACCGCACACTGGGGTCGCCGCGTGGCGTCGGCGTTGATGATCAGCCTGCTGGCGGATGCCTTCAAGTACGCCGCTGCAGAGCACGGCCCGGAAACCACCACCGTGACCAACAGTGGCATGGCCGTGCAGTCGCCGTATGAAAGCGCCACCGCGCGTCAGATGGAACGTCTGGCCGGCGAAGCGCTGAGCAACCGTCCGCGCCCGACCGTGACCATCAACCAGGGCACGCGGATCAATGTGTATGTCGCCAAGGATGTCGACTTCAGCCAGGTTATTGGACGCCGTTGACGGATTGACCTGACCATGGACGCAGAAGTGGCCCCCATTGCCCAAGTCTCCAGTGATTTCCTGCGCTATCAGTACGAAGTGCTGGGAATTGCCGAGTACATGAGCTCGCCGGATGTGACGGAAATCTGTATCAACCGTCCCGGCGAGCTGTACCTGGAAACCCGGGCGGGGTGGCAGCGCGTGGAAGTGCCGACGCTCACCTTCGAGCGGGCGCGGCAGTTCTGCACGGCGGTGGTGAACGAAAGCAACACCGGTCAGCGTATTACCGACGCTGACCCGGTCGTGTCGCTGACGTTCCCCACCGGCCAGCGTGCGCAGTTCGTGATCCCGCCGGCGTGTGACGCCGGCAAGGTCTCGATCACCATCCGTCTGCCGTCCAAGCACACCAAAACGCTGACCCAGTACCACGAGGATGGTTTCTTCAACCAGATCCTGGAACAGGACGGCAGCCTGAGCGAACAGGACCGCGAACTGCTGGAGCTGCGCGCCAGCAAGCAGTACGCCGAGTTCTTCCGGCACGCGGTGAAGTACCGCAAGAACATCGTCGTTTCCGGTGCCACCGGCAGCGGCAAGACCACCTTCATGAAGGCCCTGGTCAACCACATTCCGGACAACGAGCGGCTGGTCACCATCGAGGACGCCCGCGAGCTGTTCCTCACCCAGCCCAACGTGGTCCACCTGCTGTATTCCAAGGGTGGCCAGAGCACCAGCAACGTCACTGCCAAGAGCTGCATGGAAGCCTGCCTGCGCATGAAACCCGAACGCATCATCCTCGCCGAGCTGCGTGGCGATGAGGCGTTCTACTTCATCCGTAACTGCGCGTCCGGTCACCCCGGTTCGATCACCAGCTGCCACGCCGGCAGCCCGGAGCAGACCTGGGACCAGCTGGCGTTGATGGTGAAGGCCTCCACCGAAGGCTCCGGCCTGGAGTTCGACGTGATCAAGCGCCTGCTGATGATGACCATCGACATCGTCGTGCACATCAAGGCGCACGCCGGTTCGCGTTACATCACCGGCATTGATTTCAACCCCGGCCGTGCACAGGGACAGGAGGGCTGATGCTTCCCGGAATTGAAGCCGCTGTCTGCCAGGACATGGCCGTGCCCATGGACGTGATGCAGCACGTGATCAACGTGGAGTCTTCGCGCAACCCGTTCGCCATCGGCGTGGTGGGTGGTGCCCTGGCGCGCCAGCCCAAGCAGCTGGATGAAGCGCTGGCCACCGTGCGCATGCTGGAAGAGAAAGGCTACAACTTCTCGGTCGGTCTCGCCCAGGTCAACCGCTACAACCTGGCCAAGTATGGTCTGGACTCCTACGAGAAAGCCTTCCGCCAGTGCGACAACCTGGTCGCCGGGTCGCGCATTCTGGCTGAGTGCTACAAGCGCTCCGGCGGGGATTGGGGCAAGTCGTTCAGCTGCTACTACTCCGGCAACTTCACCACCGGCTTCCGCCATGGTTACGTGCAGAAGATCTACGACTCGATCTCGCGCAGCCAGCGCGTGGCCGCGGTGGGCGGGGTCAATCCGATTGATGTGGTGCCGCGTGGCGGCGAACGTCGCAGCGTGAAGGTGGAACACCACCCGCAGTTCGATTCCCCGGCTCGCAGCCGCATCATCGCCCCGAACACCGCCACCGCCGCTGCGTACGCGCAGGCGTTGCCGGACGATCCGGCGCGCGCCTTCGTGGTGTACCCGTCAACCAAGGCCGCCGTGCGTGGCAGCCTGCTCAACACCGCCGACCAGGCATTGTCGCGTGTGGTACTGGGGGCAGTGGATGCGGCAATGCCGCAGCCCGCCGCCGCGCCGCAGCAGGTGCCCGTGCAGCAGGCCCCGATGCCGCAGCAGGTGGCACCGGTGGCGGCAAGCCAGGAAGGTCCCGTCATGCTGCGGCCGTGGAGCGAGCGCAATGCGCCGGTTCCGGCTGTTTCGGCACCCGCGCAGTACACCCCGCCGGCAACCCTGCCGTCGGGTCCACCGGTTCCCGCAGGGGATGCAGCCTTCGTTTTCTGACGAAGGCGCGGCACGGTCAAGCCCCCGATTGACCACTTCAGTAATGCAAGCCCATCAACAAGGATATCCACCCATGAAGCGATTCAATCTCGACCTCGTCAACGCCCAGCGCACCCTGAAGACCGTGCTGATGGCCACCGCCTTCGTTGGCGCGCTGTTCGCCCCGTCGGCGTTCGCCCAGGAATTCGGCGGCACCGACCAGAAGGTCTGCGGCTTCTTCGAAAGCATCAACGGCCTGCTCAGCATCGCCTCGATCGCCGTTGTCACCATCGCCGTCATCTTCGCCGGTTACCAGATCGCCTTCGCCCACAAGCGTATTGCCGACGTGGCTCCGATCCTGATCGGTGGCCTGCTGATCGGTGCCGCCGGCCAGATCGCCAGCATGCTGCTGGGCGGTGAAGGTGGCAGCAGCTCCTGCAGCCAGGGCACCGCGATGCTGAACAACGTTCTGACCTACTACGGTGCATAAGAACGTCGTTTTTCGCGGCTGCACGCGCCCGGCAATGTTTCTGGGCGTTCCCTACGTGCCGTTCTTTTTCGTCGTGGGTGGCCTGTTCCTGTTGAGCGTGTACACGAACTTCTGGTACCTGGGGTCCATTCCGGTTGCCGTGTTCATCATGCGCAACATGGCCAAACGCGATGAAATGATCTTCCGGTTGCTCGGTCTTCGCCTGCAGTTCAAGTTGAAGGCCCGCAACGTGAAAGACCACGACGGCATGTGGGTGTTCACCCCGAATCACTACCGCAAGACCCCGGCACCCAGGGATTGAGTGCCGGAATGGCCCTGGCAGCTGTTGCCCGGGCCATTCCAACCCCGCAACGCCCACCATCGGAAACTGACGCAGTCATGTTCAGCCCAGACACCTCCATTGCCGAATTCATCCCGCTGTCGTCACACGTGTCTGCCAACGTGGTCAAGACGACCGGTGGCGATTACCTGCTGACCTGGCATCTGGAAGGGCTGCCGTTCGTCGGCCGCGAAGAGTGGGAGCTGGAGCACAAGCACAATACGTTCAACCGCCTGCTGCAGACCCTGCGCGCCCCGGACTTCGTCAACGTGGCGTTCTGGGCGCACGACATCCGTCGTCGCCGCACCTTGAAGGGCAAGAGCGTCTACAAGCAGAAGTTCAACCAGGACGTGTCCGACGAATACATGGGCATGCTGGGTTCGCAGCGCATCATGCAGAACGAGCTGTACCTGACCATGATCTACCGCCCGGTGGTGGCAGGTAAGCGCTTCGTGGAAAAGTCGGCCGATACCAACAAGCTGCAGGCCGAGCAGACCCAGGCCATTGAAAAGCTGATGGAACTGGCCGGCAACGTGGAAGCGGTGATCCGCGACTACGCGCCGTACCGCTTAGGGATGTACGAAGCCAAGAACGGCATCGTGTTCTCGGAAACGTTGGAGTTCTTCGGCTACCTGATCAACCGCATTGATGAGCCCGTGCCCGTGCTCGGCGCGCCGGTGCCGGACTACCTGCCGGTCAGCAAGCACATGTTCTCGGCCAAGACCGGCGACTTCGTCATTTCCACCCCGAACGGCACCAATCATTTCGGTGCCATCCTGAACATCAAGGAGTATGCCGAGGGCACCTACCCGGGCATTCTCAACGGCCTGAAGTACCTGGACTTCGAGTACGTGGTGACGCATTCCTTCAGCCCCATGGGCCGACAGGACGCACTGAAGGTGCTCGACCGTACCAAGGGCATGATGATCTCCTCCGGCGACAAGGCCGTGAGCCAGATCATCGAGCTGGACCAGGCCATGGACCAGCTGTCGTCGGGTAACTTCGTACTCGGCGAGTACCACTACACCCTGGCGGTGTTTGGTGACAGCCAGGCCAAGCTTTCGCAGAACGTGGCCGCTACCCGCGCCGAGCTGTCCAACGCCGGTTTCGTGTCGGTGAAGGAAGACGTGGCCGTGACCTCGTCGTTCTATTCGCAGCTGCCGGGCAACTGGCGCTACCGGACCCGTCTGGCCAATCTGAGCTCGCTGAACTTCCTGGGTCTGTCGCCGCTGCACAACTTCGCCACCGGCAAGCAGCACAACAACCCGTGGGGCGACTGCGTCACCACGCTGCAGACTACCAACGGCCAGCCGTACTACTTCAACTTCCACGCCACCCACCCCTCGGAAAACTCCCTGGGTGAAAAGGCCATCGCCAACACCATGGTGATCGGTAAGTCCGGTACCGGTAAGACCGCCCTGATCAACTTCCTGCTCAGCCAGGTGCAGAAGTACGATCCGTCCCCGACCATCTTCTTCTTCGACAAGGACCGCGGTGCCGAGATTTTCGTGCGCGCCTGCGGCGGCAACTACCTGGCGCTGGAGAACGGTGCGTCCACCGGCTTCAACCCGTTCCAGTGCGAGAACAACGAAGCCAACGTGCAGTTCCTGGCCGACCTGATCAAGGTGCTGGCCGGCAAGAAGGAATACAGCGCCCGCGAGGAAGAGGATATCTACCGCGGCGTGGAAAGCATGCTGGACACCCCCATGCATCTGCGCAGCATGACCAACTTCCAGAAGAGCCTGCCCAACATGGGCGATGACGGCCTGTACGCGCGCATGCGCCGCTGGACCGCCGGCAATTCGCTGGGCTGGGTGTTCGACAACCCGGTCGACACCGTGGATCTGAGCAAGGCCAACATCATCGGCTTTGACTACACCGACATCATCGACAACCCCGAAGTGCGCGTGCCGGTCATCAACTACCTGCTGCACCGCCTGGAATCGCTGATTGACGGCCGTCCGCTGATCTACGTGATGGACGAATTCTGGAAGATCCTGGACGGCGAAGGCGGCCTGAAGGAATTCGCCAAGAACAAGCAGAAGACCATCCGTAAGCAGAACGGCCTCGGCATTTTCGCCACGCAGAGCCCGGAAGATGCGCTGAAGAGCGACATTTCGGCCGCACTGATCGAGCAGACCGCCACGCTGATCCTGCTGCCCAACCCCAACGCCAGCAAGTCCGACTACATGGAGGGCCTGAAGCTGACCGAGGCGGAGTTCCGGGTGGTGACCGCGCTGGACGAACGCTCGCGCTGCTTCCTGGTCAAGCAGGGCCACGCCTCCAGCGTGTGCCAGCTGAACCTGCGCGGCATGGACAACATTCTTTCGGTGATCTCCGCGTCCACCGACAACATCGAGATCATGCACCGCGTGCTGCAGACCGCCGCCGTGCGTAACCGGATTTCGGTGAATGAACTTACGCCGGAGCAGTGGCTGGAGGAGTTCTACAAGAATCGCAAGGGATCGGGCAAGCCGGCAGCGGCCAGCTCGGATGCGGCCTAACACAGGGTGGGGATCATGAAAGACATGACATTGGAGTACACCATGAACGACACGAATAAGCGCACTACCAAAGCCAAGGCCGCCAAGCGCACGCGTCTGCGCGCCCTGGTGGTCGCCGCCGCCCTGATGATGGGCACGCAGAACGCCTACGCCGGTTGGCCGGTGATCGACATCACCTCGATCATGGGCGAGATCCGCTCGTGGATCGACGACACCACCGAGTACGCCAAAGAGGCCGTACGCTGGGACCAGATGAAGCAGCAGATTGATGAGCTTCGCGCCATCTTTGACGCCTTCAATTACATGGTCAACCTGCCCGACGGGCAGCCCATGGTGAAGGTGGACAAGCGCTACCTGGTCAAGGAAACCTGCGGCCAGAACACCGAAGCCTTCAGTCTGAAAACCCTGCTGTCGATTGCCGGCATCGGCGACGAAGAGGACATCAAGTCCCAGCAGACCCAGATCTGCGTGAACATCCGCATGGTGCAGAACCAGAAGTACAACGACTCGGTCGACTTCCTTGAGAAGACCATCGCCGAGGCCCAGGACGCGATGTTCAAGAACTTCATGAGCCGCAAGACCAGCAACAAGCAGGGCGGCGTGCAGGCGGCGGACAGCGATACGCTGCGTCTGGGCAACGAGTTGAACATGATGGCGCAGCAGTGGGCCACGCGCATGCAATCTTACGATGCCTACATCGCGACCATGGAGCTGAACCAGAATGTGCTCGCGAAGTCTGCGCTGAAGGGCAACCCGAAGAACAAGATGCTGGGTGACCTGGTGCAGACCGCCGCGCTGAAGGGTGCGTTGAGCGTTGACGTTGACTGAGCGGGTTGATGACGCCGCGTATCTACTGCCCGTGGCATGGGAAAGTGGGAAGACCAAAGGACTATGGAAATGAAGCTCGAATCGATCGCGAATTTTGATTTATCAGGAGGCCTGCAGGACCTGCTTGGATACGCCACGCGTGTCCAGTCGATCGGCGACTTCGTATTCTTCCGGCTTATCCTGGATTACCTGCGCGAGCGCATCAATGACTTCGGTCTGGACATGATGAGCTACATGATGACCTGGGTCGGCGGCATCGCCCTGGTCGTCATGACCTTGTGGGTGCTCATCCAGGGCTATCGCATCGTGACCGGCCAGAGCCGCGATTCCATGATCGCGCTGGTGACCAACATGGCGCGCGCCGCGCTGATCGTCAGCGTGGCGACCAGCATGAGCCTGTTCGGTCGGAACATCATGGACTTCCTGACCGAGGACGTGAAGGGCGTCATTGCGACCGTTGTGACCGGAAGCAACGAAACCCCGGAGGAGCAGATCGACAAGTCGCTGGCCTGGATGCAGGTGGCGCTGTCCAGCGTGGACGCCATTCAAGTCATCAATGACCCCAGCCTCAGCAACCAGAAGTTCCAGACGCAGATGTTCATCGGCATGGGAACGGGTGGCCCTGCCGTCGTTGCGGGCTCGATGCTGCTGCTCTACCAGGTCGCCATTGCGTTGTTCGTGGGCTTTGGGCCTCTGTTCATCTTATGCCTGCTGTTTGACCAGACGAAGGCATTGTTCCAGAAGTGGTTGTTCTATGGCATAGGCACCATGTTCTCAATGGCGGTACTGGCGGCCATGGTGTCCATCGCGCTGGACATGGTGGTGCGTGTATCCATTGCGTTCTGGGCCCGCGCCGCGTTCGAGCAGTTCATCCTGAAGGGCGGTGCTTCGGAAGGCCTGACCAGCCAGGCCATGCAGCAGGGCGGCATGGGCTTGATGCTGACCACCCTGATTCTGACTGCTCCCCCAATGGCCGCACTGTTCTTCCAGGGCACGTTGGGTGCATTCTCGCCATACACGCAGATCGCAGGTTCGCCGGTTCCGGCGGCCCCGGGTCCGCAGGGTCAGCCGCCGGGTTCGTATACGCCGCCGCAGACGCATAATAGGACCGATTCTGGTAACAACGATGCTAGGGTGAACCAAGACGTCATTCCGCGCAGTTTCGGTACGAACTCTGGAAGCGTAGACAAGACCACGCATAGGGGTAATGCGGATTGATGGCTTAAGCGGCCGATTTACAAATGATTTGGAGATGGTGGTATGAGGATATTTCTGTTAGCTGTGATGGCGCTGGCATCCTCTTCAGCCTTTGCTGAAGGGCGGTGTCCGCCGGGGCAGTTTCCTGTCGGTGGCCAAGGCATGCTTGGTTGCGCGCCTATTCCGGGTGCCAGCGGTGCAGATGCCGCCACGCAGGCACCAGCGTCGCCCAAGCCCACGGGCAAGTGGGAGACGCGCTGGGGGGCTGTGGCCGACGACGCTACCAGTCGCAACCTGGCTACCGGAGTATCAACTTCTCAAAAATCAAAGCGTGCTGCGGTCGCCGCAGCAATCGACGACTGCAAGAGCGCAGGGGGCAAGTCCTGCAAGCTGCGCTTGGCTTATCACAACCAGTGTGTTGCCATAGCCGATCCTACGATGGAGTTCGTCAGGAGCCAGCCGAAAGGAAGTCTGACTTCGAACAACGTAAGCGCCGCCGAAACTATCGAGCGCGCAAAATCCAATGCCATGAAAGAGTGCGAGAAGGCAGGGTCTGGTCAGCAGTGCAGCATTGTGTATTCCGCCTGCAGCATGTCCGAGTTCAAGGCATTCTGAGTGGCTTCTGGCGGTAGTGGCTCGTCAGAAGCAGTGCTACTTGAACGGAAATTGACGTGCGGATTGCACTTCTTTTGGTGTTGAGCCTTTTCTCACTCTCGACGCACGCTGAAGGTGTGTGCCCGCCTGGTCAGTATCCCATCGGGGGACAGGGAGTAATTGGCTGTGCACCGATCCCCGGTGCTGGAGGAGGTCAGGGGCCGGCCCAACCATCGGCTCCCCAGCCCACGGGCAAGTGGGAAACACGTTGGGGTGCAATTGTGGAGGACGGTGACAACAACTCCACCGGGACGTCCGCATCTCAGAAGTCGAAGCGAGCAGCTGTGGATCTCGCAACAGATCGGTGCAGGAGCGCAGGCGGCAAATCCTGCAAGCTTCGACTGGCGTATCACAACCAGTGTGTTGCCATGGCTGATCCCACGATAGCGTTTGTCCGAAGCCTGCCACCAGGCGCCAGAACGAGGACCATGGCGAGTGCAGCAGCAACCGAAGAGCTTGCCAGACAGAATGCGATGAAAGAGTGCGAGACGGGCGGCTCCCGCCAGGAATGCAACATCATCTACTCTGAGTGCAGCATGTCCGAGTTCAAGAGTTTCTGAGCTACCCCTGCAGACCTTGTGCGAACGCCGCCGCCATCGAGTGGATGGACCGAATCAGATTGAACTGTGGGAACTTCTCAATGGTGAGAACGCTCGTTCTGCTGATGCTGGCGGCAACCTCCTGCTCTGTCTGGGCGGAGGGCCGTTGCCCGCCTGGGCAGTTCCCCGTGGGCGGCCAGGGCATGCTGGGATGCGCGCCCATTCCTGGTGCAAACGGCGGCACAGCCGCGTTCGCCCCCAGGCACGGTGCAGTGCCCAATTGCATACTCAGCATGCAGCATGTCGGAGTTCAAGAAGTTCTGACGCCTGATCAAGGCGTCGGCTTGAAGGACATCGTCCGATGTCTTCGCTTGAGTGCGTAGGAATTGTCCTATGGTGCCGGCGGCGAACGGGCGTCATCATATGCTACGGGCGGCGACTGGCCGCAGATACGCATTACAGGCAGAGGGGCATCATGGCGAAACCAGTTGGACGATGCATGGCTGCGATGGGATTGGTGCTGCTGATGCTCATGCCAGGATGTGGAGGGGATTCTGTCAGTCCCGGTGCCAGATGGCACCAGCAGGTCAAAGAGAACGAATCGCCGAAGCGGGGCATCGACTTCACCTGGACTGTGCATGATGCGCCCGGTCCGTTTGGTAAAGTCGTTGCGCGCGGGCAGTACGACGTCGTCAATTCCGGAGAGTGCGGCTATGTGCAGCCTGCCACTGGCACTCCCATGGGGATGACCACCTCAAGGGACGTGCCCTTGGAGAAGGTGTCAGATGTGGAGTTCAAGGGGCGCGTGTTTGAGGACCTTCTTCAGGACGGCAACTACTACGGTCGTGCACAGTGCCAATGGGGTTTGACCGGACTTCATGTGATCTTTCTTGCTACCGGGGCGGAAGGCGAAACGGAGTTCCAGATATTCATGGATCGTGCGTCGCTAGCTGCGGGCAAGAGTCTCAGTCTCTTTTATCCTGGAAAAGATTATCCCAGAGCGGAGACAATTGCGGGCTATCCTTCGTTCGGCGTTTCAGACGTCAATGAGTACACGCCGAAGTACCGCGAGGGTGCCTTTAGGGCCTCCGTAAAGTCTGAAGGAGAAGCTCGATGACCTTGAGTTCGTTGGATCTGGCGCATCTTTCAGATAATGCATATCTCAATCCAAATGATAGAGTTCAGGATCCGAAAGATAGAGAAGTCACTCTCGTGCTTGGGCATGGGTATCGGGTCATTGAGCAGGTAGACAACCAGGTTACAGGCTATCAAGGAACTGTTTATCAGCGGCTCGACACAGGGCAAGTGATCGTCGCCCATCGCGGAACGGAGGCGGTCGGTCACGACATTGCCACCGATCTGGCGATGCTGGCAGCGCGGACAAACGTTCAAGCGCCCGAAGCGATCGCACTGACCGCTCGAGCTATTGAGCATGCTAGAAGCGAGAGTGAACGACGTGGAACGCCCTCTGACGTCATCGTCACCGGTCACTCGCTAGGGGGTGCACTGGCCCAGGTCACCGCCCACCACTTTGACCTGAAAGGCGAGACCTTCAATGCCTACGGCGCTGCCAGCCTGTCCCGTCGTATTCCAGAGGGTGGCAGCTCGGTCATCAATCACGTCATGGCCAACGATCCGGTCAGTGCCGCTTCGCCCCACTATGGTGAGGTGCGTGTGTACGCCAAGCAGAATGAGATCGATACGCTCCGAAGGAATGGGTATGGTGAGGGGTTGACGCTGGGAAGCGTTTTCATTGCACCGGGTTCACGCGTAGCTGCTACCGCCGGTATGTCCCTGGAATCTCACAAGCTCGGCAACTTCCTCGGCCCAGATTCGGTCCTCGAGTATGCGAGCCACCGCGATCTGGCTGACTCGAACCGGGAGCTGATCCAGGATTACCGGGATGATGTGAAGCGCGCCCGTCAGCTCGTTCCGTTGGGTATGGTGAGTGGCGTAGGTCTCGCCAAGCACCTGATCGACGAATTTCGCGACCCGCTTCCCGCTGGCGAGCCCGCACGCCTCGAAGAGAAGGCACGCGAGCAGCCCGCAGCACTGCCGCCATCCGTTCCGCTAAAGCCCTTGAACGGGCCGGGCCACGTTGGCTATCCGCTGTTCATCGGAGCGCTGCAGGGCGTACATGAGCAGGACCAGCGCGCAGGACGTACCCCTGACGTGCGCAGCGAACAGCTGGCCGGTGCTTTGGCGTGCCGGATGCATGAGCTCGGCGGCAAGCGCATCGATCACGTGGTGCTGAGCAACGATGCTTCCACTGCGTTCGCGATCCAGGGCGCATTGTCCGATCCGGCGCACCTGCGTGCCTCCGTGCCCACCGTTGCCGCGATGAATACGCCGCTTGAACAAAGCGGGCGGCAGATCGAGAATCAGGCGACGGCTCAGCTGGCCCAGCAGGATCAGGTGCAGGAGCAGATTCGCGGCATGAGTCGGGGCGTGAGTTGAGCCGGTGCGGGCACCGTAACGAGAACCAGGTTGTCGGAGGAATGAGCGTGAAACGGATTTTTGTACTTCTGCTGGCTCTCGCCTCTTTTGGGGCATACGCCGAAGGCCGCTGCCCGCCTGGACAGTACCCCATCGGTGGCCAAGGCATGCTCGGTTGTGCGCCGATCCCCGGCGCATGGCAGCCAAGTGCGGGCGCGGGTGACTACATCTCTGCTCAGAAGGCCGCAGCCGAAGCGCAACTGGCAGCCAATGTCCGGGCTGCGCAGATTGCCAAGATCCGAAACGACTCGACCCGCGACTGGTGGGGTGTCGTCGTGGTCAGTACTGAAGATGGTTCCTGGAGCGTGGGTCTCAATGGTGAATCTGCGCGGGACGCCACCATGGATGCCATGAAGAACTGCCGCGGCACCTGTACCCCGGTCGTGCAGTTCGCCAACGCCTGCATGGCTCCGGCCTACAACGAGCAGGGCGGCATGCAGTGGGCCAAGGGTGACAGCCAGGAAAATGCCAATGCGGCAGCGGTGGCGGCGTGCACGGCGGCGGGCGGAACCGGCTGTCAGAGCCCGCCCAAGCAAGCCTTCTGCACCGGCTGGAAGTACGCTTACAGTGGCAGTGATCGCTTCTTCGCCCGGTTGGGGCGCGAAGCGCGCGGCGAGGTTGCGTCGCCCAAGTTGATCGAGATTCCCGGTGCGAAAGAGTACATGGCCAAGCCGCTGGAACGGCGGGGCAGCTCAACCGCCATGGCGCTGGTGAAGGTGGAGAACGAGGACGGGTCAATGCGTGCGTGGTCGGGCGAGGACCTGGACGACCGCGCCAAGGGCATGACCCGTATTGCGACCCAGTGGACCGCCATTGCCACCAGCGCCGGCAGCGATGCCTTCGCCGTGCACACGGCACCCAGTGAGCAGGACGCGAAGCAGAGCGCGTTGAGCAAGTGCGGGGCCAAGGATTGTTCGGTGCTGGCGGCCGCTCCACATGGTGAATGCCTGGTCGCCATCCGGGTGCCACAAAGCGGCGGCCGCGTGTTGAGCTTTGGTGCACGCGGCCCGACCAAGGCGGCTGCGGAGGAAGCGGCGCTCACCGACTGTATCGGTTCGGGTGCGCGTGCCTGTCCTATCGTTCTCAGTGAATGCTTGAAGTAACCTGATTCGCGCACTCCGCCACCTGAACTGTTTGTCGAATGGAACACGACCTCCCGCGCAGCCTGCCGCTGCGCATCCTGGCCACGGGCCAGTACACCCCCTCCCTGCGCATTGAGTCGGAAGACTTCGACCGCCGCTGGAACAAGCCCGCCGGCTGGACCCGCCGGCACGTCGGGATCGATTACCGCCACTTCGCCAGTGCAGACGAGCCGACATCGCTGATGGCCGCCATGGCCGCGCAGGATGCCCTGCAGCGCGCCGGTCTGCGTGCCGATCAGGTGGATGTGGTGATCAGCGTGGGGGGCGTCATGGAGCAGGCCATTCCGTGCACGGCGGCGCTGGTGCACGAGCGGCTCGGGCTGGCCGGCTCCGGCATTCCCGCCTTTGACGTCAATGCCACCTGCCTGGGCTTCCTGGTGGCGCTGGACCTGGTGGCTGGTGCCATCGCCGCCCGGCGCTACCGTCGGGCGCTGATCGTGGCCGGTGAAGTGGCCTCTGCCGGGCTCAACTGGAACGACACCGACACGGCCGCGCTGTTCGGTGATGGCGGGGCGGCGGTCATCGTGGAAGCGGCTGGCCCGGACGACGGTGCCTGCCTGCTGGCTTCGCACATGGAAACCTACAGCGAGGGCACCCGGTTCTGCCAGGTGCGCTCCGGCGGCACCCGGGTGCGGCTGGCCGATGGCGCGGAGGCCTACGCGGCCGCCTCGCAGTTCGAGATGTCCGGGCGCTCGACCTATCGGCTGGCGGCGCAGAAGCTGCCGGGCTTCATGCAGACGCTGCTCTCCCGTGCGGGCGTCAGCGTGGACGATCTGAAGCTGCTGGTTCCGCATCAGGCCAGTGCCAAGGCGCTGGATCATCTGCAGCGTGCGCTTCGGCTGCCCCCGGAGGTGCTGGTGCGTATTCTGCAGACCCACGGCAACCAGATGGCGGCTTCGATTCCGCTGGCCCTGCATCACGCCGTTGAGCGCGGCGACCTGCGTCGTGGCGATCTGTTTGCCATGGTGGGCTCCGGTGCCGGGCTGTCGTTTGCCGGTGCGGTGCTGAGGTACTGAACTTGGCGCGCATTCTGGTCACCGGTGCGTCCGGGTTCATCGGTCACAAGGTTGCCGGGCAGCTTGCGTCTGCCGGGCATACCGTCATCGCCACAGGGCGTGACCATAGCCGGCTGCCGCAGGCGGACGCCCATCTGCGCGCGATCACGGCGGATCTGGCAGACGATGCGCTGGATGCGCTGCTGGAGGGCTGTGAGGTGGTGGTGCACAGCGCTGCGTTGTCATCGCCGTGGGGGCGGGCCGAGGAGTTCCAGCGCGCCAACGTGCTGGCAACCCAGCGCCTGCTCGAGCACGCCCTTCGGCACAAGGTGCGCCGTTTCATTCATATCGGCTCGCCCAGCATCTACTTCCGCTTTCGTGACCAGTACGGGGTGGAAGAAGCATTTGATCCGCCGGCGCGGTGGATCACCGACTACGCCAGAACCAAATGGGAATCGGAATGCGAGGTGCTCGCTGCGTGTGCCCGTGGGCTGCCCGCGTTGATCCTGCGCCCGCGCGCGGTGTACGGCGAGGGTGACCGCGCGATCCTGCCGCGCCTGCTGGCGGTCGCGGCGCGGGGCTGGTTCCCGATGATCGGCGGCGGTCGTGCCCTGGTCGATGTGACCCATATCGATAACCTCGTGGGACTGATCGAACACTGCGTCGATGCCGACGTGCCCACCGATGGCCGCGCCTACAACGTGAGCAACGGCGCACCGGTACAGGTTAGCCACCTGCTGGACACGCTGTTCAGTGCGCTGGAGCTGGACGTCAAACGCGTGCCGGTACCGCGCGTGCCCGCGCTGCTGCTCGCAGGGCTGGCCGAGCGCGTCGCGCTGCTCCGGCCCGGTCGGCCCGAGCCCCGGCTGAGCCGTTACGGCGTCGGCGTGCTGGGCTATGCGCAGACCCTGGACATCAGCCGGGCACGGTGCGAGCTGGGCTACGATCCCAATCCGGACCTGGAGGCCAGTCTGGCCCGCTATGCGCAGTGGTGGAGGACGCATGGTCGCGCTTGAGTGGCGGCTCTACGAAGCCGGGCATTGCACTCATCCCGAGCGGGCCACCCGCAAGGGCGCACCGGCGCGCAGCTGTGAGTTTCCGGCATTGGTTGCACTGCTGCGCCATCCCACGCAGGGCTGGGTGCTTTTCGATACGGGTTATTCCGAGCACTTCCTGCAGGCCACGTCTGCCTTCCCGGAAAAGCTGTACCAGCTGGTCACGCCGGTCCACCTGGACCCACAGCAATCACTGGCCGCACAGCTGCGCCGCGACGGCATCGCACCGGAAGACATCGCGTGGGTGGTCGTGTCGCACCTGCATGGCGACCACATTGGCGGGCTGGCGGATTTCCCACACGCGCGCGTGGCCTGTTCCAGGGCGGCCTGGGACGACATCCGTGCCCGTTCCCGCATCGGCGCGCTCCGCCTGGGACTGCTGCCGGGCCTGCTGCAGAGCTGGCAGGAAACGCCACCGCTGTGGTTTGAGTCGCAGCCGGCGCATCGATTGCCCGCGCCGTTTGCACACTTTGACCCGGCGTTTGATCTGTTCGGCGATGGCAGCGTGCGGCTGGTGCCGTTGCCGGGCCATGCGGCCGGTCATTTCGGCGCGCTGTTCGATGATGGGCAGGGCCCGGTGTTTCTGGTCGCCGATGCCAGCTGGTCGTCACAGGCGATCCGTGACAACACACCGCCGCCGGCCATGGTGACGGCGTGGCTGGGCAGTACCCGCATCTACCGTGACACCCTGGCCCGGCTGCATGCACTGCAGCAGGCCGCCCCCGAGGTGCGCATCGTGCCATCGCATTGCCTGGAGTGGCGGCCGCGACGGGAGGCGATGCGATGATCCCGCGCGTCCTGATTCTGGGGGCACGTGCGCCGGTCGCGCTGGATCACGCACGTCGCTTCGACCGGCTGGGCTGGCAGGTGCACGTGGCCGACAGCATTCCGTGCCGCCTGACCGGCTGGTCCAGCGCCGTTGAACAGACTCATGCGCTGCCGCCACCGCGCTATGCGCCCGATGCCTTCGTGACTGAGCTGAATCGCATCGTCGCCCGCGAACGCATCGATCTATTGCTGCCCACCTGCGAGGAAGCCCTGCACCTGGCACGGCACCGGCCCGCGCTGCCGCGCTCGTTGCATGTGGCAGTGGATGGCTTTGGCACCCTGGCGGCGCTGCACAGCAAATGGTCGTTCCTGTCCATCGCCCGCGAGCACGGCATGCCGGTGCCGGACAGCGGCCGGGTGTCCTCGCTGGAGGAGGCGCGGGAATGGGCGCAGGGCAGGGCGGTGGTGCTGAAACCGGAGTTCTCGCGTTTCGGCGTGCATGTCCGCTTGTACCCGCAGGGCATTCCGGCCGATGCGCCGGCGCTGCCCGCGTTGGGGCCCTGGGTGGTACAGGCCTTCGTCGCCGGTGATGAGCTGTGCAGCTATGCCATCGCCCACCGCGGCCGCCTGCTGGCGCATGCCATCTACCGCCCGCGCTATCGGCTGCACCGCAGCTCCAGCTACTACTTCGAGCCGGTGCAGCGGCCGGCCATCCGCGATGCGATCGCCGCGCTGGTGCGCGGTACGCATTACAGCGGACAGATCTCCTTCGACTGGATCGAGGCCGCCGAAGGCGGGGCGCTGGCGCTGGAATGCAATCCACGCGCGACCAGCGGGCTGCATCTGTTCCCGTTCGACTGCGACCTGCCGGCGGCGTTGCTGGGGGAGGGTGAACTACAGGAGCCGGTTGCACCGCGCGCACGGATGATCGGTGCGCTGATGGCCAGCGCAGGCCTGAAGCAGGCCGTCCAGCATCGACAGTTCGGGCAGTGGCGACGCGACTTCGGTAATGCCGTCGACGTCATCAGCACCGCCGGCGACCGCCTGCCGCCGCTGGCCAGCCTGCTCGACCTGGGCTCATATGCACGGATGGCGCGACGGCAGCACTGCAGCCTGCGCGAGGCGGCCACCCGCGACATCGAGTGGGATGGCGAGCCGATGGCAGCGGTCGCCCGATGAGCGCCGTGCGCACCGAGGGTGAGGGCAACTTCACCAGCGCGGCGCATGCTTTCGCGGCGGTGCACGCCGACCGTGCGACCGACACCCTGATCACCAACGTGCGCGCGCACACCGCCGCGATCCGCACCGAGGTCGGTCCGCTGCCGGTCAGCGTGCACGACGGGCTGGCCGGCGATGCCTGGGTCTGCTCGCCCACCAGTACCTATGCCGACTACGCGGCAGAAGAAGCCGCGCGCTACCTTCCGCCATGGGCTGCGCCGCTGTCGCGAAAGGGCATCGCCGCCATTGGCGTGCCGCTGCGGAGCAATGGCCTCGACCGCGCCGTGTGCGTCAACAACTGGCTGCTGTCCACCAATCTGTACCCGTCGCTTGCGCAGGTGAACCCGGTCGCGGTGGTGGCGGAGGCGATAGAGCGCTGGCCGCAGCACGCGGTGTGGTTCCGTTCGCTCAACGCCCACGACAATGCGGATTGGATCGACGCGCTGCGCGCTGCAGGCTGTGTGCTGGTCGCCAGCCGGCAGGTGTATCTGTACGACGCGTTCGAGACCCTGCATCGTCGTCATCAGAACCTGCGCTGGGATATCGCGCTGCTGCGCAAGACGCCGCTGCGTCATTGTGACGATGCAGACATCAACGAAATCGACTACGCGCGCATCGCCGAACTCTACGCAATGCTTTATATCGGCAAGCATTCGCGCTTCAACCCGGTCTATACCGCCGAGTTCCTGCGCCTTTGGCACCGTGCCGGGCTGCTGCAGTTCGAGGGCTTCCGCGACGAAGACAATCGTCTGGCATGCATTGTCGGGCTGTTCCGACTGGGGCGCACCGCCACCGCCCCCATTGTCGGCTACGACACGACCGAGCCACAGAAGCGGGCTCTGTACCGACTCGCCACCGCGTGCGCGTATCGCACCTGCCAGATCCAGGGCTGGCGTTTGAACTTCAGCGCTGGTGCCGCGGGTTTCAAGCGGCTGCGCGGCGGGGTGCCTTCCATCGAATACAGTGCCGTCTACGCCGGTCATCTGCCGCGCCGAACGCGCGCGATGATCTCGGCGCTGTCGGCCACAACCTGCCGGCTCGGTGTACCGCTGCTGCGTGGATTTCAACTATGAGTACCTGGAACCCCTTGCTTCACACCCAGTGGTATGCGGTTGCGCGCTCCGACGCGGTCGGCCCGCAGCCGTTGGGTATCACGGTGCTGGACACGCACATCGCCCTGGCTCGAAGCCAGGACGGCGACGGTACCCTGATCGCTCTGGAAGATCGTTGTCCCCACCGTCACGCACCGCTGTCGGCGGGCTGCGTCAAGGGCAGGCACCTGGCCTGTCCCTACCATGGGTGGGCGTTCGATGCCCAAGGCGCACTGCGCGGGGTGCCCGGCCTGCCGTCTGAGCACACCCCGCCGGGCGTGCGGGTACGGGCATTTGCCACCTGCGAACTCGATGGCTTCGTGTGGCTGCGACCGGGACCGGCAGGGGCTGACCAGCCCAATGCCATGGTGCGCGCCACCGATCCGGGCACGCGCCGTTTCATCTGGCAGACCCGCTGGGCAGCCAACGTGGTGGACGCCATGGAGAACTTCCTGGATCCGATGCACACCCACTTCATCCACGCCGGGCTGGTGCGCAGTGACGCCGCGCGCGCTCGGGCCACGGCACAGTTCACTCCCACCGCCGAAGGCTTCAGCGTCGACTACCAGGGCCTGCCGGCACAGTCAGGTCTGCTGTATCGCCTGTTCGAGTCGGAGCGCACCGGCGAGCGCGCGCATTTTGCCGCGCCGGGCAGCACCCGCATTGAGTACACCTACGCCAACGGCAGCCGGGTGCTGATCGACCTGCACTTCACCCCACGCAGCCCGCATGAGACGGATGTGTTCGTCACCCTGCATGTGGAGGGGCGCTGGGCTCCGGCGTGGGCGGTGCGGTTGTTCGTGTGGCCGTTCCTGAAGCGGGTGAACGACCAGGATGCTGCCATGCTGCGCCTGCAGTCCGACAACAAGGCACGATTCGGCGCGAGGCAGGGGGCGTCCACGCCACTGGATCTGGTGCGTGGCACCTTGGAACACTTCTGGTCGCAGGGGGCGTTGCCGCCAGAGGCGGTACCCCGTGCCGTAGAGATGCTGCTGTAGCAGCATCTCTACGTCGCGCATTACTTCTTCTTCATGCACTCATTGAAGACGACGGGGCAGGTGGCCGCGCCCGCGCTGATGCACTGGGTCATCGCGATTTCCTCCGCTTCGGCCTGGGTGGCACCCTGGCCGCCGAAGCTGTCCACGCGCCCGTCGGCCTTGAGCAGGCGGATGGCTGTCATGCACTGACCGTAGGGCACCGCGACCAGCACCTTGCAGTCACCGCCGCCGCACTTGTTGATCGCCGTGTCCTTGGCGTCGGTTTCGTTCAGGCCCCAGTGGATGGCATAGGCCTTCGGCCCGCTTCCGGCGGCAATGGCGGTCCAGGGCTCGGCCATGCGCATGACGCCTTGCGCGCGCTGCTCCAGTCTTTGCTTTCCCTTTTCATCAGAGCCGTGGTATTTCTTGTCAAGATCGATCTTGGCCGTTGACGTGCCGCGACGTTCCAGTGGCTTGGCAATGTAGTCCTGGGCACCTGGGAAGTACTCGAACTTGGCCGAGGCAATATCACCCTTGGCGGTGTGATTCATGCGATTGGAAAAGCGCTCAAGGCCGCTGTACGCATACTTCCAGCCGGTGCACATGGCCTGTTCTTTCGGGCTGTTGCAGTTGCTGCCCCCTGCTGCGGTGCACGCAGCGTTCGCCGCCTCCCGGGCATTGGCGCGGGTGTCGCCCTGTTCCCAGTACATGCCGCCCTGTGCACTGTAGGACGGTGCGACGCAGCTGTTGGCGAAGGTGAGGATCGGCGAGCAGACGCCCTTGCACTCGTCCATGGCATCCATCAACGGGATGGTCTTGTCCTCGGCGTTGAGCTTTACGTTCCAGGAGCCGTCCTCGGTGCTGACCACGACCACGCCCCACCAGTCGCGGGTAGCGTCCTTGGCGATCTTCTCACGCTTCCTTGCCAGCATGGCGGCCCGGAGCGCCGCATTGATCTGGTCTTCGGCGGTGGGGACATACGCTGCCGCGACTGGGCTCTGATGCCAGACGATGTAGTTCACCATGTTCTGGTGATCGCGCTGCATCTGCGTCTGCTGCGCCTGGTTTCCGTGGGCCAAAGCCGGCACCAGGGCCAGCAGCGCACCCGCAAGTCCGATGCGGACAGCCTTAGAAACAGTAATCACTTTGCGACTCGCACTGGGCACCGCCGGCGGCCTCGCACTGCTCCAGCGACTTCTGGGCCAGCTCACCCGGCTTGGTCTTGCCGGTTTCTTCCACACTGACGAACAGGGCACGGATGTTCGGCTTGGCCTTCTTGTCCACCGCCAGGCCCATGCAGTGGTTGCGCACCGGGAAGGTGATCAGTTCCACGCAGCCCTTGTACTTGGCCTTGCATTCCTGCAGCGAGCGGATTTTCGCCTCGGACTCGCTGGCCCCCATGTTCCGGCTGACCTGCTGGTCGGCGTCGCTGACCGCCATGCTCATGTAGATTTCCATGCCTTCGGGCATCTTCGCGCTCATTGTGCCCGGCGGCGGCAGCCCGGCCGGGGTCTGGGCGAAGGCGGTACCGGTGGCCAGAATGGCCAGCAGTGTCCAGCGCGCCCGGTGCGGGCGAGGTGCGGTGTGCTTCATGTGTTGTCCCCGTTGAATGACCCGCCCCGGGCCAACCGGAGCGCTGGTTGCATACGATAGCGGGGAATGGGTGGTGGGCGTATAGGGGTTTTCCTACATCCCAGCCCCGGACGTTGTTCTGAGGGGGGCGGCGTCGCGCGCTGATGGCTGGAAGCGACGTACCAAGGGAAATCCTGCAGATTTGTCCGGCACAGCGAATGCGCTTCGCGCTGTCGCTGTCATGCGCCCTGAAACTCCTGTGCCGCAGTGTGTTCGACGAAAGCCCGCGCGGCCATTGAAAGCTGGATGTTCGTTTCGTGTCGCCGCTGGCCGGGATCTAGCGTCCACGTGGCGTCTGCCTTGTTGCATGGTTCACGCCTTGATCAAGGAGGTCGTGATGAAGGCGAAGGCAAGTCCGCGAGGGCATGAAGAATCACAGCAGACGTCGGGACGAGGTGGCACACGTCGTCGGCAACGCGCGCGCAAGAGTGCCAAGGCTTGTGCGCTCATCATCGCGCTTGCCGCGGCGTCCCCGACCGCGACCGCATCCGGCTGGCCAGTGGTCGACATCCAGGGAATCTTCTGGAAGATCCAGCAGTTCGTCTCCCAGATTAAAGAGTTTACGACGGAGGCTCAGCGCTGGAGGGATACCAAGCGACACATGGAGCAGTTGGATGCGATCTTCGACCCGCTGCGTTTCGCGATGGACCTTCCGCCCGGCGCGCAGCTTGAACCCGTGGCGGAGGACTACCTGGTCAAAGAAAAGTGCGGCCGCGAAGCCTTGAGCACCGGATGGAAACAGCTGGCCGGGAACATAGCGTTCGGGGACGGCGCGGACTGGAAGAAGCGTCAGCATGAATTGTGCGTGAGCATCCAGCGGATGGACAACCGTAAGTTCAACGAGACGCTCTTCTTCCTCGAAGAGACCATGGATCAGGTCCGTTCCGAAATGGACCGGAATCTGGAGTCGCGCGAAAACAGCGAGAACACCTCCGGCGGGGCGCAGGCTGCGCAAGGTGACACTGCGCGCCTTGGGAATCAGCTGAACGCAATGGCGCAGACCTGGTCGGCGCGCATGCAGGCGTATGACGCCAGCATCGCCTCACTCAAAGAGCAGCAGCGCGTGCTGGCGAAGGCAGCACTCAGGGGAGATCCGGTGAAACGGGCGGTGGGTGACGTGGTGCAGGTGGCGGCGTTGGAGAAGGCATTGAAGCTCAAGTAACAGGCGTGTGGTTGATGCACGCGTCAGAGCTTTCAGTTGGACAATGGATGAGGGAAGGAATGGAACTAACAGATGCGTTCATGCGGGTCTCGGGTGCGATGGACTTCGTGTTCTTCGATCTGATCATGCAGTCGCTGGATAAGCGGATCGAAGAGTTCCGCGTTGGGCTGTTTGATCGCGTCGTGAAGTGGGTCGCTGAGTTCGCGTGGGGGGTGTTGACACTGTGGGTGGCCATGAAGGGCGGGCTGATCGTATCGGGGCGAAGCCGGGATTCAATAGCCGCGTTCTTCATGAATGTGGTGCGCGCGATGTTCATCGTATTGCTCGCGACCGCTGTGTCCATCACCAACTGGAAGCTCACGGATCTGTCCGCAGAGCTGCGGACGATCCTGTTTCAGGATCTTCAGCATGAGATATCGCGTGTCGTCACCGGTAGCAGTGCTCCCGCCGAGAAGCAGATAGACAAGGCACTGGGTTGGATGCAGGTGGCGATGGCCAGCATTGACGCCATCGAGGTTGCCAATGATCCCGAGATGGGCTCCGAGAAGCTGCAGGCCAAGTTCTTCATCGGCCTGGGCACCGGCGGTCCCGCTGTGGTGGCCGGTTCGATGTTGATGCTTTACAAGATCGCGCTGGCGTTGTTTGTTGGACTGGCACCGCTGTTCATACTTTGCCTGCTGTTTGAGCAGACCAAGCCGCTGTTTCAGAAGTGGCTGCTTTATGGTCTCGGAACGATGTTCTCGATGGCGGTGCTGGCAGTGATGGTCGACTATGCAATGACCACGGTCGTGGCAGTCGCAGAGTCGTTCTGGGCGCGTGCTGCCATCGACATGTTCCTGCTGGGCGGTGGTGGAGGGACGAGTCTGAGCAGCATGGCGCTGCAGCAGGGCGGTCTTGGGGTGATCATGACCACGCTGATCGTGACTGCGCCGCCAATGGCGGCCATGTTCTTCCAAGGCGTACTGGGCAACTTCTCGCCGTTCTCGCAAATCTCAGGGGGCACCTCCGCCGCTCAGACAAGGGAACAGGCTGCCCCGAGCGCGCCTACAGCGGTGGAGGCCCAGCAGCAGCCAGTGCCGCAGGTTCATCCGCATCTTGTGCCGGGTGCGGCACATCCGGTGGGGGGATCAAGCCCGGGCATCGGCCCCGGTCTGCGTGGGAATGCGGGGCCAACGTTGGGATGAGGTGTTGCGCCGCACCAACGCGGTGCGGCCTTTGTCCCGATTGTTATGCAGTCCTGGGATTAACAGGATCTTACGGTCCAAGATGTGATCTTCTTCAAAGTTTCTTCACTTTGTCGCGACGCGGATTTCACGATTGGTGTAGGGTGTCCGCGTCGGGGTCCCGGCCGTGGACGGAACGGACATTCAAAGGGGGCTTTGAATGTCATCGCTTGCAGTGATCCACCTCATTCAACTCCAGCTTCAAGGACGAATACATGCGTAAAGCATCGCTTCATTCCCGGCACCTGCGTGCCTGCCGTTCCACCTCGTTGCTGCTGATGCTGCCGTTCGCGCTGGCCACCGCGCAGGCGCAGGCGCAGGAGGCTGTGGATGCTCCCGTCGCTGCGCCGGCTGCGGCCGAGCAGCCGGTCGAGGCGGTAGACGCAGTGGCGGAGGCACCGGCATCCTCGAATGAAAGAATCAACGCCGAACAAGCCGATGCAATCATCTCTGCCCGTGCCGCAGATGCCGCTGCCGCCGCCGCGGATGCCGCGGCAGGTGCGCCGTCGGCAGCCGTGGTACCTGAGCCAGCGTCGGCTGATGCTGTTGCCGAGGCCCCGGCCGCGCCGCCTGCACCGCGTCCGTTGGTTGTACCCGTGCTGGCCAACCAGGACAACGCCATCGAACGGCAGTTGGGCGCACGCTGCCCGAACGATCTGGCTGCGCGCCTTGCCAGCCAGGACAATCTGCTGGTGGGGGCCTGCCAGGGTGTCATGCCGTCACATCTGGCCAATGCATTAAAGGCCATCCCCGAACAGCAGCTGCTGCTGCCACGCGCCGCGCGCGAGCGTCAGCTTGGCCAGAAGGCGTGGTTCAAGGCGGTGCCGGGCTATGGCGTGCGGCCGGACTTCATTGCCGTGCAGAACGGGCTGTGGGTGCGTTCGTTCGAAGGGGCCGATGCCTCGACCACGGTGTATCTGGTCTCTGGTCCGTTCACCTGCGTGGATGGCCGTTACCCGGATGGCAACGCGGGCAAGACCATGCGCCTGTCCACCGGCAGCTGCCGTGAGGCACTGGTCGAGCAGCGGGTGTACCAGGTCACGGCGGGCGGCGCACCGCAGGACATCACCGCGCAGGTGATGCCGGCGCAGCCGCTGCTGTCCGATGTCGACAAGAAGCGCTATGGCGTGGAAGGCACAGGCGTGCAGCTGGATCCGGGCAAGCTGCAGTATGGTCCGGCGCTGCGCTGGTATGCCGACGTGTCCGCTGAAGGCAAAGCCGAGCCGCGCACCTACGGTGAGTGGGGCCGCTTGCACCTGGGCTTCCTGGTGTGGACGGGCGAGCGTTTTGAACCGCGCGACACCGTGCCGCGTGGGCTGTGGGCCTGTGATCCGGTGGCCCCCGGCGATGCGGCGTGCAGTGGCTATGCCGATGCCGGGCGTGATCCGTTTGTGGTCAACAGTGCGGCGGTTGCCGGGCAGAGCGCCGCGCCGTAAGGGCTGGTAGGGACGGGCCATGCCCGTCCGCGCGGAATCAATCGGCCGCGATCAATGCGAATCGCGGCCGCATCACGCCCTCATGCTCCACCTGTGCGCAGAACATGTCATAGGGCCGCACCCAGTCGCCGCTGTCCTTGTCCAACGGCCGGTACAGCACCAGAGGTTCCAACGTTTCGCTGTGGCGGACCACACCGAGCACGCGGTAGTTGCCGCCTTTGAAGTGGCGGTAATGCCCGGTGGGCAGGGTAGGGAGTGGGGCGAGATCTGTCATGGGGACGCATCTTACGCGTCGGCGAGCGGCCCCGCACGGCAGGCCAGGACCAGCTGCGTCACTGCCTCGGCGCGCATGGGCCGGGCCAGGTGGAAGCCCTGCGCTTCATCGCAGCCCCATGCCCGCAGCAGCTCCAGCTCGGCTTCGTGCTCCACGCCCTCGGCCACCGTGCGGTAGCCCAGCTGCTCGGCCAACCGGATGATGGCGTCCACCTTCAGGCGCGCGGTGCGAGAATCGGCCAACCCGGTGATCAGGCTGCGGTCGATCTTGATATGGCTGATCGGCACCTCGGCCAGATAGCCGAAATTACTGTAGCCACTGCCGAAGTCATCAATGGCCACCCGCACCCCGGCCGCTGCCATCGCACGCAGCTGGGGCAGGGCGGCGGGATGGCTGTGCAGCCATTGGCCTTCGGTGATCTCTACCTCAATCAACGAAGGCGGCAGCCCGTACATCTGCAGTCGCTCGGCCATGCGCTGCCACAAGTGTTCGTCGTCGAAGTCGCGCGGTGACAGGTTCAGGGAAACGGCAAAGCCGGGCAGCAGCGTCTGCCAGCGGGCGGCCTGCTGCACGGCCTGCTCCACCACCCAGCGGCTCAGCGTGGGCATCAGCGCCGTGCATTCCAGCACTGGAATGAACTCGGCGGGGCTGACCGGCCCGAGCGACGGGTGGGTCCAGCGCAACAGCGCCTCGGCCGATACCGGCAGCCCGTCAGACAGGTCAAAGCGCGGTTGGTAGACCAGGGTGAACTGGTCCTGGCTGAGGCCGCGCCCGGCATCGGAGGCCAGCCGGTAGCGCCGCCGCAGGTATTCGTCGCGGTCCTTGGAATACCAGCACACGCAGGCATCGGTCTGCAGTGCGTGATGCATGGCGACCAGGCATTTGCGCAGCAGGTCCGCGGTCTGCTCGGGTTCGGGGTGGAACGCGCAGACGCCGGCGTGGAACTGCGGTGACATCGGAATGCTGCCTACCATCAGCGGTCGGCGCATGCGCTCGCGCAGCCGGTCCAGCAGTTCCTCCACCTGCTCGTGGCTGTGGTCGCGCAGCACGAAGCCGAAGCGGGTCGCGGCCACGTGGTAGACCTGTGCGATCTCGCCGATCATGTCCTGCACCCGCAGCGATGCTTGGCGCAGCAGCGATTCAACCGGCTTCAGGCCCAGCACCTGGCCGGCGTCGGTGGTGCTCTGCAGATCGAACACGTCCAGCAGCACGCCGGTGTACTGGTGGCCGCCATCCTGCCGGCCGAGCACGCCCAGGTCGGACTGGAACTGCTGGCGGTTGGGCAGCCCGCTCACGGCGTCGCGCCGGCCTACCGACATCCGCAGTTCCATCTGATTGACCACCAGCCGGGCCAGCGTCTGCAACTGCCGCGTCTCGTCTTCGCCCAGCACCCGCGGCTTGCGATCGATCAGGCACAAGGCTCCCAGTGCGATACCACCGCGAGTGACCAGCGGCGCACCGGCATAGAAGCGCAGATGCTCGGGGCCGGTCACCGCCGGGTTGTCCGCGAAGCGCGGATCCTGGCTGAGGTCTTCCACCTGCAGCACGGCGTGCGACTCGATCGCGCAGGCGCAGATGGACCATTGACGTTCCACCCGGACCACCGAATCCAGCCCCACCCGTGAGATCGAGTGCTGCGCCTCGCTGTCGACAATCGAGATCAGCGCGATCGGTACGTCAAAGGTAAATGCCGCCAGTTCGGTGATCGGGTCCAACGCGCGGCCCAGTGCGGGGTCCAGCACATTGAGCGCTTCAATCAGCGCAATCCGCTCCAGTTCCTGACTTCGGTCGAGCATTCCGTGTGCCCTGTCATACGGAAGACAGGTTCACTATCGCGACTGTGCTGCAAGCTGGCGTGAAGTGTCGCAGCGCGACATGAAGCGTTCACGCCGATGACGATCAGGACGTGGTGGCCGGGCTCTTGAGCAGCTTGATCAACTGATTGAGCCGGTAGGGTTTGGGCAGAAACTCCACATGCTCGGGCAGCGGCTCTTCCAGATGAGAGCGGGCGTAGCCGGAAGAAAGAATCATGCGGGCATTGGGCAGGGCGCGCGCCACGTGTTCGCTCAGCTGCACGCCGGTCATGCCGTTGGGCATGCTGATGTCGCTGAACACCACGTCGAAATCGCCGTGTTGTTCGATCATCTGCACCGCGGCCGGGCCGTCCACTGCGGTGTGGATCTCGATGCCGAAGTCCTGCAGGGCCTGTCCCATCAACTCACGCAGGTCCTGCTGGTCTTCGACCATCAACACGCGAAGGGGTTCAGACATGCTCGGCTTCCTCTAAGACAGATGATGACCCGCGCGCATTCACCTGCGCCCGGTTCGGGCGTCGGCAGGTGCAACGGATCAATACGCAACTGTACGCGATTCACGGCCGTCGGCGGTAGGCCGAAAGACACTACCAAAACTGGGACACACGAGCCCTGGATGTATCACAAGCAGCTCGCCGGGGTGATTTGTGAAAGAAATGTCAAGAAAAGTGCATGAAGTGCTTACTTTTGACGCATAACACCCTTTAACGCGTTCAGGTAACATCAGAAACCTTTTGTATCTGGACACCCCATGAATTCTGCGCCCACCGCACGCGACCGCTGGATCTGGCTGGCATCGGCAGGCCTGATGGCCCTGACCATGGGGCTGGAGTTCGTGGTGCCGCTGGGCTATGCGGTGTGGCTGACGTATTTCATGGCGGTCGGGGTGACCCTGTTCCAGCGTCGGGTCGAAGTGCCGTTCCTGGTGGCGGTGGGTTCCACCATCCTGCTGATGATCGGCTACCACATCGCCCCGGCCAGCACGAATTCGGCGTTCTCGTTCGTCAACCGCACCATCGGTGGCGTCTGCTTCCTGCTGATGGCACTGACGGTGATGAAGGCGATCCAGTCGCGGCGCATCGCCGCCGACGCGCTGTGGCTGCAGGAAGGCGAGAACGCGGTCACGGTCAGCCTGCGCGGCGACCCGGACCCGCGCGTGCTGGCCGACGAGGCCATGCGCACGCTGTGTGCGCGGTTGAACGCGGAAGTCGGCGCGCTGTACCGCCTGCAGGGCGAGCGTCTGATGCTGGTGGGTGGCGCGGCCCTGCCGGCACGGCTGCCAGAGGCGCTGCCTTCGGCGGCCGGGCAGTGGGGTGAAGTGCTGCGCCTGGGCGAGCCGCGCCGGCTCGACCAGGGCGACAGCGTGCTGGAAATTGAAAGCCCGCTGGGCATGACCCCGGTGCACCAGCGCCTGCTGGGCCCGATCACCGCCGATGGCAAGGTGATCGGCATGATCGAGCTGGGTCGGGTGGGGGCCTCGCCGGCGCGTGCGCTGGAGCTGGAACTGCTCATCCAGGTGGCCGAGCCTATCGGCGTGGCAATGCGCGCAGCACTGCTGCGCGAGCAGCTGGTGGAGCTGCTGGAAGAGACCCAGCGCCAGAGTGAAGAGCTGCAGACCCAGCAGGAAGAACTGCGGGTGGCCAACGAAGAGCTGGAAGAACAGAGCCGCAGCCTGCTGCACTCCCAGGCCAATCTGGAACAGCAGCAGGTGGAGCTGGAACAGACCAATGTGCAGCTGGAAGAGCGCACCCATGAACTGGAGTCGCGCCAGCAGGCGCTGCTGCTGGCGCAGGCCCAGCTGGTCCAGAACAGCAATGAACTGGAGGCCAGCTCGCGCTACAAGTCCGAGTTCCTGGCCAACATGTCGCACGAGCTGCGCACGCCGCTGAACAGCGCGCTGATCCTGGCCAAGCTGCTGGCCGACAACAAGGATGCCAACCTGTCCGAAGAACAGGTCAAGTACGCCCAGGCGATTCATTCCTCCAACAACGACCTGCTGGCATTGATCAACGACATTCTGGATCTGTCGCGGATCGAGGCCGGCCACGTGGAGCTGACCGACGAGAACGTAGCGGTATCCAGCGTGCTGCAGCGTCTGAAGGACACCTTCCAGCCGCTGGCCGAGCAGAAGGGCCTGGGCCTGGTGCTGCAGGCCGACGCCGACGCGCCCGCGCAGCTGGTGACCGACAGCCAGCGCCTGCAGCAGATCCTGAAGAACCTGCTGGCCAATGCGGTGAAGTTCACCGAGCACGGCAGCGTCACCCTCAGCGTGCGTGGCACCGCCTCGGGCCGCATCCAGTTCACCGTGACCGACACCGGTATCGGTATCCCGCAGGCACAGACCGAAGTCATCTTCGAAGCCTTCCGCCAGGCCGATGGCAGCACCCGCCGCCGTTATGGCGGCACCGGGCTGGGGTTGTCGATCTCGCGCGATCTGGCGGCGCGCATGGGCGGCAGCATCAGCGTGGTCAGCGAGCCCGGGCGGGGCAGCAGCTTCACCCTGGAGCTGCCGCTGATCGCAAACAACGGCGAGACCCTGGGCGAGGCACATGCCGCGCCGGATGTGCGCCAGCCCGTGGCAGCGCCCCAGCCGGCCAAGGCCCCAGTCGCAGCGCCGTTGGCAGCAGCCAGCGAAACCCCGCGTGTGATCGACGACCGGGGCCGCCGCAGCCGCGCCGGGCGCATGATTCTGGCGGTGGAAGATGATGCCGCGTTTGCCAGCGCGCTGGTGCAGATGGCGCATGAGCTCGACTTCGACTGCGTGGTCGCCCAGACCGCCGAAGAAGCGCTGACTCTGGCCACCGAACTGCGCCCGAACGGCATCCTGCTCGACATCGGTCTGCCGGACGTGTCGGGCTTGAGCGTGCTGGAACGGCTCAAGCGCGACCCGGCCACGCGGCACATTCCGGTGCACGTGGTCAGTGGCCTGGAACGCTCGCAGGTGGCGCTGGAGCTGGGCGCGATCGGCTATGTGATCAAGCCGGCCACGCGTGAACGCCTGGTTGAGGCGATCCAGCAGCTGGAAGCCACCAACCAACGCGACGTGCGCCGCCTGCTGATCGTCGAGGACGACAGCGAACTGCGCTCCAACCTGAAGCTGCTGCTGGGCCGCGACCAGCTGGAGATCGTCGGCGTGGGCACCATTGCCGAGGCGATGGCGGCGCTGGCCGGGTCCACCTTCGACTGCATGGTGACCGATCTGGCCTTGCCCGACGGCACCGGTTACGACCTGCTGGAGCACATGGCGGCCAACGAAGCGCTGTCTTTCCCTCCGGTGATCGTCTACACCGGTCGCGCGCTGACCCGCGATGAGGAACAGCGCCTGCGCCGCTACTCCAAGAGCATCATCATCAAGGGCGCGCGCTCGCCCGAGCGTCTGCTGGATGAGGTGACCCTGTTCCTGCACAGCGTCGAGGCCTCGCTGCCGACCGACCAGCAGCGCCTGCTGCGCGAGGCGCGCCGCCGTGATGCGGTGCTGGACGGACGTACCGTGCTGCTGGCCGAAGACGACGTGCGCAACATCTTCGCGCTGTCCAGCGTGCTGGAGCCGCTGGGGGTGAAGCTGGAGATCGCCCGCAATGGTCGCGAAGCGCTGGAAAAACTCAGCCCGGAAGTGGACCTGGTGCTGATGGACATCATGATGCCGGAAATGGACGGGCTGACCGCCATGCGCGAGATCCGCAGCGAGGCGCGCTGGCGCGACCTGCCGATCATCGCGCTGACCGCCAAGGCCATGCCCGATGACCGCGAGCACTGCCTGCAGGCCGGTGCCAATGACTACATCTCCAAGCCGATCGACGTGGACAAGCTGGTCTCGTTGTGCCGCGTATGGTGCTCGCGTCGATGAACGAGGCCGAGCTGTTCGATCTGGAACTGAAGCTGCTGCTGGAGGCGGTGTACCAGCGCTATCACTATGATTTCCGTGACTACGCGCTGGCCTCGCTGCGTCGGCGCATGCGTCACGCAATGGCTCGCTTCGAGTGTGCCAATCTGGGCGATCTGCAGCACCGCTTGCTGAGCGAACCCGATACCTTCGCCCAGGCGATGCAGTTCTTCACCGTGCAGGTCTCGGAAATGTTCCGCGACCCGGCCTACTTCAAGGTGCTGCGCGAGCACGCGATTCCGGTATTGCGCACCTATCCGTCGATCAAGATCTGGATCGCCGGCTGCAGCACCGGCGAAGAGGTCTGGTCGCTGGCGATCCTGCTGCACGAAGAGGGGCTGCTGGACCGCACCATCATCTACGCCACCGATATCAATCCCGAGGCGCTGCACGCCGCGGAAGCCGGCGCGTTCGGACTGGACCGGCTGGCCCAGTTCAGCCGCAACTACCTGGCGGCCGGTGGTACCGGATCGCTGTCGGACTATTACAACAGTGGCTACGGCAGTGTGGTGTTTGACCGTGTGCTCAAGCGCAACATCGTGTTCGCCGACCACAGCCTGGCCACCGACACGGTGTTCTCCGAGGTGCACCTGGTGTCGTGCCGCAACGTGTTGATCTACTTCCAGCGCGCACTGCAGGACCGGGCCATCGGCCTGTTCCATGAGGCGCTGGTGCACAGAGGGTTCCTGGGCCTGGGCAGCAAGGAATCGCTGCAGTTCGGCGAGCATGCCGATGAATTTGAAGCCTGCGCGCGCGAGCAGCGCCTGTACCGGAAGGTGGCATGAGCCTGTCTGCCGACCCGCGCGTCGACTTCAAGCTGCTGGTGGTGGGAGCCTCGGCGGGCGGGGTGAGCGCGCTGCAGACCCTGCTGGCCGCCCTGCCTGACGACCTGCCGCTGCCGGTGCTGGTGGTGCTGCACCTGCCGCGCGACCGGCCCAGCCGCATCGTTGACCTTCTGGACATGCGCTGCCCGCTGCCGGTGCGCGAGGCCGACGACAAGCAGCCGCTTCTGCCGGGCACGGTCACCTTCGCGCCGCCGGACTATCATCTGCTGGTCGAGGATGCCGCAACGCTGGCGCTTTCGGTCGACGCCCCGGTGCTGTACTCGCGCCCGGCCATCGACCCGCTGTTCGAGAGCGCGGCCGAGGTGTTCGGCGCGGGCGTGCTGGCGATCCTGCTCACCGGGGCCAGCAACGACGGCAGTGCCGGCGTGGCGGCAGTGCGCCAGGCCGGCGGCCACGCGTGGATTCAATGTCCGGACGACGCGTTTTCGCCGATCATGCCAGCCGCCGCGCTGGCCCATGCCGGAGCCGACGCGGTGCTGCCGCTTTCTTCCATCTGTACACGTATCAAGGGTCTTGCCCGATGAATCTGATCGAGCCCACTGCGTTGAATGCGCCGACCGAGTGCGTGAACCTGCTGATTGTCGATGACATTCCGCAGAACCTGGTGGCGATGGAGGCGCTGCTGCGACGCGACGGCCTGAACATCCTCTGCGCCGCCTCGGGCGCGCAGGCGCTGGAGCTGCTGCTGGAGCATGACGTGGCGCTGGCGCTGCTGGACGTGCACATGCCCGAGATCGACGGTTTCTCGCTGGCCGAGCTGATGCGCGGCTCGACCCGCAGCCGCGACGTGCCGATCATCTTCCTCACCGCATCGCCGAATGACCCGGTGCGTGCGTTCAAGGGCTATGAGAGTGGTGCGGTTGATTTCCTGCACAAGCCGATCGAGCCGCAGGTGATCATGAGCAAGGTCAATGTGTTCATCGAGCTGTACCAGCAGAAGCAACTGCTGAAAGCGCGCAACCAGGCGCTGGAGCACGCGCTCAAGCTCAATGAAACGATGATGGCCGTGCTGACCCACGATCTGCGCACGCCGCTGTCGGCGATTCTGCTCTGTGCCGACAAACTCTCGCTGGACCTGCCAGAAGATCCGCCAGTCCAGCAGACCCTGAAGCATCTGGAAAACAGTGCCGAGCGGATGGGGCGCATGGTCGAGCAGCTGCTCGATTTCTCGCGCATTCGCAGTGGCGGGCTGCGCATCCACCACAGCGACTGTGACGTGGCGGAAGTGGCCGGCGCGGTGGTGGCGGAGCTGTCGCGGGCGCATCCGCAGGCGCGCATTGATCTACAGATCGAGGGCGACACCTGCCTGCACGGCGATCCGGACCGGCTGGCGCAGCTGCTGTCCAACCTGGTTGGCAACGCCGTCCTGCACGGGGGCGGCTCGCCGGTGCAGGTGCAGGTGCGCGGCAACCCGGGCGAATCGCTGCTGCTGCAGGTGCGCAACCAGGGTCAGATTCCCGAAGCCCTGTTGCCGCGCCTGTTTGAGCCGTTCAAGGCCAGTTTCCACGAAAGCCGTGGGCTGGGGTTGGGCTTGTTCATCGCGCACGAGTTCGCCCGCGCGCACGGCGGTGCGCTGGTCGCGCGCAATCTGGACGGCGAAGTGTTGTTCGAGACCCGGTTACAGCGTCGCATGCGCGGCTGAGCCGGCGCTGAGGGCAGGGCGGCCGGCTGCGTTAGACTACACGCCAGTTCCCCATCGGCCCCGCCACGGACCATTGCCCGCATGCCGAGCAGCAGCCGCAAGCCCGCCCCCCTGATCGACGCCCAGGTTCATGTGGAGGGCTTTGCGCAGGTGCGTGAAGCGCGCCGCTCGGAGCTGGTGGAAGACTACGTGGAGCTGATTGCGGACCTGATTGCCGATGGCCGCGAGGCCCGTCAGGTCGACATCGCCACCCGCCTGGGCGTGGCCCAGCCCACGGTGGCCAAGGCGCTCAAGCGGCTTGTGAAGGAAGGCTGGGCGATCCAGCGCCCGTATCGCGGGGTGTTCCTGACCCCGGCCGGCGAGCAGCTGGCGGTGGAAGTGCGCGCCCGCCACCAGACGGTGGAGCGCTTTCTGCTGGCGCTGGGCGTGGATGCTGATTCGGCCCGGCGCGATGCCGAAGGCATCGAGCATCACGTGAGTGAAGCCACCCTGGCCGCATTCGAGGCGTTCCTGCGCAAGGCCAACGGCCATGGTTGAGCGGCTGCCACCGCCGCCGCCGCTGGGCGTGCCGGTGCACGACCAGGACGAATACTGGATGCAGCATGCGCTTGCACTGGCCGCGCGTGCCGAGCGCGAGTTCAACGAGATTCCGGTGGGTGCTGTACTGGTCGGCAGTGAAGGTCAACTGCTGGGCGAGGGCTGGAACCTGAACATCGCCGAGCATGATCCGAGTGCACACGCCGAGATCGTGGCCATGCGCCAGGCGGGCAGGGCGCTGGGCAATCACCGGCTGCTTGGCAGCACGCTATACGTGACCCTGGAGCCGTGCGCGATGTGCGCGATGGCGGTGGTGCATGCGCGCGTGGCGCGGCTGGTGTACGCCGCTACGGACCCGAAGACTGGGGCCTGCGGCAGCGTGTTCAATCTTCTCGAAGACCCGCGGCACAACCACCGCGTCGAGCTGCATGGCGGGGTGTTGGCGAAAGAAGCCAGCACCCGGCTGACCAACTATTTCCGCGCCAAGCGCGGCAAGCCGCCGCTGCTGCCGACGCTTGGCTGATGTCCGGCCGTTGGCCGGGGCTGCGGTATCATGTTGCTTTCGTACAAGGTTTGAACACATGGCCGACAACGGCGCGGAAGGCGAACGACTGATCTGGATCGACCTGGAAATGACCGGTCTGGATACCGACAACGACTCGATCATCGAGATCGCCACGGTGGTGACCGACGCGCAGTTGAACGTGCTGGCAGAGGGCCCGGAGTTCGCCATTCACCACCCGGTGGAGCGGCTGGAAGCCATGGACGAATGGAACCGCAACCAGCACCGTCGTTCCGGGCTGTGGCAGCGCGTGGTCGAAAGCCAGGTCACCCTGGGCCAGGCCGAGGCAGCGACGGTGAATTTTCTGGCGCAGTGGATCCGCGCCGGTGCCTCGCCGATGTGCGGCAACTCGATCTGCCAGGACCGCCGCTTCCTGCACCGTGAAATGCCGCGCCTGGAGAAGTATTTCCACTACCGCAACCTGGACGTCTCCACGGTGAAGGAACTGGCCAGGCGCTGGGCTCCGACCGTGGCCGCCGGGGTGGGCAAGACCGCCAGCCATACCGCGCTGAGCGACGTGCACGATTCGATTGCCGAGCTGCGCCATTACCGGCAGTTCATGGGCGCGTTGTCGGGGTTGCCGGCGTAAGAGCGTCACGACCAACGGTCGTGACCTACCGGTACCGCCTGATCGGTAGGTACCGACCGTTGGTCGGTACCCACGCAACAACGGTTCGTTCAACAATGCGGCGCTATGATCCGGGCCATGACCACCTCATTGCCCGCCGTTCCACCGCCGCTGCAGTCCCACATCCTGCCCACCTCGCGGGACTACGCTGACCTGCGCAGGGCGGTGGCGCTGCTGGAATCGCCCACGCTGACCGCGAAGATGGCGAACCTGATCGGTTCGCCCCTCGAGTTCGCGGTCAAAAAGCTGCCGAAGTCGGTCTCCAAACGGATTCACGGTGCGGTCGAGGCGGCCCTGTTCAAGTCGGCCCAGGCGGCGTTGTGGAGCATGGACAACACGCCCGGCAAGGCCGCGTCCACGCGCTGGCACAAGGCGGCCGCCGCGGCCACCGGCGCGATCGGCGGGGCGTTTGGCTTCACCGCGCTGTTCGTCGAGCTGCCGCTGTCCACCACCATCATGATGCGCGCGGTGGCCGACGTGGCCCGCAGCGAAGGCTTCGACATGAGCGACATGGCCACCCGCCATGCCTGCCTGGAAGTGTTCGCACTGGGCGGTAATTCGGGGCAGGACGATGCCAGCGAAACGGGCTACTACATCACCCGTGGCTTCACCGCCGAGGTGATGCGGCACCTGTCGGCCGAGCTGACCGGCGTGGCCGTGGGCGGAGGCGGGGTGATGATCGGGTTGACGCCCAAGGAAGCCGGCAAGTGGCTGGCCAAGATCGTGGAGAAGGTGGCCGCACGCTTTGGCGTGGTGGTGACCGAGAAGTTCGCCGCGCAGGCGGTGCCGATTGTCGGCGCGGTGGCGGGGGCGACGTTGAACACCATGTTCACCGATTACTACCAGGACATGGCGCGCGGGCACTTCATCGTGCGTCGGCTGGAGCGCACGTATGGGTATGAGACGGTGCGCGCGGCGTATGCAGTGGTGGCGGGGAGTTCCGACGCATCGTGATGACGCGCATGGCGCGTCACTACGTAGTGACACGCCATGCGTGTCAACGTATCAATGATCGCGAATCAGCGCATCGGCGGTCTGGACGCCACCATCCTTCCCGTGCAGATACAGATGCATGTCCTGCTGCGGATACGGGATATTGATCCCGGCCTGGTCATAGCCCAGCTTGATCTGCTCCAGCAAGGTCACCTTGGTCCCGAACCAGTCCGCGGACTTCACAAAGCAGCGGATGCCCAGGTTGATCGAATGCGCACCCAGCTCATACACCACCACGTCCGGGGCCGGCGTTTCCAGCACGCGCGGATCGGCTTTCACCAGCGCCAGCGCGGTATCGCGCGCCAGCTGGATGTTGTCCTCATACCCAATACCGATCACCAGTTCCACCCGCCGGGTCGGCTCGGCGGTGAGGTTGATGATCGGCGCGGCGGTAATCAGGTTGTTGGGAATGGTGGTGTGCTGGTTGTCCGCGCCGGTGATCACCGTCTGAAAAATACGCACTTCGCGCACGCTACCGGTCTGGCCAGCGACGGTAACCACATCACCTACGCGGAACGGGCGCAGCGTCACCAGCATGACGCCCGAAGCGATATTGGACAGCGAATCCTTCAGGGCCAGGCCCACCGCCAGGCCGGCCGTACCCAGCACCGCCAGCAGCGGTGACACCGGCACGCCCAGCGTGGCAATCGCCACCACCACCACGATCACCAGCGCGGCGGCATACACCACATTGCGCAGGAAGGTACCAAGCATCGGGTCCACGCCCACCCGCGCGGTAGCGCGCGGCATCACATTGGACAGGCGGCGTGCCAGCCACAGGCCGATCAGCAGCACCACCAGTGCCGACAGCAGCGGCACACCATAGGTTTCCAGAATGTGCTGCCAGTTCCATTGGCGGAAGAAGGCGGGCGTGGTGATCGGCGCGGCAGTAGCGAGCATGGGGTCTCCGGGGTAAGGCTGGAAAAACAAAGCCCCGCATAGGCGGGGCTTTGGATGCGATCAGTGTGAACCGAACGCGATGAACATCATGTCAGCGCAGCGCTCAGCTGTTGGCCTTCAGCTTGGCCAGGCGCAGCCAGGTATCGACCACGGTGTCCGGGTTCAGCGACACCGACTCGATGCCTTCCTGCATCAGCCACTCGGCCAGATCCGGGTGATCGGACGGGCCCTGGCCGCAGATGCCGACGTACTTGCCCTTGGCGCGGGCAGCCTTGATCGCCATCGACAGCAGCTTCTTGACCGCCGGGTTACGTTCGTCGAACAGGTGCGCCACGATCGAGGAGTCGCGGTCCAGGCCCAGGGTGAGCTGGGTCAGGTCGTTGGAGCCGATCGAGAAGCCGTCGAAGATCTCCAGGAACTCCTCGGCCAGCAGTGCGTTGGACGGCACTTCGCACATCATGATGATCTTCAGGCCGTTCTCGCCCTGCTTCAGACCATTCTGGGCAAGCACCTCAACCACCTTGCGGCCTTCTTCCAGCGTGCGCACGAACGGAATCATGACCCACAGGTTGTCCAGGCCCATTTCGTTGCGCACGCGCAGCACGGCCTTGCACTCCAGTGCGAACGCGGCGGCGAAGCTCGGGTCGACGTAGCGGCTGGCACCGCGGAAGCCGATCATCGGGTTTTCTTCGTGCGGCTCGTAGTTGTTGCCGCCGATCAGGTTGGCGTACTCGTTGGACTTGAAGTCCGACAGGCGCACGATCACCGGGTTCGGGGCGACCGAGGCGGTCAGCGTGGCGATGCCTTCGGCCAGACGGTCCACATAGAAGCCAACCGGGTCGGAGTAACCGGCGATCTTCTCGTCGATCTTCTTCTTGGTGGCGGCATCCTGGCGGTCGTACTCCAGCAGCGCGTTCGGATGGATGCCGATGTGGCTGGCGATGATCATTTCCAGGCGCGCCAAGCCGATGCCGGCGTTCGGCAACTGGCCGAAGTCGAAGGCACGTTCCGGGTTGGCCACGTTCATCATGATCTTCAGCGGAGCCGGTGGCATGTTGCCCAGGTCCGTGGTGGTGCGGTCGAAGGCAAGGCTGCCTTCGTAAATGAAGCCGGTATCGCCTTCGGCGCAGCTGACCGTGACCTGCTGGCCGTCTTCGATCACCTTGGTGGCATTGCCCGAGCCGACCACGGCCGGCACGCCCAGTTCACGCGCGATGATCGCGGCGTGGCAGGTGCGGCCACCGCGGTTGGTGACGATGGCCGAGGCGCGCTTCATCACCGGTTCCCAGTCCGGGTCGGTCATGTCGGCAATCAGCACGTCGCCCGGCTGCACGCGGTTCATGTCGTCCAGGGTCTTGACCACGCGGGCCACGCCCGAGCCGATCTTGGCACCCACGGCACGGCCTTCGGCCAGCACCTTGCCGCCCTTTTCGGTCAGCGCGAAGCGCTCGATCTGGGTGGCGTGGCTGCGCGACTTCACCGTTTCCGGGCGGGCCTGCACGATGAACAGCTTGCCGCTGACCCCGTCCTTGGCCCACTCGATGTCCATCGGGCGGCCATAGTGCTTTTCAATGACCAGCGACTGCTTGGCCAGTTCCTGCACGTCTTCGTCACTGATCGAGAAGGTGCGGCGCAGTTCGGCCGGGGTGTCTTCGGTGCGCACGCGTTCGCCCGGCACATCCGAATAGACCATGCGGATCGCCTTGCTGCCCAGCGAGCGGCGCAGGATCGCCGGCTTGCCCGCGGTCAGGGTGGGCTTGTAGACGTAGAACTCGTCCGGGTTGACCGCGCCCTGCACGACCATTTCGCCCAGGCCGAAGCTGGAGGTGACGAACACCACGTCGCGGAAGCCCGATTCGGTGTCCAGGGTGAACAGCACGCCGGACGAACCCACGCCCGAACGCACCATCAGCTGCACGCCGGCGGACAGGAACACGTCTTCGTGCTTGAAGCCGTGGTGCACGCGGTAGGCAATGGCGCGGTCGTTGTACAGCGAGGCGAACACTTCCTTGACCTTGTGCACGACATCGTCGGCACCGGTCACGTTGAGGAAGGTTTCCTGCTGGCCGGCAAACGAGGCATCCGGCAGGTCTTCGGCGGTGGCCGAGGAGCGCACGGCCACGGCCACGTCGCCGCCGCCGTTTTCATTGCTCAGCTGCACATAGGCGGCGCGGATGTCCTGGTCCAGCTGCGGCTGCAGCGGGGCGTCGATCACCCAGCCGCGGATTTCCTTGCCGGCCGCAGTGAGCGCGGTGACATCTTCCACGTCCAGCGTGGCCAGCTTGTCGAAAATGCGCTTGGAAAGATCGTTGTGTGCGATGAAGTCCTTGAAGGCTTCAGCGGTGGTTGCGTAACCGCCGGGGACAGAAACCCCCAGACCGGCCAGATTGCCGATCATTTCGCCAAGCGACGAATTTTTGCCGCCCACGCGAGCCAGGTCGGCCAGGCGCAGTTCGTGCAACCACAGGATGTTCTCGTTCAAGCGCGATGCTCCGTTTGGCCATCGCCCGAGGCGGGCTGGATGGCCACGTCCGTAGGAAGAAGCCGATATGATGCCGGGCAGACCGCCGTCGGCACAAGCTTGTATCGACGGCCTTTTTAGGCTTCAGAGGGGTTCACAGGCACATGACGATGATCCGTCCGGTCTTCTACGTATCCGATGGAACCGGTATCACCGCTGAAACCATTGGGCATAGCCTGCTGACCCAGTTCTCCGGATTCAGCTTCATTACCGACCGCATGTCGTTCGTCGACGACCCCGAAAAAGCGCGGGAAGCCTGTGAAAGGATCCGCGCGGCGGGGGAGCGCTACCAGGTCCGGCCGATTGTGGTCAGCTCCTGCGTCGACAGCGGCCTGAGCATGATCCTGGCCGAAAGCGGGGGCCTGATGCTCGACGTTTTCGCCCCCTTCATCGAGCCGCTGGAGCGTGAGCTGGCGGTGAACCGGCATTCCCGGGTCGGCCAGGCGCACGGCATGGTGGACTTCGAGACCTACCACCGGCGCATCAACGCGATGAACTTCGCGCTGAGCCACGATGACGGCATTGCCATCAACTACGACGATGCCGACGTCATCCTGGTAGCGGTTTCACGGGCCGGCAAGACCCCGACCTGCATCTACCTGGCCCTGCATTTCGGGGTACGGGCGGCCAATTACCCGCTGACCGACGAAGACCTGGAAAGCGACCGCCTGCCGCCCCGGCTGCGCCCCTACCGGCACAAGCTGTTCGGCCTGACCATCGACCCCGACCGGCTGCAGCAGATCCGCCAGGAGCGCCGCCCCAACTCGCGCTACGCCAACCTGGACACCTGCCGGCGCGAGGTGGCAGCGGCCGAGACCATGTTCCGGATGGAGCGCATTCCGACCCTGAGCACCACGCATACCTCGATTGAGGAGATTTCCAGCAAGGTGCTGGCGACCTTGGGGCTGCAACGCGAGCACTATTGATGCGTGGGCCGGGTCACGACCAACGGTCGTGACCTACCGTCTGGGATGCCTGAACCGGTAGGTCACGATCGTTGGTCGTGACGGCAGCATCCCTTTTGGCCGGTCTCATCCATCCCCACGTTTGATCTACCAACGTGTAGGATCGGATTCATGGCCCAGGCATCGCCCCGTATTGAACGCATCCCCCGACTCAGCCGTCTGAGCTGGTTGATGGGCCTGTACGCGGAGAACTACCGGCATCTGGTGCGGCTGTTCGCCCCGTCCGAGCTGGCCGCAGGCAGCTACGTGTCCTCGGTCGGCGATGGGCTTGACGTGCGCCTGGACGTGATCGAGTGCCACCGCTACACCGTGGAATTACGCCTGACCTACGATTTCGCCGACCCGGTCACCGGCCAGCCGGACCCCTCGGCCTACGTGCGCCTGTACCGTGACGCCCGTCAGGCCGAAACTACCCACTGCTACGTGGGCCGGCGCTGGCAGGACGTGGTCGGGATGTACCCGCCGCCGGCCGAGCTGATCAGCCACCGCATGCGCATGAACACCTTCCTGGGCAAATGGCTGGAGTACCTGGCCGAACGCGGCCATGGCGTCGCCACCCTGCGTCGCGACGGTGACGTGGTTCCGGCCCTCGCTGAAATGCCGCACGCCACCGCGTAGAGCCGGGCTTGCCCGGCTGCTCCTGGCCGCATAAACCAACTCTTACCCCAAAGAACCCGTACACCATGCCTTACACCCCCATCGTGGCCACCCTCGGCTACGTGCTTTCGCCCGATGGCGGGCAAGTCCTGATGATCCACCGCAACGCCCGTCCTGGTGACCACCACCTGGGCAAGTACAACGGCCTCGGCGGCAAAGTCGAGCGCGACGAAGACGTGGCCGCCGGCATGCGCCGGGAAATCCAGGAAGAGGCCGGCATCGACTGCGGCCGCATGCGCCTGCGCGGCACCATCAGCTGGCCGGGGTTTGGCAAGCACGGCGAGGACTGGTTCGGTTTCGTGTTCGTCATTGACGACTACACCGGCACCCCGCTGGCGGCCAATCCCGAGGGGACGCTGGAGTGGGTGGACGTGGACAAGCTGGACACCCTGCCGATGTGGGAGGGCGACCGCCAGTTCCTGCCGCTGGTGTTCGATGCCGACCCGCGCCCGTTCCACGGGGTGATGCCGTATAGGGATGGCAGCATGGAGTCGTGGTCGTATACGCGGTTGTGACTTATGCACAGGGGGTGTGGATGACCGGTGGGCAAGTTTGTGGATAAACGCCGACGGCCCCCAGCCCCCCTCGCTGTCAAGATGGGTGGCTAAAAATTCACCGCAGGTCGGCATCGCGTGAGCGCCATGCGAAGGCACCGTATGGTGAAGGCTGTCACGGTCTGGGCTGCTCGCGGTACTCTTTCCGCACTACCGTTCTTCGAGCTTCCATGAAACGTCACTTCTCGATGCTGCGCGAGTTCCAGCTGGCCGACTGGTTCACCCTGGCCAACGCCTTCTGCGGCACGGGTGCGGTGTTCGCGGCCATGCGCTACCTGCAGGATGGCGAGCGCAGCTATCTGTTGTGGGGCATGGCGCTGATCCCGCTGGCTTTCATTTTCGACGCCCTTGACGGGCGCATCGCGCGCTGGCGCAAGTCCAGTTCCACCCTGGGCCGCGAACTGGATTCGCTGTCGGACGTGATCTCATTCGGCGTGGCCCCGGCTGCGCTGGCCTATGCCTGCGGCATGCAGGGCGGCTGGGACTGGCTGGTGCTGAGCTACTTCGTGTGCTGCGGTGTGAGCCGTCTGGCCCGCTACAACGTCACCGCCGAAGCCCTGGCGGGTGAGGGCGACAAGGTGCCGTACTTCGAGGGTACGCCCATTCCCACCAGCCTGGCGCTGGTAGTGGTGCTGGCCGTGGCGGCCAGCCTGGGGGCCATTGGCCCGGATCTGTGGCTGGGCGGTTGGCAGCTGGGCCCCTGGCAGCTGCACCCGATGGTGCTGCTGTTTGCCTTGTCGGGTTCGTTGATGATCAGCAAGACCCTGCGAATTCCCAAGCCATGAGCAGCAGCGCTGGCGGTAACCACGACGCAGGAGATTTCGAGGCGCTGGCGCGCCAGTACTTCAGCGCCTGGGGCGATGCACTGCGGCAGGCGGCGGGTACGGCGGGTGCGGGGGGGGAGCATGCTCCGGGCAGCTGGCAGCAGACAATAGAAGGTTGGGCCCAGCTGATGTCCGCCCCGGGCCACGCGCCCGGCAACCGCCAGGCCGAAGACGCCGTGCACCGCTTTCGCGAGCAGGCCGGTGGCTGGTACGGCACCATGCAGGCGGTGGCCGCGCAGTTTGCCGGCCAGGACGCCAGCAGCGCCGACATCGCCCAGGCCTGGAAGCAGGCTGTGGAGGGGCAGGGCGACGGCATGCTGAAGTGGATGTTGCAGGGCGCGCGCGGCCATACCCAGGCCGGTGGCCCGGATCTGCTGGCCCTGCTGGAGCGGCTGCAGAAAGACCTGGAACCCTGGCTGCAGAGCCCGGCATTCGGCCCGGCACGCGAGCACCAGGCCCGCTGGCAGGCGCTGATGCGCGCGCAGCAGGATTTCCAGGAACATGCCCGCGCCTACGTGGACCAGATCCGGCAGGCGCTGGACGACGCCTACGCCTTGTTCGAGCAGCGCCTGGCCGAGCACGAGCAGCCCGGCAACCAGTTGACCAGCGCCCGCGCCATGTTCGATCTGTGGATCGAGGCGGCCGAGGAGGCCTACGCCAAGGTGGCGTTGTCCGAGCCGTTCCAGCAGGTCTATGCGTCGCTGGGCAATGCGCAGATGCGCCTGCGCGGGGCGGCGCAGCATGAAGTGGAGCGGCTCTGCGAAGCACTAGGCCTGCCCACCCGCACCGAAATGGATGCCGCGCACCGACGCATCACCGAGCTGGAACGGATGGTACGGCGCATGGCGGCCGCACAGGCCCCGGCACCCAAGGCCAAGCCGAAACCGAAACCCAAATCGGAACCGAAACCCAAATCGGAACCGAAACCCAAATCGGAACCGAAACCCAAATCGGAATCCAAATCCACTGCCCGGAAACGCACGCCATGAAAGGCCCCCTCGGTTTCAACGCCGAAGACCTGCTGCAGGAAACCCTGTCCATGCAGCGCAAGCTGATGGACGGCCTGAAGCTGCTGCCGTCGGTGGACGACGTGGACTACGGTGCAACCGCCCGCGAAGAAGTCTGGAGCGACGGCAAGGTGCGGCTGTACCGCTTCGTGAGCGAGCAGCCACCGGTGCATCGCACCCCGCTGCTGATCGTGTACGCGCTGGTCAACCGGCCCTACATGGTCGACCTGCAGGCCGACCGCTCGCTGGTCCAGCGGCTGCTGGCACTGGGCCATGACGTGTACGTGCTGGACTGGGGCTACCCGGACCGCTCCGAGCGCTACCAGACCCTGGAAGACTATCTTCTGCGCTTCGTCGATGGCGCGGTGGACCATCTGGTGGCGGCCCATGACGGCAACCCGATCAACATGCTCGGCATCTGCCAGGGCGGCGTGTTCGCGCTGTGTTATGCCGCGCTGCGGCAGCACAAGCTGGCCAACCTGATCACCATGGTCACCCCGGTGGATTTCCAGACGCCCGACAACATGCTCTCGCACTGGGCGCGGCACGTGGACGTGGACCTGCTGGTGGATACGCTGGGCAATATCCCGGCCGACCTGATGAACGCCAGCTACCTGATGCTCAAGCCTTTCCGCCTCAATGTGCAGAAGTACGTGGGGCTGCTGGACATCCTGGATGACAAGGCGGCGCTGGAGGATTTCCTGCGCATGGAAAAGTGGATCTTCGATTCGCCCGACCTGGCTGGCGAAGCGTTCCGTGACTTCATCAAGCAGTTCTACCAGGGCAACGGGCTGATGCATGACGGCGTGCGCATCGGCACCGAAACCGTGGACCTGGCGCAGGTGACGTTGCCGGTGCTGAACATCTACGCCGAGCAGGACCACCTGGTGCCGCCGGATGCCTCGCGCGCGCTGCGCGGTCGGATAGGCAGCAAGGACTACAGCGAAAGCAGCTTCCGCGGTGGTCATATCGGTATCTACGTGTCCGGTCGCGCCCAGCGCGAAGTACCGTCGACGATCACCGAGTGGCTGCAGGCGCGGACGTAGTGCCGGGCTTGCCCGGCAACCACACCCCCAACGCACGCCGTAGACACGGCGGGCGCTACCGTAGCCTTCAATCACCGTTGGAGGACCTGCCCATGAACACTGCCCCGCGAACGCTGTCGCGCTCGCTCAATGACCGTATGATCGCCGGGGTGATGGGCGGCATCGCACATCGCTTTGGTTGGAACGTGACCCTGCTGCGCGTGCTGTACGTGGTGGTGTCCATTGCCTCGGCCGCTTTCCCCGGCATTCTGGTCTACCTGATCCTATGGCTGCTCATCCCGAACGAAGCCGACTGAGCCTGTCGCGAGCGGCCCTGCGCCTGCTGCAGGGGCTGGGTGCGCTGTGGACAGTGCCCAACACCGTGGTCGGACTGCTCGGCGGCCTGGCCGGTCTGTTCGCTGGTGCACGGCCCTACTGGAGTGGACGCGACCTGGCGATCGTGTTCCGCCATTACCCCTGGGGTCCAGGTGGCGCGATTACCCTCGGCAACGTCGTCCTGCATACCGGTCCAACCCTGGATGTGCCGTGCCGCACCTATGCCCACCAGGCCGGGTGGTGCAGCGAGCCGGTGATCGGCCTGCACGATCATGAGCGCGCCCACGTTTACCAGTATCTGGTGCTCGGGCCGCTTTACCTGCCCGTGTATCTGGCGTGTGGCGGGGTAAGCGCGCGCAATCCGTTCGAGCGCGCGGCCGACATCTATGCGCTTACCGGAAAGGGCTGGTGGCCCACGACGTTATCTGGGCGTTAATTTCGTGTAAGTAAAGCGTCGCTATCGCGACGTCATCTGCATGCAAACAAACGTTATTAGCCTGCACGCCGAATCTTCAGCATGGGTGGCGTAAGCTGCATGCTGTTGTAGACGTATCAGGAGAAACACATCACATGGCAATCGTTCTTTATGTCGGTGGTAGCAAGGATGGCGACAAGGGCGTGGTGCCCCTGGGTTTCAGCAAGTCCCAAGCCGACACCGCGCAGGGGCCGGAAATCTATACCGAACGCTTCATGGAGCTGCAGGGCATTGGCCGCGTGCGGGTGATGGCGCTGGAAACCATGCTCGACGACGCGGTGCGTCAGCGTACCGCCCAGCATTATCGATAACGGCCAAGGCAGTTCCGCCCCCAACGCGGGTCGATTGTCAACGGGTTTCCCCGGCGGGCCGGCATTGCCACAATCGGGGTTTTCCGCACAGCGGCCCCGGCCGGAAGCAATGTCAGATACCAAGCTCGCCCTGCAGATCGCCCAGACCATCGCCGATGAGATCGGTGCCCAGACCGCCCAGGCCCGCGCCGCCATCGCGCTGCTGGACGAAGGTGCCAGCGTTCCGTTCATCGCGCGCTACCGCAAGGAAGTCACCGGTGGCCTGGACGACACCCAGCTGCGCAACCTGGAAACCCGCCTGACCTACCTGCGCGAGCTGGAAGACCGTCGCGCGGCCGTGCTGGCCAGCATTGACGAGCAGGGCAAGCTGAGCGACGAACTGCGCGCGGAGATCCTGGGGGCCGACACCAAGTCGCGCCTGGAAGATCTGTACCTGCCGTACAAGCCCAAGCGCCGCACCCGCGCGCAGATTGCCCGTGAAGCCGGGCTGGAGCCGCTGGCCGACGGCCTGCTGGCCGACCCCAGCCAGGATCCGCAGCAGTTCGCAGCAGGCTTCGTCGATGCCGAAAAGGGTGTCGCCGACGTCAAGGCCGCGCTGGAAGGGGCCCGTGCCATCCTGATGGAGCGCTGGGGCGAAGACGCCACCCTGGTCGGCGAACTGCGCGGCTGGATGGGCGAACACGGGGTGATCCGCGCACGCGTGGCCGAAGGCAAGGAAGAGCAGGGGGCCAAGTACCGCGACTACTTCGAACACGCCGAGTCGCTGGCAAAGATTCCCTCGCACCGCCTGCTGGCGCTGTTCCGCGCGCGCCGCGAGGAAATCCTGTTCCTGGAGCTCGACCCGGGCAGCGATGCCGAAGCGGGTCATGTGTATGCCGAAGGCCGCGTGGCCTTCAACGCCGGCATCCGCGATGCCGGCCGACCGGGTGACCGCTGGCTGCTGGACGCCTGCCGCCTGACCTGGCGCGCCAAGCTGCACATGCACCTGTTGCTGGACCTGTTCAACCAGGCCCGCGAAAAGGCCGAAGCCGAGGCGATCTCGGTGTTCGGCGACAACCTCAAGGACCTGCTGCTGGCCGCACCGGCAGGACCGAAGGCCGTGCTCGGCCTGGACCCGGGCATCCGCACCGGCTGCAAGATCGCCGTGGTCGATGCCACCGGCAAACTGGTCGCTACCGACACCATCTACCCGCATGAGCCCAAGCGTCAGTGGGAGCAGTCGCTGCAGACGATCAAGCATCTGTGCGCCAAGCACAACGTCGACCTGATCGCGATCGGCAATGGCACCGCCAGCCGCGAAACCGACAAGCTGGCCGGTGAAGCGATCAAGCTGCTGGGCGAAGCCAAGCTGCAGAAGATCGTGGTCAGCGAAGCCGGAGCCTCGGTGTACTCGGCCTCCGAATTCGCTGCCAAGGAGTTCCCGGGCCTGGACGTGTCGCTGCGCGGCGCGGTGTCCATTGCCCGCCGCCTGCAGGACCCGCTGGCCGAACTGGTCAAGATCGAGCCGAAGGCCATTGGCGTGGGCCAGTACCAGCATGACGTCGACCAGTACCGCCTGGCGCGCGCGCTGGATGCGCGCGTGGAAGACTGCGTGAATGCGGTGGGCGTGTTCGTCAACACCGCTTCCGCAGCGCTGCTGTCACGCGTGTCTGGCCTGTCCTCCACCGTGGCCGAGAACATCGTGCGCCACCGCGACGAGAACGGCCCGTTCAAACGCCGCAAGGACCTGCTGAAAGTACCGCGCCTCGGCGACAAGACCTTTGAGCAGTGCGCCGGCTTCCTGCGCATCGCCGATGGCGACCAGCCGCTGGATGCCTCGTCGGTCCACCCGGAAGCGTACCCGGTGGTGGAGCGCATCGTGGCCGCCACCGCGCGCCCGATCAAGGCACTGATTGGTGACGGCAGTTTCCTGCGCGAGCTGAAGGCCGAGCAGTTCACCGATGAAACCTTCGGTGTGCCGACCGTGCGCGACATCCTGAAGGAACTGGAAAAGCCCGGCCGTGACCCGCGCCCGGAGTTCAAGGCCGCGCGTTTTGCCGATGGCGTCGAAGAGATCAAGGACCTGCGCCCGGGCATGGTGCTGGAAGGCGTGGTCAGCAACGTCGCCGCGTTCGGTGCGTTCGTCGACATTGGCGTGCACCAGGATGGCCTGATCCACATTTCGGCGTTGTCCGACACCTACGTCAAAGACCCGCGCGACGTGGTCAAGGCCGGCGACATCGTCAAGGTCAAGGTGCTGGAAGTGGATGTGGCGCGCAAGCGCATCGCCTTGACCCGTCGTCTGGAAGACAGCCCGGCACCGGCCAAGGCTCCGGGCGAACGTGATGCCCGGCCGGCCGGGGGCGGTCGTCGCGACGGTGGCGGCCCGCGTCCTGGAGGGCGTCCGCAGGGCGGTGGTCCGCGCCCAGGCACCTCGGCACCCCCCGCCAACAACGCGCTGGCTGACGCGTTTGCCCGGGCCAAGCGCGGTAGCTGAACCCGCGTTTGTCCTGATCACAGGCCGCCTTCGGGGCAGCCTGTGTCGTTTGCGGAGGCGCGTTGACAGAAGTTTGATCACGCTTTGCATTCAATCCCTGTACGCTGCGAACTGGCGGAGGGGCCAGATGACAGAACAGCAGGCACGTCAGTGCAGTCCGGTCGAGGGTGGGGCGGGAAACCGCGCCCGCACGGTGGCGCGCGCGTGACGCCGCAGGCTGCCTTGCTCGATGCGCAGGCTGCCCTGCAGGCCGAGGCCGAGGAGCGCCGTCGGCTGGAAATGATCATCGACGGCACCGGCATGGGCAGTTGGGAATGGAACTGCCGCACCGACCAGATGCAGGTCAATGAGCGCTGGGCGCAGATCGTCGGTTACACCCGTGAGGAGCTGGCTCCCATCACGGCGGACACCTTTCTGCAGCTGGCGCATCCCGACGACGTGGCGCAGTCCAATGCGCTGCTGCGGGAGCATCTGGCGGGCCGCTCCGCGCAGTACGAAAGCCTGTGCCGGATGCGACACAAGGATGGGCGCTGGATCTGGGTGCAGGACCGGGGCAGGGTGTACGAATGTGACGCGCAGGGGCGACCGCTGCGCATGGCCGGGGCGCACGCCGACGTGAGCGACCTGCAGAACGCCCGCCAGGACGCCGCCGATACCCGTCAGCGCTTGCAGGCCGTGGTGGACGCCTCCGATGAAGTCGCGGTCATCGCCACCGATGTGCACGGGGTGGTCAACCTGTTCAACAGCGGGGCCCAGAAACTGCTGGGCTACACCCCGGAAGAGGTGATTGGCCGGGTCAATCCAGGCCTGTTCCACGATCCGCATGAAATGCACGATTACCTGCAGCCCGAGGCCGATGCCGACGGTCGCGTGCCCACCGTGTTCGAGGCGCTGACCGCGCGCGCGGCTACAGGCACCTGGTCGCACCAGTGGACCTTCGTGCGCAAGGATGGCGAACATCGCCAGGTGCGGCTGTCGATCAGCCCGCTCAATGGCGGCGACGGTCAGCGGATGGGCTACGTCGGCATGGCGGTGGATCTGACCCCGCTGCTGGAAGTGCGCGAGCAGGCCCATCTGGCGGCGGAAAAGTTTGCCGGTGCCTTCAATTCAGCCGCACTGGGCATGGCCCTGGTGTCACTGGAAGGGCGCTGGCTGGACGTCAACGATGCGCTGTGCGGCATTCTCGGCTATACCCGCGCGGAACTGCTGGAGATCGACTTCCAGACTCTGACCTATCCCGACGACCTGGACGCCGATCTGGCCATGGTGCAGGACCTGCTGGCCGGGCGGCGCGACCATTACCACATGACCAAGCGCTACCTGGGCAAGGGCGGGCACCTGGTGTGGGGACGGCTGTCGGTGTCGCTGGTGCGTGCCCCGCATGGCGAACCCCTGCATTTCGTGTCGCAGATCCAAGACATCACCGCCCAGCACCAGAGCGGCCAGCAGTTGCGCGAATCGGCCCAGCGCACCCGGGTCACTCTCGATGCGGTGGCCGACATGGTGCTCAGTCTGGACCTGCGCGGCCGCATCGAATATGCCAATGCCGCCGCCAGCCGTGCCCTGGCCGGGGAAGGAGCTGCGTCGTTCACCGGCAGCCAGATCCAGGACGTGGTCGAGCTCACCACGGAATATGCGCCGCGCTCGCCGTTGGAACTGGAGGTGTTGCTGGACCCGGACAGCAATGCCGTGGATCTGCATTCTGACCTGCTGCTGTCGGTTGGGGCCCACCTGCTGCCGGTGGACCTGACCCGGGCTTGGCTGCGCGACGACGAAGGCGAGATCAACGGCGCGGTATGGGTCATCCGTGATGTCACCCAGCAGCGGGCCCGTCAGCGCGAGGCCCGACATCTGGCCGAGGTTGACCCGCTGACCGAACTCACCAACCGCCGTGGCTTCGAGGCCCACCTGCAGCAGGCCATCACCCGCGTGGCCCGGACCGGGCAGTCGGCCTCGCTGATGTTCATCGATCTGGATAACTTCAAGCCGATCAACGACAACCACGGTCATCTGGCCGGAGACGCCATGCTGTGGGCGGTGGCCAACGCCCTGCGCCACGGCGTGCGTGATTCCGACATCGTGGCACGGCTGGGGGGCGACGAGTTCGCCGTCATTCTGGCCGGCTGCTCACTGCGGCGGGCACGCCGGATCGGCACCGATCTGCTGCATTCCCTGCAGGTGCTTACCATTCCCTGGGACACCACCCGGCTGGGGGTGGGGGCCAGCATCGGCATCGCCGCCATCCACGGTGGCACCAGCGTGGATGCGGCCGTGGCCGCGGCCGACGCCCAGTGCTATCGCGCCAAAGCGCTGGGCCGCAACAACGTGCAGGTGGAAGACCCGGTGCACGGTGGGCCGGATCCGCTCGACTCGCCAGATGATGGCGGTTCTGAGTGAATCCCCGACGGGTATTTACACATGAATGAATGGGCGATATAAAACTGTGACCTGGTTTTGATATTAATTATTCATTATCACGCGAGTTTCTACTAAAGGTTATCTCAAGTTAGTCGATACCCTTCTGCGCCTGCTCCACATGGGGCTGGCTGGAGTGACGTCGTTGTTTGCCCCCGGACGTCTGCGTTGTTTCGTAGCCCATCCGCCAACCGAACATCGAGGATCGCAAAAATGCTTATCTCTGGCATGCAGATGCCGTTGACCGAACGCAGTGCCGTGGCGCTGCCAGCTTCCCCGTGGCGCGGACTGCGCGCACTGTTCCATGCCCGTCGCGATGTGCGTCGGGATCACGATGCGGCGCAAGCCCGTCATCGCGAGGAACTGGAAGCCCAGGTGACGGCGTTGCACCGGGTCCAGGCGGTGATCGAATTTGCCCTGGACGGCACCATTCTCACCGCCAATGACAATTTCCTGCAGACGCTGGGCTACACGCTGGCGGAGGTGCAGGGGCATCACCATTCGATGTTCGTAGACCCGGTCCAGGCACAGAGTGCGGAGTACCGTGCATTCTGGGAGCGGCTGGGGCGTGGCGAGTTCGATGCGGGGCAGTACCGTCGCTTCGGTAAAGGCGCGCGTGAGATCTGGATCCAGGCCTCCTACAACCCGGTGTTCGACAGCAACGGGCGCGCCTACAAGGTGGTGAAGTTCGCCACCGATATCACCGCGCAGAAGATGCAGGCGGCCGATTTCGCCGGCCAGCTGGCGGCCATCAACAAGTCGCAGGCGGTGATCGAGTTCAGCCTGGACGGCCGCATCCTGGGGGCCAACGAGAACTTCCTGGCCACCACCGGTTACACCCTGGATGAAGTACGCGGCCGCCACCACAGCATGTTCGTCGAGCCGGCGTACCGGGAAAGCGCGGAGTACCGCGCGTTCTGGGAAAAGCTGGGTCGCGGCGAATACGATGCCGGCCAGTACCGGCGGCTGGGCAAGGGCGGGCGTGAGGTCTGGATCCAGGCTTCGTACAACCCGATCATGGACATGAACGGCCGCGCCTTCAAAGTCGTGAAGTACGCCACGGATGTGACTGCCCAGGTGCGCGATGCCAATGCCCTGCAGGCGGCGGTGGCGCAGACCCGCGAGGTGGTCGCGGCCGCGCAGGCGGGCGACCTCACTCACCAGATCGCCACGGACGACAAGACCGGACCGATTGCCGAACTGTGCCACGGCGTCAATGCGCTGATGGAGACCATGGCCGGCATCATTGGCCAGATCAAATTCGCCGCCGATACCATCGCACTCGGCGCCAGCGAAATCGCCCAGGGCAACGCCGACCTTTCCCAGCGCACCGAGCAGCAGGCGGCTTCGCTGGAAGAAACCGCGGTGTCGATGAAGGACCTGGCCGATACCGTGCGCAGCACCGCCGAAAACGCCCGCCAGGCCAGCCAGCTGGCCAGTGGTGCGGTCGATGTCGCCGCGCAGGGCGGCAAGGTGGTGCACGAGGTTGTCAGCACCATGGCGCTGATCAACGAGTCGTCGCGGCGCATCGTCGACATCATCGGGGTGATTGACGGTATCGCCTTCCAGACCAACATCCTGGCACTCAACGCGGCGGTCGAAGCCGCGCGGGCAGGCGAGCATGGACGCGGATTCGCCGTGGTGGCCTCGGAAATCCGGTCGCTGTCACAGCGCTCGGCTACCGCTGCCAAGGAGATCAAGCAGTTGATCGGCGACTCGGTCGACAAGGTGGGTATCGGCACCGGACAAGTGGAGGGGGCCGGGCGCACCATGGACGAGATTGTCGGCAACGTGAAACGGGTCAGCGACCTGATCCGCGAGATCAGCGACGCCGCGCGCCAGCAGAGTGACAGCCTGGGCCAGATGAACATCGTGGTCGACCAGATCGACCAGGGCACGCAGCAGAATGCCGCGCTGGTGGAAGAGGCCTCGGCGGCCGCACGCAGCATGGAAGAGCAGTCCACCGAACTGCTGCACACCGTGGCCGGGTTCAAGGTGGACGTCGGAGCCAGCCGGGGTTCGCGACAGCCTGCGGCGGCCGGGCAGCCGGTGCTGCGACTCGTATAAGAGAAAAGGGCCAGATCGGGAATCTGGCCCTTTTCGTACGGCAGGTAATGCGAAAACACCCCTTGGACAATCCGTGCCCAACCCCCGTTCGGGCGGCACTGCGGACTCATGCCGGATGAACCGGTCTTTCTATTAAGTCCGCGGCCACACCGCGCGATGCGGATATTTTCCCCCGGATCGAAACAAACACACCCTGCAACCTTTCGTTTGGACAGCCCCCACCGTCCATTCGTTGTGCTGCAGGGTGTTCACATTCTTAGGGGCGGTGAAGGCGGTTCGCTACGTAAAGACCGCCAAAAAAGCGGCCTTTCACCCCCTACCAATGGCGGTGCACAACCGGTGTCAAATCCGCGTAGAGTATGCGGCCGCGTGAGGATTGGTGAGTTTTCCTGACCGCTCCGCACATAATTTCAAACATTATCCACTCATTATAAATAATGCCTTCTTTGACCTTTCCGGACTTCGAGGCGTACTCAAACGCGGTCAACGGAATTGACGGAGAAATGCGGGTTACCGGGCGCAGCGACGCGGCCTGGGTATTGAGTACGCTGGAGATCGGCGATATCGGCGTGCTGCACGGCATGGATGGTGCGTCGGTGACCTATCGTGGCGCGCTGCACGCCGCCCGCTTTGGTGTGTACCTGTCGCTGCCGGGCAGCGATACCGAACTGGAAGGCGAGCAGGTCGGCGACGACGGCTACATCTGGATGGCCCCGCGCCAGGAGATGCAGGGATTCACCCGGGTGCCGGCGCGCTTCCTCGGGGTGGACCTGGCGGAAGCGCGGGTGCTGGGGCAGGCGGTGCGGATGGGGCTGGATACCCAGGCGTTGTACCGGACCACGCATGTGCGGTCCAACCCGCAGGCCGTGGCCGAGGTGGTGGCGCTGACCCAGCGCGCCTTCGACGTGCATGCAGAGAACCCGGAGGCGTTTGCCGAGCCGGCTGCCCAGCAGGCCTTTGCTGCACAGATCACTACGGCGGTGCTGCAGTGCCGGCCGCTGCCGGTGTGTCCCTCGCTTGCAGCCAGCCGGCGCGGTCGGCCACCGCTGCCGCGCAAGGAGATCGTGCGCCGCGGAATTGACCACATCCAGCGCAGCCTGCGCGGCGAGGTGCCGTTCTCGGACATTCCGTTCGCGGTGGGGGCTTCGCAGCGGTCATTGAACCGCGCGTTCGGCGACGCCTTCGGCATGGCCCCGCGCCAGTTCTATGTGGTGGAGCGCCTGCATGCGATCCGCAGCGCGCTGCGCAGTGCCCGCCCTGGCGACACCGTGACCGGCATCTGCGCCCGCTTCGGGGTGTGGGATCTGGGGCGCATGGCCGCGCTTTACTCGCGCCTGTTCAACATCCTGCCAGCGCAGGAACTGTCACGTGCGCTGGCGGCGCAGGCGGGTGTGCCGGTGGTGGCGCGGAGGCGTTGATTTCGTTTCTTCTACTGACGCCGTAGCGTTTTGCCTACAGTGATGTACGGGAACTCTGACGTTGTGTTCGGCGTCGATCAGCTTCGATGCCGACTTCGCGCGTGTAACCATGGATTCATCCAATCTCGGGAGTATCCATGGCGCGGTTCACGGGTTCGATAGAGATCTACGACCAGTTGATGCAGGACCTTCCTGGAAGTTGGCTACTCAGCCTCCTTACATATGCGGTAGTTGAGGAGCAGAAGTTTGAGTGGATGAAGCATCACGCCGAGCACATGGGACGGGGCGCAACTGATGATGAGGTTCGGGGCTGGTACGAGGCCCTGCCTGCGGCTGCACTCGTCAGGTCTCAGGGTGTTGCAGAGGCGATTCTGAAGAACCACGCAGATTTGGTTCAGGCTGCGTTTTCCGAATCGGTCCGGAAGGACGTTGAGCACTCTGCGCTGATGGGGGAAATACGTCAGGGGCGGCGGTTCTGGCCGCAGTTTGGATTGAGCGTGGCCGGGGGCATTGCGAGCTCGATCTTGTTCGGTTCGTTGCTTTTCCTGGTCGCGTTTCTTGTCCTGAACGATCGTTCGCCAGTTGGCATCGGTGCTAGCATCGTTACGGATTCTGCGGTGGAGAGTGCCGATGACAGCAGGTAAAAGCACAAGACAGATGGTGGCCGAAGCGGTTCACCGCGTGCTTTACGATCCGTCTTTGAGCAAGTCTGCGATGCGGGCAGCTGGCCGTGACATCACCCAGGGACCGCGCCCCCTCAGCCATGTGCAGGAGGGGGGTGATCGAATGCTGGGTGAGTGGTCCCTGGAGGCTCGCACGCGTTACATCTTCGGTAAGTGACGTCGCAGGAAAGTTGATGGTCGTTACGGGCCAATGAGGCTGGATTGAAAAACAAAAGGCCAGATCTTTCGATCTGGCCTTTTCATTTCCATGGTGCCGAAGGTGGGACTCGATCCTCTTTAAAGCTAGGCAGTTCAATGACATAGCGTAAGTCCCCGTGGCACATCTGGCACATAAAACGGCCGGTGTGCCACACATTTCCTCTGAGGCGAGCTGAGTGTGCCAGCGGTTTGGCACACCCGGTTCGCCCTTTTTTTGTCCGGAGCTTCCACAAGTGGAACTACTTCCACGGGGCCTCTGCGTTTCACCCCACACCCTCGGGCGAAGCCCTAAACCTTAAGAGAAACCTAAAGTGAACATTAAGAGCAACCTAAGTGAGACCCCCCTGTTCGCACGGCAGGTGGAGCTGGAGGCTGAGTCCCTGGCCCTCGGTGCACAGGCATACGAGAAGTCTCATGAAGCTGGGCAGGAAGCCGAGACTCGCCCGGGTGTGAGCATGCTGCGGAAGGCCGTCCTGCCGACCGCCGAGCGCATCGTCCAGTTCATTGAAGAGGCCGAGACCGGTAAGAGCGGCCCGCGTCATAACGCGCTGCCTTACGTGGCCCGGATCGACCCCGAGGAAGCGGCCTACCTGACCGCCCGGTGTGCCATCAACGGCGCAGCGGATGCCCGGATGCTTCAGGCGGTCGCCTTGAGCATCGGTAACGCCATTCAGGCGCACCTCGATATCAAGCTGATGGCTGACAGCCAGCCCGGCCTCTTCCACAAGGTTTCGGAGCAACTGAAGAAGTCCACCAGCGGCCGGCACCGCAGCGCCGTCTTCCAGCGCGTGATCGCCAAGCACGGCAAGCGCGCCGTGTCATGGGACGAGCGGGAGAAGCTGCTGGTGGGGAAGAAGCTGCTGGACCTGTTCATTGAGGCCACCGGCATGGTGGTTGCGGCCCGTATGACCGACGGGTCCGCCAATACCCCCATCAAGCTCCACTTCACCCCGGAGCATCTGGCCGAGCTGGAGAAGGCCCACGCCAAGTGCGCCTTGCTGTGCCCGATCCACCTCCCCATGGTCCACCCGCCGCGTGACTGGACCTCGCCGTACCACGGCGGCTACGTGACCCAGGTGCTGAACCCGCGCCTCGTCCGGACCAACAGCCGGGAGTACCTTGACGACCTGAAGAACGCGGACCTGAGCCAGGTCTACGAGTCCATCAACGCCATCCAGTCAACCCCGTGGCAGATCAATACGCGTGTCCTCGACGTGATCCGCGATATGTGGGACGCGCAGGAGAACTCGCCGGCCCTCGTTCAGCGCCGGGACGAACCCCTGCCGCCGCGTCCCTATGATGTACCCGAAGGTGTCCCTGTCGCCCAGCTCACGCTGGACCAGCAGGAAGCCCTGAAGGAATGGAAGATGGCCGCTGCCGCCGTCTACGAAGAGAACGAGCATCGGGCCAGCCAGCGCGTGCAGATGGCACAGAAGCTGTACGTGGCCGACCGGTTCGCGCCGGAAGAGGCTATCTACTTCCCGCACAGCCTCGACTTCCGGGGCCGCGTCTATCCGTTCGCCGCCTACCTCAACCCGCAGGGCGACGACGTTGCCAAGGGTCTCTTGCAGTTCGCCGAAGGCAAGCCGCTGGGTGCCCGGGGCGCGTACTGGCTCAAGGTCCACATCGCCAACCTGTTCGGTGTAGATAAGGTGTCCTTCGCGGACCGCATCAAGTGGGTCGAAGAGAACGCGGACAAGCTGCTGGACAGCGGCCTGGACCCGCGCGACGGCGAGCGCTTTTGGGAGACCGCAGACAGCCCGGTGTCGGCACTGGCGGCGTGCATGGAGTTCGTGTCCTACACCTACAACGGGGAAGGGCACGTGTCCCGTCTGCCGATCCACATGGACGGTTCCTGTTCTGGCCTTCAGCACTTCTCGGCCCTGCTGCGCGACCCGGTGGGCGGCGCTGCGGTGAACCTCGTGCCGCAGGACAAGCCCGGCGATATCTACACCCAGGTGTCGAACAAGGGCCAGGAGCTGTCCGACGGACGCTTGGAGAAGCAGCCGGAGTTCAGCGTCGCCTGGAACGGCAAGTTCAAGCGGTCCATCGCCAAGCAGCCGACGATGACGCTGTGCTACGCGGCCACCAAGCTGGGCATGGCGAAGATGATTGCCAAGGCCGTGAAGGGGGAGGGCGAGGACTACTTGGGCAAGGACGCACACGTGTTCAAGTCGTCCGTGTACGCCGCCGACGTGATTTGGGAAGCGCTGGGCGAAATCGTGGTCGCAGCTCGCGGCGCGATGACCTGGGTGCAGTCCGCCTCCAAGGTAATCTCAGCGACCAATCAGCCGATGCGCTGGACGACCCCAATGGGTCTGCCGGTGCGTCAGGCGTATTGGGTCGAAGAGGGCCAGCGCATCGAGACGTTTGTGGACGGCAAGCGCGTCACCCTGACCCTCGTCACCGACACCGACAAGATCGACGGTCGGAAGCAGGCAAGCAGCGTGGCCCCGAACTACGTTCACAGCCTGGACGGTGCACACCTGATGCGGACCGCGCTGTGGGGGAAGGAGAACGGCCTAACCGCCCTCGCGGTGATCCATGACTCCTTCGGCACCCACGCGGCGGACACCGACATGCTGCACGCGGTGATCCGCGAGGCGTTCATTGAACAGTACGCCGGCAACCTGCTGGCCGACATGCGGGACGAGCTGATCGAACAACTGAAGGACCACCCGGACTTGATCGAGAAGATTCCTGAGCTGCCCCCAGTCGGAAACCTCAACCTTGAGGGTGTCAGGGACTCCCTGTATCTGTTTGCCTGATACTTCCACAAGTGGAAGTGCTGCCATGGACGGCAGCTCCGGGTTTCACCCCACACCCTCGCACAAACAAACGCCCGGCCACTTCGGTCGGGCCTTCGCACACATGGAGAGACCATGCGCAAGTTCTACTTCCACACTCCGCACCACGCCGGCCACGCGCCGCTCGACCTACCGCAGGACACTATCCAGCGAATGCACAACGGCCTGTTCCGCTGCCCGTTGGTGCAGGCGGGCGAACTGATGCCGGACCTGAAGCCGCTCTTCGACAACGCTCCGGTGTTCAACCCGGACGAGTGGGAGGTGGACGTCAAGGTCCACATGCTCATGGCGAACCAGTACCCATGCATCCCCAACTGGCACTGCGACAACGTGCCGCGCGGCGCTGACGGCGAGGTGGACTACTCCCTCACCGGTGACGAGTGGACCGTGCCGATGCTGCTGTGGGTGTCCGACGGTCCCTTGACTGAGTTCCTGGCTGAACCCTTGGCGCTGTCGAAGGAGCCGGTAAGCCACCGTGCATTGGCCGAGGCGATCCGTGACCACGGCAACCCGACGCAGCCCATCCAGCCGCAGCACTGGTACTCCATGAATCAGCGCACGCCGCATCGCGGCACCAAGGCCACCGAGGCCGGCTGGCGCGTCTTCGTCCGGCTCACCCACCGATCCATCGCACCCGACCGCCCGGTCCTGAGCGTCATGCGCAGGCACTCCCAGGTCTACCTCGACGCCACGCAGTTCTCGTGGTGACCACTCACGGAGCAACCCATGGAACCCCGACAGGTTCGTGACCAACTCGGCATGCCGGCAATCCCGGCGTGTCGCCAACTCGCCGTCGCGGCGGTGAACCACGTTCAGCAGGCACGTCCCGTTGACCAAATGGTCGGCACCGCCCTGGCCCTCGTCGCAATGAGCGAGGCGTGCGAACTCAACCCTCACGACGTGGTGGCCGTGGCACGCAACGCCATGGCCGACGCCGAATCCCCCTTCACCCATCAGCTCCAGGCACTCCGCGATTACGCGAAGGCCGAGCTTCGCCGTGCATAACAGGAGAGCAGCATGACCAATCAGGTCGAAACCCGTGGTCCGTTCAACCGCAAGCAGAAGCGCATCCTCGCGTCGGCCATCCGCCGCCGTAAGCCGGGCATCCTGCGTGCGCCGCACTTCTCCGACGGTCAGCGTCAGGTGATCCTGATGATGCTCCTGGGCGGGAAGCTGTAATGCGCACCGGTGCAGTCACTGACGCTCTGTGCGAGCTGAACGAGAAGGGCTACATCGCCGACGAAACCCTGAGCCGCATGTCCGCCGAAGAGGTGGTGTTCGCGGTCGCGCAGAGCAGCGGTGAGGACTTCTATGACTACCACGCATAAGGCCGACGGCCTGTACGCGTTCGCGTTGCCTGACCTCGACGCCAAGGGCATCTACGCCTGCAACTACGGACGGACGCGCTTCGCTCGTGCGGTCTCCGACTACAGGAACATCAGTGTGGACGAGGCGTACACCGCCCGCGTCACCATCACCCGCGACTTCATGCTCGCGCTGATCTGCCACTACGAGGCCGCGTGCACGTGGTTCGCCGAGCAGATGCTGGACGAGACCCGGACGATCACCTACGAAGAGCTGGACGTCCTCTACACCATCCCGAACGGCGAGACCCAGGTCGATGCCTTCATGGAACTTCTCTATACCCGCGCACTGCGCGAAAGGCTGATTACCGCATGACCAAGATTCTTCCCGAAGGTTCCCGCAAGGTTCTCCTGATGGACCACGAAGCCATCGCACGCAACGCCGAACGCGGCGCGGGCAACTGCCAGCCCGTCGTCTCGGTCGCCGAGGTGGACGAGAAGGGCACCGTGCTGTCCCTGACGCGCGGCCTGACGGTAGCCATCAACGGCACCGTGGACTTTGAATATTCCCAGCATGCCTTCCTGTTCGTCATCGACCGCGTTCCGATGCGTGGTGCGTTCGTGACGACCGGGGAAGTCATCGTGGACGACGGCACGGAAGAGGCATCCGCCGCTCCGACGCCGGCTCCGCGTACTCCCACCCGCCCCGCCCGCAAGTCGGCAACGCAAACTGAAGAGGTAACCGCCTAATGGCAAACAACAACCGTCCGTCCTACCCGAAGATTCTCCTGCCGCGCGCACCGGCAGTGTTCCCCAAGCTGAACGTGGCTGACACCAAGTTCGACGCCGATGGCGTGTACGAAACCAAGCTGCGCTACGGGAACCCGGAAGAGGCCGTGGACGGTCTGCGGGGCAAGACCCGCATGACGCTGCCGGAAATTCTGGAGCTGGCCGTCAAGGTCCGCGACGAATTCCTGGAAGAGAAGCGCGCCGAGCTGATGACCGGTGACGGCAAGGCCAAGAAGAAGGCGAAGGAAATCACCGCCCGCGATATTGGCGAACCGGAGCTGGACGACGCCACCGGCGACGAAACCGGCGGCATCATCCTGAAGGTCAAGATGAAGGCCAGCGGCAAGTACAAGTCGGGTCCGAAGACGGGCCAGACCTGGGAGCGCAAGCCGGAGCTGTTCGACGGCCAGGGCAAGTCCCTGGGCAAGAAGCCCCCGCTGATCTACGGCGGTAGCCTCGTGAAGTGTGCCGTGGAACTGTTCCCGTACTACGCCGCCAACGAGAACGCAGTTGGCGTGACGCTGCGTCTGGAAGCTGTGCAGGTCATCGAGCTGGTGACCGGCGGTCAGCGCAACGCGTCGGCCTACGGCTTCGGTGCCGAGGACGGTGGTTACGCCGTGGACGACAGCGCCGGTGAAGTGGACGACAGCGATGCCGACGGCGATGCCGGCGACACCTCGGCCGAAGAAGACTTCTAAGTCCCCCTGATGAAACCGAAGGCCCCCGCAAGGGGGCTTTCGCGTTTCTGGAGCCTACCCATGCAACTCATTCTCCAGGCGAAGGCAATGCCTACGCCGCGTCCGCGTGGACGTGCGATTCCGCGACCCGGTGGCAAGGCCATCGTGTCCATGTACCACCCGAAGGAATACACCGAATACAAGGCGATGCTGGCGCGGATGATCCGTGAGCAGACCGCCGGTGATTCGATCATCACCACCCCGGTGGCCGTGCGAATCATCGTACGTGTCGCCAAGCCGAAGACCACGAAGCTGGCTGCGCCGGCACCTGACGTGGACAACTACGCCAAGGGCGTTCTCGATGCGATGACCGATGCCCAGGTATGGGCAGACGACAAGCTGGTCCATTCGTTCTACATCGAGAAGACCTGGGATGCAGAGGACTGCATCGAAGTTGAGGTGTCCGGCGCATGACTCCCGAGAACGTGAAGTATCTGGTGGTCCATTGCGCGGCCACACGTCCGTCCATGGACATTGGCGTGAAGGAAATCCGCCAGTGGCACCTCCAGCGCGGCTTCAACGACGTGGGCTACCACTACGTGATCCGTCGTGACGGCACCTTGGAAAAGGGCCGCAAGGACTCCGTGGTCGGTGCGCATGCGCAGGGCTACAACGCCAAGTCTCTCGGCATCTGCCTTGTCGGCGGCGTCTCCGAGCGCGACGTGAACAAGCCCGAAGCGAACTTCACTCCGCAGCAGTACCACGAGCTGAAGTTCCTGCTGAAGCGCCTCCGCGAGACCTATCCGAATGCACGGATCGTCGGTCACCGCGAACTCAACTCCGGCAAAGCCTGCCCCTCCTTCGACGTACAGGAGTGGCTGATCCATAACCCCATCTGAGGTATCTCCAACGTGGAACAGACGTATAACGACAGCGAACTCGTAAGCAAGGGTGCCTGCGATGAATGTGGCAGCAGCGATGGTAATGCGCTCTACACCGATGGACACGCCTACTGCTTCGTCTGTAACCACTACACGCCCGGCGAGGGCGCAGCACCGCAGGCGCAGGAGGGTGGCAAGAAGAGCCGCCCGATGCACCACGGCGATGTGCGCGCCCTCGCAAAGAGAGGGTTGACGGAAGAGACCTGCAAGAAGTGGGGTTACACGGTCGGTCGCGTCCCGCATCCGAAGACCAAGACCGACGAGCTGTGCCAGATCGCGACCTATCGCGATGAAGCCGGCCGGCCCATTGCACAGAAGCTGCGGTGGGCGGACAAGACCTTCCAGACCGTCGGCGACTTCAAGCATGTCGGCCTGTACGGCCAGTGGCTGTGGCGCGACGGCGGCAAGCGCGTCGTGGTGGTCGAAGGCGAAATCGACGCACTGACGGTCTCGCAGCTCCAGTCCCACAAGTGGCCGGTGGTCTCTCTGCCGAACGGCGCACCGGCGGCGAAGAAGACGCTCTCCGGCATGCTGACGTGGCTCCAGAAGTTCCAAGAAGTCGTCCTGATGTTCGATGACGACGACGTGGGGCAGAAGGCCGCGCAGGAGTGCGCACCGCTGTTCGCTCCGGGCCAGTGCAAGGTCGCCCGCATCGCGGGTTTCAAGGACGCCAACGAGGCGCACTTGGCAGGCGAGGGTGCCCGCGTGATCGACGCCATTTGGGGTGCGAAGGAGTACCGTCCGGACGGCATCGTTGCAATCGAAGACGTGGCCGACAAGGCTGCGGAAGACGTGAGCATGTCCGAGCTGCAATGGGCATGGCCGACGCTCAACGCGTTGACGTACGGTCGCCGTCGCGGTGAGGTCTACGGCTTCGCAGGCGGCACCGGCATGGGTAAGACCACGGTGTTCAAGCAAGTCCAGGCGTCGATCCTCGAAAAGGAACGCCGACCGATCGGTCTGTTCCATCTGGAAGAACCGCCGCATCACACCGCAAAGACCATCGCTGGCGTCCTCGACGGCGTGCGCTACCACGTCCCCGGCGTGGAGTACGACAAGGACAAGCTGAAGTCCACCTTGGGTGGCCTGAAGGGCCGCGTCTATCTCTTCGATCACTTCGGCGGTCTGACCTACGAACGTGTCATCGAGCAGATGCGGTACATGCGCCACGCGTTCGGCGTGCAGGACTTCTTCCTCGACCACATTACGGCCCTGGCTGCGGTGATGGAAGGCGACGACGAGCGCAAGCAGATCGACCGAATGATGGCCGAGCTGGCCTCGCTGATGATGGAGCTGGACTCCACGCTCTACTACATCAGCCACTGCGCCACGCCCGAGGGTAAGTCCCACGAAGAGGGTGGCCGCGTGCTGGAGAAGCACCTTCGCGGCTCGCGCTCCATCGTCTTCTGGAGCCACTTCATCTTCGCCGTCGAAGGCAACAAGCAGGAGCCGGGTTCCCCACGAATCCTGCGCGTCCTGAAAGACCGCTTCACGGGCGACTCCAACGGTCTCTGCCTCGGCCTGATGTACGACCAAGGCACCGGTCGGATGACCGAGTGTTCCCTAGAGGAACGCAAAGAGAGCAACCACGGTTTCCGCGACGAAACCAACAACGACTTCTGAGAGAGAACATGTTCCCGCGTCAACCTGTCTATCCCGGTTTCAAAATCCCCACCGCATCGTTCCCGCCGACTGCCCCGAAAGGGGCGGTGGGTGACGTGAACTCCACCGCACGCGGCTCCGGCGCGCGCTACAACTCCGGCAAGGCCCCGCTCGACCTGATCCCGCTGGCAGTCATTGCGCGGTCCATTCGTCGTGAGCTGGGGCCGAAGCTGGTTCCCGGCTCCGCGATGATCGACGTACTGAAGTCCCTGGAGGCGCTTGGCGACTTCCAGACGAAACGCGACGTGGCGCACCTTGAGCGCTCCCTGGGCTACCTGAAGGACCATTGGTCCTCGTGCGCCAAGGTGTTCGACTACGGCAGGAAGAAGTACGCCGAGTGGAATTGGGCCAAGGGCATGGACTGGAATATCCCCCTGGCGTGCGCCGCACGTCACGCCTTGCAGTACATCGACGGCGAGGCCACTGATGCCGAATCCGGCGAGAGCCACATCGGTCACATGATGTGCAACCTCGTGATGCTCCGCACCTTCGTGGATAGCTGGCCCTCCGGGGACAACCTGCCTGACCCCGAACTGTTCATTCCACCGGGTCCGGCCTTCTAACTGGAACAACCATGACTCAGACCGTCACGCGCTACGCGAAGCATTTGCTCGCGGAGCTGCCGGAGGCTGTTCGCCGTACCGCGATCCTCGCGGGCGGTGCCCTCCGTGCTTACTACGACAAGACCAAGCTGGCCGACGTTGATCTGTGCTTCCAGAACCGGGAGGACTTCGACGCGGCCTTCGTCGCCATGTGTTCGCGGGACTATACCTTCATGGAGTGGAAGGGCCGCAGCGCCGTGTTCAAGCGGAACGTGGATGGCATGGAGTTCAACCTGATTGGCTTCATGCACGGCACGCCGGAAGACACCATCGCGCGTTTCGACTTCCGCTGCTGCCGCATGGCCGCGTGGTACGACGCCGACGGTGGTCTCCGGACGTTGTTCGGTCACGGTGCCGTCGGCGATGCCGTCACGAAGACTCTCGTGATCCTCGTGAACAACGGCACCCCCCGCACGGTGAAGCGCATCAACCACTACGTGCAGGACTACGGCTACACGCTCGACGTGTCGCTGGAGGACCACCTGGAGCCGGATCGTCCGGAAGCCCTGGACGAGATTCAGGACGACCTCTACGACACCGACGGCCCGTACCTGAGTCCACGCGCCTTCGTGTCCACCGTCACGGCCTATCGCTACATCGCACGTCTCCCTCGCGTCGCCGGGGGCTACTGACCAAGGAACCTCATGCTCATTTATGACGCGGAGACCGATGGCCTCCTCGAAGAGGTCACCAAGGTCCACTGTCTGAACATCCTCGACCGCGCCACCAAGCGCGTGTACCGCTTCACTGACCACTCGCATTACCACTGCGGCACCCCCACGCCGCGTGACGGCACCATTGCTGACGGCCTGAAGATGCTTTCGGACGCTCCGGCAATCGGTGGTCAGAACATCGTCGGCTACGACGATCCGGTGTTCTTCAAGCTGTACGGTTGGAAGCCCACCCCGGGGACCGTGCAGCGAGACACCCTGGTGGAGTCCCGCGTCATCTGGACGAACATGGCGGACGTGGACTTCGGTCTACTCCGCGCCGGCAAGCTGCCGGAAGAATTCCGGAAGAAGGGCCTGATCGGCACGCACAAGCTCGCCGCCTGGGGCTACCGCCTCGGCATCCACAAGGGCGACTTCGACCCCAAGGACTTCGGGTACACCTGGGCGAACGTTCCGTTCCTGAAGGAAATGGACGACTACTGCGCGCAGGACGTGACGGTCACCGATGCGTGGTTCGACAAGATCGACGGCAAGGACTACTCCCTGGAGTGCCTGACGCTGGAGCAGGCGGTCGCCGTCATCATTCAGCAGCAGTCCGCCAACGGGTTCGCCTTCGATTACGAGGGTGCCACCGTCCTGCACGGCCAGCTCCTGAAGGAGAAGATCGGGCTGGACGAGTCGTTGCGTGACGTGTTCCCGCCGTGGCAGGTTCTGGCGAAGCGCGCCATTTCCAAGGTGAACAACAAGAAGCTGGGCCGCGTCAAAGGCGAGGTGTACGAGGTCTGGAAGACCGTCGTGTTCAACCCTGGCTCCCGTGACCACATCGCGGATCGTCTGAAGACGCTCTACGGGTGGACACCCACGGAGTTCACCGACGGCGGTAAGCCCAAGGTGGACGAAACGGTTCTCTCGGCGCTGCCGTGGGAAGAAGCGAAGAAGCTGACCGAGTACCTGACCATCGTCAAGCGCTTGGGCCAGCTCGCAGACGGCAAGGAAGCGTGGCTGAAGGCGTGCCGCAATGGCCGCATCCATGGCCGCGTGAACACCAACGGTGCCGTGACGGGCCGTATGACGCACAGCAAGCCCAACGTGGCGCAGGCCGATAAGTGGAAGCCCATGCGTGCACTGTGGATCGCAGGCTGGGGTCTCGTCCTTGTCGGCTGTGACGCCGAGGGTCTGGAGCTTCGCGCCCTGGCGCACTACATGGCCCGCTGGGACAACGGCGCTTACGGCGAGGCCGTGGTCAACGGCAAGAAGGAAGACGGTACTGACGTTCACACCGTGAACCAGCACGCCGTCGGCCTCAACAAGCGTGACGCCGCGAAGACGTTCATCTACGCGCTGATCTACGGTGCCGGCGATCACAAGCTGGGTTCCGTGATCTACGACGACATGACGCCTGTGCAGCAGGAGAAGTTCGACGCGTCCGAAGGGGCGAAGAAGGACCGAGACCGCGCATTGGCAACCCTGGGGCGCAAGCGCCGGGCACGCCTGATGGAACGTCTGCCGGCACTCGCCGAGCTGACCAAGGCCGTGAAGGCTGCTGCCGCCAAGCGCGGCCACCTGAAGGGCATCGACGGTCGTCTGCTGCACGTTCGCGGTCAGCACGCCGCACTCAACACGCTTCTCCAATCCGCAGGCGCAGTCGCCATGAAGAAGGCCCTGGTCATCCTGGCCGAAGCACTCGCTGTCCACCCCAACCCCCTCATGCGTGCAGTCAAGTTCGTAGCGAACGTGCACGACGAGTTCCAGATGGAAGCCCATCCCGATGTTGCAACAGAACTTGGTCAGCTTGCCGCTGACTCCATCCGACTCGCCGGTGAGCATTTCGGTTTCCGGTGTCCGCTCGCCGGTGCCTTTGACATTGGTGCCAACTGGTCAGAAACCCACTGACGTTCCGGAGCCGATGACCGAGAAGGAGCTGGCCTACTTGGCCGGCTTCTTCGACGGTGAGGGTTCCATCGGCACTGCCGGCGGCTCTCTGTGTGTCCGCATCACCAACACCTACAAGCCCACGCTGGAGCGGTATCAAGCCGCCTTCGGCGGTGCCATCGACGTGCACAACACCGGCGACGAGAAGACCCGTCTGTCGTGGGTCTGGCGCGTCTACGGCGCGAAGGCACAGACGGTGCTGGAAGCAATCGAACCGTTCCTCGTGGAGAAAGGCCCCCAGGCATACCTGGGCATCCACTTCCGCGAACTTCCCAAGGGCAGCGCCCGTACCCGCGTACAGGAAGCCCTCGGCCTCTTGAAGCGAACCACCCATCACAGGTAACCGCATGAGCATTCGCACCGCAATCCGCAACCTCAAGGCTGAACTCCCGGCCATCAAGGAACACCTGTCGGAATCGAAGGCCGGCATCAACGAACTGGCGTTCGACCTGTACGACGACGTGGCCGATCTGGAGCGCGAGCTGTACGTCGCCCGTGTCCGTGCCAAGGAAATCCTGAAGGAAGAGAAGGCGTTCAACCGCGCCGTCACCCGGAACTACGTGATGCCGCACATCAAGGCTCTCGCGAAGGGTGCCTGGGCTGACCTCAAGATCGGCGCGTACTACGCGTGGTGCCTGCCGTTCTCGCTGGTCGTGTGGCTGGCCTTCATCCTCGTGGGTGTGGCCGTCACCGGTGCGACCTTCAGCCTCCGCAAGGGCGGCGAGACCGTGGAGCGTCTGATCGATGCTCTCTGAAATCACCTCCGCTCTGTCGAAGGTGAACGAGGTTCCGCGTGAAGTGTGGTCCGTCGCTGCCGGCATCCTCGCCGGCTTCGGCTTGACCCAACGCATCCGCCGCCTGCTGCCCGACAAGTGGGACGACAAGTCCCATGAGGTCGCCACGCAGGCCGTGGTGTTCCTCGTCGCCTTCAGCGTCACCTTCGCAACCTGGGGCGGCAAAGACGCCGACGCCAACGTGGCTGCACTGGTCACCGCACTGGTCACCCCGGCGCTGTGGAACGCGTTCCTTGCCGGCCTCGGCTGGTGGAAGCCTGCGCTCCGCGACGCCCTTCTGGCACGCCCGGTGAAGTGATGGACGCATATCTCCAGACCGCCAAGGGGCTTGTCCTCCTGGCGTTCCTGGGGGTGTGCGGCTACTTCGTGTGGAACTACAACCACATGAGCGAGCAGGTGGGTCAGATCGACCCACTGAAGTCGCAGGTAGCCGCCCTCCAGCGCGCCCAGGACACCCTCGCCACCGAGGTCATCACTCGTCAGCAGCTTGACGCCGCCATTCGTGACGCGCGCTTGCAGACGGTCACCCGCATCGAAACCGTGAGAGCCAATGATCCGATCACTCGCGCTTATCTTGACGAGCGCATTCCTGACGAGCTGCGCCGCGCCCACTTCGGTGTCGCGCCCGGACCCGCGACCGTTCCTGCAACCGACGGTCATTGAGGGCAACTACAAGTCCCTCGACGCCGTGATGGCCGATCCCGTGTCGTCCACCTACACCCTCTACCTGTTCGGAGGTAATGCCGAGGACGGGTTCCTGCGCTGCAACGCCGACAAGGCCAGCGTCCTGAAGATTCTGGAGAGCAAATGAAGCTGACCCTGCCGAACCTCGACAACAGCGAATGGTCCGTATCGCTCAACGAAGGCACCCGCACGCTGGCCTTGGGTCTGCGCACCAAGCTGGACGACGAGTTCATTTGCGCTGAAGGGATGCTCGACACCTACGTGGCGTCCCAAAGTGACGCCGGCGTTGGCCGGTACTTCGTTGACTCCTTGGTCCAGCAGCAGGTGCGAGCCGTGGGTCGCGCCGTCCTTGGCCTTCCCATCAACTAATTCCCTGGAGAACACCTATGCGTATCATCGTTGGAATCTGTGCCGCCCTGCTGTGGGCCACCATGTATGTTGCCGCGACCGTCCTGCCGCTGGCGCTGGCGGTCTATGTAGTGGTTCTCGTTCTGCGCTGGATGGGCGTCATCACCGCATGAGCGCATCCGGCCTGACGTTCAATAAAGTCAAGGAACGCTCCCGCGTTTACACCTTCGCGGGGGGTCAGACCATCCGCGTCGATAACGTGGTCTCCATCTGCATCCGCCCGACGAATCACCGGCTTGAGACGCGCGACGGACGGAAGTTCATCATCCCCGGCAAGTTCCTGGCAATCGAAATCGACGCCGATCGGTGGTCGCTGTGAGGGGCCGCGACTGGTTCTGCGCAAGCGTCCTCACCAGCGGGTTCCTGGGGTTCCTCGTGCTGATGTTGGTCCCCGACTGGAAGCCGAGTCCGCCGTTCTTCGGCGACTACGGCGAATGCCTCAAGGGGCACCACGACTCCTACATCACCTACCAAACGATGGGCGTCTATCCGAACACGGTGTCCATCCCGGTTGTTCAGGAGAGCTATGTCTGCGACGTTCGCGAGTACCCGAACGGTGACGGCCCCGACTATCAACAGCGCTACCGCGAGTACGAAGCACGTCTCGCTGAGTGGTACAAGCGGCACCCGGAGAAAGCATGAAAGACCTGATGGGCAACCCCCTAGAAGCTGGCGACTACTTCGTGTACGCCCACGCGTCCTGTAGCAGTATCTACACGAACATCGGACGCGTCATGCCGGACGGCAAGTTCAAGAGCGTGACGGTGTACCGCGACGGCGGCGTGGGCCAGTACGCAGGCCGGCCGACTTCCGACCGCGTGGTGAAGACCTCCGCCCACCTCATGTCCGACCGAGTGCAGGAAGCCCTGTCGTGATCGACAAGATCATTGACGTTTGCTACGCCATCACGGTGATCGCCTTCACCGTCCTCATTTCCGCCATTGTCGCCGCCGCCGTTATCGAGTGGGCGACCCAAGGAGCATTCTCCGCATGATCCTGACCGTACCTGACGATCTGATCGCAACCCTCCAGAACGATGCCCGCCGCGAAACCCTGCGGGATGCCATCGACAACGACGAGGACATTACCGCCTACGACTGCGTGGGTTCCAACGTCGATGACGCCTGGGACCGTGGCGAAGAAGACGGCAACGCGCATCAGGCGCGCGACGTTCTGCTGGCCCTCGGTATCGAATGGTGACGCCGGTCACTCTGCTGGTGGACGCGGATATCTTCGCGTTCGCCGCAGCGTCGGTCGCCGAGAAGGTGTACTACTGGAACGGTCCGGAAGAGGAACCGTCGGTAGTCACCTACCCGGACGAGGCGTTCGCAAAAGCACGCAACGACGTTGAACAGGTCGCCAACGATCTGAAAGCCACGCGCATCGTGGTCTGCCTGACGGACGACGAGAACTTCCGCTACGGGGTCTACCCGGAGTACAAGGGAAACCGAAAGAGTCTCCGCAAGCCGGAACTCCTGCGCGCTGTCAAGGACTTCCTCGCCAAAGAATACGAGACCTACAAGCGTCCTGGCCTGGAGGCCGACGACTGCATGGGCATTCTGTCCACGCATCCGACCCTTATCAAGGGCCGCAAGATCGTCGTGTCCGACGACAAGGACTTGAAGACCATCCCAGGCGAACTCCACGCCCCCGGCAAGATGAAGCGAGGGCAGGTGGTCAAGGTGTCCCAATGGGACGCGGACCGCTACTTCATGGAGCAGACGCTGACCGGTGACTCCACCGACGGCTACCCGGGTTGCAAGGGGATTGGCGCAAAGTCTCCCTACGTGACCGGCCTGTCCGACTGCAAGGACATTCGGGAAATGTGGGCGCTTGTCAAGAAGGGGTACGAGTCGAAGGGGAAGACGGAAGGCGACGCCCTGGCGCAGGCCCGATGCGCGCGCATTCTGCGTGCCGACGATTGGGACTTCAAGGCCAAGAAGGTGCGTCTGTGGAGTCCTCCGGTAGCCCGGTGATTTTCACCCCGCACCCTCGAGGGACAGATATACCTAAAGAGAACACTCAAGGTCTCTTAAGGGCATCCCCCGGCCCCCGCTCGAAATGCAGGGGCCATCCCATCACGGGGCGTAGCTCAACTAGTAGAGCAGCGGCGGAATCTGCCGTCAGTGTAGGTGCAAACCCTACCGCCTCGACCACATTCCATCGGCCGACGATAGCCCCTCATCAGGGGGCGACAATCGGCCGACCATCTTCTATCGCCCCTCACCGTCAGTAGAGACACGTCATTGCGACCGTCGAACATGACCGAGGGGCGACCATCTTTTGGCAAGTAGCTCAGTAGGTAGAGCGCGCGGCTGTTAACCGCGTGGCCGCAGGTTCGATCCCTGCCTTGCCAGCCAGATTCCCCCGCGCCTTGAGCGCCGCAGCCCCGGCCACAAACGACTGAACCCATTGGGTCACAAGTGACTGAGCCGGGGAGGGGAAGCCAAACAGCGGAATAGCTCAGAGGCAGAACGCCGGGTTCATACCCCGGAAGTCCCTGGTTCGATCCCAGGTTCCGCTACCAGCAACAGATCGTCCGTAGCTTCAGCACACGGACGGCATCGCAACACGGCCCGCGTCGGCAATCCTGTCTCTCTCCCAGGGTTGTTGATGCGGGCCTTTTTTTTCGAGACGCGCCCATGCCTACGCATAACGAGCGCTGGGCAGAAGCGGTCGCACTCGACGCCTCCGAGCTGGTCCAGCTCCTGAACGAAACCCGCGACACCACCCCCCGCATCACTGACTCCGACCGAGAGGTCTGGATGAAGCTGGGCGAGAAGCGACTTCTGGATCACCTACGGCACCTTGCCGACAACGCGAGGGTTCGCTGATGTGTTCTATCACCAAGAAGAAGCTCGCCAAGATCACCCATCCCGGCCTGAACAAGGTCATCGGTGACAAGAACGTGGAGAAGCTGGCCGACCCCGGTGGCCTGTTTCCCAACGACCCGGCGGCTGAAGAGACCCCCGAGGACAAGCCGATCCAGTACCTGAGCAACTTTTGGCTCGACGGTACGGGCACCTCGCGAGGCGTCATCGGTCGCAACAACCTGCGCATGGACCTCTCCGGTCAGTCGCAGCGAATCCCTGTAGTGGCGTCGCAGTACGACACCTCGCAGGAACCGTCCACTCTCCCGCCCACGTCCAACCTCCCGTCCGCCAATCCGTCCGTCGGTGGTGGTAGCGGTGGGTATCGGAACGTGCGCGAAGCACTCCTGGCGATCTAATGGCAACCCCGGATACCTCGGGGGCACCGCAGGTATCCGCACGCAGTCTCTGGAACGATAACGGCAATGCGCATTCCGCGCCGCTGACTCGTGCCCGTGCTGCGTCGGCCCTGACGATTCCCTCTCTGTTGCCGCCCGAAGGCAACAACGACAGTTCCAACCTGACGCAGCCGTACCAGTCCCTTGGGGCACGCGGCGTCAACAACCTCGCGTCGAAGATGCTCATGGCATTGTTCCCGCCCGGTTCCGCTCCGTTCCGCTACACGTTGTCGAAGGTCGCCCAGCAGGGTGCCGGCAACGAGGACACGTCGGAGGTCGAAGCTGCCCTGGCGCAGCGCGAGTCCGACATTATGGATCAAGTCGAAGCATCCCCGCAGCGACCGATCCTCTACGAATACTTCCTGCATCTGATCGTCGGTGGCAACGCAACGTTGTATTACCCCGACATGCAGTCCATGCGCATGTTCACCCTGGACCAGTTCCGGTCCCGTCGTGCGCCCTCGGGGCAGATGATCGACCTCGCCATTCTGGAGAAGGTCAGTCCGGCCGCCCTGGACCTTGACGTGTGCGCCGCAGTCGGCATCGAGCCGACCGACAAGAACGACGTTGAAATGTTCACCGGCGTGCAGTGGCGCAACGGCACCGTGACGTGGTGGCAGGAAATCAACGATATCCGCATCCCCGGCTCCGAAGGCTCCGCGCCCGAGGCGAAGTCGCCGTGGATCGTCGGTCGCTGGAAGGCGATCCCAGGTTCCCACTATGGCCGAGGCCACGTGGAAGAGCTGATGGGAGACCTCATTTCCTACGACGGCATCTGTCAGGCCATCGTCCAGTTCGCCGCAGCCGCAGCGAAGATCGTCTTCCTGAAGCATCCGTCGTCCTCGACGCGCATGGAGGATATCGCCAACGCCGAGTCCGGCGACTGCGTTACTGGCTCCCGAGCCGATATCGACATTCTCCAGCTCGACAAGTACGCGGACTTCCAGGTCGCCCAACGCACCGCTGAAGACCTCGCCCAACGTCTCTCCCAGGCATTCCTCCTGCAGGCCGGCACCACGCGAAACGCAGAGCGTGTCACCGCAGAGGAAATCCGCGCCACCGCGCAGGAGCTTGAGGACGTTGTGGGCGGCATCTACACGGTCCAGTCGCAAGACCTTCAGTTCCCTTGGGTGAACCGCACGATTGCCATTCTGGAAAAGAAGCGGCTGATCCCGGTGTTGCCGAAGGGTTCCGTGATGCCTGTCATTGTGACCGGCTTCCAAGCACTTGGTCGCAACCATCAGCTCAACCAGCTCCGTGGCTTCATGCAGGACTTGTTCCAGTTGGTGACTCCGCAGGTGGCCGTGGGTCTCGTCCAGGCACCCGTCCTGGCGCAGCGCCTCGCTACCGGCTGGGGCGTCACCAACGCATCCGAAATCGTCAAGACGCCGGACCAAGTTGCGATGGAGCAGCAGCAGGCCGCTCAGCAGCAGATGGCATCCAACATGCTCGATAAGGCTACCGCGCCGCTCGCTTCGGCGATGGCGAAGGGTGACATCGATCCTTCACAGCTGTCGCAGCTCGCGGCGGCACAACAGGCTCAGTAATGACCGACACCACCAACACCAACGAGGGCGCACCGCAGCGCCCGGACAACGTTCCCGAGAAGTTCTGGAACGCCGAGACCGGCGCGGTGAATACCGACGCCCTCCTGGCTTCCTACACCGAGCTGGAAACCTCCCAGGCTACTCGCGCGAAAGCCGACGCCGATGCAGAAGCCGCCCGAGTGGCCGCTGCTGCTGCCGCTGCGGTTTCCCCGCAGGTGCCTGTTCGTGACGAAGCCGCTTACGCCGCTGCCGTGGCAAAGGCCACCGAAGAGCTGGCGCAGTCGGATTCGATTACCGACGAGACCTACGCACTCCTGACGGAGACCGGCGGTGTCACCCGCGCCCAGGTCGATACCTACGTCCAGGGTCAGCGTGATGCCAACGAGCTGCGCACGCTCCAGATCGTCGGCGCGGCCGGCGGCGAGGACAACTACAAGGCCATGGTCGCTTGGGCCGTTGCAGGCAACTACACCGCTGAAGAGGCCGAGTCGTTCAACTCCGTCATCTTCGGTAAAGACAAGGCCGCTGCTGTTGCAGCCGTGGCTACCCTCAAGAACAGGTACGACACCGACATGGGCATCGACGCTCGCATGGTTACCGGCGAATCCGCCAACAAGCTGACCGGTGGTTACACCACCAAGTCGGAATGGCTGGCCGATATGCGGAAGCCGGAATACAAGAAGGACCAGTCCTTCCGCGACGAGGTGCAGCGCAAGCTGGCCATCGCTGTGAAGAACAACGTCAACCTGGGCGTCAGCATCAACCGGCGCTGATGACCAAGGTTCCCAAGAGTTTCACCCTGGGGCCTTACCGGATCACCGTCAAGGTGCTTCCCGAAGACAAGCTCAATGAGCGTGCAGGACTCGCAGTCTACGGACTGTGGGTTCCTGGCGAACTCACGATCTATCTTCGGGCACCTTCGGAGACACACCGGGAAGAGCTGCTGCTGGGGACGTTCTGGCACGAATACTTCCACGCCCTTTACTGGACTCTCGGACGCACAGACGAGTGCAACGACGAAGTCCTCGTGGACCAGTGTGGCGCACTGACGATGCAGGCAATGCAGACCGCGAAGTTCTGACCCTGGCCCGCTACGGCGGAGAACCAGGCGCTCGCCTTCGACTGGTCTAAAGGCACGCACGCAATAACCCACACATACCGTAACACTAACAGCGAGAAACGCAATGAGCAATGCAACCATTTCCTACGGCGCACAGGTCGGTTCGGATACCGAAGCCCTGCGACTGACTCAGTACGCAGGCGAAGTTCTGGAGGCGTTTGAATCGAACGTCATCATGAACGGCCTGATCCGCAACCGTTCGATCACCGGCGGTCGCACCGCACAGTTCCCGGCCTTCTTCAAGGCGTTCGCGGAGCTGCACACTCCGGGTGCCGAGCTGACCGGTAAGGACGTTCTGAAGAACGAAGTGACCATCGAAGCCGATGGCCTGCTGATCCACGATATCTACGTGGACCGCATCGACGAAATGATGACCCACTACGACCTGCGCGGCCCGTACGCGAAGGCCCAGGGCAACGGTCTGGCCCGCGTGTACGACGTGATGGCGCAGATGCTGGTCTATCAGGCTTCGCAGGGTGCCGAGCTGTTCCCCGGCGACGGTGGCGGCATCACCCTGACCGAGGGCGCTTCGCAGGACTTCATGACCTCCGGTCTGGACCTGATCGACGCGCTGAACTCGGCCAAGCTGGGCCTGGAAGAGCAGGACGTGGACACCTCGGTGCTGCGTTCTGTGTTCCTGCCGCTCCAGTGGTCGCTGATCGCGAACTCGGACAAGAACATCAACCGCGACTTCGGCGGTCAGGGTTCGACCGCTTCGACCGTCCTGCGCACCATTTCGGATATCGAAGTGCTGAAGTCGAACAACTTCATGTTCGGCAAGAACGTGACCGCGTACAACGCCTCGACCAATGCCAATGGCTTGGTGGGCCACCCGACCGACGTTCGCCGCCTGCCGGCCAACATCGCGTCGAAGTACCAGGGTGATCTGTCGAAGATCCGTGGCCTCGTGTTCACCGAAGACGCTGCGGCGATGCTGCACGTGCTGGACCTGAACACCGAGCAGACCTGGGACGCACGTCGTCGCGCCACCCTGCTGGTTGCCGAAATGGCCGCTGGCGGCGGTGCCTTGCGCAACAAGTGCGCCGTGGCGCTGAAGGGCAAGTAAGCCCCCGCATGCCCTCACTCCCTAACCGGGGGTGGGGGCTTTTTACTTAGGAACACCTCATGGCCCTCCCGCCGCTGAACTACGTTCCCGTGTCCGAACTGGACTCGGTGAACAACCTGCTGCTGTCCATTGGTCAGTCGCCGGTCAACACCCTGAGCGTCCCCGGCGTGAAGGACGTGAGTATCGCTCAGATGATCCTTCATGACACCTCACGCGAGGTGCAGTCGAAGGGCTGGAGCTACAACGTGGACACCGCCTACCCGATGCCTCGGGACGTGGACGGCACCATTCCAATTCCCGCGAACGCGCTTCAGGTCGTCCCCGATGACGGCACCTACGTAGAGCGCGCACGCAAGTTGTACGACACCGGCAACCGCACGTTCACCGTCGGTGTCGATGCCAAGGTCACCGCAGAGGTGACGTGGTTCCTGGCCTATGAAGACCTCCCGCAGATCGCGCGCAAGTACATCGAGCGCCGCGCAGGCCGTCTCTTCCAGGCACAAATCGTCGGCTCACAGATTCTCCATCAGTTCAACCTCCAGATGGAAAGCGAGGCCGCAGCGGAACACGACCGCTATCAGCTCCGCAGCCGCACGACCAACTTCTTCAGCTCGCCGGCAGCGATCAACCGCATCTACAACCGGAGGTGACATGCTTACTTCAAAGTCGATCCCCGCGTTGTACGGCGGCGTATCGCAGCAGCCGGATACTCTCCGAAGCGACATTCAGCTCCGCGAAATGGTCAACTGCTGGCCCACCATCGTGGACGGCATCGGCAAGCGCGCACCGCGCCAGCACGTCGCCAAAATCTCCGCCGCGATCCTGTCGGACGCCTATATCCACATCATCAATCGTGACGTGAATGAGCGCTACGTGGTGGTCATCACCAACGGCGATATCCTCGTGTTCGGCATGGATGGCAGGCAGCACGCCGTCAACTGGCCGTATGGCAAGCAGTACATCAGCGTCCCCGCAGGTTCCACCGCAAGGGACACCTTCGCCGCTACCACCGTCACTGACTACACGTTCATCGTGAACAAGTCCGTGACAGTGAAGCAGGGCGTCAAGGACTCTGACCGCACCACCAACGGATACGACTACTACAGCCCGAACCGGCCTCCGGGCCAGACCGGCGCTGTCTACGGCACGTATGCCCCGAACCCGAAGAAGGGGACGTACTACGGCATCGTGCAGACCTTCCAAGACTTGCCCACCGGGTCTGCCGAAGGTGCCACCTACAAGATTCAGTCCACCGCTGATAGCAACTTCGTCGGGTACTACGTGCGCCGCACGCAAGGCACCTGGGCCGAGGTCACCGACAACGACTCCAACAACACGATTGACGAGAAGACGATGCCTTGGGCATTGGTCCGTCAGCCGGATGGCGTCTTTGAGGTCGCCCCGTTCTCCTGGGGGCCGCGCCGCGCGGGTGACGCTGCGACCAATCCCGGTCCCTCGTTCCTGGGCCGCACGATCAAAGACGTGCTGTTCGTGGAGAACCGCCTGGGCTTCCTCTGTGACGAGAACATCGTCCTGAGCCGGGCAGGGGACTTCGGCATGTTCTGGCGGATGACCGTCACGCAGCAGCTTGACGACGACTTCATTGATATCCAGGCATCCGAAGCCAAGGTCACGAAGATGCTTCACGCCCTGCCGATGTTGGGTTCGATCCTGCTGTTCTCGGATCAAACGCAGTTCCGCATGGAGAAGGGCAACAACGGCGCATTCACGCCGAGCAACTGTTCCCTGTCGCCTGTCACGTCCTACCCGGCAACGCAGAGTGTCGCCCCCGAAGCGTCGGGTAGCGATATCTACTTCCCCTCGGAAGAGGGCGGCTGGGCGAAGGTGCTTCAGTATTTCGTCCGCCAGGACGGTACGAACTCAACGGAAGCGGACGACGTGACCGCGCATGTGCCCCGGTACATTCCGCAAGGTGTCCGAGGGTTGACCGTCAGTCCGGACCTTGAGGCCGCGTTCGTCATCACCGACGGTGCGCCCAATTGTGTCTACCACTACAAGTTCTTCTACGACGGCGACAAGCTCGCTCAGTCCGCGTGGGGCCGCTGGGAGTTCCCGGCAGGTGACCATGTGCTTGCCATCAAGGCGCTCAACGGCACCCTGTGGCTTGTCACTGCGCGGGCCGATGGCACCTACCTTGAGAGCATCAACCTCTCGGCCACCGCAGTTGCTCCTGGCATGTCCTACGACGTGTTCCTCGACCGCCGCATGGCGCTTCAGGGGGGCTACAACGCGGTGAACAACATCACCATCTTCGACTTCCCCTTCGCCGTGCCCGACAACGAGCGCAGCTTGTGGCAAGTCGTGCGTGGGCCTAACGCGCCTTCGGGTGCCGGCGGACTTGTGGACCCGAACGGCTACCGGTGGATTGACCAGTACACCATGACGGTGCCCGGCAATGTGAGCCAGGGCGTTTCCTACCTGGGCGTGCAGTACACCTCGCGCTGGACGTTCTCGCGCTGGTATCAGAAGAACTCTCAGGGTAACCCGGACCTGTCCGGTCGCCTTCAGATTCGCACGGTAACCCTCGCGTACACCCGCGCCGGCTACTTCGCCACCGAGGTCGCGCCCTACGGCGTGTCGCCCGATGTGCAGCCCGTGGTCCCTGGTCTGCTTTCGCAGTTCACCGGCAAGACCATCGGCAACGCCGAGCTGCTTGTGGGTTCGCCCACGTTCACCGACGGGGACTACTCATTCCAAGTCTACGGCGACGCGCAGGACGCCGTCATTTCCATCGTCAACGACAGCCACTTGGGAAGCTGGTTCACCAGCGCCGAGGTGGAGCTGTTCTGGCAGAAGCGAGCGCAATTCCGATGACCCACACGACCGTCGCCACCTACGGCGATATCACCCACGTTGCGTTCAACGCGCGTGGGGCAGACGTGCAGGAGGTGGACCGGGCAACCGGTCTGTCCGTACTGGCCGCGATGCGGTACTCCGCAGAGGTCTCCGACGAAGTGAACGTCATTCGTGACGCTGACGGTGTGCCGTTCTGCATCTATGGGTGCGCCTCCAACCCCGACATTGAAGGGGAGGGCGTGCCCTGGATGATTGCCACGGACCACCTGAAGGAGAACCGAAAGTTCTTCCATTGGGTTGCCGTCAACTGGCACAAGCACCTCCTGACGAAGTACACGACGCTGGCGAACTTCGCCGACGCCGATAACACCGAGAGCCTGCGCTGGCTTGCCAGCCTGGGCTACACCATCGATCCCCCGGTCATCAACGAACGGGGCTTCCCCATTCGGAGATTCCACCAATGTGTGTGGTAGTAGCGCCCGCCGTTGCGTGGGCAATCTCTGCTGCAACCGCTGCTGTGTCCATTGCATCTGCCGTGGACCAGCGGAAGAAGGCGAAGAAGCAGGAGCAGTTGCTGAAGGAGCAGGCTGAAGAGCGTGCCCAGCAGCTCGCCGATCAAGCCTCGCAGGAACTCAACGCCCGCGCCAAGGAAATCCGCAAGGCCACCGCAAGTGCCCGTGCGTCCGCGTCGGGTGCCGGCATCAACCTTGCCTCCGGTTCCTTCCTGGCCCAGCTCCAGTCCTTCGACCAGCAGCTTGACGAGGCCCAGGGCCTCCAGAGCAAGAACCTCAACAACGCAATCAAGGCGAACGGAACGTCCCTCGACGTGGCTATCTCCAGTGTGGTGAAGCCCTCCGGCCTGGAGATTGCCGCAGGCGCATTGAACGCAGGCGCGAGCGCATACAGCTCCGCAGGCGGCTCCTTCGCCCAGCGCCCACCCAACGCAACATAAGGAAACCTCATGGCACGTGAGACTGTCACCGCTTCCCGCCAGCGCACGCAGCAGAACGCAGCGCCGGTCTCGCAGCCGCAGCTTTCCGTTTCGGCGCAGATCATCGCCCCGCGCGACAATTCCCAGCAGTCGTGGAATGCCCTGAAGAGCATCCTGACCACCGGCGCTTCTGCCGTCGGCGCAGCCAAGCGCGAGGAAGAGGCCAACGCCGGAGCATGGCAGGCCCAGGGGCAGGCCGACGAAATCGCCGGTCAGGTGAATCCTGAGTACGCCGCACACGCCGCGTACCAGCAGGGCGTCACGCACGCCGCGTCGATCACCCAGGGCAACGCCGCGCTGGCTGACGTGTTCACCTCGGCTGACGAGGATATCGACCACACCGCACCCATCGGGGAACAGCTCGCTCAGTTCGACGCCCTGGTGCAGAAGCAGATGGCACCGCTCCTGACGGACCCGACGGCCCGCAAGGCCCTCTCTCCGCTGATTCAGGATGCCTACCAGCGCTTCGCCGGTGCCCGTGTGCACGGCCTGCAGGGCGATCACCAGACCAACGCGCAGAGCGCCATGGGTGCGCAGATCGCAGCCCTTGCCGACGGCGCAGATGCCAACGGCACGCTCACCCCGAGTTCGATCATTCAGACCGCCTCGGGCGTCCTGGGACGCACCGCCGCCTGGGAAGGCTACATCGATCAAGTCGCCCAGCTCGCCGAGTCGCAGCATGACGACCGTCTGCTGGAGCTGATCCCGAAGACTTACATCGACGCCAACGGGCGCGAGGTCGCTTCCCCGATCAACGGGGTGAAGGCCCAGGCCCGCATCGCGGTGGCCCGTCAGCGGAATCAGAAGTACGCCGACACCATCGCCAAGCCTCAGAAGGAGTGGGAGAACACCGTTCAGCTCGCGCCGTTTGAGGATCGAATCGATAACGGCTTGCCCATTGCGATCACCGAAATGGAGCCGCTGGTCAAGTCGGGAGTCCTATCCCGCGAGGCCGCGTGGTCCTACGTGAACCGCTCGCAGACCGCGATGAAGGAGCGCCACGACAAGGCACAGAAGTGGAACGACCAAAAGTCCCTGCTGTCCACCTTCGGCGTTGACACCTTCCGCGACATTGTGGGCGTGGAGAACGGCCCGAAGACTTCCTCCGAGGCAGCTCAGTGGAACTCGCGGGTTCAGAACGAAATCCTCGCGGCCACCGTCGGTGGTGGTAAGGAGCTGTCCGGCCCCGAAATCCTGGACAACCCGAAGGCGCTCCAGCAGACCTTGGTCCTGTCGAAGCGGATGCGATCCGCCAACGACACCCTGAAGGGCGCGATGAACAACATCGACCTGTCCAACGGGCAGACCGTGGTTCGCCGCCTTGACGCCTACCGCGCCATCAAAGCCTCGGGCCTGACCTCGCAGTATTTCACTGACGACCAGCAGGCCGCAGTGTTTGAGTCTGCCCTGAACCAGCGTGACCTGGGCGCGAAGGACGAGGATATCGCCCGCAACATCGCCCGCTACGGCGACCCGACGTTCCAGGCAACCCAGCAGCAGCAGAAGGCGCAGATCGCGCGGAAGATCGACTCTCTAAAGCTCGACACCATCGGTGGCGGCTTCCTGTTCGGCGACGGCGATACTGCCATTGCTGACCTCGACAACGGATCGAAGAACTACGCGTCGGCCAAGCTGAAAGAACTTGCGGGCTACTACACCGGAATGGGGGAATCCCCCGACGCCGCCTTGCGTCTAGCCACCGAGCGCTTCAAGGCAACCAATCAGGCCATCGAAATCAACGGCAAGTCCGTCGTGGTTCCGACGACCGCAGGTAGTCCTGACCAGCTGAAGGCGGTCCTTGAATGGGCGCAGCCGATGCTGGTCAAGAAGGCGACCGATGACGGTCTCCAGGGTGCCAAGGGGATGCGTCTCCAGTTCACCCCGCCGACCAACGGTAACGACGTGCAGGTCCGCATGGTGGATGCCCACGGCATCGGCCAGGGACCGGCAATCGACCTGTCGGCGCTCACGAACGAATGGCGCAAGACGCAGCCTGCGGTGGACTTCCAGAAGGCACAGGAAGAAGCCCGCAAGGGCCGTGCGTACCGCAACACCCTTGATCGCGTCTACAGCCCGGACAACCCGATGGCCCGTCAGATGCTCCAGTAACCTACAGAGGCCCTTATGGCAACGAACGAATACCAGTCCGCCTTGGACAAAGTAGCTATGCCGGACGAAGTATCGTCCGTTGCCCCGACTCTCTACGCTCCGTCCGACACCACCGGTGTTGAGCCGGACACCTCCTTCGTCAACTTCGTGAAGCTGTGGGCGAAGACTGATTCGACCCCGAATGCAGCCGCACGATTCCTTGTCGAAGGCCAGATTCCCTCCGATCCGAACTTCCGGATCGAAGACTTGCCTGCGGCTGACCGCGACGAAATCTTCAAGGGTTTCCCGCAGGACACCGTAGACAACCTGTATTACAACTCCCGCTCTCTGCATGATCTGTACTTCCTGGCCGGTGAAGCCCGCCAGCAGGCAGAGAATGAACAGAAGCTCGCCGAGTACGGCGGCTGGGGCACCACGGGCCGCTTCGTCGGCGCGCTGGCAGACCCCACGAACCTCGCCCTCATGGTGGGCACTGGCGGTCTCGGCGCTGTGGCGAAGGCCGAGCAGATCGGCAACGCTGTCCGCATCGCTGCGTCCACCAAGGCGCTCGCACCGCTGGCCGAAGAGGTCGCCTCCCTGGGCACCGCAGGTTCCATCCGGCGTATCGCCTATGGTTCCACCGGCGCAGCCCTGGAGAATGCCGCGATCACTGCCGGCCTGAACTCCAACAACGCGAACAAGGACGGCACTGACGTAGTGCATGCCGCTCTCGCGGGTTTCGCCCTGCACAGCACCTTCAGCATCGGCGGTCGCGTGTACGCCAATGGCCGCGTCAACGACGTGGTGCGTCTCTACAAGGACCGCATGGACACCCTCCAGCTCGCCGAAGGCGTGGCTGAGAACCGCACGGCCCTGGTGTCGTCCCTGGTGGGCGGCGAGGATGCCGCACGTGCAGCCGAAGGTCAGCTTCAGGGGCGCGTAGGTTCCTTCCTGGCATCCAACAACGGCCCGACCGAAAGCTACGCTGACTTCCGCCGAGTGCTGGAGTCCGGCGGTGACGCCTCCGCGCGTTCCTCGACTTCCACCGCTACCGGTGCTGACCAGTTCCTTGAAAAGACCTGGCTCTCCACCGTGGAGCAGGCGAAGCCGGCATGGGCCGAGGGCCTGTCCCGTGACGAAATCCTGGCCCAGCGTACCAACGCTGAGCGTTCCGGTGAAATGGCGCAGTTCCTCGACGCACAGAATGCGTCCGCCCTGGAGCGCGCGGGGGCACCGGTCAACAACTACACCCTGTACGCGGCGCACCACTTTGGTCCGTCCCGTGCGGTGAAGTTCGCCAAGGCGGCTGACGATGCCCTGATGGACGAGCTTTTCCCCGAGGCCGTCCTGAAGGCCAACCCGTATCTTCGCGGGAAGACCAAGGCAGAGGTGGTCTCCAACTGGACCGACCGCGCCCGCAAAGGTGGTGTCGATACCGACGCCATGCTGGGCCGCTCCGGTGTCACCGACGCCGAGGGATACCGCACCGCCCAGGTGACTGACTTCAGCACCGAGTCGATGATCGAACGTGTCCGTCAGGCTGATGAAGCCGAGGCCCGCCTTCCGGGTCTGGACTTTGAAGCTGGCACTGCCATGAAGCAGGGCGCACGGCGCAAGCTGGAGCGTGCCATCGACGCCCTGGAGGCCAACACCAAGGCCCTCTACGGAACCTCCCGAGGTGCCCGTAAGGCCGACCTTGACCGCCTCGTGGCGCAAGACGCCAAGGTGGCCGAGAGCGCTCCTGAGCGCATGCGTGTGGCCCGCGAGGCCGACGCCGCTACCTTCGGTGACCAAGTGGATGCGCCCGCCGTGGCGAAGCTGCGCCGCCGTTCTGTGCGCGATGCAGTGGACACCGACCGCCGTACCCTGGCCGAACAAATCCGCGGTGTCCGAAAGGAAGACGCCGCTGACCTGAAGCGCACCCGAGGTGAGCTTGCAGACGCAACCGCACGCCGCACCCTGGACGACAACGCCCTGGCCGCGCGTGGGGAAGCCAAGCGCCTCCGCTCGCAGCAGGCCGACCGTGACAACCTGCGTGCAGCCTTGGGTCTGCGCCGGGAGATTGAACAGACCGCCGCACGTCGTGAGACGTTGGGCAAGCTGGATGCCAACGACACCGTTGCACAGGGCCTGACCGAGGCAAACGCCGGGCCGTCCTTTGGCACCGACACCCTGTCGGCTGCGCGAGCGATCGGCTACTCCGACGAGCTGTACCCGAATGCCTCCGGCACCGGCGAAGTGGTCCCGCGTGCCCGTATGTCGGGCGCAACGAACCTGAAGAACCGAGGCACCCTGTCGGGAATCCTGCGCGGTTCCGAGTTCCAGGCCGTGCGCGACAACTTCGGCCTGTTGGTGGGCAATATCTTCGGCAACGTCGATGGGTCCGCCGTCCGTGAGGGCGCTTCGGAAATCAGCTCGACGCTCCAGCGCCGCTACATCGCCGACTTCAGCAAGGGCGTGGATTCCTCCTACGGCCCCTGGATGAAAGAGCAGGGCATCCCCAAGTACCGGTACTACGACCGTCAGGTCCGTGCGCAGTTCATGGATGACGTTGGTCGCCACGTTCGTGGAGAGGCCAGCGATTCCCCTGCGGTCGCCGCAATGGCCGGTCGCGTGAGCAAGCTGTTCGCTGACGTGCTGACCGAGGCGAAGCGTGCCGGCGTCCAGGGCTTCGATAACGTCGAAGTCAATGCCAACTACCTGCCTCGTGTGTTCAACTTCCAGCGCTTCGGCGAACTGGAAGAGCGCTTCGGTTCCGACCAGCTCTCCAACCTGATTACTCAGGCCATGAAGGAGACCAACCCGGAGCTGTCCGACGAGATTGCCGCGAAGGCCGGTGCGCACTATGTCCAGAAGATGCGCGAAATGCGCGTGGGCAACGACCCGGGCGTCCTCGCCGGCATGTCCTTCGATGACATTGGGTATCTCCGTCAGTTCCTTCAGGAAGCCGGCGTTGGTGCCGACGAACTGGAAGAGACGGTCGCCCGATTCGCCGAGGTGAAGCTGGGGGATCGCGCTGCAAAGGGCGAGGGTTCCTTCCGCAACGCCAAGCGCCGCGCCAAGTTTGACGAGAACTTCGCCCTGGACCTCCGCGTCCGTGGCGGCGACGGCTCCCTGGAGCGCGTCCGAGTGAGCGACCTGTTGGATAACAACGTGGAAGGTCTCGTGGGTCGCTACGTGCGTACCGTCTCGGGGCATACCGCCCTGGCGCACATCGGCATCAAGAGTGCCGCTGACTGGACTGGCCGAGTGAAGGCCGTGAAGAACGCCCTTGAGGGGCAGGAAGACGCCGACCGAATCCTGAAGGCCGGGCAGGGCGCATACGACCTGATTACCGGCAAGCCCTTGGAAGAGGCTGGGTTCTGGAGTGAGCTGATGCGCACCACGCGCGATATCACCTACGCCACTCAGATGGAGAACGCCGGCCTCGCCAACCTGCCGGACCTGGGCGCACTGCTGGCCCACGGCAACCTTCGGTACACCTTCCGCCACATCATGAACCTCGGAGAGCTGTTCCGCCGAGGCGAGGATGGGCAGCTCAAGTCCGAGCTGTGGCGTGAGCAGGAAGAGTGGCTGGGGGTCGGCACCGACTACCTGAACAACTCCGTGTTCTCGTCCTACGACGTGGCCGGTGCGTTCCAGGGGGACGGCGCTGCAACCTTGGGCCGCTCCGTGTGGAACAAGGCGGCACAGACGGCTTCCACCGTAGGCCACGCAGCTCGCGTTACGGGCCGTGCAGTCACCGTCGGCTCCGGCATGGCGGGTCTCAACGCGTTCTCGCAGCGTGTCGTGGCTCAGAACATTCTGCTGCGCATGAAGGATGACCTGTTCGACCGTGGTGGCTTCAGTGCCGAACGCATGGCCGCGCTGGGCATTGACGAGCCGATGGGTAAGCGCATCGCTGCGCAGATGAAGGAACACACAGAGTGGGCTGAAGGTGAGCTTGGCGGGAAAATCCGCAAGGTCAATTGGGCCGACTGGACGGACCTGGAAGCGCGCGACCGCATGCTCAACGGTGTGGTTCGCGAGGCTCGCAAGAGCATTCAGGAAGAAGACCTGGGCGATACGTTCCTGTGGCAACACAAGAACCTCGCCAAGTTCCTCATGCAGTTCCGTCGGTTCGGCATCACGGCTTACTCCAAGCAGTTCCTGCGGTCGATCAATGAGCGGGACGCCGAGACGGTCACCCGTAACGGTATGGCCCTGGCTCTGGCCGGTGCGGCGTACTACGCGAAGACCGAAGCACAGCTTCAGGGCATGCAGGTGGCCGGCGTCGATTCCGAGAAGATCGAGAAGTGGAAGAAGGAATACATGGGCGGGGGCGCAATGGCCCGCGCAGCAGTCCGCAACTCGGGCTTCATGTTCCTCCTGCCTGACGCTGTTGACTCGTTCACCGGTCCGCTGCTGGGTCAGACGTACTTCGACTACCGCAACTCCGGTAACAGCTCCAACGCCGCAAGCGTCGGGGGCAGCGTGCCGGGCTTTGCGATGGCCGCGAACGTCGGCAACGCCGCCGGCGGTGTGTCCCAGGCAATCCTGCGTGGCGACCGTCAGTACAAGCAGAAAGACCTTCGCGCGCTCCAGGCCGTGATCCCGTTCGGCAACCACCTCGCGGTGGCTCCGCTCTTCCAGGCATTCGCCCAGGATTTGCCCGAGACCGACGACGACACGGACAAGGAACACGCCGAGTGGTTCTGGCAATAACCGAAAGGGGGCTACGGCCCCCTTAATCATTCATACGGACACCCCATGACCTCACGAGTAGCACTCGCTATCGAGGCGGGGGACTTCCAGTTCTCCGTCCCGTTCCCCTACATTTCCAACACCCACGTCACCGTGGCGTACAACCGTCGCATCAAGCGTCAGGGTCTGGACTACTACTGGCGGGACTCGGCGAACATCGAGTTCTACCATCCGCCGGGTAAAGGCGTGCTGGAGATTATCCGGCAGACTCCTGTGAGCAAGGCCCTGGTGGCCTTCCACAACGGTTCGGTCCTCACGCAGGACGAGCTGAACATGGCGTTCCTCCAGGCGCTCTACGCCACCGAGGAAACCCGTGACTATTACGAAGCCCTGGTCAACGGCGCACTGGACGGCTTGGTCCTCCAGTCGGGCGCTCCAGAGGCAGGCCCGGTCATCGACAAGGTGATTGAGCAGATTCTATCGAGCGAAGAGCTGAAGGAACTTCAGGCTCGCATCGTGGATATCGACACGAACGCAAACACGATCCTCTCCACGCAGATCGACCTGGGCAGCCTCCAGTCCATCATCGACGCCCTGACGGCACCTGACGGCGGCGTTGCCACGCTGATCCAGCAGGAAGCCAACGCACGCGTTGAGGGCGACACCGGCATCGTTGAGACCATCGACCTGATCGGCGCGAAGAGCGCTGACGGCACCGGCTTCATTGCCAACCTCGGGACGCTGAAGGTTTCCCCTGACGAGTCCTTGGGCGACCGCCTGACGGCAATGCAGGTGAAGACCGGCGAGAACACCGCCGCAATCGCCCAGGAAGCCACCACGCGCACCGACGAGAACTCAGCGATGGCGACTCGGGTGGATAACGTCGTGGCATCCCTGACGGACCCTGACGGTCCCGTGCAGGCGCTCATTACGCAAGAGGCGAAGGCCCGCGCTGATGAAGACGGTGCCCTGGGTACGCGCCTCGACGGCATCCTGACGACCGTCGGGGAGAACAAGGCTCTGTTCGACCAGCAGGTGACGGTCCAGGCCGGTAAGGACTCCGCGCTGGCGTCCGATATCTCCACCCTCCAGACGCGAGTAGGTAAGAACGAGGCGAGCATCCAGCAGACCGCGAGTGTCGCCAATGGCCTGTCCGCGCAGTACATGCTGAAGACGGACGTGAACGGCTATGTCGCAGGCTTCGGTCTGTGGAACAACGGGGCAACCTCGACGTTCAACATTCTGGCCGATCACTTCGCCATCGTCTCGCCGGGCTATCCGGGCATTGTCCCGTTCGCCGTGGACGCCAACGGCGTCTACATGAACAACGCCTACATTCGCAACCTGACGGTGGACAAGATCACCGGCGGTGCCATCAGTGCCGAGTGGGCTTTGAACTCCACCAACGGACGCATCGTGCTTGACACGGGCGCATTCATGAAGGTTCTCGGTGTCGGCTTCGGTGCAAACCGCGACCTGATCGAGTGGTTCGGCCCGAAGATGGCCATTAGCTCATGCACGAAGGGTAACGCGATCACCTACGTGGGCATGGACGGTTCCGCCTACTTCGGCGGCACGCTGTCCGCAGGTGTCCTCTACAACGCCGCTTCCTCTACGTCCATCGCTGGTGACACCTACGCTGTCGTTGGTCCCTTCGCATCCAATGGGCGTGCAAAGACCATCGTGTGTTCCTACACGCGGTCCCGTCACGTCGTCAATCAGAGGGTGCCGAACACCGGCTTTAACGGCGGCGGACAGAACTCTGCGCTTGTGTCCCTGTATCGAAACCTCAACGGCGCTGGCGACGTTCTCGTAGCCCAGCAGTACGTCTACGGCAACTGGTCCATCAGCAACGTCTCCGACGGTGCGTCCGATGCCTGGGGTTCGATCAACGGAAGCTTCACCTTCGTTGACACCGCAGGTGCGTCCAACAACTACGTCTACACCGTTCGCCTGTCGCAGCTCTCCATGTCCACCGTGGGAGGCGCGATCACCAGCGAATCCACCACGGCGAAGCTCACCGTCGTCTCTACGGAACAGTAATGACCACTACCACCCCAACCCCGGCGCAGCTTGCGTCCGACATGACGGCCCTCATGGAGCGCTGGCGTACCTACACGTCCCAGCTCCAGGCGTGGCTCGGCGGCACCGCGACGGGTGGTCCCAACGGCGACGGCATGTTCCCCCTCACGGACCACCTGGGCAACACCTTCATGGTCCCTTGCCCGGCCCTTGAGGCATCCCGCGTGGACGGGGAGGTCAACTCGGCCTCTTCGTTCGCCGATGCCGCCCAGGCATCCGCCGAAGCCGCCGTAACGAACGTGACCAACGCCAAGCTGGCCCAGGACGCGGCCAACGACTTCGCCAATGCGTCGAAGGCTGCGCGTGACCTCGCTCAAATGTATGCCGACACTGCCGGCACGCACGCGGCGAATGCCAAGTCCTACAGCGAGGCGGCGTCATCCAGCGCCGTCGCAGCCGCACAGTCGGCATCCGAGGCTCTGGCCTCCCTGGACACCCTCAACGAAGCGGTTGCCGAAGCCCAAGGTTCCGCTAGTGCCGCCCTGGCGTCGGAGCAGGCCGCAGCCGCTTCCGAGCGTGCAGCCGCAGGGTCAGCATCCGCTGCATCCGCGTCGGCCTCCAGTGCAGCCTCAAGCGCTTCTCAGGCATCCTCAAGTGCCTCCGCAGCCCTGGCTTCGCAGAACGCAGCGAAGACCTCAGAAAACAGCGCCGCCACCTCGGCTTCCAACGCGAAGACCTCCGAGACGAACGCGAAGTCCTCTGAAGTCAACGCCAAGACCTCCGAGACCAACGCAGCGGCCTCCGCAGCAGCAGCCAAGGCATCCGAGGCTGGCGTCCACGCTGACGCAGTTGCAGCCGCAGGTAGCGCAAGCGCAGCCGCAGGTTCCGCTACCGCTGCCGCCAGCTCTGCCACCAAGGCCCAGGTGTTTGAACCGAACAACTACGCCCTGCGCGTGGACCCGGTTATCTCTGATGCGCTGATGATTCAGCCGAACACGTCCACGAGTAACCCGGTGCTGCGCTTCCTCGACTACAACGGGAACACGAAAGGCTCCTTGTACTGGAACATCGCCAGTGACGGAATGATTTGGGCGAAGAACAAGGCGGACGGCACGCTCGCTGGCTATTGTTCGCTCCTGACTGATGGCTCCTTCTGGAACCAGTACGGCGCTTACTTCGGCGGGTCGATCACGACGGACGGATCGCTCAACATGCGGAATGCCCAGGCATACATCGCTCACGCGTATCCGCTAGTTGAGTTCCGTCAGCCGGGCGCAGCTATCTCCCAGGGCGAGGGTTTCGTCGGTTCGTGGAACGGTGACACCCTCGTCCGCTCCTGGCCGTCCGCAACTGACCACACCGGCTACCTCGACTTCTACGTCAACCGAACGCTGGGCGTGATGGGTATGCGTGGGAGTGACCTGAAGACCGTCTTCAAGGCGACCTCCACGGGCGGCGTCCAAGTCGAAGGTACGAGTGCCAGCTACAACATCGTTGCGCGCGACTACGGCCAAACGTGGTCCACCTATGCCACCGGCAATCAGTATCGCGTGTGGGCCAACACTGTCGGCGACATTTTCACTGTCGGCATCAGTGGTGACGCCTACATCAAGAATGGAAACGGTGGTGGGTCTCTTCAGATCGGCGACGACTCCATGTTGATCGATGTGAATATCAACCACACGCTCGGCATCCAGTCCCTCGCCAATCGCGCCGCTGGATTCATCAAGTTCGGCAACGCGGGTGCGCGGATCGGTTGGGACACCGCTGGCTTGTACGCCGACGGCACGCACACCTCCGGCCTGGGGACCACCTCGGCGGGCTATGTGTGGCACACCGGAAACTTCGGCACCGGCCCCTGGTACGGCAACATGAATCAGTGCCTCAAGTCGGGCCTGTACCGCATGGGCGATGGATCGAACTCCACCAACCTTCCCGGCGGCGGCTCCTACGGTCAGATGCTTGTGAGCAGCGGCGGCGGCGGCGATACGACCACGCAGCTTCTGATGCCCTACAACACAGACAACAACTCCGGCTCTGCGATGTACTTCCGAGGCATCCACGGTAACGGCACTGTGGTCCACGCATGGCGAACCGTGTGGGACGACAACAACCTCATTATCTCTTCCGCCGACCCCGGTTACATCGAAGGTCGCATCTGGATTCAAATTTAAAGGATCGACATGAAGTTCAAGCTCAAGAACATCGCAAGCAATGTCAGTGAGACCAGCGTTCCAACGGATCGCACTCACACTCTGATGTTCTCCAACACCGGCGAACTTGCAACGCCCGGCACGATTGCCTACGGGCAGTCCAACATTGCCCTGAACATCACCGCCGAGGAAGCCGCAGGTTACACCCTGGGCGCGACCTACGAGCTGGCGCTGACCCTGGTGAGCTGATGGCTCAAATCTACGTCGCCCGCAACGGCGCGTGGAATCCGGCCCGCTACCTCCGTGCCAACGCAGCCACCGTGAAGACGGTACGCGTTGCACGTGGGGGTGTGTGGGTTCCGGTGTACTACGGGATGACCGCAAGTGCTACCGGCGGGAACTTCACGCGGAACAATGGCAACTCCAGTACCCCGCGCACCATCGCCACCGCCATCGGTGTGTCGGCTGCGGTCTCCGGCGGCTCCGGTAGTTACAGCTACGCATGGTCCGTCACCGGTTCGTCCGGCGTCACCGCCGTCTCCCTCGCCAACGCGAACGCTTCTGGCTGCACCGTCTACGCCACCTGTTCCATCAACGGTGGTGGTTCGGTCTCGCTCCAGTGCGTCGTCACCGACAACTCCAGCGGCTACGCCGTGGTTGTCTACACCTCCACCTCCTACAACTACTACAACACCCTCTAAGGACACTCAATGACCACCTTCTCCGTAATCGCTGGCCTCGTCACCGTCGCTGCTGTCGTCTTCCTCGTGCGTCACCTGTCGAAGCGCAAGACCGCCTCGGCTTCCACCGCAGCCCCTGGCTCGGCTGGCGACCCGCGCGACGTTCCGAAGCAGACCGAGGTCCGCTAAGGGGCACTTGAGGGGGAACTTCGGTTCCCTCTCGCCCTCCTGAGAAACCCTGATGACCCAACTTACTGCAAACGCATTGCTGACGAAGCTGATCTTCGGCTTCGCCACCGCCGGTTCCCTGTGGGCCGTATCTACCCTGGTCGAAGGAAAGACCAAGGACGCATTGCAGGACGCACAGCTCGCACGTCACGAAGAGACGCTGCACAAGATCGACAACCTATCGGACCAGCTTTCCGAGGCCAACAAGCACATGGCCGTACTGGAGACCCGATTCAACGACGAGGTGAAGCATGGCTCGCGCCAGTGAAGAAGCAGCCGACGCGCTGCACGCCCTGACGTTTCAGATCGTTCAAGAAGAGATTGAGGGCTACCGTGATCGCGGTGAGCCGGTGCCTCCGGCGCTGCTGGCCCAGGCCATCAAGCTGCTGAAGGACAACGATATCAACTCGCCTGTTCGCGCCCGCAAGGTGGCAGACGAACTCGCGCCGCACCTGCCGGACTTCGGCCCCGAGGACATGGTTTCAGGCGTCCCTCACTGAACCTTGAGCTGCACCTTGTGCATCCGCGCACGGAGCCTGCATAACGCGTCATACGTCGCCAGCGGGTCTCCGTACTGCGCCATGGTGCGCTCGACGTACAGCGGCGTCACGGCCTCCTGAAGCACTTTCCACTCTGAGGTCTCCAGCGGAGACTTAGGGAACCGAGTCGCCCGCTCCAGGGCGAAATGCAGGGCGTCGTCCCCACACCCCTTGACAGCACCTGCGAACACCTTCAGCAACCTTTGGTCCTTCTTCGCCACGTAAATGAAGCGGGCGAATACCGCTGCGATAGCCAGCGGGACTACTACGAAGGACGACATTGGGTGACCTCAAGGTTCATTGGGTGCCCATTCTCTCAAGCTCCTGAGCGCGCGTACAGCGCCTCTACACACGTACCCGCTACGTCCATATCACCACGCCCCTGAGAGGCCCGCCACGAGCGCGGGAGGGGCCTTGCTGGGCATTACTTCCGTGTCAGAAACTATTTCCTATCCCGAGTGGGTAACCTGCGAGTCCGAACGGCGCATGCACGACGACTTCAGGGTGTTCCTGTTCGTCCTGTGGCGGCACCTGAAGCTGCCTGAGCCGACCAAGCGCCAGTACGCAATTGCGCAGTACGTCGCGACCGGCCCCAAGCGCCGCATGATCCAGGCGTGGCGAGGCGCTGCGAAGACGTGGATCACCTGTGCCTACGCCCTGTGGCGTCTCTACAGGAATCCCAACGAGCGCATCAAGATCGTCTCGGCGAACGAGGGCAAGGCCCTTGAGAACGCCGTCTTCATCAAGCGCCTGATCCAAGAAGTCCCGCAGCTCCAGTTCCTCCAGGCGAGGGCAGGGCAGCGTGACAGCATCCAGGCATTCGACGTTGGCCCGTCGGACGCCGCAGTGACGCCTTCGGTCTCCTGCGTGGGCATCACGGGCCAGCTCACCGGTGGCCGCGCCACCATCCTTATCTCCGACGACGTGGAGGTGCCGAAGAACTCGGTTACCGAGACCATGCGCGAGAAGCTGGCCGAGCTGATTAAGGAGTACGACGCCCTGGTGGTGCCCGAGGGCTTCGATATCATCTACCTGGGGACGCCTCAGACCGAGCAGTCGATCTACAAGAAGGTCCGCGAGCGCGGATATGACTGTCGCATCTGGCCCGTTCGCTACCCGGAAGACCCCGGGAAGTTTGAAGGTGCCCTTGCGCCGGACATTCTGGCCGACCTGCAGGCCGACCCGAGCCGCGTTGGGCGCACCGTCGAACCCACCCGGTTCACCGATCTAGACCTGGCTGAGCGTGAGGCGTCCTACGGTCGCTCCGGCTTCGCCCTTCAGTTCATGCTCGACACGTCCCTGGCGGACGCTGACCGCTACCCGCTGAAGACTGCCGACCTGATCGTCACCGACGTGGACGACGACGACGCTCCGGTGAAGTTCGCCTGGGCCTCTGATCCGCGCCTTGCCTACGGCGAGGAAATGCCCAACCTGGGCTTCGCGGGTGACCGCATGTACCGCCCGCTGCACACCTCAGAGACGCGTCGGGAGTACCAAGGTCGCCTCCTGATCGTGGACCCGTCCGGCCGAGGTGGAGACGAGACCGCCTGGGTGGTCCTCTACATGCTTGAAGGGCAGGTGTTCCTGAAGTCCTGGGGCGGGTTCCGCTCCGGTTACGACCGGCAGTGCCTGGAGGGTCTGGCCGAGGTGGCCCGACGCCACCGGGTGAACCATATCCTTGTCGAATCCAACTTCGGCGACGGCATGTTCTCGGCTCTGCTGGAGCCTGTCCTGGCTGCGAACTACCCATGCACTCTTGAAGAGGTCCGTGCGAGCGGCCAGAAGGAGCGCCGGATCATTGATGACCTGGAGCCTCTGCTGAACCAGCATCGCCTGATCGTGGACGCAAGGGCCGCAAAGGCAGACATGGATGCCTGCAAGGGCGACGAGAGGGAGCAGAAGTACAGCCTGCTGTACCAGCTCACGCGCATCACCAAGGACCGTGGGTGCCTGCGACACGACGACCGTATCGACGCCCTGGCACACGGGGTTCGGTGGTTCCGAGAGGCACTTAAGGTAGACGCTGAGAAGGCCGAGGCCGAGATTCGGCGGGCTGAAGACGAGCGTAGGTGGGGAGAATGGTTCAACCGACGAGGGGCTGGGACTCAGACCCGATCCAATGCGACCACGCATCGGCTTCGTCGTTGACAGGGAAGATCCATTTCTGTACCACGCGCATGCGCGCGCCCCTTAAGAATACTTAAGTATCTCCTTAAGTATTTACTGTCAAGAGTATTATGAGGGTGTCTCTTAAGGAGAACACATGAGGAGTACCTGGGGATCACTTCAGGTACTCCTGATGGAGCTGGTGCCGGTGAGAGGACTCGAACCTCCATGGGGTCACCCCCGTCTGATTTTGAGTCAGATGCGTATACCATTCCGCCACACCGGCAGCGGACGGCAAGTGTACCCGAAGTGGACCTGGGTGTGCATGGGGTGGGCCTGCGGATTTGGTTGAAAAAATCCGAAGGGGTCTCGATAGGTCATCGGCGGTCAGTTACCCCCATGGCCCTGGCATGCGCAGGCGTTTCGTGGGGCACGGGGTGGCACCCTACGCCGCCTGATGCCCACCTGATGCGCCTACCTGCGGCACACCTGATGGCACACATTGCGCTAACCCCTTGATTCGACAGGTGCTAGCAGTGGATGCAGCATCCTTCGGGGTACGTGTGGTGCGCCCTGAGTGGCATGAGGTGGCCTGATGTGGCCCTGATGTGGGCATGGGCAAGCCTCGCCGTTTGGCGCGTCCTCTCTCGCCTATCTGTTTTTTTTTCGACAGGGCAGGGCATCACCCAAGGCCACACCCGATGCACACCTGATGCCCACTCACGGCACACCTGATGCCAGCCTGTCACCCTGCACACATGAAGTGTCCATGAGGCGCGCTGTGCGCCCCGCCTTGGCCCGTACATAAGGTGCCCGCTACGGTGGTGCCTGAGTCCACCTGATGCCCGCCTGATGCGCTCCTGATGCCTCTACGCGCGCGTGCTATTACAGACCGGTAACAGCTACCTGATCGGGAATCGCTTCCTGAACCATCGTTAACTTTCACCAACGAAAGTGCTTGCACAAGTGGAAGGATCGGAGGATAGTGTTTCCACCGGGCGGCGCTGAGGCCAACCGGACGGGGCACAGCCCCACGCTCCTTCCCAACATAGAGCTACCCATCCGAACGGATTGGGGATGCGCCTTCGGAACACATGAGGGCGCATCAACGATCACCACGGAGAGCAACAAATGTACGTCTCATACAACATCGCCAAGAACGGGCGTCACCTGTTCGCCACGGCTGAGCGTCAGACCTTCGACATTACGGCAGGGCTTGAGGATGAACTGCGGCGGGCCTTCCCGGCCAGCGAGGGCTACTCAATCTCGCGCCATTCGCGGCCCAGCGAATTCACTTCCACCGCTATCGAGAACTGAACATGACGGACACCTTTAAGACGCTCGCCAACGGCACCTCTATCCAGTACGGACCGCGTAAGGATGACGGCACCGGGAACATGATTACTTGTGCGAAGGAAGAGGCGCAGGTGTGGGGTATGTATCTGCAAAAGGCGGGCACCACCGGGCATGACTGGATCGCCGACTGCGTGAACGAGTCCGCTGCGGTGTGCCTGACCTTCGGCCTGATGTGCGCTTACGGGCCGGCCCAATGATCGCTGTCTTACTTGCTTGCGGTGTCACCGGGTGGACCTTGGGTCGCGCCGTGGCTCGCTTCTTTAACGTCTAATCCTTCCACTAACGGAACTAATGCCATGAATAAGAACGAAGCAACCTTTAGCGCAAAGGCAATCGAGGCCGGCACGAACTACGGCGACAAGAAAGAGCTTACCGACGTGCTGCACCTTGTCGGGCTGGTAGACGGCCAGCTCCGCAACGTGGTGACGGTGCGCTGCTACATGGGCCGCAGCAAGTCGGCAATGGCGGTCTACGCGACGGTCTGGATTCATGCGCCGGACAACTACCGCAGCGGGTCGGGCACTGCTTCCGGCTGGGGCTACTGCAAGCGAAGCGCGGCCATCGCGTACGCCTTGCAGAACGCTGGTGTGACCTTGCGTGACCCTATCGACGGGCACGGCATGACGGCGGTACGTGAGGCGTTGAACGCAGTCGCTCGCGCTCTGAATCTGACCATGTGGACCGTGATCGAGGATTGAGCCGTGGCCTGCGAACTCCTGAGCATTCCCTACCACACCTTGACGTGTGACCAACGGTTCACCTGCTGCGACTGCGGTGGATACGACTGCGACTGTCGCTATTGCTTTAGCTGCAATGCCTGTGACACCTGCAAAGAGGCCAACACCAATGCCTGACAACGCCGACACCTTCGACGCACACCGCTGGATTCTGGAGAACACCTGATGCGCACCACGACTCTTCGCAGCCGCATCAGTGGCGACACCTTTAAAGCCCCTGCAAGCCGGACCGGTGATTGGTACGGCAGCAGCAACCGCGCAAGCGACGGGGTATGCATCTTTGAGGCCGTGCCGGAGTACCGGGACACGAATCCGAAGATTGACATGTACCGCGAGGGTGACGGGTTCACCTCGCCGTATCTCGGCAGCACGAACAGTTTCCGCACGGTGCGCGATGCGCTGGTGTATTTCGAGACCCGACCCATCAACGGCCACAAGGTGGCTAAAGCACTCCGGAGCAGCCGCGCATGACCTACGCCGTCACCTACACCACCCGGGCCGGCAAGCCCAACACCTGCCACGTGGCCGCAAGCACCGAAGAGGACGCCCGCCGGGCCATCCGCTGGTCTGAGCCGGGGGCAATCGTCACCCGGGTGGAACCCCTCAAGTGAGTTCGTCGTGTCCCTTTTTGCCCAGGCATCGAAAGGGACACCGCCAGCCCACTTCACAACCCCAGCGCGGACAGCGCTACACTAAGGAAACCCGATGACACCCCGAACGAAGCACATGGACGCTCAAAAGGTAGAGGCCGAGATTGCCAAGCTGATGGCCGAAACGACGAAGATCAACGCCGAATCGCGCTGGTATCCCTTCATGGTGGGCGCGGCCTTCTTTGGTGCCGCCACTGCGTTCGCAAAGCTCTTCCTGTAATACCCAGCGGCCACCGCCGCCACCCCTCTGAGCGAGGCCCTACGCGGCCCGCTCGCGGCCCCTGAGCCGCCACCCTCTACCAATCCCTAAGCGCCCGCCCGGTGCCCCTCTGGCGGCCCGGCGCTGCGCGTCTGTCTATCGGAGACACACCCATGAACACTGAACTCATTGCACGCATGAAGAACGCCGCCGACGTGATCGGGGGCAACATCGCCGCTGTCCTGCAGGACGCCGTGAGGGAGCTTGAAAACGCCCCGGACCTCACCGACGTGGCCTATCTCGGGAAGGGCTGCGCCGAGGCGCTGGCGAAGCTGGATGCGTCCACCTACGGGGTACTTTCGGAGGGCGGCGGGGAGTGCGGGTTGATTGAGGACATGGTGTCCACCTGTGCGCCGCTGGTGCAAGCCGCGTGGGCCGCAGTGGGTGAGGACGGCGTGGGCGGGTGCTGGGCATACGAGGTCTGCGAACCGCTGGGCCACTTGTGGGTTGCCGAGGCGCTGAAACAGGACGCGCCGCCTACCGCAAAGGTCATGGGCGAGCATGTCGCCCGCCTCGTGGAGCGCATGGGATGACCGTCCGTTCCTACACCCGCAAGCCGGGCAATGAATACACATTCCGCCTGACCGATGGCACGACGCGTGTTGTCCAGGCATCGACCTACAGCGCGGCGATTGCGGCCTGCCGCCGGTCGCAGATGCAGGTGGTTGCATGAGGGCCTACACGCTGGCAGTACAGGGCCACTTATAGTGCGCCGGGTGCGGCCTGATGGCTGAATGGACGTGTGTTGTAAATTCGACATACGGACACTAATGTTTCGCTTCACGCGGCCGTAACCTATTACATGCAAGCCGCTGGATAGCAGCTCACCAAATAGTCGAACAGGCGAAGGGACACGCCTCATTGAATGCAGCGAGTGCGCCGGATGCGTGCGGGCGCTGCCAATTACTCCCCCTTGGAATTGTCCCTGATGTTTGCTGTTGAGTCGCTTCTTGTGGGCGAGGTCGCCCCATTCATGTCCGTTGCTTCCACCTCTGCATATATCACCGTCGCCGTGGTACTGTTCCGGCGGCGAATCATCCTGTCGCTCACGCGACGATAACCACCCCTGAAAGGAACCCCTATGTCTGTCCAGCAGTCCGCTCTTCTCGTACGTGCGTTGATCGACCTACTTGGCCCCGATGCGACCTTGCGACAAGCACTGGCGCTGCTGGTCATTGCTCAATCGGGAGAGGCCGGCACCGATCAAACAGCCCTCGCAACGAAGACCGACGGCTCCCCTGCGGCCATCAGCCGCTACCTGAAGTGGCTCGGGCCGATAGGTCTGGGCCTCATTGAAACCTTCCTCGACCCGGCGGATGGGCGCTTGCGCCTGAGCCGCCTCACCAAGGCAGGCCGTGCGGCCATCGCCAAGCTAACAGGAGTGTGAAATGGCATTGGAACTGAAGCAGCGCCGCGCAGGCGGTGTATGGCAGGCGCACTTTGAGGGGCCTGACGGTTCCCGAAAGCGGCTCTCAACAGGCTGCACCAACAAGGAAGAGGCCAAGCTGAAGGCCCTCGCCATGATGCAGGAGGTACTGGTCGAATCCGTCCCTCTGTCGGAACGGCGCGGCTCCGGGCTGGAAATGACCACGCTGGCGAGCCTGCTGCGCGAGGTCTACCACGCCGAATGGCGGCACAAGCGCAGCGCGAAGTCGATCAAAACCCGCATCACCAGGATCATCCGCGAGATTGGGCACTGGACCATCCCGCAGATCACCCGCCAGCGGCTCCGCGATTGGGCCGACGGCCTGACGAACGAGAATCGCAAGGATTCCTCGACCCTCGTCTCTGCGGCCACCAAGAACCGCTACATGTCCGCCATCAGCCGGGCCATGACCTACGCCAAGGAAGAGTCGATCCCCGACCTGACGCTCCCCAAGTTCCCGCATTGGGCCGAGAACAACGTCAAGGAACGCTACCTGACCGACGACGAGGAACGCCGCATCTTCGACTGGCTCCGGGCGCACCCGCTCCAGCATTGGGGCCGCGAGCAGTCCTACATGATCGCCATGGTGGGCCTGCTGCTGGACTCCGGCATGCGCATTAGCGAGGCGCTGGGGGAGGTGACTGAGGTCAACGTCATGCGCCGGGACGGGAAGGCCGTCGCTCTGCGGCTCCGACACGGAAAGACGAAATCAGGGGAGGGCAGGCTGGTCCCGCTGACGACCCGCGCGGCGGCATCCGTGGAGACCCTGCTGACCCACCCAAGCCACCCGCTGACCGCCCAGGCTGTCCTGCGGCGATGGAACTATGTCTGCGGCAAGCTGGAGATTGAGGACGCCACCCTGCATACCCTGCGGCACACCTGCGCGTCTCGATTGGTCCTGTCGGGTGTCCCGATCTACAAGGTGAGCCGGATGCTGGGGCACTCGTCGGTCACGATGACGGAGCGCTACGCCAACGTCATGGACGGGGATTTGCTCGATCTGGCCGGAGCGCTGGAAGAGCGGAACGGTGCGAGGCGTGTCACGCTCTCTTCCGTGTCCTGAAATAGTTCCACTCGTGGAGTTGTATCCGCCTGTGTTTGGCACACTTTTTGGCGGAAAGTCTTTCTGATTCAATGAGTTGGTGTGGGTAATACCACCGACTCGAACCCACACGCTTTTAAGGGCGGCGGATTTTGAGTCCGCTGCGTCTACCGATTCCGCCACTTCGGCTGGCTGGCCGCGTAGTGTATACAACTCGCGCCGTTTTGGGCAGGTCTGAATGCTTCAGGGATGTGGAACGCCTTCATCCGGGCTCGACGCTATACTCATGGCGCTGAACCATACAGGGAGCCAGCGATGAGCGCGCTGCAGGATCTGCGGGTACTGGTGGTGGAAAACGACGAGATGAGCGCGACCCTGCTGCAGATGCAGCTGGTTCAGGGGGGCGCTGTCGTTGTTGGCCTGGCCGGGAGTGTGGACGAGGCGTTGCGCCTCGTGGAAGAGACGGTCCCGCAGGTCGCTCTGCTGGATTACAAGCTTGCCCGCAATCAGACCAGTGAGCCGGTGGCGGCCGACTTGGCCGCGCGGGGCATTCCTTTTGTGCTGGCCACGGGCATGGCCCGGGAGCAGTTGCCGGATGCGTTCCGGGGTGGGGTGGTGTTGACCAAGCCGTATCTGACCGTTGAGCTGAATGCGGCGCTGGTGCGGGCGTTACAGGGGCAGTCGGCGAACGCGTGAGGTCACGCCGACTCGGCGTACTCCAGATGCACGGGTTCCCGGTCATCCAGAATCCGGTACAGACCAGCCAGGTCACTCGGATCCGGGTTCAACCACGCGTCCAGGTTCTCCGGCCGGATCGGCACGATGCAGCGGTCATGCCCGGCGGCCGCCACTTCCACGGGCGGTTCGTCGCTGATGGCGGCAAACGACAGAAGGCGGCCGTCGGGGCCCTCCCATTCCGACCACAGGCACGCGATCAGCAGATCGCGCGGCGGCTCAGATCTGAACTCCAGCACGACATTCTCGGCCTTCTCGCCGGCATGCAGCGACCTGTGCTCCATGGCGTGCCTGGGCACGTGCTCGTAGAACGACTGCACCACCACCACGCCGTGGGTGTGGCCGAATGCGTTCTTCCAATAGGCCTCCAGACTGTCGCGTCGGGCATTGTAGGTGCCGGGGTACAGGGCATCGTTGCGCGCCGGCTTGCCGGCCAGGCGGCACTGGTAGCGCATTGGTTTGATCACCCGCTGCCCCTGCTCGGACACGATCACCGGCGCGTACACGCCCGGGAAGATGCGGCTGTCGCGCGGCAGCAGGCTGGTGCGGTGTAGATCCTCAAGCCGCGCGCGGGCGCGCTCGATCCGGTTGCCGGCAATGCGGACTTCGTTGCGGGCCTTCTGGGTGGGCCGGTGGGCGAGGGCATCTTCAGCCGCCTTCAGGCGTGCCCCTTGGGTCCTCAGCTCGTCATCCAGGGTCTGCATCTCTTCGGCATGCCACTGCTGGATCTTTGCCACGATGTCCTGGCCGGCAGGCGTGCGTGCGCCGGCGAACCCGTCATCCATCGCCTTCGGCGTTTTCGGGCGTTGCTTGCCGGCGTCGTGGGCGTAGAGCTGGGCGAATTCATCCAGCGACATCACCGCCCCGTATTCGCGGACCAGCTTGGTGTAATCGGCGCGGATCTGGGCGGAATAGCACATGCGGATCAGGCTAACAAAAAACCCCGGCAGGGCCGGGGTTCGTTGTGTTATTGGCGTCCCCACGGGGATTCGAACCCCGGTCGCCACCGTGAAAGGGTGATGTCCTAGGCCTCTAGACGATGGGGACGCACGAAACTTTTAATTTTTTTGCACTTCAATCGGCCTAATGATTGAAGTGGTGGAGCCAAGCGGGATCGAACCGCTGACCTCCTGCATGCCATGCAGGCGCTCTCCCAGCTGAGCTATGGCCCCACAGTGATGCTGCGAGCCGCCTATCATATCGGCATTTTCAGGAAATGCAAACATTTCCTACAAAAAACCCCGGCAGTGCCGGGGTCTGTTGCGTTATTGGCGTCCCCACGGGGATTCGAACCCCGGTCGCCACCGTGAAAGGGTGGTGTCCTAGGCCTCTAGACGATGGGGACGCACGAAACTTTGAATTTTGCTTCCTGCAGACGGCCTATGTCTGAAGAAGTGGTGGAGCCAAGCGGGATCGAACCGCTGACCTCCTGCATGCCATGCAGGCGCTCTCCCAGCTGAGCTATGGCCCCACGAAACACCTGGCGGGCCAGGTTTGCAGCAATGATGAGTGGCGTCCCCACGGGGATTCGAACCCCGGTCGCCACCGTGAAAGGGTGATGTCCTAGGCCTCTAGACGATGGGGACGCATGTAACTCATCAATTTTTTCAGCAACCCCGAACGGCCTAAGGTTCGAAGTGGTGGAGCCAAGCGGGATCGAACCGCTGACCTCCTGCATGCCATGCAGGCGCTCTCCCAGCTGAGCTATGGCCCCACGATGCTGGAGGCGGAATTCTACGCGTGAATGCCGCTTTCGCCAAGTCTTTTGTGTGACATCGCAGTGAAAAATTTCACGCGCGATGTCGCTGCAGGACCGGCAACAAAAAACCCCGGCCAGGCCGAGGTTCGTTGTGTTATTGGCGTCCCCACGGGGATTCGAACCCCGGTCGCCACCGTGAAAGGGTGATGTCCTAGGCCTCTAGACGATGGGGACGCACGAAACTTTAAATTTTGATCACAACCCTTCAATCGGCCTAATGATTGAAGTGGTGGAGCCAAGCGGGATCGAACCGCTGACCTCCTGCATGCCATGCAGGCGCTCTCCCAGCTGAGCTATGGCCCCACGTCGTGAGGAGCGAAACTATAGCGATGGCGTTTTCGCTTGGCAAGCGAAATTTGCACGCATTGCTTCATGTTCCGCATGAACTTCCGTCACGACCCTGTCTGCGCGCCAGGCAGGCGCTGGAAGCGCAGCCGCAGGGCGTTGCTGATCACCGACACCGAACTCAGGCTCATCGCCACGGCAGCCAGCATTGGCGACAGCGAAATGCCCAGCGGATACAACACCCCGGCGGCCACCGGAATGCCCAGTCCGTTGTACAGGAAAGCAAAGCCAAGGTTCTGGCGCATGTTGCGCACGCTGGCCTGGGAGAGCTGGCGTGCCCGCACGATGCCGCGCAGATCGCCCTTCACCAGGGTCACCTGTGCGCTGGACATGGCCACGTCGGTGCCGTTGCCCATGGCAATGCCCACATCCGCGCTGGCCAGTGCCGGCGCGTCGTTGATGCCGTCGCCTGCCATCGCCACGGTGCGTCCCTGTGCCTGCAGCGTGCGGATCAACGCCGCCTTGTCGGCGGGGCGCATTTCACCGTGCACCTCGTCCAGACCCAGGGCGGCGGCAACGGACTGTGCGGTTGCCGTGCCATCACCCGTGGCCATCACGATACGCAGGCCGGCGTCGTGCAGCTGCTTGATCGCCTCGGCGGTGGACGCCTTGATCGGGTCGGCTACTGCCAGCAATCCGGCCAGTGCGCCGTCCACGGCCAGGAACATCACGCTGGCACCGCTGGACCGCAGCTGCTGTGCATCGGCGTCCAACTCGGTGAGCGCAATGCCGTGTTCGTGCATCAGTGACACATTGCCGAGCAGCAGTCGTCGGCCGTCGACGCTGCCCTGCACGCCCATGCCGGTCAGCGAATCGAAGTCGCCCGGCGTGGCGAGTGCGATGCCGCGACTGCGGGCTTCGGCCACGATGGCGGCGGCCAGTGGATGCTCGCTGCCCTGGTCGAGGCTGGCGGCCCAGCGCAGCACGTCGGTGTCGTTGAATGCGGCATTTGCCTGCACCGTGCGGAACGCCGGGCGCCCCTCGGTGAGGGTACCGGTCTTGTCCACCACCAGGGTGTCGACCTTGCGTAACGCTTCGATCGCTTCGGCGTCGCGGAACAGCACGCCGTGCTGGGCGGCGCGCCCGGTGGCGACCATGATTGTCATCGGCGTGGCCAGGCCCAGCGCGCAGGGGCAGGCGATGATCAGCACCGCCACCGCGCTCAGCACCGCATGCGTCCACGATGGCTCGGGCCCGAACAGGCCCCAGCCGAGCAGGGTCACTACCGCCACACCCAGCACCGCGAGCACGAACCAGTAGGCGGCCTTGTCGGCCATGCGCTGCATCGGCGCGCGCGAGCGCTGCGCCTGCGCCACCAGATGGACGATCTGCGCCAGCATGCTGTCGTCGCCCACGCGCTCGGCGCGGATCACCAGACTGCCGGTGCCGTTGAGGGTTGCGCCGATCACCGTGTCGCCGGCGGTTTTGCTGACCGGTACCGGTTCGCCGGTCAGCATCGATTCGTCCACGCTGGAACCGCCTTCCAGCACGGTGCCGTCCACCGGCACCTTTTCGCCAGGACGCACGCGCACGCGATCGCCGGCCTGCACGTTCGCCAGTTCCACGTCCTCTTCGTGGCCATCGTCGCGCAGCACGCGCGCGGTCTTCGGGGCCAGGCCCAGCAGCCCCTTGATCGCCGCCGAGGTCTGCGCGCGGGCGCGCAGTTCCATCAGCTGCCCCAGCAGGGTGAGCGAAATGATGACGGCGGCGGCTTCAAAGTACACGCCCACATGGCCGTGCTGCTGGAACGAGGGCGGGAACAGGCCGGGCGCAATGGTGGCCACCACGCTGTAGCCATAGGCCGCGATCACGCCGGTGCCGATCAGGGTCCACATGTTCGGGTTGCGGTTGGCGATCGACTGCGCCCAACGCTGAAGGAACGGCCAGCCCGCCCACAGCACCACCGGGGTGGCCAGGGCGAATTCAATCCATACCCGCACCGTGGGCGGCAGCCCGTGCAGCAGAGGCGTCATCGCCAGCATGGCCAGCGCCATCACCGCCACGCTCAGCGGCAGGCTCCACCAGAAGCGGCGGCAGAAGTCGGTCAGCTCCGGATTCTCGGTGTCCTCCAGGCTGGGCATCATCGGCTCCAGCGCCATGCCACAGATCGGGCAGGTGCCGGGACCGTCCTGCACGATCTGCGGGTCCATCGGGCAGGTGTACCGCGTGCCCGGCGGGGGCGGGTTCTTCAGCACGGTCGGGGCGGCGTGGCCCTTGTGACTGCAGCAGTTGCCATGGGCGCTCATGCGCGGGGCTCCGTCAGTGCCGCCAGGATCGGGCAGGCCTCATTGGCCCCGTGCCCAGGGCAGGCATCCACCAGCTGCTTCAACGCGCCATGCATGCGCTGCAGTTCGGCAATGCGTTGCTCGATGTCATCCAGCCGGTGTACGGCCGTTTCGCGGACCTTGGCCACGTCGTGGTGGCGCTGGTCGCTCAGTGCCAGCAGTTCGCCGATCTCCTCCAGGGTGAAGCCCAGCGCCTTGGCACGGCGGATGAAGCGCAGGCGGATGAGGTCGCTGTCGGAAAAGACCCGGTATCCACCCGCGCTGCGCTGTGCGGTGGGCAGCAGGTGCTGGCGTTCGTAGTAACGCACGGTGTCGATGGGCACGCCGGCTTGGCGTGCAAGTTGTCCGATGTTCATGGCGGTCCTGGAGGAGGCGTGCGGACAGTCTGCACCCTGGAGTCTGGTCAAGAGTCAAGGGTTGGCGGCCGGGGCGGGGATGTCGCGTCCGGACCAGATTTGCAACAAGTTTCATAGCTGGCGCAGAGGGTGGTCCGTACGCTCCGTTCAATCGCCGCAAATCCTTGTTTCCACAGGGTTTGCCCTCGCCAAAACAGCCCGCCAGTGCAGCCGTTCCAGGAGCGTGACCCATGGATGCATCGCCCCCTTCTTCCTCGTCCCCCTCGAAATCCTCGCCCCTCCTGATGGAAGTCGGGGTCCTGGAATACCCCGGCAGCCTCCGTCAGGCCGCCCCGGTCCTGTCGGAACTGGCCCAGCGCTGCAACCGGACGGCCGCGGCGGGCCGTCGCCCGGGCGCGCGCATGCTGGTCACCCGCTGGACCATGTCCACACGCGGTACCGGCATGCAGCGGGTGGCCGGTGCGGAACTGTTCGGTGATGCGGTGCCGTCGGTGATCGTGGTGCCGGGCAACGAGCCGACCTGGCCGTTGGCGCGCCCGGATGAACGCATGCTCAGCTGGCTACGCGACAGCCATGATGCGGGCAGCATGCTGGCGGGCTGCGAGGAAGGGGGGTTGATGCTGGCGATGGCCGGGCTGTTGACCGGGCGCTCGGTCAGCTTGCCGGCACTCACCCGTTGCCCGCCGCTGGCGCAGATGGTGCCCAGCTGGCTGCCGAGCGAGCGAGCGCTGGTCGACGAAGGCGACCTCATGACCTCCTCCGGCAACGATGCCTGGAAGTTCCTCAGCCTGCGCCTGCTGGCCCGCATCTACGGCCAGAGCGTGATGAGCGCGGCCATCCAGCAGCTGCAGCTCACCATTCCCAAGGCCGTGCAGGAAGACCTGGAGCGCTTCAGCCCGAATTTCGCGCACGGTGACCGCGGCATCCTCAAGGCCCAGCGCTGGCTGCACAGCATCGCCGCGCGCGGCGTCTCGCTGCCGGACATCTGCGAGGCCTCCGGGCTGGAGCCGCGCACGCTGCAGCGTCGTTTCCTCAAGGCCACCGGCATGCGCCCCATTGCGTACTGCCAGCGGTTGCGCATCGCCAAGGCGCAGTTGCTGCTGCAGGCCGGCGGTGCGGTCGATGAAGTGTCGTGGACGGTCGGCTATTCCGACCAGAGTGCGTTCCGTCGCCTGTTCCTGCGCATTGTGGGGGTGACCCCGGCGCGCTATCGCCGGCAGATCTTCTCGGCACGGCGCGAGCGCGCGCGTCCGGCCCCTGGCAAGACGCAGAGTGAACCGATGCGCTCGGTGGCATCGGTTGCATGAGTGGTGGGCAGGCTTCGCGGTTGCGACTACCCTGTGCGCAGAGCGAACGCGTTCATTGCCAGGAGTTGCCATGTTGTTGAAACCACCGTCCGTGCGGGCGTCCATGTTGGTCGCCGCGCTGACTCTGCTGCCCATTGCCGGCCACGCACAGGCTGCTTCCGGCGCGGCAGCACCCGCTGCCAAGGCCCGCCCGGCGGTGCTGCAGGGCATTGAGAAGCAGGGCTTCAAGGTGCTGGGTGAATTCGATGCACCCGCCGGCCTGCGGGGCTTTGCCGGCGTGGTCAGCGAGCAGCAGCCGGCCACGGCCTACGTCACCGCCGATGGCTCGCATGTGCTGTTCGGCACCTTGTTCAACGACAAGGGCGAGGACGTGGGCGCGGCCGCGCTGGACCGGCTGGTGGCCAAGCCGATGTCCGACACCATCTGGCGCAAGCTGGATGCCAGCAGCTGGGTACGCGACGGCCGTGCCGATGCGCCCCGGGTGATCTACACCTTCAGCGACGCCAACTGCCCGTACTGCCATCACTTCTGGCAGGCCGCGCGGCCGTGGGTGGACAGCGGCAAGGTGCAGCTGCGCCATGTGATGGTTGGTGTGATCCGAGAGGACAGCCCGGCCAAGGCCGCGGCCATTCTCGGGGCACCCAATCCCAGTGCCGTGTTCCTGGAAAACGAACACAGCTTCAGCAAGGGCGGCATCAAGCCGGCCGCCAGCATCAGCCCGGCCCTGGCCAACAAGCTGGATGCCAACCAGCGCCTGATGCTGGAACTCGGCTTCCAGGGCACCCCCGGCATTCTGTTCCGTGATGCGCAGGGCGTCGTGCAGCGCGTGAGCGGCATGCCACAGGGCGAGGACATGGAAAAGGTGATGGGTCCGCGCTGATCGCCGCGCGACGTTTCATCATCACTTCACGACGCACTCACCAGCGTCTTGTTAATCAAGGCGCTGGTCTGCCGCCGGCGAACGGCAGATCACCCGGGATGAGGAGGGAATCCCACGCGGGTGCCTGAGGGCGAGTTCACTGCGTGCGCGGTCACGCAGTGTGTTGCGCATCACAATCCTGCGTTGCAGTACCGGGTTGCCGGTCTGACCTCGTAGCGCCTGTGCGTTCACGTGGACCGGCAGTGTTGACTGCAGTTCACGGAGGATGCGATGCGCCTGTCTGTGTGGATGGTGATGTGCGCGCTTTGTGCGGCGGCGATGCCGGCACAGGCGCAGGATTCGGCGCAGGCGTTGCGCCAGGACATCCAGACCCTGCGTCGAACGCTGGAAAGCATGGAGCAGCGCCTGCAGGCGCTGGAGCAGACCGAGGCCGGTACGCCTGCGGCTGCCGTCGCGTCACCGCCGCCCGCGGTAGTCGCCACGGCTCCTGCCAGTACCTTGGCGCGCGCTGCCCAGGTGCCCGGCACTGGCCAGGCGATTCTGCCGCCGCGTGATTCGGTCGGTGATCCCTCCACCGCAGCCTCGCGCCCTGACAGCGCCGCCGGTCCGACCGACCCGGAGCTGAAAGGCTTCTTCGCCATTCCCAACACCGACACGATGATCCGCATTGGCGGCTACGCCAAGCTGGATGCGATTGCCGATGCGCGCGCCAGTGGTGACGAGGACCAGTTCATCACCTCGACCATTCCGGTGGGCGGCGACCACCGCGACATGCGCAACCTCAATCTGCATGCCAAGCAGACCCGTTTCAGTTTCGAGGCACGCCGCCCGACCACGCGCGGCAACCTGCGCTTCTATCTGGAGAACGACTTTTTCGGCAGCAGCGACGGCTATGAGTTCCGCCTGCGTCATGCCTACGGACAACTGGGCAACACGTACGCCGGTTACGGCTATTCGAGCTTCATGGATGCCGACAGCCTGCCCGACACCCTGGACTTCGCAGGTCCGGGCGGCGCAGGCTACCTGCTGGTGGCCGGCATCCACCACACCTTCGCCATGGGCAAGGGCAATACGTTGACGATTGCCGCGGAGGACCCGGACAGCGAACTTGCTGGCACCACTGACGACACCCGCGCTGAAAGCCGCTTGCCCGACGTGACCCTGACCGCGCGCATGGAACGTGACTGGGGCCACCTGCAACTGGGCGCGGTGGCACGCAGCATCGGCTACGACGGCATCGACCGTGATGAGCGCAAGCTCGGCGGTGGCGTGCAGTTGAGTGGCTCGGCCAGTGTCGGCGAGCAGGACCTGCTGCTGTTCGGTGTGCTCGGTGGCAAGGGCCTGAGCCGCTACACCGCCGATCTCACCGGCTCCGGCCTGGACGCCGCCATCGCGCTGGATGGTCGGCTGCGGATGCTGTCTCTGGCCGGTGGCTTCGTCGGCTACACCCATTACTGGTCACCGATGTGGCGTTCGAACCTGGTGCTGGGCCAGCTCACGCTCGGACGTGACGACGCGCTGGCGGCCGATGCGTTCCGACAGAGCCGCTACGGGGTGCTGAACCTGATCTGGAGTCCGGCCCCGTCCTGGACCATGGGCATGGAGCTGCTGTACGGGCAGCTGGAACAACAGGACGGCCAACGCGCCGACACGATGCGGCTGCAGGGCAGCCTTCAATACAACTTCATCAAGTAGCGGCCGAGGAGAAGCGTCATGGCGCAGGGCAAGAAGATCGGAGTGGTCGGAGCCACCTTCCTGGTGGCCGGCAACATGATGGGGTCGGGGGTGTTTCTGCTGCCGTCCAGCCTGGCCAAGATCGGTACCGCGTCAATCTGGGGGTGGTTGATCACCACCGCCGGCGCGCTGCTGCTGGCCTTTGTGTTCGCCAAACTGGGCAAGCTCGCCCCCAAGGCCGGTGGTCCTTACGCGTATGCGCGCGACTGGTTTGGGCCGTACATGGGCTTCCAGACCAACACCATCTACTGGTTCGCCAACTGGATCGGCAATGTCGCCATTCCCATCGCGGCGGTAGGCTATTTCAGCTACTTCTTCCCGATTCTGTCCCAACCCATTCCGCGCTGCATCGCGGTGCTGGCGCTGGTGTGGGTGCTCAGTTTCGCCAATGTGATCGGGCCGGCCTTTGTCAGCCGCGTGCAGACCGTGACCACCAGCTTCGCCTTGATTCCCATACTCGGGATCGCGATCTTCGGCTGGTTCTTCTTCGATCCGGCCATTTTCAAGGGCGCGTACAACGTGTCCGGCGAATCCAACTTCGGCGCGATTTCCAGCGCCGCCGCGCTCACCTTGTGGGCATTCATCGGGGTGGAATCGGCCTCGGTGACCGCCGGCGTGGTGGAGAACCCGGAGAAGAATGTCGCGCGTGCGACCCTGGCCGGCGTGTTCCTGGCCGCCATCGCCTACATCGCCAGTTCTTCAGTAATCATGGGGATGGTCCCCAATGGCGAGCTGCAGACCTCCGATGCGCCGTTCGCGCTGGCCGCCGCCAACGCGGTAGGCGGATGGGGTGGGGCGGCGGTCAGCCTGTGCGCCTTCGTCGGTGCGGCGGGTTCGCTCGGCGGCTGGATCCTGCTGACCGCACAGAGTGCCAAGGCGGCCTCGGATGACGGCCTGTTTCCCAGCATCTTCAGCAAGACCAACAAAGACGACGTGCCGGTCAAGGGCGTGCTGATCGTGGCGGTGCTGATGACCGTCGCCGTGCTTGTGACGTCGACCTCGGAAACCGCCTCGGCCCAGTTCGATGTCATCACCTCGGCGGCCGTGGTGTTGACGCTGCTGCCGTACATCTACTCCTGCGTGGCCTGCTACTTCGTGGTGGAACGTTCGCACACGCTGGTGCACATCGGCGCGTTCTGGTTCCTGACCAGCATCACCGTCGTGTATTGCCTGTGGGCGATATTCGGCTCGTCCGGCAGCATCGTGCAGTACGCGTTCCTGTTCGTGCTGTTCATCACCGTGTTCTACCCGTTCTTCAGCGAGGAGCGCCGCCGCCAGCGCGGCCAGCTGCCGCCGCTGGATGCGTCGAAGGCTTCGTGAGTCTGCCCCCAGGAGAAATGCTGTGTACTTCAAATCATTGGATTACCCGGTCATCGTCATCGATGCCGACTACGAGTCGCCGCGCATTGGTGGCATTCTGATCCGCGCGCTGGTGGAGGAGCTGCGCAAGAACGAGCAGCGCGTGCTCTGCGGGCTGACTCTGGCGGACGCCCAAGCCGGGGCGCGCACCTATGTGGCTGCGTCGGCGGTGCTGATCTCCATCGACGGCACCGAGGATGAGCCCACTGAGTTCCAGCGCCTGCTCGGTTTCCTGCGTGAGCAGAGCGCGCGCCGAGGAGGCTTGCCGGTGTTCCTGTACGGTGAGCGCCGTACCATCGAGAAGGTGCCGAGCAAGCTGCTGAAGTACGTGCACGGCTACATCTTCCTGTTCGAGGACACCAAGAGCTTCATTGCCCGCCAGGTGATGCGTGCGGCCGAAGACTACATGCATACGCTGTTGCCGCCGTTCTTCAAGGCGCTGATCCATCACGCGGCCGAGTCCAACTACTCCTGGCATACGCCGGGGCATGCCGGTGGCGTGGCCTTCACCAAATCACCCGTGGGGCGCGCGTTCCATCAGTTCTATGGCGAGAACACGCTGCGCAGCGATCTTTCCATATCGGTTCCCGAGCTGGGCTCGCTGCTCGACCATAGCGGGCCGATCAAGGAGGCCGAGAACGAGGCCGCACGCAACTTTGGTGCAGACCACACCTTCTTCGTGACCAATGGCACCTCCACCGCCAACAAGATTGTCTGGCACGGCACGGTGGGGCGCGGCGATGTGGTGTTCGTGGACCGTAACTGTCACAAATCGCTGTTGCATGCGTTGATCATGACCGGCGGCGTTCCGGTCTACTTCACCCCCAGCCGTAATGCGCACGGCATCATCGGGCCGATCAGCCTGGATCAGTTCACGCCCGAGGCGCTGCTGCAGGCGATTGCCGCCAATCCCCTGGCCAGCCAGGCGTTCCAGGCGGGTTCCAAGCCGCGCATCGCCGTGGTCACCAATTCCACCTACGACGGGCTGTGCTACAACGCCGAGAAGATTGCCGACGAGATCGGTAGCGCGGTGGACTTCCTGCACTTTGACGAGGCTTGGTACGCCTACGCGGCCTTCCATCCGTTCTATGAGAACCATTACGGCATGGCCAAGGGCAAGGCGCGCGAGCAGGATGCGATCATCTTCACCACCCATTCCACGCACAAGCTGCTGGCCGCGTTCTCGCAGGCGTCGATGATCCACGTGCGCAATGCCGCCACCCGTGAGCTGGATGCCGAGCGTTTCAACGAGGCGTTCATGATGCACACCACCACCAGCCCGCATTACGGGGTGATTGCTGCCTGTGATGTGGCCTCGAAGATGATGGAGGGGCCAGCCGGCGAATCACTGGTGCAGGAAATGCACGATGAGGCCATCGCGTTCCGCCGTGCCATGCTGCATGTGCGCGATGATCTGGGGCGCGATGACTGGTGGTTCAGCGTCTGGCAGCCGGACAAGCTGGAGCGTTCGCTGGCCAAGGGCGATGCGCCGGCCCCGCTGGTGGCCAAGCGCGAGGAATGGTATCTGCAGCCGGATGCGTACTGGCACGGCTTCGACGGGCTGGTGGAAGACTACGTGCTGATCGACCCGATCAAGGTCACCCTTCTGACCCCGGGGTTGTCGATCAGTGGCGAGGTGGCCGAGCATGGCATCCCCGCCGCGGTGCTCAGCAAGTTCCTGTGGACGCGCGGAATCACCGTGGAGAAGACCAATCTGTACTCGGTGCTGTTCCTGTTCTCGATGGGCATCACCAAGGGCAAGTGGAGCACCCTGGTGACCGAGCTGATGGCGTTCAAGGAGCTGTACGACCACAACGCGCCGCTGAGTCGGGCGCTGCCGGACCTGGCCGCCGACTATGGAGCCATCTACGACGGCTGGGGCCTGCGCGACCTGTGCCAGGCCCTGCATGACTTCAACCGCGAGTTCGCGGTCGCCAAGGTGATGCGCGAGATGTACGTGGACCTGCCCACGCCGGTGATGACCCCGGCCAAGGCTTACGACCATCTGGTGCGCGGGGAGATCGAGCGGGTCGATATCGAGGCGCTGAGCGGGCGCATCGCCGGCACCATGCTGGTGCCGTACCCGCCGGGCATTCCGACCATCATGCCGGGGGAGCGCTTCGGGGCCTCCGATGAGCCCATCATCCAGTCGCTGCGAATTGCCCGCGAGCAGAACGCCCGGTTCCCGGGTTTCGAGTCGGACGTGCACGGGCTTATCATCGACCGCAGCGGCGACGCGCCGAGCTACAAGGTGGAGGTGCTGAAGGTCTGAGCGCACGCACAGGACCTTTGGCGGGCGATGGATACAGCACGCGAGCAGCGGGTTCTGAAGTTCTCGATCGGGGTCACGGTGGCGGTCAGCGCCACCGGCTTCGTCGGCGGCCTGCTGGTGGGGTCGCAGGCGATTCTGTTCGACGGCGTCTACAGTCTGGTGGACGTGGCGCTCACCTTGGTGGCGCTGGCGGTGCTGCGGCTGGTGGCGCGGGAGGAAAGCCCGCGCTTCCAGTATGGCTATTGGCATCTGGAACCGATGGTGGAGGCACTGGGCGGGGCGATCCTGGCGCTGGCCTGCATCTATGCGCTGGCCAACTCGATCATTGGGCTGACCACCGGCGGGCATACGGTCAAGGCCGGGCCTGCGCTGGCGTGGGCCTCGCTGTTGTGCGTGAGCAATCTGGCCATGGCCGCAATTGTTCGGGTTTATGCGCAGAGGTTGCAGTCCGGACTGCTGTGGCTGGATGTGCGTGCGTGGCTGCTGAGCGGGCTGATGAGTCTGGCCGTGGTGCTGGCGTTTGCGATTGCGTTGCTGTTGCGCGATGGAGAGCACGCGCATTGGATTCCCTATCTGGATCCGCTGGTACTGGCTGCGATCAGTCTGGCGGTGCTTCCGGTGCCCTTGCGTGGGGCTTGGCGGGCGATGCGTGAGGTGCTGCAGGTGGCTCCTGACACGCTGGATGCGCGGGTGCAGGCGGTGATGAGTGCGTTCGTGGCTGAGCATGGGTATCTGGACTTCACCAGCCACGTGGCCAAGATGGGGCGGATGCGGTTCGTGGAGATTCATATCCTGACCCGCCCGGATACGGTGATCGGCAGCATCGGCAATGTGGATGCGTTGCGGGACGAGATTGCCGAGCGGCTGGATGCGCGGGGGAGCGACTTCTGGCTGACGATTGATTTCACCGCAGACCCCGCGTGGACGTGAGGGGCGTAATGGCGGGCGCGTTCGAAACGTTCCGAATGATTGGAACAATCGGCGCGATTGGAACGATTGGAACGATTGGACGGGGAGACGATTGGTAGGGTCGCACGACAGTCGACCGCCGATAACGGTGATCGGCGCGGCGAAGGCCGTATCCACAACGGCAACGCGCATCACCGTTCGACGGTCATGCCGATATCGAACGTTGATCGGTTCCGTGCAGTCGACCGGGGGTCGACTCTACCGGGGCATATGCGTACCATATATGGTTCATATACACCCGGAGCCCCCATGGGCATCGTCAACATTGACGACCAGCTGCACGACAACCTGCGCCGCGCCAGCGCCGTTTCCGGCCGCTCCATCAATGCCCAAGCGGGCTTCTGGATCAAGGTCGGCATGCTCTGCGAAATGAACCCCGGCCTGAGCTACCAGGAGATCGTCTGTCGCGAACTACGCGCCGCCGGGGTCGACCCCGGCGCACTGAGGGTGGCCGAAGCATGATCAAGACCCCCGAAGAACGCCGCCTGATGGCCGAATCCGGTCGTCTGCTGGCACGCGTGTTCGAAGCGCTGGACCAGCTGCAGCTGGAAGGCATGTCCACCCTGCAGGTCAACGACTGGGTGGAGCGCTTCATCGTCGACGAACTGCAGGCCCGCCCGGCCAGCAAGGGTCAGTACGGCTTCGAATACGTGCTCAACACCTCCATCGACACCGTGGTCTGCCACGGCGTGCCCTCGGCCAACGACATCCTGCGTGCCGGCAGCATCGTGAACCTCGATATCACCCTCGAGAAGAACGGCTTCATCGCCGATTCCAGCAAGACCTACCTGATCGGCGAGGTGGACTACGCCGCCAAGCGCCTGGTGCGGGTCACCCGCGAGGCGATGTGGAAAGGCATCGAGGTGGTGCGCCCTGGGGCAACGCTGGGTGATATCGGCTTCGCCATTCAGCAGCACGCCAAGGCGCACGGCTATAGCGTAGTGAAGGAATTCTGCGGCCACGGCATTGGCCGTGAGATGCATGAAGAGCCGCAGGTGCTGCACTACGGCAAGCGCGGTGCCGGGCTGGAGCTGGAAGAGGGCATGACCTTCACCATCGAGCCGATGATCAACCAGGGGCGCGCGGCGATTGACCACAGCGATGACGGTTGGACCGTGACCACGCGCGACGGCAAGCTTTCCGCGCAGTTCGAGCACACCGTGCTGGTGACCGCTGATGGTGTGCAGGTGTTGACGGTGCGCGAGGGCGAGCGCGCCCCTTGATCGCCGCGGATGGTGCGGTGGAGGGTGGCGCTCTGGTGGTGCTTTGCTGGTGCTTTGCTGGTGCTTTGCTGGTGCTTTGGTAGGGTCGCACGACAGTCGACCGCCGATAGGCGTTCAACGTCCTGTAGGGCATGACCTTGGGGGAAAGCCTATGCCCGTCAGAGTCCATGCCCTAAAGCGCCGATCGCCGTTATCGGCGGTCGACTGTCGTGCGACCCTACCGAAGCAACCTCAGCATTGCTCTTCAGTCTTTCAGATCATGACGCGCTTCTAACAGCGCCGGGCGTAGCGTCCGAGCCTCACGGGGGTGAATCGCGAGCGGTGGACGGTCCGGCGGGGCGGCCAAGGCGATACCGTGTCCTGTTGTGACTTCATCTGTTCGGTGCAGCCCTGCGCGGGCGCTTCTGTGCGTCGCGCGCCCTCCCTGCTTGCGATCCATGTTGGTTGCTGTTCAAGCCAAACGGATCCAACCAAGGAGAAACGTGTGATGAGCAATGATTCTGCAGATTCAGTAGGGCAGAAGACTCCCGACGACGGCGTTGAAGCGCAGACAGCGTGGAAGACGCTGGATTGGTTTCGGGTTAAATGCCAGGGCAGGGAGTTTGTCGACGCCCCCATATATGCCAACGGCTACCAACAGATGCCGATTTCTATCGAAATCAGGGCTTTGGACGCAAACGGTAACGTCGTTACGCTGAGTCAGAGTCAGTTGGACGGAATCAAGTTGATCGACTTCTACGACGAGAGCTCTTTGCCGACGGCACAGTACAACCCCGTCTTTGAGTACGGATGGACGGTTGGACGCGAGCAGGGGGACGGTGATGCTGCGGCAACGGAGGCTGCGCCTGCGGGTGTCCAGACGGTCATGCGCTACCTGATTGCGGCGAGAAGCACGAACATCAAAGCTTCCGCGATGGTCATTTCGCCTGACGGCAGTACGTTCAAGACAAACCACACTACCACCGGTCCTGGACATTTCGACAGTTGGATTCAAGCGATCATGGTTCCGGAGGTCGTTCATACCGTTGATTCCTTCAAGATCGAACGGGAGGATGAACTGGACTCCATGTGGGTGGACATCGACATGTACTACATCGGGTTCAAGGATGAATCGTTACGGATCGTGAGGGATCTATCCAACTCCCACGAACTGAACAAGCCGCACTATCGGTGGGAGAAGGGCGGCTGGCGTTCCAAGGTTCACATTGCATTCGCCGTGGGGGAGAAGCGCAGCTTCCGTTATCCCAGTAACCCTCCATCAGGAGAGGAGCATCTGGCACCGTGGTTCACGGTGAATAAGTATTCAGGGAAAGCATCGGTGGCGCGCATCTCGTGCTGGATCTATCCCAATCCGTCCATTGCCGAGCACCTGGAAGCGTTTTACTGGGATCAGAATGGGAACAGGGGGAAAATCATGATCCGTCATTCCAGCGATGGAAACACCATCGGACTCGGTCCTGCGTAACATGCGTTCTGGCGTTCTGGCGTTCTGGCGTTCTGGCGTGCTTCGCGCAGTTCGCGGAAACGCATGGTGGGGTCGCACGACAGTCGACCGTCGATAGGCGTTCAACGCCCGGTAGGGCATGAACTTTGGAGAAAGCCTATGCCCGGCAGGGTCCATGCCCTGCAGCACCGATCGCCGTTATTGGCGGTCGACTGGCGTGCGACCCTACCGGAGATTGATGATGAAGTAGATCAGGTAGATTGGAATCGGGGCGATGATGACCACTACCCAGATGACGGCCGGGATGATCGGACCGATCATCACCTTCATCACGCGATCCAGCTGCGACAGCGAAAGGGGCTCGACCGCGTGCGCCCTCTGCATGCGCCGCCATCCAGTCGCCTGATAAGCCAGCATCAGCACCACCGAGATTGCCATGGGGGTGCCCGCGCCGATGTCATCTTCGCCTGAGTCCAATGCAATACAGCCTGCGGCAAGCAGCAGGAACATAATGGCCACGCGAGCAAAACGGCCCCACCCCAGCTGGAAGGGCTTGTCCCATCGATTCACTTCGTCCCCTTGCCTTTGGATCATCTTTGCCTGCTTGGATCATAGCGGATGTGCTGACGGGGTAGCGGGTTGTTTGACTGCCCGATGCCGGACAGGCGGAGGCTCGGTAGGGTCGCACGACAGTCGACCGCCGATAAAGGTGATCGGCGCATTAGGGCATGGACTCTGACGGGCATACGTTGTCGTCCAATGTCATGCCCTACCGGACGTTGATCGCCTATCGGCGGTCGACTGTCGTGCGACCCTACCATTTCACGTCCACGTCCACGTCCACGTCCACGTCAGAGCCACAGCCACAGCCACAGCCACAGCCACAGCCACAGCCACAGCCACAGCCCACAATCACGTCCGCGTCGACACCAATTTCAGGAACGCCTCGTTCTGGTATCGGCTCATCCGCAGCTGCTGCCCGTTATCCAGCGTCACTACGTGATGGCCGTTGAACCACGGATGGATCGCTTTCACCCGCCGCACATTCACGATAGCCGAGCGGTGAACGCGAGCAAAGTGACGAGGATCCAGCTGGGCTGTGAGCTGGGTCATGGTCTGCCGCAGTTCATGCACATGCCCCGGTACATGGATCAGCACGCTGTTGCGTGACGCCTTGATCCAGATGATGTCATCCACCGGCACCAGCACGACATGCTCGTCCACCCGAACCGGAATGCGTTCGAGGTACTGGTCGCGCTGACGCAAGGCATCCAGCGCCTGCAGGATCTGTTGCGACGTCTGTGCGCCGGTGCCGCCGGCCTGCGTCAGCCGCGCCTTGGCCCGCTGCAGCGTGGCGGCGAAACGTTCACGGCTGAAAGGCTTGACCAGGTAGTCCACCGCGTTCGCTTCGAACGCCTTCACCGCGTATTGCTCGTAGGCGGTGACGAACACCGTGGCGGGCATGCGTTCCGCACCAATGGTCGCGACCACATCCAGCCCGGTGATGGCGGGCATCTGGATGTCCAGAAACACCAGGTCGGGTGACTGCGCGCGAATGTCCTTGACTGCCGATACGCCGTCGCCGCATTCACCCAGCACGGTGATGTCGGGATCCTGCTCCAGCAGCCGCACAATGGCCCGTCGCGCGATCGGCTCGTCGTCCACCACCAGTGCGGTGATGCTCATGGTGCCGCCAGTCCGGTATTGAACTCGGGCGCATCCTCCGCGTTTTCCATTTCCCGGAACGGCAGGCGCACACGGCAGGCCACGCCTTCGGGCCAGGTAATGTCCAGCCGGACCTCGGCGGCGTCGCCGTACAGCTCACGCAGTCGCAGGCGGGTGTTGGCCATGCCGATGCCGTGGCCGGCCGCCTTGCTGTCGCCGGCTTCCAGCACGCTGTTGCGGTTGCGGACCTCCAGCAGCAGGCTGTCGCCGTCGCGACGCGCTTCAATTTCAATTACGTCACTGCCGACGCGCTGGCCGATGCCGTGGCGGACGGCGTTCTCCACCAGCGGTTGCAGGATCAGGCTGGGCACCGCGCAATCCAACGCGTCGGGGGCGATGTAGGTGCGGGTCGTGAGCCTGTCCTTGAAGCGGGTGCGCTGGATGCCCAGGTACAGCTCCAGCAGATCCAGTTCCTGCCGCAGCTGGATCTCCTGGCCGTCGTAATCCTCCAGGAAGGCACGCAGCAGTTCGCTCAGGCGCAGCAGCATGTCTTCGGCGGACAGCTTATCTTCGTCAAGCAGGGTGATGATGGCGTGCAGCGTGTTGAACAGGAAATGCGGCTGCAGCTGCGACTTCAGCGCGACCAGCCGCGACTGTGCCAGTTCGGTAGCCAGTCGTGCGGATTCCAGTTCACGGCGCGATTTTTCGGCGTGGTAGTGCAGCGCCTGCTGGATCGCCAGCAGCGCCCAGTAGGTGAGCAGGCCGATGGCGAAGTGCTGGGCAATGAAGTACGCCAGCTGTTCAAAGAAGCCGCTGGGTTCAAAGAAGGTGGACACCAGCGCACCGATCGCCATGGCGGCCGAGGTGATGCCGAAGCTGAGCAGTATGTGGCGGCCCAGACCGACCCAGCGTGCTTCGCTGAGCAGCGGATAGCGTGCGCCCAGGCGGAACACGAGGGGAGCCAATGCGGCCCAGGTGCCCCATTGAATGGCCGACCAGCGCAGGTGGGTGAACCATGACCAGTGCTGGCCGTGGACATGCCCGGCGATCCAGTCCTGGATGGCGAAAACCACGATTACCACGCCCCAGAGTGCGAGGTAACGGTGCACGGGCAGGGAGGTGGTGCCAAGGCGGATGGGCATGACCGGGGTCCTGGGCCGAAGGGCCAGGGTCATCTTAGGCGTGGTGGGGTGGTGGGAGAAGTGTGGGAATGGGCCCGCTGCGATTGGTCCCGGTGTGGCTACGATTCGTCCCCGATCGGTGGCGTGCCCGGTTGCGGGGGGCTCTGATGCAGCCACCCCCAACTGAAGGAGCTGCTGCCATGATCGTGACGCGTATTGCCGTGATGTGCACTCTGTTGCTTTCGGGTGTGGCGCTGGCCGGTCAGGCGCGCTACCTGACGCTGCTCAATCGTGCGCATGACAGTGTTGTTGCGGTGGAGGTGGCCGCGCAGGGGAGTGAGGCTTACCTGCCGCGCGTGATCGACCCGGTGCCCGGAGGCGGTGGGAGTACGACGGTGCGGCTGGGGCAGGCGGGTTGCCGCTTTGATGTGCGCCTGCAGTTTCGCAATGGGCGTCAAGCGGTGTATCGCGATGTGGATGCGTGCAAGGGTGATACGTTGGTGATAGTGCCGTTGCCGCGGCAATGAGACGCGGTAGGGTCGCACGACAGTCGACCGCCGATAGCGGTGCCGCGTTCGGGAAGGCATGACCGTTGGTCAGCCGGCCGCCCCAGCCGCGTCCAGCCGCGCCCGGCGGATGTGCCAGATGCAGAGGTAGGTCGCCAACAGAATGCCGGGTCCAGCGAAGATCAGCGCAAGGATATGGGTGAATACAGCTGCGACGAGCGCGATCAGGGTTCCAAATACGGGCCACGCCCAATGAAAGGTACGGTCTTCCATCCAGCGGTAATCCATCCAGCCCAGCGCAACCCAGGCGAACAGGGTGATGACGCCGAACACGCCGGCCAGTACTTCGCTGGCGTCAAATGGAGAGAGGTGTTGCCCGGTAAGGAGCGATCCCCCTGCAATGATGGCAAACGCGCAATGAAAGAAGATGCCGGGTGCACACAGCAGCCAGACCAGCAGGCTGGTGAGAACACGTCGAGTGCGGAAATAGGTTTCGACCGTTGCCGGTTGCATTGCGATCCTTGCAGAGAGTCCGTTGCGGCAATTGTAACGAGATGCGGGACCCTACCAGTCATCCGGTCATCCGGTCATCCGGTCATCCGGTTGTCCGGTCGTTAGATGTCCCGAGGCCGCAGAGCGCGGGCCAGCGGCGGGTCAGCGTGCGCGAGCCGAAGATCGCCGCGAACGGCACGGAGAAGAGCAGTGCTGCCGTCAGGAAGCTCATTTCCTGGTCCGCGGCCTGCAGTTGCTCGCCACCGGCAATGCCGGCCTCCAGCAGTTGCGGCACCAGATAGATGCCGATGACTTTGACCGGAACAACGGCAACCAGCAGCACGGCGGCAACAAAGCCATAGCCCAGCGCGGCGCAGACGGTGATGTAAGCCAGCGGGCGCGGCAGACGGCCGCGCTGTATCAGCACCCGGAGTGCCGGCCACCAGATCGGTGTGCTGATCCAGACGATCCACAGCCCCTGTTCAAACAACAGCCACATCAGCCAGTTGAATCCATCGTCAGACAGTTGCATCAGCGTGGGTCCTTGGGCGGAGTGGCACTGCGTGTGCACAGCACTGTCCAGTGTGTGGCCAGCGTGCGGGTGATCCACCAGGTCAACAGCAGGGGAGAAAGTGCCAACACTGCAGCAAATACCTTTCGGTCATGTTCGATCACCCACGCACCAGGCGTCACGATCCATGACCACGGCAGATGAGCGGGTTGAACCAACAGCTCATGCAGCTTCAGCATCGCAACCAGCGGAACAAGCACCAGTGCAGTTGCGCCATAGATCAACGCAAGTGCAGTAAAGACAAAACTCCACCGCTGCTGGAGGTCCTTCCGCCGCAGCACCCGCTGCATTGGCCACCAGATCGGCGCGGTCGACCACAGCAGATACAGCAGCGCGATCGCCGCAAAAGTCAGTGTGAGACGTGTACCAAAGATATCCAGCATGCCCTCGATCATTGCGTCGGCCTCCGTACCGGTACGTGTCGATCCATCAGTTCCACCACCCAGTCAATGAACACCCGCAGCTTGGCGCTGACATGCCGGTTGGGCGGGAAGGCGAGGTTCAAGGGCATCGCATCCAGCGTCCAGTCCGGGAACAACCGTACCAGTTCGCCGCGCTGCACGTGCGCATCGGCCATGTAGTCGGGCAACCAGATCGCGCCCAACCCGGCCAGCCCCGCCGCCATGTAGGTATTGCCGTCGTCCATGGCGAAGGTGTGTCGCCCCTGCACGGTGAGCCGTTCAGTACCGCGCTGCAGGGTGACGTGCAGCAGGCGTCCGCCGTGTTTGCGCAGGTAGCCGATGATCTGGTGCGGCTCGGCTTCCAGTTCGGACGGGTGTACCGGGGTGCCATGTTTTTCCAGGTAGGCCGGTGCGGCATACAACCCGGCCTGCAGGTCGCCGATATGGCGGGCCACCAGCGAAGGATCGGTGATCGCACCACCACGGATCACGCAGTCCACGTTCTCGTCGATCAGATCGACATGGCGGTCGCTGGCACCCAGGTCGAGCTGGATGTCCGGCCAGCGGGCGTGGAAGTCGTGCAGGGCAGGGACGATGATCAGCCGTGCCAGCGGGCTGGGCACGTCCACCCGCAGCCGACCGCGGGGGTTTGCAGCGAAGGTGGACAGGCTGGTCTCGGCATCGTCGAGGTCGGCCAGCAGGCGAATCACCCGCTCGTAGTAGGCCGCGCCGTCGGCAGTGACGTTGACCTGCCGGGTGGTGCGGTTGAGCAGGCGCACCCGCAACCGGGCCTCCAACTGCTGTACCAACTGGGTCACGGTGGTGCGGCTCATATGCAGGGTCTGCGCGGCCTGGGTGAAGCTGCCGGTCTCCACGACCCGGGCAAAGGCGCGCATGGCATCGAAGCGGTCCATCGGCGCTCCTGAGGGGGTGATTGTTTGGATTCTACAAACAGTGATGGACAAACGGGGCGGTTTATCCGTGGCCGGGGCAGGTCCAGCATGGTGCCATCGCAATCAGGGGCGCAGCCCCGTGGAGAGTTTCATGGCTAAGCGTGATGTGGTGTTTCCGAAGGGGCGGCAGGATCTGTATGACCGTTACCGCTATTCGCCGGCGGTGAAGACCAACGGCCTGCTGTTTGTTTCCGGGCAGGTCGGGAGTCGGGAAGACGGTTCCCCCGAGCCGGACGTCGAGGCGCAGGTCCGGCGGGCGTTTCAGAACCTCAACGCGATCCTCGCCGAGGCCGGCTGCACGTTCGATGACGTGCAGGATGTGACAGTGTTCATGATCGACCCGGCCAACATCCTGGAACGGGTGTGGCCGGTGGTGATGGAGTACTGGGGCGAGGCCCCGCATCCGACGCTGACCGCAGTAGGGGTGACCTGGCTGGCCGGGTTCGACGTGGAGTTCAAGGTGGTGGCGAAGTTGCCGGAGCGTTGATCCGCAGGCGGGTGACGCGCCTGCGGTCCATGGCCTCCACCTGCACTGTGTAACCCTCGTGCTCAATGGCGTCGCCTTCCACCGGCAGACGATCCAACTGCTGCAGCAGCAAACCGGCCAGGGTCTGGTAGCGCGCGTGTCGTGGGAAGTTGATCCCCGTGAGGCGCTGCAGGTCATCCAGGGTCAGGGCACCGTCGGCTTCCCAGCTGCCGTCAGCCTGCGTCTGCACGCCATAACGTTCATCCTGGGTGTCGGCCAGGTCGCCAGCAATCGCCGCCAGCAGGTCGTTGGCGGTGACCAGGCCTTCCACGCTGCCGTACTCATCCACCACGACCGCCACCGGCACCGGCTGTTCGCGGATCACCTCCAGCGCCTGCAGCACGCTGGCGCTGGAAATCACATACGCCGGCTCGCGCAGCGCATCCTGCAATGACAGCGGCTTGCCCTTCAGCACGCCCGCCAGCAGGTCGCGGCTCTGCACGATGCCCTGCACCTGGTCCAGGTCGCCCTCGGCCACCAGCATGCGGGTGTGCGGCGAGTCGATCAGCTTCTGCATCGCATGCGCCTCACCACGACCGGTGTCGATCCATTCCAGATCCGCACGCACCGTCATGACGCTCGACACCGGACGATCGGCCAGGCTGAGCACACTGCGGATCATGTCCTGCTCGGCTGGCTCCAAGCGCTCTTCGTCCGTACCTTCTTCGTGTTCGTCGTCATGGCCCTGCCTGGGCTGTGCGCCCAGCATGCGTAGCACCGCATCGGCCGTGCGCTGACGGAACGGCAGGCGCTTTTCGTTGCGCTCACGGTTGAAACGTACCCACTGGTTGAAGCTTTCCACCAGGATCGAGAACGCAATCGCGGCGTACAGATAGCCCTTCGGAATCTTGTAACCCAAGCCTTCGGCGACCAGGCTGAAACCGATCATCAACAGGAAGCCCAGGCACAGCACCACCACGGTGGGGTGCTTGTTGACGAAGCGCGTCAGCGGCTTGCTGGCCAGCATCATCACTGCCATGGCGATGGTCACCGCGGCGTACATCACGCCCAGGTGGTCGACCATGCCGACTGCGGTGATTACCGAGTCCAGCGAGAACACCGCGTCCAGCACCACGATCTGGGTGACCACAGCGGCGAAACCCGCGTACACCTTGCTGCCATTCTCGTTGTGTTCGCGGCCTTCCAGGCGCTCGTGCAGCTCCATGGTGCCCTTGAACAGCAGGAATATGCCGCCGCCGAGCAGGATCAGGTCGCGTCCGGAGAAGCTGTGCCCGAACACCTCGAACAGGGGCTCGGTGAGCTTCATGATCCACGACAGCGCGGCCAGCAGCACCAGCCGCATCAGCAGGGCCAGGGTCAGGCCGATCATCCGTGCGCGGTCGCGCTGATGCGGCGGCAGCTTGTCGGCAAGGATCGCGATGAAGACGAGGTTGTCGATGCCGAGAACGATTTCCAGCACCACCAAGGTTGCAAGCCCCAGCCAGAGGTTGGGGTCAGCGAGCCATTCCATTAAATATCTGCCTTATCAGGGTCATGCATCATCAAATCGCCGGGCTGGCACTGCAGCTCACGGCAGATGGCGTCCAGCGTGGAAAAACGGATGGCTTTGGCCTTGCCGGTCTTCAGGATCGACAGATTGGCCAGGGTGATGTCCACCCGCGCGGACAGCTCTGACAGGGTCATTCCCCGCTTGGCCAGCATCTGGTCCAAGGTGATGACCACCGCCATCAGACCACGCCGTCCAGGTCTTCGCGCATGGCCGCACCGGCCTCGAACACGCGCGCCATCACGAACAGCATCAGCACCGCGATCAGGCCGGTGATCGACATGCCGCCGCCGACCTCCATCCACGCGAACGCTGGGCCCATCCAGCTGGCATGCAGACCAATGGCAATCGACAGCAGTTCCATTGCCAGCATCAGCCAGGCCATGCGCCGCAGCCGAAGCGCATGGCCGTGCGCGAACAGGTGCCCGCCGCGCACCGCACGCACGAAGCGCTGCAGGTGGCGCAGGAACACCAGGCCGATGCTGAGCAGCACCACGATGCCGAGCAGGCCCAGGCTGAAGTGCGGGAACAGCCACTGCTGCTGCGCCTGCTCGGCGCTAAGGCCTGCAGCCTGCAGCAGCCAACTGCGGTCGAAGTAGACGATGGGGAAGGCGCACAGCGCCGCCAGGATGCCCAGCCAGCACAGGGCCATGACGGCGCGCAGTGCGATGCGGGTGAAGTGAACGATGTCGCCCGACGCAGGGGGGCGGTCGGTACTGCCTGCCACGCGGGCCTCCGGAATGGACGGCCGCCAGTGGCCGTCTATTTATTGATAAACGATAAGACTGGGGGCTGTCCAGCCCTGTAGCGAGCGCTGAGTGATGCGTGAAGGCGGTATTAACGGAAAATTGACATGAGCATGAACAGAGGGCAGAGTTGGCACCGCCCGGATGGGCACCAAAAACTCCCTGGAAGGATTTCAATGAAGAAGTACGTCTCCCTGGCCGCCGCCCTTGCACTGGCCACCCTGTCCACCAACGCCTTCGCCGGCCAGGCCTTTGTCCGCGGCGAGCTCGGCAGCAGCGAAACCGAAGTCAGCTTCGACGGCTTCCGCGGCAGCGAATCCGACACCGCCGCGATCCTCGGCGGTGGCTACTGGTTCACCCCGAACATCGGTGTGGAAGGCCATGTCGGCTCGCTGTACAACAAGAGCGTGGGCTACGACGAAGAGCTGGACCTGGTCTCGATCGGTGCCGGTCTGGTGGTCAAGAAGAACTTCGGCGCGGACAACACCGGCTTCTTCATCGGTGCCCGTGCAGGTATCGCGCGCATGACCGCGCAGGTCCGCGAAGACACCTGGGACGTGGTCGATGACGAAAGCTCGACCAAGCCGTACTACGGCGTGAACGTTGGCTACGACTTCAGCCGTCGCTGGGGCCTGAGCCTGAACTATGACCGTCGCCAGGGTGACTTCAGCGGCGTGGACGTGGACGTGGACACCTACAGCCTGGGTGGCGAATTCCGTTTTTGATAGCACGCGTTACCAGCATCCTCGTCGATGCGGACGGCAGGCCGGCAACGGTCTGCCGTTTTTTTTCCCTGCCCTGGTGTACCCTCGGCGCACATAACGGTGCTCGAGGGCGTGATGGCGAAGGTGACCGGAATTGGTGGGGTGTTCTTCAAGGCGCGTGGCGACCGCAAGGAACTGGCCGACTGGTACCGCCAGCACCTGGGCATGGCGCTGGAGGACTTTGGCGGCGCGGTGCTGCGCTGGCCGGATGACCGCGCCGATGATGGCGGCCTGACCGTCTGGCATGTAGCCGAGCGCGACACGCAATGGTTCAGCCCCAGTGACTCGGCCTTCATGATCAACTACCGGGTCGATGACCTGGACGCATTGCTGGCGCAGTTGCGTGAGGCCGGCGTGCAGGTGGTGGCCGGGCCGGAGCCGCACGAGAACGGGGCGTTCGCGTGGATCGTCGATCCGGACGGCAACAAGGTCGAACTGTGGCAGCCCAATGCCTGGGACCCGGAGCGTCGCCCGGGCTGAACCGGTAAGCAGAACGCGGGGGCTTTCACGCGGCATCGCGCGGGCGTTGCCGATAGTGGACGCATGTCTGCGTTCTTCCTCCTTCCCCGATGCCGTTGATTCCTGAGCGTGTGCGACGATTGCCCTGGCCATGGCGCACCGCGCTGCTGTGGTTCCTGGCGATCTACGCGGTGTACCTGCTGGCCGGAAACGTGTTTCTCAACACGCCGTTGTTCGAAACAGTGGTGAACCGCAAGCCGGAGAAGTTCACCCTGCAGACCGGGCCCGCCGTGACCCTGCTGCCGGGGCACGCCATTGTCTGGAACATCCGTATTCGCGGCCAGGCCAACCACACGGTGTATATCTTCCGCGCCGAACGCGCCAGCGCGTGGATTTCGCTGCCGGCACTGGTACGCAAGGAGGTCCACATTCCGCGCATCAACGCGACCGATGTCGAGGCTGAAGTGGAACGGGTGGAGAAAGCCATCCCGCCACCGCCGCGCGGTGACCGCGGCTGGGTGATGCGGTTGGATGCGATCCACAGCGACAGCATCCACAGCGCCCGTTTCGGCAAGTTGATGATTGCCGGCAAGGGCGATGGTACGGTCGGCTTCGTCAAGCAGATCAAGGGCGGCCCGTCAGAGCTGCTGGATTCCAACGCCGGGTTCAAAGACGCCACGGTGAGCTGGGACGGTGTAAAGCTGCTGGAAGACACGCGGCTGGATGCGCGCTTCAGCTACCCGCGGCATTACCGCGACGAAGCGCCGGGTATCCGCAAGTTCGGACTGGTGCAGGCCAGCCTGGAGATCGAGGGCCGCAGTCGCGCCTTGCAGATCGATACCGCCGGGGCGCACGCCAAGGTCGGCACGGCACCGGCCGAAGCGCACATCAAGGGCGCACTGGGGTTGGATCGTGGCGAACTACGCCCGGGCAGCCGGCTGGTGTGGCGCTTGCCGCTGCATGCCGGCGTGCACGCCACCGACCGCGGGCTGCTGGCCTTGCAGTTGGACGTGGCGCAGGACATCCGCGTTCAGGCGCGGTTACCGCGCGATGAAGACACGGGCAGTGAGCTGGATGCAGACCTGAAAGTGGCAGGGCGGAAGATTCCGTTCGAGGCCCCGGCCACGTTGCTGCCGCGACTGTCGGGCGAGGTGCGTGGCGCGTGGCAGTTCGAGTCGCTGAACTGGATCGCCGACCTGTTCGTGCGCAAGCCGTGGTTCCATCTGGATGGCGGCGGCTTGCTCAACGCCGACCTCAAGATCGTGGATGGCACGCTGGCCCCGGGCAGTACGCTGGATATCCCCAAGGTGGCGGCGGTGGCCGAAGTGGCCGGCGTGCGCATGCAGGGCGATGCGCGGGCCAAGGGACGCATTGCAGCAGGCAAGCCGGCGCAGGCACATCTGGATGTGCGCATTCCGACGTTCCGCGCGGCGGCATCCGGCGAGAAGCAGGTGCTGTTTGAAGGGCAGAACATGGACCTGGCACTGCAGGCCGATGCCCGCTTGCAGCAGATGCGCGACACGCTGCAATCGCGGCTGCAGTTCACCGACGCACGGGTACCCGACCTGACCGCGTACAACCGATATCTGGGCGAAGGCAGCGTGCGCCTGCTCGGCGGTACCGGACTGCTGAGCGGCGATGTGGAGCTGGATACGTCGGGCCGGGTAGGGCGCGGTCGCGCCGACCTGCGTGGGCGCGGTGCACAGCTTCAGGTGGCCGGGATGCAGTTGGCCGGCGATGCGCAGGTCAAGGCGCAACTGAAACGCGCGGACCTGGAGGCCAAGCAGTTCGATCTGGGCGGCAGCACGGTGTTGTTGCGGAATATCCGCACCGGCGACGGCAAGGGCGATGCAGCATGGTGGGGCAGCTTGACCCTGCGTGAGGGCAAGATCGACGCGGCGGCACCGTTCGAGGTGGATGCACAGACAGATGTGCGCCTGCGTGATGCGGGGCCGCTGCTGGGCGTGTTCGCCGAACGCAGCGCGTACCCGCGCTGGGTGCTGGGGCTGCTGGATTCGGGGGAGGTGCAGGCGACCGGGCAGCTGCGTTGGAAGCGCGGCGCGGTGACCATTGACGATCTGCAGGCAGAGAACGAGCGCCTGTCGCTGCGAGCGCGATTGCAGATGGCCAAGGCGCAGAAGAAGGGGGACCTGTATCTGCGCTGGGGCGTGCTGGGCGCGGGCATCGAGCTGGACGGCGACCAGCGCCAGTGGCATCTGGCCGGCGCGCGCGAGTGGTACGAGAGCCGGCCGCGCGTGCTGCCGGCCCCGCGTTGACGGAAAAGGGCCCGCCCCTGACCCAGGCATCTATGTGCCAAATGGTGGACGCTACGGCCACGACGGGTGTGGGGGGCGGGCTTGCTCGGAATATACGCGTAGTGACACGCCATGCGTGTCAACGTGAACTCTGGTCGCTCATGACGGTAAAGATGCGTCTTCCGCGCATTCCGGCGGTTCATGACACGCATGGCGTGTCACTACGGGTTCCACAATTTCAGGCTCAACCAACTGCCGGGCCAGCTCGGCGCTGGCCACGTGCCCGTGCAGGAACAACAACCCTTCGTAGATGTTCATGGCGTCACCTCAAGGCTTGAATAGCCGTCATCTTGAGCGCACCATCGGCACCGGAAAAGCGACATTTCCGCAACTTCGACTTGAACAGGATTCAAGCCTCAATGTCCCGGATGCCCTTGCAGGCGCTGCACAATTTCGTGGTCGCGGCCCGCCTGGGCAACCTGACCCGTGCCGCCGAATCGATGAACCTGACGGTCAGCGCGCTCAGCCACCAGATGCGTCAGTTGGAGCAGCGCCTGGGCTATCCGCTGCTGCTGCGGCAGGCACGCGGGGTGCGGCTGACCCCGGAAGGGCAGCGCCTGCTGGAGCAGGTGGGGCCGCATCTGGATGCAATTGGCGAGGCGTTCCAGCCGTTCGCCGCACGGCACGATCGGGTGCTGACGGTGAGTGCGGTGCCGTCGATGGCATCGAACTGGCTGGTGCCGCGCCTGGGTCAGTTCGTGGCCGCGTATCCGCAGATCGAGATCAATCTGGAATCGACCGAGCGGCTGACCGATTTCGAGCGGCAACTGCAGGTGGATGCGGCGTTGCGCGTGGGGTCCGGGCAGTGGCCCGGGGTGACCGCCGAGCCGCTGTTCGACGACTGGCTGGTGCCGATGGCCAGCCCGGCGCTGGTGGCGCGGATGGGGGGCGTGGAGACCATCGCGTTGTCGCAATGGCCGTTGCTGGGGGATCCGGACGGCGAATGGCAGCGTTGGTTTGCGTTGACTGGCGAGCGCGCGCCGAGCCGTTACGTCGCCATGCTCAACGATTCCGAATCGCACCACCGTGCGGCGCTGGATGGGATCGGCGTGGCATTGGGACGGGTGACACGAGCGCAGCTGTTGCTGCAGTCCGGGCAGTTGATCGCGTTGTCACCGCATCGCCTGAAAACGCGCTGGTCGCACTGGCTGGTGTATCCCGCGCGCTCGGCGACGCATCAGGGGTTCCTGGCGTTCCGCGAATGGGTGATGGCAGAAGCCAAGGCCCATGCAGCCCACATGACCGGATCACCCGGCTGACGGCCAATAATGACTATCCGGCGTCGCCCGCGCTCCAAAGATCGCCTGGCCCACACGCACCACCGTCGCACCTTCCTCGATGGCGATCTCGAAATCGCCGGACATGCCCATCGACAGTTCATCCAGGCTGACACCCGCGGGCAGGGTGGGCTGCAGGCGCTCACGCAGTTCGCGCAGGCGCACGAAGCAGGGGCGCACCTGTTCGGGATCGGGTGAGAACAGCGCCAGGGTCATCAGCCCGCGTACGCGCAGGTTCTGGAAGGCCGGCAGCTGCTGCACGAAGTCAGCCACTTCAATCGGATCCAGCCCGTACTTGCTGGCTTCGCCGGAGGTGTTGACCTGCACGAACACATCCAGCTGACGCTGTTCCAGTTCCAGGCGCTGGTCCAGCGCCTGGGCCACACGCAGGCTGTCCAGCGCCTGGAACTCGCTGGCGAAGCGGGCGACGTCGCGGGCCTTGTTGGTCTGCAGGTGGCCGATCACCGACCAGCGGATGCCGAGGTCGGCCATCGCTTCGGCTTTGGCCTTGGCTTCCTGCACCTTGTTTTCGCCCAGTTCGGTGCAGCCGGCTTGGTAGGCCAGCCGCAGCCGGGCTTCGTCGACGGTCTTGCTGACCGGCAGCAGGCGCACGCTGTGCGGATCGCGGCCGGCACGGGCGCAGGCGGCGGCAATGCGCGCGTGCACGGCGTCCAGGTTGTGGCGGAAGTCTTCAACGGTGCTGGCTTGTGGCCAGACGGGCGGGGCAATGGACACGGGCCGAACCGGGTGCGGATGTATAGGGATTTTCGCACGCGGGTGGTCACGTCAGGGGGCTGCTTGAGACCCCGGGCGGACGTAATGCGACTGGCCGTTGTCGCTGAGGAAGATCAGTTCCGGTTTGCCCTGCCAGGAACTCAGCATGGCCCCGGTGTTGTTCTGGTGCTTCACCACCAGGGTGGCACCGCGGTCCGGGTTGGCGGTGACCTTGAAGACTTCCGTGGTGCCGCGGGCGTCGTCGAGGGTGAGCACGGCTTCGTCGCCGACATCGGCGGTGCCATAGCCGCCCCGTTCGGAGCCATCCGCCCCGAGCAGGATCAAGCCGGACAGCGGTGAGGCGCGGGGCCCCTGGGTGACCCCCTGGCTGACCGGGTCGGGCACCGGTGCGCCCAGAATGACCCGGGCCTGGCCGTTGGCGTCCTGGATGACCAGCCCCCGTGCGGTGATGACGCGCTGGTCAGACTGGCTCTGGTGCAGCTTGATGGCGGTCCACCCCGAAACGATAAGGGCAAGACTGGATACCACCAGCGTGGTGAGAGTGAGTGCGCGCGACACAGGCGGCTCCGGATCCTTGGAATGGCAGCGACAATACCCGATTGCGGGTTTATGACACCAGTCAGAAAAGTCCGAATCGGTTCGTTTGCGTGAAGCAGGTCACAGGCCGTCAATGGAAATCGCGGCTGGACGTGCGGATCCCGGCAATCAGCTCGTCGATGTTATGCATGCGCTGCACGATCAGGTGCTGCACGCCATCCACCCGTTCCAGGCGGCCGTCGATCTGCATCAGCTGCGCTTCCACCAGCACCCGGTGCTGGCGGTCGGCGGTGCGTCGCCAGACCACGGCATTGACCATGCCGTACTCGTCTTCCAGCGTTAGAAAGGTCACGCCGCTGGCGGTCTGCGGGCGCTGGCGCATGCGCACCAGCCCGGCAAAGCGCACGCTGCGCCCGTGTGGTAGCTGCGCCAGCTGGTCCGAGCGCTGGCAGCGGCGCTGCTCCAGCAGCGGGCGGATGAACGACACCATATGCCGGCCCAGGGTGGTGCCGGTGCTGTTGTAGTCGGCCTGCATGTCCTCGAACGCACTCGGTGCGGGCAGCGCGACCTCGGCATCGTCTGTGGCGCGCACGTTGTCGAACAGCGGCAGCGGCTTTTCCACACCGGACACATCCCAGCGGGCGCGGTGCCGGTGTCCGCTCAAGCCCTTCAATGCCCCGGCGTCGGCCAGCAGGCCCTGGTGGCGACGGTCCAGCCGCGCGCGCTGGCTGAGATCGGCCACGCTGTCGAACGCCCCACGCGCACGCGCCTGCATCAGCGCCAGCGCCATCGTCTCGCTGAAGCCGTCGATCATGCGCAGACCCAGGCGGATGCCGGGGCTGTCCGGGTCCGGCGTCAGCGTGCAGTCCCAGTCGCTGTGGCGCACATCTACCGGCAGCACCGCCACGCCATGCCGGCGCGCGTCCTGCAGGATCTGGTCGGGGGTATAGAACCCCAGCGGCTGGCTGTTGATCAGGCTGGCGGCGAACGCAGCCGGATGGTGGCATTTCAGCCAGCAGCTCACATAGGTGATCAGCGCGAAGCTGGCGGCGTGGCTTTCCGGGAAACCGTAGCTGCCGAAGCCCTTGATCTGCTCGAACAGGCGTTCGCCGTATTCGCGGCTGTAGCCGTTCTTCGCCATGCCGGCCAGCAGCTTGTCGCGGTGCGGCTCCAGCCCGCCATGGCGTTTCCAGGCGGCCATCGAGCGGCGCAGCGCGTCGGCTTCACCGGGCGTGAAATCGGCCGCGGCCACCGCCAGCTGCATCACCTGTTCCTGGAACAGCGGCACGCCGAGGGTGCGTTTGAAGACTTTCTCCAGCTCCGGCGGGTAGTCGATCTCTTCGGTGCCTGTTTCCTTCAGCTGCTTCCGCCGGTTGAGGTAGGGATGCACCATGTCGCCCTGGATCGGACCGGGTCGCACGATCGCCACTTCAATCACCAGGTCATAGAAGCAGCGCGGCTGCATGCGCGGCAGCATCGCCATCTGCGCGCGCGATTCAATCTGGAACACGCCCAGGGTGTCGGCGCGGCAGATCATGTCGTAGGTGGGTACATCGTCGGCGGGAAGGCGCGCCATGGTCAGCACCTCGCCCGCAGTCGTGCGTACGCCTCGCCCCTGCAGCACCGCCAGGCATTTGCGCACCGCAGTGAGCATGCCCAGCGCCAGGCAGTCGACCTTCATCAGCCCGGTGGCATCCAGGTCGTCCTTGTCCCACTGGATCACCGTGCGGTGGTTCATGGCCGCGTTTTCCACCGGCACCAAGGTGGACAGCGGGTGTTCGGAAATCACGAAACCGCCCGGGTGCTGAGACAGGTGACGTGGGAAATCCACCAGCTCGGCGGTCAGCGCCACCACCCGCTGCATCAGCGGGGTGTCCGGGTCGAAGCCGCGTTCGCGCAGCGCCTCGGGCAGCGGTTCGTGGCTGCTCCAGCGATCCAGGCAGGCGGCCAGTTCGTTGACCTGGTCCGGGGGCAGGCCGAGTACACGGGCCACGTCGCGCACCGCGCTGCGGCCGCGATAGCTGATCGCCACCGCAGTGAGCGCGGCACGCTCGCGGCCATAGCGGTTGAATACGTACTGCAGCACTTCCTCACGGCGTTCGTGCTCGAAATCGATGTCGATGTCCGGCGGTTCGTCGCGCTCTGCCGAAATAAAACGCTCAAACAGCAGTTCCATGTGGCTGGGGTCGATCTCGGTCACGCCCAGCACGTAACACACCACCGAGTTGGCCGCCGAGCCGCGGCCCTGGCACAGGATCTGCTGGCTGCGCGCGAAGCGCACGATGTCGTGCACGGTTAAAAAATACGACTCGTACTGTTTGCCGTTGATCAGTTTCAGTTCGTGCTCGATCAGGTTGCGCTGCCGGGTCGAGGTGCCGCCCGGCCAGCGCCAGCGGATGCCTTCTTCGACCAGCGCGCGCAGCCAGCTGGCCGGGTCGTGGTCGGCCGGCACCAGTTCGTGCGGATAGGTGTATTGCAGCTGTTTGAGATCAAACGTGCAGCGCGCGGCAATACGCAGGGTTTCTTCCAGCAGTTCGGCCGGGTACAGCGCGGCCAGCGCCTGGCGCGTGCGCAGGTGGCGTTCGCCATTGGGAAACAGGTGCCAGCCGGCATCGGCGATGGTGCAGTGCTGGCGGATCGCGGTCAGTGTGTCCTGCAGCGCGCGGCGGCGGCGCACGTGCATGTGCACGTCGCCGCTGGCCACCAGCGGGATGTCGTGGGCATAGCCGAACTCCAGCAGGGCTTCCAGCCGTTCCACGTCATCGGCTTCGCGGTGCAGTTCCACCGCCAGCCACAGCCGGTGCGGAAAGCGCGCCTGCAGCCAACGTGCATCTTCCGAATTGGGCGTGCGTGCTGGCCACAGGCATAACAGGCCGTCGGGCAATGCGTCGAAGTCTTCGCGCAGGCACTGGTACTGGCCCTTGGGTGCGCGCCGGCGGCAGGTGGTGATCAGCTGGCACAGCGCGGCATAGGCGGCCAGGTCGGTGCACAGCAACACCACTTTGGGGCCGTTTTCGATCTGGAATTCAGCACCGGTGATCAGCGCCAGTTCGTGTTTCTTCGCCGCCTGCCAGGCGCGTACGATGCCGGCCAGCGAGCACTCGTCGGTGATCGCCAGCGCGCGGTATCCCTGTTCTTTGGCGCGCTCGAACAGCTCGTCGGCAATCGAGGCACCGCGCTGGAAACTGAAGGCTGAAAGACAATGCAGTTCGGCGTAGTCGGGCAGGTCGGTGCTCATGCGAACCAGCCATGCAGCATGAACGGACCATGTCGCGCGCCGGCGGCGGTGTAGGCCCAGCCGCGCTGGCCGGTGCCGGTTTCCACCACGTAGTAGTCGCGGCGCACGTCGCCTTCGTCCCACCAGCCCGATTCGATTCGTTCCGGTCCGGACAGAATGCGCAGCTCCGGGTCGCGCAGCAGTTGCGGGGTCGGCAGCAGCCAGCCCGGGCGCAGCGGCAGCGCCGGCGGCGGGGCCTTGGGGGCACCGCTGGCATCACCGCTGGCGCGTTCCGGGCGGTGTTCGGCGCGTAGTCCCACGCTCTGCACCGCGTCATCGCCCAGCCGCGCCCGCAGCCGTTCGCGCAGCTGTTCCCACGGCATCGCCTGCTGCGGGCGCGGGTCGAACAGGTCGCGCGCGGCCGGCACGAACGGCGGCAGGTGCGTGGCCTGCAGGCGCAGGGCACGGCTGCCGGCGGGCAGCTGCAGATGGTCGACGCGGTTGCGGGCCAGGTCGAACAACACGCCGGCATCGCGTTCGGGTGACAGCAGACCCACGCGCAGCTGCGTGTCCGGGTGGCTTTCGTGTTCGAACCACAGGTCGAACTGCTGCACGCCGCCATCGCGCGAGCACAGGAAGGCGGCGAGGTCGGTGGTCAGGCGGCGCAGCGGGAACAGCAGCGCCTGGGTGGATTCGATCTCGTACTCGAATTCGATGCGCGCATCGAAGCGGTCGGGGGGCTGGAAGTACGACAGCGGCGCGGCATGCAGCCCGCGCAGGGCATCCAGATGGGTCAGTACCTGCGGCGGAAAACGCCGCGCCAGGCTTTCGCGGGGCAGGGCGAAGGCGGTGCCCAGGGTGCGCAGGCCGGAGCGGGCCAGCACCGTGACCGCCTCTGCAGGCAGGCCACTGCGCTTGATCGGAATGTCGGCCAGGGCCGCTTCCAGCGTGGTCGCATCGACGCCCAGGCGGGCATGCACACCGGTCAGCACCCAGGCCGCATGCGGATTGGGCGCGGCCACCAGGCGGTGGCGGAAGCCCAGTTCCTTCAGCCCGTCGCGCAGGCGCTGTTCAATTGCCGGCCAGTCGCCGAACAGGGCACGGCTGGCCCCGATCTCCAGTGCCAGCGCATGCGGAAAGGCCAGGCTGACCTGCGAGCTGATGCCATACAGCCAGCTGGCCAGCAGCTGGCGGGTGTCCTGTTCGGCGCGCGGGTCGTACTCCAGCGTGCGCAGGTCGCGGGTGAGCACCTGTGCGGCGGACAGCAGCATGCCCCGGCGCAGGCCGAGCTGGCGCGCGCTCGGGCTGACCGCATGCAACACCCGGCGCTGCATCGGGCCGGTGACCAGCACCAGCGGCGCGCGCGGGTCCGGCTGCTGGCGCAGGGCAGCGTCCAGCGCCAGTTGTGGCAGCAGCAGGCAGGCCCAGTGCACGGCGCGTCCTCACTGCACCCGGGCCAGCGGCAGCGGCTGTGCCGGTGCCTGGCCGCCGCGGCATTTGAGAACCCGCACCTGGCCGTCGTCCAGTTGCAGGCGCAGTGGCGCGGGGGAGGGGTTGCGGCTCCAGCGCGCGTCGCGGAAGGCGATGCCCAGGCACTGGCCGCTTTCGGCGGCCACCTGCAGGCGGCGCAGGGCGCGGTCGTCGGTGGTCTGCGGCCAGCACAGCACCGCCGCGCAGGCCGCCGAGCGCAGGCATTGTTCGGCCGCCCACAGCGCTTCGCGCGGGGACGCGTGCACCACCTGCAGCTGGGCCAGCGCCAGTCCTGCGCGGCTCCAGGCCGGCGCGTGCGGCAGGTAGGGCGGGGCGACCAGCACCACGGTCTGCTGTTGCTGGCTCAACCGCGCCAGGGTTGGCCACACCAGCGCCAGTTCACCCTGGCCGGGGGCAGCCAGCAGCACTTCAGCGAGCGAGGCCGGCGGCCAGCCGCCACCGGGCAGGCGCGCATCCAGTGCCGGATGCCCGGTCGGGTGGGCCGGGGCTTCCGAAGGCACCGCCCGCGGCTGCCCACGCCAGACCTGGCGGCTGGCCAGCAGGTCTTCCAGCGCCCGCACGGCGGCCATCAGGGGGTCTCCTGGTGGGGTGAGGGCTGCTGGGCGGGGGCGGAGGGCCGGGGCATGGTGGGAGTGTCGGGAAAGCAAAGATCAAGAGCTGAGACCGACATGCTACCGGGAATTAGCAAAAATACTAATAGTCCGAGATGGGCGCGCCCGGGGGCTCCGTAGAGACGCGCCATGCGCGTCTGCTTTTCGTTCCGGCGTCATGAACGCCTGCCGCGCGGTTTCGATCATATACAAACGTCGGGCAATGGCGCGCAATTTCGGGGATATCGTCTTCCGATGCTTGCGCCGCGCTGCGCGCGGTTGACGCGTGGCGCGTCACTACGAATTGGTACGGGCACAGGACGATCGCGCCGTTCGCCGGGCGCACGCCCGGCGGGGCTCCGGATCCATTATCGGAACACGCACATGGCGGGTCGGTACGCGTCATGCCAACGTCGTGTTGACAGACATGAACGCGCTCGACCACTCTTCACCCCCTGTGGGCGCAATGGCATTGCGACAGGCGGAGGGGCCTGATCGTGCCGCGTTCCGCAGCCTGCGCTGCACCCTTCTGCGGCAAGACTCCCCGGATTTTCTGCGTCAGCAAAGGTGTTTCGCCCGCTTATGAAAACGATTACAAAGCCGCTCGTCCTGACCACTGCCATTGCCTTGTCGCTGGCCGCTACCGCCGCCGCTGCACCGGCCGCGGGCCCGGACGCCTTCACCGTGCTGCGTCTGCAACAGGTGCCTGCCACGCTCGACGCCGCCACCGTGGGCGCGCAGTTGCAGACGCTGGACGTGGATGCGCTGACCGTGGAAGACGTCGAGCGCGCAGAGGCTGACCGGCTGGTGGCCCTGGCCGATGCGCTGGGCTACACCGCGCGTTTCATCACCGTGGACCCCGCTGCGGCCGGATCGCGCGGCCGCGTGGTGCTCTCGCGCCTGCCGGTGGAAGCCGCTTCCGGCGTGGAAGCGCCGGGCGTGAGCTACCTGCGCTTGAACGATGGCCGCCACGTGGTGGCCCTGTATGCGCCGGCTCCAAAGGCCGACCCTGCACGGGTCGTCGATACCGCCGCGCAGACGCGCATGGGTGCACCGGCCCTGCTGCTGGGGGCCGTGGACACCGCGCGCGCTGAAGCCACCGGCTATGTGGCGCTGGAAGGTGCCGCCGGCTATCGCCAGGGCTTCAGCGCAGCCCGTGCCCAGGACGTGAAGCTGCAGGTCAGCGCCAACGGCAAGCCGCTGACGGCTCAGCTGCTGACCCTCGATTACACCGCGCCGGTGGGTGGTGCCACCCCGTGGATGGACACCGGCCTGAGCGCCGACGCGCGCGCCCGCCTGCTGGTGGCGCAGATGACGGTGGACGAGAAATTCCAGATGCTGCACAGCTACTTCGGGCTGGGCAAGGACGGCGGTCCGCTGCCGGAAGGCGCGGTAGGCTCAGCCGGCTTCGTGCCGGGCGTGCCGCGCCTGGGCATTCCCGCCCAGCAGTCGGCCGATGCCGGCGTGGGCGTGACCAACCCCGGCGGCATCCGCAAGGGCGACATCGCCACCGCGATGCCGTCGGGCCCGTCGACCGCCTCCAGCTGGAACCCGCAGATCGCCTACACCGGCGGTGCCACCATGGGCCGTGAAGCCTGGCAGCAGCGTTTCAACATCCTGCTGGCCGGCAGCGTCAACCTGCAGCGCGACCCGCGCAACGGCCGCAACTTCGAATACGCCGGTGAAGACCCGCTGCTGGCCGGTCGCATGGTCGGCGAATCGATCCGTGGCGTGCAGCGCCAGCACGTGATCTCCACCATGAAGCACTTCGCGCTGAATGACATGGAGACCTCGCGCAACTTCCACAGCGCCGAGATCGGCGAGCAGGCCATGCGTGAATCGGACCTGCTGGCGTTTGAAATCGCGCTGGAAGAGGGCAAGCCCGGTTCGGTGATGTGCTCGTACAACAAGATCAACGGCACCTACGGCTGCGAACACGACTACCTGATGAACCAAGTGCTCAAGCAGGAATGGAAGTTCCCCGGTTACGTGATGTCCGACTGGGGCGGCGTGCACAGCGGCTCGAAGGCGGCACTGGCCGGGCTGGACCAGCAGTCGGCGGGCGAGGTGTTCGACAAGGCGGTGTACTTCGATGAACCGCTGCGCCTGGCTGTGGCGGGCGGGGTGGTGCCGCAGGCGCGCCTGGACGACATGGTCGCGCGCATCCTGCGCACGATGTTCGCGCACGGCAACTTCGACCTGCCGCCGGAGCATGTGGCCATCGACGTGCAGGCCGGTTTCGATGCCGCCCAGCGCACGGTGGAAGAGGGCAGCGTGCTGCTGCGCAATGAACGCAACGTGCTGCCGCTGGCGGCCGACGTGAAGCGCATCGTGGTGATCGGCGGGCATGCCGACAAGGGCGTGATCGGTGGCGGCGGCTCGTCGCACGTGGGCTACACCGCCCGTGGCACCAATGCGGTGCCGGGTGTGCTGCCGACCACCTGGCCGGGCCCGGTGATCTTCCACCCGTCCTCGCCGCTGGAGGCGCTGCGCGCCGAGCTGCCGAACGCAACCATCGACTACGTGGATGGCACCAATGTGGCCGCTGCCGCACGTGCGGCTGCCGCGGCCGAAGTGGCGATTGTGTTCGCCACCCAGTGGTCGGCCGAATCGGTCGACCTGCCGCACATGCGCCTGCCCGACAACCAGGACGCGCTGATTGCCGGCGTGGCCAAGGCCAATCCGAACACCGTGGTGGTGCTGGAAACCAACGGCCCGGTCGAGCTGCCGTGGCTGCAGCAGGTGCCGGCGCTGCTGCAGGCGTGGTACCCGGGCATCCGCGGCGGCGAAGGCATTGCCGCGCTGCTGACCGGCAAGGTCAATCCGTCCGGCCGCCTGCCGGTGACCTGGCCGGTGGATGCCAGCCAGCTGCCGCGTCCGGAGGTGAACGGGCTGGGCTTCAATCCGAAGCACAAGCCGGACGAGACCATCAATTACGACATCGAAGGGGCCAACGTCGGCTACAAGTGGTTTGCCGCCAAGGGTCTGGTGCCGCAGTTCGCGTTCGGCCATGGGCTGTCCTACACGCAGTTCGCCTATGACAACCTGAGCGTGGTGGCCGACGGCCAGCGCGTGCTTGCGACGGTGGACGTGCGCAACACCGGCATGGTGGCCGGTGCGGATGTGGCGCAGTTGTATCTGAAACTGCCGGAAGGCAGTGCCACCCCGATCCGGCTGGTTGGGTTCCAGAAGGTGACGCTGCAACCGGGCGAGACCCGCCGCATCCAGATCGAGGCCGAGCCGAAGACCCTGGCCAGCTTCGACACCGCCGACAAGCAGTGGAAGATCGCGGCCGGGCAGTACGAGGTGCAGCTGTCGCGCTCGGCCAGCGAGCCGCTGCAGCGGGTGCCGGTGCAGTTGGAGGCGACGGTCGTCCGGTGACGATATGGCGCACGACCAACGGTCGTGCGCTACCTTTGCCGACCCTGTCCGTTCGCGGCCAACCTACGGCACATATCGCACACACGGCTTGGGCGTAGGGTGTCCGGATATCCGGGCACCGCCCGGTGCCACCGGAGAGAGCCATGTGTGTGCGTGCCGTACCTGTTGTGCTGTTGAGCCTGATGATCGCCGCCAGCGTATCGGCGCAGACCGCGCCGATGACGCCGGACATTCCGGCCAAGGGCTTCGTCACCCCGACCGCGGGTTACGACTACGACAAGCGCGTGGTGATGATTCCCATGCGCGATGGCACCAAGCTGTACACGGTGATCGTGGTGCCCAAGGGCGCGCACAACGCGCCGATGCTGCTCACCCGTACGCCGTATGACGCCGCCAACCGCGCCAAGCGCCTGGATTCGCCGCATATGCGTGACATCCTGCCGCAGGGCGACGAGGTGTTCGTTGACGCCGGCTACATCCGCGTGTTCCAGGACATCCGCGGCAAGCACGGCTCCGAAGGCGATTACGTGATGACCCGGCCGCTGCGCGGTCCGCTGAACAACACCAAGGTGGACCATGCGACTGATGCATGGGACACCATCGACTGGCTGGTCAAGCACGTGCCGGAAAGCAACGGCAAGGTCGGCATGCTGGGCTCCTCGTACGAAGGCTTCACCGTGGTGATGGCGCTGAACGACCCGCACCCGGCATTGAAAGTGGCCGCGCCGCAGAGCCCGATGATCGACGGCTGGATGGGGGACGACTGGCTCAATTACGGCGCGTTCCGCCAGGTCAACTTCGGTTACTTCACCGGCCAACTGGCCCAGCGCGGCAAGGGACCGGCCATTCCCAGCGTCGGCTATGACGACTACACCACCTTCCTTCGCGCCGGTTCGGCGGGTGATTACGCCAAGGCCAACGGCCTGGAGCAGCTGCCGTGGTGGCACAAGCTGGTCGAGCACCCGGCTTATGACGCGTTCTGGCAGGAACAGGCGCTGGATGCGCGCATGGCCAAAACCCCGCTGAAGGTGCCCACGATGTGGCTGCAGGGCCTGTGGGACCAGGAGGACATGTGGGGCGCGGTGCACAGCTATGCGGCGATGGAGCCGCGCGATTCGACCAATACCCTCAACTACCTGGTGATGGGGCCGTGGCGACACAGCCAGGTGAACTACGATGGCAGCAGCCTGGGCGCGCTGAAGTTTGACGGTGATACCGCGCTGCAGTTCCGCCGCGATGTGCTCAAGCCGTTCTTCGACCAGTACCTGGTGGACGGCGCGGGCAAGGCCGATACGCCGCCGGTGCTGATCTACAACACCGGTGAAAATCACTGGGACCGCCTGCAGCAGTGGCCGCGCACCACGGCACAAAGCCGCCCGCTGTATCTGCGAGCTGGCGGCAAGCTGTCGTTCGACGCCCCGCAGGCCGGTGAGGCCAACTACGAGGCGTATGTCTCCGACCCGGCCAAGCCGGTACCGTTCGTGCCGCGCCCGGTACGCTTCGCCGACCGTGACATGTGGACCAGCTGGCTGGTCAAGGACCAGCGCTTTGTCGATGGCCGCCCGGATGTGCTGACCTTCGTCAGCGAACCGCTGACCGAGCCGCTGCGGATTGGCGGTGCACCGCAGGTGAACCTGCAGGCCGCCACTAGTGGCAGTGACAGCGACTGGGTGGTGAAGCTGATCGATGTCTATCCCGACCAGGTGCCGTCCACGCCGGAAATGGGCGGTTATGAGCTGGCGGTGTCGATGGCGATCTTCCGCGGGCGTTATCGTGAAAGCTTCAGCGCCCCCAAGGCGCTCGCCTCGAATCAGGTGCTGGACTACCGCTTCGGCCTGCCCACCGCCAACCATGTGTTCCGGCCGGGGCACCGGGTGATGGTGCAGGTGCAGTCGACGTTGTTCCCGCTGTACGACCGCAACCCGCAGACCTTCGTGCCCAACATCTACCTGGCCAAGCCGGGCGATTACCAGAAGGCGACGCAGCAGATCTGGCATTCGCCGCAGCAGGCCAGTTCGATCACGTTACCGGTGTATTGAATGACCCCATCCAACGTCATTCAGCGACGTTGGACCCGGATACGCTCGGATAATCGGTATACCCCTCAGCCCCGCCGCCATACAGCGTGTCGGGGTTGAACTCTGACAGCGGCACCCCGAAGCGCAGGCGTTCCACCAGGTCCGGGTTGGCGATGAAAGCACGACCGAACGCAATCACGTCGGCATAGCCACTGGCGATGGCAGCCTCGGCGCTGTCCTTGTCATACCCATTGTTGGCGATCCACGGGCCGCGGAACTTCGAACGCAGCGCGGCGTAATCGAACGGAATGTTGTCACGCGGGCCACCGGTGGCCCCTTCGATCACATGCACGAAGGCCAGGTGGCCAATCGCATCCAGTCGCTCCACCGCACGCTCGAACAGCGGCTGCGGATTGGAGTCGTAGGCATCGCTGGCCGGCGTGGTCGGTGACAGGCGCACGCCCGTGCGTTCGGCCCCGATCTCGGCGGCGACCGCGCGCACCACTTCGTCCAGCAGGCGGGTGCGGTTCTCGATGCTGCCGCCGTACTCGTCGGTGCGCAGGTTGCTGCCGTCGCGCAGGAACTGATCAATCAGATACCCGTTAGCCGCATGCACTTCGACGCCGTCAAAGCCGGCGATGATGGCGTTGCGTGCGGCCTGGCGGTAGTCCTGGATCAGCGCGGGAATCTCTTCCAGTTCCAGTGCACGCGGCGCGGATACATCTTCAAACCCCTTGGCGGTGAAGGTCTTGGCCTTGGCCTGCACCGCACTGGGGGCCACCGGCACTTCGCCTTCCGGCAGCAGGCTGGTGTGCGAAATGCGGCCCACGTGCCACAGCTGCAACACGATGCGTCCACCCTCGGCGTGCACCGCGTCGGTGACCTTGCGCCAGGCGTCAATCTGCGCCTGGCTGTAGATGCCGGGCGTGTCCAGATAGCCCTGGCCGAGCGGACTGATCTGGGTGGCCTCGGCAATGATCAGCCCGGCACTGGCACGCTGCTGGTAGTACTGCACCGCCAGCGGGTTGGGCACGCGGCCTTCAATGGCGCGGTTGCGGGTGAGCGGGGCCATCGCAATGCGGTTGCGCAGGTCGATGGAACCCAGCCGGGTGGGGGTGAACAGCAAACCGTCGGTCGTTGCAGTCATGTGCAGGGCCTTGTGGGGAAGGGAAGAACGGTACGACCTTCAGCATACGGCTGCGTGCGTTGCAGCGATGGGAAGGTTTGTTGCGGTCGGAAAGCGCCTTGCATGCACCTTGTGCAACGCATCACAGGCGTAGCGTAGGGGTGCTTTCCCCCCCCTGATACCTGTGGAGACACACGCAATGATTGATTACCAGCTCAAGGGCAAGGTCGCCATCGTCACCGGCGGCGTATCCGGCATCGGCCTGGCCGTAGCCGAACTGTTCGCCGACTCCGGTGCGGCCGTGGCGGTGTGGGACCTGAAGGAAGACGCAGTGAAGAAGACCGCTGAAGCGCTGGCCGCACGCGGCGTGAAGACCCTCGGCATTGCCCTGGATGTCACCGATGAAGCCGCCGTTGACGCAGCAGTGAAGCAGACCGTGCAGGAACTGGGCGGCCTGGACATCGCGGTCAACAACGCCGGTATCGGTGGACCGTCTGCGCCCAGTGGCGACTATCCGGTCGATGGCTGGAGGCGCGTGATCGATGTGAACCTCAACAGCGTGTTCCTGTGCCAGCGCGCACAGATCCAGGCGCTGCGCAAGGCCGGCAAGGGCGGTAGCATCATCAACATGGCCTCGATCCTCGGCCAGGTGGGCTTCGACAACTCGGCGGCCTATGTGGCGGCCAAGCATGGCGTGGTCGGTTTGACCCAGACCGCTGCCTGGGAGCATGCCGCGGACAAGATCCGCGTGAATGCGGTCGGCCCGGGCTTCATTGCCACGCCGCTGCTGGACAAGATGGACCCGGCGGTGCGCAAGGCGCTGGAGGCCAAGCACGCGCTCAACCGCTTGGGCCGCTCCGAAGAGGTGGCCGCCCTGGTGGCCTGGCTGGCCAGTGACGATGCCTCGTTCGCCACCGGCACCTACTACGCCATCGACGGCGGCTATCTGGCGCACTGAGGTTGCCGGTCACAGCCGCATTCACATCGTTTCACAGCGCTGCCACGCGCTTCGCGCAACGCTTCCTGCATCGCCGAGGAGACGCGGATGGGCTGGGAGCAGGATCTGTCGTTGTTGCTGCGGGTGGCCGCGGCCATGCTGTTCGGCGGGGTGCTGGGCATCGAGCGCGAGCTCGGCAAGCACGCTGCCGGATTGCGCACGCACATGCTGATTGCCGGGGCCGCCGCATTGATCGTCGGCCTGGGCGACAGCATTGCCGAACATTTCCAGCAGGAGCGTTACCGCGACCTGCTGCAGGTCGATCCGGTGCGTCTGATCGAGGCCGTGGTGGCCTGCGTTGGCTTCGTGGCTGCCGGCACCATTCTGCGCGGCAGCCGCGACGACCAGGTCAGCGGGCTGACCACCGCCAGCTCGCTGGTGATGGCCGCGGCCATCGGCATTGCCGTCGGCATTGGCGAATATGTGATCGCGCTGGGCGTGAGTGTGCTCTGCGTGCTGGTGCTGGCGGTTTTCCGCCGGGTTTCCGACAAGCTGGAGAAGTTATGAACGCCACCGCCGCCCGACAAACCACCTTCGCCGTGCAGTGCCTGGACCATGTGGTGCTGCGGGTCAGCGACCTGCCGCGCGCGCTGCACTTCTACCGGGATGTACTGGGCTGCACGGTGGCGCGCGAACGGCCGTCGCTGGGCATGGTGCATCTGCATGCGGGCAGTTCGATGATCGACCTGGTCGACATCCACGGCAAGCTGGGGCTTCCCGGCGGGGCCGCTGCGGGTGCACAGGGCCGCAACATGGCGCACCTGTGCCTGCGCGTGGAGCCGTTCAACGAAGCGCAGCTGCGCGAACACCTGCAGATGCACGGCATCGCCGTGGATGCCCCGGCCAGCAGCAATTTCGGTGCCGAGGGCGACGGACTGTCGCTGTACGTGCAGGATCCCGATGGCAATGGCGTGGAGTTGAAGGGGCCAAGCAGCGACTGCGGTTGCTGAGGCACACGGCTGCGGCCGATGTGCCGACCAACGGTCGGCACCTACCCTTTGGTCTAATGCGTGGCGTGCGCAGCGGGGCAGGGTGCCCCGGTATGCTGTGAGCGGACTGTTGCCCGGTGTTGCTGACCCATGATCATTTCTGCTGCTTCGGATTACCACGCTGCCGCGCAGCGTCGCCTGCCGCCGTTTCTGTTCCACTACATTGACGGCGGTGCGTACGCCGAGCAGACCCTGCGCCGCAACGTGTCCGACCTGTCCGATGTGGCGCTGCGCCAGCGCGTGCTGCGCGACATGTCCGAGCTGAGCCTGGACACCGAGCTGTTCGGTGAGCGGCTGGCGATGCCGGTGGCGTTGGCCCCCGTAGGCCTGACCGGCATGTTCGCCCGGCGCGGCGAAGTACAGGCCGCGCGCGCGGCCGCCAGCCGGGGCATTCCGTTTACCTTGTCGACGGTGTCGGTGTGCCCGATCGAGGAGGTGGCTCCGAAGATTCCCCGGCCGATGTGGTTCCAGCTGTATGTGCTGAAGGACCGTGGCTTCATGCGCAACGCACTGGAGCGGGCCAAGGCGGCGGGCGTGACCACCCTGGTGTTCACCGTCGACATGCCGGTGCCCGGGGCGCGTTACCGCGATGCGCATTCGGGCATGAGCGGGCCGAATGGACCGCTGCGGCGCATGCTGCAGGCGGTGACCCATCCGCGCTGGGCGTGGGACGTGGGGTTGCTCGGGCGGCCGCATGACCTGGGCAATGTGTCGGCGTATCGGGGGGCACCGACCGGTCTGGCCGATTACATCGGCTGGCTGGGGGCGAATTTTGATCCTTCCATTTCGTGGAAGGACCTGGAGTGGATCCGCGAGTTCTGGACCGGGCCGATGGTGATCAAGGGCATCCTGGACCCGGACGACGCGCGCGATGCGGTGCGCTTCGGTGCCGATGGCATCGTGGTGTCCAACCATGGCGGCCGTCAGCTGGATGGGGTGTTGTCCACCGCGCGCGCATTGCCGGCCATTGCCGATGCCGTGCAGGGCGAGCTGAAGGTGCTGGTGGATTCGGGTGTGCGCTCAGGGTTGGATGTGGTACGGATGCTGGCGTTGGGGGCCGATACCGTGTTGCTTGGGCGCGCGTTCGTTTATGCGCTGGCCACCGGCGGGGAGGCCGCGGTGGCCAATCTGCTGGATCTGATTGCGAAGGAAATGCGGGTGGCGATGACCCTGACCGGCGCGCGGACCGTCGCCGATATCGGGCGTGAGGCGTTGGCCATTGGCGGTGGATCGAACGGACGTGGATGGCGTTGACACGCATGGCGTGTCACTACGATCCTGGGTCGAACGACCTGTAGTGACGCGCCATGCGCGTCAACGCGGTGCCGGATCGATCGCGGTGGCTGAGGGTGTCCGTTATTCGCACCGCGCGGCGGTAATCACATTGTCCTTGTCGATGAACACCCGCAGGCGGTCGTCGCGGCGGTCCTTGCTGACTACCGTGGCCGGGCCGATGGGATTGATCAGGCCGGCTCCGCTTTCGCGGAACAGCTTGCGCATGGTCTCTTCCGCAGCGGGCTGGCCCACCGCCCATTGCAGCGGTGCGTCGTGACATTGGCCGCTGCCGCGTACCTCAGGCCCCGGACTGCTGACGCAGCCAGACAGCAGGGTGGCCGCGACGGCCAGGACGGGAACTGCAATGCGGGTATGCCGTGACATCGGTCGCTCCTGCGGTAGCCTGTGGCGACCATACCACCGTGCGGTGGGGGCGGGGTGATGGGGTGACCGCTACAATGTCCACCAAAGCCCCCCGCACCGGGCCGGGTGATGGAACTGCTGTCCTGTGTCTTCCCTCCGTGTTTCCCTGCTGGCGCTGCCGCTGTGCCTGGCCGCCTGCACCACCGCGCCACCGCCGAAGCCGGCCCCGAATCCCGATGCCCTGTGGGGCGTGATCCAGCGCGATTGCGTGGGTACCGATGCCCCACGCGGCTCCTGCCTGGCGGTCTCAACCGCCCCGCAGCGTCGCGATGTGCTGGTCAAGGACACCCACGGCGATTACCAGTTCCTGCTGATGCCGCTGGACAAGGTGGCCGGCATTGAAAGCCCGCATCTGCTGCAGGCGGGTACGCCCAACTACTTCGCCGCCGCCTGGCAGGCGCGCGCCTACACCGAACGCGCGCTGGGCCAGCCGCTGCCGCGTGACGTGGCCAGCCTGGCGCTGAATTCCGCACACGGCCGTTCGCAGAACCAGTTGCACATCCATGTGGATTGCCTGCGCGCGGACATCCGCGACCAGCTGCAGGCGATGCAGCCGGCCATCGGCCCGACGTGGCAGCCTCTGCCGCAGCCGCTGCGCGGGCATGTGTATCAAGCCAGGCGGCTGGACGGTGAAACGCTGACCGCCGATCCCATTCGCCTGCTGGCCGATGACCTGGCCGCGCCCGGCGAGATGGGGCGCTGGTCGCTGGTGGTGGTGGGGCAGGGCGACGACGCCCGCGCGCCGGGTTTCGTGCTGCTGGCGACCCAGGCCGATGCCGACGCCGGCCACCAGGCCAGTGGCGAGGAACTGCAGGACCATGCCTGCGCGGTGCTGACCGGGGCCTCGGAGGCGCTGGACGGGGTGCGTTGACGCGCATGGCGCGTCACTACAGGTTATTCGACCAAGGGTCGTAGTGACACGCCATGCGTGTCAACGCCATGCCCGTGCGTTCGATACGCCGCCATGCGTGTCATGATGGGTCCGAAAGGGCACCACAAGGACGTATTCCCATGACGGCATCACGCCGACGCTTTTCCCATTCCCTGCTGCTGTTGGCCTTGACCGCCGGCAGCGCCCAGGCCCAGCCAGCGACTCACGCGCAGGATGCTGCCGGCAACCGGCTGGAGCCGCTGACCGAACAGGCGGCACCGCCCGGTGCAGCGGCTGCCGATGCGGATTCCTCGGCGTGGTACTGCACCACGGACCGTGCCTGGTGCGTGCGCACCGTACGGGACGAAGCCGGGGCGCAACTGGAACTGGCCCAGCAGGTAGCCGGGGAGCGCGACGTCCGCCTGCGCTACGTGCCGCTGCCCAGCGAGGATGAGGCGGACAGCGAGCAGCCCTGGCCCTTCATTGTGCGACTGGGCCCGGGCATCGGTGCGCCGCAAGCGCCGACGGATGCTGGGCAGGCAGCGCTGCAGAATGTGCTGGTGGGGGCGCTACGCCAGTGGCGGACATCGTATTCAGGCGGCGGGGCCAGCACCTCCGAGCTGATGCTGGTGCGTCTGTATCACGAGAACGACGGCATCCAGATCGACACGGTGGCAACCCTGCCGATGGCGGGCAACGCGATGATCCGGGCCTGCTTCAGCGAGGCGGACGTCGCCGCGCGGGCGGATGCCTGCCACGATGAATACCGCTTTGCTGCGCAGTTGGGGCTGGATCCGGCGGGTCGGGGCATGCCCGTGCTGCAGTTCCACACCCGGGCCACCCGTTTCCCAGCCGGTGTTTCACGCTTTGGCGATTCGCTGGAAAAGGGGCCGTTGACCGCCAAGGACCTGAGCACCGAAACCGACCGCACCTGCACCTACCAGCGCCGCCTGCGCTGGCAGGAAGGCCAGTATCGACCTGACACCCCGCTGCCGGACTGCAGCGAATTCACCGGGCTGTAGTGGACCGTGCCAACCGGCATGGCAGAAATCGTCAAAAAGCCACGCTATAGTGACCGATCAATGTGGTGCCCGCTTTCGCGCCCGGGCTGTCTGGCGCGTCGTACCTGACCAATTCCATGACTGCTGAAACGACTACTCCGCCGGCCGCTCCGGCCCAGGCTTCCGGTCCGCTGTTCTACCGTGAGCCGCTGCCGCTGCAATCGGACAAGCACGCCAACTGGCGTCTGCGCCCGGGTTCGCTGGCGTTCGCTGCTGAAACCAACGCCATTCCGGCAGTGATCGGCGAGTTCGGCATGGCCGCACAGCATTTCCCGATCCTGTTCACTGGCCAGGACGCCTCGCCGATCGTGGCCGTGGGCCTGAGCCGCAACAATCTGTTCGTCACCGACGGCAAGTGGGCGGATGACACCTACGCGCCGGCCTACCTGCGCCGCTACCCGTTCGTGTTCATGCAGTCCGATGACGAAGGCAACTTCCTGCTGGCGCTGGACGCTGCGTCCGAGCAGGTGAATCAGGGCACCAGCGACGAAGGTGAGCCGCTGTTCGTTGACGGCAAGGCCACCGAGCTGGTCGACAATGCCATGAAGTTCTGCGCCGATTTCACCCGCGAGTACGAGCAGACCCGTCAGTTCAGCGCCGCGCTGCTGGCCCAGGACCTGCTGGTCGAGCGCAGCATCGACGTCACCCTGAACAATGGTGAGAAGATGTCGGTGAACGGCTTCCACGTCGTCGACGTGGAAAAGTTCGCCAAGCTGCCGGACGATATCGTGCTGGCCTGGCACCGCAACGGCTGGCTGGCGCTGGTGCACCACCACCTGACCTCGCTGTCGCGTTTCAACGCGCTGGTGAAGCGCCAGAGCGAGCAGGCCAAGGCGGCCTGATCATGCCGGTGATGTGATGTGGGAACGGCGACCTCCGGGTCGCCGTTCTTGTTTGTGGGGAATGGCGCGACAACGCGATCACCTGTGCGTGATGCGGAATGCGGAATGCCTGATGGGTGCTGGGATGTCCGGCGTGCTGGCGCGCCAGCGTGTTCGGGGTGGTTGGGGGCGGGTAGGGTCGGTCGAAAGACGACCGCCGATGGCAGGCCCGCGCTCGGTAACGCATGACCATTGAACGGAAATGCGCTTTCGTTCAGTGGTCATGCCCCAATGCAGTGCCAAGCGTCATCGGCAGTCGACTGTCGTGCGACTCTACCAATATCCCAATATCCCAATATCCCAATAGCCCCAACGCCCCAATCGCCCCGGCATCACCATCACCACCCTCTGCATCACCCCCAGCTCTGTACCAGCTCCAGCACCTGCGGTTCGCGTGGCTTCTGCAGCAGATCAGGCAGCAGCGCATCGTAGGCGGCGCGGTAATCCGTGGATTGATGGGCCAGGAAGTCCTGCACCGACGCCTCATCCCAGCGCTCATAGAGCGTGAACAGGGTTGGATCGTGCGCGTCACGATGCAGGTCGCAGGAAATGAAGGCCGGTTCCTCGGACATGCGGTCGATCAGTGTGTGGACGGCGTCGAGCCAGTCCTGGGTGCGCTCGGGTTTGACCTGCAGGCGGACGTAGAAGACCAGCGGCGAATCGGGGGATGACATGGTGACAGTCCATAGGAGCACGTTGTGCATTATGGAGGATGGTCGATGTGGTCGTGGCCCACGTCGCATGGAAAATGGGAGATGGTAGGGTCGGACGATAGTCGACCGCCGACCATGTGGCCGGGATCGGTAACGCATGACCATGGAACGGAGAAGCGCCTTCGTTCAGTGGTCATGCCCCAATGAAGTACCCGCCGTTATCGGCGGTCGACCATCGTGCGACCCTACCAACATCCAGCATCCCCAGCATCCCCTGCGTCGGGGCAGCGTCCGTTGTACCGGCATCCCGACCCACCCACCGGGTGCCCCTTGCCCTCACGGCGTTCCCGCTTCCCCCGCCACCGGATGTGCGGTGCTGGCCGTGGGGTGCGCCGGCGTCGGCAGCGACAGTTCGGGATTGCCCTGCTGTGCCTGCAACGCCTGGATGCGCTGGTTGAGCTGTTCCAGCTGGGTGTTGCTGCTGCGCAGGTCGGTGCTCAGCGACACGGCCTGCTGCTTGGCCTGTTGGATCGCGCTGCTGACCTGCTGGGCCTGCTGGCGCTGCAGGTCGGCTTCCTGCTGCAGGCTGCGCAGCCGCTGCTCGTTGTAGGCCACCAGGCTTTCGGTGTAGCGCTTGCCGGCTTCCAGGCGGATGGTGTCGATGTTCACCTGTGCGAGGTCGCGGGTCTGCTTCACGAACGTCTCGTACACATTTTCGGCGGTCTCCACCGAATCGGTCTTGATCACCCGCCAGAATTCTTTCCCCTGGAACAACGACACGTAGTACTGCAGCGTGCTGGCATTGAACAGCAGGCTGGCACCGTAAGTGCCATTGTACGTGGTGCGCAGCTCGGTGAGCTGCTGGCCGTCCATCAGCTGGCGCAGCTCGTCCACGGTGTTGCGCACCACCGGGGCGCTGCGGTCGATGTCCGGCGCGTCGTTCTTGCCGCGGCGGGCCTGGGCGTCAGGGCACAGGGTCAGCGACGCCAGCAGTACGCCGATGGCCAACAGGCTGCGGCTGACGGAAACAGTAGAGAGGGTGGTGGTCATCATCGGGGCTTCCATCAGTAGGTTCAGTAGACAAGCTGCGCGGGATTGCAGTGCGTGGCCTGCAGGTGCACATCGGTACGGCCAAGTTCAATGCCCAGCACGGTGGCCAGGGTGGCCGTGAGCAGGGTGCCCACCCCGTTGAGCAGGGGTTTGAGAACGCCTTCCAACACCGGGCGCAGCAGGGTGCAGAGCAGGCCGCTGCAGGCCACGGTGTTGGTGCCGGGATCGGTGACGCTGCCGCTGCCCTGGTAGGCGTCAAGCACGCCGGCCGGAGCGGTCTGCATGTACGAGGCGAGATTGCCTTTGACGCAGGCGTTGTAGGCCAGCAGCGCGCTGACCAGCCCGCTGCAGCGGTTGATCACCAGACCGCCGAGCAGCGTGCCCAGCACGCCATCCAGCAGGCCCAGGCCTTGGCCGGTAACGGTGGCGCGGTAGCCCTCCCAGACCGAGCCGTCCTTGTAGCAGGTGCCCAGCCCCAGCACGCACGCATACGGCACGCCATTGTGCACCTGCCAGTCGCCGAATGCGGAAATGCCCTGCGCGGGGTTACCGTTGCGCAGCAGCGCGATGGTGCGGTCCACGTCGTACACGCCGTTGCCCGGGTTGGAGGCCTTGAGGAACTGATCGGCCAGCTGGTCGGCGGTGCTGGCGGTGTTCATGCCCTTGGCCGCGGGATTGAGCATGCCGCCCAGCACCCGCAGCAGTTGCTGCACCAGGTCGCTGACCGCAGTGCCGATCTGCGCCGGATTGATCCAGGTGGATTTGGTTTCGCCTGCTGCGAGGGTCAGGTTCTCGCTGTGGCTGAGCGCGTTGAGCTGGATGCGGTCGTTGATCAGCGGTGCACCCAGCAGGGTCAGCAGCTGCTCGTTCTGCAGGGACGCTTCGCAGACATTGCGGGTGGAGAAGCGGTCGGCCTCGGCGACCTTGCCGACGCAGGCACGCAGTACCGACGAATCCACCTGCACGGTGGCGGTGGCCGGGATCGCGCTGCACTGCAGGCTGGTGACCGTGGCCATGGCGTTGGTGACATCGGCATGGATCGGCAGGCGCAGGCGGATGCCCAGCGCGGTAAGCACCTTGCCCAGGCCCAGCGCCAGGTTGTTGCTGTCGATGTCGAGGAACAGGCGTACCTGCGCGTTGTAGGCGCGGGTACCGACCCCGCCGATCGCAATGGACGGCGGTTCAATGATGGCCGCTTTGGCCTGCACGCCCAGCACATTGAGCTGGCTCACCTCCACCGCGCGGCCGCTGTTGGCAATGCTGATGGCGGTGGTCAGCAGGTCCAGTGCGTTCACCTGCGCATCCAATGCCGCGGTGGCCGGACCGTCGGGCGCGACAATGCGGCCGAACAGCCCGCTGGCGGCATCATTGCTGCCGAGCTGGATCGCAAGCCGGTCGACATCCAGTTTGGCCGCCAATGCATTTTGAAGTGCGTCCAGATCGGCATGGGCCACACCGCTCTGGGACAGCACCGTGGCCGTGGCCTCCACCAGCCTGCCCAGTGACACCTTGTTCGCCGCCAGCAGCGCATTGAACTCGCCGATGCTGATGTCTGCCTTGACAGGAATCTCCAGCGCCTCGAGCAGACCCTTTGGGGTGACCTTGACCTGGGCCAGCCCGTCATAGCCGAGCAGGGTGGTCTGGTCCAGGTCCACGCCGACCAGCTTGAGCACGCCGCCCAGTGGGGTGTTGCCGTTCACCCGCAGCAGCTGCGAGCCGACGCTGAGCACCGCAAAGGGCGGTGCACGGGTCGCCACGGCCTGCGCGCGCACGGTGGGCAGGTTCTGGTTCTGGCCAAGGAACGGCAACACCGAGCGTTCGGCAACCACCTTCACCGCGTTGGGCGGAGCAGCAGGGGAAACCGCGGCGAAGTTGTCCTCGGTGGTATGGGCGGGATTCCAGTCACCGCACTGCACCCGGAGCGTGCCGGGGAAGCGGTTGGCATTCACGGCATTGGCACGTGCCGCCGCGTTATCGGCACGGTCGGCGCTGCACAGGTCCAATCGCTGCGCGCCGGCCAGCGCAGCCAGATCGGCGGTCTTCTGCACATCGCGCTTGGCCCAGTAGAGGTAACCGATCTCGATCAGTCCCAGCATGCCAACGAGGCCGAGCATGACCAGCATCATGGTGACCGACATGCCGCCGCGCTGCACGCGGCGTCGGGAGAATGGCAGCTGGCGCAGGCCGCTCATGGACTATTCCCCGCCCTCGCTGGCGACATCCTTGCGCACGCTGTACTCCAGGTATTCGGGAATGGGGTGATCGAAGCTGTTGAGGTAGCGTGCGTAGCTGCGGCTGGCCTGGTCGCCGAGCACGGTGTGCGGCTTGCCCGCACGTTCGCCGCTGGCCTGCAGCTGCAGCAGCGCGCGGGTGGTATCGCCCAGCTGCGGACGGGGTGGCAGCGCCAAGGCCACCGGTGCGGGTGTCACCGCAACCGGCACCACCACCGGCGCAGGCGTCACGGGTGGCGCAGGCGGTGGTGGAGGCGGTTGCTCGCCGAGCATCTGCCCGGTCAGCGGGCGCTGCTGGGCGGTGGCCGGCGCGGTGCCCAGCAGCGCCAGCAGCAGGGCGGCGTGCAGGTGGGCGAGGGTGCGGATGGCATCACTCATGGGGTGCTCTCCTGGGAAGTCGGGGTGCTACCGAAGCGTTCCAGCATCGAAGGGGCCAGGCGGGGCTCGCTGCGCGGCGCTGCCGGTGCCGACGCCGCGGTGCCGCGGCGAAGCGGGGGCGTCGCCGCTGTGGGTGCGGTGGTGGGCTCCACGGCGCGTGCGGCGGGCTGACGCAGCTGCTGGGCCAGCCGGCGCACCTCCTGACGGGCGGCCTCCGGCAGCGCAGCGCTGCTGAAGATCCGTTCCGCGGTAGCGGTGTCATTGCGCAGCAGTGCGTACACCGCCAGGTTGGCGTTGGCCTTGACGTTGCCCGGCGCGAGCTCGGCCGCCTTCGCCAGCGGTTCGCGTGCCTGGTCCAGCTGGCCGGCGCGCAGGCGTGCAAATCCGAGGTCACCCAGGTAATCGGTATTCAGCGGTTGCAGCTGCACCGCCCGGGCCAGCGCCTGCTCGGCCTGGGTGTCGTCGCCGTTGCGCACGGCGATCAGTCCCAGTCCATGCCATGCGGCCGCGGCCTGCGGGCCATTGGTGAGGCTGGTGTACAAGGTCTGCGCGCCGGGCAGCTGACCGGTTTCGCGCAGCGCGTCGGCCTGCAGCAGTCGCAGCGCCGGGCTGTCGCCATAACGCTGGCGGTACGCGTCCACATGCGCCAGCGAGGCGTACCACGCACTCTGCCGCTGCATCTGGGTGATCAGCTCCAGGTACAGCTGTTTGTCGTCCTGCGGTGGGCGCTCCGGTGCGGCCAGACTGACCGGATCCTGCTTGTACTGAGCGACGGAGGTGGTGTTGCAGCCGGTCAGCGCCGTCGCGCCCAGCAGCATCAGCAACGGGAGAACGTGCATCCGCATGTCAGGACCCCAGTCTGGTCATGGCGTCGGCCAGGGCGATGATCGCCGGGCCGGACAGCACCAGCATCAATGCCGGTAAAAGGGTCAGCATCATCACCACGGTCATCTTCACCGAGAGCTTGCCGACCTTCTCTTTCAACGTGGCGCGGCGGTGTTCGCGCAGACGCAGGCTGAACTGCTTGAGCGGTTCCTGCACCGCACCGCCGTGCTCATGCACCTGCAGCATCAGCTGCACCAGGCTGCGCAGGTCCTCGTCGTCGAATGACTCGCCCAGCCGCCGCAGCGACTGCGCGCGGGTGCGCCCATGCATGTAGGCGATGTTGGCCTGGTGGATTTCCCGGCCCAGCACCGGAATCGCCCCGCGCAGTTTGTCGCCCAGGGTCTGCAGGCTCTGGTCCATGCTGAAGCCCACGCCCTGCAGCAGGCGCAGCAGGTCGATCAGCAGCGGCAGCTCGGCATTGACGCGCTGGCGCAGGCGGCCGGCCCACGCGCGCAGTGCGAACTTGGGCAGCAGGATGCCGAACGCCAGCGCAGCCAGCATCACCACCGCGCGCTGTACCCCGCTGGTATCGAACAGCGCCACGGCCAGCAGCAGGCACAGCACCGCCAGCAGCAGCCGCAGGGCCAGGAAGATCGCGGTGCCGCTGCGCGTGTTCCAGCCGGCCTGGTCCAGCAGCAGGCGGTCTTCCGGGGCCAGCAGCGCGGCCTGCAGACGGCCGCCATGGAAGCGTTCGCCCAGTGCGGCCAGCCAGCCGAGTCCGCGCGGGCCGCTGTCGGCGGTGGCAGTGGGCGTGGGTGTGGTGCCTGTGCTGGCCGTCGCGGCGGCATCCGCGCTGGGCTCGCGCGGGCGCAGTGCGCTCTGCAAGGCTGCCGCATTTCGCTGCTGCTGGGCACCGCGCAGCAGCGCGACCACGCCCAGCAGGCACAGCCCGGCCGCCAGCAGCAACAGCGCGATGAACCACAACGGATGCGCGTTCATAGCGAGCGTGCCAGTCGATACAACAGGAAGCCGCCGATCAATTCCAGCAGCAGCGCCGCGCCGAGCAGTTTATGGCCGAGCGGGGCGTGCAGCACCGGCTGGAAGAAATCCGGGCTGGCAATCGCCATCAGCAACGCGCACAGCGGCGGCAACAGGCCCAGCACCCAGGCCGACATGCGGGTTTCCGAGGTGGTCGCCATCAGTTCCTGCTGGGCCTGTTCGAGGTCGCGCATGAAGTCGCTCATGCGCTGCAGAATCTGATCGGAACGGCCGCCGATGCGGATGCTCACGCCCAGCACCACGGCCAGCACGTCGAGCACTTCCAGGCGATAGGGGCGGCTGGCCTGGCTGAGTGCACGGTCCAGGTCCAATCCGCTGCGCGCGCCGGAAAGGGTGTCGTCGAGCAGCCCGCGCAGTGGCGCGGGCACCTGCTGGCTGGCAGTCTGGAACGCCATCTGCAGGCTGTTGCCCAAAGCGGTCAGGCGCACCAGGTTGTCCAGGAAGTCAGGCAGCTGGCGCAGCAGCCTGCGCTGCAGGCCGAGGATGCGGCGCGACAGCCACACCCCCAGCACCAGCGCGAACAGGGCCAAGGTGATCGGCCACATCCATGCAGTGCCGATGCGCGCTGCAGCCAGCCATGCCAGCAGCAGGCCGCTGACCAGCCACACAAGGGGCAAGGTCCAGCCGCCGCGCAACCCGGCGCGCTGCAGCAGGGCATCCCACGGCAGCGCTGCCGGTGCTGGTGCGGCGGGCGCAGCAGCAGGTGCACGCGGACTCATGCCGGCCAGCTGGGTCACCGGCAGAGCCGCGGCCAGGCGCTGTTCGGTGTGCTGCAGCGAGGCGCGCTGGCGCTCGCGGCGGGCCGCGCCCCACCACAGCTCGATGGCCGCCGCCACCAGCACCAGCACCGCACTGCACAGCAGCAACACCCCGGTCATGTTCAGTACCCTCCGTCGAGGGCTTCGCGCAGCAGCCGACGGAACGGCTCCAGCTTGTGCGAATGCGGTTGGAAGCCGAGGCCGATCCAGCGGTCGCGTTCTTTGCCGTCGGCGTCGATCATCACTTCGTGACGGAACATTTCCTGGGTGCTGATCAGGTTGTCGCTGACCCCGGTGATCTCCGTGATCGACACCAGCACGCGGCGGCCACTGCCCAGGCGCGAGATCTGCACGATGAAGTCGATGGCGCTGGCAATCTGCCGGCGCAGGCTGTCCTCGCTGCCCTGGAAGCCGGCAAACCCGGCCAGCATCTCGATCCGGTACAGGCAGTCGCGCGGCGAGTTGGCGTGGATGGTGGCCATCGAACCGTCATGGCCGGTGTTCATCGCCTGCAGCATTTCCAGCACTTCCGCGCCGCGCACTTCGCCGACCACGATGCGGTCCGGGCGCATGCGCAGGCTGTTGCGCACCAGATCGCGGATGCTGACCGCGCCGTGCCCGTCAGCGCCACCCAGTCGACTTTCCAGCCGCACCACATGCGGATGGTTGAGCGAGAGTTCGGCGGTGTCTTCCACCGTGATCACCCGTTCCTCGGCCGGAACGTAGCTGGCCAGCGCATTCAGCAGCGACGTCTTGCCCGAGCTGGTCCCACCGGACACCAGGATGTTGCAGCGGCCCAGCACCATGGCATGCAACAAGGCCTGCATGGCGGTGTCGAAGGTGCCCATCCGCTGCAGTTCGTCCGGCGTGAACGGGTCCTTGCGGAATTTGCGGATCGACACCATCGGGCCGTCGACCGCCAGCGGCGAGATGATCGCGTTGAGGCGTCCGCCGTTGGGCAGGCGCGCGTCCACCATCGGATTGGACTCGTCCAGCCGCCGCCCCAGCGGGGCCAGGATGCGGCGCAGGATGCGCAGCAGGTGGCTGTCGTCGCTGAAGCGCTGCGGCGCGCGCACCAGCCGGCCGCCCTGCGATACATGGATGTCCTTGTAGCCGTTGATCAGGATGTCTTCGATGGCCGGGTCGTGCAGCAGGTCGTCGAGCGGCCCGAACCCGGTCAGTTCCTTTACCAGGGCGGCGGCCACCACTTCCATTTCCGCTTCGTTGACCGGAATACGCCACTGCTGCACGAACTGCGCGGTCTGGGTGCGCACGTAGCGCGCCACGGTATCCGGAGCCCAGGCATCGATGTCGATGCGCTCGTCCTCAATCGCATTGAGCAGATGCTCGTGCGCGGCCACCAGCACCTTCTGGTACTCGTCGGACTGGGCGAACGGAACCGCTGCGGCACCCGCTGCATCCGGGGCGTCGCCGCGCTCGCTGGCAAAGGGCGTCACTTTGTCTTCCATTGCAGGCCCCCCAGGGCAAGTGCCAGTTTTTCGCGCCAGCTGCGCGGCAGGGCGCGCGCGGCGGCCTGGTCCAGGTGCAGCAGCAGCGGCGTAAGTGCGCGCAGGTACGGGTCGCGCGGTGCGTCCTGCAATAGCAGGTGGCCATGGTTGGCACTGCTGCGCAGGCGGTGGCAGTCCGGCAGGGTGGCCAGCAGCGGCAGACTGAAACGCTCGGAAATCTGCGCCGGGGTCAGCCCGCCGTCTTCTTCATGCCGGTTGATCACCAGTTGCAGGCGGGTGTCGCGCAGGCCCAGCGATTCCAGCTGCTTCAGCACCTGGTCCAGCGACACCAGGGTGCCGATGGCCTGGTCGGCGACCAGCCAGACCTCGTCGGCGCTGTTGAACAGCGAACGTGGAATCTGCCGTACCGGCACACCGCCCAGATCGCACAGTACGGTCTCAAACACGCCACGCAGGCGCTGCACCAGCACCGCCGGATCGGGCAGCAGGCCGCCGTCGCTGCCGGCCGGCTGGCCAAGCAGGGTCAGGCCGCCGCTGTGCCGGGTCATCGCGGTGCGTACCAAGGTGGCGTCAATGCGTCCGGCGTGGCGCAGGGCATCATCGAAGTGGAACTGGCTGTCCAGGTTGAGGTACAGCGCGGTGTCGCCAGCGGGCTGCCCCAGGTCCAGCAGCAGCGTGCTGTTGGCGGTGGCCGGTGCCGTTGGATCGCTGCCATCGGCAGCCGATGGTTGGCTCAGCTGCTGCGCCAGCACGCCCAGGTGCGCGGCCAGGGTGCTGCTGCCGACGCCGGCCCGCACGCCCAGCACCAGCACCAGGCGTGCCTTGTGCGGTGCTTCCACCGGCGCGGCGCGGGCGCCGCTGGTGCCGGCCGCGCGGCGCAGTACCGCGTCGATGTCGGCGGTACTGGTGTCCATGTCGAGGATGTCGCGCAGCCCGCAGCGGACCGCCGCGACAATGCCGTCGACCTGATCGCTGGTGGTGGAGCCCACCGCTACCAGTGCCAGCTCCGGTTGGCTGCGCTGCAGTTGGCGAGCGAGTTCGGTGGAGGCGCAGGCGGCGGCGCGACGGAAGTCCAGCAGCACCACGCAGTGCGGTTGGCGACGGTGCGCGTCCAGCGCGGCAGCGCCGCCGGCGCTGTCGATCCAGTGCACGCTGACGCCCACCGGCAGGCGTTCGCCGAGCAGGCCGGCGAGATCGCGTACCGGCGCGAACAGCACCAGGGTCATGGGAGCCGGGGCAGGGTGCAGAAGCTGCAAAGAGGCGGACATGGAAGCGACGGTCCTGGCACGGGGTCAGCGGGAGAAACCAGGCAGCTGGTCGGAGGAGGCAGGGCTGAGCAGCCATGCACCCCACACCGGCTGGTTGGGCGTGGCTTCGCGTTCGCCCGGCAGCGGCACAGTGGTGCCCTTGGCCAGCGGTTGCACCAGACGCGGGGTCACGATGATCACGAGTTCCTTCTCCTCTTTCTTGTAGTTCAGGCTGCGGAAGAACGATCCGATGATCGGCAGGTCGCCGAGCAGTGGGACCTTGTCGACGTTGGAGCTGACTGAACTGCTGACCAGCCCGCCGATCACGAAGGTTTCGCCATCACCCAGCTCCACCGTGGTGTCGGCGCGGCGGGTGGTGATGGAGGGAATCTGCACACCGTTGTAGGCAATGCCGGCGGCGTAGTTGAGGTCGCTGGCTTCCGGAGCCACCTTCAGCGCGATGCGGTCCGGGCTGAGCACGGTCGGGGTGACGGTGAGGCCGATGCCGAAGGGTTTGAAGGTCACGGTGGTGGTGCCCAGGCCCTGCGGTTCCAGTATGGGCAGTTCGCCGCCAGCGAGGAAACTGGCGCTCTGGCCGGATAACGCCACCAGGGTCGGCTCGGCCAGCACCCGGGCCATGCCGTTGCTCTGCAGCAGGTCGATGTTGGCGGCCCAGCCATGGGTGAGCGATTTGAACACCAGGCCGAACGCCGATGACAGCGGATTGGCGTCGGTGTCAGTGGTGACACTGCCGACCGGCGGCGTGATGCCAGGCACGAGGCCACCCGGGCGAACCACGCCATACGAGAAGCCGTTGTTCTGGTTGGCGAAGTTCATCCCGATCTGGCGCAGCACGGTCTTATTGAACTCCACCACCTTCACTTCCACCTGGACCACGCCGCTGCTGGCCACCGTGGAAACGTCCGCCAACTGGCCCTCGCGACCCAGCGTGGCCTGCGCGGCCTTGCGGCTGCGTTCGTGGGCCAGCAGGCTGGGGGCGCTGCCCTGCAGCAGGCCCTGTTGCTCCTGCACGGTCAGCTGCAGAGCGTCATCCTCGGCCAGCGCGCCGTGTACCGCACTGCGCACCTCCACCTGCAGGCGCTGCGGTTCGGTCTGTTTGTGCTGCCACAACAGCAGCGTGGTGACACCGGCGTTTTTGCCGACCAGCAGCGCCTGGCGATTCTTCAACATCACCACGTCGGCAACGCCAGGGTCGGCGATGGCCACGCGTTCCAGATTCGCGGGCAGTGTCCACGGCCGCTGCTCGCGCACCTGCAGCACCACGTCGGCGCGTGCCCAGGCGGGCTGCGGGAACAGCACGAACGCAAGCAGCAACGCCACCAGCACGGCGATGGGCGGCAGCAGGGGAGCGATGGCAGCGGGACGACGCGTCATGAAAGGTCTCTGCATGGTGTCAACGAGAACCGCTGTGGGAGGAAGGCTCGCCGCGGATGATCTCCACGCCGGGGCTGAGTCGTGGGGCGGAGCGACGCACCGGGGCCGCGACACGGGCGACGGGTGCGGGTGCAGCACCCTGGCCGGTGCGACGACCGGCCAGTGCGTCGGCGTCGATACCGGCGAACGCATCGTTTTCGGGCGAGGCCAGCGCCAGTTGCTGTTCCGGACTGAGCGCCCGGCGCGGGCTCAGCACCGCCACGCTCGGGGCGAACAGGTCCTGGTCGGGCAGGCCGACGTCGGTGGGGTTGCGCAGTGCCAGGAACAACTTGCCCTGTTGCGCGCCCAGCAGCAGCCGATTGGCTTCCTCCACCGGCACCGCCAGCACTGCGCTTCGGGCCGGTGCCGATGTGCTGTCCGAGGAACTGCCGCTGGCGGAGCTGCTGCCCTGGATGTCGGCGGCGCGGCTGTCGGCGGCATCACCGCTGGCAGGGGCTGCCGCAACGGCGGGGGCCGTGTCGGTCGCGCCGTAGCTGAGCACGCGCAGACGCGACAGCAGCAGGCGCGCCTGGGCCTGGCCGTCGGTGTTGATCCCGGGTGGTGCGCGCAGGTTGAGGAACACGTCGACGTAGTCGCCCGGCAGAATGCGGTTGCCCGCGGCGACGAGCTCATCGACGGGTACCGCCAGCGCCCTCTCACCCGGGTTGAGCCGCAGCGCGTAGCCCTGTGCCATCAGCCCGCGATCCAGCGCGCTGCCTGCGGGCAGGTCGCGCACCGGCACCGCGCCTGCGGCCTCCGCCACGCTGGTGTAGGCACCCGCGGGTGCGGCTGCTGCCTCACCCATGCGCAGGTCGGCGGCACGGATCGGTTGCCCGGCACGCAGCATGGTGCTGGCTTCCACGACGGGCACACGCTGTGGCGTCACCGCGTGGTCCACGGTGGAGGGAGCGACAGTGGATGCGGGTGCACGCCGGCTCATCGCAAAGGCGGCCAGCGCCAGCACCACGGCCAGTGCGATCAGTCCAATCGCGGCCAGGCGGGTCAGCTTGAGCATGCGTACGACTCCTGGAAGAAGGAAAGCGTCATCACGGTGTTCCCAGGTCAAGTTGGGCCACGGCGGTGCTGCGGATCGGTTGGGTCATCACCCAGCCATACACCCGGCCGGTGCCGGGCAGGAACGGCTTGGCCTGGTAGTCATAGCTCACTGAAATCTGCATGCACTGCGCGCTGGGCAGACCGCTGCACGGGGTCGGTGCGGACACCACGATGGGGGCCGCGCTGGCCGCAGCGCAGTTGGGCGATTGACCGGCGTAGCTCAACAGCCATTGCATCGACCTGCGCGCGGCTTCACAGGCGGCGGCGCGGCGCTCGTTGGGGGCGGCATAGCGCAGCGAGGCACGTGCGCCCTCGGCGGCGGCCAGCGACAAGGTCTGCTGCACTGCCATGATCATCACCCCGGTATAGGTCAGCATCAGCAACGGCAGCAGGCCGAAGATCAGCATGAAGGCGAACTCGATCGTGGCCGCACCCCGTGCACGTCTGGCGGTCATGACGATGCTCCCTGCGCCGGCCACAGCACCCAGGCCAGCGTGGCGATGGCCAGGTAGGCCGCGAACGGAATGCCCACCCGGCCTTGCCGCGCGTGGTGCATCTGCACCAGGGCAGGGTGCTGCTGCCACTGTTGCACCGCCCGTGCCTGCAGGTGTTGTAACGGAAGCGGCAGTACGGCGCGCAGACGCGGCAGCCCCACCACGCACAGCACATGCACGCCCGCCAGCGCGCTGGCTCCCAGCCACACCGGCAACAACGCGTGCAGCCCCAGCAGCAGGCCCAGCACGGCGAAGTACTTGACGTCACCCGCGCCCATCCAACCGACCAGATAGAACGGCAACAACGCCACCAGCCCCGCCCCCGCACCCAGAAGATGGTCACTGACCGCAGCCGGTTGGCCTGCCAGCTGCGCACCCAGCAACCCGAGCGCGGCACCGCACGCGCCGGCCAGCAGCCAGGCGTTGGGCACGCGTCGCGCATACAGATCGCTGATCGCGATCCGCAGGCTCAACAACAGCGCGAGCAGGGCGAGAAAGGACATCCGGGTGCTCCTCCAGAGCAGGACGCTGCGGTGCCCCCGACGCCAGGCCGAACGAACCCATCACCGTACGCCCAAGCAAACGGTGGGGCAGGGCCGTCAGGCCTGGCGTAGGGGAATCAGGTACTGGTGCTACCGCCGCCGGTGGTGCCGATGGTGCTTTCCACCAGCTCTTTGAGCTTGGTGAACAGCGTGGAGAACATCTCGCTGAGGCCTTCGCGGCCGGCGACCACCAGGACCCCGGCGATCACCGCGGCCAGCAGGCCGTACTCGAGTGCGGTCACGCCATCTTCTTCGGCAAGAAAACTGCGGATTGAAACGTTCATGACGGTCGTCTCCCTGTTCCGGTCAATCATCTGTACTGCTGGAGTGGCCGCGCCGGGTTGCACCGGGCACCACCATTGAACTGCGCCAGGCCGAAGCCCGCATCACGCAGAGTGGGTCAACAGGGAATGAGCGTCCGGCCGCTGCGGGTGGCGAACACCCGATGGCGGCGGCGACAGAACTGTCGCGACGCGATATGAAGCTGCTGCATTGCATCCCCCTTGTGGTCAGTCCGGATTTCCGCCAAGAACGTGCCGGGCTGTGCTGCATTAACTCTTGAACATTTTCCTGCCTGGCAATGCACAGAAACGGCATTCCAGTGACGAACTTGAGTTTATATCTGTGACCGCGGTGGCAAAACTACACCTCGCGTATCTCCGATGTAAAGTCCTGACAGTGAAGCGTTCGTATATTCTTTGTGAATGCGCCGTGATGTCGGAAAATTGACGCATAAACAGCCAGAAATCATGGGTTTGGCTTAATGGTTAATGTGGCAGTTAATGTCGCAAACGGCTTGATTTGCGCCGTAGCGATTAAGGCATACTGGCCTCGTCCGTTGGCGGACAGGCCCGGCGCGCTGGCGGCGCTGCCGGGACGTTGAATCACAAGGGGGCTTCACTGTCATGGTCGATGGTGCGGGGGAGGCGGCTGGAGTAAATCCGCTGAAAACGTTCGACCTGGCCACGCTGGGTGGCGTGCTGCGCGTGTGTGATATTGAACTGGTATTGCTGGATGCCAACGGTCCGCGTGCCAGTGTGCAGTCGCAGGTGCACGATGAATCCCTGTTTCTTTTTGCGACCTGCGGTTTCCAGTTTCGCGGCCGTTTCATGCTGCCGCCGGACTGGTGCCTGCTCGGTTTCATTCACGCCACCGATCCCGAGCGCAGCTGGTGCCATGGATTGCCGCTGACCGCAGGTATGGCCGTCACTGTGTTGCCGGAAGGCATCAGTGAGTTTTCTTTGAGTGCGGGCACGCAGCTGAGCCTGCTGCTCACCCCGACCCGTCGCCTGCAACGCAAGCTGGCCGAACTGACCCTGCGCAGCACGCTGCCATCGGGCCAGGCGCTCTCTGTCTTCATGGGCGACACCGGTACTGGAGCCACACGGCTGGCGCAGCGCTACGCGCAATTGCCCGCGTGGCTGGACGGCGGTGGCCAGGGGTTGCCCGATGACGCCGTGGAGCGTCTGCTGCACGAGCACGTGCAGGCACTGCTGGGTGCGGAGTCGCAGGAGCGTCCGAGCTGCAGCCGCGCACGCCGTACGCATTACCTGATAGCGCAGCGCGCCGAGAATTTCATGCGCCAGAACCTGCGCCGCTACATCTACATGCATGAAATCTGCGATGCCGCCGGGGTCAGCGAGCGCGCGCTGCGCTATGCCTTCGAAGACCTGTTCGGCACCTCGCCCAACCGGTATCTGTCCATGTTGCGCCTGTGCGCGGCATGCCGGGGGCTGTCCACCGCCGACGCCCATCGCAAGTCGGTGAAGGCGGTCGCGCTCAGCTGCGGGCTGTGGGACCTGTCCCGGTTTGCCGACAATTATCGTCGGGTGTTTGGCGAGCTGCCGCGCGACACGCTGATGCGCGCGCCAGCGTCGATGGGCCATCCGGCCTGATTGCACGTTTCCGGCAATCTGCCGGAATTGCACATTCGCCTGCCGGTTTCCTGCCGTCTCTTGCCGGAACGCACGTTCGTGCTGCCGGAATGAAGTGCCCCGCGTTCGCGCAAGCGCCTGTAATGACCCCCACGTGCCGGCGGGCACGCCGTCAGAACTCCAACGGGGGGAGTGATCATGAACCGCATTTTCCGTTTGGTATGGAACCACCAGCTCAATGCGCTGGTGGTGGTCTCGGAAATCGCCACCTCGCGTGGCAGCCTGGTCGCCGGTCCGGTGGTCGTACACCTGAAGGTGCCGTTGAAGCTGCTCGCGCTGGGCCTGGCCTGCGCGCTGGGCAGTGGCTCGGCGCTGGCGTCGGACAACCAGACCCTGAGTGACCTGCAGGCGCTCACCGACAAATACCTGCCGGTGCAGGTCGACGCCGAAGTGGCGTTGAAGACGCTGGTTTCGGCAACGTCAGCCACGCCCCCCACGTCGCCCCTGGCTGACGTTGCCGCCCATGTACAGGTGGGATTGGGCACGCGTGCAACAGCGCTCGCAGCGCCCGCACCGCGGCCGGTGGCAGCGGCCGCGCGGGTTGGCCTCAACGCGCGGACCGCATCGCGGTTGCCGGTGGCGGCGTCCGTGCATGTTCCCGTCGAGGTGAACCTGGTCGACGCCGTTGCCCTGGATGCCAGCGTGGATGCCACGGTGGAGGCCGATGAGGCGCTGCGTGCGAGTGTGGTCGCCAGCGTCGACGGCACCGCGGATGTGCAGGCCGTGCAGGCGCAGGTGCAGGTTGCTGATCGCAATGACAAGCTCGTAGCAGCCGACGTAAGCGTGCAGACCAGCGCGCTGCAGAACAACCGGGAGGGACTCGTGGGTGGCCTGCTGGGCGGCGTGGGTGATCTCGCCACCGTGGTCGGAGGCGTGGTCCAGAACGTCGGCAGCACCGTAGCCGGCTCTGGCCTGCTGGGTGAACTGGGCAATGGCCTTGGCAATACGGTTGGCGATCTCGGAGGCCTGGTCGGAGCGGTTGGCAATGGGCTGGGCGGCGGCGTGGTCAACGCCTTGCCGCCGGGCAGCCCGAAGGCACCGGCGGCCAGCGACCCGAACGCGGGCCTGATCATCGGCACCGGCGGGCTGACCGGCAGTCTGAGTGAGCTGGTGGGGCCGACCGCGCAGGGGCTGCTCGGCGGCGACGGCTATGTGCGCAACGGCAACCTGGCGGTCAGTAGTGCCAATGTGATGCAGGCGTACTCGGTCACCAACGTGCTCGGCCTTCCGGTCGTGAACCTGAGTCCGGTCGGCACCCTGCTGGACGGGCTGGGCGGGGCCACCACCGGCGGCAACTCACATCTGACCCTGATCGGTGGCGTCACCTCCGACAGCTATATCTACAACATCAACAATGGCGACCCGAACGGCCTGCTTGGTCTGATCCTGCCGGGCCAGGCCCCGGCGTGGGCCAGCAAGTGCGTGGACCTGCTGGTGGCCGACATCGACTGCTGGGCGCTCAATCCGGCACAGGACTACCAGGTGCTGATGGGCGACGGGGCCTATGCCAACGGTTCGCGCGAAGTAGTGATCGGTGCCAATGCGCGGCATGAACTGCCACAGGTCGATGCCAACGTGGCGTTCCCGGGTGCGGGTCTGAACGACCCGACCGATCCGACCGGCGTGCCCACGGCCGACTACGCGGCGCGCATGGGCCATTCCGTGGTGGTGGGCGACAGTGCCGTCGGTACGGCCAATGGCCAGGTACTGCTGGGCGCGGAAGCGCGTTCCACCCAGGCCAACAGTGTGGCATTGGGCTTCCGCAGCGTGGCCGACCGCGGCGCGCAGGCCGCGTACGCGGCCTACGGTCTGACTGCTTCGCAGGTGTCGGCGGGCGAGGTGTCGGTGGGCTTTGCCGGCGGCGAGCGTCAGATCAGCAACGTGGCCGCCGGCAGCGCAGGCACTGACGCGGTGAACGTCGCGCAGCTGCAGGGCGCTATCTCGCAGATCAGCGCGGCAGCCGACATCTTCGCGGTGTCCTACGACGATGACGGCACCGGCCAGCCGAACTACGCCAGGGTGACCCTGGGCAACGGGGCGGGCCCGACCACGGTGACCAACCTCGCTGCTGGCGCGGTCAACGCAGGCAGCAGTGACGCGGTCAACGGCGCGCAGCTGTTCGCGGCCAACCAGGCGGTGTCCACCCATCTGGGCGGTGGCTCGACCCTGGATGCCAACGGCAATGTGACGGCACCGACCTACACCATCAACTCCGTGTCCAGCACCGGTGTGGTCACGCCGGGCACCTACACCAACGTCGGCAGTGCCTTCGATGCAGTGAGCCTGTCGTTGGCCAACGTAGCCGAGCAGACCGACACGGTGGACCGGCTGGCGGTGAAGTACGACGTGGATGGCAGCGGCAACGCGGTCAACCGGGTCAGCCTGGTCGGTGACGGCAGCGGGGCAGGGGTAGCGATCGGCAATCTCGCCGCGGGCCAGATCACTGCCAGCAGCACCGAGGCGATCAATGGCGGGCAGCTGTTCCAGACCCACAGCACGCTGGCAGCGTTCTTCGGCGGCAGCACCGGGTTCGATGGCGGCACCGGCGCGTGGACCCCGCCGAGCTTTGCGATCTCCTCATTCGGCATGAGTGGCAGCGCCAGCACCGACGTCTATGCCGACGTTACTTCGGCCTTTGCTGCAGTGGATGCGTCGCTGACCACCCTCAACACGCGCATCAACCAGATGCCGCGCCTGCCGTCGACATCAAGCCCTTACTTCCAGGTCAACTCGACCAAGGCGGCCGCCAACGCCAGCGGCACTGACAGCATCGCGGTTGGCGGCGTCGCCAGCGCCAGCGGTGCAGGCAGCATTGCCATCGGCGACACGGCCTCCGCAACGGCGACCAACAGCGTGGCATTGGGGGCCGGTTCGGTCGCCGACCGCGACAACGCGGTGTCGGTGGGCAGCGCTGCCGCCACCCGTCAGATCACAAACGTGGGCGACGGCACCGAGGTTACCGACGCGGTCAATCTGCGCCAGCTGCAGGCATCGCAGCAGGGCACGCTGCGCTACGACACCACCGTGCAGGGTGATACCAACTACAACAGCGTCACCCTCGGCGCACCCGGCGGCGGCACCACCGTGGTGCACAACGTCGGCCCCGGAACCGCAGGTACCGATGCGGTCAACGTCGACCAGCTGCGTGCCGGCATGAACCAGACCCTGGACGCGTCCAAGGCCTATACCGATGAACGCATGGGCGGTTTTGACCGTGATCTGCGCCGCACCGACAACCGGGCCTCGGCCGGCGTTGCCAGCGCGATGGCGACGGCGGGATTGCCGCAGCCTTCCGAAGCCGGGCGCAGTATGGTCGCCGTGGCGGCAGGCAGCTACAACGGTGAGTCGGGTCTGGCAGTGGGCCTGTCTGGTGTGTCCCAGGGCGGGCGCTGGATCTACAAGGCCAGCGGGTCCACCAACAGCCGTGGCGAAGGCGGTGTGTCGGTGGGCGCAGGTTTCCAATGGTGAGCCCTGGGGAGACAGCCATGAAAACGCAGATCGCACACGACACCGCACTGGTGCGCTCGCTGGGTCTGGCGCTGGCCACGCTGCTGTTCAGCGCCTGCGCCACCCACGCCCCCATGAGGGGGTCCGACGCCGCTGCAGCCGTCGCCTTCCCCGACACGGCGAAGGCCTCGCCGAGAGGCGGACTGTTCGTCAATCTCGACAACCTGAGGCAATACGCACGTGGCATGAGCAAGCGCCAGTTGTACGGACTGTTGGGCACGCCGCACTTCAATGAAGGCATGTGGGGTGTGAGGGAATGGAATTATCTGTTCAACTTCCGCAGCCAGCCCAACGGCGACTACTTCTCCTGCCAGTTCCAGGTGCACTTCGACCGCAACGGGATCGCCCAGGAGAGTTACTGGAAGCCACAGTCCTGCGCGGCGATGCTGCAGGCGGGTAACGCTGCGCCGGCCGCATCCACTGCGCAGCCGCTGCCCGCGCAGCCGTTGGCGCTGCAGGCCGACGCATTGTTTGGATTCGACAGCGACAGTTTGACAGCGCAGGGACGTCGCAGCGTCGATGCGCTGGTACAGCGCGTACGAGCGGCAAGCCAGGTACAGATGATTGCGGTCACCGGTTACACCGACCGCATTGGCGCAGACGACTACAACCACAAGCTGTCGCAGCGTCGGGCCGAGGCCGTACGCGCGGCGCTGATTGCCGGTGGCGTGCCGTCAACGGCGATCGTGGCCGAAGGGCGCGGTGAAACCGCTCCGGTAGTGGCGTGCGCGCAGCCCCCCGGCGACGCACTGATCGACTGTCTTGCGCCAAATCGCCGGGTTGAAATATCCGGCATTGCGCAGCTGGCAAGAAAATAGCGGAAAGATAATCAGAACCGGACGGTAAAGTATCTCTCAAGTCCTTGTTTTCGTTCGTCTTTAAAATAAAGTTAATGCCGGGTAAGAGAAACAGGATTGTTGCTTTCAAATCCATCACACCCACATCACGGGCAAGCGACGAATGTGCGCACCGTAACAGGGGGAAGTCGTTGGACCGGATACGTATCCATGCATGGAGTTCAGGTCGCATGGGTGCAGAGCTTGACCTGGCTCGCTGTCGGCCGCGGGATGTCTCCCCCGTCATCGCTGAGGGAGCAGCGAGCCAGGTCATCTGTTTTGGCAGCAGGTAGATCCAACAGCAGTGCGGCGGACGCCGAACCTATTCGACGCCGGCTATCTTCAGCTTCAACGCAGTCGCTTCGGTCTCGCAGTCGGTCGCAGGAACGCCCGCACCACGCAGCGCATCGATCTCGGCGCGCGCCGCTTTCATGTCGGCCAGAAAATCCGCATTGGCGTGCAGCTTGGCAACCGCACCGGCCGCCACCGCGCGGCCCTGCAGCACATCACTCTGCCAATGCGCATTGCAGATCAGGCGGTTCTCGCCAAACGCACGGCCACGCGCCAGCACGGCGTCGGCCTGGTCGGGACTCAATTCGGTCAGGATCAACGCCCAGGCCCAGCTCACTGCGGTATGCCCTGAAGGATAGGAGCCATCCTTGCGCAGCGCGTCCTCGTCGCCGGGCGCGCAGGTGCTTTCCTTGTAGAACACGAACGGTCGCGTGCGCTTGTAGTGATCCTTGGCCACATACGTTGCCAGGCCGGCGTCGACCATGCTTCGCTGCAGCAGCAGGTACAGGCGTGGCGTGTCGGCCTTGCTGACCGGCACACCGAGCGCGCACGAGAACGTGCTGGCCACCTGCGGAAAGTCGAGGTTGGCATCACGCGTGGCCAGCGCGTAGCGCGGCGTGCCGCGCAGCTTGCGTGCAGCGGCGTGTGTGGCCTGGTCTCGCGCGAATGAAGCGCTGCCCTTGGCGGGCGGCGGCGGTAACAGGGCCAGACTGTCAGGCAGGTTACGACCGAGGTACCCGGCCGGAATGCCGGGGCGTATCTCAGGAACCGGGGAAGGGGCCGCCGCGGTTGGCGGTACCGCGGCGGCCGTTGGTTCCAAAGGACCCGTCGCGCACGCGGACAGGACGGAACAGACCAGCACGGCGCTGAAGGGGGCCAGACGACGGCTGGGTGTGCGCATGGTGACCTTCCTTGGACAGGGGTCAGCCAATCCCGCACCCGTACACCCGGTAAGGGAGGGCCCCGGTGTACGGGTGCGGAATGGCTGGTGTTACTTTCGAAGTTGCCGGGCAGCCCGACAACCGGCGATTTACTGAGGGGGCCTCAGTAAAACTACTGAGCCGCTGCGGCCTGGGGACGCGTGCCGGGCACCGGGAAGCGCACTTCGATGCGGGTTCCGCCCAGCGGACTCTGGCTGACCTGCAGGCTGCCGCCGAGCAGCCGCGCGCGTTCTTCCATGCTGATCAACCCCAGCCCCGGCGCACGGGTGCTGCCGGACGACGACATGCCCACGCCGTCATCGTCCACCCGCAGCACCACGTCGTTTCCCTGCACATTGATGCGCACGTCGGCGACGCTGGCACGGGCATGGCGATCAACGTTGTTGAGCGCTTCCTGGACGATGCGGAACACGCTCAGTTCGCTGTCCTCGCCCAGGCGGGGCGCGCAGTCGATGCTGCAGCACAGCCGCAGGCTGCCGCGCGCATTACGCTTGTTGCAGAACGCGTCCAGTGCGCTGGCCAGGCCGGTGAAGCGCAGGATGCTGGGATGCAGTTCGTGCGAAATCGAGCGGATGTCGTTGGACACCGCCAACAACTGGTCCTGCAGTTCGGTCACGATCGGGCGCTCGCGGTCAGGCAGCTGATGACGCAGCGCGCTCATCCGGATCGAGATGGCCGCCAGTGACTGGTTGATGTCGTCGTGCAGGTCGCGGGCGATCCGGGTGCGCTCTTCTTCCTGCACCACCAGCATGCGACCGGTCACCTCACCCAGGCGCTGGTACGCGCGGTGAAGCTTGATGCGGCTGGACATCTTCTGGTCCGACAGTGCACCCAGGAACAGCAGCGCAAGGCCCGTGCCGATGGTCCAGGTCTGCGCGGTAAGCAGATTGCGCTCCGGGCTCCAGAAGCCGAACGGTCCCAGGCCATACTGCCCCAGCACGGAGCCCAGCGCCGCCACCAGCAGCATGCCTACCGACGCACCGGCGACACCAAACACGATCAACGCCCAGACCAGAATCGGCACCGGGGCCAGCGACAGCAGGGGCGTGACCACCCCGTCGCGCCAGTCGACCGTCCACAGCAGTACCAGCAGCGCCAGCAGCACCGACGCAAGCGCGGCGGCGTTCAGATGCCAGCCCTGCCGACGCTGTGGTGAACGGAAGCAACGGCCCAGGTTGTATACCGCCGGGACCACCAGCAGGTAGCTCACGGCATGGCCAAGGGCCAGTCCACGCAGGTCCTGGACACTGGAGATCCGGGCACCGTTGGCCAGCGCATACCACCACGCGCAGCACAGCGGCAGCAGCACGCACCCCATCAGCAGAAACAGGGTGAGGTCGCGATACCCCTCCAGCAGCGGACGCTGCTGCTGCCAGCGCACCAGCGCCCAGGCAAACATCGCCACCATCGAAAATTCGCCGAGGCTGGTCAGGACCTGGGCGTAGGCAGCGGCGGGGACCAGCAACAGCGCCAGCAGGCTGCCGGCTGTGGCGGCCACCAGGGCTTCGCGCCACTGGTGCAGCGGCAGGGACAGCAGCCAGCCGAGCAGCAGCGGGCCTGGCAGCCAGAACAAGTGCAAGGACACGCCAGGCTGGGGGATCAGATACGGAAGGCATTGGCCCAGCAGACACCCAGCCAGCAAGGGCAGGGTACGCAGCAGCAGCCGGCGCAACTCCATTGAACCGGGTGCGTGCGTGCGGGGTACGGCATCCGCACCCGGTCTGCGCACGGTACGCGGACGGGTGCCCACACGGGATGCTTGACTGCCTGCCTGCACGTCGCACCTCATAAGCGGTCGCGGGAGGGTCACCCGGAGTACGGGGCCGCGGGGGGTCAAAAAGGCTTGTCGGCGCTGCATTACGGTCGCACAATCGCTCGCATACAAGCAGGTTGTTGTGTCCCGCGCTATCCACTTTCCGACATGAACCCGGAGTTGGCATGGACGATTCGCTTGCCCAGTACAGTCGCTTCGACGTCGACGGCTTTGACGCCGACGCGCTGCTGGGGGTCGTGCGTGACACCCGTTTCGAGCAGCGCCTGCTGGCGGGTGGACAGTTCAAAGCCTGCGTGCAGCGGGTCGTCTTTCCCGAATTCAGCCTCGACAGCGGGGCTTACAACCTTCCCATTTTTGCCAGTGGCAGCTTCGGCGAGGACCTGATCGGCCTGGCCATGGCGGTCAACAGCGACGGGCCGATGTGGGCCAACGGGCGCTGGATTCCGGCCGGTCAGATCATGGTGTTCGCCGAAGACAGCGAGCTGAATGTGCGGCCGCGTCCGGGCGGCTGGCAATGGGCGGTGCTGCTGATCTCACGACCGGTATTGCAGCGTGCAGCGGTGACCTGGCTGGGGCGCGAACTGCAGGTGCCGCGTTCAGGCTGGTACAGCCGCACGGCCAGCGCCACCGATGCCGCGCGGCTGCGCCGCACTGTGCTGAACACCTTGGAGGATGCCGCGCATCCGAAGGGACTGGTGACCCCGGCGCAGATCCAGGTGCAGGCGCAGACGTTGCTGACCGCGTTCCTGGCGTCCGTGGCCGCTACCGATGCGGGGCAGCCACCACGTGCGTTGGGCAGCTACAGCGAGCGCTACCGCGACGCAGTAGTAAGGCGTGCCGAAAACTACCTGAAAACACAGTCCGACCGGCCCTATGACAGCCGGGCGCTGACCACGGCACTGGGGGTCGGCGAACGCCAGTTGGAGCGCCTGTTCCGTGATGCCTATGGCCATGGCCCCTGCCAATGGCACCAGATGGCACGGCTGAACCTGGCCCGCAGCGCGTTGCGCCAGGCCCGCGGCCAAGGGGCGGTGACCGATGTGGCCACCCGCTACGGTTTTGGCCACCTGGGGCGCTTCTCGGTGATGTACCGGGATGTTTTTGGCGAGAGCCCGCGCGACACCCTGCGCGGTTGAGCGCAATGTCACGGTTTTGATGCGTTCGCATCACGTTCCCGTCACGGCGGTGGAAGCACCGTCATAACCTTGTGCAGGTGCCGTTCAAGAATGCGGGAGGCACCCGCCACAGGGAAGGGTGGACGCAACCGGAGACACGACTATGCAGGCCTTGCAGGTGCAGGAAGAATGTCGTTATCGCAGGGTGGTTCTGGCCGACGACCATCGGGTGGTCGCGCAGGGAATCGAGCAGTTGCTGGTGGGTCGTTTCGACAACATCGAACTGGTGACCTCGGGTGAGGCGCTGGTGGAGTCGGTGCGGCGCGATCCGCCGGATGTGGTGGTCGCCGACATCAGCATGCCCGGCCTGAGTGGCATCGATGCGATGCGGGTGATCCTCGAGGAAGGCTACGACGTGCCGGTGGTGTTTCTCACCATGCACGATGAGACCAACATGGCGGCGCAGGCACTGCGCGCAGGTGCCCGGGGCTATGTGCTCAAGAGCGCGGCCGGTGAGGAGCTGGTGCGCGCCCTGGACGGGGTGATGGACGGGCGGACCTATGTCACTCCGACCCTGGCCGCGGATGCGATCGTCAGCACCGGGCGGCCGCGCTATCTGCTTACCGAGAAGCAGCTGCGCATTCTGGAATACGTGGCGCGCGGCCTGCGCTCCAAGCAGATTGCCTATGAGCTGGGGGTGTCGGTGCGCACCATCGAATCGCACAAGTACGCGATCATGCAGGAGCTGGGGGTGCATGGCACGCTGGAACTGGTGCGCAAGGCCGAGCTGGAAGGCTTGATCCGGCATTGACGCGATGACGCGCATGGCGCGTCACTACCGTTGTCCGCCACCGATGCCGCAGACCGGTAATGACACGCCATCGGTGTGTTGCCGACGCGTAGTGACACGCCATGCGTGTCATCGCGGACCATCCGGCAGTAATTTTACTTGCCGCCGTCCCGTTGTTTTTCCATTGCCGGTGTCCGCAGCGCCGCCCACCATCAAGACTCGGTGGGCGATGGCGGAAGAGCATGAGCGCAGTCCGGGTGCTGCTGGCTGAAGACGGCTCCGCCATGGGCCGGCAACTGCGTGGACTGCTGACCGATGCCTACGACGTCATCGGACTGGTCCAGGACGGAGCCTCGCTGCTGAACGCGGCCCAGCGCATGCTGCCCGACGTGGTGGTGACCGACATCGCCATGCCGCAACTGGATGGGCTTGAAGCGGTGCGGCAGCTGCGGGCACAGCGCCCGGTGCTGGGCGTGGTGTTTGCCACGGTGCATGCAGAACCGCAGATGGTGGCCCGGGCGATGGCGCTGGGTCCCTGCAGTTATGTGCTGAAGGCCGATGCAGGCGAAGACCTGCTGCCGGCAGTGCAGGCGGCGCTACAGGGTGAGACCTATCTTTCCCATTCGCTGCGGACACTACGGTCGTCAGGCCAGCAGGCCCATTAGCTTGGCCACCAGTTCATCCACCGACATCGCCACCAGCAGCAACGGCAGCATCGGGGCCAGCGCGGGCAGCGCCAGGCCAAGCATGTTCCAGCGCGACAGCGGTATCACCCGCATCGCCGAGACACCCTGATAGACGCCGCCGAAGTCGCAGTAGGCCGACGCATCATTGTGGTCCAGCAACGAGTCGCCGTCCGCGCGTGCCTCGCCACCCACCCGCCAACGCTGGTCGAACACGCGTGCGGCACGGCTGCCCAGCGCATCGAAACGGTACAGCGCATGCCGCTTGGCATGGATCAATGCCGGTGCCAGCAACAGCAATGGCGCGATCAGCAGCAGGGTCGAGCCGATCACGTAGCCGGCGATCAGGTGGCGCAGGCCGTACAAAGTCTGGTCCTGGTGCAGCATCTGATTGAGAAACGCGCCCGCCAGCATGATCCCGCCCGCGGCAGCGAGTGGACTGAAGCGCATCTCCGCGCGGCCGAGGAAGGCAAGACCGCCGGCCCGGTCCGGGTGTTGTGGATGCAGATCCAGCCCCACCTGCGGCAGCCGCCACAGCACCAGCGTCCACAGCAGGAAGCGCCAGAACCAGAGCAGCAGCAACAGGCGCAGCAGGGGTACGGCCACGGCCGAGAACCACAGGCCGGCCGCGCTTGGGCTGGCCCCGTGGAAGCGCCAGTCGTCCAGCCCTGGCAGCACGCCCGCCACCGGTGCACCGGACCACGCCGGGGCAAACGCCAGCGCCAGGCACACCGCTTCCGGCAACCAGCTGTCACGCTGGGTGCGCACGTGCTCCAGCAAAGCTTCCAGACGTGGCGCGCGCACCGCGTGCACCACATGGCTGCGGGTCAGCTGGCGCACCGCACCGCGCAGGAGGGCGTCGGCGCGCGGCGCGGTCAGCACCAGCAGGGGCAGGGCGATCAGCAGGCGCGCCAGCGTATCGTAGTCGGCCAGCAGGGCAATATGTCCGGGTGCCGCCTCGGGTGTGGGCCACAGGGTGCCCGCCTGCGCGGTCAACAGCAGCAGGGGCACCAGCGCCAGCACCAGCAGGAGCACCGCCAGCCAGACTGAAAGATGGCGGGTACGCTGCAGTGTGCCACTGGCGTGCAGCAGGCGGTGGACCAGACCACCGCGCATCAGCGAATAGTGATAGGCGCCCATGCGTCAGCATAGCGCCGGGCTGCCGGCGCGATGGAGCAGTAAAAATACTGGATGCAGTGCAGTACGTCTCCCGATGCCGAAGCTGTGCACGCAGGCGACTCTAAAGGCCCAGTGCAGCGGCCGATGAACATGCTTCTGGTGATCGATTTCCTGACCCGGTTCTGGTCCGACCTCATCGCACGCACCGACGGGGTCATGACCTTCCGTCTGTTCCTGCAGCCGATCATGGCGTTGATCACGGCCTTGATTGATGGCATGCGTGATGCCCGCGCCGGGCGTGGTCCGTACTTCCAACGGCTGCTGCATGCACCGGGCTACATCGAACGCAGGACGGTACTGCGCGATGGGGTAAGTGCCACAGCGCGCATTCTGTTGCTGGGTGTGGCGATGGATGTGATCTACCAGATCCGCACGTTTGGTGGCTTCCCGTACCCGTTGGAGGCGTTCGTGGTGGCGGTGCTGCTGGCCTTCATTCCCTACCTGCTGCTGCGCGGCCCGTTCCGGCGGCTGGCGGGGCGCTGGATCAAGCAACGAGGAGATGCATGATGACCGAGCAGGATCCGACCCGTGCATTGGAGACGAGTGCGCTGAACATCGAGCGTGCCAGCCAGATTCTCGGCAGCAGCGATGCCGCGTCGCTGGAACTGTCCTCGCGGCGCACCGGCATGTCGTTCCAGCGCACCCGCATGAGCGCCGACCGCACGCTGATGTCGATCATCCGCACCGCGCTGTCGCTGATCGGCTTCGGCTTCACCATCTTCCAGTTCTTCGGCCACGTGCTGGAGCTGCCGGGCAGCACGTTGAAGCCGGAAGCGCCGCGCAACTTCGGCATGGCACTGGTAATGCTGGGGCTGGTGATGCTGACCCTGGGCATCGTCTATCACCTGCGTTACATGCAGGGCCTGCGTAAGGAGCGCGAGCTGATGATCAAGGAAGGGCTCGTCCACGGCGAGAGCCACTACCCCATTTCGCTGACGTTGATCACCGCCGGGCTGCTGTGGCTGCTGGGGCTGGCGGCGATCACCAGCATGAGCTTCAACACCTGGCCGTTCGGCTGACCATGGAGCGCTTCGATGACACAGTGCCTGTTCCCCGCAACGCTGCCGTTCAACGCACGGGGTTGCCCATGAATGCGGTCGTGGATGACATGGTCGACATCGCCGGTGGCGTGTTCCTGATGGGGTCCAACGACCACTATCCGGAAGAAGCGCCGGCGCACAAAGTAAAAGTGGCGGCCTTCCGGATTGACCGCTACCCGGTGACCAACCGCGAGTTCTCACGCTTTGTCAGTGAGACCGGCTATGTGACCGCGCCGGAAAAGCCCGCTGACCCACGCGACTATCCGGGCGCGGATCCGGCGTTGCTGGTGCCGTCGTCGGTGGTGTTCATACAACCGACGCAGCGTGTGGACATGCGCAACACGCACAACTGGTGGCAGTACATTGCCGGTGCGGATTGGCGTCACCCACGCGGGCCGGATTCCAGCCTGGCCGGGCTGGATGATCACCCGGTGGTGCATATCGGTTTCGACGACGCGCTCGCCTATGCTGCGTGGGCCGGCAAGGACCTGCCCACCGAGGCGGAATGGGAGTTTGCCGCGCGCGGTGGCCGGGACGGGGAGGAGTTCGCCTGGGGAGACACGCTCACCTTGCGCGGCCGGCATCAGGCCAACACCTGGCAGGGCGAGTTCCCGTGGCAGAGCCTCGACGAGGACGGCTACCGCTGGACGTCACCGGTTGGCAGCTTCGCGCCGAATGGCTACGGCCTGTACGACATGATCGGCAATGTATGGGAGTGGACCGGCGACTGGTACCAGCACCATGGCGTGCTGCAGGGCAAACCCTGCTGCGCGATCGAGAACCCGCGTGGCGGCACGCGTGACGGTAGCCGCGACCCGCGCGACCCCGTGTCCATTCCACGTCGGGTGATGAAGGGCGGCTCGCACCTGTGCGCGCCGAACTACTGCCGCCGCTACCGGCCCGCCGCACGGATGGCGCAGCCGGTGGATACCACCACCTGCCACGTCGGCTTCCGCTGCGTCGAGCGCGGCTGACCAGGAGCCTGCCATGTTCGAACTGCACGAAGTGCTGGTGACGATCACCGAACCCATCGTCACCCTGATCGAGTTCATGGCGCTGATTCTGATCACGCTGGCCACGGTGAAGCTGTTCTTCCAGGGCCTCTGGCTGTTGATCCGCGGCGATGCGGATGGCGACCAGCGACGCTCGATCTGGCTGGAATACGGCCGCTGGCTGGTGGCCGGCCTGTCGGTGCAGCTGGCCGCGGACATTCTGGAGTCGGCCATCTACACCAGCTGGGACAGCATCGGCCAGCTCGCAGCAATCGCCGTGATCCGGACCTTCCTCAATTACTTCCTGGAAAAGGACATCGCCGAAATACGCGAGCGTCAGCGCCGGGTAAGAGAGCGTCGCGAGGGACGTGAAGACCACACAACGCCACCCCTGGAGGTGAAGTCATGAACGAGGTCCGATTCCGCCGCGTGCGGCCAGCCATGGCGCTGCTGGCGTTGACCATGCTGGTGCTTGCAGGCGGAGCGCAGGCGACCGAAGGGGCGCTGGGTCGCTCCATCACGGGCATGCAGATCACCCCCTATGCCGGTGTCATTCCACCCGAGCCCGGCTTCCAGTGGTCGCTGAGCTACATCGGCTATGACGGCAAGATCAGCGGCAGTCGTTCGGCTCCTATCGCGGGGCGTGTTTCGCTCGGTCTGGAGGCGGATGTCAGCCTCACCGCCGCCACCGGTGTGTACGTGTGGCCCACCAAAACCGGGCGCTGGAACTTCGCCTCGATGTTGACGGTTCCCTATATCGACGCCGACATCGATGCCGGTTTGCAGGGCCCGCTGGGCAACCAGATCCGGGTCAGCGACAGCGCCTCCAACCTGTTCGACGTGTACTTCGCGCCGTTCATTGCCGGCTATCACATCAGCGAGGTCGAGCATGTCTCGATGGGGCTGTACGTGTACGCCCCGACCGCGAAGTACAACCCCGACAACCTTGCCAACCCCGGTCTGAATGTCTGGACGCTGTCGCCCAGCGTCGGCTACACCCATCTGTTCCAGCAGGGCACGCTGGAGTTCAGCGTGCTGGGCGCGTTCGACTGGTACAGCCGCAATGACGACACCGACTACAAGAACGGCCTGGTACTGCGTACCGACGCACTGCTGGTGAAACGCACGCCCAGCGGCTGGGGTTTTGGCGCGGCGGCCGGGTGGATCCAGCAGGTGCAGGACGACGACAGCGATCTGGCCGATCAGTTGAATGGGTTCAAAGGACGCTCGTGGGGCGTAGGCCCAGTGCTGACCTATGGCAAGAAGTGGTCCGGGGGCGAACACCTGGACATCTCGTTCCGTTACATCAGTGAATTCAGCGTGCGCAACCGCTTCGAGGGGGATCCCTGGAGCGTGTCGATCAGTGCTGGGTTCTAAGGAGACAAGCGCATGATCCGTTCCACAACTGCACTCAGCACCGCCACCTGCCTGCTGCTGGCAGGGTTGGGCACGCTGGGCCTGCCCGCGCAGGCGGCCACGCCCAAAGCGACCGCAACCGCTACGTCAGCACCCGCATCCGAACGCGACCCCGACGCGCTGGCCGCACTTGAAGGCATGGGCGCGGCATTGCGCGCACTCAATCAATTTTCGTTGACCTCCGATGCCAGTACCGAGGTGGTACTGGAGGACGGGCAGAAGATCGAGCTGGACGGCAAGGTCAGCTACCGGGTCAAACGACCCAACCAGGTGTTCGTGGCGCTCGACAGCGACCGCCAGCAGCGCCAGCTGATCTATGACGGCAAGGCGCTCACGGTGTATGCCCCGAAGCTGAAGTACTACGCGCAGGTGGACGGCCTGCATGCGACCCTGGGCGAGCTGGTGGAACAGGCCGCCACGCGCTACGACATCGAGTTTCCGCTGGCGGACATGTTCCTGTGGGGCACCGATAAAGCCCCCAGCAGCCTGATCCGCAGCGCACGGCATATTGGCGGCGGCACCCAGGACGGTCAGCCGATTGAACAGTACGCCTTCCAGCAGGACGGCGTGGATTGGCAGGTGTGGATCTCCAAGGCGAGCTCACTGCCGGTGAAGCTGATCATCAATTCGCTGGATGACCCGGCGCAGCCTCAGTACCGGGCCCGCCTGCGCTGGGATACCCGCACGCCGGTGCCGGATAGCGCATTCGTCTTCACCCCGCCGGCGGACGCCCATCGGATCAAGCTGGTGCCGGTGGCTGTTGCCGTTGTTGCGCCTGACGCGGAGAACTGAGATGAGCATGCCCTCTGTAAGAACGCTGCTGCTGACGGCGCTGGCCTCTGCCGCGCTGGGGCTGGCCCCGGCGATGTTCGAAACCGCGTCGGCCCAGCACGGGCATCGCGGCGGCGGTGGTGCACGCGCCTCGGCGCACGCCAATGTGAACCGTGCCGCCCAGCGACCTGCGAATCATCCGGTGAACCGGCCTGCCGGCGGCGGTGCCAACCGCAACATCGACCACAACCGGAACATCGACCGCAACCGCGACGTGAACCGGAATGTGAACCGCAACATCGACCGTGACGTCCACGTCGATGTGGATCACCACTACGACCATGACGACCACTGGAACGACTGGGATGACCATCCCTTTGCCACTGCTGCCGCCGTGACGGCGGGTGTGGCAGTCACGCGGGCAGTGATCGGGTCCATCGTGTATTCGCTGCCGCCCAGCTGCGTGACCACCGTGATCAACGGCGTGGCTTACCAGCAGTGCGGGAACGACTGGTATGAGCCGCGCTACGCCGGCACCAGCGTGCAGTACGTGGTGATCAACGCCCCGCGCTGAACCGGTAGTTTTTCTGCCCGTTCTGCGTAGTTATGCGGATGCTCCGGCCGGTGGCGGAGCGCTAGCCTGAAACCCTGTTCACGACGCTGGAGCCTGCTGTGATGAAAGCCTTCGTCCTTGCTGTTCTGGCGACCGGCCTGGTGGCCTGTGCGTCGTCGCCCACGGTGCGCACCGACCATGACCCGAGCGCCAACTTTGCCTCCTTCAAGACCTACAGCTGGGCGCAGAAGCCGCAGGGCGCGTCGCCACTGGTGGTCCAGCGGATCGTGGATGGGGTGGATGCGCGGCTGCGTGCGCGCGGCCTGACCGAAGCCCCCAATGGTGACATCGCGCTGGTCGCCAACATCGCCAACAGCCAGCGCCAGACCCTGGACACGTTCTACACCGGCACCGGCATGGGCGGCTGGGGCTGGCGCGGTGGCTGGGGCGGCGGCATGGGCATGGCCTCGTCCACGACGACCGTGCATACCTATGACGTCGGCACCCTGGTGGTGGACATGTTCGATTCGCGCACCAAGCAGGCGGTGTGGCGCGGGTCGGCCAGCGGCACCGTGCCCAGTTCCACCGATCGGGTGAATGCGGCCGTTGAAGCGGGACTCGACAAGATGTTCGCCGACTTCCCGCCGGGCAGCGCAGCGGCACGCTGAGCCGCGCTTCGGTTCACCGCGCGGCGTCGCGTCGCGGCTCTCCCTCCCCAGCGACGCGACGCCGTGCATCTCTACTCCCTTCCGCGCGGGTGCAGCGCGGCACGAGGTGATGCCGTGTCGATCCGCTCACCGTTGATCATCGCCTGCCTGGTACTGCTGCCTTTTGTCGTAGCGGCCCAGGCGCAGCCCCCAGCTTCTGATGCTCCGAAAGCGTCGATGTTCCGCGACCCTGAAGACGGCCGCTTCGACATGTCGCGTTGGCTGCTGGATCATCGCGGTTTTCTGCCGGTGCCGATCATCATCACCGACCCCGCACTGGGTAATGGCGGCGGTTTGGCATTGGCCTTCTTCCAGCGGCCGCACGGTGGTGCTACTGCCCCAGGGTCAGAGGGTGCGACGGTGACCCGCCCGAATCTGTATGGTGCCGGTGGCGCACGTACCAGCAACGGTAGTGAATTCTATGGCGTAGGTGCGTCGCTGCATTTCGACGATGACCGCTGGCGCTATCGCGGCGGCGTCGCCAAAGCATCCCTCAACCTGGCCTATCACACGCCGGGGCGGCGACTGCCGCCGCTGGAGATCGACTACAACGTGGATGGCATTGTGTCGTTCCAGCAGGGCTTCCGTCGCCTGGGAACGCGCGATCTCTATCTGGGTCTGGCCTGGATCTACATGGACATGGACATCGGCTTCGATGTCGCCTCGGACCGGGGCAACTTCACCCCGCGCGAGCTGGCGTCGAAGAGTTCGGGGCTGGGGCTGTCGCTGGAGTACGACAGCCGCGACAACACCTTCAGCCCGTCCAGCGGCTGGCTGGGCATGATCGAGGGCAATGCCTACCTGCCGGGCATCGGCAGCGACAATGCGTTTCAGAGCTATCGCGGGCACGCCTACGGCTACTGGCCGCTGGGCAAGGCCTTCGTGCTGGGCGGGCGCGTGGATGCACGTTGGGCCAACGGTGACATTCCGTTCTACCGGTTGCCGTACATCGACCTGCGCGGTATCGGGTCGGCGCGCTATCAGGACACCCGCGCGGCGGTGCTGGAAACCGAGCTGCGCTGGAACATGACCTCGCGCTGGGCGCTGGTCGGCTTCGTGGGGGCAGGGCGGACCTGGGGGCGACACAACAGTTTCAGCGAGGGCAGCGACGAAGTGGCCAAGGGAGCCGGCTTCCGCTATCTGATCGCCCGCAAGCTGGGTATGCACGTGGGCGTCGACTACGCATGGGGTCCGGAGGATGAAACCTTCTACATCCAGGTGGGCTCGCCATGGCGCTGAACGTGGCTCGATGGATCGCATTGTTCGCGCTGCTGTGCGCTTCCGCAGCGGCGCAGGCGGTGGACGTGGTCAACATGCCCACCGGCAACAGTTGCGGCGTGCGCGTGGCCGGTGACACCCGGCCGCGGATTGGCCTGGCGATGGGTGGAGGTGGGGCGCGTGGCATTGCCCACGTGCGCATCCTGCGCAAGCTGGAGGAGCTGAACATTCCAGTGGACTGCATTGCCGGCACCAGCGCCGGTGCGCTGGTAGGTGCGTTGTATGCCTCGGGTCAGAGCCCGGCGCAGATAGAGCAGGTGGTGCTGGATACCGAATGGATGGCGATGTTCAGCGACACCCTGCCGCGCCGCGATCGTTCTTTGCGTCGCAAGGGCGACGACTACACCCAGATGACGGCGGTGGGCATCGGCCTGGGCGGTGCCGGCAAACGCGTGCAGGTGTCCGGCGGTGTGTCGCAGGGCGAACGCCTGATCGCGCTGTTCGAGCGCGCCACCGGCGGCAGCCGCATCAGCAGTGACTTTGACAAGCTGGCGACTCCCTATCGCGCCGTGGCCACCGACCTCAATACCGGCCAGGCGGTGGTGTTGTCGCACGGCAACCTGCCGATGGCGATGCGCGCCAGCATGTCCTTGCCCGGCATTTTCCGTCCGGTGAGCGTTGACGGTCGCGTGCTGCTGGATGGCGGCGTCGCCGACAACGTGCCGGTGGACGTGGTGCGCGCCATGGGGGCCGAGCGGGTCATCGCCGTGGACGTGGGCACGCCACTGAGCGAGCTGGACCAGGATGCCAGCCTGCTGGATGTGATCGGACAGCTCAGTGGCTTCCTCACCACTCGCAACGCGAATCAGCAACTGGCTACGTTGGGAGCACAGGATCTGCTGATCACGCCACCGCTGACCGGGCAGGTGGCTACCGGTGATTTCAACAAGGCCCCCCTGGCATTGCAGATCGGCCAGCAGGCTGCCGATGCTGCTGCTCCGGCCCTGCGCGCCTTCTCGCAGCCGTCCGCGGCATATCAGCAATGGCAGGTGGCCCGGCAGCAGCGGGCGGTGTCGGCCGCGCCCGCGCCGATTGCGTTCATCGAGGTCGACAACCAGACCGGCTATGCCGATGCCGTGCTGCTGTCCTACCTGCCGGTGGAGGTGGGCAAACCATTGGATAGCGAAGCCATGCAGCAAGGCATCCTGCGCGGCTATGGCATGGATACCCTGGCGAGCTTCAGCTACGAACAGATCGAGCGCGACGGCCAGGCCGGGGTACGCATCAGCGCACGCGCCAAGCCGAATGGCCCCGCCTATCTGCAGGCCGGCTGGACCATCAGCAACGACTTTGAAGGCAACCACGAAAGCAACCTGCGCGCCGGGCTGCTGTTCGCACCCCTGTCGCCGTATGGGGCCGAAGCGCGGGTGACCCTGCAGGTGGGCAGCGAGCCGGCGCTGACCGGCAGCTACTACCATCCGTTCGACCTGCACAATCGTTACGGCTTCGAAGCCGCGGGTGGCTTCCAGACCCGGTCCTTCAACCTGTTCGATGATGACGATGACAACAAGATCGCGCGGTTCCGGGTGCAGCGCACGGGCGCGTCGATCGGCCTGGTGCGCGAGGTATCCAACGTTCTTGCCCTGCGTGTTGGGGTGGAGCGCTATCGCGGCAATGCCAAGGTCGAGGTGGGTGACCCGACCATACCGCGCACCGACTTCGACGAAGGTGCGTTCACCGCCAGCGCGACGTACGACAACATCGACAGCCTGTACTTCCCGCGTGACGGTTTCCTGGCCACCCTGGGCACCTACCAGTCGCGCGAGGCGCTGGGGGCCGATACCCGCTTCGGGCAGGTCGATCTGGACGCTGTCGGCGCGTTCCCGTTCGGCAAGCAGGCGGTACAGCTGGGGCTGCGCTATCACGTCACGGCTTCCGGTGAGGCCCCGGTGCAGAACCTGTACCGGCTGGGCGGACGCTGGCGATTGGCCGGCTTCCAGCACAACCAGTTGACCGGACAGCATTACGCGTTGGGGTTTGTGGGTTACACCTATGAGCTGGGCAAAGTGCTGGGGCGTTCGGCGCAGGTCGGTGGCACCGTGGAATACGGCAACGCCTGGCAGCGGCGCAGCGACATGTCGCTGGAAGACGGTATCTGGAACGGCAGCCTGTTCCTCGGCTTCGATTCCTGGATTGGCCCGTTGATCTTCGGCATGGGCATGCGCGAAGGCGGCGAACGCGTGGTGTTCATCGAATTGGGCCAGACCTTGTAACGTCACGTAACCTGCAACCAGATCACCGTCAGCGCCCCGATCCAGCACACCAGCACAAACCACGCCAGCACCGCATTCGCGCGCAGCCCTCGCTTGCGCACGATCAGGCTCACCACCAGCGCCGCCATCAACGGCACAAGGAACAGCGCGGCCATCCAGAGCCAGGGATGCTGTGGCATCACCCCTCCTGCGATGTGCGCTGCGCGGCACAGGCACGCGTGATGGCATCGCTGTGCGCGGCATCCGCGTCGCCAGCATCGCAGCCACTGAGTGCCGCGCGGCGCTGGTCGATCTCGCGCTGCCCGTCCGCCATGCCTTCGCGCAGGGCGCGGGTGGCGGCCTGCGCCAGTGTGCTGCGTGGAGTGACCTCCAACTGCTGCAGGCGCTGGCGAATATCCACCTCGCCGGGTTGCGCCGGTGCGAACGACAGCAAGGCCTCCAGCTGTGCAAAGAACAGCGCCGAATGCCGCGCCATATCGGCAGGCAAGGGCTGCGGCCAGTCATCGAGCGTGGCGGGCGGTGGCGCAATGGCGAGATGCCGGGACAGCGGCTTCACTTGAAAGCCCCGCTGCAGTGTCTGCTGGATCCGTGCGCTATCGCTGTCCAGCCCCTGCACCCAACCGCTGACACTGACCAATGTGGTATCGGCATGGATCACATCAACGATGCCTACCGGTACCTCACCGTGCCAGCCCGGGCCCACCACCAGGTAATCACCGGCCTGGTTGCCCGTGCTGCGGCTGCTGATCTGCGCCGGCACCGACGCCTGCAGGTCGGTCAACTGCAACACGTAGGTGCGCTCGGCCGGCAGTGCAGGCACGCGCACCACCACCGGCTCGGCGCGCAGATCCAGACTCGCGGACACCGTAGAGCCGGGCTCTGCCCGGCTGCTCTCCGCGGAATCCGTCACCCAATGCAACACATTCAACGGCCCCTGATACTCCGCACCACCACGATCAATATTCCGCGCATGCACCACCGCATAACGCGCCAGCAGCGGAACACCCGCCACATAGAGCTCCCGCGCCAGCGCTCGTCGTGCAGGCAGCTCGGATGCACCGGCCAACGCGCCACCGGTACTCGGCGTCGTCGCCCGCGCAATCGACGCCGGACGGCAACCCGGCAGACCGGCGAGCGCGGTCGCCGCGAGCGCCATCGCAAAGGCCGTGCGCTTCAGTCGTGGCATGGTCGTGCTCCCTTCATTGCGGTGCGTCCACCACCACGTACTGCACCGTGGTTCCCATGTACTGCGGCTGGTACCAGCCATTGCTGCATTGCTGGTAGCCGATGCCGTTGACGATGACGGTGGTGCAGTCGGCAGGCAGGCTGTACACGATCGAGCCGATCATGGCTGAGGTCACTGCCACGCCCGCACCGAATGCGGCCGCGTCCCAGAACGGATGGTCCCAGTACGGCGGAGGTGGAGGCGGCGGCGGACGTGGACCCGGCGGATGAGGGCCAGGGCCGGGACCCGGACCCGGACCTGGCGGATGCGGTCCAGGGCCAGGGTGGGGACCAGGGCCAGGCCCAGGGTGCGGACCAGGGTCAGGATGTGGACCCGGCCCTGGACCCGGACCCGGACGTGGACCGGGGCCCGGACGAGGCGCAGGGCCCGGTCCGGGATGCGGAGTGAAGCCGCCGTGCCCGCCACCGCTGAAGCCACCGCCGCCAAAGCCACCGGCGTGCGAGATGGACGGGTGCGCGAAACCACGCAACCCCGGCCGCGCGTGTGCATCCGGTGCCAGCGTGGCGGCAGCAAGGGATACCAGCACTGCGCTCAGCAGCGTGTGTCGCAACGAGAGGATGGCCATCTCAGCGACCTCCCGCCGTGTCATCGACCACCGCCACCGCCGGCACGAAGGCGATGCGGGTTGCATCGCCGGGTTTGAAGGTCACATCCGCCGTGCTGATCGCCCGCCGCGTATCCCAGTCCAGTGTGGCTTGATAGGTGGGCAGGGCAGGGTCACTGTGGCTGGTGATCTGCACCTCGCGTGGAAGATTCGTACGCCGCGAGATCCACACCTGCCAATCCACGCCCGGCTGGCGGAACGCGAAATGGTCGGTGGCGTCGCCCTCAATCGTTTCGCTGCCGACCTTCAAGGCGGACTGGAATGAGGTGGTCGGGAAGGCCAGCGTACCCCACAGGAACAGGTCCGCCAGCGGGAACTCCACGCCCAGCTCGGTGGCCGCATCGGCCACCAGCGCCTGGCTGCTGCGATCCAGATTCTCCACCGTGGTGTAGTACTTCAGGCGCGGCGCGAACAGGGTGAGGGTGTGGCCGTCGTAGAACAGCTGCCGGTGCTGCTGGTCGCTGAGAATCTCCACGAAGAAGTGGTCCGCGCCGAGCACCTTGTAGTTCACCGTTCCCGCCAGCGACAGCTTCTGGCCATCATCCAGCACGTATTCGGTGCGCGTGCTGGCGGTGAGTGCGAACTTCGGCAGCGCCCGCAGCGCCTTGCCCATCTGTTCTACCGCCGTGATCGCGGCGGGGTCGATGGCAGGATCTGCGGCTGCTGAGGCCGCCGGGGCGGCCAGCAACCCGGCGGTCAGGATCACCATGCCCATCAGGCAGCGACGCAATGAGTGCATGGCACGCTCCGTGTCCGTCCCAAAGCGTCACATTGCGCAGGCCGGGCGGCACGAACAAGCGGAGATACACCGAGGAGCCACCAGTAAAATTACCGAGGGGGAGGGTTCCCCCCGCCTTCCGCCACCCACGCGTCCACCGCCTGCGTCACCACCGTCATCGGCATCGCCCCATTGCCCAGAATCAGGTCATGGAACCGGCGGATGTCAAAGCGATCTCCCAGTTGCTGCTTCGCCTGCTCGCGCAGCTCCAGCAAACGCAGATGCCCCATCTTGTACGACGACGCCTGCCCAGGCTGCACCAGATACCGGTTCACTTCCACCCGCACCTCGGCCTCGGTCATGCCGGTTTTCTCCTGCATGTAGGCCATCGCCTGCTCCAGCGTCCAGCGCTTGCGGTGCAGGCCGGTGTCCAGCACCAGCCGCACCGAGCGGAACATCTCGGCCTGCAGCCGGCCCAGGTCGCCCGCCGGGTTGTCCTCGTAAACCCCGGCCTCGGCCATCAACTGTTCCGCATACAGCGCCCAGCCTTCACTGAAGGCACTGGGGTTGAGGCTGCGGCGCAGCATCGGCAGGTGCTCCAGGGTCTGGCCAATCGCAATCTGGAAGTGATGTCCCGGTGCCCCTTCGTGATAGGTAAGCGTCGGCACGCTCCAGCGCGTATTGGCCTTCATGTCCCCCAGGTTTATGAAGAACGTACCCGGGCGCGAGCCGTCCATCGCCGGCGGATAGTAGTAACCGCCGGGTGAGGTGGCCTGCATGTGCGCTGGTACCGGTTGAACCAGCAGCTTCTGTGACGGCAGCAGGCCGAAGTAGTCCGGCAGGATCGGGTCCAGCGCACGCAGGCGCTTTTCGATGTCGGCAAGCACCTCGGCGCGGCCGGCGTCGCTGTCGGCATAGGTGTAGCGCGGGTCCGCAGCCAGCGCCTGCACGCGTTCGGCCACGCTGCCTTCTTCAAGGCCGAGCTGGCGCAGACGTTCGTCCATCGCCGTTTCCAGCCGGGCCACCTCATTCAGGCCGATCTGATGGATCGCGTCCGCCCCCAGGTTGGTGCTGGTGTACCAGCGCAGCGCCGCATCGTAGTAGGCATCGCCGTTTGGTAGCGACCACATGCCGGTGTTGCCCGGATGCGTGGCCAACAGCGCCTCGCTGCGCTCGAGCAGGCGCTGGTAGCCGGGATTCACCGAGGTGCTGACGGCGGCAATGGCCTGCGCGACCAGCGCTGCGCGTTCGGCCGGCTTGATCGAGGGTACCTTTTCAAGCTTGCGCCGGAACGAGGTCACCCACAGGCTGTCCTTCGGGGCCGGTTCCAGCAGCGTGCGGAACTGGTTGGCCGCCCCCTCGAGTGCGACTTCTGGCGGCACCACACCGTGTTCGGCTTGCAGGTCGGCGTTTGCCAGCACCTGGTCCAGCTTCGGGCCCAGTGCGTTCAAGCGGGCGATGTAGTGCTCGGCGCTGGTGAGGTCGGTCACCGCGTGTTGATTGTCGAAGAACTGCGGCAGGTTCACCGGCAGGCTGAACAACTGGTCGATGGCATAGGTGCTGCCGCCCACCGGCAGCCATGCCGCGCTCCACGGCACCGCCATCAGGTCGATCTGTGACTGGTAGAACCAGCGCGCCAGGCCGTCGCTCAGCCGCTGCTGCGCATCCAGCGGCGGGCCTTTCCAGGCCTTCAACGCGGCCAGATTGTCGGCCAGCATCTGCCGGTTGATCGCGCGCCGTTCCAGCGACACGTCGGTGAGCTGGTCTGAGGTGTCACCGGCCGGTCCGCCATTGAGGCCCAGCAGCGTGCGCAGTTCCGGATCGGCGTTGATTGCCGCCATGGTCTGCGCGTCCAGCAGGGTGTTGTAGGCGCTGGCCTCTTCGGCGGCGGTGGCCACCGGTTCGTCCTGGGCCAGGGCGATGCCGGGCGGCAGGGCGGTGCAGAGGGCAAGGCATAAGGCGAGGGCGGACGGACGTGGCTTCACAGGCGGCGTTCCGGGCGGGCAGGTGGGTTGCAGCGTACCGCATGGTGGGGCGAAACGTTGACACGCAAGGGGTGTCACAACGGTGTGTCCGCCGGCCGGTCGGACACCTCCGTTCTATCCTGCGTTACGCCGCAGACGGCATGGGCGGAATGGGATCCGCGTGCACGTCCACGTAATGCACGTGGCGCACCTCACCGGTCGGCCCCTCCGGAATCACCGAACGCACCCGTCGCGGCGGCCCCACCAGGGTGACCTTGATCTGGCCCGGTCCGCCTTCAACCCGCACCCGCGAACCCACCGCGATGCCCACATGGGTCATCCACGCCCCATGCAGCAGCAGGAACGGCGCGGGCTTGTGCGGAAGGTGCGGCGGCCGGAGCACGCTGTTGCAGCACTTGCAGCGTTCCGCCTTGGGTGTGGTGTCGTCGTTATCAAAATCGGTATTGCGCATACACAGTCTCCATTGTTCTGGAAGACCTCTCGCCATTGCGGCGAGAGGGGTCGGGAGGTTAGTAGCCGTCCACAAGCACACGGTGTGGCGTATTCCCCCAAAAAGGGTGTTGTATTAACCACCCTCCCGACTCGGGATGCGCGAACATTATGGCTTGTGGAAGGGCTACTAAACCCGACGCAGACAGTGCGCCTTCCGCAATCGCATTGAAACAGGCAAAAACGACGTGTTCTTCGGAACCCCTGTGCGACAAGGGGGCTGTCGCGTCTGGCTCACCAGAACCGCGAACCCTGTTCCACAATCGAAGAAATCAATCGAAGAAACACGGTTGTTCGATTGACCGCAGTGCGCGAAATGTGCGCCGCCGGGCAACACCCCGGCGAACAGCGCCATCGTCCTGCGCACGTAACAATTCGTAGTGACACGCCATGCGTGTCAACCGCGCAACGCGCGGCACAAGCCTTCGAAGGCGAATCGGTACCGGCAATCGAATGCGTCCGACGTTTAACCCAAGCCGAAGCCGCGTGTCAGGGGTTCATGACGCCGGAACGAAGAGCTGACACGCATGGCGTGTCACTACGTTCCGATCCCATGATGAATCACGAACATTCCATCCGGGTCATAGCGCCGCTTCGCCTTCAACAGCCTCGGATAATTCGGCCCCCAGAATGCCTGCTGCCAGTCGCGCTGGAAGAAATCGCACTCCGACACATACGTCGGCGCAGAAGGCAAAACAGCGCGCAACGCGTCATACGACGCCTGCACCCGCTGGGCCCCTCTCTCAGCCTTCTTCTCATTCACCACACCACCACTACCAGCGTAGGCCGGATCACCGGCATTGCCGATCAACGCCAGCGCAAACGCATCCAGCACGGCCGGATGCATGGCCGTGTTTCGTGTTGCGTCCAGCGCCTCCTTCGGTGCCCCGAACAACCCCTTGTTGCAATGCAGTTCCACCGGCATATGCGCCGCCGCCGTGCAGATCGCCTTGGCTGCCGCATCGCGCTGCGCATCATCCAGCAGCTTCGACGGCATCCACGCCGAGGCGTAGCCATGCAGGTACCAGCCGACCTGACCCTGATCGCCCTTCCACAGCATATGGATCGACGGTGAGCCGGCACGGGTATCGCGGGCGATGAACTGCGGCGCGTACTTGCGGAAGAACGCCGCGTCCCACATGTGCTCGGCGGGCAGGGCAGACACCTGCAGTGGCTCAACGATGGAATACGCAGGGTTCTCACCCAGCCACGCCAGGAACGGAGTCCAGGCTTCCTTGGCCTCGCGCTCGTTGATGCCCTGGAACACCATCGACACCTGCAGGCAGCGCTCGTCATCGAACCGCAGCTGCTCGCCCCAGTGCGGATTGCACAGCGCATCGCGGTAGAAGCGCAGACTGTGCGCCACCAGCGCCTGCCAGCTGGCCTCGTCGGCCACCTGCACCTTCAGCGAGACACCGCCGAAGAAGTCGGGCAGCGCGTGGGTGCGCAGGGTGATGCGGGTGACCACGCCGAAGCTGCCGCCGCAGCCTCCCTTCAAGGCCCAGAACAGATCCGGATCCTGGTGAGCGTTGACCACGCGGAGTTGGCCGTCGGCGGTGACTACTTCGGCCTCGAGCAGACTGGCTGCCGCAGTGCCGTGCGCCTTGGAGAAACTGCCGAAGCCGCCGCCTGTGACCAGCCCCGTTACCCCGACGGTGGTGCAGCCGCCGCCCTGCACATACCGCCCGGCGCGGGTGGTCACGGCATCGTAAGCGTGGATCCACATCGCACCCGCGCCGAGGCTGACCGCCGGTAGTGGGGCACTCCCGCTTGGCGCACCTGCGGGCACGAACGCATCGTGCAGCTCCACCTGCTTCATCGCCCGCGTCCAGATCAGCAACGAATCGGGAGCACAGGAGGTGCCGTGGTAACTGTGGCCGCCGCCTTTCACCACCAGCCGCAGCCTGTGTTCGCGGGCGAAGTTCACCGCAGCGACGACGTCGGCACTGTTGCGTGCGGCGACCACCTGGGCGCTGGGCTGCGACAGCCACGCACCGTGGTAGCCGCTGGTCTGGGTGAGTGCTGGCTGGTCGCCGATGTAGAAGGGGTTCTTGATCTGCGCGAGTGCTTCAGCGCGCGTGGCTTCGTCGGCCAGGAAGGGTGAGATCGGGGTGGAGAGCTGGCCGCCGACCTGTTCGGAGAGGCGGTCCCATTGGGCCTGGCTGGGCCAGCCTGCATCGCCGGGGCGCACCGTGGCGCGGGTGGGGAGGGCGTTGGACGCCATCGCGTTGGAGAGGGGCAACAGGGACAGGCCCAGGCCTGCTTTCAGACAATCGCGACGATCCATGGCGCTGCTCCGGCTGAGAGGGGTTCAGCATCGCATGCCGGGCGGTCCGATGGACGCGCATGGCGCGTCCCTACGGTGGGTGGGTCGGTGGTTCAGCCGGGCAAGCCCGGCTCTACGGTGGTGGGTCGGTGATGGTGGGTCGTTACAATCCGGGGCAATGTCTCCCTTCCTGTTCTGCATCGTGGTGTTCGCCGGCCTGCTGCATGCCAGCTGGAATGCCATCGTCAAGCGCGGTACCGATACGCTGCTCACCACGTTGCTGGTGACCGGGTCGGCGGCCGTCATCTCGGCGGCGTTGCTGCCGTTCGTTCCGGCGATCGATCCGCGCAGTTGGCCGTGGTTGGCGGCGTCCACGGTGCTGCAGGCGGGCTACTACGTGCTGGTGGCGCGGACCTATCGGGTCACCGACATGAGTGCGTCCTACCCGGTGATGCGTGGGTTGGCCCCGCTGCTGGTGGCGGTGGTGGGTGCGCAGTGGCTGGGTGAACGCTTGCCTGCGCTGGCCTGGGGCGGTATCGGGCTGGTGTGCCTGGGCATTCTGAGCATGACCCATGGCGTGCAACGTCGGCATCTGGCGTTGCCCCTGATCAACGCGATGGTGATTGCGACCTACACGCTGGTGGATGCGACCGGAGCCCGCTTGTCCGGCTCTGCGCCGGCTTACACGCTGTGGTTGTTCCTGTTGTCGGGCTTGCCGTTGCCGGTGTGGGCGCTGTGTACGCGGGCCAGGCAGCTGGGTGTGTATGCGCGTGGTAACTGGGGCTATGGGGTGGTTGGCGGTGTTGGGACGCTGGTGTCGTATGGGCTGGCGTTGTGGGCGATGACGCTGGCTCCGGTGGCGATGGTGTCCGCGCTGCGCGAGACCTCGATTCTGTTTGGGGTGTTGATTTCGGCGTGGGTGCTGCGTGAGCGGGTGACCCGGCGGCGGTGGGTGGCGGCCGGGTTGATTGTGGCGGGGGCGGTGGTGCTGCGGGTGGCGTGATGACATGCCATGCGTGTCATCGCGGTGCCGGGCGATCTGACGGACTCGCAATGCGCGTCCCTACGGTGGGTGGGTCGGTGGTTCAGCCGGGCAAGCCCGGCTCTATGGGTTCGCGCCTTTGATCACCCAGCAGGCGGCGGTGAACTGCACGCGGTCGCCGACTATGAAGGGCGAGAAGGCGGCTTCGAGGGTGTCCAGAATGTGCTCGCGTTCTGCCGCGTCCAGCGTTTCGTTGCGCAGCGCGGTGCCGACTGGTCCTAAGAGCGAGAGGTAGGTGCGCAGATCGTCGCGTGCGATCTCGCAGGACATGTCCAGCGGCGTGATCGCCACCTCGCTCCAACTCGCCGACTCCAGAATCCACCGCACCTTGTCCGCATCCGCGAACGCAAACTGACCCGGACCGTCCGGCACTCGCGGTGGCAACGGCAGCAACGAGGCGGCGGCACGCTCGGCAGTGGTCATGAACGGATTGTCAGCCGCGCTGCGCCAGACCACGGCGTGCAGTGTGCCGCCTTGCCGGGTGGTTTCGCGCAGGCGGGTGAACGCCTGCACCGGATTGTCGAAGAACATCACCCCGAAGCGCGACACAATGTGGTCGATGGAAGCGGCGGGCAGCGGTGGTTGACCGGCATCGGCGGCGATGAACTCGACCGGCAGTGCGGCATCGACAGCGCGTTGGCGGGCCACCTCGATCATCGGGGCAGAGAGATCGATGCCGGTGGCGCGGCCGCCGGGGCCGAGGCGGCGGGCGAGGGTGAGGGTGGTGTCGCCGGTGCCGCAGCCGACGTCCAGTACCCGCCAGTTGGCGTTTGTTGGCACGGTCTGCGCCAGGTGGGTGGCGAAGCCGTTGAACATTTCATCGAGGATGCGTTGCGCGGTGACCCAGGCGTGGCCGGCGGGGCCGTTCCAGAGTTCTGTCTGGGTGGGGGTGTCAGCCATGCGTGTGATCCGGTTGGGGGTTGCCGGCAACGTTACGGCCTTAACCTTGGTTGAGGTCAAGCGCCCATCCATTCCATCAGCAGTTTCACGTTCAACACCACAATCACCCCGGCAATCCCCCACGCCAGCGTCAACAACCAGCGCGGGGCAACCAGCGCGCCCATCTTGGCCTTGTTGCCGACGAACATCACCAGCGGTATCACCGCGAACGGCAACTGCATCGACAACACCACCTGGCTCAGCACCAGCAGCGTGGCCGTGCCCTGCTCGCCATACAGCGCGGTGACAGCGACCACCGGCACGATGGCGATGCCTCGCGTCACCAATCGCCGCATCCACGGAGCCATGCGTAAACGCAGGAAACCCTCCATCACGATCTGCCCGGCCAGGGTGGCAGTGACCGTGGAATTGATGCCCGAGGCCAGCAGCGCCACCGCGAACAACGTGGAGGCCAGCCCCACACCCAGCATCGGGGCCAGCAGCTCGTAGGCCTGCTCGATCTCCTGCACATCAGTCCGCCCGTTGGCATGGAACACGGCGGCGGCCAGGATCAGGATCGAGGCGTTGATGAACAGCGCCAGCATCAGTGCCAGTGTGCTGTCGGTGACCGCCCAGCGCAATGCGCCCCGGCGGCCAATGTCGGTGCGTGGGTAGGCGCGGGTCTGCACGATGGACGAATGCAGGTACAGGTTATGCGGCATCACCGTGGCCCCGATGATGCCGATGGCCAGGTACAGCGCATGCGGGTTGGTGACGACCTCGGCACGCGGAATGAAACCGGCCAGTACGTCGTGCACCGGGGGTGCGGCGAGCACGATCTGGACGGCGAAGCAGCCGAAGATCACCAGCAGCAGGGCGATGACGAAGGCTTCGAGCGCACGGAAGCCGCGATGCATCAGCCACAGCACCAGGACCACGTCGATGGCGGTGATGATCGCACCGACCACCAACGGTATTCCGAACAGCAGCTTCAGCGCGATGGCGGTGCCGATCACCTCGGCCAGATCGCAGGCGATGATGGCTACTTCGCAAAGCAGCCACAGGCACAGGTTGACCGGTTTGCTGAAGTGGTCGCGGCAGGCCTGGGCGAGATCACGCCCGGTGGCGATGCCGAGACGGGCGGAGAGCCCCTGTAGCACGATGGCCATCAGGTTGGAGACAAGAATGACGGAAAGCAGCAGGTAGCCGAACTGTGCGCCGCCGGCGATGTCGGTGGCCCAGTTGCCCGGGTCCATGTAGCCGACCGAAACCATGTAGCCCGGGCCGAGGAAGGCGAGCAGGCGGAACCACCAATGGCCGCCCTGGGGGACGGCGACGCTCGCGTTCATTTCGCCGAGGCTTGGCGAGGTGGCAGAAGGGGGTGGGGGCGGGTTCATGGCCCGAATATAGCAAAGGCTATGTTATGAAGGTGGTGCAAACATGACCCGGCGCATGCCATGGGTGGCCGGCAGCTGCTGCTTCATGGCATCCACAAACGCCCGCAGCCGGCTGGGCATCTGCCGGCTGGACGGAAACACCAGGTACACCGGCAGCGCGGGCGCTTCCCAGCCGGGCACCAGCTGCACCAATCGTCCTTCGCGCAGATCCGCTTCCACCAGCCACGATGACACCACCGCCGCGCCCAGGCCGGCCACCGCGGCCTGCCGGGCGACGAACAGATTGCCGGTCAGCAGGCGCGGCTGGATGTCCACGCGCAGCGCGGGACCCTGGTCGGCGGGCAGCAGGGTCAGGTGCTCCCGGTAGTACTTGGTCAGCGCGATCCACGGCAGGGTAGGCAGCTGGTCCGGATCCGCCGGATCGCCATCGCCCACCACCGCAGGCGCGGCAATCACGATGCGCGGCACATCGGCCAGATGCACGGCCACCAGCTGCGGCTCGGTCACCGGCCCGACCCGGATCGCGCAGTCGATGGCGTCGGCAATGAAGTTCGGCGGCTCGTCGTCCAGCATCCATTCCACCGATAGCTTGGGGTAGCGGGCCAGGAACTGCAGCATGGGCTCCAGCAGCTGGGCCTGGCCGAACGCATGCGGCACCACCACCCGCAGCCGTCCCTGGGGTTCGTCCGCTTCGCCGCGCAGGTCGGCCTGGATGGCATCCCATTCCTCGACCAGGCTGCGCGCATGTGCGTAGCAGCGCTGGCCGTCCTCGGTGAGCATCATCTGATGGGTGGAACGCTGCAGCAGGTGCAGCCCGAACAGTCGCTCCAGCGCCTGCAGGCGGCGGCTGATGGTGGGCTGGGTGGTGCCGAGCTGGGCGGCGGCGGCCGACAGGCTGCCGGTATCGACAATGCGCACGAAGGTCCGCAGCAGGTCGATCCGGTCCGCGCCGGCGGCGCTGGCAGGGGTGCTCATACAACCTTCGTATGATGGATATGTACCCAAGCCTACTACACGGCTAGAGCTGGGGGGCGGATGCTTGCCGCCATCTTCCTCCCCCAGGAGTGGCTCATGTCCACAACGCATATCAACGCGGCGGTACGCCCCGCGCACGGCCTGCCGACCCGGCTGATCGTCTCACTGGCGGCCGGGGCCGGCTTTTCGGTCGCGTCCATCTACTACAGCCAGCCGATGCTGGGCGTCATCAGCGGCGGGCTGGGCAGCAGCGAGCAGGCCACCGGCATGGTGCCGACGCTGACCCAGCTGGGGTATGCACTCGGCATTCTGCTGCTGGCCCCGCTGGGCGACCGCTTCGACCGCCGGCGGCTGATTCTGGTGAAGTCGCTGGTGCTGGCGGCGGCGCTGACCTTTGCGGCGGTGTCCGGCAACCTGCCGACGCTGCTGCTGGCCAGCCTGCTGGTCGGGCTGATGGCAACCGTCGCCCAGGACGTGGTGCCGGCCGCCGCGGTGCTGGCCCCGGAAGCGCATCGTGGCGCGGTGGTGGGCAAGGTGATGACCGGCCTGCTGCTCGGCATCCTGCTGTCGCGCGTGGCCAGCGGGCTTGTCGCGGAGTGGCTGGGCTGGCGCGCGATGTTCGGGCTGGCGGCGGGATCCGTGGTGTTGATGGCGCTGGCGTTGGCACGAGAGCTGCCGCATATGGCACCGACCACCAAGCTGGCCTATCCGGCGTTGCTGCGTTCGCTGTATGGCCTGTGGAAGGGCCAGCCGCAGCTGCGTCGTGCGGTGTATGCGCAGGGCTTGCTGGCGGTGGGCTTCAGTGCGTTCTGGTCGACCCTGGCGGTGATGCTGCATACCCGTTATGGGCTGGGCAGCGCGGTGGCCGGTGCGTTTGGTATTGCCGGTGCGGCGGGTGCGCTGGCCGCGCCGCTGGCGGGGCGTTGGGCGGACAAGCTGGGCAGTCATGCGGTGGCGCGGATCGCCATCTTGATTGCGCTGGGTGGGTTTGGGTTGTTGCTGTTGGATCCGTTGCTGCCGCGGGTGGCGATTCTGCCGCTGCTGGCGGTGAGCGCGGTGGTGTTTGATTTTGGGTTCCAGTCGGCGTTGGTTTCGCACCAGACACTGGTCTATGGATTGGCACCGGAGGCGCGCAGCCGGTTGAATGCGCTGTTGTTTACCGGCGTGTTTTTGGGCATGGCCAGTGGTGGGGCGTTGGGCGCGGTGGCGCTGGCGCAGTGGGGGTGGATGGGCGTGGCCGGGTTGGCCGTGGTGGCCGCGACGGCGAGTTTGTTGCAGCGGTTGCGTTGAAGGAATCCGTTGGACGCGCATGGCGTGTCCCCACGTGGCGTAGTGACGGGGACTGTCAGGAATTTTGTGTTCGGGCATAACATGTTGAAAAGGATCATGTATGCCACCCAAGAAAATGACCGCCAAGGCCGCTGCCCGTCAGCTGCCTACCCTGCCTGCCGAGCTCGTTGAGCAGCTTGCCAACGGAGCGACGACCGCGGGCGAGATCCTGGACATCACCACAGCCCTGAAAAAGGCCTTGATTGAGCGGGCACTGAAGGGCGAGCTGGGCCATCACCTGGGGTACCCACCCGGAAGCGAGCGACCGGAATCGACCGGCAATCAGCGAAATGGAACGTCCAGCAAAACCGTTCTGACTGAGGATGGCCCCCTGCGACTGGACGTTCCCCGGGACCGGGATGGCAGCTTCCAGCCCATCCTGATTCCCAAGCACGAGCGGCGTTTCACTGGTTTTGACGACAAGATCGTCGCGATGTACGCGCGCGGAATGAGCGTCCGCGACATCCGCGCGTTTCTGTCTGAACAGTATGGAACAGACGTGTCGGCGGACTTCATCAGCTCGGTGACCGACGAGGTTCTGGAAGAGATTTCGGCGTGGCAGACGCGTCCGCTGGAGCTGATGTATCCGGTGGTGTTCTTTGATGCCCTGCGCGTCAAGGTGCGTGACGAGGGCGTAGTGCGCAACAAAGCGATCTATCTGGCATTAGGCGTTCTACCTGATGGAAGTCGCGACATCCTGGGCATCTGGATCGAGAACACAGAAGGGGCCAAGTTCTGGATGAAGGTCTTCAACGACCTCAAGACGCGCGGCGTGGAGGACGTACTGATAGCGGTGACCGATGGCCTTAAAGGCATGCCCGAGGCGCTGGCGGCGGTCTACCCAGCGACCACTCTCCAGACCTGCATCGTGCATCTCATCCGCAACAGCTTGGACTACGCCGGCTGGAAGGATCGAAGGGCTCTCGCAGCCGAGCTGAAGCCCATCTACCAGGCCATCAATGCAGAGTCCGCCGAACAGGCCCTGGAAGCGCTGGAGGCCTCGCCGCTGGGCAAACGCTACCCCTCGGCGCCCCAGGCATGGCGACGGTCATGGGACCGCGTCATACCCTTCTTCGCGTTTCCACCTGAGATCCGTCGTGTCATCTACACCACCAACGCCATCGAGAGCGTTAATGCGCAGCTGCGGAAGGTCATCAAAACCCGAGGGCATTTTCCAACTGACGAGGCGGCGATCAAGCTGATCTGGCTGGGGCTGCGCAACATCACGGCCAACTGGGGAGGCACCAGCCACGGCTGGAAGAACGCGATGAACCAATTTGCCGTACTTTACGGGGACCGATTTATCCGGAGCCCGTACTAAGAAGCCGGGCTGTCACAGGGCAGCCCACGTCGCCCGAACACAAAAATACGGACACTCTCTAGTGACGCGCCATGCGCGTCATCGCGGTCCATGATCAGGCGTCGCCGTCACCCGCAGCATCATCCAGACTGATGATGCCGCGCTTCAATGCCAGCGTCACTGCATGCGTGCGATCCCGCGCGCCCAGCTTCTCCATGATGTTCTTCATGTGCGCTTTCACGGTCTGCTCGGAAATGCCCATCTGCTCACCGATGGCCTTGTTCGAGCGACCGGCCGCCACATGACCCAGCACTTCGGTCTCACGCGGTGACAGGCTGTCTTCCACCACATGCGCGGCAATGCTGGCGGCCAGCGCCGCCGGCACGCCGGCGCGGCGGCCGCTGTGCACGGTGCGGATGGTGTCCACCAGTTCATGCCGCAGCATGTCCTTGAGCAGGTAGCCACTGGCCCCGGCCTGCAGCGCCTTCACCGCGCGCACGTCGCCGCGATAGGTGGTCAGCACGATGATGCGGGCACGCGGGTCGTGGTGGCGGATGCGGGTAATCGCCTCCACGCCGTCCACGCGCGGCAGCTGCAGGTCCATCAGCACCACGTCGGGGCGCAGCGCCATGTACTGGGCCACGGCTTCTTCGCCGTCGCTGGCCTCGCCCAGCAGGCGCATGTCCGGCTGCAGCCCGAGCAGGGCGGCCAGCCCGTCGCGCAGCAGCGGGTGGTCATCCACCACCAGGATGCCAATCGAGTCGGTGGCGTAGGAGGAAGAGCCGGTCATGCAGTGTCTCCAGAAGCGGGTCGCCAGCGCCATGGACGGCGTGGCAGGTAGATGCGGTCGCGGGGCAGGAACAGTTCCACCTCGGTGCCGGCCCCGGCGAGTGACCATAGCCGCAGGCGCGCGCCCAAACGCTCGGCACGCTCGCGCATGCCCACCAGCCCCCAGCGGCCTTCGGGCAGCGTATCAGGCAGGCCGTCGCCGTCGTCGCGGATATGCAGACGCAGGCCGCGACGGGTGTAGGCCAGCTCCACTTCCACCGCGCCGGCATTGGCGTGCTGCAGGGCGTTGAGCAACGCCTCGCGGCCGATCAGGAACACCTCTTCGGCAACGTCCTGGCGCAGGCTGCGCGGGGTGCCTTCGACGTTCAATCGCAGTGCGGGGCTGTCGGTGCCTTCAGCGCGCTCGCCATACACCTGCACCAGCGCCGCGCCCAGGTCCTGATCGCCGGTGGAACCGTCGCGCAGCAGGTTGACCCGCTCGCGGCCCTCGGCCAGTGCCTGTTCGGCCTGCTGCATGGCGGCCTCCAATGCCTCGCGCACGGCAGGATGTGCATGTTTGGAATGGCTCACCGCATGCAGGCGCAGAATCAGCCCCTGCGTGCCCTGCAGCAGAGTGTCGTGCAGTTCGCGGGCGATGCGTTCGCGCTCGGCGTGGCGTTCCTTCAGTCGCGCACGCACCAGCTGGGTGAGGCGGCGGCTGCGCAGGCGCACTGCCAGCACGATGGCGGCCAGCACCAGCAGCACACACAGTGCCTTGAACCACACGGTCTGGTACCACATCGGCGCGATGCGGAAGGTGCGCTGTGCCGGATGCTCGCTCCACACGCTGTCCTGGTTGGCGGCCATCACCTCGAAACGATACGGCCCCGGCGGCAGGTTGGTGAACAAGGCACGGGTCAATGTGCCGGCTTCCTGCCACTGCTCATCCAGGCCGATCAGGCGGTAACGGTAGCGGGTGCGCTCGGGCCGGGCCAGCGACACGGCGGTGTAATCGATCTGCAGCTGGGTGGTGCCGGCCGGCAGCACGTCGCCATCGCGCAGCGGGCGCTGCTGGTTGGTCCACGATACCTGGCTGATGCGCGGCTGCGGGGCCGGCGTGCGCGGCGCGGCGTGCAGGGTATCGAGCCAGGCCAGCCCCTGGTTGGTGGCCAGCCACAGCAGCCCGTCCGGGGCCAGCACCGCACTGGGCACCGGTGAGGACTGCGCGGCGATGCCGGGCATGCCATCCACGGTGTCGAACAGACGCGGGTCCACTGCGCGACCCTCGAGTGTGGCGGCGGCCAGGGTGTCACCCTCGATCCGCACCAGCCCGCGCGCACCATTGAGCCAGTACTGCCCGTTGCTGTCTTCAACGATGCCGGTTATGCCTTCGAACAGGCCGGGCGTGGCGGTGCGTGCGGTGTGGAAGTATCCGTCGGGTCCGAGCAGGGCGAGACCGTTCTCGCCGGCCACCCACAGCCGGGTGCCGATCATCGCGGTGGCGGAGATCGGACCCACATCGAGTCCCTGCGCCGCCCCGTAGTGCCGCCAGGTCCCGTTTTGGAGTACCTGCAGGCGACCATCCGGGAAGCCCATCAGCAACTGCTGCTGCGGACCGCTGGACAGGCTGGAGCAGGCCCGGGCGGGCAGCCGCGCATCGGTCAGCCATTGACCCTGCCGGTAGTGCACGATGCGATCGGCCCCGTAGCAGAACCATGCCTCATCGTTTGATAGCGCGACCATTGCGCGCAGGTCGCGCGCGGAAGCAGTGCCGGGCTGCAGGTCTGTGTTCGCACCCGCATGACGCAGGCGGACGAAGTCCGCGCCCAGCAGCCAGAGCGGTTGGGTGGTGCGGCTGGCGGCCTGACGCCACGCGCTCATCGGGGCGACCAGCAGGTCGCGCTGCAGTGCCAGCGGCTGCAGGTCTTCGCCGTACCCGAACACGCCGCCGTCCTGCGCGCGGTACAGCGTGCGCAACGGGTCGGCCGGGCCGGGCAGAGGCAGGGCACGCACGTCGTGTTCGCGGAAGCGGTTCAACCCGAGGTTGGTGCCCACCCACAGATTGTGTTCGCGGTCTTCCAGCAACGGCGATGCGGTGGTGGAGGTCAGCCCCTGCGCCGCATCGAAGCGCTCCACGCGGGGCGCGTGGCCGCGCTCAAAGCTGACCCGGAAGACACCGCCATTGGCGATGAAACTGCCCCACAGGCTGCCATCGCTGGCAAAGCGCAGACGCGCGGCGCGCAGTTCCGGCAGCGCGCCGGCGCGACGCTGCGCTTCCGGCAACAGGCCATTCCGATCCGCCACCGGCATCACCCCGTGCTGGCGGTCACCCAGCCACAGCTGCCCATCGGCACGCAGGGCCAGCACGGACAATCGGGATACCGGCAGGGGCAGCGCTTCGAAGCGGGTGGCGTGCGCGGGCAACCGCCACAGCTGGCCACCGGCCAGCAACCACAGCGTGCCCATGCGGTCGCGCAGCGCCCAGTGCGCGGGCACGTCGCCAATGCCCATGGCGGAGGTGGGCACCTGCCAGCGGGTGCCGTCGAACCAGCGCAGCCCGCCATCGGCAGCCGCCCACAGGCGACCGCTGGCATCGCGTTCCAGCTTCGGCACCAGGCCCGGTGGCAGGCCTTCGGCGGCCTGGTAATGGCGCAGCGTTCCGTCGCGCGTCCACTCGGTGATGCCGGCGTTGTAGTACGCGATCCACAACGTGCCGTCGTCATCGCGGCGCAGCGTGGTCATGTTGGAAGAGGGGAAGCGCGCGCCGTCCGGTGCATCCTGGCGGGTGAACTGACGGCCGTCGAAGCGGTACAGCCCCGAGCCGGTGGCCAGCAGCAGGCCGTTCTGCGGGGTTTCGGCCATGTCCCAGATATCACCGGGTGCGCCCTGGCCGACCACCCACCCCGTGTGCTGGAACGCGTTCAGTCCCTGGGCACCGGCTAGCGCTGGCAACAGGCACAGGCAGGCCAGCCAGATCAGCAGACGGAACGGAGCGCGGGGCGACATGCCACCATTGTGTCAGTCAGGGGGCAGGCGCTGACTACCCTTTCGGGGCAGGCGCTGCGGGCAGCGGTGCGCTATCGATAACGCACCCGAATGGAGTGCGGCGGTGCAACGACTCTTCGTGATGTTCCCCGACCGTGCCCCGGGCGTGGGCTTGGTGCTGCTGCGCGTGGGCCTGTGCGCGCCGCTGCTGCTGCAGTGGAATGCGCCGTGGACGCTGCGCAGCACGGCCTTGGCGGTGGTCATCGGCTTGCTGCTGCTGGGCTGGCTGACCCCCATGGCGACGGTGCTGGCGGGAGTGCTGCTGGGAGCCGGGCCCGCCATCCACTGGCCGTGGATTGCCGTGGCGCTGGCGTTGCTGCTGCTGGGCCCCGGCGCGTATTCACTGGATGGCGGCCGCTTCGGGCGACGCGTTCGGCAATGGGGTTCGACGCGTCGACGTGGGCGCACTCCCCCGAAAGAGTAGCCGGCTCCACCGCCGAACGAGGGTAGGGTGCCGCACCCATCAAGGCGACGATGTCCGCCATGCATCACGCGGTGCGTTCACCGGGTGTAGCGCCCGCCGCGTGATTCCCTCGCCGCACTTCCAAGGACTTCCCATGACCACCGCCACCGCCGTTCCCGGCAGCACCCTGCTGTCGCCGACCAACCACGCGCTGATCCTGATCGACCACCAGTCGCAGATGGCCTTCGCCACCCATTCGATCGATATCGCCACCCTGCGCAACAACGTGGCGCTGATCGGCAAAGGTGCTGCCGGCTTCCAGGTGCCGGTGTTGCTGACCACGGTGGCCGAAGCCTCGTTCTCGGGCCCGCTGTTCCCGGAGCTGACCCAGATCTTCCCGGGCCAGAAGGCGTTCGACCGCACCACCATGAACTGCTGGGAAGACACGGCGGTGATCGACGAAGTGAACCGCATCGGCCGCACGCGCATCGTGCTGGGTGGGCTGTGGACCAGCGTGTGCATCGTCGGGCCGGCACTGTCGGCACTGGAACAGGGCTTCGAGGTGTACGTGATCACCGACGCCTGCGGCGATGTCACCGATGAAGCGCACGAGCGTGCGGTGACCCGCATGGTGCAGGCCGGCGCGGTGCCGGTGACTTCGGTGCAGTACCTGCTGGAACTGCAGCGCGACTGGGGCCGTGCCGAAACCTATGGCCTGACCACCGGTATCGCCCGCGACCATGCTGGCGGTTACGGCATCGGCATTCAGTACGCCAAGACCATGTTCGGCGCGCAGGAAGGCGGGCACTGAGCATGAGCACAGCCGCCGGGTTGGACGCAGCGTTGTTGCTGCTGCGTGTGGCCGCCGGCGGCTTCCTGCTGCCGCATGCGTTGGGCAAGTTGTTCGGCTGGTTTGGTGGACCCGGTTTGACCGGGTTCGCCGACGAGCTGCGGGGTTACGGCCTGCCGGCGGTTTCGCCGCTGCCGTTGCTGCTGGCGCTGCTGCAGGTGAGCTGCGGGGTGGCCGTGCTGCTGGGGTGGCAGACCCGCATTACCGCCGTTGTGGCGGCGCTGTTCCTGTTGTCCACCGCTGTGCTGGCCCGGCCCAAGGGCTGGTTCTGGATGCACGGCGGCATGGAATACCCCCTGTTCTGGTCGCTGGCGCTGCTGGCGATCGCCCTGGCCGGGCCCGGTGCCTGGTCGCTTCACGCGTTTGGCGAGGGAGCCCTGACATGAGCCATGACCCCGTCATGCCGAGCCGTCGCGATCTGCTGCTGGGAGCCGGTGCTGCACTGGCCCTGGGCATGGCCGGTCGTGCGTTCGCCCAATCTTCGGAGAATTCCGTGAGCACCTTGCTGATCCGCAATGCCCGCATCACCACCCTTGACCCCACCACGCCGCAGGCCGATGCACTGGCCGTGCACGACGGTCGCGTGTTTGCCGTCGGTGAGGAGGGGCAGGTGCGTGGTGTGCTGTCCCGGGCCGGTCTTGAGGCCGGCCAGGTGATCGATGCCGGTGGCCGCCGCCTGGTGCCCGGCTTGAATGACAGCCACACCCACCTGATCCGGGGTGGCCTGAACTACAACCTGGAACTGCGCTGGGACGGGCTGCGCTCGCTGGCGGACGCCATGGCCATGCTCAAGGCGCAGGTTGATGTGACGCCCGCGCCGCAGTGGGTGCGCGTGGTCGGTGGGTTCACCGCCGAGCAGTTCACCGAGAAGCGCCTGCCCACCCTGGCTGAACTCAATGCGCTGGCACCGGACACCCCTGTGTTCCTGCTGCATCTGTACGACCGTGCGCTGCTCAACGGCGCGGCGCTACGTGCCTGCGGCTACGACCGCAATACCCCGGACCCGCCGGGCGGGCAGATCGTGCGCGACAGTGCCGGCAACCCCACCGGCCTGCTGCTGGCCAAGCCGAATGCGCTGATTCTGTATGCCACCCTGGCCAAGGGACCGCGTCTGCCGATAGAGTACCAGGCCAACTCCACGCGCCACTTCATGCGCGAGCTGAACCGCCTTGGCATCACTTCGGTGATCGACGCTGGCGGCGGTTTCCAGAACTACCCCGAGGACTACCAGGTCATCGAGCAGCTGCACCGCGACAACCAGCTCAGCGTGCGCATCGCCTACAACCTGTTCACCCAGAACAAGGGCGGCGAGGTGCAGGACTTCCAGCGCTGGAGCGAACTGCTGCAGCCTCGCCAGGGCGATGACCTGCTGCGCCACAACGGTGCCGGCGAAATGCTGGTGTTCTCGGCGGCGGACTTCGAGCTGTTCAGCGAGCCGCGCCCGGAACTTCCGCCCGGCCTGGAGCCGGAGCTGCACGACGTGGTGCGGTTACTGGTCGAAAAACGCTGGCCGTTCCGCATCCACGCCACCTATGACGAAAGCATCACCCGCATTCTGGACGTGTACGAGCAGGTGAACCGGGAGGTGCCGTTTGATGGCCTGCACTGGTTCATCGACCACGCCGAAACGATTACCCCGCGCAACATCGAGCGCATCCGCGCGCTGGGCGGCGGGCTGGCGATCCAGCACCGGATGGCCTACCAGGGCGAGGCCTTCGTGCAGCGTTACGGGGCCGACGCCGCCCGCCACACCCCGCCGGTGCGGCGCATGCTGCAGGCCGGCGTGCCGGTCGGTGCGGGCACTGACGCCACCCGTGTGGCCAGTTACAACCCGTGGGTGGCGCTGTCGTGGCTGGTGACCGGACGCACCGTCGGTGGTCTGTCGCTGTATGGCGAAGAGAATCTGCTGGAACGCGAAGAGGCGCTGCGGCTGTGGACCCAGGGCAGTGCGTGGTTCTCCGGTGACGAAGGCCGCAAGGGCACGCTGGGCGTGGGCCAGTTGGCGGACTTCTGCGTACTGTCGTCGGACTACTTCGCGGTGGACGATGCTGCCATTGCCGATATCACCAGCGTGTTGACCGTGCTGGGTGGGCAGGTGGTGCACGGCGACGGCGAGTTTGGCCCGCTGGCTCCGGTGCTGCCGCCTGCGATGCCGGACTGGTCGCCGGTGAACCGCTTTGGGGGTTATCACGTGGGTGGCGCAGCAACGGGTCTGGTCGCCGCCCACGCGCACATGCATGCACACGGCGCAGGTGGTTGCCGCACGCATACGCACAGCCATGCAGCAGCGCATGCGGTGCCCACCTCGGAGCCGAATGCCTTCTGGGGCGCGCTGGGTTGCTCGTGCTTCGCGTTCTAAGCCTGGCGCTGGCAGCAGTGACGGCCCCCGCGTTCGCCCAGGACTGCGTCGGTGCGGCAGGCGGCCAATGCACGATGCTGGCCAATGGCACCCGCGTGCAATGGGATGCCTCGCTGCGCCTGCGCGGGATGTATTACGACCCCACGCGCTTTGGCGTGCAGGGTGGGGTGGAAGACGGCTACGGACTATTGCGCGCGCTGGGCTCAGTGCAGCTGAGTCGCGGGCAGTGGCAGGGCTATGCGCAGCTGGGGGTGCATGGTGAGCAGGGTCGTGCTGGCGGACCCGGCGGAACCGACCAGGGCGCGCTGGACCTGCAGCAGGGCTATGTGCGCTGGCAGGGCGAGGCGTTCGGGCTGCAGATTGGCCGGCAGGAGATTCCGTATGGCAGCTCGCGCATTCTGTCGGTGCGCGACGGCCCCAACATCCGGCTGGCCTTCGATGGCGTGCGCGGGCGCTGGCAGCGCGCGCGTTGGCAGGTGGATGCGCTGGCGCTGCGCCCGGTTGACAACCGGCCGGGTGCGTTCGATGACCGTAGCGATGAAGGGCAGTATCTGGTGGGTTCGTATGCCACACGGCGCGGCGCATCTGCAGGCAATGGCGTGGATCTGTACCTGTTGGGCTACGGACGTGACGGTGCGCGCTTTGCCAGTGCCAGCGGCGATGAGCGGCGGACCACGCTGGGCACCCGGCTGTTCGCACGCCAGCCGCGCTGGGACGCCAATGTGGAACTGGTGGTGCAGGACGGCACGCTGTCGCGCCCTCAGGGTTCGCTGGATATCCGTGCGTGGACCGTGGCCAGCGACATCGGGCTGCGCTTCCCGGGCGTGCGCCTGCAGCCCCGGCTGGGGATCAAGGCGGATATCGCCAGTGGCGATGCCAACCCGAATGACGGCCGTCTGCAGACCTTCAACGCGCTGTACCCCAAGGCGGCGTACTTCAGCGAGGCCAGCCTGCTGGCACCGGCCAACCTGGTGGACGTGCAGCCCACGCTGACCCTGACCCCACGCCAGGGCCTGACCACCGAGTTCGGCTGGCAGCTGGCCTGGAAGCACCGGCGCAATGACGCCATTTACACCACCCCCACACCCCTGAGTGCGATACCCGGCAGTGCCGGCACCGCGCGGCGCATCGGCCAGCAGTTCAAGTGGGAAACCACCTGGAAGGCCAGCCCGCATTGGCAGTGGCAGGGCCAGCTGGCCTGGTTCGAGGCCGGCCCCGGGCTGCGCCAGAGTGGTGGCCGCAACACCCTGTTTGCCTCGGTAGTAGGAGCATGGCAATGGTAGAGAAACAACACGCAGCGGCTGAGGCTGCGCCGTCTGAAGGCGCATGGTCGCCGCTGAAGGTGAAGCTGTTCCGCGCGATGTGGCTGGCCATTCTGGGCAGCAACGTCGGCACCTGGATCAACGACGTGGCGGCCGCCTGGGTAATGGCCGAGCGCACGGGTTCGCCGCTGATGGTGGCGCTGGTGCAGTCCGCCACCACCGTGCCGGTGGTGCTGCTGGCGCTGGCCGCCGGCACCCTGGCCGATATCGTTGACCGCCGGCGCTACCTGCTGCTCACGCAAGGCTGGATGCTGCTGGTGGCGGGCACGCTCGCCGTGTTCAGCGGGTTGGGCCTGCTGACGCCGCCGCTGCTGGTGGTGCTGACCTTTGCGATGGGCTGTGGCGCGGCGATGGCGATGCCTGCGCAGGCTGCGGTGGTGTCTGAACTGGTGCCGCGCCCGATGCTGGCGTCGGCGGTGGCGCTCAACTCCATTGGCATCAACATCGCACGCTCGCTTGGGCCTGCCATCGGTGGCCTGATCGTGGCGCAGCTGGGCCCGGCGTGGGCGTTCGGTGCCAATGCACTGAGTTTCAGCCTGATGTTGTGGGTGCTGTGGCGCTGGAAGCGTGCGCCGGAAGCGTCCGCGCTGCCGCCGGAAGGCTTCGGTGCAGGTTTGCGCGCTGGCCTGCGCTACGCCTTGCGCGCCGGTCGCCTGCAGGCGGTGCTGATCAAGTCGGCCGGGTTCTTCTTCTTTGCCAGTGCGGCCACCGCATTGCTGCCGCTGGTGGTGCGTGGTGAGCTGCAGGGTGGGGCAGGGCTGTATGGCTTCCTGCTCGGCTGCATCGGCATCGGTGCCGTGGCCGGCGCGCTTCTGCTACCGATTCTGCGCGCCAAGCTGGACCGCGACCTGCTGGTGCTGCTGGCGACGCTGGCGCTGGCGGTGAGCCTGCTGGGGCTGGCCTGGGTGCGCAGCACCGTGCTGCTGCCGTTGGCGATGCTGGTGAACGGCTTCGCCTGGATCACCGTGCTTTCGTCGCTGCAGATCGCCGCGCAGACCGCCGTGCCGCCGTGGGTGCGGGCGCGCGCGCTGTCGCTGTACATCATGGTGTTCTCGCTGGGCATGGCCGCTGGCGGTCTGAGCTGGGGCAGCGTGGCGCAGCGCAGTTCCATTCCGCTGGCGCTGACGATTGCCGCCATTGGCGCGGTAGTGGCCGGCCTGCTGGTCTGGCGTGTGCGCATTGCCGGCACCGAAACCCTGGACCTGCGGCCGGCCGGCACCTGGCCCGCGCCGGAACTGGCGCAGCCGGTGTCGCATGATCGCGGCCCGGTGCTGGTGACGGTGGAGTACCGTATTGAGGCGGCGGATCGTGCAGCGTTCCATGGGCTGATCGGCGAGCTGGGTCGGATTCGTCGGCGTGATGGCGCGGTGGTGTGGGGTGTGGCGGAGGATGTGGCCACGCCGGGGATCCACCTGGAGTATTTCGTGACCAGTTCCTGGGTGGAGCACCTGCGCCAGCATGAGCGGGTGACGGCCGAGGATCGTGTGTATCAGGAGCGCATCCGCGAACTGCACCGGGGCGAACATGCGCCAGTAGTGCGGCATTTCGTGGGCGGAGACGGCGTGTTGAAGCACATGGGGCACCATCACCACCACGACCTCGGGTAGCGCCGCGTGACACGCATGGCGCTGCGCCCGCAATGTTTCCGATCGTCATGAACCCGTAGAGCCGGGCTTGCCCGGCTGCCTTTCGCGAAACATCGAAACGCAAGCGGCCATCACCATGGCACCGCCTTAACCCCCCAACCATTATCCTGCGCCGTCTTTTTGCAGGAGTACCCCAATGCGGTGGATAGCACTACTGGCCGCCCTGGCCATGCCCGTAGTGGCATGGCTCTCCCAAACCGGCCAGTTCGGCCCCACCAACGGAGCCATCTCCGACCGTTACCCCACGTTGCTGGTCGCAGCCGGCTACGCTTTCTCCATCTGGGGCCTGATCTTCCTGCTGGACGTGGTCTTCGGCCTCTGGCAACTGCGCCGCCGCACCCCTGACTTCAACGCCCGCGTGCGCGGCTGGGCCACCGTCGGCTTCGCTCTCACCGCTGCCTGGATGCCGGTGTTCTCGCAGCAGGCGTTCCTGCCTGCGCTGGCCATCATCTGGGCCGCGCTGGCCTGCATGGCCGTCGCCGCCGTGCGCGCCGCACCGCTCAACGCCAGCGCCGGCCAGCGCGCCTTCGCGGCGTATCCGCTGGCGCTGCACGCCGGTTGGCTGAGCATGGCCGCCTTCCTCAACACCGCGCAGGTGATCGTCGCCTACGGCTGGCTCGATACCGCCAACATGCTGCCGTGGAGCCTGGTGTTGCTGGCCTTGGCCACCTTGCTGGCATGGTGCATGAATCTGCTGCTGCGCGGGCACTACGCGTATCCGGCCGCCGTCATCTGGGCGCTGGTGGGCGTGTATGTAAAGCAGTCCGGCTGGCGCTTGCCCGGTGCCGACACCGTAGCCGTGCTGGCACTGGCCGTCGCCGCGCTGCTGCTGGTGCAGACCCTGCTGCTGCGCGCACGTGCGTGGCGTGCGCCGCGCGTCGCGGTGGTGGCCGAGCATCGCTGCCGTCGCTGATTCCGCCTTGAACAGGCAATCCCCCATACCCAGACTCATCGCTTACGTAAGGAGCCGCTGATGCGCGCCGCACTTCATGACACCTTTGGTGACCCGACCCAGATCCTGCATGCAGGCGAGGTCGCCCTGCCTGAGCCTGGCGCAGGTGAGGTGCGCATCCGTACCGTGCTCGCGCCGATCCATAACCACGATCTGTGGACTGTGCGCGGGCAGTACGGTTACAAGCCGGAGTTGCCGGCGGTGGGTGGTAGCGAGGGCACCGGCGTGATTGATGCGCTGGGCGAAGGTGTGACCGGGCTGCAGGTCGGGCAGCGAGTCAGCGCGGCTTCCGTGCATGGCAGCTGGGCCGAGGCCTTCATCGCTCCGGCTCGCATGGTCATTCCCATGCCGGACAGCATTGATGATGAGACCGCCGCGCAGTTGATCGCCATGCCGCTCAGCGCGCTGATGCTGCTGGAGTTCCTGCAGGTGGGGTGCGGTCAGTGGATCGTACAGAACGCGGCCAATGGTGCCGTGGGCAAGGCGCTGGCGATGCTGGCGCGTGCGCGTGGGGTGCATTGTCTGAATCTGGTGCGGCGCGATGATGGCGTGGCGGAGATGCAGGCGCTGGGGATTGAGAACACCTATTCCACCGCTCAGGCTGATTGGCTGGATAAAGTGAAATCAGCGCTCGGCGAGGGCGGGGCGGCTGCGGCGGTTGACTCGGTGGGTGGCAAAGCCAGTGGTGAGCTGGTCAGCCTGCTCGGCTACGGTGGCACCCTGGTGTCGTTCGGCTCGATGACCGGCGAGCCGATGCAGATTGGCTCAGGTGATGTGATCTTCAAACAGGCCACCATCAAGGGCTTCTGGGGCAGCAAGGTCAGCCAGGACATGGCCCCGGAGAACAAGCGCCGGCTGGTTAGGGAGTTGTTGAAGCTGGCGGCTGAGGGTCGGTTAAGCCTGCCGGTGGACGATGTGTTTGGCCTGGACCAGGTGGCCGAGGCGGCCAAGGCCAGCCTGCAGCCAGGTCGCAACGGCAAGGTGCTGCTGCGGCCGTAACGACACCGGGTCGGGATACGGCCCCCGTAGAGCCACGCCTTGCGTGGCTCTACGATTCAGGAATGTCCACGGGCCGCGTCAATCCGGAGGTGATAGGCCCCAGAGGGGTAGAGTTGGTCGCAAGACGACTGCAGTGAAGCCTTCAACGCCCGGTTACGCATGACCCCGGAACGACGCCCCAGCCGCTAAACCCGACATCAAAGGTTACGGCATTCCCTGCGTGCCGCCTCGATCATTGCCTTACTGCACTTCTCCAATCCCACGATGCAGGTTCCCGAGGACAGCTGCCGGTTCTCCGAATCGGTCACGGCGTAGGAGACTTTCAATCGTCGAACATCTGGCTTCGGAAGCTCAACCCATACCTGCATTACATGAAGCTCCACCGTTGCGCCGTCAGTTACGCCCTCTTCGACAAGCGCGCGAATTGCGTCAACCTCGAATCGCTGCGCAAAGCCGCTGTGTGGGCTGTGGTTGACGACATCATAATTGCAGTTCGGCGGGCTCTTGCAGGAGCTGACGGAAAGAGCAATTCCCATTGCCGAAGCGGCAAGCAGGATTCGCGTGCGGGTGAGCCCGGAACACCAATGCTGTTGCCTTCTCATGTGCCGCATGTCCCTCCTCTAAGTTCCAGAGCAGCCCTACTGGTAGCCGAGCTCGCGGACAACACGCATGCATGCTGGGTCCAGCTCGACATGAAATGACAGCAGTTCCTCGGGTGGCGGCACCGTCAGGTCGTCCAGAAACATCACCTCGTACCCCGGCAGGCCAACCTCAACCGCCTCTTCCTTGACGGTGTACTGGGATACCGTCCATCCCCGGGTCTCCTCGATGTAGCGCTTGACGATTGACCGGCAGGTGTCGGGCTGGCTGGTGCTTTCATTCCGTTGGGATGACATGGACCCGAAGCTAAGCGCCAGAGCCAGGGATGCTGCCGTGGTTGTGCCAAACAGCGTTCTCATCATCAGCTTCCAATTTAGGCGTCTTCAAGTACGCCGACGCGACGCCGGTAAACTGGACCAGCATCACGTGAAGCGCTAATGCGTAACATCCACAACCCGACACTTACCGTATCCGATTTCGGCCTCAACCTTCACCTTCATATTGTTTGTGAAGTACACGTCGCCGTCGCAAACGTATGACATCGATCCCTGCCGGTATGCTATGCGAAGTGCGGAGTCTCGTGTCACTTTGGGCCTGACTGTTCTCGACTTGGCGGGTTCCATTGCACCGAGCTGGACCGTATCCCCTCCCGCCTCAAGCTGGACGTTCTCCAGTCTTCTGGTCCCGGTATTGTGCACCGTTACTACGGTTGGCGTAAGCATGTCGCAGCCGCTCAGGAAGAAGAGAAGGGCTGCTGACATCGGGCTTCTTACCATCACCAATGAGTTCTTCAAGGGGATCCTTGACCTGCGACGTCGAGCTGGATTGTCTTCACATGAGGGCGTTTCATCGTTAGAGCTCATTTCAGATCTTCCAGATCAATCAGGACATCTCCGAAGGTTGCGCGTTGGGCAGGGCCAGGAATCCGCAAAGGCTGAACATCGAGCGGAGCACGAATCTCCCCGAGAAGTAGTTCATTCTTGATGCCAACCGTTGAGCCGTAAGTGCCAGTCACCGAAACCCAAGTGTAGACGTGCTGCTCGAAGATCTGCCTCTGCAGATCAATTGGGCCCCTGATTCTAATCGCCATCTCATCAGATGCTCCTGCCTCGAACAGTTCTTTGCTCGAGGTCAGTACAAACAAGCCTCGAGAGACAGCAAGATAGCCTTCGACGCGAAGCGTCAGCCCCTCAAAACGCTGAGGATTGTCAGCAAGAGCTCTGAAGGTCACCCGGCAAGGGGGTTGCGCTTGCCGTCCGCATTGGTTCACTGAGGTAGTTTCATCTGAATGCCGAATCTGGCATCCGATGCAGGACCCTGCAACGAGCAAGGTCAAGAAAGCCGCGTTCAAGAGTCGCATCCTAGATTCCATTCTCAGTTGCAAGTGATGGCAGCATCTGACGCCCCACTGAGGGGTGGATCGGTCGGCTGAGGATGGCGGGTTCACGCATGGCCTGTCACTAGGAACTCTGGATGGCTTGATGGGTAGAGTCGGTCGCAAGACGACTGCCGTGAACCCATCAACACCCGGTAACGCATGAACCCAGAGCGAAGCCCAAGTCGCAGCGCATCGAAAGCCACCTCAACCCAAAGCGGCAATCACACCCAGCGAGACAACCAAAGCCGCGGAACTCAAGATGCACCCGCGCAACATCCAACGCTGCCCGGAGCTCAAGCAAATCCCTTGCTGGGAAAACCGAAGAAGAAAAATCCCACGCCAGCTAGAGAACCACCAATCCACCTCGGTCACCCCAACACCTCTCAGTACCTCAGGTCGCTCCCTATTGAGCTTGCGCAGAACCCTCATTGTCGCAATCGTGGTCACCCAGATCCCAATCCCGATAAGAGCAAAGAGCGCCGAATAGCGCTCAACAACCTCGCTCATGCTCACCTTGACCAACCTCTCACTGAGAAACGACGGTAGACATCGCAAGTGCCAAGATAAAGCGTGATACCCATATACGGAATAGCCCAGATGAAGATCAGGAACATCCCCCAATCCGCCAGTTGACGCCGATTGCGAACAACCCGGACCGTCGCGCCGATCATTGCGGAGATTGACGCGATCAGGAACACGCCCATCAGGCAAGCCACGGCGATTCCAGTTCCTTCACCGTTGTGCTGCCACCAATGATGGCAATCAGGACAAAACTACCCGCCAGCGCACACAGTGCGACTGCGGCCAAGGTGGAAGTCACCCTCGCCGAGTCCAACAATAGATCAACCGACTTCTTCACCTGGCCATCCCCTATGGTCTGAATGAATCTACAGCAGGGTAAACTACCTATATCTCATTGAGAGGTCATTGGAAATGCCGCCTGCGCCGCCAATGCCGTACTACACTTTGGTCCAAACATCCATTGGCGAGAACCCGGCGGTCGTGGTAGTCAATTCTGCGCTGCGGCGCTACTCGGGACGGGCGGGGTATCCATGGCATCTACGAGTCACGATTGAGTGTGCATCCCTTGGTGACAATCAGATGCCCACCAATGGGGAGCAGCAGGTGATTGACGTCCTTGGTGATGAGATTCTCGCATCTGTCTCAGTCGACCAGAATGCGATCTTTCTCGCGCGCGTCACTGCACTCGGAGAGAGGGTGATTCTCTGTCGTGTCGCTGATCCGGAGCTGGCAAATTCAGCGCTTCAGAGGCTGATTTCGTTGGGCGAAAATTCACGGGAATGGAGCTTCTGGATGGAGAAGGACGAAGATTGGGAGCTTGCGCGCCCAGAGCTGGAGCTGTTGGAGCGTGCGCGTGACGTCAATTGAGTGGGGCGTCCGCCAGGAACGATCAACGTAGGGTCGATCAGGGGCGGACGTTTGTTCACTTAAATGATTGGTCCGGGGTAGGTCCAGCCACGCGGAACGAAGCGCGTTTCGTACTGTCAAACACAAGGGCTGCAACTGGAAGAGTACAGGTCGGATCAGCCAGTTTTCCGCTGCAATGCTGGCATAGGACGGTGCGGGCGTAGGCCTCGTCTTGCCCAGCTTCAACGATGGAGTAGCTCTCGGAGTACTCGTCAGTGGCATCGTCAAAGGGGCTTGCAAGCACCCAATACCCACCGGACTCGTCTTTCGCCAGAATAAATCGAGGAACATCGTGGAACCCGCGATACTCGATGATCGTGAAATGCTGGCGGGTCGGGATCTGGATCATCGTTGCGCCTTGAGGTGTCAGTTCTTCTTAACAAACTTGCCTTGTGCGGAGGTCGTGGGCAGCGCAAGCTCGTCGTCGAAAGAGCGACTTATGCGAAGGACGGCTTCCCGAGCGTCCACTCCCTGTTGCTCCTCCAGCGCGTTGCCGATGTGCCTTGCGGTGTCAGCAAGTATCCTCCCCCATGCACCGACTTCATTCATCCCCATGCTGGTGTACATGCCAATCTTGATCGAGCAGTGAAGTCCTCCATCAGCAATCCAGACCGTCAACATCTCGACGGAGTTGGGGTCACTCACTGCTGCTTCTGGTAATGGTCTTCTATTCATCCTGAGCTTCCTAGGGCTAGGTATTCTTGCAATCAGAGGGTCTTCTAACTTGCTGCCTCAATCCGTGGCCTGCTTCGAGCCACCGGTTCGCGCGTTGCAGAGACGGGGTCAGGCCGCGGGGTCAGTCGGGGCGAAGTTCAGCTTCTTGATTAATGGATCCGAACCCCAGTGGGGATGTAGACCAGTAGACTTCTGTGATGGGCTGGCCGATAAATCTGAACATCACCAGCCCGCGTTCCCGGTTAAAGAAGTACTCGGTACCGTGGCTTGAGATGACCAGGGTGTGGATGTCGTTGCCGATTATGTGCAGCGTGCGCTCGCCCGTCACATGAAAGCCCAGGTCGTCGTCACCGCAGTTCCACGCCCCCGCGCGTATCTCCAGCTCAGTTGGTGAGCAGAAGCTCATTCGAGTGGTCTTGAAGCACCTATTGCGCTTTCCCGGGCATGCTTCGAGCTCCGTGAGGGTCGCCGGATAGACAAGAACCTTGTTGGCGATATCTATCCTGATGACAGATGTATCAAGGGAGATGGCCGAGACACTTTCGTATCGGTAGGAGGAGTCAGCTGAGGCAGCGTTGGGTGTAGCGGCTCCGATAACGGGTAGTGCAAGTGACAAGATCAACGCCGTAGGAATCATCGTTCTTCAGCCCTTCATCTGACCGGAGGCCCATATCGGCTGGATCATACCCGTGCTTATGTGGCCGGGGTACTGGCCGTGCATCTGGGCGGGGCGGTCGTTGAAGGTCAGCAGGGGACGCGCATGGCGCGCCGCTAGGGTGCTAGAACTGATACCGTGCTCGTAGACCGATGGCGAGCGCAATAAATGGGCCCGAAGCTATCCTCATGCAGTCCATGCCGAGCGCCCTGAAGTTCTGGTCGATGCTGCGTGCGACTCTTGAATACCCGAAGAATCCGGCAAAGCGCCCCCTAAGTGCTGCCTTGACGAAATACGATTTTGCCGCGGATGCGCCTTCAGGTAAATGTGCTTCATGGTAAAGGCCGAACCCAAGAAGTACCTCGGGAGTCTGTTCGTAGTCCTCTGATATGGTGAGGAATCGAAGCGCCTCAGGATAGTTCTTCATCTTCATGGACATGCGGGCAAGATGTATGAAGGTGTAGGCACAAGGTGCCATCAGCGACGCTCTACGATAGCTGTCCATTGCTCTCCCGAAGTCGGGCTCCAGATCGATGCCCCCGTCCTCGTAAACCATTCCCCGGCAGATATGACCATCAAGGCGGCCCATCTCGTTGGCGGACGCTACCAGGCGTTCGGCGAGCTCGAGTGCGCCGCGCGCCTGACCTTTGTCGAGTAGTCTGATTGCTTGCTTGAAGTCCGGGTGAACTCGTCTGTTCATTCTGGGCAGATTAGTTCAGGTATTCCCTAGAAAATACCGATGCTTCAAGGGAAAACTATTGCAATGGAGTCAGATCGAGAGGTGCGACAACGAGCGTCGCACCATTATCCGTTACCCAGTCTCGACTCCTGCTCAGCAATTCAAAGGCCATACGATCAGATTCAGGGTGGATGTCAACCACAATCCTTGTGGTGGATGCAGAGGGGGTGCCGCATTGCCTCGAGTACTCATCAGATTGAATGTATCCAAGATACGCTTCGATCTTCCGAATAAGTCGCTCCAATGATCTCTCATCTGCTTGAAGCGGGGTGGCAATGACGATGTGTAACTCGGCCCCGGCATCCTTCTTTACTGAGTTCACATCAATAACGCCCAAGTCTGGTATCGGGTGTTTATTGTCTAGGTCGAACTCGCTCATTATATCGCCCTCAACAGTGATCTTGTGAAACGCACTGGATATTTCCGGCTTTGTCGCCCAGTGCGTTCTTGTACTTGGATGCGGTCGCGGCTGCCTCCTGCTTTCCAGATAGTACCTCCGTGACGTCAATCTTTCCATCCGTGCGAACTGATGCAACATCTGGACGCAGGGAGGATTTTACCTCGCCACCAGTGACAGTGCTGATTCTCTGATTCATGCTGACTTGCGCGACATCTGGTCTCTCTGCCTCGGCGTTGGCTATTCGTTGGCTGGTCGCGGCGTGACCAGTTTCCACACCTCCGGACTTTGTGGACTGTGCCTTTCCGGTGATTGGTGCGATTGACTTCTGGATTCGAACTGTCGGTACTCGGATGCCGCCATGAGATTTTCCGCCGCGAACAATTGCAGCTCCAATTGCATAGCCTGCCTGCTCTTCTAAGCCGGCTTTGAAGGGATGCTTGGCTTGATCATAGTGCGCATCCATTACGCCGTGTGAGTAGCCTGTCGCGAAACTGTCCCAACCGTCTCGGCCGTCGGGATCGGTGAAACGATAGGGATTGCTGTTGCCGTACCTGTGGCGATTGAAGTTCACCACAGGTTGTCCGTGGGCAGTAATTGGATCGACGGAAAGGAACACGCCCATCTCCGGATCCATATACCGCTGCTGCATGTAACTCAACCCCGTAGCCGAGTCAGACACATGCCCGGTATACCCCGGTCCGTCCTTAACCTGCCCACCCACCACCGCGCCATATGGCTCGTAGACGGTCCGCTCGATCACCACGCCATTGGCATCGGTCACCGCCACCGGGGAGCCCAGCGCATCGGTGTGGATGTACTCAACGGTCTCGGCCGCCTGGGTCGCCGGCAGCATCCCTGCCGCCAGCACCAGTACCAGCAACCCGCGCATCAGCATGCTCATGTTCTTGATCGCGTTCATCAGTTGGTCTCGTAGACGCCACGGGTCGCGGTGTAGATCGGGGACCAGTCAGAGCACCCCCCTGCGTTGCAGGCGCGCACCCTCAATCGCGCCGAGCAGTACGCATTGGTGTTTGACGCAACATAGGACTTGGGGCCGGTATACAGGCGTCGACCGCCCGTGTCGGGCTCAAGGTGGTATTCCGTGGCGGTCGCAGTCGGGTACCAGCCAACGTCGCAAGAAACCCGATACGGCGCAGTGGTGGTAGTCAGCCAGTTGGCTACATAGATCGTCGGCACCGGCGGTGGCAGTGAGACCGTGACGGTGGCAATGCCGGACCAAGGACCACAGCCAACAAAGTTACAGGCCTGCACCCGGTAGCCGTAGCTGCCGTTGCCGCGACCGAGGCCAACCGACGTGCGGCCATCGGCCAGCAGAGTGACCCAGCCAGCACCATTCGCGCTTTCCTGCAGGATGAAGTACTCGGTGTTGGCCGGGGTGCTCCAACTGAAGGCGTAGTCGGTGACGTTTACCAGTCCAGGCGCGCTGATCACAGGCTCCAGCGTCGGTGCTCCGACGACGGTGACGTTGCCATTGCCAGACCAGCCACTACAGCCCGCACCGTTACAGGCCGCAACGCGATAGGCGTAACTGCCCACGCCGCGTGCCGGTGTGGCGTACGAGGTGGCGTTGCCGTCGAACAGGGTCACCCAAGCCGCGCCATTGGCACTCTCCTGCAGGGTGTACCGGGTTGCGCCGGCGATGGCGTTCCAGCCGATGCCGATGCTGCCCGGACCCACGCGGGCAGGGGCGCTGAGGCTGGGGGCAGCGGTTGGCGGGTACACAACGGCGGTGGTGGCGGTCGCGCTATAGCCGGTGCAGCCCACCGGATTGCAGACCCGCACACGGTAACCGTAGCTGCCGGCGGGCTTGCCGCTGATGGACAGCGAGCGGGCGGCGGTGTTCTGCAGGAGCGTCCAGCCGCCGCCGTTGGCGCTTTCCTGCAGTTCATAGGTGGCCGCGCCGTCGGAGGCCGTCCAGCTGACGGTATAGCTGCCGTTGTAGGCGGTGGCCGGGGTGGTCACGGTCGGCACGCCGCTGGGCGGCAATTCCACGGCCACGGCCGCGATGTTGCTCCAGTCGCCGCACACCTCGCGGCAACCGCGCACCCGGAACTGGTAGCTGCCGGTGAGCAGATTGCTGGCCACATAGGTGAGGGCGGTTCCGTTATACAGCCCAACCCAGTTGCCGCCGCTCAGTTGCTGCAGTTCATAGCGGTTGGCGGCACCGGCTGCGGTCCAGGTCAAGGTGACGCTGCCCTGGGTGATGTAGCCGGGTGCGCTGAGGGCCGGCACGCTGGGTGCCGCCGCGTCATTGACGCGTGCCACCAGGCTGCCGGACAGGTACATGTAATTTGTCTTCTTGCCCGTACGCTCGTTGCGCTGGTAGCGCAGCACGCCGCCGTTGTCGTAGAACGAATAGATGGCCCCGTCGTTGCCCAGCGACCTCACCCGGCGGCCATGAGCGTCATATTCGTAACGCTCGGTACTGGCTACTTCGCGCAGGCGGTTGCCGTAGTCGAAGCTGAAGGTCTGGCCGTTGCGCACGGACAGATTGCCCTGCACGTCGTAGTTCAGGCCGGTCACGGTGGCCCCGGTACCTGTATCCATCACGTTGACCAGCCGATTGGACGGGTCGAAGTAGTGGGTGCGGTCGCGGCTGCCGACCTTGGCACGGCGCAGGTTGTCCAGCGCGTCGTACTCGTAGAGTGCGTTGCCAAAGCTGGCCGCAGTGACCGCGCGCAGGCGATCCAGGCCGTCATAGCTCATGTCGCGGTTGCCAGGCGCACCGGGCAGGCCGTCGGAGATCGCCAGCACATTGCCGGCGGCATCGTAGTCGTAGCTGTCGTCATGCACGGCACCACCAGCCCCAGCGTCGCGGCTGCGCTCGGGCAGGCCACGTGCGTTCTGGGTCATGGTGTGCGCTATGCCGTTGCCGTACACGAAGCCGGCCAGCGCCCCGTTGGCGTAGTAGCTGGCCTGCTGGGCGTAGCTGCCCACGGTAGTGGCGCGGCCGGCCGCGTCGGGCTGATAGGCCACAGTGGCACCGCCGGGGTAGGTCTGCCCGGCAAGGTTTCCGTTGCCGTCATAGCTGTAACCGAAGCTCACGGTGCCCAGCTGACTGTGCTGCAGGGTTTCGGCCGTCAGCAGACGGCGCAGGTTGTACTGGTAACGGTTCACCACCGGAAGGGTGGCCGGGTCGTTGGTGGTGCTGATCTCCGCCGGCAGGCCGTCGGCGGTGTAGCTCCAGCTCTGGTTGCCACGGTTGTCCGGGAAGGCCAGCTGCTGCAAGCGGTTCAGTGCGTCGTAGCTGCGCTGTACGGCGCGGCCGCTGGCCAGACCCTCGGCTTGGTTGCAGGCGGTGGTGCTGGTCAGGGCGGTGCCGGCGGCAGACCAAACCACGTTGCCGGCGGCGTCGTAGTCCTGCAGGGTGGCCCCGGTTTCCGGCTCGATGGTTTTGCACAGCTGCTGGTAGCCGTCATACACGTAACGGCGGGTCAGCGATTGGCTGCCGTCGCCACTGCGGCGGGTGATGGCCAGCGGCTTGCCCAGGCTGTCGCGCTGGATGTCGGTGACCACGCCTTCGGGATGCTGGATGGTCAGCGGCATCTCGTAGGTAGGTTGGTCGTACGTCTGGTGGCGGGTGGTGGTGGCCTGTCCGCGCGGGTTGGTGCTGCGCACCGTGAGGTTGCCCAGGTACTCGGTGCTGCTGACCAGGTCGCCCAGCTCCGAGGTCTGGCGCACGATACTGGGGCGGCCCAGTGCGTCGTACTGGGTGGTTGTGCCTGCCAGGGATTGATTGATGTCGCTCAGCTGGCGGGTTGGGTAGGAGGCGAACACGGTCTTGCCGCTGCTGTCGTAGCGGGTGACGGTGGCGCTGTCCAAGGCGTTGTTGAGGTTTTGGGTGACCAGCACCGGACGGAACATGGCGTCCAGGTAGGTATCGGTACGCAGCCCACCCAAGGTGCGCGAGTGTTTCCAGGCACCGGCAGGCACGCCGTACTGGGCAGCGCCCAGGCGCTGCAGGTCCAGCGTGGCTCCGTTCCAGGCCACGCTGTCGCCCGTGGGGAACTGCTGCGTGCGCAGCCGGCCCATGCTGTCATAGGTGTAGCGGGTGGTTGCACCGACTTCGTTGGTGAGCGCGGTGATCCAGCCGTTTTCGTCCACCTCTACCTGGCGGGTGGCACCGTTGGGTGCTTCGGGCGTTGGGGGCAGTCGCAGCTGCTGCGGAACGCCGCGCTTCCAGGCGGAGAGGTGGCTGGTGTTGCCGCGTCCATCGGTGACCGTGGCGACGGTGCCATCGGCGGCGTAGCTGACCTGCTGGGCCAGCTTGCCGAAGCTGTAGGCGCGTAGCGGCTGGGCGGTGTTGCCGTCGAACTCCGTCCGCGACTGCTCGATGCCGTTGACGATGCTGCGCGCGGTCTGCCCGCGCACCCACAACTGCGGGTTGTCGTAGTAATCGGTGCTGCTGCTGCGGCTGAAGCCAGCGTTGTTGGATTCCACCACGCCGACTTCGCGGATCGACGAATCAAACGTCTGCACTTGACGGGTGAACAGCACGCCATCCTGCTGGATGGTGGTGCTCTGCACCGGGCGGTTCAGGTGCTCGCCCAGTTCGGTGGCTCCGTACTTCAGGTTGCGGCCGGCGGCCTGCGGGAACGGCGCGCTGGGAAGCTGGGCATCGGGGTAGTAGTTGTTGCGGTCCACGCGCACCACGGTGCCGCCGCTGCTGGTGGTGGTGCCGAGCAGCATGCCGTCGTTGTATGCCACTTCCTTGCCGAACTCGTAGGTTTTGATTACGCCATCGGGCAGGGTTTCGATGGTGATCTTGGGTTCGGATTGGCCGACCGGGAACAGCGGCGCAGTGGCCTGGGTCAGGTCGCGGTCGTAGCGGCCCCCCAGGTTGGCGTACTGGTAGGTCCACTGCGCGGTGGGCATGCCGGGACCGCTGATGGTCTTGGTTACCAGCGACATCGCATCGCGATAGACGGGCGACATGTTCCAGCCGTCGGCGATCAGGCCTTCATCACCGGAGGTCTGGCAGTCGAAGGGCACGTTCTTGCGGCCGTGGCGGAACGGGCGGAACGCGAAGGTGCCGCTGGCACCCGACGGGTGTCCGATGCTGACCGCCACCTCGGTCTCTACGATCTTGTTGACCTTGGCGCAGACCTCGGGATTGTCCATGTACGCAGACGGATCCTGGCCTGTGTATTCGGGGCGCTTGTGGGTCACCGTGACGCTGGGCAGGTTGTAGGTCCAGGCCGTGCCGTCCGGCAGTGTGACCGACTGCAATTGTCCGTATTCGGAGTAGCCATAGGTCCAGCTGCGGCCGGCAGTTGAGGCGGAGGCAATGCGACCTTGTGCATCAAAGGTCAGGGTGATGCTGCGCCCATCGCTGGAGGTGATGCTTTCGAGGCGACCGTCATTCCACTGGTAGCGGACCCAGTTGCCGAACCGGTCCACGATCTGGGAGGGGTAGAGATAGACCTTCTTCCGGTCCAGCGTGGCATGTGTGTTGACGTCGTAGGGTTGCAACGACGCGGATTTGTTGCTGCGGACGACCATCCAGTCGAAGTAGTACTTGCTGCCGTCTGGTGCGTGGCCAAGGAAGCCTTCGCCCGGTTGGCCGCTCTTGAGTGCGCCCAAGCACGAGAAGAACCAGCCGCCCTTGGTGTTCCATGGCGTCGGCTGACCCATTTGGGGGACTGGTTGGCGCGCATCGCCGCTGCCCGCGAGCACGGTTTCGCCGTTGCCGCCGGGCAAGCTCAGGCGCACGCCGTCCCAGTAGGTGTGTGCATCGAAGTTGATCTGCTGGGTTCTGCGGTAGTTCCACACCTTCAGCGTGGGTGGCGCGGTCACGGTGGAGCAGCGCGCGGCGGGTGCCCAGTAACCCACTTGGGCGGTTTCTGGCAGGTCGCCATACACACCGGACAGCGACGGTACGTCCAACGACCAGTTGGCGAACTGGTTTTCGGTCACGTCGCCTGCGAAGTCCGCCAGGCTGCGGCCCAGCGAGACAGCGAGGCCGTTGTTACCTGGCACCGTGATATCGGTTGCGCTGAGGCTGACCGAGCCGTCATACAGGTTGACCTTCTCGCCAAAGATCTCGCCCTTCAGCGGTTCGACCAGATCGCCGTACTTCAGCCGCTTGTCGTACTCCTCGCGCCAGGTGGGCACGATTTGCGCGTGTGCCGCCAGCGGCATCAGCAGGCTGACGGCGGTCAGCAGATGAAGGGCGCGGCTCCAGGCAGGTTGCCTGGCGGTCCGATCGGCAGCGTTCATTCGCATTACTCAATCCCCTGGATGCAGTCCGGTGCGGCGCATCGCTGCAGGGGGTGATTTCAACCGGCCGCAGTTCGCCGGGCCGCCGGTTGGCAGCCAGAACAGACGTCAGCAGGTGTGGAACCCCTGTAGCGCGTGTGCGCAGTGCAGGGTGCGTTTATGAACGAATCGTGAGGGTGGCGTCAATGGGTGGAAGTCGCCAAATTTGGCAAAGTGGGGAATTGGGGGAGCGACGCGTGGTTTTCCTACATTGAGGTCAGAGTTTTCTGATCGCGGTGGCGCATGGTGCGCGTGCCGCGAATCCGTTGATGCCGGACGAAGGTAGGTAGAGTCGTTCGATAGACGACTGCAGTGAAGCGTTGGGCGTTCTTTAGCTCATGACCGGAAAGCGAAGAGGCAAAAATCACGGCTGGGTAGTTTGGGCGATGGGCAATCCCGGCGGCCAGCGCGCGGCCAGTGTCAGCGTTTCGTTGATTTCAATGCCTTACCGGACGTTGGCAGTTTCACGGCGGTCGTCTTGCGAGCGACCCTACCACCCAGAAGTATCACGAGTGCAGCAGGTTTCGAGTGTCCGGACGTTCGCGCGTTCGTCCATCCCAAGCTCCGCGCGTGCGGCGCACCCAATAGGTCGCCGCCACACCGCCGCGCTATCATCTGCCCTCCTGAAATCCCTGCGAGACTTGCCATGACCCTTTCCCGCTTCTACCCCATCGGTACCCCCGGCCAGGCCTGGGGCGCGGAAGAGAGGGCGCAGTGGCGGGCAGGGCAGCCGAAGCAGCGCAGCTATGTTGACGAAGTGGTGAGCAAGGTCCAGGCACTGGGCACGGACTTCGATGTCGTGCCGTACGGCGAACTCGACTACGCCCCCGACCAGTACACCTTGTTTGCCCTGCGCAGCCGCGAGTGGAACCCGGCGCTGCCCAGCGTGCTGGTCACCGGCGGTGTGCACGGCTATGAAACCAGCGGCGTGGAGGGCGCACTGCAGTTCCTGGCGCAGCGCGCCAAGGACTACGCTGGCAAGGCGAACGTCCTCGTGGCCCCGTGAGTGAACCCGTGGGGCTTCGAGCGCATCAATCGCTGGAATGCGCTGGCCATTGACCCGAACCGCTCGTTCGTCGCCGACAGCCCGGCCGCCGAATCGGCCGCATTGATGGCGCTGGTGGAACCGGTGCGCGACCGCATGGTGCTGCATATCGACCTGCACGAAACCACCGACACCGACGAAACCGAGTTCCGCCCGGCACTGGCCGCGCGCGATGGCAAGCCGTTCGAGCCGGGTGGCATTCCGGATGGGTTCTATCTGGTGGACGACACTGAAAACCCGCAGCCGGCGTTCCAGCAGGCGGTGAACGCCGAAGTGGAAAAGGTGACCCACATCGCCCCGGCCGACGAAAAGGGCGAGATCATCGGTTCACCGGTGGTGGCTCCGGGTGTCATCGAATACCCGCTGAAGCGCCTGGGCTTGTGCGCCAGCATTACCGGCGCGAAGTTCACCACCACCACCGAGGTCTATCCGGACAGCCCGCGTGCGACCCCGCAGCAGTGCAACGACGCGCAGGTCGCGGCGGTGTGCGCCGCCATCGACTACGCGCTGGCGCACCGCTGATTACACCCGCACCCAGCGGGAGGTAATGCCGATCAGCACCATCACCACCGCCACGGCGGTGAAGGCGAACACCAGGCTGCTGGCCTGGGCGACGAAGCCGATCAGCGCCGGGCCGGCCAGCACGCCGGCGTAGCCCAGGGTGGTGATCGCCGGAATGGCCAGGCTTTCAGGCATGGCCTTCTGGTTGCCGGCCATGGAGAACAGGGCCGGCACGATGTTGGCGCAGCCCAGGCCGATCAGCACATACCCGGCCAGTGCGGGCAGCAACGGTGGGGCGTAGGTGATCAGGCCGAAGCCCACGGCGGCGACCAGCGCGCCGAGCAGAATCGCGCGGTGCCGGCCCAGCCTGGCGACCACGCCGTCGCCGAGCAGGCGGGTGACGGTCATGGCGATGGCAAAGCACATGAAGCCGAGGCCGGCGCGGTCCTGCGGTACCTGCTGCACTTCGTGCAGGAACACCGCACTCCAGTCGAGCATGGTGCCCTCGGCAAGGAAGGCGACGAAGCACAGCACGCCGATGGCGAGCACCACGCCATGCGGCACCGCGAACATCGGCGCGTCATTCGGCGCACGGTCGCGCCGCCACCAGCGCACCGAAACGGCCAGCAGCGCAATCATCAACGCCGAGGCCAGCACACACACCAACAGCGGCGACACGCGCATGGAAAGCAGCGTGGTGATGGCGGCTGCCCCAATGGCACCGCCAATGCTGTAGAAGGCGTGGAAGTTGGACATCATCGGCCGGCCGCTTTCGCGCTCGACGATCACCGCCTGCATGTTCATCACGCAGTCGCACGCGCCCACGCCGGCACCGAACACGAACAGCGCCGCGCCCAGCGCCCACGGCGAGGGGGCAATGGCGAGCAAGGGCAGGGCGACCATCGCCATCAGCAGCGTGATCACCATGATGGCGCGGCAGCCAAAACGCGCAGCCAACGCACCGGCAATGGGCATCGCCAGCAGCGAACCTGCGCCCAGGCACAGCAGCACCAGGCCGAGCGTGCCTTCATCCAACCCGGTGCGGTTCTTTGCATATGGCACCAATGGGGCCCATGCGGCGGTGGCGAAGCCGGGCAGCAAAAAGGCGGCGCGGGTGGCGTGTTGTTCGGCGCGCGCCTGGGCAGGCGCCATCATCGTTGTGGTCATGCAGAAGGTCTCAGACGTGGGCGGCGCGCAGCAGGTCGACGCCACGGCGTTCGAAAGCAGCGGTGTGGATGTCGGGCGCGTCAGCTTCCACCACCAGCACGTCGATCTGCTCGACGCTGCCGATGCGGTGCGAAGCCTGCGTGCCCAGCTTGTCATTGGTAGCGACCACGATGCAGCGGCTGCTGGCGGCGAGCAGCGCCCGTTTCAGCGCGGCTTCTTCGCCATCCACCGCCCACAGGCCGGCTTCGGCGTCGACCGCACAGGTGCCGATGAAACACACGTCGGCACGCAAGGCGGCGACGGCTTCCAGCGCCTGTGCGCCGACCGCTGCGCCCAATCGTGGATCAAGCCGGCCGCCAATCAGGCTGACCTCGAATCCACGCCGCGCCATCAAGGCCATTGCGATATCCGGCGCATTGGTGATCACCCGCAGCGCCATGTGCCCGGGCAGGGCCGCGGCAATGGCGCTGTTGGTGGAGCCGGCGTCCAACAGCACCACGTCGCCACGACGCACCTGGGTGGCTGCAGCGTCTGCCAATGCCTGCTTCTGTACGGTTTGCTGCGCATGACGCGCAACCAGCGGCGGCGCTTCCGGGGCGGCCGGCAGGGCACCCCCGTAGACCTTGCGGCACAGCCCCTGGCTGGCCAGGTCGCGCAGGTCGCGGCGGATCGAATCTTCGGAAACGCCCAGTTGGACAGCGAGCTGGGCTGAGAACACGCGGCCATTCTGGCGCAGCTGTTCGAGGATGGCCTGCTGACGTTCGCCAGGCAGCGCGTCGATGTCTTCGTGCATAAATGGATATAACCATGCAACTTCAATGGCGCAAAGATACACGAAGTGGCGATGAATGCGGATGAATACGTATAAACAGGCGTAACCATCAATCCGTGCGCGCCAGCTCCGGCTGGATCACTCCGGCCACCCAGTCCATGAACGCGGCCACCCGGCGTGGCAGGTGTCGGCGCTGCGCGTAGAGCAGGGTCACCGGCATCGGCTCCGCCACGCACTGCGGCAGCACCTCGACGAGATCACCTCGCGCCATCGCTGCGCGCGCCCCCAACCGTGGCACCTGGATGATGCCGAGCCCGGCCAGTGCCGCGGCGCTGTAGGCCTCACCGCTGTTGACGGTGATCGGCCCGCCCATCGACAGGCTTTGATAGGCCTGGCCGTCGAAGTACTCAAAGCCCGGCGAGCGCTGGCCCAACGTGCCCACGTAGTGGATCAGTGCATGCGTGTCCAGGTCAGCCAAGGTCTGCGGCATGCCTCGCGCCGCGATGTAGGCCGGGCTGGCGCAGTTGACGATATGCATCACGCCGAGCGGGCGGGCGACCAGCGTGTTGTCGTCCAGCGGGCCGACCCGCAGCACGCAGTCGAAGCCTTCGCGGACCAGGTCGACGCGACGGTCGGTGCCGCTGAGCTCGATCTCCAGCCCGGGATGCTGGCCGAGGAAATCCGGCAGGTGCGGCACCACCAGTTGCCGGGCCAGCCCGCTGGACATGTCCACGCGCAGGCGTCCGGTCAGCTGCCCGGTTTCGCGGCGGAACATGCCCTGCAGGTCTTCCATGTCGTCCAGCAGGTCGCGGGCGCGCTGCTGGTACTGCGCGCCGTCGGCGGTCAGCCGCACCCGGCGGGTGGTCCGGTGCAGCAGCTGGACGCCGACCTCGGCTTCCAGCCGCTGCACCGCCAGCGACACGCTGGCCTTGGGCAGGCCCAGGCTGTCGGCGGCACGGGTGAACGAGCCGAGCTCGGCCACCCGGAGAAAACTGCGCAACTGGTCGAGGCGGTCCATGGATTGTTCGCTGTGGTTGGACAGTCAAATCAGGATCGCGCGATTTATGGGGCCGGGCAAGGGTAATAGTCTGGCCGCACCCCAACCAAGGAGCACGTCATGAGCACGACCTCCCGCATCACCCTGATCACCGGCGGCAGCCGCGGCCTGGGCCGCAACGCCGCGCTGGCCCTGGCCGCCGACGGCTCCGATGTGATCATCACCTACCGCAGCCAGGCCGACGCCGCGCAGCAGGTGGTGGCACAGATTGAAGCGCTGGGCCGCCGCGCTGCGGCGTTGCCGCTGGATGTGGCCGACAGCGCGGGCTTCGAGGCCTTCGCCGCAGCTGTGAAAGCCCAGCTGCAGCAGTGGGGTGCCAGCGGCCTGCAGGGTCTGCTGAACAATGCCGGCGAGGGCCTGTATGCCGGCTTCACCGAGACCACGCCGGCACAGTTCGACCACCTGGTGGCTGTGCATCTGAAGGGCCCGTACTTCCTGACCCAGGCGCTGCTGCCGCTGATCAGCGACGGTGGCCGTATCCTCAATGTGTCCAGCGGACTTGCCCGTTTCGCGCTGCCGGGCAGTTCGGCCTACGCGATGATGAAGGGCGGCATTGAAGTGTTCAGCCGTTACCTGGCCAAGGAGCTGGGCGCGCGTGGCATCAGTGCCAACACGCTGGCACCCGGCGCGATTGAGACCGACTTCGGTGGCGGCCACGTGCGTGACAACCAGGACGTAAACAAGATGGTGGCGGGCAACACCGCGCTGGGCCGCGCTGGTCTTCCGGACGACATCGGACCGGTGGTGGTGGCGTTGCTGTCGCCGCAGACCGGCTGGATCAATGCGCAGCGTGTGGAAGCATCGGGCGGAATGTTCATTTAAGCGAACGGTTCGCATTAGCGATAACCCGGCTATCATGGTGGCCCCTTTGCCGTGATCACCGGGTTCGCTTTTGAAAACCTCTGCTCCGCTCAGCCCGATGGGCCGCGTGTTCGCCATCGTGGCGCTGTTTGAAGCCTTTACCTGGGCGGGCCTGCTGGTCGGCATGTACTTCAAGTATCACGCCGGTGAACCCACCACGCTGGGCGTGCGTATCTTCGGGCCGGTGCACGGCCTGGCCTTCATGGTCTACGTGGTGGTCAGCGTGCTGACCGCGCTGCGCCAGCGCTGGCCGTGGTGGGCCACGCTGCTGGCGCTGCTGGCGGCGATCCCGCCGCTGGTCACGCTGCCGCTCGAGTGGTGGTTCAAGCGGATCGGACTGTTGTCCGTCCGCTCGAACTGACCGTTACCAGCGGTAGCTCAGGCCGAGCTGTGCACTGCGCTGGTGGTAGCCGGAGCCACGCTCCAGTGCCAATCCGGCCCAGGCACCGAGGCCGCTGGGGAAGCGCACGCTGGCCCCGGCGCTGAACTCGCCGCGCTGGCGTGGAATGCGCGCATCGACGGCCTCGTCGTCCATGCGCACATACGGGTTGCTGCCGTTGCGCAGCCAGTTCGCGGCCAGATACGGCTGCACCTCGGCGGCGCTGCCATCCCAGCGGGTCACGCCGGACAGCCGCACGCCGACGCGGCCGAACGCACCACTGGCGTCCGCGGTGTGCACCAGGGTGCCGTTGCGTTCGACGTGGCGCACGTCGTCCCAACGGGTGTAGCCCACCTGCAACTGCGGTTCCAGGAACACGCGGCTGTTGCCGGACTGGCGCACCGTCACCGCATAGCCCACTTCCACCGCGCCCTGCCATGCCTTGCTGTCATAGCGTTCGGTAGCCAGCGCGTTGCCTTCTACTTCATTGCGGAACACCGCCCGCTGCACCGACCCGTCCACGTACAGGCCGACATACGGGTCATCGCCGCCAACACCGCGCCAGGTGCCATACACGCCCAGTGCGTTGCCTTTCACTTTGCCGCGCGCGTAATAGCCGGTGAGCACGCTGGTGGAGGTGCTGCTGCCATTGCCGCTGCCGAGCATCACGCCCACGCCGCTGCCGCGTTCGTTGCCGAACAACTGGGTGCCCACACTCAATGCCTGGCTGCTGCCACGCACGTTCAACTGCTGCAGGTTGGCCCCGAAGCCCGAGCGTGTACCGTCCACGCGGGCCCAGGCACGGCCACCGTTCTGGCCGGCCTGACGGTGGTGATAGCCCAGTCGGAACATGCCGCCGGCGGCCTGCAGGTTGGCGAGGTAGGCACCGGGTTCGGGACGCAGCACCGGCTCCGGCTCCGGCGGCGGTTCCACCGGGCCTTCGCATTCGGGCAGGGTCGGGTCGATGTCGCAGGGATCCGGCTGCACCGGTAGTTCGGAGCGCAGGTACCAGTCGCCGTCGCCGGCATCTTTGAAAAGGAAGTACTCATACTGTCCGCCGACCGCGCGGCCGATCAGATCGAACTGGCCATTGGACGCGCCGCCCACCTGCACCAGCTGGATGCCGCGGCTGGTCAGCGCGCCGGCACCGCCGACGTTGTTCACTTCCACGTTGGTCTGGCCGCTGCTGTCACCGTCGATGACCAGCCGGTCCGAGGACGCGTCATCGCCGGCCAGCACCGTGTTGAACCGCAGCGTGCCGCCGTCGCCGCTGTAGTTGCCGGCCACCTGCAGGGTGTGGAAGGCGCTGCCGTCGCCGAACTGCACCACCGCACCGCTGCCGACGTCGAGCTGCTGCACGTTGCTGTCGGCGGTGAGCAGCCAACTGGCATCGCTCAGCGCCACGTTGGTGCCGTTGATGATGGCCCCTTGCAGCTGCGCGCCGCTGCCCAGGGTGACGTTGACGGTGGCGGCGTTGGCCCCGAGCGTGGCACCGACGATGTCGCCGCTGATCGACGAGCCGGTGACGTCGAGATTGACCGCGGCGTTCGCGCCAACCTGCAGCGCGACGCCATTGCCGCCCACCAGCGAGGACCCATTGCTGACCGTGATGTCGGCATTGCCGGCCAACGGCGCGTTGATGGCCGGGCCGTCGCTGGCGGTGACGCTGGAGGCGTCGATCTGGATGCTGTTGTTGCCCACCGCTGAACCAGTGAGATAGATGCCGTGCCGGGTGCCTTCCACGCGCGCGCCCTGGCTCAGCACCAGATTGCCGTTGATCAGCGCCACACCCGCGCCGGTGCCGCCACTGGTGCCAGTACCGGTGCCGCGCACGGTCGCACCGACCACATTCAAAGTGGAGCCGTTGGTCACGCTGGCCCCGATCGAACCGCTGATCAGGCTGCCGCTGCCGGTCACGGTAGCGGTGGGCTGCGACGCCGCATTGCCGGCGAGGGCCATCGCGGTGCCGGTGGCCTGCACCTGCGAGTCGGCCAGCAGCAGCGTGCCGCCGGTCATGGCAACGCCGTTGGCGCTGCCATTGAAGGTGCTGTTGCTGACCTGTGCGGTGCCGCCGCTGATGTCCAGCGCGATGCCCGCGCCGCTGCTGCCGTCGGAGCTGGCCTGTACGTTGTCGAGCACCAGGCTTGCGCCGTCGCCCAGCTCCAGCGCTTCGCCGCCCGCGCTGATCGAGGTGTTGCGCAGGGTGAGCGCGCTGCCCGCGCCGGTGCTGCTGAGGCCGCGCCCGGCCGAGGTGATGGTCATGCCCTCGATGTCCAGCGTGCTGCCGGAGGCGACCACGCCCGCGTCGCCGGAGGTGGAACTAATGATGATGCTGCCACCGGTGAGGGTGCCGGTGCTGGTGTTGGCCAGTCGGATGCCGAACAGGCCGCCCAGCAGGGCACCGTTGCCGGTCACGGTGGCGTTGTCGACCTGGATGCCGCTGGTGGCACCGCCCGGGGCAATGATCAGCTCGGCCTGGTCGGTGACGTCCCATAACTCGTTGGGGTCGCCCGGGTTGAGGGTGTGGGTGTTGCCGGGGCCGGTGACGGTACCGGCACTGACCTGCAGGGGCAGGGTGGCAAGGGACAAGGCGATGGCGCTGAACAGCGCACAGCGCTGGCTGCACTGAGAGAGAGGCCGCATTGTGAAATCTCCGGAGCGTGGATCGTGAAACGACAACCCCCGTTGGTTCACAACCTCAAACCGGAAGTCATTCGATGTCGCAAATGATCCGGCCGCGGCCGCCGCGGACCCATGCAACAAGTTGCATGGTGTGTGCCCTGTAACCGCTGGTTCAGGATGGGCAAGGCTGTGTCGGCTTGGCGTGAAGAGCAGCCGGGCGAGAGCAGCCGGGCAAGCCCGGCTCTACGGGGCCAGTGCGGCTTCGATCTGCGCGGGAGACTGGTAGCCGGCCATGCGCTGCACTTCGTTTCCGTCACGCACCAGGCTCAGGGTGGGGGTCTGGCGCAGGCCGAGGTCGCGGAAGAAAGTTTCGCCAACGGTTTCCAGCTTCACCTTGAGCAGCACCACGTCGGCTGCTGCCGGTGTGCGGGCCACCTGGGTCAAGGCCATGTCCAGCATCCGGCAACCAGGGCACTGGTCCTTGTAGAAGTCCACCAGCACGGTGGGGTGGTCGCGCAGGGCGGCGTGGTAGTCATCGGCGCTGTGCGCCTGCAGGGTCAGCATGTGGCGAGGCTCCCGGGCGCGGCCAGTACCTGGTCGGCCCATTGTTGGATGGCGTGGCGGTCGGCGTCGCCGTGGGGCATCTGCTCGATCTCCAGCACCGGGTAAGGGGAGTGGAAGTAGCTGGCCAGCCGGTGCGCGGCTCCGCAGTAGTACTCCAGGCCCCATTGGGTTTCGCCGGTGCCGAAGATGGCGACGCGGTCGGCGGGTGGCAGGCCGGAGTGGTCGCGTAGGAGGGAGACGAAGTCTTTCATCTCGGCGGGCGTGCGCCCGGCGTTGTCGGTCCATGCGCCAAACAGGTAGCGATCGTGTGGGCGGGCGAGGATTTGCAGTGCCTGCTCGGGATCTTCGTCGGCTTCCAGCCAGTCGACCGCGTGGCCGCGGCCGCGGCAGTGCGCGGCGAGCAGGCGCGCGACCTCACGGGTGTTGCCGCTGAGGGAGGCGAAGGCGATCAGGATGTGCATGGTGTGAGGTCTGCCACGCATGGCGTGGCACTACAGGGGTTGGCTGGCCGTCGATGCCACGCATGGCGTGGCACTACAGGTCGTCGAATCCGTTGTCCGAATTGGTCTTCTTGTAACTGGCGTTGCGCATCTCGAAGAAATCGGTCTTGGTCTCGGTGAAATTGTCCGCATACGCCTTGATCCACGGCATCACGTTGGCATTGGCGTCGCTGTACAGCTTGTCGATGCCCAGCATGCCGGCCATCTTGTTGGCGCGGTACTTCACGTAGCGGATCATCTCGTCCACATCGATGCCGTCGATGCCATCCAGCACCTCGCCGGTCCAGCGCGTTTCCAGCGCGATGGCGTGCTCGAACGCGTCGTGCACGTAGGCGGTGAGCTGGTCGCCCTGCAGTGCCTGGTTCTCGCCGATGATGGCGCGGATGAGTTCGCTGATGAACTTGGTGTGGGCCAGTTCGTCGCGGTTGATGAAGCTGATGATCTTGCCGGTGCCGGTCATCCGGTTCTGGCGCACCAGGTTGTAGAAGAAGGCAAAGCCGGAATAGAAGTTGATGCCTTCCAGGATGGACGACTGGATCAGCGAGCGGATCAACGTCTCGGCGGTCTTCTCGCGCATGAAGTCGTCGTACGATTCCATGATCGGCGCGTTGCGGGCCAGAATGGTGGGGTGCGTGCGGGCCAGTTCGAACACCCGGTTCTGGTCGGCCAGCCCGGCGATGGAGGCCAGCACGTAGCTGTAGCTCTCGTTATGGATGACTTCCTGCTGGCCGATGATCGCCGCATTGGCATGCGCGGCCGGGTCGGTGATGTATTCGGCCACGTTGTAGATGAAACGGGTCTGCGGCGAGTCCAGTGTGGCCAGCAGGCCGATGATGGAATCGTAGGCGTTCTTTTCCCGGGCAGAGAGCTCGCCGTACTGGCGCGCGTCGCCCTTCATGTCCACTTCGTCGGGAATCCAGAAGTTGGTCGAGAGTTCCTTGTACGCCCGGTAGAAGGACGGGTAGGGAATGTCGTTCCAGTTCAGGATGCCGCTGGTCCGGCCGTTGATGATGCCGGTGGAGCGGTTGGGGTGGCGCGGTTCGAGGATTTTGATGCGTTCGAGCGGGGTGGCCATGGGGTCTTTCCGTTGTGTATGGGGGCGGTTGGGGCGTGACGACCAACGGTCGTCACCCACCGGTCATGAACTGCACCATTCGCACTCGTCGATATCGATATCGTTCGACCGCACGTAATACGTGGTCTTGATCCCTTCCTTCCACGCGCTCATATGCAACGCCAACAACGTGCTCGCCCGGATCGTGCTCGGCACATACAGATTGAAACTGATCGCCTGGTCCACATGCCGCTGTCTCCGTGCGTTCTGACGAATGCTGGCGAACTGGTCCAGCCGGTACGCGCCCTTCTCGTAATACGGGTACGTCTCCAGCGACAACCCCGGTGCGGCCACCGGTCGGCGGAAGTCTTTCTTCTCCTCGTAATAGAACGCGCCATACACCGGATCAATGGACGCAGTGGAACCGGCAATCTGCGCGGTACTCATGTTCGGGGCCACCGCCATCAGCCAGCCATTGCGCAGCCCATGCACGCCGACCTGCGCGGCAAGTTCCTGCCAGGCCGGGCTGGTGTAGCCGCGCGCACGGAAGTACTCGCCGTTATGCCACTCGCTGCCAAGGAAGGCGCTGTAGCGACCCTTTTCCTGGGCCAGCTGCAGGCTGGCGCGGATCGCCAGGAAGTTGATCCGCTCATACAGGGCGTCGGCGTAATCCTCGGCACGCGGGTCATCCCAGGCGATCTGCTGCTGCGCCAGCAGGTGATGCCAGCCGAACGTGCCCAGGCCGATGGCGCGGTACTTTCGGTTGGTGACGGTGGCCTGCGGTACCGGCAGCTGATTGAGGTCGATCACGTTGTCGAGCATGCGCACCTGCACGCTGACCAGCCGCTCCAGCACGTCGTGGTCCAGCAGGTCCGGCGCGGCGATGACCGCACGGCCCAGGTTGATTGAGGACAGATTGCAGACCACGAAGTCGCCGGCCTGGCGGGTGGTGACGATCTGGTCGCCGCTGATCATTTCCTGCATCAGCCGGGTCGGGCTCATGTTCTGCAGGATCTCGGTACACAGGTTGCTGGAATAGATGTTGCCGGCGTGCTTGTTCGGGTTCTTCCGGTTCACTTCATCGCGGTAGAACATGAAGGGATTGCCGGTTTCCAGCTGGCTGACCATGATCCGCTTGAACAGATCGATGGCTTTCACCGTACGCCGGCTGATCCGTTCGTCGGCCACCACTTCGGCGTAGCGGGTGCGGAAGCTGCCCTGGCCGCGCTGCTCGTCGTGGAAGTCCTGCAGGTACCAGCCCTTGATCCGGTGCACTTCGTGCGGGTCGAACAGGTACCAGTCGCCGCGTCGTTCCACCGCTTCCATGAAGAGGTCGGGCAGGCACACCGAGGTGAACACGTCGTGCGCACGCAGGCGCTGGTCGCCGTTGTTCAGGCGTAGATCGAGGAAGGCCTCGATGTCGCGATGCCAGATGTCCAGATAGACCGCAATCGCGCCCTTGCGCTGGCCCAGCTGATCGACGCTGACCGCCGTGTTGTTGAGCTGTTTGATCCACGGCACCACGCCGCCGGACGAGTTGGCAACGCCCCGAATCGGCGCACCGGCCGAGCGCACATAGCCCAGGTAGGCACCCACGCCACCGCCGTGCTTGGACACGCGGGCGATGTCGGTGTTGGAGTCGTAGATGCCCTGCAGGCTGTCATCGACGGTGTCGATGAAGCAGGACGACAGCTGCCCACCGGTCTTGCCGGCGTTGGCCAGGGTCGGTGTGGCCACGGTCATGTACAGGTTGGACAGTGCCCAGTATGCCTCGCGCACCAGCAGCATGCGCCGGCGGCGCGAGCGCTCGCCGTGCAGGTGCTCGTGCTGCATCAGGTACAGCGCGATGGTCAGCCAGCGCTCTTGAGGCAGCTCGAACACGCCGCGTGAGTGGTCGGTGGCGAGGTAGCGCGTGGCCAGCAGGTACAGGCCGTTGTAGGCGAACAGCTTGTCGCGTTCCGGGTCGATCATGCGCCCGGCTTCTTCCAGTTCTTCCTTGGAGTAGGCCTTGAGGATGTCGATGGAATACACATTGCGGTCGGCCAGGCTTTCCTGCAGCCCCACGTAGGAGCCGTAACGCAGGGTGGCGTCATAGAAGCGGTTCTTGCTGGCGCGCTTGTACAGGCGGCGCAGGTACAGGCGCGCGGCGAAGTGCTCCCAGTCCGGCGCAACCAGGTCGATGCGGGATTCGGCCTCGCGCACCAGCAGGTCGACCAGGTCATCGGCGCTGAGCTGGGCGCGGCGGGTGATCAGGGCGAGCACGGCGCGCAGATAGTCGGCCAGGTCCAGCGCCGGGAACTCGGCATGCACCGCGCGCAGGCTGCGCTCCAGGCGCGCTGGCTCGAACGGCATGCGGCGGTTGCCGCCTTCCTTGGTGATCCACAGCGGGGCTTCGCCGGCCACGGTGCTTGGTTCCACTGCCGGCACGACGTCGGCGGGCAGGGTGTTGAATTCGTTGTTCATCGCAGTTCCATGCTGGTGGGTATCGACCGTTGGTCGATACGTCAGGTTTCAACCGTTGAGTGTCCAAACGGCGGTCATGGAGGCGGGCCCCGGCGGGGGCGGAAGGTCACGGCCGCAGCGGGGCGGTGACCAGAGGCGGGCTTCCAGGTGCCATGCGGAGAGAACCGGACCTGGCGGAAGCGGGGAGCCGATAAACACAACATAGTGTGGACGCGTCTCATCGTCAACATCATATGTAGTGTTGAGGGTGTGGCAACGTGACCGGTTGCCGCACCCCGATGCGTCGGTGTGCCGACCAACGGTCGGCACCTGCCACGTCAATCGGTCGGCACGTACCGTGTCATCCGGTAGGTACCGACCGTTGGTCGGTACATCTCACCAATGACCGAGGACCTTCCACCACGCGACGCCCACGGTCGCGAACACCAGCAACTCGAACACGCACATCACGAAGCCCACGCGCCACCACGTGCCGAGGGTGACGTAGCCGCTGCCGAAGATGATCGGCGAGGTGCCGGTGGCGTAGTGGGTGAGCGTCATCATGATCGCCGAGCCGGCGGTCATCATCAGCATGAAGGGAATCACGTAATCCGGCGGAATCAGCAGTGCGCCCACGCCCAGGAAGGCCAGCAGCATGGCGCTGATGTGCGCGGTGGTGCTGGCGAACAGGTAATGCGAGAACACGAAGGCCAGCACCAGCACGGCGGCAATGGCCTGCCAGCCCATGCCACTGGCGACGATGGCGTTCTTCATACCCTCCGAGAACCAGGTGATCACGCCGAGCTTGTTCAGCTGCTCGGCCATCATCACCAGGGCCCCGAACCAGATCAGCGTGTCCCAGGCGCTCTTTTCCGACAGCACGTCATCCCAGTCGATGGTGCCGGTGATGATCAGCAGGAACAGGCCCAGGAATGCGACCACGGTGGGGTCGAGGGTAAATGCGGGCCCGAAGATCATCGCCGGAATGTTGGCCCACAGCACCAGCAGCAGACCGAAGGTGCCCATCATCACCTTCTCCTTGCCGCTGAGCGGGCCCATCTGCTGCAGCTCACCCTTGGCGAAATCCACAGCGTTCGGGGTGTGCTTCAGTTCCGGCGGCGACAACAGGTACACCACCAGCGGCATCAGCAGCAGGCAGACCAGGCCAGGCAACAGCATGCACAGCGCCCAGGTGGTCCAGCTCAGGTGGAACTGCTGGTTGGTCGCCTTGGCCACGAAGTCCACCACCAGCGGGTTGGGTGCGGTGGCGGTGAGGAACATTGCGGAGGTGATCGGGTTGGCGTGGTAGTTCACCAGCGCCAGATAGGTGCCGACCTTGCCCTGGGTGCCCTTGGCCGGGTCCGACTCGAAGGCATTGGCGATCGAGCGCATGATCGGGTGCACGATGCCGCCGCCGCGCGCCGTATTGCTGGGCGTGAACGGGGCCAGCACCAGTTCACAGACCGTCAGCCCGTAACCGATGCCCACGGTGCGCTTGCCGAGCAGGGCGATGAACATCAGGCCGATGCGGCTGCCCAGCCCGGTCTTCTTCAAGCCGCGTGAGATCAGAATGGCGACCACGATCAGCCAGATCAGCGGGCTGGCGAAGCTGCTCAGCGCTTCGATGATGGCTCCTTTGGACGAGGTGGAGGTGACCTGCGATAGGGAGACGATGACGATGGCCATCATCGCCATCACCCCGATCGGCATCACCTTCAGGATGATCGCCACGATGGTGGTGAGAAAGATCGCCACCAGCCCCCACGCCTTGGGCGTCAGGCCCTCCGGGCAGGGCAGCAGCAACAGGGTGACCAGCACGGCGGTGGTGATCAGCGCCGGGACGAGGCGGAACGGTACAACGCTGTTGAAGTAGCGGAACAGGGCCTTGAGGGAGGCGAGCATGGCGGGGGTTCCAGAGGGCGCGGGGCCCGGATCAGCGTGGGGGTAACTGGCGCAGGTTCTGCAGCCGCTGCAGCATCAGTTCGGCGTGCAGCTTGGCGTAGCCGTCATCGGTGAAGTCCTGTGCCATCGGCGAACTGGCCGCCTCGCGGGCAGCATCGGCACGGGCCTTGTCCAGGTCCTCGCCGCGCAGGGCCAGGTCGGCCAGCACGATCACCTTGCCGGGCTGTACTTCGACGTAGCCGCCAGAGACATACACATGCAGCGGCGGTTCGCTGCCGGCGGGGAACACCGAAACCATGCCTTCGCGCAGGGTGCTCAGCAGCGGCGCGTGGCGGGCCATTACACCGAAGCGGCCTTCCGCGCCGGGCAGGCTGACTTCGCGGACTTCGCCGCTCCAGAGTTCGCCCATCAGGCTGATGATCTGCAGGTCGATGGCGTGGGCGTCGCCCAGTTGCGGGGGCAGGGGAGTGGAGTGCATGCAGCATCCTTGGGGGAGGAGTGGGTCCAGCCTACCGCCCCGGGCGTTGTCAGGGGTTGATCGACGTCAATGTGTGGAAGATTGGGGTGTGACGACAAATGAGAGCTGTTATCATTTGCGAATTGTTCGCTTGTGGTGTGTGATGCGCTCAACTCCCTCTGTTCCCGGCTTGCCTGCGCTGGTGTTCGCCGCCCTGGCGGGCACGATGGCGATGATGTCGTTCGTGGCGGTGGTGGGCCCGGTGGTGCGCCTGCTGGGGTTGTCCGAGTGGCATGCCGGCTTGTCGGTGACTGCGGCGGGGGTGTTATGGATGCTGTCAGCCCGGCGCTGGGGCGGTCTCAGCGACCGCATCGGGCGCAAGCGGGTGCTGCTGATCGCGCTGCTGGCCTACGCCCTGATCTATATCGTGATGGCGGTGTTCGTAGACACCGCGCTGCGGTCGCCGCCGGCGGTCTGGTTCTCGGTGCTGGCGCTGGTGGGCACGCGCGCCCTGGTGGGCCTGTTCTATGCTGCCGTGCCGCCAACTGCTGCTGCACTGGTCGCCGACGCGGCCCCGCCGGGTGAACGCGCCGGGGTGATGGCCAAGCTGGGCAGTGCCAACGCGCTGGGCATGGTGATCGGCCCGGCCGCGGCCGGATGGGTGGCGTACCAGAACCTGTCGCTGACCTTGTATGTGGCCGCGCTGCTGCCGCTGCTGGCATTGGGTGCTGTGGCCTGGGGGCTGCCTTCAGCACCCGCGCCAGCGGCCGCCGCCGACCGGCCACGCAGCACGCTGGCCTGGCACGACGCTCGGCTGCGCTTGCCGGTGCTGGCGGTGTTCCTGGCGATGATCTCGGTAACCATCGCGCAGGTGACGGTCGGCTTCTTCGCCATCGATCGGCTGCGGCTGAGCCCGGCCGACGGCGCGCGCATGGCCGGGCTGGCGCTGACCGCGGTCGGGGTGGGCTTGATCCTGGCGCAGATCGGGGTGATGAAACTCAAAGGCGTGCCGCCGCGGCGCTGGATCGCCGTGGGCGCGCTGATTTCCGGCATCGGCTTCGCATCGGTGGCCCTGGTACAGGCGCCGTGGCAGCTGCTGGCGACCTACGCGTTGGCCGCTTTTGGGATGGGCTTCGTGTTTCCGTCGTTCCAGGCACTGGCCGCTGATTCGGTGGACGCGCACGAGCAGGGGGCCGCCGCCGGTGCGGTGGCCTCCGTGCAGGGGTTCGGCATGGTGATCGGGCCGATGGTGGGGACACTGCTGTATCGGGTGATCCCTTCGTTACCTTACCTGTTGGTCGGCGTGCTGTTGCTGACGCTGTCCGTCGCTGCGGCACTGCATGCGAGGCGCGCGCCATGAGCGAGGCCCAGTACTTCTCCAGCGCAAACGAAGACATGTTCGGCGGTATTGCACTGGACGAGGCGGCACCAGGATTCCTGCTGCGCACCGGTACGCGCACGCTGGACGCCCGCGGCTGCCAAGCCATGCTGCCGGCAGGTGGCACCGCGACCTTGCACGAGCGGGTGAACGCCTTCTTCAATGCCGCGCCCGCCGGGCTGCCGCTGCTGGTAGGCGCGCTGCCGTTCGATCCAACCGGGTGGGATGTGCTGTATCAACCGGTTTCGTTGATGAACGCATTACCGTCAGGCGGCCACAGCACGCCGGCGTTTGTCGGCGACATCCGCAGCGAGCCGGCACCCGACGCGTATGCCCGCGCCGTGGAACACGCGCTGGACACGTTGAACAATCCCTATACGCCGCTGCGAAAAGTAGTGCTGGCACGCAGCCTGCACGTGAATGCCACCGCGCCGATCGACCCGCATGCCCTGGCGTTGCGGCTGGGCCAGGATGCCGGGGTGGCTCCGTTCGTCGCGGCGCTGCCGGGCGACCCGCGCCGGCCGCCGGCGTGGCTGGTGGGGGCCAGCCCGGAGCTGCTGGTGTCGCGGCAGGGGCTACGCGTGTGCTCGCATCCGCTGGCCGGTTCAGCGCGTCGCAGTGCTGATCCGGTCGAAGATGCGGCGGCGGCCGAAGCGCTGCTGGGCTCCGCCAAGGACCATGACGAGCACCGCTACGTGGTCGAGGCCATTGTTGAAGCGCTCACGCCGTGGTGCAGCGACATCCGCGCGCCCAAGGCACCGGAACTGCATTCCACCGCCAGCATGTGGCATCTGGGCACGCGTATTGAAGCGACCCTGCGCGACCCGACCACACCGGTGGCCGCGCTGGTGGCGGCACTGCATCCCACTCCGGCGGTGTGTGGCACGCCACGCGACGACGCGATGTACAGCATTCGCCGGCTGGAGCCGAATCCACGTGGTTTCTACGCCGGCGCAGTGGGTTGGATGGATGCTGACGGTGATGGCGAATGGTATGTGGCAATCCGCTGCGCACGCGTGCAGGGCGCGCAGGCGCAGGTGTTCGCGGGCGCGGGCATTGTGACCGGCTCGCAGCCTGAGTTCGAAGTTGCCGAAACGGCAGCGAAATTCACCGCAATGCTGAGCGCCCTGGGCGTCGGCCATGCGGCTTCAACGGAAAACGTTTCATGATGATGCACTCCAACGACGCGCATGCGCGCCTGCCATTGGCGCAGACCTGGCCAGCGGCCCGCGTCGCGCGCTATCGCGCGGCCGGCTACTGGCGGGGCGAAACCCTGCCGGGCCTGCTGCGCGCGCGCGCCGAGGCCCACCCCGATGACCTTGCGGTGATCGGCGGTGAGGTCCGGCTGACCTACGCGCAACTCTGGCAGTACGCCGGGCGTATCGGGGCCGGTCTGCTGGCGCGGGGGCTGCGCCCGGGCGACCGGGTGGTGGTGCAGCTGGGCAACACGGCCGATTTCATTGCGGTGGTGTTCGGGCTTTTCCGCGCCGGCCTGATTCCGGTGTATGCGCTGCCAGCGCATCGCTTCACCGAAGTGAGCCATGTGCTGGACAAGGCCCAGGCCAACGCCTACATCGCCAGTGCGCAGTACGAAGGCTTCGACTACCGCACACTGGCGCGTGAACTGCAGGCGGCACGTCCTGCGCTGCAGCACGTGCTGATCAGCGGTGACGGTGAGGAATTCACGAGTGTGGCATCGCTGGATGGCGACACGGCCACGCTGCCGCCCGACCCGGACCCGCAGTCGGTGGCATTCCTGCAGCTGTCCGGTGGCAGCACCGGCCTGTCCAAGCTGATTCCGCGCACCCACGACGACTATCTGTATTCGGTGCGGGCCAGCAACGAGATCTGCGCGATCAACCGCAGCACGGTGTACATGGTTGCGCTGCCGGCCGCACACAACTTCCCGATGAGTTCGCCCGGTTTCCTTGGCGCGCTGTATGCCGGCGCGCGGGTCGTGCTGAGCGCGGGGCCGGGTCCGGACGTGGCGTTCCCGCTTATCGCGCGCGAGCAGGTGACCTGCGTGGGGCTGGTGCCGCCGCTGGCGCTGCTGTGGGCGCAGGCGGCCCCGACCAGTGCACACGACCTGTCCAGCCTGAAGGTGATGCAGGTCGGCGGGGCCAAGCTGGTACCGGAAGCCGCGCGTCGCGTTGTGGATGGCCTGGGCTGCCAGCTGCAGCAGGTGTTCGGGATGGCGGAGGGGCTGGTCAACTACACCCGGCTGCATGATGCCGAAGACATCGTGCTGGGCACGCAGGGTCGGCCGATCTCGCCGGACGACGAAGTGCTTGTGCTGGACGACCACGGCCACCCGGTGGCGCCGGGCGAAGTGGGGCATCTGCTCACGCGCGGGCCATACACCATCGGGGCCTATCACAACGACCCCGGTGCGAATGCGCGCTCGTTCACCGAAGACGGCTTCTACCGCACCGGCGACCGCGTGCAGCAGTTGCCGGGTGGCTATCTGGTGGTGCAGGGGCGTGCTGGCGACCACATCAACCGGGCCGGCGAGAAGATTTCCGCCGAGGAAATCGAGGACCATCTGCTCGCCCACAGTGCTGTGTTCGATGCGGCGGTGGTGTCGATTCCGGACCCGTATCTGGGTGAACGCAGCTGTGCCTTCGTGATTGCCCAAGGGGAAGCGCCCACTGCCGCCCAGCTCAAGGCGTGGGTACGCGGGCGGGGCGTTGCCGCGTTCAAGGTGCCCGACCAGGTGGTGTTCGTGCCGGCGTTCGGCACCACCGCCGTCGGCAAGATCAGTCGTCGCGAGCTGCGTGCGCAGCTGCGCGACCATCATCTGCAACAGACTGGAGAACCGCGCTGATGGCGCTGCCGAAGATTGCTCCCTATCCGCTGCCCGTTGCAGCAGAACTGCCTGCGCCTCGCGGACCGTGGACACTGCAGGCCGACCGCGCTGCACTGCTGGTGCATGACATGCAGCAGTATTTCCTGGCCGCGTTCGCCGCCGATGCCAGCCCGCTGGCCCCGGCCATTGCCAACATCGCACGCCTGCTGCAGCACTGCCGCCAGCGCGGCATTCCGGTGTTCTACACCGCGCAGCGCGGCAACCAGGACCGTCGCGACCGTGGGCTGCAGGCTGACCTGTGGGGTCCTGGCATGCAGGCCATTGCCGAGCACGAAACCATCATCGACGCGCTGGCTCCTGCGGCCGGCGACCACGTGCTGGTGAAGCACCGCTACAGCGCGTTCCAGCGCAGCAACCTGGAAACGATGATGCGGGCACGTGGCCGCGACCAGCTGCTGGTGACCGGGGTGTATGCGCACATCGGCTGTACCGCCACGGTGAGCGAAGCGTTCCAACGGGATATCGAAGCGTTCATTGCCGCCGATGCGGTGGCGGATTTCTCGCGCGCCGACCACGACCTGGCGCTGCACTGGATCGCCCGCACCACCGGCGTGCCGTTGACTACCGATACCCTGCTGGAGCAGCTGGCATGACCACCGACACCACGCCGCTCACGCTCGAGCGCATGCGCGCCGACATTGCTGGCATGCTCGGCGAAACGCCCGATGTGGTGGGCGACGATGAGCATCTGATGGACCTGGGACTGGATTCCATGCGCGTGCTGGGACTGGTGCTGGCCTGGGGTAACACCGGCATTCCGCTTGAGTTCGGTCATCTGGCCGAACACACCACGCTGCGCGCGTGGTGGAACGTGGTGCAGCGCCTGCAGGGCCTCACCCCGGCATGAGCGGGCATGCGGTCGCTGCAGCCGAGGAGGTGCTGCGCCGGTATGCCTTGAGCGAGGCACAGACCGGTCTGTGGTACGCGCAGCGACTGGCGACGGCACCGGCCGCGTTCAATACCGCCCACGCAGTGTGGTTCGACGGTGCGTTGGATATCGGCCGTTTCGTGTCCGCAGCGGACCAGATGGCCATGGAAGCCAGTGCGCTGGCGCTGCGCTTTGCCGAGAGCGCCGATGGCCTGCCGGAGCAGTGGTTGGACCCTGCGCACGTGCCGCGACTGCAGGTCATCGACCTGTCCAGCGCAGCGGATCCGGCGCAGGCAGCACGCGACGCCATGGACCACGACCGGCTGAGCCCGGTGGACCCACAGCGTGACCGCATCGCCCAGCAGCGCCTGTTCGTGCTCGGGCCGCAACGGCACGTCTGGTACCTGCGGGTGCATCATCTGGCCACCGACGGCTACGGCATGGCGCTGCTGGGGGAGCGGCTCTGCGCGCTGTATGCCGGGGAAGCGGCACAGGCGGCTCTTCAGCCGTGGGAACCGGTACTGGACGAGGACATCACCTACCGCAGCAGCGAGCGTCGCAGCGCCGATGCGGCGTGGTGGCACAGCTACATGTCTGGTGCGGTACCGGCCGAGGCTGGCAGCGCGTCCCCGCCAGCAGCAGATGCGTTGCGCGGCGTCTGGCCGGTGCCGGCGACCCTGTGCACCGCACTGCACACCGCTGCCGCGCAGATCGGCCAGCCGTGGCCGGACCTGCTGACCGCACTGGTGGCGGCCTACTGCCAGCGCATGACCGCACAGGACGAAGCGGTGCTGGGCGTGCCGAGCATGGGGCGGCTGGGCAGCGCCTCGGCGCGGGTGCCGACCATGGTGATGAACGTGTTGCCGGTGCGCACGCGCGCACGCGATGAGGACAGCGTGGAGGCGTACCTGCGCGAGACCGTGCGTGACCTGGTGCGTGGACGTCGACATGGCCGCTACCGGGGAGAGCAGCTGCGTCGCGACCTGGGCTGGGTTGGTCGTCAGCATCGCCTGCACGGCCCGCTGGTGAACGTGCAGCCGTTCTATCGGCCGTTGCCGTGGCAGGGGTCCACGGCGACGTTGGAGATTCTGGGCACCGGGCCGGTGGACGAGGTCACCTTCGGCTTCCGTGGTGATGCTGTGAACAGCCTCCAACTGGAGATCGAAGCGAACCCGGCCCTGTTCGACCGCACCGCGATGGCGGCGCACGCCGCGCGCCTACCGCATTTCGTGGCACAGGCGCTGCGCGTGCTGGGCGAGGGTGGCTGCATGGGGGACATCCCGCTGGCCACACCGGACGAGGAGCAGCACTGGCTGCATGCGGTCAACGCGACCGCGTATCCGGTCGAAGATGTTTCGCTGACGGCGTTGTTGCTGGCGCAGATGCACGCCACGCCGGACGCCATCGCGCTGGAGTTCGAGGGCGAATCGCTCAGCTATGCGGCGCTGGAGGCACGCAGCCGGGCGCTGGCGCTGCAACTGCGCGCGTGCGGTGTGGCGCGTGAGAGCCGCGTGGTGGTGGCGCTGCCGCGTTCGCTGTCGTTGCTGGTGGCATTGGTGGCGGTGCTGCGTGCGGGTGCGGCTTACCTGCCGTTGGATCTGGCGCATCCAGATGCGCGGCTGCGTCGGGTGCTGGAGATCGGCCGGCCGGTCTGCGTGCTTGCCGAGTCAGAACACGCAGCGCGCTTCGGCGGCCTGCCGGTGTTGACGCCCGCGGACTGGTCGGAGCAGGCGTCGGACGTGCTGGATGACAGCGCGCAGCCTGATGATGCGGCCTATGTGATCTTCACCTCCGGCTCCACCGGTGAACCCAAGGGCGTGCTGGTGGAGCACCGCGCCATCGTCAACCGTCTGCAGTGGATGCGACATCACTACGGCTTCGGAGCCGCCGAGCGCGTGCTGCAGAAGACGCCGGCGACCTTCGATGTGTCGGTGTGGGAATTCTTCCTGCCGCTGATCAGTGGCGGCACGCTCGTGATCGCAGCCCCGGATGTCCATCGCGACCCGCAGGCGCTGGCGCAGCTGATCCGCACCGCCCGGATCAGCACGGTGCATTTCGTGCCGTCGATGCTGGACGCGTTTCTGGCGGTACCGGAATCCCAAGGGCTGACGCTGCGTCAGGTGTTCACCAGTGGCGAAGCGCTGGACGCGGCGCTGCGTGATCGTTTCCATGCGCGCATGCAGGCCCAGCTGCACAACCTGTATGGCCCCACCGAGGCGGCCGTGGATGTGAGCTGGTGGCCGGCCGGTGCCGAGGACACTTCGCAGCCGGTACCGATCGGCTACCCGGTCTGGAACACGCGCCTGTATGTGCTGGATGCGCAGCTGCACGCGGTGCCCGACGGCGTGCCCGGGGACCTGTATCTGGGCGGGGTGCAGCTGGCCCGCGGTTACCTGGGGCGCGATGACCTGACCGCCGAACGCTTCATCGCCGACCCGCATGTGCCCGGTGCGCGGATGTACCGGACCGGCGACCGGGCGCGCTGGCGTCGCGACGGTGCCGTGGAGTACCTGGGGCGCAGCGACCACCAGGTGAAGCTGCGCGGCCTGCGTATCGAGCTGGGAGAAATCGAGGCCGCGCTGCGTGCGGTTCCGGCGGTAGACCGGGTGGCGGTATTGCTGCGCGAGACGATGCTGGTGGCCTATGTCTCCGGCACATCGGTGGACGCAACGACACTGCGTCAGCACGCGGTGCAGCACCTGCCGGATTACATGGTGCCGTCGGCCTTCTTGAGCGTTGACCACTGGCCTGTCACCGCGAATGGGAAGCTGGATCGTGATGCGCTGCCTGCACCGCCGATGCAGGCGGTGGCAGGGCGTGCCCCGGCCACGGAAAGCGAACGGGTGCTGGCGCGGTTGTTCGCGCAGGTGCTGGCGTTGTCCGCCCCGGTGGATGCCGATGCGGACTTCTTCGCGCTGGGCGGTGATTCGCTGAGTGCGGTGCGGCTGCTGCTGGAGATCCAGCAGCACTGGGCGCAGGACCCGGGTCTCGGCAGTGTTTTCGAGCACCCCACGGTGGCTGCGCTGGCCGCGCGTCTGGATGCGCCGGCGGTCGAGACCAATCACGGTCTGGGGCCGCTGATCACCCTGGCCCAGGGCGATACGGACACGGCACCGCTGTTCGTGATCCATCCGGCCGGCGGCATCGCCTGGAACTATCGCGAGCTGGCCAATGCGCTTCAGCCCGCACGCGCGGTTTTCGGCCTGCAGTCACCGGCGCTTGATCCCGCCGCGCCACTGCCGCACAGCATTGAGGCGCTGGCGGCGCAGTACGCCGCGCGCATCGTCGAACGACAGCCGGAAGGGCCGGTGCATCTGCTTGGCTGGTCGGTCGGCGGCATCATCGCCCAGGCCATTGCGGTGCATCTGCACACGCACGGCCGCGCGGTGGGGGCACTGGTTCTGCTGGATGCCTATCCCAGCGAATGCTGGCGGGCAGAGCCCGAACCCGACCCGGTGGCCGCATTGCGGGCGCTGCTGGCGATTGCCGGTTACGACCCGGACGGTCATCCGGAGCTGGACAGTCGCGAGCGCATCGTGAACTTCCTGCGTCGCGGTGACAGTGCGCTTGGCCATCTGCCGGACGCGGTGCTCGACGGCGTGGTGCGCGCGGTGACCGGCACGAACCGGCTGATCCGCGAGCATCATCATCGTCGCTTCGATGGAGCCCTCACGCATGTACGTGCGGCACGTGACCATGTGCAGCGTCCGCAGCTGCAGTCGTCGCTGTGGCAGGCGCACGCGGCACGCGTGGCGTCGATGCCGCTGCCCTTCCTGCACAGCGAACTGACCGGACGCGATGCGGTGGCCCAGCTGGCTCCGTGGTTGTCACGGCATCTTTCCGATTTCGATTCAGACAAGGATTCCACGGCATGAAACTGACCGGATTCGACGGCACCGTGACGCTGGTGACCGGTGCGGCAGGCGGCATTGGCGCGGCACTGGTGCAGCTGCTGCTGGACAGCGGTGCGGTGGTGGTGGCGACCGATCGTGAAGCGCCGGTGCGGACGGCCCATCCACGTCTGCACCTGCATGCGCTGGATGTCAGCGACGCCGCGGCCGTCGATGCGCGCGTGCACGCTGTGGAGGCCGAGCTCGGCCCCATTGGCTTCGGGGTCAACGTGGCCGGTGTGCTGCAGGTGGGTGAAGTGACCGGCATCAGCGATGCGCAGTGGCGCAGCGTGTTCGCGGTCAACACCGATGGCGTGTTCCACCTGGGGCGGGCGCTGGCGCGGGTGATGACGCCACGGCGGCGTGGGGCCATCGTCACGGTCAGCTCGAATGCGGCCGGCGTGCCGCGCCATGGCATGGCGGCCTATGCGGCCTCCAAGGCGGCTGCCACCATGTTCACCCGCTGCCTGGGACTGGAACTGGCACCGCATGGCATCCGCTGCAACATCGTGGCGCCGGGGTCGACGCTGACGCCGATGCAGACCGGCATGTGGGCGGATGATCAGGGCGCGCAGCGCGTCATTGCCGGCACGCCGGAGACCTTCAAGGCGGGTATTCCACTGGGCAAGCTGGCCAACCCCGAAGACGTGGCGCAGGCGGTGATGTTCCTGCTGTCCGACCAGGCCGGCCACATCGCCATGAGCGACCTTTACGTGGACGGCGGCGCGACCCTGCGCGGCTAGCGCGCGGTACGGCGGCGCGGTTTCGCGCCCGGCGCGGCGCTGTCGCGGCTGGGCAGGGTGCCGCGCTGCTGCAGCGTGTCCAGCCAGGCGAGGTTGTCCACGTACGCGAGGAAATGCTGCAGGTAACCGGGTGATACCTCGCCCATCCAGCCCAGCGTGCGGTGCACCAGCATGCTGGAATTCAGCGGCCCGCTGTCGCTGGGGGCTTCCTGGGCCAGGGTCTGGCGAACCTGGCTTTCGGTGCGCAGGCTGGCCCACATCGAACGGAATTCGGCCAATGCCGGCAGCTGCGGGTAGTCGGCGTTGCGCGGCGCGGGCAGGTCGCTCAGGGTAACGGCCGGTCGCGCCGTTGCGTCAGCCGTCGCGGGCTGCGATTCAATGCGTGCCGCATAGGCGTCCAGCAGCACCTGCATGCGGGCATCCAGCACCCGCCGCAGCGCGCCGTCGTGGGCGTGGGCACGCTGCTGCAACGCTTCGAGGAACGCGAAATGCACCGGGTCGATACGGTCGTGTCCCTGCGTGCGCCAGCGCTGCAACTGCGCTGGCGTGGCGTGGCCGTCAGCGGCCATCGGTGCCGTGGTCCGCGGCGTCGGTTGCCTTGGGACGCGGAATCGGGGCCATTTCCACGCGGCGATTGCGCGAGCGGCCTTCTTCGCTGCTGTTGCTGTCCACCGGCTGTTCGGCACCAAAGGCAGCCGCAAACACCGAGCCTGCCGGCACCCCTTCGGTGATCAGCGCACGGGTCACGGTCAGCGAGCGCTGCGCGGACAGTTCCCAGTTATCGGCGAACTGGCGGTTGGTATCGCGCACCGGCTGGTCGTCAGTAAAGCCGCTGACCATCAGGATTTCCTCGCGCGAGGCCAGGTAACCGGCCAGTGGCGCGGCCAGGCTCTTCAGCAGCTCGCGGCCTTCCGGCTGCAGCTGGTCGGAGTTCAGTGCGAACAGCACGCTGCCGCGGATGCCGATGCGGCCATCCACCAACGTGACCCGGCCCGCCGCCAGCGGACCGGCCAGGGCCTGCTCCAGGGTCTGGCGGCGCTTGGCTTCGGCCTCGCGCTGGGCCACTTCCTGGTCCAAACGCTGCGAAAGCTCCAGCTGGATCGCGACCACGCCGACCAGAATCAGCACGAACGCGCCGAGCAGCACCGACATCAGGTCGCCGAACGCGGCCCACACCGGGGTGCTGGTTTCGCCGTCGAGTTCGATCTCCTCGCTCATGCGGTGGCGGCCCCGGCGTTGCGGCAACGTCCGGCCAGCTGCTGCAGTTCTTCAATGATCTGCTGCTGCGACAGCACGCTCAGGTCGACCACTTCACGTGCCTGGGCGACGTAGTAGGCCAGCTGCTCATCACTGCGCGTCATCGATGCGTCGAGCGCGCCGGCCACCTGCTGCAGCTGTTCGCCCAGCCCCGTGCTGGCGCTGCCGAAGCTGTGCATGGCGCTGCCGAAGGCTTCGGCCAGGCTGGCCACTTCGACCACGCTGCCGCTGACCTGCGCCGCCGCGTGCTCCAGCTTGCCGGCTTCGCTGCTGATCTGTTCGCCAAAGCGGGTGCCGACGCGTTCCAGCAGCTCGGCCGAGGTGCTGACCAGCGCGTCCACGGCGGTGCGCTGTTCGGTGCTGGCGTGATTGACCGCGTCCAGCAGGGTTTCCAGCGTGCCCAGCAGGCGCGTGCGTTCTTCCAGCATGGCGGTGTCGCGGACCATGCTGTCGGACAGCTTCTGGCGCAGTTCGGCGACCACGTCGGCGGCGGCCTTCGGTGCTTCCGATGCCAGGGTCACCAGACGCGAGATCTCGGCAATGGTTTCGCGCGCGTGATCCTGCGCCTGGGTGCCTATCTGGTGCGCGGTGCTGGCCAGCGTCTCGCAGACCGCCTGCTGGCTGGCCGCGACCTGCGCACCATTGGTTTCCCACTGCTGGCCCAGCTGTTCGGACAGGCGGGCGAATGCGTCGCGCCAGGTGTCCAGACGCTGCGCATCGCGCGCTTCCAGGGTGTCCTGCAGGCCGGTGTGGGCCGATTGCAGGCCATCCACCAGGGCGCGGGCGTGGCTGTCGAAGCTGGCGGTGGCGCTGACCAGGGCCTGCTGGTTGCGCTCGGCCAGTTCGGCGTTGACGCTCTGCTGGCTGGCCAGGGTGTCACGCCACGCCTGTGCCGAGGTGTCGGCGCTGGACTGCATGTGCGCGGCCAGGGCATCCACCAGCGCGGTGGCGTGAGCGTTCTGCTCGGACTGTGTGGTGTGCAGTGCCTCGCGCAGTTGTTCGATCAGCGCGGCATGGGTCTGCTGCTGGACCTGCTGCGCGTTGTTCCACTGCGCGGCGGTGTCGTCCAGGCGCGCGGCCACCGCGTCGAGAAGCTGGCGGCTGTGCTCGCCCTGGGCAGTGCTGAAGCCTTCCAGCGTGCTGCGCAGGTCGCCGGCGAGCTGGGCATGGGCCTGCTGCTGGTCGCGAAGGGCGCTGCTCCAGGTCTCGCGGGTGTGGGTCTGGCTCTGTTCGAAACCGCTGCTGAGTGCGCCCAGCTGCGCCTGCACCGCATCGCGCACGCTGTGCTGCAGCTGCGTGCTCTGCTCGCTCAGCCCCGCCAGGGTCTGCGCCATCAGCGGCTGCAGCGCTTCGCCGACGGCACGCGCGCTCTGCGCCACGCCGTCCTGCAGGGTCTGCTGCAGGGCGCTGGCCAGTTGCTGCTGGCTCCGCTCGGCCGACTGATGGAACGACTGCTGGCTGCTGAGCAGGCGCTCGCCGGTGCTGCCGCTGTGCTGCTTGATCGCGGTGCTCACTGCTTCCAGCCGCTCCACCAGGGCCGGCAGCAGTCCGGCCTGGGCCTGCAGCAGGCGGAAAGTTTCAGCGCGCTGCCAGCTCTGCGAATGCACGTGCAGGGTGGTGGCAATGCGGGTGTCGAGCTGCTGCACCACGCCCAGGCGCTCGCGGCGGCTCAGTGCCGACAGCAGGCCGAGCATGGCCGAGGTGGCAACACCGGCGATGGAGGTGCCGAAGGCGACGGCCAGGCCCTCGACCGGTGCGCCAAGCGAGCCACGGATGGCCTGCAGGTCGGTGGCGCTTTCCAGCGCCAGGCCGGTGCCGCGCAGGGTGGCCATCATGCCGAGCAGAGTGCCGAGCATGCCCAGCAGAACCAGCAGCCCGACCAGATAGGGGGTGAGGGTGGGCGCGGGCAGGGCGGTGCGCTCGCCTTCGACGCGCAGGCGGACCGCGTTGCGCAGGGTGGCGGGCACCTGCTGCAGCCACTCGGCGAGGTTGACCGGGGCAGTCTCGGCAGCGGCGACGGCCTGCTCCAGGGCGGCGGTGTCGGCGCGGTAGCGACGCAGTTCGAGCGCACCGGCGACGTAGCCAGCGGCGATCACCAGGGCGACGCCAACGCCAACGGCGTTATGGCCGATGTAGCCGGCCCCGATCCAGCACACGGCCAGCAGGCCGGCGAGGAAGACAACAAGATGAAGAGCGGTTCTGGACATAGGGGCTACGGATTCAGTGGGCGCGCAGGGCTGCAAGCAGGCCGTCGATGGGGTGGAAACGGACATCCAGTTCGGCCAGGAGCACGTTCTGCATGTCGGTCCTGAACAACTGCAGCCAGGCGGGATCGGCACCGTCGTCGGTGTCATCGGCGCTGGCGGCGTCGCGCAGGCGTTCAAAGTGGGTGCCGAGCAGGGCGGGCACGGCGGCGAGCAGGCTGTGCTCGCGGGGGCTGAGGGCCTGTTCCATGACGGCATCGACCTCGGCGAGGCGGGCGCGGTCGTCGGGCAGGGCGCTGAGCCGGTCACGCAGCAGGCCACGCAGGCGGCCGCTGGCACTGAGCATGGCGCGCTGGTGGTTCAGGCAGCGGGTCCGCCAGGCCATGGTCTCGCGTGGTTCGGGTTTGCCGGGCACGGGGGGCTTCTGGATGGCCTGGCCCAGGCTGTCACGCACCCGCTGGCATTCGGCAAGCAGGGGTTCAACCGGGCCGGGTTCAGCTTCAGCGGCAGCCGGCAGGCGGCCGTCCAAGGCACGCGACAGGGCCACGGCACGGGTCCAGTCGATCCACTGGCTGAGCCGATCGGCCAGATCAGGGCTGGTACGCGGGGCATTGCGGTCGGCCAGCGCCGCCAGCAATCGGATGAAGGGCGGGCCGGGGACAGGCGGTTGAGGCTTCTTCGCCATGGTTCCGGTCAAAACCGTGAATTTTACACTGGAATGACGATTTAACGGGTTCAGCGCTTCGTTCATGCTTGTCGCGAAGAGCAGCGTCTCGATTCATACGTGCTGGGGCGGCCATCGGGCAGCCCCGCTCCGGGACACGCCGCAAGTACGTCCATGTAGGCTACTCCACGGCATCCATGCCGTGGAGTGTCCCTCCGGGGGCTACCCGACGGCCGCCCCGACAGATCGCGCGACGCGGCCGCTAGCGTCGGTCGACAGACGACGACCGTGAAACGTCCAACACCCGGTAACGCATGACAATGGATCGGGGCTGCCGTTGATTTTGACGTTCGTTGGCCACCGACACTCTGTCGATGGTGGCTCGGGGTGGGCTGGAGGGGGCGTGAGCCGCATGGATGCGGCGATCGAGCTTACATGGACGTACTTGCAGCGTCCCCCGGAACGCCCGCCCCGAGCCGCCAGACCAGGGATGCCGTGAACCGAGGGCTGTTCGCCCGAATCCAACAGCAGCCACGCATGGCGTGGCTCTACGGATTGTATGCAATCAGGCGAGCGCGGTGCATGTAATCGCAGCGCCGCAGCGCCGTGCCGCATACAACCTGCACACATCCGTATGCACGGTGCTTACATCGCCTCACCTAACCTGCAGGCGCAACATTCGATACGCTCACGAAACAGGAGACCCCCATGCAGAAGATTCCCGAAGGTACCCTCATCGTTGTGGCTGATGGCGGTTCGGCACGTGTATTCACCAATGTGGGTGACGGCCGTACGCTGCAGCTGCGCCAGGATGATCAGCTGCAGGTGCAGGATGTGAGCGAACAAGGGGTGTCCGGGCAGGGGCCGTCGGGTGCCGTGCCGAAAGACATGAGCATCTCCCAGCTCAATGAAGCGACATTTGCAAAGCAGCTGGCGGAGCAGTTGAACTCCGAAGCGCTCAACAACCGCTACTCGCATCTGATTCTGGTGGCTGACCCGCAGACGCTGGGGCGCATTCGTCCGCAGCTGCACAAAGAGGTGGAATCGCGGCTGCTGTTCGATCTGGCCAAGGATTACACCAACGCGCCACTGGAAGACATCCAGCGCGCACTGGCTGCGTAAGTCATGGGTTACGTGAGCCGCTTTGAAAACGGTGAACCTGAGCCGCTGCGCAGTGCGGTCGATGCGCTGCGCGGCTGGCATGTCATTGAATTCGGCACTGACTGGTGCGGGCACTGCCAGGGCGCGCAACCCTCGGTGAAAGCGTGGGTGGAGCAGCATGCCGTCACCCACCACAAAGTCGAAGACGGCAAAGGGCGGCCACTGGGCCGCTCGTTTACGGTGAAGCTGTGGCCCACGCTGATTCTGCTGTGCGATGGCGAAGAACGGGCGCGCGTGGTGAGGCCGCATTCTCTTGATGATTTCGCTGCATTTGATGCCGTGATGACAAAATCTTCCGTGGCATGAATGCGGATGCTTAATGCAACACTGTGATCCGGGAGGGTCTCAGTGTTGCATCTGTTGTATCATGTGTCGTTTGACCATTGACCCGGGCCGTTGCCCGTCACGGTCGCCCTTCCTGCAGCGCCGCTGTGTCCACGCGGCCGTCCGGGACCGTCTGTTGAACCCCTCCTGCGCATTTCGCCGCACTTCATGAGGTGGTGGCTTTCCGTGCCGTGCGCGGAACCTCGGACGCGTGGTGGCCACGCTCCGAGGAGAAACAGATGCAGGATCTGCATGCGGCACATGCCCATTTCGGCTGGTTCAAACGCCGCCGACAACTGAAAGTGGACGAGGTCACCGTGGTGGATCGCCCAATGCTGAAGCGCGCAGTCGGTGCCGCAGCATTGGGCAATGCCATGGAATGGTTCGATTTCGGTGTGTATGGCTATCTCGCGGTCACCCTGGGCCACGTGTTCTTCCCCTCCAGCAATCCCACCGCGCAGCTGATCGCCACCTTCGCAACGTTCACCGTTGCCTTCCTGGTGCGTCCGCTCGGCGGCATGGTGTTCGGCCCGCTCGGCGATCGCTATGGCCGACAGAAAGTGCTGGCCTTCACCATGATCCTGATGGCCCTGGGCACTTTCAGCATCGGCCTGATTCCGTCGTACGAACGCATTGGCCTGTGGGCACCCGCGCTGTTGTTGCTGGCGCGCCTGGTGCAAGGCTTCTCCACCGGAGGTGAGTACGGCGGTGCCGCGACCTTCATTGCCGAGTACTCCACCGACCGCAATCGTGGCCTGATGGGCAGCTGGCTGGAGTTCGGCACGCTCGGCGGCTACATCGCCGGTGCCGCTACGGTTACCGCGCTGCACATGGCGCTGAGCAGCGAGCAGATGCTCGACTGGGGCTGGCGCGTGCCGTTCCTGGTGGCCGGTCCGCTGGGTCTGCTCGGTCTTTACATGCGCATGAAACTGGAGGAAACCCCGGCGTTCAAGGCCTACGCGGAAGAGGCAGACAAGCGTGACCATGAACGCCCGGGCCTGGGCGAACTGCTGCGCGTGCACTGGCCGCAGCTGCTGAAGTGCGTGGGTCTGGTGCTGGTGTTCAACGTCACCGACTACATGCTGCTGACCTATATGCCCAGCTATCTCAGCGTCACCATGGGCTATGCCGAAAGCAAGGGCCTGCTGCTGATCATCCTGGTGATGCTGGTGATGATGCCGCTCAATATTGTGGGTGGCCTGTTCAGTGATCGCCTCGGCCGTCGGCCGATGATCATCGGGGCCTGCATTGCGCTGTTCGCGCTGGCGGTGCCGTGCCTGCTGCTGGTCGGCAGCGAGCATGACGGGCTCATCTTCCTCGGCCTGATGCTGCTGGGCATCGCGCTGGTGTGCTTCACCAGTTCCATGCCGTCCACCCTGCCGGCGCTGTTCTACACGCCGGTGCGCTACAGCGCGCTCTCGATTGCGTTCAACATTTCCGTGTCGCTGTTCGGTGGCACCACGCCGCTGGTGACCGCGTGGCTGGTGGAGCGTACCGGCGATCCGCTGGTGCCGGCGTACTATCTGATGGGTGCAGCGGTGATTGGCTTGATCACCATGCTGTTCGTCAACGAAACCGCGAACCTGCCGCTGCGCGGCTCGCCGCCGGCGGTGGGCAGTGAGGAAGAGGCGCACGAGTTGCTGAAGGGCGATGAGCCGGTCACGGTGGATGCGTCGCGCCCGATGCTGCCGCCGCAGTTGCTGCCGGAGGAACCCCGTCCGGCGTGATTGGACGGGCCCCACGCACCGCAACATGCACCCCGCGCGGACCAATGCTACGATCGGATTTCCTTGAATCGATCTAAATCACGCCATGGCTAAAGCGGGGGCGGTACGGTGGGTGGGGCTGGCGGTAGCAGCGATGCTGGCAGGAACGGCAGGCGCGGCTCCGGCCACGGTCGGGGAACGCGCCTATGCGGCGGTGGACCCCTTCATCGGCACGGGCGGGGAAGGGCACACCTACCCCGGTGCGACGGTGCCGTTCGGCATGGTCCAGCTCAGCCCGGACACCCGCATCCAGCCGCGCGAGAAGGCCTATGACTGGGCCGCCGGCTATCGCTACGACGACAGCAGCATTGTCGGTTTCTCGCACACCCACTTCTCCGGCAGCGGCCATTCCGACCTGGGCGACGTGCTGGTCATGCCGTACACCGGCACCCCGGGGCTGGAGCGCGGCGACCCGGACAATCCGCGCAGTGGCTATGCCTCGCGCTTCCACCATGACCGCGAAGTGGCCGAGCCCGGCTACTACGCGGTCACCCTGGATGACTACAAGGTGCGCGCCGAGCTGACCGCCAGCCCGCGCACCGGTGTGCACCGCTACACCTACCCGAAGGGCGAGGATGCCAAGGTGCTGCTGGACCTGCGCACCAGCCTGTACGACTACCCGGGCAAGATCCTGTGGTCACGCGTGCGCATCCGCGAGGACGGCACCGTGACCGGTTTCCGCGAAACCCGCGGCTGGGCTCCGGGTCGTCAACTGTATTTCGCGATGCGCTTCTCGCGCCCCCTGCAGGCGCATGAGCTGCACAACACCGAAACCGACATCGCCTACAAGGGCTTCCCGCCGCCGGGCCACAACAACCCGTCGCAGCGGCCGCAGATCGAGGGCCGCCAGCTGGTCGGCACCTTCGACTTCGGCAAGCTGGATGCGCCGCTGGTGGTCAGCGTGGCGATCTCGTCGGTCAGCGAGGCGGGTGCCATCGCCAACCTCGACGCCGAAGCCAAAGACCAGAACTTCGACCGCGTGCGCGCGCAGGCCCGCAGCCAGTGGCAGCAGGCGCTGTCGGTGCTGGATGCGCAGGGTCCGGAACACGACCGCCGCAGCCTGTACACCGCGCTGTACCACAGCCTGCTCGGCCCGACGCTGTTCATGGATGCCGACGGCCAGTACCGCGGCTCGGACAATGCCGTGCACCGTGCCGAGGGCTACACGAATTACTCCACGTTCTCGCTGTGGGATACCTACCGCGCACTGCATCCGCTGCTGACCCTGGTGCAGCCGGAACAGCGCAGCAGCGATTTCATCAACTCGCTGCTGGCGCATCAGCAGCACAGCGCCTACGGCATGCTGCCGGTGTGGTCGTTCCACGGCCAGGAAACCTGGTGCATGATCGGCTACCACGCGGTGCCGGTGATCGCCGATGCCTACGTGAAGGGCATCCGCGGTTTCGACGCGAACAAGGCGCTGGATGCCATGGTCGCCACCGCCAACTACGGTCCGTATGACGGCATCGCGCAGTACCGCGAACTGGGCTGGGTGCCGATTGACGAAGAAGGCGAGGCGGCCAGCAAGACCCTGGAGTACGCCTACGACGACTGGACCATCGCGCGCATGGCGCAGGCGATGGGTCGCACCGATGTCGCCGCCACCTTCGACAAGCGCGCCGGCAACTGGCGCAACGCGTTCGATCCGGACACCGGCTTCATGCGCGCACGCAAGCGTGACGGCAGCTTCCGCACCCCGTTCGATCCCAGTGCCAGCGGTTACGGCACTGACTACACCGAAGGCAATGCCTGGCAGTACTCGTGGTATGTGCCGCATGACGTGGCTGGCCTGACCGCCTCGCACGGCGGCGCGGACAAGTTGTTGGCGCGGCTGGACGAAGTCTTCGAGGCCAAGGTGGATCCGTCCATCTTCGAGCACATGGAAGACATCACCGGCCTGATCGGCTGGTATGCGCACGGCAACGAGCCCAGCCACCACGTGGCCTACCTGTATGCCTACAGCGGCCAGCCGTGGCGGACCCAGGCGCGGTTGAAGCAGATCATGGATTCGCAGTACGCCGACCGTCCGGATGGCCTGGCCGGCAATGACGACCTGGGCCAGATGTCGGCGTGGTACGTGTTCACCGCGCTGGGCTTCTACCCGGTGGCACCGGGCAGCGCCGAGTACATCATCGGTCGTCCGTTCCTGCCCAAGGCCTCGCTCAACCTGCCCAACGGCAAGACCTTTACCGTGACTGCCGACGGCGTGGGCAAGGGGCATGACTATGTCGGCTCGGTCACGCTCAACGGCAAGCCGCTGAACCGCACCTTCCTGCGCCATTCGGAGATTCTGGCCGGCGGCGAGCTGCACTTTGCCCTGCAGGCCGAGCCGAACAAGGCATGGCCGGGTCAGGGCGCGGAACAGCCGTATTCGATGTCGAAGTAGCCCGACGATCGGTGCGGGCACGAAAGTGTCCCGCACCCCGCAGACACGCATGGCGTGTCCCTACATGCGTCATCGTTCGACCCCAACATCATTCGACCAACGTAGCGTAGTGACACGCCATGCGTGTCAACGCCATGCCGAACGAAGACGCGCGCACGCCATGCGTGTCCACGCCATATCGAACCGTTCGACTACCGCATCGCGGTCTTCGGCAACAACGCCGTCGCCAACCCCAGCAGCGGCAGGAACGAGGTGAAGTGGTACACCCACACGATGCCATGGGCGTCGGCCAGCTGACCCAGCCCGGCCGCGCCCATGCCACCAATGCCGAACATCAGGCCAAACATCAGCCCTGACACCAACCCGACACGGCCCGGCACGGCCTCCTGCGCATACACCACCAGCGCGGCAAAGGCGGACGACATCACCAGCCCGATCGCCACCGCCAGCACCGCGGTCCAGAACAGATTGGCGTAGGGCAGGGCAAGCGCGAACGGGGCCACGCCCAGGAACGAGATCCAGATCACCGCCTTGCGGCCAATGCGGTCGCCGACCGGGCCGCCCATGAAGGTGCCCAGCGCCACCGAGGCCAGGAAGATGAAGAGATAGATCTGGCTCTGCTGCACGCTGAGCTGGAAGCGCTCGATCAGATAGAACGTGAAGTAATTGGTGATCGAGGCGATGTAGACGAACTTGGCGAACATCAGCACCGCAATCACGCCGATGGCCTGGATCACTTTGTTGCGGCTCAGGCCCACGCCCTGCGAACGCGATAGACTGTTCAACGTCGCAGTACGGTGGTGTGCAGACCAGCGTCCAAGCCGGAACAGAACAGCGATCCCCACCGAGGCAATCAGCAGGAACCAGCCGATGGCGCGCTGCCCGTGCGGGATCACCACAGCGGCCGCCAGCAGCGGGCCAATCGCCGAACCGGTGTTGCCTCCGACCTGGAAGGTGGACTGCGCGGTGCCGAAACGCCCGCCGGAGGCCATCCGCGCCACGCGCGAGGCTTCGGGATGGAAGGTGGCCGAGCCGATCCCGATCACCGCGGCCGACACCAGCAGCATTTCGTAACTGCCCGCCATCGCCATCATCGCGATGCCGACGAAGGTCGCGACCATGCCGGCCGGCAACAGATAGGGCAGCGGATGCTTGTCGGTGTACATGCCGATCCACGGCTGCAGCAGCGAGGCGGTGATCTGATAGACCAGCCCGAGCAGGCCGATCTGGCCGAAGCTCAGCGCGAACTCGGCTTTGAACAGCGGATACACCGCCGGCAGCACCGCCTGGATCATGTCGTTGAGCAGGTGCGCGACGGCGGCTGCACCGACAATGCGGATGGCGAAGCCGGAAGCGGCGGGCGGGGTCGTTTCGGGCAGCTTCGCGGCGGCCGGGGGCGTGGATTCGGTGGACATGACAGCACTTCGTGGTAACCCGCACATGGTGCCACGCGGCACACGCCAAGGCTTTGCACAATCAAACCTAAGGTCAATCCCACCGTCACGCCGGCTCTGGCAGGATGAACGGGCTCCCCCCCGCTGCTTCCAGCGCTCTGTCCACTGCAGGAGACCTCCATGGCTTCAACTGTCGTCGTGACCCGCCCCTGGGTCATCCATCCACTACACGCGGCCTTCCTTGGCGGGGTGTTCCCGTTCTATCTGGCCACGCTGCTGGCCGATTACGCGTACTGGACCACCTACCAGATCCAGTGGGCCAACTTTGCGGCCTGGCTGCTGGTCGGTGCGATGGTGCTGACCACCCTGGCCCTGCTGAGCGGGGTGGTCGGCCTGGTTCGAGGCAGCCGCCGCTTCGCCTACGTCATCGTGCTGGCCATCACCTGGGTGCTGGGTTTCGTCAACTCGCTGCACCACGCCCGCGACGCCTGGGCGGTGATGCCTGGTGGACTGGTGATGTCGGTCATTCTGGCCCTGTTGGCGCTGGTCGCCACGGTGCTTGGCCTGTGCTGCCTACGCAACGCAGGAGGTGTGCGATGAGCCGCGCCTTCAGGATCATCAGCCTGTCCGCGTTGAGCGTGGCTCTGGCCGCGTGCAGCGGGCAGAAGGCCCCGGACATGGCCCAATACGGCAACGCGCCGGAGCTGCCGAAGCCGCACCGCGGCGTGATGCCGGACATGACCATCGCCCAGCCCACGGCCTGGGGCGACCAGGTGCCGACCGTGCCGAAGGGCTATTCCGTTCGTGCCATCGCCACTGATCTGGCCATTCCGCGCCAAACCCTGGTGCTGCCCAACGGCGACATTCTGATCGCCGAGGGACGCGGCGGCAGCGCCAAGCCGCTCAAGCCCAAGGATGTGATTGCCAGCAAGATCAAGGCCAAGGGCAACACCCAGGTCAAGAGCGGCAATCGTCTGACGCTGCTGCGTGACGCCGATGGCGATGGCGTGTACGAACTGAAGACCGTGTTCGCCGACAAGCTCAATGCGCCTTATGGGCTGGCGATGATCGGCAATGCCATCTACGTGGCCAACCAGGATGCCCTGGTGCGCTTCGACTACACCGAGGGCGACACCAAGGCCAGCGCCGCGCCTGTGAAGGTCACGGACCTGCCGTCGGCGATCAACCATCACTGGACCAAATCGCTGGCCGCCAGTGCGGATGGCAGTCATCTGTACGTGGGCATCGGCTCAAACAGCAATGTCAGCGAACGCGGCATGGACGTGGAAGTGGACCGGGCTGTGGTGTGGGAGATCGATGCGCAGACCGGCGCGCACCGTACTTATGCCAGCGGCATCCGCAACCCGACCGCACTGGCCGTGCAGCCAGGCACCGGCACGCTTTACGCGGTGGTCAACGAACGTGATGAGATCGGCCCGAACCTGGTGCCCGATTACCTGACCTCGGTGAAGGAGGGCGGCTTCTACGGCTGGCCGTACAGTTACTGGGGCAAGCACGTGGATACCCGGGTGATGCCGCAGAAGCCGGAGCTGGTCGCCACCGCGCTGACACCGGATTACGCGCTGGGCTCGCACGTGGCCGCGCTGGGCGTGAGCTTCTCTTCGCCGGTGATGGGCAGTGCGTTTGCCGATGGCGTGTTCGTCGGTGAGCACGGCAGTTGGAACCGCAATCCGCCGGTGGGCTACAAGGTGGTGTTCGTGCCCTTCAGCAACGGCAAGCCGAGCGGTGAGCCGGTGGACTTCGCGACCGGCTTCCGCGGTGAAGATGGCAAGACCCGTGGGCGTCCGGTGGGTGTGACGGTTGATCCCAAGGGCGCGTTGATCGTGGCAGATGATCTGGCCAATACGGTGTGGCGGATCACGCCGGATGCGGTGCCGCAGGCGGTGCCGGTTGCGGAAACGCCGGTACCGACGGGGGGCTGACACAGCCCGGAAAGGCCCCGGCACTTGCCGGGGCCTGGCAGACGCCCGAAATGCTCGGCGCGTGATCGGGGCTGACTGACACGGAATGCTTGGGACGTACTGGGGGCTGACTGACACGGGAATGCGTAGAGCCGGGCTTGCCCGGCTGTCTGTCAGATCACGCGAAAGCTTCAGCCGGGCAAGCCCGGCTCTACGCCACATGCCGAGAGCACCTGGGCGAGCCCGGCGTTACGCGGGCATAGGTTCCTTCGCGGCTGCGGTCGCCAGTCGTTCCGTGCCGGGTACGGTGCCAACCAAACCCACACCCTCCAGCAGAAACGGCGAGGGCAGATTGGATCCGGGGTACTTGCGACGGAACCCATACACTGCGCCAGCGAGCCCGATCATCAGGCCGGGAGTAAACGCCGCACGGGTCAGCCAGCCGCCAACGTCGAGCACTTCGCTGATCCGCAGTTAGGGATACTCTGAACGAATATGAGGAAAGTTTCTCTGCGTGAACTCGCGCAAATGGACGGTCAATTATCACACCCGGCTTTGGTGACTATGCTAAACACTCCGTTGATCATCCTGTTGCCCGCAATGCCATTGGCTTCCTCTTTCACGACACCAATGCTGCACACTTCTCCGACCTGAGGAATGTCCTGTGTTTCGCTGAAGTATGGAATGAGAACCTCAACAGAGCGACCATCCACTCGTGCCGTCAAGGCTATCCATGTCTTCACGACGCCGGTGAACGGAGGGGTGGCGGACCGGGTGATAATGACTGCATCGACGAGCGTCGACTCCAGAGCGTTACTTACTGCATCGGCCTTCGTTGGGCTCGTGCCGGCGCAGGCAGACAGCATCAAGACTGTCACTGTAAAAAATCGCTTCATGAGCATGCTCTGCGTTAGTCCGGAGTGCCTTTCAGTGGGTGGATGACCGCCGGTAGCGCTCCTTCCAGAAGTAGCACCGCGCAGCGAAAGACTATCGAAAGGTTCAGGTGTATAGAACGAATGCGCTCGTGTCGCTGGTCATGTATCTAGCTCAATAGCCATCGAGGTTGGGAATGTGCTTGGAGAAAACAGATTTCATTTCTGCTGGTTCCAGGCCAACGTCTCTTCCCAGAAGTACCAGGAACTCAGCCATGTGGTCGGACATGCCTGTATTGGAGTTCAAGGAACACCAAATGAGCCTGTCTAGATCAGACAGCTTTCCCGCGGCATCAAGCCTCTTCGAATAAATGCTAAGCCAGTGAATGCGTGCATCAGTACTTCCTTCCATCCAGAACTGCTGGGCTGCATGGCATGCATTTCGCTGATCTTCGTCTAGCTGGTCGCTAAGTAGTTCGCAGAACTCAAGCGCTGTTAGAGCGGCGGCTCGTACGTCCTGATCTAAAGCACCATCCTCGAGTGCGGCGTCTAGCTGCCTGCGCAGCTCTTCGAGACCAATTGAAGAGGGTGATTCTTGGTTCATCGGGAAACCTATGGCTTGAGGGGTGGGGACACTGTGACAACGCCCAACTTATCAGCTACGGCTTGGCAGGTGGCACAAGGGGTCATCAACTTGTTCTTGCCTCCGCCACTCACGCGCACAGTCGCCAATCTAGAGCCCTTGAGTTTAGCGCCAGCATTTGCGGCGTTACTCATTGCATTTATCTCAGCGCAGCAACCATGGACAGCGCTTCTCTCACTTTGGGCCAGCTGTTCGGCCGCGTCTGAAACCGTCCTGTTTGTGGCAATTCCGGGGCCGCCTGCTTTTGTGCTTGCACCAGTGAAAACTTCGCCGGCCTCAGTCACAAGTCCGGCCACTGCGCCCCCTTCTGCCTTTGCATTCCTTGCTGCTTGAGCCGCATTGCGTGCTGCGCTTACGGCTGCAATCTCTTGAGCCACCGCGCGACTGGAGTTCATGATCGCGCTTCCTTGGCCCAGCGTGACGACGGCCATTCCCGCCTCAGCAATTGCCGTCGCCCCAAGAGCGATGGCCATTGGATAGTCGCCCTGCTCGGCAGCGGTAACCCCGTTATCCCAGGTGACTTGACCCGGTATTATCAGGCGCATCAAGTACGGCGACTCGGCACGTCCGTCCGGATCTACGAACGTGTAGGGGCTGTTGTTTCCATACTTGAATCTATTGAAGTTGCGGCCACTGCCGAGGTCTACCGATTCTGGATCTGCGCTTAGAAACCTCGCCAGATTAGGATCGTAGTACCGTTGCTGCATGTACGACAGATCGATGTCCGCGTCCATTTTGTGGCCGGCGTAGCCGATGCCGTCTACAACTCGATTGATGGGCTTTCCGTACGGCTCGTAGTGGGTGCGCTGCAGCAGCTGTCCAGATGGTCCGGAGCTTGCTGTTGGGCTGCCCTGTGGGTCCGTGTGTTGGTACACCACCGCAGTTCCAACCGTGCTTCCCTGAAGCTGGACGATGGCGCTGCCGGAGAGGTAGATCGTCTCCGTGAAAGACCCGCCAAGCTCGTCAATCTCGCTGAGTAGTTGCCCTGCGGTGCTGTAAAACGATTCCTCCTTTGCACCGTTGGAATCAGTGGACAGCACGCGTAGCCCTGCGGCGTTGTATCGGTAGCTTGCACTTCCAACTACTGCCCTGAGACGGTTTCCGTAATCGAAAGAGTATTCCCGGCCATTCTTGGTGTGAAGGTTTCCTTGAAGATCGTAGGAAAGGCCAGCAGTCGTTGCCCCATACTCGTTCCGGACATTGGTTAGCCTGTTCTTCGCGTCGAACCAGTACTGGTCAGCCTTCACTCCGCCAAGAGACCAACTACGAATGTTGTCGAGCGCATCATAAGAAAATCGATGCCAGCCATCACCACCAAACATCGCACTTCCGGCTGCAATTAGCCGATTTCGATCATCGTACTGCATCTGCCTGCCATAGGTCGCACCCAACTGCAGGTCTGCGATGGCGATCACGTTTCCATTGGCATCAAGCGTAGTCTCGAAGCCAATGATGTTGCTGTCTACACTCCGCCACGGCAGTCGCCTCGCGTTTTGCGTCGTGGTGTGAACCACCCCGTTTCCATACGTGAACTGCTTGATCCCACCGTTAGGGTAGTAGCTCACGCCAGATGCATAGTCGCCAGCCCGGGTCGCCTGACCCATGGCATTCGGGGCGTAGTCAATGTAGCGGCCGCTGGGGTAGGTCTGGCCGGCAAGATGGCCGTTCGGGCTGTAGCCGTAGCCAATGCTACGGGTAGTGGCCCCCGTCTGGGCAAGCGATTCTCCCGACAGCAGCCTGAGCTTGTTGTACTGGTAGCTGCTCGTCGCGGTTGTGGTCCCACTATCGTTGTAGGCCGTAGTCTGCTGCACGAGCCCGTCGGGGGTATATTGATAGTCCACATCCCCGTTGCGGTCAGGGAAGCGCAGCGTTGCAATGCGGTTGCGCGCATCATAGGTCCGACGTACCGCGCGGCCGCTGGCTTCGGCCGCCGCCAGGTCGCAGCTGGTGGTGCTGGGCAGATCGAGACCGGCAGCACTCCACGCGAGATTGCCTGCTGCGTCATAGCCCATCACCGTCGAGCCTGTCTCGGGCTCAATGGACTTGCAGAGACGTTGATGCGAGTCGTAGACGTAGCGTCGCGTCAGAGTTGTGCCGGGTATCGTGGACACGCTGATGCTGACTGGCGCTGAGGTGGTGGACGTCCCGCGCGTGTCTATCGCAGTGGCGGTGACCGTATGCGTTCCTGGGGCAAGCGTCGTCAGCCGGGTGGAGTAGGGCGGTGACGTGAGGCTAGCAACGGTGGTCCCGTCAACCTTGAGGTCCACACGTCCGACACCATCGTCGCTGTCAGCGGCGGAGGCGCTGATGGGCACGCTTGCACCCGCCGGGAACATGGCACCGGCTGTCGGTGTCGCAATGCTGATTGTCGGTGCCTGATTGACCGTGGCGATACCACGCGCTTCCGTCGTGGCAAATGTGGCTGCGCCATTGCGCAGATGGAAGCGCTGACCGGCCGGGGTGACGGAAGCGGTGATTGCGCCGGACTGGCCCTGGCCCACGAGTTGCATGTTGCTGTTGTCCAACGCGGACATGAAGACCTGGGCGGCAGGCGCGTTCGACGTCCAGTTGATGGTGACGGGGCAGCTCGACTGGCCCCAGGGAATGGTGCAGGACGAGGCCGAGGCGGTGATTCCGCCATAGCCCGCAAGAACAGTAACGGTCAGTCTTGGAATCGGGAGGATCGATTTGTAGCGTTCATTCCCGCGGGCATCGCGGTACATGGCACGACCTTCCAGCGAGTATTGATACACGCCGGACGGAAGCCCTGATTCGTGATAAATGCGCGACGGCATTACCTGGTCGAAGTCGATGCGATCCCCGTTTCGGGTCAACCAGTAGAACTCCACCTGCTCGAATGTGTTGCCTGTGGATCCATCGTTGGCGACGAGCATGAGATCGAAGCCGGACGGGCTTGTGAACGTCGTCCCGCCGGGTGCAGTCAGCTCCAACGACGCCTGGGCCATGACGTCGCTGACAGCCAGCATCAGCGAAGCCAAGAGCAAGGCTTTGGCAAAGAGTCTTTCGCCCCACGAGCGCTGCAACACCTGCTGAGCCCTCATTGCACACCCCCGCTGCGCGAAATCTCCAGCGGCTTTCCGTAGGCGTCCCGCTCGATGGTGGTGATGACGCCACCGGGTTCGTCGATGAAGACGGGCAATCCGGTGTCGGGCTTGTCAAAGGCCATGTACCGAATGGTGGTCTTCTGCCCCTTTGGTGAGGTTGTACGGGTCTGGAAGCCGGTCAGGTACTCGTTCCGGGTCGTCAATAGGCCAAGTTCGGAGTCCTGCTGGACGGTGAGCGGCCGCCCGAACAGATCGGAGACGGTGTAAATGCCTTGAAGGCCCGCATCGGTGTAGTTGGCAGATCCTTCCTGATGGAGGTTTCGAGGATAGGAGGTGAAGGATACTCGACCCATGTCGTCGTAGCGGGTTGCGACCCACCGCTGCGTGGCCTGTGGGTTGGCGAGGTCCTCCTCGACGGTCACGACCGGGCGCCAGAGCGCGTCGTAGTACACCTGTTTGCGCCAGTTGCCCGTCCGGCTGCTGCCGCGCCAGTGACCAGCCGGTAACCCGTACTCTTCATACGGCACCGCCTCGAAGGCGGACAGGGTCGGGTTCCATGCCACTGTGTCGCCCTGCGGCAGGTCCTTGCGTGCCAGCCGGCCCATGGCGTCATAGGCGAAGCTGCGCGGGAAGCCATTGGCATCGGCGTACTGCGTGATCCAACCCTGATCATTCACTGTCGCCAGCTCCATGGCACCGTCTCCGTAGTAGACCGATTGTGGGATGCCCCGTTTCCAGTCAAGCAAGGTCATGGTGGTATCCACACCAGCGCCGTCGCGCGCGTCGGAGACGGTTGCGATGCTGCCAGTGGGATGGTAGGTCAACGTCTGCTGCAGCGCGCCGAAAGCGCTGAAATGCACGGGTTGCGCAGTCTCCGGGTCAAACACCACGCTGGCCATGACCTGCCCTGCACAACTGGCAGGTGCAAGGCAGGTAGTGCTCTGACGCTGGCCTACGACCCAGCGCGCCGTGTCGTCGTAATAGGTGTGACCGTCGGTACGCGCAAACCCCAGCGTGCTATACCTTGCGACGCGATGCGGACGGGCGAAGTAGTCCAGCTCGCTGGACACAGACGAGAAAACGATTCCCTGCTGGCTCGTGTGCATTTCAAGCTGCGGGCGGTGGTACTCGCTGGCCCAGCCCTCTCCAAAGAACTGCGTACTTACACCATATCTGGCCGGGTAATTCTGGCCGGCGAATCCGAGGTCATAGCGATAGGACGTGGTGCGCTGGATGTCGTTCGGGCCGGTGCCGACCTCAACCTTCAGAAGTTTCCCCTCGTTGTAACGGTAAGAATTGCCATGGCTGTAGCGGATCCACTCCCCGCCGGGACCAGTGACCGTCGTGGTGTTGGACTGTGCGCAGTCCTCGCTCGTGCAGAGAGGTGCTTCGCAGGCGGTGGAGCTGCCATACTGGCAAACCGGATTCAGTGGATCTTGGCCGGGGTAGGTGTCGTAGCTGATGTTGGGTGTATAGGCGTACTGCCACTGCAGATTGGGCAATCCCGGCCCGCTGATGGATTTTGCGGTCAAGGTAAGGCTGTAACCAGAGATCGCATAGGTATTGATATCGTCGTTCTGATTGTTGCCAAAGCCGGCGTTGTATTCCACGTTCTGGCAATTGAGTGGTACATGGCTACGCCCATGTTCCAGCGCAGCGACGGCGAAGCGACCCACCGCTCCCGAGGGATGCACCATCGTTCCGGTGATCAATGCCGACGGATAGGGCAGCGGAATCTCGTTTTGGAAGCAGGTGCGGAACAACTCGCCGGGCTCGGGCGAAACCACTTCAGCGTACTTGAGTACGGCACGGGTGAAGTCGTTGAAGTCGATCGTCCATTGGCTACCGTCTGGAAGTGCAACGGCCGCCAGGCTGCGACGTGACGCGCTGTCGTTGTAGCGATACTGCCACTGGCGCGCTCCGTCGCTGACAGCGCTCACATTGTCGCCGCTGTACGTCAGGGTAAGCTGCCGGCCATCACTGGCGGTGATAGCGGTCAGGCGAGGTGATGCATTCCACGCATTCGCATAGGTGTACTGAACGGTGTTGCCGAAACGGTCCTGCACCTTGGTCGCAAGCAACATGTTCCTGCGGCGCTGCAGGAAGTGCCATGGTTGCGGAGTGGGCGCGGTGCCGTCGTCCTCGACGAGCTCGTACTTCTTGAGTGTTGGTTCAATCCGCTGGGCCAACCAGTCGAACCAGTAGCGCGTTCCATCTGGCGTGATGGCCAGGAAGCCTTCGCCGCCGGCATTCTTGATGGAAGGAAGACAGGTAAAGAAGATCTGGCCAGTCGTGGTCCACGGGTACGAGGCACCGTCTTGTGGCTGCGAGGTTCGTGCCGCTGTGCGTAGCAGCTCTCCGCCGCCGTCGGGGATTTCCACCCTCAATCCGGTCCAGAACTCGCGCGTTTCGAATCGGAAGGGTACGTCGGGCGGCCAGCCGTTTGTGCAGCGTGTTGCGTTGGCGACGTCGCTGCCCACGCCCCAGTCTGGTGCGAAGCTACCGCTGATGTTCGGAACATTGATCTGCCAGTCTGCCAACATGGCGTCCGGCACATAGGTCTTGCGACTCATCACCTGATAGGAGCGCGTCAGTTTGACCTCAAGGCTGTTGTTTCCGGGCAGGGCGATGTCGGTCAACTCGAACCCGAGTTCGCCATTCGCCAGCCGCACTTTGTCGCCAAACAGGTCCGGCCCCAACGGGCTGATCCTCTCCGTCTTTGCAAGGCGGTCAGAGAATTCCTCCCACTCGAAGTTGGAGGTTGAGGTCTGTGCCGCGACGGTGAAGCTCGACAGGGAGGCCAGCGCTGCGCCCATCAAGGCAATGCGACCCGACGTTTTCTTACTCATCGACTGCTTTCCGCTGGATCCCTGCATGTGCTGTTCCGTCAGTCCAGATGTGATCTTTCAATGGCCGTCACGAAGAATCAGGCACGGACTCGCCGTGGTCAGTAGCGGTCATTCGCTCAGCCCTTCTTTCAACATAATGAAATCCCCCTCCTCGACAGCTTGTGTCGACACCCCGGGAGGTTGAAGATGACTATATCAAGACTGAACGGACTTTATGGGGGTGACTAATGGCAGGGTGTCGGCGGAGTGCAGGGCCGTGTAGTGGCGTGCGGACGATTGCTGGCTGGTCGGTTGTGCCGCGCACCGCCTGGGCCAGCCAACGGCCGGCGCTACCGGAGTGCTGACGGCGTGGCGCGCTGCTTGCCGTTTGCGTCGAAGTTGTCGGGTGCCAGCCATTTTACGAATGCGTCGTGTAATCGGGGCCATTCGCGGTCGATGACTGAGTACCAGGCGGTATCGCGGCTGCGGCCTTCGACTGACAGCGTGCATAGCTGTCCTTTCCCAGCCAGGCTTCGCGATCCGGAATCTGCGTCATCTTCGACACCAGCGTGCGTGCGGTCTCCATGTCGCCTGCCTCGCAGGCGAAGTAGGCGAAGTAGGCGAAGGACTGAAGGTTCCATTCCGAGGGGTAGTGTTCAAGGATGTCCTGGAAACCGCTTCGCATGGTGGGCCATCCCCCTTGGACCAGGCGAAGAGCGAGGTGCGGAACTGGCTCTGCGCAGCAAGCCGGTACATGCGCGCGTACAGCGCATCGTGTTCCTTGCGCGGAAGCCGTTTCTGGGCGCGCTGGACGAGGGCATCGATCGCGTCCGCATTCCCACCCCACTTCGGCACGAAGTACTCGACGGCACTGAAATGGATGCCGTAAAGGCGGGGATGTCTGCGAATGCCCTCATCGTAGAGGTTCATGAAACTCTGGACGTCCACGCCCTCGTAGCGGGCGACATTCAATGCCAGTACATACCAGTGCGGATCCTTCCGGGCCCGTTTGTCCATCTTGAGCAGGTACTGCGCGGCAAACCGGCTTTGGGCTTTGAACTTCGGCCAGCTGTCCTGTTTCACTTCGATTGCGTACCCGCTTGTTCCGCGCAATGACCATGCAAAATTGTCCACAAGCTGGGCACATGCAAGTTGTGCGGTGGATGAACGCGGGTAGCGTTGGTTCCACAGGTAGCAGCGCGCCGCGCGGGTGTCCCAGGTGTCCTGGTGCGGTTCGACTACACCGAAGGCGAGACCAAGGCCAGCGCCGCGCCGGTGAAGGTGACGGACCTGCCGTCGGCGATCAACCACCACTGGACCAAATCGCTGGCCGCCAGCGCCGATGGCCGCCATCTGTACGTGGGCATCGGCTCCAACAGCAACGTCAGCGAGCGCGGCATGGACGTGGAAGTGGACCGTGCCGTGGTGTGGGAGATCGACGCCCAGACCGGCGCGCACCGTACCTACGCCAGCGGCATCCGCAACCCGACCGCACTGGCCGTGCAGCCAGGCACCGGCACGCTGTACGCGGTGGTCAACGAACGCGACGAGATCGGTCCGAATCTGGTGCCCGATTACCTGACCTCGGTGAAAGAAGGCGGCTTCTACGGCTGGCCGTACAGCTACTGGGGCAAGCACGTGGATACCCGGGTGATGCCGCAGAAGCCGGAGCTGGTGGAGACTGCGCTGACCCCGGATTACGCGCTGGGCTCGCATGTGGCTGCGCTGGGCGTGACCTTCTCCTCGCCGGTGATGGGGGGCGCGTTTGCCGATGGCGTGTTCGTTGGCGAACACGGCAGCTGGAACCGCAATCCGCCGGTGGGCTACAAGGTGGTGTTCGTGCCCTTCAGCAACGGCAAGCCGAGCGGTGAGCCGGTGGTCTTCGCGACCGGCTTCCGCGGTGAAGATGGCAAGACCCGTGGGCGTCCGGTGGGCGTGACGCTGGACCCGAAGGGCGCGCTGATCGTCGCCGATGATCTGGCTAATACCGTGTGGCGGATTACGCCGGATGTGGTGCCGCAGGCTGCGCCGGCAACTGAAACGCCTGTACCGGCCGGAGGCTGACACGCCGCGGGAATGCTGCCGCTTTCCGGGGTCAATGGACCCCGGAAAGGCCGGCACTCGCCGGGGCCGGTGGATCCCGGCTCTACGACGCGGCACCACGGCAGGCGGCAAGTGACCGCACCTGTGTGCCCTCGGTACTGAAGTTGTCGGCAGCCAACCACGTAGTAAACGCTTCATCCAGCTTCGGCCACTCGCTGTCGATTACCGAGAACCACGCGGTATCCCGATTGCGGCCTTTGTACACCAGCGCCTGGCGGAAAATGCCTTCAAACTGGAAGCCCAGCCGCTCGGCCGCCTTGCGCGAGCCGGCATTGAGGCTGTCGCACTTCCATTCGTAACGGCGATAACCCAGCACGTCGAATACGTAGTGCATCAGCAGGTGTTGCGCTTCGGTTGCGGCCGGCGTGCGCTGCAGCAACGGCGAGAACATCACATGGCCGACTTCGATGACGCCATTGGCCGGATCCTGTCGCATCAGCGCCAGCGTGCCGGTGGCGCGTCCGCTGCGGGCATCGACCACGGCGTAGTGGCGTGGGTCGTCGCTGCGTGCGGCTGTGGACAGATACTGGAAGAAGGCGGCGTCAGAGTCGAATGGGCCGTTCGCCATGTAGGTCCAGTCGCGCGGTTCGGCGGCGAGTGCGTAGGCTTCGGCCAGGGCTTGGCCATGTACGGCCGGGTCCAGCGGCTCCAGCCGGCAGAAGCGCCCCTGCAGCGAGATTGCATTCGGGCGCTGGCGCGCGCGCCAGCCGGGCAGGGGCATGCCGATCGGCTGGCCGTACGGGTTGGTCCACGCAGGAGACATGGTGCCTCGGCAGAAAGGACGATGGGGGCGGTCGCCTTTCTATCATGCCGCTGACAGCTCCGGTAGAGCCGGGGGTGCCCGGCTGCCTTTGGCGCACATGCGAAGAGCAGCCGGGCAAGCCCGGCTCTACGGGGCAATGCGTGCCTCAGCCGGGCAAGCCCGGCTCTACGCGGGGACTGGCTCCGTCCCGGATGCCTTCAGCCGTTCGGTGGAAGGTAGAGTGCTTGCCGAAGCGGCACGTTCCAGAAGCAGCGGCGAAGGCAGGTTGCAGTCCGGGTGCATACGACAGAACCCATACACTGCGCCGGCGAGCCCGATCATCAATCCCGGGGTAAACGCGGCACGGGTCAGGCCACCGACCATCCCCCGGTGCTCCTCGATGGATGAGATCACCTCCATGGCAGCGGTATCCACCGGGTAGGGGCAGCCCTGGGGATCCAGTTGCGCCGCCTTGACCAGCAGTTCGCGGGTGGAAAGATCGCCATGGCACAGCGTGTGGCTGAAGCCCCAACGGCCGTTGGCGTCGGCAACCGCGCGACGTAGATCGCGCAGATAGGCGGGATCCCCGGTTCGTGCGTAGAGGTCGGCGGCGGCCAGTCCCATACCGACGCTGCCATGGCACCAGGTCGGGAAGGTCTTCTGGCCGTCCTTCAGGTGCAGGTCGTGCCAGCGACCGGTTTCTGGTTCAAACAATGCGTCCTGGAACGCGAACGCGCCCTCGGCAAGCGTTTGCCATGCGGCGCGGTCCTCGACGGTCCCGGCCTCGGTCAACGCCAGTCGGGCCAGCGCCCAACCAATGCCCAGCGCACCGTGACCGAAACCGCCAATGGGTTCATCAAACTGCGGCGACGGCCAACGCGCGCCGCCGGCGTCAACGATGGCGGTGGCCTGCAGACGACGCGCGGCGGTTGCGGCAATCGACAGCCAGCGCACCTCGCCAGTCGCCTCGGCCAGCCCGATGAGCGGCACGATCGCACCGGATACGCCGTCGAGCATTTCGTACTTTGGAACCTCGGCGAAATCCGTGCGCTCCAACGTCGCCGCAGCCGAACGTGCCGCATCCAGCAGATCCGCACGTCCCAGCAGGTCATGCAGGGCCAGCAGCGTCCAGACCCGCGAGCCGGCACCGACCAGGCCGCCGCCGACATCGGGCAGATCAAGCGCGCACATGCGCAGGTAGAGGGCGATGGCACCGTTCATCGCGGCCTCCACACCGGGCGCGGCGTCAGCACGGCCCTGCTGCACCTCCTGATGGTACGCCGCCAGACTGAAGGCAATGCCGCCCAGCCCGAAATACACGTCGGGCTGCACCGGCCGCACGGTCCAGCCGGTCTGGGTGATCTCAGGGGTAATCCAGGTCATCGTACCGTCGTTGCCGCGCACCGAGAGCCGGATCAGATTGTTGACCGCTTCAGCCGCCTGCCGACGCCGACGGGCCTCCAGCGCATCGCCATGCGGTGCTTTCGCCGCATAGGAAAAGCCATCGCGCGCTTCCGCGCGGACCATGGCATGTTCATTGAGGTCGGTCGCCACCAGCGTGCTGCGGATGGTCACTTCCTCCAGGTCGATGCGCATCGCACGCCAGTTGTCGACCACTGTGGCAATGCGTCCCGCATCCAGCACGGCGCTGAACAAGGGAATGTCACCGAAGCGCATGTCATCGATCTCCTGCAGTACTTCCGCCGGCTCTGCCGAAGCGGCCGGTGAGATGGCGGCGTTGCGGACCAGCAGGTCGAGCGCGCGCTCGACCGCTGCCGGTTCGTTGTGCAGCGACGCCGGATGCCACAGCATGCGGCCAATCTCGGCATACGCCATGGTGGGGCGCTTGATCTCGCGCACTTCGCAGCCTGCGAAGGGAGCCAGTAGATCGTCCAGGCGGCCGCTGTGATCGAGCTCGCGAAGGCGGCTACTGGCGGCCATGAAGCCGCTGCTGATCTCGTCCCAGAACCGGGAGACGTCCGGGCGGGGAGACGGATGATTCTGCGCCGGAGCGAAGTCGGTTTCCATCATGCCCAGACGGGGTGGCGTGTTCGCGTCTTCCATGAGCACCGGCACCCGCACCTTGGGTTGTTCGCCAGGCAGCGCACCTGCGGCGGAGAGATCCACGCCGTCCATGCCCAGCCCGGACGTGCGGAACGGCACAATGCCGGTACGTAACACCGAGTTGCGCATCAGCATGGCGGCCAGATCATGCGCATGGCCGTAGCCGGAGGCTGCCATTTCGATCGGCAGGCAGAACACGCTTTCGGCGTCGATCACTACCGGGGTCGCGCCCACCGCAATCAGATTCTCAAGATGGATGTCGGTGCCGCCGATCAGGCGCAGCACCGCCAGCCAGTGCCCCAGGCCCTGGTAGTAACGAGCAAGCTGGGCATCGTCGTTGCAGTAGCGATGCGCGGCAAAGGCAGCCCAACCGTGGGCACCCCGGTCGAGCACGCGTGGAATCCGGACCCGTAATGGATCATTCGGGAAGACGGCTTCCAGGAACGCATCAAGCACCACATCGATGCGCAGGGAGCGCGGCTTGTACATGACGGTGCCGCCTTCGAACGTCACCGCTGCCACAGCGCGCCCGCCGCCGTGGGTGTCGCCGGAACCGAAGGCCACTTTAAGGAGCTTGCCGGCGGGCACCTGCAGCAGTGTGCGCAGCGCCTCGCGGTCGTCAGCGATATGCGTGGCCAGTTCAATCACGGCGCGGGTGTACGCATCCGCAACTCCGTCCAGGCGCGCATCCAGTGGGGGATAGCGATGCGCCACGTGGGCGGCGAAGGAGGGTGTCGCGGCCCAGGCTTCGAACTGCTGCAGTTGCTCCGACGTGCTGGTCGCGGTAATCTGGCCGCTGCGCACGCCGGCGTGCAGTTCCAGCAGCAGCACGCGATTGAGCTTCAGCTGCGCATTGGCATGCAGGGCGGCATAGGCCTGTTCGAACAGGCGTTCAACTTCTTCTGACGCGAGCCCAGGGGAGAGCTGCTGCAATCCGGTCTGTAATTGGGTGCGGTGCGCGGAAAGCCGATGGTGCACGATGCGCGAAAAGGTTTCGGCGGCAGTTGCGACGGTCATTGCATCCCCTGCAGTCTGTGGTGGTAGGGCGCAGGCGATGGCCCGCGCGACGGCGCGCAGCGGCCTGAGGCCACTGCGCGCCGGTACAGCTCAGATCAGCAACAAAGGCAGTTGTTCACCACAGAAGCGGTGGTGGTGCACAGGGTGGCAGCACCGCCGGTGGCGAGCATCGGGGCAGCGTGGGTCAATGCAGCGTCGGTTGCCTGCTGGCCATAGATGAAAAGGGAACCGGCCGGATTGTCGCAGCCATCTACGCTGTCGGCACCGTTGAGCCAGCCTGAAACGACGTCGTCATTCAGTTGCATTCCGCTTTCTCCTTGTGTTGTTGCGATGAGGGCGTTCGATGATGAACGTCCTTTCGTTACGGCCATTCCCTGGCATCAAGAAGCAACTGCGATACCGAACAACAAAGGTCTGGCCGCGTTTTAACGGTGCGCCCATTTTTGTCGCGAGTCAAACTGGGAAGTGCTTCACAGAATGGGTGCGCGGCGGACCTGCTGGCGCGATGGGATATGTAGAGCCGGGCTTGCCCGGCTGCCGTTGGCGCGATCTGGAAAAGCAGCCGGGCAAGCCCGGCTCTACTCCCGGTGCAGTTTGATATCCACGTCGCGGACGGTGTTGCTCACGAGGTCGAGTCCGAAATCGGCGGTGCCATGGCGCGCCTTCACCAGCACGTCCTCGCCGTCGTCAGTTTCCACGTGATACCCCTTGCCCAGGCGCGTGCCAATCGCATCACGCACTGCCGCGGCAATGTGGTTTTCTGACACGCCATCCTTGATCGGCACCTCGATCAGGATCGGATCCGCCTGCGCTGGCCAGATGCGGAAGCTGATGGTGCCGTCCGACTTCGCACGCTCGTCGAACGCGATTCGCCACTTGTTGGAGGCGTGCGGACGCTCGGCGATGTCCGCGGCATCGCTGGACGGCAACGGGGCCTGCTGGGCACGCACCAGCGGAACCACCAGCAGGCTCAGCAGCACCAGCAGCACAGCGGTGGCGGCGCGTAGGGTAATGATCTTCATGCTCGTTCCCGGCGGTGGAGGTGCCTCCACGCTGTCAGTGCGCGCGCCCGCGCGCATCGGAACTTGTGCTGGCCGGCGCTGGGTAGTTCTACGCAGCCCCAGTAGATTTACTTAGCCAGGAGCAGTGTTTCCCCGGAAGGCGCTGATGCAACGCACGTGGACACTGATTGCGGACGTTTCCGCAGTCAGGGACACGATGCGATTGAATCCGGCGGCGGGGTGAAAGGGTGCGGAGCAGCGGCGAAGCAGGGGCCAGCACAGCAGCGAAGCACATCCGCTCAAGGTGCTGTCGCTGGCTGCTGGTCGCACTGCCCCTGCTGGTGACCATTGACGCCGTCGCCCAGACCTCGGTGCAGAACAGCGCCAGCATCCAGCCGCCGGCCGGCCAGACCGACGTCAACCCCGGCGACAACACCGACGCGGTGACCGTGCAGGTGTACGCGGCCACGGTCGGCAAGACCGGTAGCCCCGCCGATGGGGAACCGGTCGCCCCCGGCGACACGCTGGGCTTCACGCTGACGGTCACCGTCAGCGGCGCGACGACCACCGAACCCACCGTATTCACCGATACGCTCAGCAGCGGGCTCACCCTGGTCGGCGGTTCGCTGCCGGCCGGATGCAGCGGGGCCGGGCAGACCACGCAGTGCACGTTGCCCGTCGGAAGCGCACCCGGGACATACAGCTGGTCGTATCAGGCCACGGTGGATGCAGATGCCAGCGGCACGGTCAGCAATACGGTTACCGGCGGGCAGGGCTGCACCCCGGCTGCCACCTGCACCGTTACCCACCCGGTGTACTTCAGCCTGCTGTTGACCAAGCTGTGGGTCAATGGCCAGGACGGCAACTCCGTGGACCTGGACATCAGCGGCAGCGCCGATGAGGTGATCGTGCTGCAGACCGGCAACTCCACCGTGGGTGGGGCCTCGGTGGCCGGTCGTGCGGCGGTTGCGCCGGGTGCGGCGGTCAGCGTTGCGGAGACCTTCACCAGCGGCACCGCGGGCAACTACAGCACCGTGCTTGCCTGTGCGCGGGCGGACAATGGCGCAGCGGTGCCCGCTCCGGGCGGCACGCTCAGCATGCCCACCAACACCGGAGTGAACTGCAGCTTCACCAATACCCGGCAGGCAGCAACGCTGCAATTGGTGAAGACCTGGGTCAATGCGTTGGCCGGTGAAACGGCAACCGTCACCAGCACCGGTTTCACCAATGAGGCCACGACCGGGCTGTCCACCTCCACTGGCAACAACAGCACCACCGGCACCGCCGTGACCGTGTATGCCGGCGACAGTGGCACGCTCAGTGAAGTGCTGAGCAATGCAGGCAACTACACCGCCACGCTGGCCTGCACCGGCAATACGACGCCGCTGTCCGGCAACACGCTGACGGTGACGGCGGGCGACACCGCCATCGTCTGCACGCAGACCAACACCCGCCAACAGGCGACGCTGGTGCTGAGCAAGACCTGGGTCGACGGTCTACCCGGCGACACCGCCACCGTCAGCAGCAGCGGATTCGAGAACACCGCCAGCAGCGGCCTTTCGACCTCCACCGGCAGCAACACCACCACCGGCAGCCCGGTGACGGTGTATGCCGGTGAAACCGGCACGATCTCCGAGACGCTCAGCAACCCTGGCAACTACGACAGCACGCTGGCGTGTACGGGCAACAGCACGCCGCTGGCCGGCAACCAGCTCACGGTCGCGACCGGCGACGCTGCCATCAGCTGCACGCAGACCAATACCCGCCGCGCGGTCAACCTGACCCTGCGCAAGACCTGGGTGGATGCCGCGATTGGCGAAACCGTGCAGGTCAGCGCCACCGGCAGCACCACCAGCCCGATCGCGCTGACCTCAGTGGCCGACAGCGCCAGCGAAACCGACACCGGCACGCCGGTGCAGGTGTATGCCGGCGAGAACCTGACCCTGGCCGAGACTTTCGCGGTGCCGGGGAATGCGGCCAACTACAACAGCACCCTGGCCTGTACCGGCACCGCCGGCCTGACCGGCAGCACGCTGCTGGTCGGGCAGGGCGACACCGACATTGTCTGCACCTATACCAACACCCGCCCGCAGGCCACGCTGCAGCTGGTCAAGGTGTGGGCCGCCAACAGCCGCAACGGCGACGTGGCGCAACTGGCCGGCACCAGCGGCCTGCAGAACAACACCAACGCGTTCACCTCCACCGCTTCGGTCCAGGCCAACAGCACCACGGTGCCGGTGTTCATCGGCGAACAGGCGCTGCTGCCCGCCGAAACCATGAGCGGCAGCGCGCTGGCCAACTACAGTGTGGCGCTGACCTGCAACGCGGGCAGCCTGGGTGGCAGCGACGGCAAGGCGGCGAACACGCTGGACATCACCCCGGCCGACGCCGGCAACCCCATCGTCTGCACCTACACCAACACCCGCAGCAGCACCACGCTGACCCTGCAGAAGACCTGGCTCAACGGCTTTGCCAACGACGAAGTGACCATCGTCGCCACCGGGCTGGCTTCGCTGGATTCGGTGGCCAACGGCTCGGCCAGCCAGACCGACACCGGTCCCGCACAGACGGTGTATGCCGGCGATGTGATCAGCCTGACCGAGTCGTTCCGCTCGGTCACCTCCAACCTGTATGCCACCACTTTGTCGTGCACCAACACCAGCGGCCTGGTCATCAACGATCCCACCACCGGCACGTTGACGGTGGGACCCACTGACGGGCCGATGACCTGTACCTATGTGAACGACCGGCGCAGCGCGCAACTGGTGGTGCGCAAGGTGTGGAGCGGCGGCCCGCCGACCACCGTGTCGATTCCACCCAGTACCGGCTTCACCAACAATACGCCCGGATTCACCTCCACCTCGCCCGGCCCGGACCAGGTCGGGCCGGTCACGGTATATGCCTTCGAGAATGGCAACCTGGGCGCGGAAAGCTTCCCCGGTGGCAACGGCGGTGACTACAGCAGTTCGCTGAGCTGCGACGGCACCGATACCAACCCGGCCGACGGACTGCTCATTGCCGTGGCAGACGCCGACACCACCATCACCTGCACCTACAGCAACACCTTCGTGCCGCGTTCGTCGCTGGACGTGAGCAAGATCACCCCGGTGCAGAGCGTCACCACGGCGGGTCAGAACATTCCGTACACCATCACCGTCAACAATACCGGCAACGTGCCGCTGACCAACGTGACGGTCGCCGACCCGCTGATCGCCGGCAACATGGTGTGCACGCCGGCGATTCCGGTGGCTACGCTGGCGGTGGGGGGCAGCATCTCCTGTACCGGCAGCTACACGGTGACCCAGGCCGACATCGACCGGGTCGGCAGCGGCGATGGCAGCGACGATGACGTCATCACCAACACCGTCAACGCCGGCGGCACCGACCCCGACGGCAACACGGTGGTCGACAACGCCAGCACCGACACCACGCTGCCGCCGCGCAATTACGTGGCCGAATTCACCAAAGACCCCAGCCTGGCCGACAGCAACGGTAATGGCACCGGCAGCGTGGGCGAGGTGATCAGTTACAACTTCACCGTCACCAATGCCGGCAACACTACGATCCAGAGCGTGACCATTGCCGACCCGATGCTGCCCGGGTTGAGCTGCCCGCCAGGCGGGCCGCTGGCTCCGGGCGAGTCGCTCAGCTTCGGCACCTCGCCACCGGCAGACATCGCCTGCACCGGCAACACCTACACCATCACCCAGGCCGATATTGACGACCGCGGCGGCGGTGACGGCGACATCGACAACACCGCCACCGGCACCGCGGTTGCGCCGGGCGGCGGTAGTACCACCGGCGACGCCACCGCCAGCGTACCGGTGGATCCGCCGGCTCCGCAGCTGGCGATGGACAAGAGCGCCAGCCCGACCCAGGTCAGTGCCGCCGGTGATGTGATCACCTACACGTTCCTGGTGACCAATCCGGGCAATGTCACCATCGACAACATCAGCGTCACCGACCCGAAGGCCGGTCTGAGCGCGATCACCTGCCTGCCGGCAGCGCCCTTCAGCCTGGCTCCGGGCGGCAGTGCCAGCTGCACCGCCACCTACACGGTCACCCAGGCCGACATCGACGGCAGCAACGCGGTGGTCAATGTCGCCAACGCGGCCGGTGACTATGACGGCACACCGGTGGATGACAGCGACGGGGCCACGGTGATCATCAATCATGGCACCGTGCAGCCGGAATTCGTCAAAACCGCCGACCGCATCGCGGTCACCGCCACGGGTGAGGTGATCACCTATTCGTTCCGGGTCGACAACCCCTCCACGGTGACCCTGCAGAACCTGCAGATCATCGATGACACGCTGCTGGGCAGCGGTCTGTCGTGCGATGTGATTCCCACGCTGCCGCCGAACAGCAGCGTGAATTTCTCGTGCACCGGCGACACCTACACCGTGCAGCAGTCGGACATCGACAACCAGGGCAACCCGGTCAACGACAGCCGGGTGATCCACAACGACGTCACCGGCCAGGCCGAGTACCAGATCGGCACCAACCCGGTGGTGACGGTCACCGCCACGGCCAGCGCCGACGTCTCGCTGCCGCAACGGACACCGGCGATCTTCTTCAGCAAGAGCTCCGACGTGGCATCGGTGAGCGGCCCCGGTCAGCCGATCACCTACAGCTTCAGCGCGCAGAACACGGGCAATGTCACCCTGTTCAATGTCACCGTCACCGATCCCCTGCTGCCGGGCTTGGTGTGCCTGCCGCTGTCCAGCCTGGGGCCGGGCGACACCGTGGTGTTCAGCGGCTGCACCGGCAACGTCTACACCGTCACCCAGGCCGACATCGACAGCGGCAGCAGCGACAGCCTGCCGGGCAATGGCCAGATCGACAACGTCGCCACCGTGGTGGCCGACACGCCGGTGGCCGGGGCGACGGTGACCGACACCGCTGAACACCAGGTCAACCTGCCGGTGCGCGGCCCGCAGATGACCCTCGTCAAGAGCGCGGACGTGGCGACCATCACCGCGCCGGGCACGATCAACTACCAGTTCACGGTCAGCAACACCGGCAACGTCACCCTTGAAGATGTCACCGTGACCGATCCCGCGCTGGGGCTGTCGTGCCCGAGCGTGGACATGGCACCTGGCCAGGTGCTGGTGTTTGGCGGGGCCGGCACCGGTGCAGGCGTGGTCTGCACGGGCACCGCGCGCACGGTGACCCAGGCCGAGGTCGACACCTTCAATGTCATCAGCAACGTGGCCAACGCCAATGGCACGTCGCAGGTCGCGGGGGCGATCAGCCGGACCGGCGCACTGGATATCCCGGTGGTGCGCAGCCCGGCACTGTCGCTGTCGAAAACCGCCGACGTGGCACAGGTGAATGCCCCCGGCGACGCCATCCTCTACACCCTGGTGGCGAGCAACAGCGGCAACAGCACGCTCACCAACGTCACCGTGAGCGACCCGATGCTGCCGGCGCTGACCTGCACGCCGACCCTGCCGGTGGCCGCACTGGCCCCCGGCGAAGACATCCGCTGCGAAGGGACCTACATCACCACCCAGGCCGACTTCGACACCAACGGTGGCGGCGACCAGGCCATCGACAACACCGCCACCGCCAGCAGCGATACCGCCAGCAACACCGCCAGCGCGCGGGTCGGCCTGCCGCTGCCGAACCAGTCGCTGTCGATCGACAAGGTCGCGGGCACCCCGACCGTGGCGCTGGGGCGTGACCCGGCGGTGACCGACGCCGGCGACACCGTGACCTACACCTTCACCGTCACCAACACCGGCAACCAGAGTCTGTCGGCGCTGGCGGTGATCGACACCCACCTGGATGCTGCCGCCACCTGCGACCGGACCACGCTGACCGCCACCGGGCCCGATTCGGTAGCGACCTGTACCGGCGTGTACACGATCACCCAGGCCGACATGGACAACGGCACGGTGACCAACACCGCCACCGCCGAAGGCACGCCACCGGGCAGCGCGCGGGTCAGTTCCTCGCCGGATTCAGCGGTGGTGAACCTGCAGGCATTGCCGGTGCTGGTGCTGGACAAGAGCGCAGCTGCGCCCACCGTAAGCGGCGGCGCGCTGCCCGGCCTCACCGACGCCGGTGACACCATTTCCTACAGCTTCGTGGTCACCAACAACGGCAACGTCACCCTCAACAACATCACCGTGGGCGACCCGCTGCCCGGAATGCCGCCGATCACCTGTCCGCCCGGGCAGCTGGCTCCGGGAGCCAGCACCACCTGTTCCACCGTGGTCTACACCATCACCCAGGCCGACCTGGATGCCGGCCAGGTCGTGAACACCGCAACGGGGCAGGGCACGCCGCCGTCCGGCCCGGACGCTACCGGAGACGACAGCACCACCACGCCGTTGGCGGCTTCGCCGGCAATGACGATGCTCAAGACCGCCAGCCCGACCGAATATTTCATTGTCGGCCAGCAGATCAGCTACAGCTATCTGGTCACCAATACGGGCAACGTTTCGCTTTCCGCACTCACGCTCACTGATGATCGAATTGCCAGCGTCAGCTGCCCCGCCACCTTGCTGGCACCTGGGGCAAGCACCACCTGCACGGCCACCTATCTGATCACGCAGGCGGACCTGGATGCCGGCAGCGTGACCAACACCGCGACTGCCACGGCCACGCCTGCACAGGGGACGTTGGCGCCTGTGACAGCCCAGGCGACCATCGACGGCATTCAGACCCGGTCGATTCCGTTGCTGAAGACCACATCGACCCCCAGTTACAGCGCCGTCGGTGATCCGCTCATATACGGGTACCAGGTCACCAACACCGGCAACGTGACGTTGACCGACCAGGTCAGCATCGTGGACGACAAGATACTGGCCCCGAATGTAGTGAATTGCCCTGCGCTGCCCCCAGGTGGGTTGGCCCCGGGCGCTGACATTGTGTGTACTGCTACCTACATTGTCACCCAGGCCGATCTGGACGCAGGCAGCGTCACCAACATCGCCGTCGCGCGCGCCGGTACGCTGTTGTCGCCCACCGACACAGTTACCATCAACGCAGTGCAGGCCCCCGGCTTGTCGCTGGACAAGACCACCAGCACTGCCAGCTACGATGCTGTGGGCGACATCCTGGCCTACAGCTACCTGGTCACCAACACCGGCAACGTGACCCTGACCGCGCCGGTTACCGTCACTGACGACCGCATCACCGCGCCGAACACGGTGGTGTGCCCGGCGTTGCCGGCGGGTGGGCTGGCACCTGGTGGGCAGCTGACCTGCACGGCCACCTACACCATCACCCAGGCTGACCTCGACGCCGGCAGCGTGACCAACACCGCCACCGCGCAGTCGGGCACCACCACCTCGGGCCCGGATTCGGTGACGGTGACCGGCGTGCAGAATCCGGCGTTGAGCATGGCCAAGGCCGCCACCAACGTGCCCACGCCAACAGTGCTGGGCAGCGTGATCACCTATGACGTCACCGGCACCAACACGGGTAACACCACGCTGGGCAACGTGGTGATCAGTGATCCCAAGCTGACGCCCAACAGCACCACCTGTGCCAGCGTGGCCCCGGGTGGAACCTGCGTGCTCACCGGCATCTACACGGTGACCCAGCCCGACGTGGATGCCGGGCAGGTGGAGAACATCGGCAGCGGCGACAGCGACAGCACCGATCCGGTTCCGTCGAACCCCGTGATCGTGCCGGTGCAGCAGACCCGTGGCCTCACCCTGGACAAGAGCAGCAGCACCGCCACCTACACCGCCGTGGGCGACCTGCTGGCCTACAGCTACCTGGTGACCAACAGCGGCACGGTCACCATCACCGCACCGATCACCGTCACCGACGACCGCATCACCGCGCCGAACACAGTGAGCTGCCCGGCATTGCCGCCCGGCGGACTGGCGCCGAACGGCCAGTTGACCTGCACCGGCAGCTATGTGGTCACCCAGGCCGACCTCAACCAGGGCAGCGTCACCAACATCGCCACCGCAACCGACGGCACCAGCACCTCGCCGCAGGACAGCGTGACCATCAACGCCACCCAACTGCCTGCGATCACGCTGGACAAGACCGCCAGCGTCGCCGACAGCAACAGCGATGGCATCACCGGCGATGCGGGCGATGTGATCACCTATGCCTTCAGCGTGACCAACACCGGCAACGTGCTGCTGGCTCCGGTGACCGTGTCCGATCCGCTGCTGCCGGGGCTGACCTGCACCGTGCTCGCGCTGCCGCCGGGTGCCACCGCCAGCTGCACCGCCAGCAACAATACCTACGTCATCACCTTCGCCGATGAAACCGCCACCACGGTCAACAACACGGCGACAGCCACCGGTAATGCGCCCGGCACCGCGCCCGATGCGACCGCCACCGATTCGGTGACCACGCCGACCGCGCTGACGCCGGCCGCGATCACGGTCAACAAGGTGTCCGCGCCGGTCACCACCACCCAGGTGGCACCGGGCGACGTGGTGCAGTTCACCGTCACCACCACCGTGGCCAACAACGAGACGCACGAGGTGGTGACCCTCACCGACACCCTGAGCGATGGCTACACCCTGGTGGCGGTGACCAACGCCGGTGCGTACACCTGCAACACAGCGAACCCGCTGGTGTGCACGCTGCCGGTGGGCACCGCACCGGGCAGCTACCCGCTGGTGTACACCGCCAGCGTCGACGCCGACGCCACCGGCACGCTGCGCAATGCGGTGGTGCCGACCAAGCCGGCCGGCGTCGATCCGGACCCGGTGTGCCAGAGCTGCAGCACCGAACACCCGGTGGTGCCGTCCACCGCGACGGTGACCAAGGCGGCCGACCCGGTCAGCGGCAGCTTCGTGCAGCGCGGCCAGACCATCACCTACACCGTGACCACGGTGATTGCCGGTTCGGTGACCACCCAGCCGCTGCTGCTCAGCGACACCCTGGATGCCGGTCTCGGCCAGGCCACGGTGGTAACCGCAGGCGCTTACAGCTGCAGTGCCAATCTGCTGTGCGTGCTGCCTGCGGGAACGCTGCCGGGCACCTATCCGCTGGTGTACCAGGTGACCGTGGCGGCCGATGCCAACGGGACGCAGCGCAATGTGATCACCGCCGGCAACCTGCCGGGCGGCGACCCCGATCCCACCTGCGTGTCCTGCAGCACCGAGCACATCGTCGAGCAGCCGGCACTGGAAACCACCAAGGTGCTCAGTGCCAACAGCAACGCCAGCGGCGAGGTCACCACCGGGGCCACGCTGACCTACACCGTGCGCGCCACCAACACCGGCAACACCACCCTGGTGAACCTGACCATCGACGATGCGCTGATCACCCCAGGCCGCGCGGTCTGCGCCAGCGTCGCCCCGGGCGGCAGCTGCGAACTGACCGGCACATACGTGGTCACCCAGGCCGACACCGATGCCGGCACCGTGGACAATACCGCCGACATCACCGCCGAACCGTCAGCTGGCGGCGCGCCGCTGCCGCCGGCGGTGTGCCCGGCCGGCTCGGCCGATGCGCGCTGCCACCCGGTGCTGAATCTGCCCATCGCGCGGCGGCCGACCCTGGCAACCACCAAGACCGCCACGTTGAGCGTGGATCGCGGCACGCCGGGCAAGGGCAACATCGACGATGTGATCACCTATGCCGTTGGCGTCACAAACACCGGCAACGTCACCCTCGACCAGCTGGTGGTGACCGACACCTTCCAGGGCGGTGCCACCACCACGCTGGACTGCGCCCCGACCCAGCTGGCACCGGCGCAGAGCGCAACCTGTGCGCCGTACGACCACACCATCACCGAGGCCGAAGCCGGGGTGGACGGTGGCACCCTGACCAACCGCGTGCTCGCCACCGCCCAGCCCACCGGTGCCGGGCTGGCCAGCGCCACGGCCACCGCAGCGGCGGTGGTGGAAGTGGAGAACGAGCCGGCCAGCATCCGTCTGACCAAGGTGGCCGGTGCGCGCGAAGTGAAGATAGGCGATCTGGTGCGCTACACCCTCACCGCTGAAAACGTGGGTGATATCGACCTGGTGGACGGCTACCTGATCGACACCCCGCCGGCTGGCTTCACTTATGTGGAGGGCTCGCTGCAGGGCGACGATGATGACCACCACGTCACTGCCAGCGGAATTTCGCCGCTGCGCATCAACGACCTGGACATTGCCGCCGGCAACACCGCGCGCATTTCCTACTTGATGCGGGTGGGCGCTGGCGTGCGCCCGGGCACCCAGATCAACCGCGCGCAGACGTACGCCCCCACCGACCTGCCAGCGTCCAACGTGGCAACCGCTGAAGTGGTGCTGGGCAATGATCCGCTGCTGGATGACAGCCTGATTGCCGGCACGGTGTTCGATGACCGAGATGGCGACAGCTGGCAGGACCCTGCAGAACTGACCGGCCTGCGGGTACAGGGCGGCTTCGCCGCCGACGCCTATGTGCCGGGTTCGACCCAGGTGGACCGCGGCAACGGCCCGCAACCGGTCGCCGACGCCAGCGCACCGCTGTTGCATGGTCTGGCGCTGGGTACACTGTCCGGCCGTCGCAGCGAGGCCGAGCCGCCGCCGCAGATCGTCATCCGCCAGCGCCTGCGCGAACCGCGCTTCACCGACGACTTCGTGCTCGACAACCGTCAGGGCGTGCGCGTGCATCTGGATGCGCAGGGCGGCACCCGCATCGAGCGCAGCGGTGATGCGGCCAAGGGCCTCACCGCCGCCGCACCGCGCGTGCAGCGCACGGTCAGCCCGGGCGAGGGCGGCTACGTGGTGGACTACGTGATCGCCAATGACGGCATCGACGAAGCCGGCATTCCCGGCGTGCGCATCGGCTCGGTGGAAGGCCTGCTGATGGAGACCGACCAGTTCGGCCGCTACCACGTGGTCGGCGTGAGCGGCGGCGGCCAGGCGCGCGGGCGCAACTATGTGCTGAAGGTGGACGCGGCCACGCTGCCCGAAGGCAGCACCTTCATCACCCGCAACCCGCAGCTGCGCCGGGTGACCCCGGGCGTGCCGACCCGTTTCGACTTCGCCGTGCAGCTGCCGGCCACCGTGCTGGAAGAGAAGCGCGAGGTCGAGATGGTGCTGGGCGAAGTGTTCTTCGCCCCGGACAGCGCGCAGATCGCTGAGCGCTACCGCCCGGTGATCGAGCAGATGGCCGCGCAGGTGCGCCAGCACGGCGAGGGCGAGGTCATCGTGTCGGCCAACGGTGGCAGCGAAGTGATTGCCTACGAACGTGCCAATGCGGTGCGTGAGGCGTTGCTGAAAGCGCTGGACGGCGGCGCGGCCCAGGTAAGCGTGGTCGCGCGCGCCGATGTGGATGACCCGGCCTCGCTGCTGGTCGGCGTGAACCAGGGCGGGTCGCTGGTGGGCACCGTGCTGTTCGACACCGACAGCGCGGTGATCCGCCCGGCCATGCAGCCGCTGCTGGCGCGCATCGCGCAGGACCTGGAACAGCGTGGTGGTGGAAGGCTGGTCATCGTCGGGCATGCCGATGTGCGCGGCGCGGTGCCTTACAACCAGGCGCTGGGCATGCGTCGTGCCGAAGCGGTCTACGCCGCGCTGCGCGAACAGCTCAGCCCGGCGGTGCGCGACAAGGTGCGGGTGGATGCCAGCGCCGACCCCGCCGCACCCTTGGATGCGCGTCCGACGCGCGGGGAGGGGCGATGAAACCATCGCTGCTGCATGCGGCGCTTGCCGCCCTGCTGGCCGGGGCCAGCGCGCCCCTGCGCGCACAGCAGGCCGAGCCCGCCGAACCGCCACCGGTACGCTGCACCGAACAGGAGTGCCGCGAAGGCGAGGGCGTGCTGCTGCGCATCCGCAGCAAGGGCGAGCGACAACCGGTGACCGAAGGCACCAGCGCGCGCTCGGGTGAGCAGGCGCTGCAGCCCGACCGCCGGGTCACCGTGTCGCAGCCGCCGCCGGGCCGCGCCGTCGCCACCGGTCGCTTCAGCCTGCGCCTGCCCAGCGGGGGCGTGATCTGGGCCACCGAAGACCCGAATCTGGGGCAGCCGGAACTGTCGGTCTCCGCGCCGTCGCTGGTGGCCTTCGAGGGCGGGCGCATCGTCAAGCCGGTGCCGTTCTACGTGCGCGGCAACTACAGCGACTTCATCGAGCGGATGGAGATCCTGATTTTCCGCAATACCGACGTTGACCGCATCGCACCGCTGGTCACGGTGCCGGTGGAGGTCGCGGCGGTCAGCCAGCTGGAATGGGACGGCGTGCTGCCCGATGACGAACCGTTCCGCAACGGCGACCAGCTGGTCTACATCGTGCGCGCGCACGGGGCCAACGGCATCTATGACGAAACCGTGCCGCACACCCTGCAACTGGTGCGGCCGATTGAAGCCGACAGCCAGCTCAGTGGCCTGCGTACGCGAGTGGAGCGCAGCCAGGGGACCGCACTGGGGCTGGAGCAGGCGCTGCAGCAGAGCCTGATCGACACCGCCTTCGCCGAGAACGGCCTGCGCCTGCAGAACATTCCCATCTATGGCTCGCGCATCCGCATCACCGGCCGGGACCTGCCTGACGGCACCAGCCTGACCATCAATGGCGACAGCTATCCGGTCGACATGGAGCGCAAGTTCGTCGCCGAATACCTGGTGTCGGTGGGTCAGCATCGTTTCGACATCGCCGTGCGTGGCGGCCGCGACGGACTGGAGCAGCAGCACGCGCTGGATATCAACGTCATCGGCAAGTACTTCTTCGGCGTCGGCCTGGCCGATGTGACCATTGCCCAGAACAGCGTCAGCGGCTCGGTGGCTCCCTTCGCGGTGGAAGAACGGTATGCGGATGATGTGATCAGTGACGGTCGGCTGGCGTTCTATGGCAAGGGCAAGGTGCACGGCAAGTACCTGGTCACCGCCCAGGCCGACACCACCGAGCAGGACCTGGAGCATCTGTTCGACGGCTTCACCGAGGCCTGGCCGCAGGACATCTTCCGCCGCCTGGACCCGGACCTGTATTACCCGACCTACGGCGACGACTCCACCACCTATCGCGACGTGGACAGCATGGGCCGCTTCTACCTGCGCGTGGACTGGGACAAGAACCAGGCGCTGTGGGGCAACTTCGCCACCGGCATGACCGGTACCGAGTATGCGCAATACGTGCGCTCCTTGTACGGCGCGGCGCTGAGCTGGCGCTCGCAGGCGATCAACCCGTGGGGTGACCCGCGCAGCACCTTGCGTCTGTTTGGTGCGCAGGAACAGACCGCGCCCGGGCACAACGAATTCATCGGCACCGGCGGCAGCCTGTACTACCTGCGCAACACCGACATCCTGCCCGGTTCGGATCAGGTGGTACTGGAGATACGTGACCGCACCACCGGCCGCGTCGAGAACCGCATCACCCTGCAGCGTGGCACCGACTATGAGATCGACGAGATGCAGGGTCGGCTGCTGCTGACCCGGCCGCTGTCCCAGGTGACCCGCGAGAACGTACCGACGTTGACCCGCGACACGCCGCTGGACGGCTACGAGCAGCGCCTGCTGGTGGATTACGAATGGCTGCCGTCCGGCTTCGACGACGGCGAGCTCACCGCGGGCGTGCGGGGCAAGCAGTGGTTCGGTGACCACGTCGGGGTCGGGGTGACCTACGTGGATGAGAATCGCGACGGGCAGGACTACACCCTGGCTGCGGGTGACCTGACGCTGCAGGCCGGCAAGGGTACCTACCTGAAGGCCGAGTACGCGCACACCGAATCGTTCGGGGTGCCGTCGTTCTTCTCCGATAACGGCGGCTTCACCTTCATCCAGGCCAACAGCACGCAGCCGGACCGCAAGGGCGATGCGCAGGCACTGGAAGGACGGATCAACCTGCGCGAGCTGGGCTGGACCAAGCGCGACTGGAGCGGCGGTGCCTGGTGGCGCAATACCGACCCGGGCTACTCCATCGCCCGGCACGACACCGGCTTCGAGGTCACCGAATACGGTGCCGAGGTACTGGGCCGCATCACCCAACAGCTGGGCATGTATGCGCGCTACAGCAAAGCTGAAAGCGGTCCTGAGCAGTTCACCCAGGCCCAGGCCAGCCTTGAGTGGCGGCCGGACGACTGGAACACGCTCAGCGCCGAGCTGCGCCGGGTGGAAGAGGGCAGCACCGATGACCCGGCCGCCGGCCTGCTGGGCGCGGTGAAGTACAGCCACCAGTTCGGCAACACGCTGGAGCTGTATGGACTGGTGCAGGCCACCCTGGATGACGACGGCGGCCGTTATGCAGACAACAACGCGGTGGCAGTGGGCGGCGAGTACCTGCTGGGCGACCGCGCCAGTGTCGGTGGCGAGGTCAGCACCGGCGACCGCGGCGACTCGGCCACGGTGGATGCCGAGTACAAGCTGGACCGCGACCACTCGCTGTACGGGGCGTACACGTATTCCACCGACACCACCGAGTACGAGTCGCTGTTCAACCCGACCCGGCAGAACGGCTGGACGCTGGGGCAGCGCTGGCGGCTGAGCAACCGCACCAACCTGTACAACGAAAGCCAGTTCCTGAAGGAACCGGACCAGTCCGGGCTGGCGCACACCTTCGGCATGGACTTCTACCCGGCGCAGGGCTGGAACCTGGGCTTCACCCTGCAGTCCGGTGAGCTGGACACCGTGGACGGCGGCCATGTCGACCGCGACGCGGTCAGCATCAGCGGCGGGCGCACCTCGGTCGACACCGACTGGCGCAGCAAGATCGAATGGCGCAAGGACAGCGGCAGCGAGCGGCGCACCCAGTGGGTGACCACCAACCGCCTGACCCACAAGTTCAACGACAGCTGGCGCATCGCCGCGCGGTTGAATTACTCGCGCACCACCGACGAGCTGAACGCCCTGGCCGGGGCGCGCTTCTGGGAAGCCAATGTGGGCTTTGCCTACCGGCCGTGGAACAGCCAGCGCTGGGCGCTGTTCGGTCGCTACACCTACCTGTACGACCTGGCCACCGAAGCGCAGCTGGGTGGGGCCGACCAGGACCAGAAGACCCAGATCATCGCCTTCGAGGGAGTGTACAAGATGGACACCCACTGGGAGTTCGCGACCAAGCTGGCCCGTCGCGACGGTGAGGTGCGACTGGGGCGCGGCAGTGGCCCGTGGTTTGATTCCGCCACCACCCTGAGCGTGCTGCAGGCGCGATACCAGTTGCGGCAGAAGTTGTACGCGCTGGGCGAGTACCGCTGGCTGGATGTGAAGGAGGGCGGCAGCCAGTCTGGCTTCCTGGTCGGTGTGGACCGCGACATCGGACAGAACTTCCGCCTGGGCGTGGGCTACAACTTCACCGAGTTCAGTGACGACCTCACTGACTTTGACTACGACCACAAGGGCTGGTTCCTGAACATGGTCGGCACTTACTGAGGGAATGTGATGCGAGCGCAACGCCACTACCGTGCGTCAACGTGGTCCGGGCTGCTGCTGGCCCTGGCAGCGCTGTATTGCCAGCCGGCCGGCGCGCAGACCGTGCAGCTGGCCAAGACCACCCAGGGCGGCACCGGCACCTACGACTTCACCCTGACCAACCTCAGCAGTGCCAGTGACAGCATCACCACCACGGTGGATGGCAGCCCGACCCTGTCGCCGAACGTGCACACGGTGACCAGCATCGCGGTGGACATCACCATCGACGAGACGCCTGCCGTGGGGTTCCAGCTGATTGGCGCGGAATGCGTGGATACCAGCGGCACCGTTCCCGGCCCCATCGGCGGGCCCGGCGGCGGCTCGGCCATCCTGATTCCGGGCAACACGCTGCAGTTGGCCTCGACGGTGGTGTGCACCTTCACCAATGCGCAGGCGGTGGTTGACCCGGACTTGGCCATCAGCAAGACCGCCAGCCCCACCGTGGTAGCCAGTGGCGGGACCGTGACCTACACCTTGACCGCCAGCAATGTAGGCAGCACCGATGTTACCGATGCGGTGTTGACCGACAGCGTCGGGGCCGGGTTGAGCTGCACCACACCGGGCAGCTGCGCGGCCAGTGGCGGGGCGGTGTGCCCGGGCAGTATTCCCGCGGGGGATCAGCTGGGTACCGGCTTGACCGTCCCGTCATTGCCGGTGGGCAGCGCGGTGGAGGTCACCTTCGCCTGCACGGTCACCGCGACGGGGTTGCCGCCCTGACGTAACCGGGATAACAGCGTTGGTAGAGGCGGTCGCAAGACGCCTGCCGATAACGGTGATCAGGTCTTTAACGCATGGACCCCACCGGGTGGACGCCTACGTTCCAGGGTCATGCCCCACCGCGCGATGCACCGTCATGGGCGGTCGACTGTCGTGCGACCCTACGGATGTTCAGACATCCCGTCAGCCGGGCAAGCCCGGCTCTACATGGCCGGATTTCACCGCAATGTCACCCATGTCACCCGTTTGACACCGCCAATGACGTCAATGTCATTATCTGGTCATGCATCACCCGGGCGGTTGCGGCGTTCTAGGGGCTTCCCAAGCCGAGCCCGACCATGCTTCCGATCCCGCACACCCTGCGTCGCAAAGCCCTCACTGCCGCGCTTCTTTCCGTACTGACCCTGCCTGCCTACGCCGCTGCTGGCGCAAAATGCCAGCTGGTCGACGACGCGGGTACGCCGCTGACCGTGGACAGCACCGCAGCGGGTGAGCAGGCACTGGCCTGCGGGTCGCATGCGTCGGCCGAAGGTGACCATGCGGTGGCCGTGGGCAGTTGGCTGGACCTGGACGGCGACGGCCTGGTCGACCCCGACGAGATCACCTGGGGCCAAGGGGCCAACAGCACCGCACTGGGTGCGGCCGCCCAGGCACGCGGCAACAACAGCACCGCCATCGGCGTGCGTGCCGTGACCGCCACCGATGGCAGCGTCGCCATCGGCAACCAGGCCGGGGCGGTGCATGCGGGGTCGGTCACCACCCGCACCACCACCTACACGCCGCCTTCCAACCAGCAGACCACGGCCAGCACGCAGACCACCACGCCTGCCGGCAGCAGCATGAATGCGGTGGCCATCGGCACCGGGGCCAGCGCCAACGGCACCAACGTCATCGCCCTGGGCACCGGTGCCAAGGTCCGTTCCATCAACGGCACCATCAGCTTTGCAGAAGACGCCAATGCGGCCATCACCAAGGTGGAAACCGTGACCGAGGGGCCAGCGCAGAATTCGCTGGCGATCGGTACCGGGGCCAGCGTCAACGGCAACGGCTCCATCGCCCTGGGCAACGGCGCGATCGTCGATGGCAACAAGGGCGTGGCGACCTTTGACGGCAGCTGGACGGATTTCAGCGGCGTGCGCACCACCGAAGCGGCCGTCAACTCCATCGCCATCGGCAACGGAGCCAGGTCGCAGGGCAACAACAACGTGGTCATCGGGGCCGGCGCGGGCACCGGCGGGGATTACTTCTATTCCTTGTTCAGCCCCAACTGGCAGGCCGACCAGAACTCCACCGTGGTCGGTGCCGGGGCGCAGACGATCCGGGGCCCGGGCACGGTGTTCGGTTACACCTCCGTCGCCTACAACCCGTACTCCACGGCCATGGGCTACATGTCCTACGCGCTGGGCACGGGCTCGGTCGCGGTCGGTGGCTGGCTGGACTGGGCGCAGGTGTTCGGCGGTACTCCGCGTGGTCCTGGCAGCATCTCCAACGCGTATGGCAAGGCCTTCGCCACCAGTCTCGGTTCGGCCGCGTTCGGCAGCGGCACCTATGCATTCGGCAACTACGGAACGGCCATCGGTCCGGCGGCGGCCACCGGTGACCGCGATACCGAAAACCCGGGACCGACCAGCGTGATCCGCAATTACGACAGCACCGATCCGACCGTGGTGTCCGGTTCGTTCGCCGGTGGCTTCTTTGCCCAGGCGGCCGGCCGCTCCAGCATCGCGCTGGGCCGCGAATCCAGCGCCGCCGATGCGGACGCCATTGCCATCGGCACCCAGTCGGTGGCCTACGGCGTGGCCAGCATCGCCCTGGGCGACCAGGCCACCGCCACCTGGCACCGCAATATCGCCATCGGTGAGAACGCGTTTGCCGACGGCTACACCGGCACCGGCAACATCGCCTTCGGCCAGGACGCGATGACCGCGCCCGGCGTGGGCGGCGAGACCAGCAACGCCATTGCGTTCGGTACCGGCGCGCAGGCCACCGAGACGTCGGCGATGGCGATGGGGGACACGGCGGTCGCCAACGGTGCCGCCTCCACCGCCGTTGGCAGCAGCGCGCAGGCGCAGGCTGACGGCAGCACGGCCGTGGGCACCGGCAGCCAGGCCACGGCCGCCTCGGCCACCGCGCTGGGCACCTATGCCTATGCGGCCGGCGAATCGGCGCTGGCCAGCGGCACCAACGCGTTCGCCACCGGCATGAACAGCATCGCCAGCGGCTACAACAGCTACGCCGGTGCGGATGACGGCATGGCCCTGGGCAGCTACGCCGTGGTCGAATCCACGGCGGGGGTGGCGCTGGGCACGGGGGCCTGGGTGAGCGCGGCCAACAGCGTTGCGATCGGTGCCAACGCCCGCGCTGACGAAGCCGACGTGGTGTCGTTCGGCGATGTCGGAGCAGAGCGCAGGCTGGTCAACGTAGGCAACGGCATCAACGCCACCGACGCGGTCAACAAGGGTCAGCTGGATGCGGTGGTCGCCGACGTGGGCGGCACGGTCGGGGCGCAACTGGACAGCGTGGCCACCGCCCTGGGCGGCGGCGCGGCCGTGACCAGCAGCGGCATCAGCGCGCCCAGCTTCGGTTTCCAGGGCAGCAGCTTCGCCAGCGTGGGCGGCACCTTCAGCGCCATCGATGCGGCGTTCACCGCACTCACCGGGCGCGTGAGCGCGCTGGAAACCGCAGCCAGCGCACCGCCGGCCGGCGATGGCAGCGGCGCAGCCACCGGCAGCGGTGATGGCCTGGCGCTGGGCAGCGGCTCGAATGCGCACGACCGCAACGACACTGCGGTGGGCAGCGGAGCCAACGTCAATGCGGCCAACAGCACCGCCGTGGGCAGCAACGCGCTGGTGGATGCGAGTGCCGACAACGCGGTGGCGCTGGGGGCCGACAGCCACGCGACGGCCAGCGGTTCGGTCGCGTTGGGGCAGGGTGCGGTGGCCGATGAAGCCAACACCGTGTCGGTAGGCAATGCCACCCAACAGCGCCGGATCACCCAGGTGGCCGACGGTACCGCCGCCACCGACGCCGCCACCGTCGGCCAGATGCAGGACGGCAACGCCACCACGCTGGCCTCGGCCAACAGCTATACCGACACCACCGCCACCCAGACCCTCAGCCGCGCCAACGCCTATGCCGATGCCCAGCTGCAAGGCCTGAACGACCGCTTCGACCTGCTGCGCGACGACGTCAATGCCCGCCTCAACGCCCAGGACAAGCGCCTGGATCGCCAGGGCGCGATGGGCAGCGCGATGATGAACATGGCCATCAATGCGGCCAACTCACGCAGCCCGCGCGGCCGTGTGGCTGCCGGCGTGGGCTGGCAGAACGGCGAAAGCGCGCTGTCGGTGGGCTACTCCAAGGCCATTGGCGAGCGCGTGTCGATGAGCATCGGCGGAGCGTTCAGCAGCGACGACCGCTCTGCCGGCGTGGGCTTTGGTATCGACCTCTGACCGTAGTTTCCCGCGTGTCCTTCCGCGTGGCCGCCGCAGCGGTGGCCACGCTCTCCATGCCTGCCAGGAATCCTTTCATGATCTTCCGTCGTACCGCCCTCAGCCTGTTGGTTGCCGCCGCCTGCGCCCCGGCCTTTGCCGGCAGCGTGGACCTCACCGCGCTGGATGACGCCACCCTGTCGCCGCGCTTCATCGTCACCTACAAGGCCGGCACCGCCGAGCGCACCCAGCCTGCGGCGCGTCAACGTTCGCTCGACGCCGCCGCGAGCCGCGCACGGCCGCAGCTGGGCGCACGCCTGTCTGCGGCACAGGGGGCTGCAGCGCTGCAGGTCAAGACCCTGCGCGGCACCGTCGGTGGCCACCACGTGGTGCGCGCCTCGCAGCGACTGGACCGAAGCCAGGCCGAAACCCTGATGCGCGCGATTGCCGCCGAGCCGAATGTTGAATCCGTGCGCGTGGACCGCTTGATGCATGTGGCCGCGCTGCCCAATGACCCGGTGCTGTCCACGCACCAGATGTGGCACTACGGCACCGGTGCCGGTGGCGCGCGCATCACCAGCGCTTGGGGGGCCGGCGCATCCGGGACCGGAGTGGTGGTGGCCGTCATCGACACCGGGGCCACCCATCATGCCGACCTGGAAGCGAACCTGCTGCCGGGCTATGACTTCATCTCCGACGCCTTCGTCTCGCACCGCGCCACCGACGAGCGCGTGCCGGGCGGCTGGGACATCGGCGACTACAGCGCCGCCAATGAGTGCGGCAGTGGCGCGCCGGCCAGCAACAGCAGCTGGCACGGCACCCATGTGAGCGGCACCATCGCCGAGGTCACCAACAACAATGCCGGCGGGGCCGGCATCGCCTACAACGCCAAGGTGGTCCCGGTGCGCGTGCTGGGCCGCTGTGGTGGCTACACCTCCGACATCAACGATGCCATCGTGTGGGCGGCCGGCGGGCATGTGGAAGGCGTACCGGACAACCCCAATCCGGCCGAGGTGATCAACATGAGCCTGGGCGGCGCGCATGACTGCGAGTCCGACACCCAGGCCGCGATCAACACCGCGGTCGGGCTGGGCACCGTGGTGGTGGTGGCAGCCGGCAACGACAACGCGCCGGTGGCCGGGCATGCACCGGCCAGCTGCGCCAACGTGGTCACGGTTGGAGCCACCGGCTATTCGGGCCAGCGCGCCAGCTATTCCAACTACGGTGCGGGTATCGACCTGGCGGCACCGGGCGGCGCGGGGACCGAAGGCAATCCCAACGGCTATATCTGGTCCACCCTCAACGACGGCGCCACCGTGCCCGGCAATGACATCATGGCCGGCTACACCGGCACCTCGATGGCCACCCCGCACGTGGTCGGCGTGGTTGCACTGATGCAGAGCGTGGCCCCGCAGCCGCTGACGCCGTCGCAGGTGGAGGGTCTGCTGAAGGCCACCGCGCGGGCGTTCCCGGTCAAGCAGAGCCAGCCGAACGGAGCCGGGCTGCTGGATGCGGCCGCCGCCGTGGAACGCGCTCGTACCTTCGGCCAGCCGATTGATGGCATTCCCACCAGCCCCGGCACCGCCATGCTGCTGCCGGCGATGGCCAGCGGCGACCGCGCGCTGTATGTGATCGACGTACCGGCCGGCAAGACCCGCATCGACATCACCACCTACGGTGGACGCGGTGAGATGCAGCTTCTGCTGGGCTATGAGATGGACCCGCTGCCGAACCAGAATGCCGGCAGCTCGGTGCGGCCCGGGGTCAATCAGGCGATCACGGTGACCAGTCCGGCGCAGGGTCGTTACTACCTGGCGGTGTCGGCCACCCAGGACACCACCGGCGCACGCCTGCTGGTGAAGGTGAACTGAGTGCGGCGTGCGGCATCAACCTTGTTGATGGCCGCGGTGGGCGGGGGCGCGTGGGTCGGCCTGGCCGGCGCGCCCCCGCCGGTGCGGGCAGTGGTTCCGATCACGACGGTGGATGCTGCAGATAGTGGGCGCGTGGTGCGCGTGCCACGCGGCGGGCAGCTGGCCGTGCGGCTGCCGGCGCATTCAGCCAGTGGCTACCGGTGCTGGCTGCGCGATGCCACCGAGCCTCTGTTGACCGTGCTTGCCGCGCCCGGGCGGGATGGCCTGGTACAGGATTGGCGATTCGCGGCGGTGGCGGCAGGCGAGGGCCAGCTGGCGTTTGAGTGCGGGCAGGAACTGGCCACATCACCGCGTCGCCCGGTGGTATTTCATGTCCTGATCCGCTGAGCGTGGTGGCTGCGCCTGTCGTAGGATGATCCTCCCCTTGCGTACGTGCGGCAGGTCCGGTTGATGCAGTTGATCCGCTACCGATTCGGCGATTTCGTTCTGGACCCGGCGGCACGTGAACTCAGTCGCCATGGCGAGCGCGTGGCACTGCCGCTGAAATCACTGGATTGCGTGGTGTACCTGGTGGAGCAGCGCCATCGCGCCGTGGGGCGTGACGAGCTGGTGTCAGCGGTGTGGGGGCGGGTGGATGTCAGCGACACGGTGATCAGCCAGACCCTGCGCCGGGCCCGCAAGGCGCTGGACGACGCGGGCGACCGCCAGGTCATGATCCGCACCGTGGCCGGGTTCGGTTACCGCTGGGTGGCCGAGGTGGAGACGCTGGAAGCGGCGTCCCCTGACCCGCCCACCGATCCGGACGATGCGTCTGTACTCGAACCTGAGCCTGCTTCCGGGCCTGAATCTGTGGGGGTGGACGCACCTGCAGCCGACGCTGCAGCGGCACCTCCGCGTGCGCGATACCTGCGCTGGGCGGTGGCTGTTTTCGTTGGACTGCTGCTGGTCACGGCTGCGATCATCGGCACGCGTCATCTGCAGGACAGGCGGACCACGGCGGAGATTGAAGCCAACGGCACCCGCGTCACGATGCTGCCGGTTACGGTGCAGGGAGCCAGCGCGGAGCTGAGCTGGGTACGTCTGGGGGCGATGGAATACGCGGCCGAGCGGCTGCGCGCGGCGCGGCTGCAGGTCACTCCGACCGAGCAGGCGTTGCATCTTGAAGCGGTGCTGCTGCGCGACAGCAGCGGCAGTGACTCCAACCTTGTGGCGCTGCGCGACGTGCTGGTGCGCAGCGATGCGCGCTGGTTGATCGTGCCCACCGCGCGCCGTGCAGGCACCCAATGGCGGGTGCAGCTGCATGCGGTGGGGCGCAGTGACGAGTTGACGGTGGAGGCGAGCGGCGATACCCCGTTGCAGGCGATGGCGGTGGCCACCGACAGCTGGCTGGAGCGCAGCGGCCGACAGGTACCCGCGCAAGCCGCGCCCACCGCGCTGCAGGAGCGCCTGCGCCGGATCGATGCAGAGTTGGACGCCGGTCAGCTGGATGCGGCGCGCGAGCAGATTCAAAGCGCCCCCGCAGCGCTGCGGGGCAGCCCGATCCTGCAGGTCCGCGAGGGTCAGCTGGAATACCGCGCCGGCCACATGAGCGCGGCGACCCGACTGTTCGAGCAGGCACTAGCGAAGACCGGTGGCGATGCCCCGGCGGTGCGCGCCAAAGGATTGATGGGGCTGGGCGCGGTGGCGCTGCGCGAAGGCCAGTTTGAACAGGCACAACACCATTACAGCCGGGCGCTCGAGGTGGCGGCGGCAGCAGAGTCCGCCGGTGACGTCGGCCTTTCCGGCAACGCGTACAACGGACGGGGAGCGGCGCATGCACAACTGGGTCAGCTGAATGCAGCAGTCAGTGACCTGGGGCATGCGCGCATGGCCATGCGTCGAACCGGCGACGCCGTGTCGGCGGCCATGGTTGGCTCGAATCTGGGACGTCTGGAGGGCAAGCGCAACCACTGGCCGCAGGCGCTGCAGGAATTCGACAGTGCGATCGAGGTGTTCCGGCGCTACCAGGTCAACGACTATCTGGCGGCCACGCTGACGGCCAAAGCCAGCGCCGAACTGGCCGTGGTGCAGCCGGCCGCCGCCGCGCTTACCCTTGCGCGAACGGGACGATTGCTGCCCGGCCTGGAAGATGCCCGGCTGCTGGCCGTGGTCCACACCACGCAGGTGGAGGTGGCGCTGGCGAACGGTCAGCTGGCGGAAGCGGATCTGCTGCTGAAGGCGTTGCCGGCATCGTCCCTGTCGGGTCAGACCGACGCGCGCTTGCGGATGGCGGATGCCGTTGCGCGTGGCGACACTGCCGCGGCGGCGAAACGGGCTGCCCGCTTGCCGGATCTGGCCGAAACCGTGGAGCCGGCGACCCTGCTCGTGGCGGCACAGGCGGCGGGTAACCGCGCAGCGGCGCAGGGCTGGATCACCCGGTTCGAGGCGCAGCAACCGCCGGACCAACGCGAACGGCAGCCCGAGCTTGCCTGGGCGCGCGCCCTGACGCAGTTGCGTTTTGGCAATGGTTCGGCTGCGTTGCAGGACGCGGACGCAGCGCTGGCGATTGCCAATCGTGACGGCAGCCCCAACGACCGGGTTCGCGCCAATCTGCTGCGTGCGCGGGTGTTGATGGACGCGGGGCGTCTGGACGATGCCATCGCGGTTCTGGGCGAGCTGGACGCGTATGCCGCGGTGGACTACCGCGTCGCGTGGTTCGGCTGGACCCTTTATACGCGGCGCGGTGAGACGGAACAGGCCAGCAGTGCGGAACGGCAGGCCCGCACGCTGGCCGGCGAGCGCGCGCTGGCGGTTGTACCGCTGTTGTAGAGCCGGGCTTGCCCGGCTGACGCATCCGGACATCCACCAGCCGGGCAAGCCCGGCTCTACTAGTTCGTGCCGATGGTCAGCACCGGAGCCGGTGCGGAGGTGCCGGTTTCGGCCAGCGAGAAGAACATCATCATGAACGCGAACGCGCGCTTCGACGCCAGGTCGCGGTCGTCCACCCAGTACCAGCTGTCGCGGTAACGCACCGCCGCGTAGGCATCGGCCGGTGCACGTGGACCGCTGTGGATGGTAGCCAGCCGGTGCAGGCCGGATTCCGCGCCGGGATCCTCCGCATAGCCGGCATGCGTGCGGCCCTCCTGCACATGTGATGCCGGCACATCGATGCAGTTGGAGAAATCCAGCAGGATCTCCAGCATCGAGCGGGTCAGCAAGGCGATCTCGGCGTCACCGCGCGCGGTGGCCCCATACACCAGATTGAACTCAGGCGAGGGCTGGATGCCGAGCAGACTGCGGGCCTGGGCGACGTCGGCCTCCAGTTGCGCGCTGGCTTCGCCACGGAAGAACAGTACCGTGGCTTCGCCGTTCTCGCGACGCTCGATGCGCATGCCCAGGCCTTCGGCACGCTGGATGCGGCGCAGCACTTCGGTGAGCTGCACGAACTCCGCATCGGCGGCGCGCGTGGTCGCGCCGGTCGAGCGGTTGTAGCGCCCGTTGATCGCGCGGGTGGTCGCGCCCAGGATGAAATCGGCCGGGTATCCCGCCTGGATCATCTGGAACACCGACGCCGGTGCAATCGGTCGCAGCAGGCTCTGGGTGAATTTGTCGCCGGTCAACGGCGCATAGGAAATGGTCGGCTTGCTGATGTAGCGCCCGTAGCCGCCCAGTGTAGGCGTGGCCGAATCGTGTGGTGGGAACGTGACCGAGGCGTCAAGCTGTGCTTCGGCCGAATACGAGGCCACGATGGAAGATACATCGAGAAACATCGGCGCGTCGGCATAGCGCAGGCGCACGATATTGAGCAGGGTCTGTTCCTTCCACGATTCGCTGATCGCGCTGGAGTAGTCCTGGCGGTCGCGCTGGATGCTCTGCGGGCCGAGGGTGGTGCAGCTGCAGAGCAGAGCGGTGGCAAGCAGCGCCGGGTAAACGCTGGAGGGACGCTTGAGCATGCCGGAGCACCGCAGGAGGCCAGGGAACCACGCTCTCACCCGACGCCCTGCCGCACAACGGCATTTGTGCTGTAGCGCCCGTGGGTAGTTTTACGTAGAGCCGGGCTTGCCCGGCTTGCCTGATCACACGGATATCTTCAGCCGGGCAAGCCCGGCTCTACATGATGTTCGCGCCTTGGCGCGCATCCTGCGGGTTCCTTCCCCCAAGGCCGCACGCTATGAAAGCCGTACGCTTCGTGGAAACCGGACGCCCGCCCGAGATTGTCGATCTGCCCACCCCCACACCACAGGCTGGACAGATCCTGCTGAAAATCGCAGGCGCAGGCGTGTGTCACTCCGACCTGCACGTGCTCGATGAAGACCTGGGCATGAAAGGTCCCTTCACCCTCGGCCACGAAAACGCAGGCTGGATCGCAGGCGTCGGCGACGGCGTTGAAGGCTGGAATGAAGGTGACCCCGTCGCGGTGTACGGCCCGTGGGGCTGTGGCCGTTGCCGCACCTGCCAGACCTCGGCGGAAAACTACTGCGAGAACCACGCGTCCATTCCCACGTTTGGTGGCGGCCTGGGTTCTGATGGCGGCATGGCTGAATACATGATCGTACCGTCGCCGCGCCTGCTGGTGCCGCTGCAGGGCCTGGAGCCGGTGCACGCAGCTCCGTTGTCAGATGCCGCGTTGACGCCGTATCACGCGATCAAGGCGGCGCTGCCGTTGATGACGCCCGAGGCCACGGTGCTGGTGGTGGGGATTGGCGGGCTCGGGCACATGGCGGTGCAGATTCTGCAGGCGTTGACCCCGGCGCAGCTGATTGCGGCCGACATTGATGACGGCAAGCGGGCCCACGCGCGCGAGCTGGGCGTGAAGCACACCGTCAACACCCGTGACGGCAAGCGCGCAGCTGAAGAGATTCGTGACCTGGCCGGCCCGCGTGGCGTGGCAGTGGCGCTGGATTTTGTGGGTGCGCAGCCTACGGTGGATTTGTGCGCCCAGGTCGTGGGTCGCAACAGCAGGCTCACCGTGGTCGGGCTGGGAGGGGGAACGGTGCACTACGCCGCCAACAACCCGCCATACGGTTGTCAGGTGACCGTGCCCTATTGGGGTTCGCGCACGGAGCTGATGGAGGTGATTGCGTTGGCAGCAGCCGGGCGGATCCGCGCGGATGTGGAGACGTTCAAGCTTGATCAGGCGGTGGAGGTGTATCAGCGGCTGCGCGAAGGGCGTATCCAGGGCAGGGCCGTGTTGGTGCCGTAACGGATTCGTCCAAGGGTCATGCCCCACCGGGCGCGGAGCCGCTATCGGCAGTCGACTGTCGTGCGACTCTGCCGGTGCGTCTCCGCTGGGTTATCGGCCGAGCAAAGATGCTACCGCCTTGCGCAGCAGCCAGATGACGCCCCACAGGATCACGCCGTTCAACACCATCGCCAGCACGATCAAGGCGACGAATGCGGCCGGGGTATCCACGCCCAGTGCCATGAAGGTCAGTGACCATGGCATCGCCAGCATCAGCGCCACCACCGCGGCCAGGCCGTCGGCGGGGACGCCGAACAGGCCTTTGGTGCCGACCAGCAATACGGCAAGGCCGCCGGCGCAGGCGAGGGCGTAGAGACCGACGATGACCTGGGCGACGCGTCTGCCTGGGAGCATGTGTACTGTTCCGTGCCGGTGATGCGCGGAGTTTACACAGTCCGCGATGACACACATGGCGTGTCACTACAGGCGCGGTCCTGTAGTGACGCGCCATGCGCGTCATGCGCGTGAAGCCTGGTCAATCCACCGCGAATGCGGCCGCCGCCAGCTTCTCCAGATCCAGGTACTGTGCCTTCTCCACGGTGACGCCAACGGCCAGGATCTCACCCCCCTTGAATTCGCCGGGCGTGGTGTATTCGCCGCTCACCGCATCACCACTGTCGCGGCCAATGCATAACCCATCACCGGACAGGGTGAACTTGCCCAGCTGGGTCTTCATGTCGCCCTCGGCCTCGACCTTGTCGTTTACGTACAATTTGGTCCTGCCCAGCGACTCGCCATGCTCACCCTGGCCGGTGCGCTCGAACTCCATGCCCAGCGTCCAGGTGCCCGGCTTCAGTTCAGTGGTGGACACGAAGGTCTGCTCGGGCTTGATACCCAGGAAGTTGTACACGTAGTAGAGCTTGCGCTTCTTGATGAACAGGCTGTGCCCGCCAAACCGCGACCCATGCGCGAAGATCACACCGGACGCGTCGGCGTCCTTGATCTCGACCTCGGCAATGATCTTGTAAGAGCGGCCGCGCACATTCACCGCGACGCCTTCGGGAACTGGCGAAGTGCCCGGGTAGTATACGTACCGTTCGCGCACCGCCTCGGTACTGGGGCGTTCAATGCCGAGCACCTCCGCGGCGGTACGGTCATCCAGCGGCAGCACGTTGTTGGCGTCGGCCTCGGCAAACCAGACATCCACCAGCGCTTTCAGTTTGTCCGGATGCTCCTTGGCCAGGTCTTTCGACTCGGAGCGGTCCTCGTCCACGTGGTAGAGCTCCCAGCGGTCCTGGTCGAAATGGCCCTTGCTGGTCAGCGGTGCGTGCACCGCAGCGGCCTTCCAGCCGTCCTCCCAGATGCCGCGCGTGCCCAGCATTGCGTAGTACTGGCGCTTCTTCTGCGTGGGGCCGTCCTTCTCGAAGCTGTACTTCATCGACACCCCGGACAACGGGTGCTGCTTCACGCCGCGATAGGTGTCGGGCATCGACAGGCCGATCGACTCCAGAATGGTAGGCACGATGTCCACCGCGTGGTGGTACTGGTTGCGCACTTCGCCCTTGGCCTTGATGCCTTTCGGCCAGTGGATCACCATCGGGCAGCAGGTGCCGCCGGCATACTCGGCGTAGCGCTTGAACATCTTGTACGGGGCCGAGAACGCCGCCGCCCAGCCGGTGGGGTAGTGGTTGTAGGTTTCCGGCCCGCCGAGCACATCGATGTACTTCAGGTTTTCTTCCAGCGAATCCGGGTAGTTGTTGAAGAACTTGTTCTCGTTCACCGACCCGGTCGGGCTGCCTTCGCCGGACGCGCCGTTATCGGAGCAGTAGAACACGATGGTGTTGTCGAGCTGACCGCTCTTCTCCAGGTAGTCGATGATGCGTCCCACCTGTGCGTCGGTGTACTCGGAGAAGCCGGCATAGACCTCGGCCATGCGCGCGAACAGACGCTTCTCGTCGGCGCTCAGGCTGTCCCACGGCTTCACGTAGTCGCCCGCATTGGCCTGGTCATCGGGCATCGGGTTGAAGTCCGGCACCGAGGTGCCGGCGGGCAGCATGCCTTTTTCGATCATGCGCGGCACCACCCACTTGCGGTAGGCGTCATAGCCTTCATCGAACTTGCCCTTGTACTTGTCGATGTACTCTTTTGGGGCGTGATGCGGGGCGTGATTCGCACCGGGGCAGAACCACAGGAACCAAGGCTTGGAGGGATTGGACGCCTTCTGGTCGCGGATCATCTGCAGCGCCTGGTCGGTCAGGTCGCGCGACAGGTGATAGCCGTCTTCCGGGCCGTACGGCTGGTCGATGAATACGTTGTCCTGGGTGAGGTCGGGGTACCACTGGTTGGTTTCGCCGCCGAGGAACCCGTAATAACGGTCGAAGCCCTTCTGCAGCGGCCACTCCGACTTCGGCCCGCCGGCACAGATGTCCTGCTCGGGCACGTTGTGGTCCTTGCCGATCCAGAACGTGCTGTAGCCGTTGTCCTGCAGCACCTGGCCCACCGACATGCACTCTTCGGGTACGCGCCCGGACCAGCCCGGGAAGCCGTTGGCGGCTTCGGTGATCGCGGACATCCCATTCAGGTGATGATTGCGCCCGGTCAGGAAGCACGAGCGGGTGGGGGAGCACAGCGCGGTGGTGTGCCATTGGGTGTAGGTCAGCCCGTTGTCGGCCAGTTTCTGCAGCGTGGGCATGTTGATTGCGCCGCCATAGGGTTCCCATGCGGCCTGACCGGTGTCGTCGTACAGCACGATCAGAATGTTGGGCGCGTCTTTCGGCGCGGTCGGGGGCAGGAAGGGGGCCCAGTCAGCTTTGGAATCGCGGATGTCGAGCTTGATCACACCTTTGAACGGGGGCTTGGCCATGGCCGGGTCTTCCTGCGCGGGAGAGAGTTGCAGTTCAACATCCGGGGACGGTGCCGGCCTCTGTAAACCTACTGAGTCGGCGTCAGTAGATTCGGTAGAGGCGGTCGCAAGACGCCTGCCGATAACGGTGATCGGCGCTTTGACGCATGGAGCTTTCCAGGAGAACGTGTCCGCTGCCGATCATGTCCCATCGGCCGATGGCCTCGCAGCGTCTCACTCGCACTTCCGTGAGGCATGAATGAGATACGTCCCGGCCAGCGTATCTCACTTGGATGACGTGAATGGATGGGGCTTGACAGGGTGGGGAGAGGGCATGCAAGAGTCGCCACAGCTATCGCTGTCTATTGCTACCTTCACACAAGGATTTAGCGGACATGATCTCAGCCAGGGATGGGCGGGTGGGCAAGGCATCCCGCATTGATAGTAAGACCCGTGATTGCCGAAGCGCCCTTCCGGGCTTTGTGCTTGTGGCTACCGGGTTGCAGGCCCTCGCACAGGACGGCCTGTTCAATTACCAAGAGTATGAGAAGCGCGTAAAGAGCGCACAAATCCTTGCGGTCAAGTTGCTTATGCCCATCGTTCTTTTGCTGGGTCTGCCGGCGCTACCTGGGATTGCATTTGGCGGTGAGAGCCAAGCACTGAGGGGTACCTATTCAAACCTGTGCATACACCCCGATACGGGAGACCTGCTGGGAATTGAACTGTCATTCGTCAGTGAGGCGGAAGGCGGCTATGTACTCGTGCAGAGATACGAGGGAGGGCCCGTTGCTCCAGTGCTCATGAAGATCAAGAGCCGAGGCGACCTTATCGTCCTGGCGGTCGGAGAGTCGGACTCCATTGCACTGCAGAGGAAAGGGAGCGTTGTTCGCGCGACCTATCTTGATGGTCAGCAAAGTCGCCTAGGCACAGCAGTTGAAAATCTGATCTCATCCTCACCCGTTTGGCAAGGACAGAAGCCTGCAGTATGCAGATAAAGGCATCTGACGCGGCTGCCAGCCCATGAAATGAAGGTCAACATTGGCAGTGCTTGTGCACTCTAACGCCTCCGTCCCGTGTTCATGCCCCACCGGGCGATGCACCACTATCGGCCGTCGACTGTCGTGCGACTCTACCCGTGCTTCGTGCGGCGAATGGGGCAGCAGCGACATGCGTCGTTCCCCTGTGCGCTACGTGATCGATTCTCGTCCTTTGGCCCGATTACGACATCGCGCTGTCGCAACCCTTCGAATTTCGCGGAAAAACGAGACTTCCGTCTCACGATTTCGCGTCGATTACGACGTACGTAGGAGCATGTTCAATTTTGTGCGATGCGGCGCGAAAAATAATGGTTTGCTTCGCCGTACACCTGGTCCAAGGTTGGCGCAGGAGCTTCGAACCTCCTGCCAAAGCGGTAGTATTTGATGTCCCTGCGTCGGGAGGGTGGTTAATACAACACCCTCAACAGGGGAACAGCCACGCCGTTTGCTTTGGACGGGTTCGAACCTCCCGACTTACCCCCTCGCCACTCCGGCGAGGGGCGCTTCTTACAGGGAGACTGTCATGCAGAATCACTGGGCCGACGCGCCCGAACCAGATATCAACGATCCCGAGACATTCGACACCTCGCTGATGCGCTTCAGCGTGGCCGCACCGATCAACGTGTCCTGCAAGGGCGAACCGCAGGACGAGCCCCCGTCGATGGTGGTGCTGTACGGCTACTGGTTGAACGAGATCGGCTGGCGCGGCGGCGGCACGCTGATGGTGGAAGCCGACGCCGGCAAGATGACGTTGACGCTGGTGTCGCCGGCCAAGCATGTGCTGGCGTTGGACCAGAGCAATGTGAAGCGGCGGGTGTTCTTCATCGACATCCACGCCGACCACATTCGTTGAACAGGAGGCTGCGATGGAACTGAATATCGACCTGCGGTTGTTCGAGGATTTCCAGTGCGCCGCGTGGGATGAGCGCGAGGATGCGATGTGCGTTCTGGAGGACCTGCTGGAGGCGTATGTAAGGATGCAGTCCTACGCCACCGAGAATGGGTATCTGAGGCGCATCGGGGTGGCACATTGTGCGGCCGCGACCGTATTGCGCCGGGATACCGCACAGGCGGTTCGGTTGGCGTTGGAAACCGGGGTCAAGCGGTGATGCGCCGGCCGAGGGGATTACGGGGTGGGGTGCGGGCATTAACGTGTTGAACGGGCGCGCTGTACGCGATGGGCCCGAGCCGTACCGGGCATGACGGGGATTGGTAGAGTCGCACGACAGTCGACTGCCGATAACGGTGCATCGTTCGGTAGGGCATGAACGTGGAACGGAGGCGTTAGCCCGGCAGGGGCCATGCGTTAAAGCGCCGATCACCGTTATCGGCAGGCGTCTTGCGACCGCCTCTACCAAAGCCACAAACACAGCATCAATCCAACACCATCGCCGGGTCACCGCCGCGACTGCGGCACCCGCCTCAACTTGCTGGTGTCATACCCCAACGCCTTGATCCGCGCCACCGCGGCCTGGTAGTCGGCCTCCGACACCTGCGGCTTGCGCGCCATGTACCACACATGGTCGCGCTTGCTGCGGGCAACAATGGTCTGGGTGTACCCCGGGTCCAGCCACGAAATAATGTACTCGGCCTGGATCGGCCACACAAACTGCATGCCCCACACCGCGCCATTACCTTCCTTCTCCACGCGCCCAATCGGATTCATGGTCCGCTTCGGTGCCTGGAAACTGCCCTTGCGGTAGGTAAAGGTCGTCTGGATGCGTCCATCCGAACGCAGCGCATAGCTCTCCACCGCATCAAACGCCTCGCGCTCAGGCCGGGTGGGAATATGCGCGATCACATACCAGTCGCCCATGAAGCGCGGCACATCCACCGCATCCATGCGCGGCAGCGGCGGCAGGTCGCGGGCGCTGCAGGCACCGCCGAGCAGCGCAACGGTGAGCAGCGGAATCATCGTGAACAGACGCATGGCAGCCTCCTTCAACGAGGGCGGAACAGGTAATGCGCCACCAGCCATTGCTGGCCGTTGTCATAGCCGAACAGCTCGGCGCAGGCCATCCAGAACATGCGCCAGCGTTGCCACCACAGTACCGCCGCATCACCGTAGGTCTGCGTGAGGATTGGCATCAGCTCGGCGCGGGCCGCGTCCTGGTTGGCCAGCCAGTGGTTGGCGGTCTTTTCGTAATGGGTGCCGTCAATCAGCCAGCGGTCCTGCAGCTGCAGGTCATTCTGGAAATGCAGCAGGGTGTCGGCTGCTGGCATCAGGCCGCCGGTGAAGAAATGCCGCCCCATCCAGTCGTCCTCGCCGCCGGTCTCGAACGGATACATCAGCGTGCGATGCGCGAAGATGTGCACGAACAACGCGCCATCGGGCCGCAGCCAGCCGGCAATTCGCCCCAGCAGGGTTTCGTAATTGCGCATGTGCTCGAACATTTCAACCGACACACAGCGGTCGAACGAGTCGGCGGGCAGCACCAGCTGGTTTACGTCGCGGGTCAGCACCTGCACGTTATGCAGGCCGCGCAGCATGCACTGCTCCATGATGTAGCTGCGCTGGCTGCGCGAGTTGGATACGGCGGTGATGCGCATGTTGGGGAAGCGCTCGGCCATCCACAGGGTCAGCGAGCCCCAGCCGCAGCCCAGCTCAAGCACGTCCTGGCCGTCGGCGAGCCCGGCGCGGGCTCCATACAGGCTGAGCATGGCCTCTTCGGCCTCGGCCAGGGTCTCGTTGCCGGTGGGATAGAAGCAGCTGCTGTACTTCAGCCGCGGCCCCAGGCAGGCCTTGAAGAAGTCGGCCGGCACTTCATAGTGCTGGCGGTTGGCTTCGTCGACGTGCAGCGCCAGCGGACTGCCCGACAGTTCGGACAGCATGCGCCCGAAGCGCTGCTGCTGTGCATGCGCGCCGCCGGCCAGTTCGTCCTGCAGGCGCTGGCCGCACAGCCGGCGGATGCCCCAGCGCAAGGCGCGGTCGGGCACCCAGCCGCGTTCGGCCCAGCCGGTGAGTCCCAGTTCGGTGTCCTGCGGCGTCTGTGACGAGGCGGTGGCGTTCATGGGGTGTCCTCGTGCGCGTCATGTGGGAACCAGGGGAAGAACATCGGTGTGCTGCGCTGATAGCGGCGGTAGTCGTCTCCGCGGCTGCGCAGCGCCTGTTTTTCGGTAAAAGGCACGCCGCTGAGGTAGCGCAGGAACACATACATCACCACCGGGCCGCTCCACGCCAGCCACCACAGCGGCGAGCCCACCGCCAGCAGCACGTAGGTGAACCAGTGCAGCCACTCGAAGAAGTAGTTGGGGTGCCTGCTGTAGCGCCACAGCCCATCCCGGCAGGTGCGCCCCTTGTTGGCCGGGTCAGCACGGAAGCGCGCCAGCTGTCGATCTGCCAGCACTTCTCCGCCCACGCTGAGCAGCCACACCAACACGGCGGCGGCGACCCAGCCAGTGAAACCTTCGCGCGGATTGGCGGCCACGGCGGCGAAGGGCAGGGCGAACAGCACCACCAGCAGTGCCTGGGCCAGGAAGAACCCGTAAATTTTCCCTTGGTGGCCTCCCCAATGCGCACGCAGGTACTGATAGCGGCCGTCCTCGGACTCGTGGCGCACGCGCTGCCACAGGTGCAACGCGAGCCGGCTTCCCCAAAGCCCGCCCAGCACCGCAAGCGCGATGCGCGGCGCGTGCGCCCCGTCACCCAGCCAGGCCAGCAGCAGTGCGCCGGCCGCCACGCCCTTGGCCCACAGCACGTCGACCACCCCGATGTTCTGGTGCCGGCGCTGCCACGCCCAGCCCCAGCTCATGATGATCACCGCGTATATCAGCACCCACCACAGCGGTTTCATGACGGCAGCCCTTCCAGCGGCGGACGATAGTCCGGCCGTGCCAGCAGTAGGTGCGATACGCCGATGGAGCGTTCCAGGAAGCCGCCCTCGCAGTACGCCAGATAGAACTCCCACAGGCGGATGAAGCGCTCGTCGAAACCCTGCGCGCGCACCAGCAGCCGCTGCCCCATGAAGCGCTTGCGCCAGGCGCGCAGGGTGAGCGCGTAGGAGTGGCCGAAGTCGAACTGCTGGATCATCTGCAGGTCGCTGGCGCTCGTCTTGGCCTGCGCAATGGCTGCAAGCGAAGGAATGAAGCTGCCCGGGAACACGAAGCGCTTGATGTAATCCACGCTGCGCAGCGCCTGCTCGTAGCGGTGGTCCTCAATGGTGATGGCCTGTAGCAGCGCGAGGCCGGTGGGCTTGAGCAGCCGCTGCAGGGTGGCGAAATAGACCTCAAGGTACTGCGCGCCTATGGCCTCGATCATCTCGATGGAGACCAGCTTGTCGTACTGGCCTTCCAGGTCGCGATAGTCGCGCATCAGTACCGTCACCCGGTCCTGCAGGCCAGCGGCTTTGACCCGTTGGCGGGCCAGTGCGTACTGTTCGGCGGAAATGGTCGTGGTGGTGACGTGGCAACCGTAGTGCGCGGCGGCATGCACGGCGAAGCCGCCCCAGCCGGTGCCGATCTCGACCACGCGGTCGCCCGGCTGCAGCCGCAGCTGCTGGCAGATGCGGTCCAGCTTGCGGGTGGACGCCACTTCCAGCGTTTCATCCTCGCTGGCAAACAGCGCCGACGAGTACATCAGGTCGGGCGACAGGAACAGCGAAAAGAAGTCGTTGCCCAGATCGTAATGCGCGGCGATGTTGCGGCGGCTACCGGCACGGGTGTTGCGGCGCAGCTGGTTCCACAGGTTGAGCAGGGCTCCGCCCAGGCGCGCGGGTCCACGTTCCATGCCGTCCAGCAGGTGCCGGTTCCGTACCAGCAGGCGAATCAGCCCGACCAGGTCATCGCATTCCCAGTCCCCGTCGATGTAGGACTGGCCGGCACCGACGCTGCCCTGCGCGGCGACCTTGCGGTAAAAAGCGGGATCGCTGATCGAAACCGTGACGGTTGGGCCGTCACCGGCCGTCGAATCGCCAAGCGTCACTTCCCCGCGCGCATCTCGCACCTGCAGGAAACCGTGCTGCAGCGGCGCAAGCTGCGCCAGCAACCGCCCGCGCAGGAAACTCTCGAGCGCGGTCAGACGCGGAGCGGGGATGTCGGGTGAAACGTGATTCATGAGCGTTTTCCAGAAAGCGCGGGATGGTCGTACACGGGGTTGCGCTTCAGCCACAGGCGCAGCGCCTGCCAGTGGATGGCGGCGACCACCTGCAGGGTCATCAACGGGTAGCGCAGCAGCACCTTGGCCAGCCCGGGGCCGTCCAGCGGACGACGCTGCAGCTGCTGGGTGGCGTCGAACTGGCGCTCGCCATCGCGCCAGACCTGCATGTGCACGTTGAGGTCGTCACCTGGCGCGGTGAAGCGCCAGTCGTAGCGGCAGTCCATCTGCATGAACGGAGACACATGAAAGGCCTTGTCGAACTGCCAGCGCAGGGCACGGCCGTGCTGCTCGGCCTGGGCGACCGGCAGCACGTAGGCATGCCGCTCTTTCCACGGCGTGTTGGTGATTTCGGCGACCACGCAGTCCAGCTGTTCGCCATCGGGCTGGTAGCAGTAGTAGTAGCTGACCGGGTTGAACACATGGCCGCCGTAGCGCAGGTGGGCCAGCAGGCGCACCGGCCCGGCCGGGCGGTAGCCGAGCATGGCGGCTGCACGGTCGCGCACGGCTTCGGCCAACGGTTGCTGTGGATCGCCGAGAAAGTCGCTGCGTTTGAACTGCGCGAGGTTGGGCCGGTTTACCGACCATAGCCAGCGACGCTTGAACAGCGTCGGAAGTTCATCCAGGTCGATCAACAACTGGGCGATCGGGTAGGTGAATGCATGCGCGTGCGGCCGGTGCCGGCGATGGGTGACCTGCCCGACATACAGCGCGCTGGCGCTCATGCGATGGCCACCTCCCACGGCACCTCTTCCTGGCCTGCAGTGGCAGCGCGCAGCGCATCCACCACACGCCGTGCGCTGCGGATGCCATCTTCATGGAAGCCCCAGCCCCAGTACGCGCCGGCAAACCAGGTATTGCGGCGGCCCTGCACCTCGGCCCAGCGTTCCTGTGCCCGCACGGCCGCGTGGTCGTGAACCGGGTGGGCGTAGTAGCAGCGTTTCAGTATCTTCGAAGGGTCGATGTCGGCGGTGCGGTTGAGGGTGACGATCAGCGGGGTGTCACCCGGCAGGCCCTGCAGGGCATTCATGTAATAGCTGACCGTGCAGGGCGCGCGGGTGTCGTTGGGGATGTGCGCGTTCCATGCCGCCCAGGCCTTGCGATTGCGCGGCAACAGGCTGGCGTCGGTGTGCAGCACGGCCTGGTTGGCCTGGTACTGGATCGCGCCCAGCACCTCGTGTTCGACCGGGTCGGGATCTTTCAGGATCGCCAGCGCTTCGTCACTGTGGCAGGCGAACACCACGTGGTCGAAACCTTCTACCGTGGTGAGGGTGTAGACCAGCGCGCCCCATTGCGTGCGCTCGACCCGGTACACCGGGCAGCCAATGCGCTCGCGCACGTGCCAGCGCTTGCGCAGTGCATCGATGTAACGCGCCGAACCGCCGCTGACCACGCGCCACTCGGGGCGCTCGGTCATCTGCAGCATCTGGTGGTTGGCCATGAACTGCACGAGGTAGCGTGCAGGGAAATCGAGGATCTGTGCCGTCGGCGAAGACCAGAGCGCCGACGCCATCGGCAGCAGGTGCTCCTGCACGAAGGCGGAGCCATAGCGATGCCGGCGCAGGTACTGGCCGAGGGTGGGGCCTTCGGGCTCATCCAGCAGTGCCGGTGCTTCCCGATAGAAACGCCGCAGATCGCGCAACATGCCCCAGAAGCGCGGTGACAGAAGATTCCGGCGCTGGCAGAACAGGCCGTCCAGCGAGGTCGCGTTGTACTCCACGCCGGTGCGCTCGCTATGCGCGGAGAAGCTCATGGTGGTGGGCTGGGACGCCACCCCCAACTCGTTGAGCAGACCGCTGAGCAGCGGATAGTGCTGTGGATTGAAGACGATGAAGCCAGTGTCTACGGCCATGCTCTGGCCGGCGACTTTCACGTCGTGGGTGTGGGTGTGCCCGCCGAGATAATCCTCACCTTCGAACAGGGTGACTTCGTGTTCGCCATCCAGCCAGTATGCGGTGGCCAACCCTGCAATGCCCGAACCAATGACCGCGATGCGCATGATCAGTACCTCGCCTTGGTCAATACCCATTCCGGGATCGGCTTCAGACCACTGACCAGGCCCAGTGCCGCCATGCCGCGCAGCCCGTACCAGGTAATGTCGACTTCCCACCAGCGGAAGCCCTGCCGAACTGTTCCCGGAAAGAAGTGGTGGTTGTTGTGCCAGCCCTCGCCAAAGGTGAGCAGGGCCAGCCAGAGGTTGTTGCGGCTGTCGTCCTGGGTGGGAAAACGGCGCCGGCCAAAACGGTGTGCCAGCGAATTGATGGTGACCGTTGCATGGAACAGTACAACGGTGGAGATGAAGAAGCCCCACACAAGCAACTGCGCGCCGCTGGTGTGCAGCGACGGCGCAAAGTGCGCCAATGCTTCACCCAGCGCATACAGCACAACGGCCAGCAACACCGGTACCACAGTATCGAATCTATCCAGCCAGCGGAGTTCAGGAAAACGCGCCAGGTCGGGAATACGGCTGAAATCTGTGACGAATGCCTCACGGGTGAGGAACCAGCCCATATGGCTGCGCCAGAACCCGCCGTGGTTAGGTGAATGGGGGTCCAGCGGCTGGTCGGCGTGGCGGTGATGGTGACGATGGTGCGCCGCCCACCAGAGCGGGCCGCGCTGCACGCTGGCTGCGCCGATGACTGCAAATGCGAACTGCACCGGACGTGAGGTAGTGAAAGTTTTATGAGAGAAATAGCGATGATAGAAGCCGGTGATGGCGAACATCCGCACCGCATACAGTGCCACCGCAACGCCTACGGCTGTCCAGGAGATCCCTACCCAGATCACCCCCAGGCAGCCCAGATGCAGCAGCACGAAGGGCAGGGCGCGCAGCCAGTCCACACGCCGTGCAGACGCGGCATCCACGCAGGGTTCACTTGCCGAGGTGTCAAACCAGCGGCGCACCGTCTGGTGCAGGCGTGAACGACGAGGCGGGGGTGCCGCAGCGGCCATGAAAGCGCTTCCTGTGGAGTGCGTAACTGTTCTACGCAGGGCGGCGGCGTTTGGATGCATGCGACTTTGGTCTGCATCCAATTGCAGCTGTGGTGCGTAGGAAGGTCATGTCCTGCCACTTGACCGCCCCCACCGCCGATGTACTCTGAGCGCAACAACGCGACGACCTGCTTCGAGACCGCCCGCATGGCCTCAGCTTCACCGCAGCCGACGAGCGACCCCATCAACTGGGCCGGCGACATGGCCGGCGTGGCGCAGTTCCGCGACCGCGAGTGTTTCATGCGCATCTACGACTATTTCATGCCGCGGCTGTGCGTGTACCTGCGTGGCCTGGGCGCGCCGGATGGCATCGGCGAGGAACTGGCGCAGGAGAGCCTGCTGCGGTTGTGGCTGCACGCCGATCACTTCGACCCGGCGCAGAGCGCGCTGAGCACGTGGCTGTTCCGGATCGCGCGCAATCTGCACATTGACCGGGTGCGCCACGAGCGCGGCTGGGCGCATGCACAGGCTGTGGTGGAGCAGGCCGCCGAGCAGGACGTGCCGGAGCGCACCAGCGCCGAGCAGTTTGCTGATGATGCGCGCTTACGCCAGCGCATCCAGGAGCTGCCGGCAGTGCAGGCAAGGTTGGTGCGTATGTCGTATTTCGAGGCCAAAAGCCACGGCGAAATCTCCCTGGCCCTGGGCATGCCGCTGGGCACGGTGAAGTCACACCTGCGGCGGGCGTTCCTGCAGTTGCAGTCAAAAGTGGGGGGCGTCTGATGCGCCCGCACCATCACCTGGACGACGCGACCTTGATGAGCCTGGCGGCCGGCGCATTGCCGGCCCCGCTGGCAGTGGTCGCCAGCGCGCATCTGGAGCGCTGTGGGGAGTGTCGCCAGCGGCTGCGCGCGGCGGAGGCGATTGGAGCGGCGTTGCTGGAGCAGACCCAGCCGGAAATCGCATCCGTACAGCGTGACGCATTGCGCGATGTGATGCTGGCGCGATTGGAGAGTGAAGCGCCTGTGGATGCGGGCAAGGTGACCGCGTTGTATGCGGACACTGTGCCATTGCGCGATGGCACTGATCCAGATCGTATGCCGGCGGCGCTGCAGCCGTACTTTGGTGAGCGCTTGAGCACGGTGCGTTGGAAGTGGATCGGTCCCGGCATGTATTGCACACGCGCTCGCGACATGCCTTCGCTCATCATGCTCAAAATTGCACCGGGTAAGAGTCTGCCGGTGCACAGCCACGGGGGCAGCGAGCTCACCCAGGTGCTGCAGGGTTCTTACAACGATGCGCTGGGCTTGTTCGCGGCCGGCGATGTGGCAGATCTGGATTCGGATGTCGAGCATCAGCCGGTGACCGCACCGGGCGTTCCGTGTATCTGTGTGTCCGCGCTGGATGCGCCGCTGGTGTTCAGCGGTTGGCTCGCGCGCAAGCTGCAACGATTCGTACAGTTGTAAGGCGGGGGAGACGCCGGAGGAGAGGCGGCACCGGCTGGATGTCGGGTGCCGGTGCCGCCCATTCTTTCTGAAGGTTTACGTTTGACACGCATGGCGTGTCACTACAGGGGGGGCGCGTAGTGACGCGCCATGCGCGTCAACGCATCACGCGTTCAACGCCGCCCGCACACGCGTCGCCAATTCCGAAACCGTAAACGGCTTTCCAATGAGGTGCACGTTCTCATCCAGCACCCCCTCATCTACCAGCGCATTGCGGCTGTTGCCGGTGGTAAACAACACCTTCAACCCCGGCCGGCGCGCCAGCGCCTGATCCGCCAGTTGCCGCCCGTTGACTTCCGGCATCACCACATCGGTAAACAACAGGTCGATGCCGGGATTCCGGTCCATCAATTCCAGTGCCGCAGCCGCCCCATCTGCCGCCAATACCTGGTACCCCAGCTCGGCCAGCGCCTCCACCGAGAACTGGCGCACCAGCGGTTCGTCGTCCACCACCAGCACCAGTTCCTTCCCGCCCCCCGGCAGAGGAGCCGTGCGAGGCTCGACCGGTGGTGCCGGCTCGCGCTCGGCCTGCAGCTTGGGCAGGTACACCTTCACCGTGGTGCCCACGCCCACTTCCGAGCACAGCTTCACCTGGCCCGCGCTCTGCTGCACGAAGCCATACACCTGCGACAGCCCCAGCCCGGTGCCCTGGCCGACGTCCTTGGTGGTGTAGAACGGATCGAACGCCTTGGCCAGCACCTCCGGCGGCATCCCGCTGCCTGTGTCGGAGACGGCGATCAGCACGTACTCGCCAGGGGCGACGCCGGGATGGTCTTCGGTGAAGCTGGAGGCCACCGAACAGTTGCAGGTTTCCACCTTCAGCCGCCCACCGCCGGGCATGGCATCGCGTGCGTTCACCGCAAGATTGAGAATCACGTTCTCCAGCTGATTGGGGTCGGCGTGCGTCCACCACAGACCACCGGCCAGCACGGTTTCCAGCTGTACGCTGCTGCCGAGCGAGCGCACCAGCAGATCACTCATGCCGGCCACCAGCTTGTTGGTGTCCACCGCGGTGGGCTGCAGCGGCTGCTGCCGTGAGAACGCCAGCAGGCGCTGGGTCAGCTGGGCCGCGCGGGTTGCGCTGTCCATCGCCATCTCGATGTAGCGGGCGGCACGCGGGTCGCTGCCGGCCAGGCGGGCTTCCAGCAGGTCAAGCGGGCCGATGACGGTGGCCAGCATGTTGTTGAAGTCGTGGGCAATGCCGCCGGTGAGGTGACCCACCGCTTCCATCTTCTGACTCTGGCGCAGCGCTTCCTCTACCCGCAGGCGCTCGGCGACTTCTTCGCGCACGCGCGTTTCCAGCTGTTCGTTCAATTCCTTCAGCCGTGCTTCGGTGGCATAGCGGTCGGAAAGATCGAGCATGGCACCGATCATGCGCACCGGCTCGCCGTCGGCATTGCGCAGCACCGCGCCGCGATCAAACACAATGGCGTAGCTGCCATCAAAGCGGCGGAAGCGGTACTCGTCACTCCAGCTGCTGCCATGGCCCTCAATCACTGCATGGATGTCGCGGTCGATGCGTTGGCGGTCGTCGGGGTGAATGTGCTCCAGCCACCATTGCGCGGTGGTTTCGCTGGTTTCGTGGCCGAACAGGCTGCCCAGCGCTTCGTTCCAGATCACCTGGCCATCGCTGATACGCCAGTCCCAGATCGCATCATTGGTGGCCTGAGCGGCCAGGCGGTAGCGCTCTTCGATCTCGCGATGGGCGTCGTGGGCATTCTTGCGATCGGTGATGTCCAGCGAGGTGCCGACCAGCCCGACCACGGCACCGGCCGCATCGCGCAGCGGTGATTTGGTGGAGAGCCAGTAGGCGCGGCGGCCGTCAGGGAAGCTGACTTCCTCTTCCACCTGTTCGGATTCACCACTGGACATGATGCGCTCGTCCGTCGCCATGACGGTGGCGGCCTGCACGGCGTCGTTCAACAGTTCGGCGTCGGTGCGGCCGACGTACTGATCCGGCGGCAGGCCGATCAATTCGGTGGTGCCCCGGTTGCCGATCAGAATCCGGCCCTGGCGGTCCTTGGCGTACACCACGCCGGGTGCGGCCTCGACAAAGGAGCGCAGCAGTTGCTGGGCATCATCGCGCTCGCGCTCGAAGCGGCGGCGTTCGCTGATGTCGATGATCACACCGGGGAAGCCGGTCGGGCGTCCGTTGGCATCCAGGTCCACCCGTCCGATGCCTTCCAGCCAGTGGTAGCCGCCGTCTTCGCTGCGGGTGCGGTACTGGTGGGCGAAGCGACCGCCGTGCTGGACGGCGGCGTTGATGGCCGTGCTCAGGCCGGCCACATCGTCCGGGTGCACGCCACCCAGCACCTCATCCAGGCGCAGCGTGCTGTGGGCGATGTCCGGATCCAGACCGAAGGCACGGGCCAGGGCTTCGTCAATGGTGAGGCGGTCATTGGCGACGTCCCAGAACCAAGTGCCGACAATGGCACCGGCGGCCAGCGCCATGTTGACGCTTTCGGTGGCGCGTTCGCTGCGGGGGTCGGGCGTTTGGGGCGCGGTCAAAGGGAGCTCGGCAGGGGGCAGGCGGTAGGGGCCGCGTGGCGATTGCAGTGTATGGATGACACGCATGGCGTGTCACTACGGCATTGTCGTGGTGATGGGGTGAAGGGGGTGTGTCACCAGCGGTACAGGGGCAGCGCGTGGCCCACTTCGCAGGCCAGCCCGGCGGGTACTTCGACGAAGCCGTCGGTGGCGGCCAGGGTGGTGACGTCGGCGTTGCTGCGTGGTGGCACCGGCTGTGCGAGAACGTCGCCATTGGGATCGCGGCGCAGGCGGACCGCAACGAACTGCGCCAGGGTGTGCGCAGGCACCGCTGCCGCCAGGCGCACCTGTTCGCACGCGACAATGCCCAAACCGAGGCTCGACAGCAGCGCAGGCCGCACATAGCGGGCCGTGCACACCAGGGACGAGAACGGGTTGCCGGGCAGGGCAAACACCCGCTGCCCCGCCGGACCGATGCCGAACCACATGGCGCGGCCGGGCTGCTGGGCCACGCCCTGGAAAATGCAGCGAACGCCCAGGCTTTCCAGTGTGGTGGGCAAGTAGTCACGCTGGCCCAGCGTGACCCCGCCGGAAAGCACCAGTACGTCGTGGCCCTGCAGCAATCGCGATAGATTGGCTCCCAGCACATCCGGGTCTTCGGACAACGGCTGCACCGTGACCTCGCTGAAGCCTGCGGCACGCAGTGCGGCCATCATCGCCAGGTCGCTGCAGCGCCGGATCCGGGCCGGCTGCAGGGGCGCGGCTACGTCCAGCAGGGCTTCACCGGTGGCCACGATGGCAATCGTCGGCAGGCGCACCGCGTTCACCGTGGCCACGCCATTGGCGGCCAACACCGCCATCTGCGGGGCTCCGATGCGGATGCCGGCGTCCAGCACCACCGCGTCCGCCGGGCAATCCGCGCCCTGTCGGTGGATGAATTGTCCACGGCTGGGGCTGGCAGAGGAGGCCAGGGCGTAGCCTTGTGCAGAACGCACCAGTTGCTCGATCGGAATGACGCAGTCACAGCCTTCCGGCAACAGCGCACCGCTGGCGACCTCGATGCAGGTATCGGCGTCGGTGAGGGCCTGGCCGTAACCGCCTGCCGTCTGCGCGCCGATCACACGCAGCAGCGCCGGCATCACCGGCCGCCATCGGGTGGCAATGCCGTCCATGGTGACCCGGTCGAACGGCGGGTGCGCGCGCTCGGCCATCACCTCATCGGCCAGCACCCGGCCGACGGCATCGGCCAGCGCCATCGATTCGATGGTGCGGGTGCGGGACTGCGCATGTACGGCGTGGGTGGCTTCATCCACGCTGATCAGTGACTGCATCGCCGATCACCGTCATCTGGTGTGAGCCAGTGATACCGCGTGCGATGTGAGTGTGAGTTGATGAAGCGATCTTCACACCGCAGGAAAATACATCTCCACGCACGTTCCGTGACCGGGTTCACTGATCAGGCGGGTGAAGCCGCCCGACTGTGCGGTGAAACCGAACACTTGGCTTAGGCCCAGGCCGCTGCCTTTGCCGACCGGCTTGGTGGTGAAGAACGGCTCGAACACGCGTGCCTGCTGTTCTTTTGGAATGCCGGGGCCGTTGTCGTGCACTGACAACCGTACGAAGGCAGTGGGGGGCTGCTCGGGCCGGGCCGGGTCCTGGGTGAACTGCAAGGCGGTGTGGATGCAGATGCGTCCGGCCTCGTTCATTGCATCGCGGCAGTTGCAGACCAGGTTCAGTACGGCAGTTTCCAATTGTGTCCGGTCGACGGCGCAGGTGGGCAGGTCGTCGGCCAGGTCCAGTTGCAGGGCAATGGCGTCGCCGGCAGAACGGCGCAGCACGCCTTCGCATTCACGCATGACGTCATTCAGATCGAGCCGTTCCGGTGCCAGCGTCTGGCCGCGCGCGAAGCTGAGCAGTTGCCGGGTGAGCAGGGCACCGCGCTCGGCAGCACGCAGGGTGGTATCGACCAGCTTGGCCGACCCTTCGTCCTGCACCTTGGCCTCCAGCAGGTCCTGGCAGTTGATGATGACGGTCAGCAGATTGTTGAAGTCATGGGCCATGCCCAAGGTGAACTTGCCGATAGCTTCCAGCTTCTGCGCCTGCAGCAGGTTGGCCTGGGCTTCCTGCAGGCGCTGCTGGGCTACGTGTCGCTCGGTGATGTCGCGGGTGACCTTGGCGTAGCCGATCAGCTCGCCGTCCACGCGGATAGGGTCGATGACCACACTGGCGCGGAAGCGGGTGCCGTCCTTGCGCACGCGCCAGCCCTCGCCGACGTAGCGGCCCTCGGTGGCGGCGGTGTGCAGATTGCGCTCAGGTACGCCGGCCTCGATGTCTTCGGGCAGATAGAAGCGGGTGAAGCTCGTGCCGACGACCTCGCGGTTGGTGTAACCCTTGATGCGGCGGCCGCCCGGATTCCAGGTGCGGATCAGCCCTTCGGTATCCAGCATGTAGATGGCGTAATCCGTGACCGAGTTCAGCAGCAGTGAGAACTGCCGCGCTTCGTCGTTCAGCAGGTCGTTGGTGCGTTCTTCCAGCACGGTCTCGTCCTCCCTTACCCCCTGATGCGGACAGTAGTGCACCGGGGTGGGGTAGGTCCACGAAAATTGCCACCCATTCAGGACATTTGCCGGATCCGCGTATCGATTATGTGACAGGCGCGTATTCAGGTTGTCGGTAGACGCACCGAAACCTCCACGCGCCCATCAACGCTGCCCGCTTCGAACCCAAACCCGTGCCGTTCGCACACCCGCCGCACAATGGCCAACCCCAGTCCGTACCCGGCACTGTCTGCGCCGCGCACGAACGGTTCCATCGCTGCGGCATTGACTCCAGCGCCGACATTGGCAATGTGCAGGCTGTCATCGCTGACGACGATTGAGACCGTTCCAGCGGGTGCATGTGCGAAGGCGTTGCCGACCAGATTGGAGACCACGATCTGAAGCGCTGTTGGGGCCACAAGCGCCTTCGCGGTCGCAGGCACCTGCAGGTCAACGTCGATACCGCGTCCCTCGAGAAGCATCGCGTGGTCAACAATAGCCCGCTCCAGCAGGGGCAGCAGGGCTACCTCGCGAGCGATTTCCCGCTCATGCTCCTCACGCGCCAGCATCAACAAAGTGCTGACCGTGCGCTCCAGCTGCTGTGCCGATTGATGGATATACGCCACCTGTTGGTACACATCCGGAGCGATGTCCCTGCGTAGCGATATACGCTCGCACGCACTGCGGATCACCGCGAGCGGGGTGCGCAGCTCGTGGCTGGCGTCGCGGGTGAACTCCCGTTCCCGTGCCACGAATTCCTCAATGCGGGTCATGAGGCGCTGCAGCGTACGCGCCAGCGCCCCCACCTCGTCATCGGGCAGGCGCTCTGCCAAGCCATGCGGCAGCTGTGCTGGCGTGGCGCGATCGACCAAAGTCGCCAGTTCTGTAAGGGGTGCGGTCATCCGTCGTGCCAGCCACGCGCCGATCAGCAGGGCGAGCACCACGACGGCCAGGCCGGACCACCCCAGCCATTGCGCGATGCCGCCGCGCATCGGCCGCACGACCAACTGCTGGCTGACCTCGGCGACCAGCCACGCCGGTGCAGGCACGTCCAGGCGCAGCAGGTGATAGTGGCGTCCGCCCTCACCGGCGAACTCGCGCCGCCAGGGCTCGGCGGCCAGCCGCGCGCCGAGGCCGTCCGGCAGGGTGGCAGCGTCCTGATGCATCTGCATGAAGGCGAGTGCCGGGGTGCGCCACTGCCCGGTCTGGGCATGATGGGTCTGCTGGGCTTGGGCTTCCTGCTGCAGCAGCCCGCTGAACATCTGGTCTTCGACGAGATATACGAACACCACGGCGTAGAACCCGTACAGCGCCGCGACCAGCAACGCGAATCCAGCGAAGGCCGCCATCAACCGGTGGCGCAGGCGGCGACGCGGTGAAAGGGATGCGCTCATTGATCGGCTTCCAGCCGGAACCCGACCCCATGCACCGTCCTCAGCAGGGGTACGGCAAATGGTTTGTCCATCACCTGGCGCAAGGTGTACAGGTGCGTTCGCAGCGGGTCGGACTCTGGAGGCTCATCACCCCATAGACGCTCGACCAGCTCACTGCGGGTCAACGTGCGTGGCCAGGCCTCGGCCAGCACCAGCAGCAGCTGCATGGCGGTGTGGGGCAATGCCAGAGGCGTGCCCGCACGTTCGATTGCGTGTGTACGTCGGTCGATGCTGAGGCTGCCGACACGCAGCACGTGCGGAGTGCCCAGCCGATGGCGCTGCGACAGTGCCAGACAGCGGGCCACCAGTTCGGCCCCCGCAAAGGGCTTCACCAGGTAGTCGTCGGCACCGCTGCGGAACCCGGCCAGCGTGTCCTGCAGCGCATCCCGTGCGGTGAGCATCAGTACGGGAATGTGGCGGTCACTGCGGGCGCGCAACTGTTCGCACACCCGCAGACCGTCCAGCCCCGGAAGCCCGATGTCCAGCACCAGCACATCAGGCGGGTTGGCCAGTGCCACCTGCAGTCCACTCAGACCGTCGGCGGCAAAGTCCGCCTGCATTCCGTGCGTGGACAGCAGCGGGGCCAGGTTGTCGCGCAGCACCGGGTTGTCCTCGATCACCAGTACACGCAGGGCGGGGCTTGCCATCATCTCAACCGTCGATCCGTTTCAGCAGGGTCACAGCCTGTTCCATGCCCGGGGAGGCGTCCAGTACCGTTTGGACCAGTGCGCGGGCCTTTACGCGGTCGCCCAGACGCAGATGGGCGTCGGCGATGCCGAGGGTGAGCTGAGGCTCGGTCATGTACGGGGCGGCCAGTTCCATCGTCTGCAGCGCCGGGCGCAGCGCAGTGGCGTCGTCGCTGGCCGCTTCGGCCTGGTAGTAGCCCAGCATGCCGATCAGCTCCACATGGTGCCCGGCGGGATCGCGCTTGATGGCGGCCGCCGCGCCTTCAATATCGCCGCTGCGCAGCTGATTGACGACTGCCATGGCCTTTTCGTCACGTCCGGGCTGGCGTGCCAAGGGGGCTCCGGCCCATAGCGCGCACGATGGCCTCGGCCACGCCAGGTGTCGAGTAGGGGTTCTGTCCGGTGACCAGGCGGCCGTCCGTAACCACATGCGGCATCATCAGCGGGGCTTCGCTCCATTGCCCGCCACGTTCACGAAGCGCGTCCTCAAGCAGCCACGGAAACTCCTTTGCCCACTTCTTGCCGAACAGGGCTTCCTCCTCGTTGCTGAAGCCGGTCACCTTGCGCCCGGCCACCAGCGCGGTGCCGTCTGCCAGACGTACCGGTGCCAGCGCTGCCGGACCGTGGCAGACCGCCGCGACCACCGCGCCGCGTTGCCACGCATCGGTGATCAGTGCCTGCAAAGGGGCGTGGCGAGGCAGGTCGAACATGGCCCCCTTGCCGCCGACGACGTAAACCGCGGCGTAGTCGGATGCCTGCAGGTCGGCAATCCTGCGGGTGTTGGCCAGCTTGCCCATGGCGTCTTGGTCAGTCAGCAACTGGGTATTGAAGGGTTCTTCCGGATTGTACTTGTCGGCCTCGACCGGACCGCCTTGCGGGCTGGCTACTTCCACGGCCAAGCCGTTGGCTTTGAAGATCAGCCAGGCCTGGGACACCTCGTCGAATTCGTAGCCAGGGCGGGTCTTGCCGGCGTCGCGGCCTTCGCCGCTGACGATCATCAGGACCGTGTCGGGGGCAGGGGCGGACAAGGCGGAGAGGGGCAGTGCCATCAGGATGGCCGCCAGAATTGTGCGTAACATGGAACGCTCCTTGGGTTGGGTTGACCCGAGGATGCCGAGGTGACTTCAAGAAACCTTCAAGTCATCATCGGCATGGGCTCCAACCAGGCGAACTTCATGCGTTACCGTGCCGATCATTGTTATCGGCAGTCGTCTGTCGACCGACTCTACCAACGCCCCGCATCCGTAGTGACGCGCCATGCGCGTCATGCGTCACCCCGTAACCCGTCACCGCGTCCGCGCCACCCGCTTCCGATACTCGCCCACATTGTCGCCACGGATTCGCCGTTCCTGCGTCCCGTTATTGGTCGCCACCCTGCGCTCGTCACCGGTCACCGGCTTTGCCTCCACCAAGGTCTCACGCTCAAACGCATGCGACTTGTCGGTGTTGCGGTAATACCGGTACAGCGCCCAGTACAACCCTGTGGCGGCCGCAGGGCCGGCCGCCAACAACCAAAGACCACTATCGTCACTCATGCGCTGGCTACCAGTAGGGCGATGACAAGGGCTTCCACGATCGTGCCGGTGGTCAGCGCGGCCAGCAGCAGCTTCCACTGCTGCACCGGCACGCTGCCCATGGTTTCACCGGTACGGCCGTTGACCGCGATGTAATGCAGCATGCCGCCGTTGCGGCCTGGCTGGTGGTACGAATAGAGCCACACTGGCAGGTACATGGACACCCAGCGGGTGCCGTGCACTTCCAGTTGCTCCTGCTCCCAGCGCACGCCGCGGTTGAAGCGGCGCACCGAGCTGTGCACCTCCGAACGGGCGATGGACAGCAGCTGGTCTTCCAGCCGCGGCATCATCTTTTCCACGTCCAGGTCGCGCTTCTCCGATGAGAAGCCGAGCAGATAGGACGCGTTCCACTTCACCGCGTTCTTGGTGTCGAACGGCAGGATGGTGTTGATGATGTTGTTGGTGTTGACCTTGATGTCCAGGTTGCCGCGCTGGGCGGAAGACTCCAGCGGCAGGTCGTCCACGGTGAAGTCGACCTGGCGGTCCACCTGGTACACATCCGCGTCGTAATAGGTCTTCTTCTTGTCGCCGCTGCCCACAGTGTATTCGCGGGTCTGGATCTCGCCTTTGCCGCTGACCGCCGCGCTGACATTGCTGTCCACGATCATGTACGGCATGTACACGCCGACCACGTTTTCCGGGGTGAACTGGTCTTTGAACGCCTTCAGTGCGAACAGCCGGCGCTTGTCGACGAACTGACGGATGCGGGCAACCGCGTCGTCCTTGCTGATCCGGAACGGCAACACCGCATCGGGCACGGCCCCGTTGGAGACCTGCTCGTTGACGCCGAATACGTGACGGCACCAGTGGCAGCGGGCCGTCATGCTGCTCTCGGTGTTGATGGTGACCTCGGCACCGCAGCCGGTGCACTTGAAGCTCATCAGTGCCGCGGTGCCCGCGTCGATGTTGCGGGCACCGCTGGCGATGTTCGTGCCGCGCAGCTGGTCCAGACCGTCGCCCAGGCCAAAGGCTTCTTCCACGCGGTCGCCATGCCACTGGTGACGGCAGTACTGGCAGACCAGCACGTCGGTGCCGATCTTCAGGCGCACGTCGCTGGAGCCGCACTTCGGGCAGCGGTTGACGCCGTCCTTCAGTTCGGCGGCCGCGGTGTCCAGCGCCTCGGGATCAGGCGCTTCGATCTCGGCCCGGATCGGGTCGGGCAGGGTGGCCGGGTCGAGCGGGAAGCTGCCGGGCAGGGGCGGGACATCCTGCGGCGAGCCGGGGCCGTCCAGCGTTGCCTTGGGCAACGGCGGCGGCACCGGCGGCAGCGGTGGCGGGGTGTTTCCTGGGTTGTTCATGGCCGGCCTTGCGTCTTACAGGCCCAGCGCCTTGGCCTTGGCGGCGTCGTAATCGGCCTGGGTGATCAACCCGAGGTCGAGCATTTCCTTCGCCTTCTTCAGTTTGGCCACGGTGTCGTCGACCGGTGCGGCCGCCGGGGTGGCCGGCTGCTGCAGATTGCCCACGCCCATCATGCCGCTGGCCATGCCGATGCCCATCAGGCCGGCCGCGCCGCCGTTCTCGCCGGCGGACTGGATGCCCTGGGCGACGCTGGCCTGCAGATTGGAATTGCCGCGGCTGCCGGCCAGGGCGTCGGCGCGCTGCACCGTCTTGAGCAGTTCGCGGGTGTTGGCGTCGTACTCGATGGAGACAATGGCGGTCTTGACGATGGCCAGGCCACGGTCGGACTTCCACTGGTAGCCCTGTTCCACCGCTGCGGACAGGCTCTGGGCGAAGCCCAGCGAGTCCTGCTGCAGCTTGGTGATGCGGTTGCCCTTGGCCGGGTCATTGCTGTACAGGCTGAAGGCCGGTGCCAGCGAGCTGACCACTTCATTGAACAACTGGTTGGCGGCCGCGTTGTCCATGTCGGTGAAGTCGAACACCTTGCCCGGCTGCAGGTAGGCCGCCGGCACGAAGTTCTTCACGAACAGGATGGGGTCTTCAATCTTCAGCGTGTACGAGCCACGCGTGACCGCGCCAACCTGGGTGTTGAGGAAGGCGTCGTCCCAGTAGATTTCCGATTGGGTGCCGAAGCGGTTGTCAGGCAGTTCCTTCAGCGAAACGAAGAACGCCGCCTGCTGCGCACCGGGCTGGCCGCCGAACTTGAAGCGTTCCCAGCTCTGCTTGATCAGCGGGGTGACGATGCCGTCGCCGGCGAAGACCGACTGCGAATTGAGGTCATCCGAGCGCCATTCATAGCCGCCGGCTTCGGCGACAAAGGCGGTGATGGCCCCGTCCTGCATCAGCAGCAGGCCGTAGCCTTCCGGCACGACGATCTTCGAACCGTTGCTGATGATGTTCGAAGAGCCGCTGGTGTTGGAGCCGCGGCCGGCATTGGTGCCGCGGGGGACGGCGGCGAACAGCGCAGCCGTGGACGGCAGCCCGTTGGGCACCGTGTAGAAGTCCTTCCACTGGTCGGCCAGAACACCGCCTACCGCACCCTTTACCGCCTGGATCAGACCCATGACCATTCCTTGTGATTGCTGGATGGTGGGGACTATAGCAGGCGGAAAGGGGGCGAACGGGCTGGGGTCAACCCGGCAGATTGCACTTCATCTTGCCATCCACGTAATACGGCTTCGGCACGTCCGGGTTCTCGCTGGTCTTTTCGAACACCACCTCGAACGACTCGGCATCGGCGGTACCCTTGCGATCCGCGCAGGCGTCCTGCAGTTTCTTCTTTACCGCGGTAATACCCGCGTCACGATTGGCCCCTTCGGCGCTGTTGGTCAGGTTGACGGCTTCAGCGAAGGCCAGCGGGCTGGCCCCCAGCAGACAGGCGGCGAACAGGGCAACGTGCAGCTTCTTCATGCAATCTCCTTGTATTGCCGGGATCTGCCCGGCCATTCCCAATGTAAAACCGGGCTCTTCCCGGCGATTGCCGGGCTTGCCCGGCTGCTCCTGATGGAACAATCAGCATAGGCAACCCGCGTTAAGGTTCCGTGGCGGCATGCTAACGTTCGCTTCCAGCAGCGACAGGCCAAGGACTACCAATGGACCACCCGGACAGAAATCCGTACGGCCGACCCGAATCGGCGCTGCAACCCATGCCCGTGCACACCTCACGTGCGGCACGTATCGCGCACCGGGTCGTCTCCATCCTCATCGCCGCGTTCTGCGCCCTGCAGTTCGTGGGAATCTGGGCATTGATGCTGCGCTATCTCTCTGAGTTCGGCCTGGGCGAAGTGTCGCTGGTCGATATCGCGCAGAAGCTGGCCATGCCATTCACGCTCGCACTGGCGGGCGTGTTCCTGGCGTTCGGGCGCAAGCTGTCGGTACTGCTGTTTGCGGCTTACCTGCTGCAGTACGCCTACATCTACGGTGGCAGCGGCCGCATTGACGTTATCTCTTTGACATTGATTCTGGGCTTTACCGCATATGCCGCCTGGCGCTGGAAGACCGGTGCTCTAAACGGCTGGCCGCAGCGTCGCACCGGCTGAGTAGAAGTACCGGAGTGCAATCCGTAGTTCTGCGCAGGCAGGGTGCGCAGGACAAGGCCAGTCTGTGGTGCATACCCACCCGCGGACTGGAGCGGCATCATGGCCTCGAAGAAGACCCCGGACTTCCCCGTTCATATTGACCGGAACCACCTTCCTGAGCCGGAGTGGAAGTTCCCGAACGCGGATATCGGCCTGTATGCGAAGAATTCCACACCGGACTTCCCGCCGTTGAAGGAGGCACCGTCCGGTGCTCCCAACATCCTGCTGGTGCTGCTGGACGACGTCGGCTTCGGCTGGCCCAGTGCCTGCGGCGGCCTGGTGCGCATGCCCACTGCCGAACGGGTGGCGGCAGAGGGGTTGTTCTACAACCAGTTCCACACCACCGCGTTGTGTTCGCCCACGCGCGCGGCCATGCTGACCGGGCGCAACCATCATTCGGTAGCAAGCGGGGTGATCGCCGAGATGGCCACTGGCTATCCGGGTTACTGCGGCATCATTCCCAAGAGCTGCGCCACGTTCGCCGAACTGCTGAAACAGGCGGGGTACACCTGCGGCTGGTTTGGCAAGAATCACAATGTACCGGACAACCTGACCAGCGCAGCGGGACCGTTCGACAACTGGCCCACCAACCAGGGTTTCGACCTGTTCTACGGCTTCATCAGCGGCGAAACCGATCAGTTCTTCCCGTCGCTGCTGAAGAACACCGATCCCATTGAGCCGCCGGCACGACCGGAGGACGGCTACCAGCTCACTCGCGACCTGGCCGACCAGTGCATTGGCTGGATCCGCACCCAGAAGTCCATCGCGCCGAACCGTCCGTTCATGGCGTACTTCTCCACCGGTGCCGCGCACGCCCCGCATCAGCCGCCGCTGGATTGGCGCGGACGCAACGAAGGCCGCTTCGACATGGGCTGGGACGCCTACCGCGAGCAGGTGCATGCCGAACAGATCAAACGCGGCGTCATTCCCAAGGGAACCCAGCTGACCGAACGCCCGGAACAGATTCCGTCCTGGGACAGCCAGCCGAAGGAGCACCAGGCCCTGTTCGCGCGGCAGGCCGAGAATTATGCCGACTTCCTCGAGCATGCAGACTTCGAAGCCGGCCGGGTGATCGATGCCATTGAAACATTGGGCGAGCTGGACAACACGCTCATCATTTACATCATCGGGGACAACGGCTCCAGTGGTGAGGGCTCGCTGGTGGGGACGCCCAACGAGATCATGAGCTTGAACGGGCGACAGCCGTCCATGGAAGAATCCATTGCGTTCAAGGACCGCTGGGGCATGCCGGGCACGTCGCCGCACTATGCGGTGGGCTGGGCATGGGCGGGTGACACCCCGTTCCAGTGGACCAAGCAGGTTGCTTCGCACTTTGGGGGAACGCGCAACGCCATGTTCGTCTCGTGGCCAAAAGTAATCAAAGACAAAGGCAAGCAGCGCAGCCAGTTCCATCACTGCATCGACCTCATGCCGACGTTGATGGAGGTGGTCGGCATCGCCGAGCCGCAGGTGGTGAACGGCTACGTGCAGCGGCCCATCGAGGGTGTCAGCTTCGCCTACACGTTCGAAAAAGGGGCCCAGAAGGCACCTAGTACGCGCACGAAACAGTACTTCGAGATGCTTGGCAACCGGGCCATGTATGCCAACGGCTGGATGGCCTGCTGCCGCCACGGGCGACTGCCTTGGGAAACATCAGGCTCGTTCAGCTTCGACGACGACCAATGGGAGCTCTACCACATCGACAAGGACTTCAGTCAGGCGGTCGATCTGGCAGACAAGGAACCGGTACGCCTGCGCCAGCTGCAGGACCTGTTCATGACCGAAGCGGCGAAGTACAACGTGTTCCCGTTGGATGACAGCTTCTCCGAGCGCCTGGATGTCACCCTGCGGCCCAGCTATTTCTTCGGTCGCGAGGAAGTCACTTTCTATCCCGGCATGACCCGGTTGCCGGAAGGCAGCGGCCCGAAGCTGGTCGGCGTTCCGTTCACCTTGACTGTGCCGGTAGAGGTGCCGAAGGGTGGTGGCGAAGGCGTGCTGTTTGCACTGGGTGGCGACGCGGCCGGTTTCTCACTGTTCTTCTGGGAAGGCAAGCCGCGCTTCCATTACAACTTCTTTGCGATCAAGCGCTACGATGCGGTGGCGCCGAAAGCCCTGGATGCGGGCAAGCATACGATCGAGGTCACGTTCACGCCGACCACGACCACGCCGGGTGGTCCGGCGGATGTGGTGCTGTCCATCGACGGCAAGAAGGTGGACAGCATCCATATCGATGAGCAGATTCCCCAGCGCTGCGGCACCGAGTGCATGGACGTGGGCATGGATTGTGTGTCGCCCGTGTGCGCCGATTACGATGAAAAGGGCCTGTTCCCGTACAACGGCACCATCGAGTCGGTCAACTTCACGTTCGGAAAGCATGGGCAACCGAGCGGCATGGAGCGTTTGAAGGAGGCCACGCGGCTGGATTGAGCGGCCGCGTTATCATCGGCTCCAGTTCTGTGTCGGCTGGAGCCGTTTTGTGACCCAACCCATGCCCGTGGATCGCATCAGCCTGACCACGTTGCGGCTGTTTGTCGCCGTGGTCGAGGAAGGCTCGCTGTCGAAGGCCGCCGAGCGCGAATCCATCGCCACCTCTGCCGCCAGCCGGCGCCTGAACGACCTGGAAAGCGGCCTGGATGTGGTGCTGTTCACCCGCAACAGCCGCGGCATGCAACTCACGCTGGCCGGCGAAAGCCTGCTTCAGCACGCGCGCCGGATGTTGCTGGCCGCCTCGGCGTTATCCAGTGAGCTGCTGGAGTACCGGCGTGGCATCCGTGGGCATATCCGCATGCTGGCCAATCTGTCGGCCATCGTGGCCTACCTGCCGGAAGCGCTGGAGGCGTTCTTTCTGGAACATCCGGACCTGCGCATCGAGCTGGAAGAACGCCCCACGCCCGGCGTGGTGCGCGGCATCCAGGAAGGCTGGGCGGAAATCGGTGTCTGTTCCGGCGACAGCGAACTGGGTGACCTCGCCGTGCTGCCGTTCCGGCGCGACCGTCTGGTGATGCTGATGCGCCCGGACCATCCGCTGGCGGGGAAGGGGCCGATCGCCTTCGCTGACACGCTGCCGTACGACCAGGTGGCGCTGCACGCGGAAAGCTCGATCTTCACCCGTTCGCAGATTGCCGCCCGCGACGCCGGGCGGTCGCTGCGGCGACGCATCCACGTGCCGGGGTTCGATGCCATCTGCCGCACGGTGCAGGCGGGGCTGGGCATCGGGCTGGTGCCGGAACCGGTGTTCGAATTATTCGGCCGTTCAATGAAGCTGCACTTCGAGCCGCTGACTGATGCCTGGGCGGAAAGAGAGCTGAAACTGGTGTACCGCAACGGCCGCACGCTCTCCACGGCCGCGCAGCAGCTGCTCGACCACCTTCGACCAAAGGATTAGGCGTTCGCCAAATGCGAACGCCGTTTCGCGAATAAGGTCTGGCGCAACCGTGTGAAGGCTGGCTACCCTGCGCTGCATTGTCGCAGGAGGGAGTCAGGATGCCAGGTCCGTTGCAAGGCATTCGTGTTGTTGAATTCGGGACGCTGATTGCCGCGCCGTTCGCCGCGCGCCTGTTCGCCGAATTCGGAGCCGAAGTGATCAAGGTGGAGTCGCCGGAAGGGGGCGACCCGCTGCGCAAATGGCGCAAGCTTCATGGCGACACCTCGCTGTGGTGGTCGCTGCAGGCGCGCAACAAGAAGTCCGTGGTGCTGGACCTGAAGTCCGCCGACGGGGCCGACGCGGCACGCCAGCTGGCTGCCAGCGCCGACGTGGTGATCGAGAACTTCCGCCCCGGTGGCCTGGAAAAGCTGGGGCTGGGCTGGGACGCGCTGTCGGCGCTGAACCCGAACCTGATCATGGTGCGCATCTCGGGTTACGGCCAGACCGGCCCCTATCGCGACCGCCCCGGCTTCGGCGCCATTGGCGAGGCCATGGGTGGCATCCGTTACACCACCGGCGACCCGAGCACGCCACCGGCACGCGTGGGCGTCAGCCTGGGCGATTCGCTGGCCTCGCTGCACGGCGTGATGGGTGCGCTGATGGCGCTGCTGCGGGTGAAGACCGGGCAGGGCGGCGGACAGGTCGTCGACGTCTCGCTGGTCGAGAGCGTGTTCAACCTGATGGAAAGCCTGGTGCCCGAGTACGCGATGTTCGGCGAGGTGCGTGAGCGCACCGGCGGCGCATTGCCGGGCATCAGCCCGTCTAATACCTACCCGACCGCCGATGGTGCGTTCGTGGTCATTGCGGGCAACAGCGACCCGATCTACCGGCGCCTGATGCGCGCGATCGGCCGTGAGGACCTGGCCGACGATCCGTCGCTGGCCACCAACCCGGGGCGCGTGGCGCGAAATGCCGAGCTGGATGCGGCCATCACCCACTGGACCAGTGGCCGCAACATCGACGCGGTGTTGGAGGCGCTGGATCTGGCCGACGTGCCGGCCGGCCGTATCTATTCGGCGGCCGACATCGTGGCCGACCCGCACTATCAGGCGCGCGGCATGTTGTTGAACACCACCTTGCCGGACGGGCAGCCGATCACGCTGCCGGGCATCGTGCCCACGCTTTCGGAGACGCCCGGCGAAATGCGCTGGACCGGTCCGGCGCTGGGCGAACACACCGCACAGGTGCTTGCCGATCTGGGACTGGGTGCCGATGCCATTGCCCGGATCACGGCGAAGGAGAAGTGAACATGACCGCATCCCGTCCCCTGGTCGTGCAGGAAGTCTGCCTGCGCGATGGCCTGCAGATCGAACCCGTGTTCGTGCCGACCGCAGAGAAGATCCGGCTGGGCAACGCCTTCGGCGAGCTGGGCTTCGCGCGTGTCGAGGTGAGCAGTTTTGTGTCGCCGAGAGCCGTGCCGGCGTTGGTCGATGCCGCCGAGGTGTTCGCTGGGCTGAAGCGTGCCGCTGGCACAGTGTATGTGGCGCTGGTGCCGAACCTGAAAGGCGCAGAGCGTGCATTGGCAGCCGGTGCTGATGAACTGAACCTGGTGATGTCGGCGGGCGAAACCCACAATCTGGCCAACATGCGCATGACCGCCGAACAGAGTTTCGCCGGCTTTGCGCAGATCGCCACGCTCAACAACGGCAGCAAGCTGCTCAATGGTACGGTGGCGACGGCTTTCGGTTGCCCGTTCGAAGGCGTGCAGGCCCCGGCCAAGGTGCTGGACATCGTGCGCCGTTACCTGGACCTGGGCTGCACCGGCATCACCTTGGCCGACACCACCGGCATGGCCAACCCGCGCCAGGTGGCACGATTGGTCGAGCAGGCGCTGCAGCTGGTGGATGCCGCCGCGCTGACTCTGCATTTCCATGACACCCGCGGGCTGGGGCTGGCCAATGTGGTGGCGGCGTATGACGCCGGTGCGCAGCGCTTCGATGCCTCGCTGGGTGGGCTGGGCGGCTGTCCGTTCGCGCCGGGGGCGTCGGGCAACATCTGCACCGAAGATCTGGTGGCGATGTGCGAGGAGATGGTCATCCCCACCGGATTGGATCTGCTCAGGCTCATCGAACTTTCAAAAACGCTGCCGGCGCTGGTCGGCCACGAAACCTCCGGTCAGGTCGCCAAGGCCGGCCGGGTAGGCGACCTGCATCCGGCACCGCCGGGCCTGCGCGCCGCCTGATCATTCCGCACGCCGGCGCAGGCTGTGCCGGTGTGCGTTTCAACCAGCTTTGTATTCCTGGGAGGGAATCATGCACGAGTGGTTTGTGCTGGCGAACGCCATGTTCGCTATTTTGTTGATCGTTCTGCTGATCATCTATTTCAAGGTCAACCCGATGATCGCGCTGGTCGCCGGGCCGCTGTACCTGGGGCTCAGCTCCGGGTTGGGCTTTGCCGAAACCATCAAGGCCATCAACGAAGGGTTTGGCGAACTGATGGGCAAGATCGGCCTGCTGATCGGCTTCGGGGTGATGATCGGGGCATTCCTGCATCGCATGGGGGCATTCCAGCAGGTGGTGCGACTGCTGGTGAGAACCTTCAAGCCGAGGCAGATGCCGTACGCGTTTGCGACCATCCTGACGGCGATCTTCCCGCCGATCTACACGGACGTGCTGCTGCTGATGTCGGCCCCGCTGGCTCGCGCGACCGCGCGCCGCATGGGCGGCGACGCGCTGCCGAAGATGGCCGCCGCCGTGGGCGTGGGCATCTACATGGCGCTGACCATGGTGGTGCCGGGTGTGGCAGCGCTGGCGTTGTCGGCGGTGCTGGACGTGGAGCTGGGCACCATGCTGCTGGTAGGCCTGGCGATTGCCATTCCGACCGTGTTCCTGACCCTGTGGGGCTTCCACTGGCTGCTGCATCGCGGGTTCTGGAAGCCGGAAACCGACGAGCTGCCGGAAGACGAGCAGCCGGCGGTGATCGCCGCTGACGAAGCCACCGAAGGCAACGCGGTGCCGCTGAAACTGTCGCTGCTGCCGATCATCGTGCCGATGCTGATGATCGCGCTGGGTGCGGTGGACCGTGTGATGGGCTGGGATGCGCCGGTGCTGGAAGCCATTGGCAACTCCACCTTCGCGTTGTTCTGCGGCCTGGCGCTGGCGTTCTTCATCGCCCGTTTCACCATCCCGGCGAAAGACCGCAGCGGCGCGGTGACCGACGCATTCAAGGAGAGTGGCCAGATTCTGCTGCTGACCGGCGTGGCTGGCTCGTTGTCGGCGGTGGTGGCTACCACCGGCATGGGCGACATCCTGTCGGGCTACTTCACTGCGAACACGGCGGCACCGCTGCTGCTGGTGTGGCTGGTGGCGGCGATCCTGCACATTGCGATCGGCTCGGTGTCCGCCTCGGCAATCACCGCCGCCAGCCTGCTGGCACCGGCCCTGCATTCGCTGGACGTGCCGCCAGTGCTGGTGGCATTGGCCGCGGGTTCGGGCTCGCTGTTCCTGGTGCATGTGACCAGCAATACGTTCTGGCTGATGCAGACCACGATGGGCATGACCCTGCGTGGAACATTGAAGACACTGAGCCTGCCGTTGTCGATGGCGTCGGTGGTGTCGCTGGTTCTGATCCTCATCGCCAGCGCGATCTTCTAAGGAGTTGCAACATGCGTAACCTTTCGATTTCCGCTCTGGCGGCCGCGTGCCTGGCCAGTGGCTCGGCGATGGCCGAGGAAACGACCGAGGGCTTCTTCAAGGGAGCCGAAGTGGATCTGACCGCCACCAATTTCTACTACAACCGCGATTTCCGCAGCGGTAGTGGTCAGGGCAAGCGTGAGGAATGGGCGCAGGGCCTGATGATCGATGCCCGCAGCGGTTACACCCCAGGCGTGGTGGGCTTCGGCCTGGACCTGCTCGGGCTGGGCGACCTGAAGCTGGACGGCAGCGATGCCGAAGTGGGCACCGGCATCCTGCCGTACGACGAAGACGGTGCGCGCACGACCTTCGGGCGCGTGGCGGTGACCGGCAAGGCCAAGGCCGGCCCGGCGGAACTGCGCGTCGGCAGCCATATCACGTCCGACCTGACCTTGAAGTCCAACACCAGCCGCCTGCTGCCGCAGACTTTCGAAGGTGCGTCGCTGGGTGCGTCGTTCAAGAATGGCCTGGAGCTGGGCTACAAGCGCTTCGACCGCAGCTGGTATCGCGACGGTGTCGATCGCGTGCATCTGACCATCACCAACAAGGATCGTCGCTTCAGCGGAACCCCGGATTCGGATCACCTGGATCTGTTCACCGCTGGCTGGAAGGTCAACGACCAGTTGAAGCTGCGGATCGAGCACGCCGAGCTGCAGGACATCTACCGCCAGCAGGTGGCCTCTGTGGCGTATCGCCAGCCTCTGCCTGTCGGCCGGCTGGACACCGAGCTGCGCTATTACGTGTCCGATGATGTCGGACAAGCGCTGGCGGGGGTGGTCGACAACCGTGCGGTGAATGCGCTGGTGACATGGAACGTCAACGGGCAGGAGTTCGCACTGGCCTATCAGGACATGAGCGGCGACACCGCGATGCCATTCGTGGGCGGCACCGACGGCAACGTGTTCAACTGGACCTTCATCAACGACTTCATGGAGCGTGACGAGCGAAGCTGGCAGGCCCGCTACCAGCTGGATGGCAAGCGCATCTGCATTCCGGGTCTGAAGTTCCTGGTGCGCTATGTGAAGGGTGACAATGCGCGCCCGAACACCTTTGCAGGTGAAGGACGCCAGTGGCAGCGCGATTTCGAGATCGGCTACACCTTCCAAAGCGAGGCGCTGAAGGACTTTTCGATTCGCTGGCGCAACGGCTTCTTCCGTTCGAACTATCAGCGTGATGCGGAGGAGAACCGTTTGATGCTGGTGTATTCCACCTCTCCTTGACGTGAGGCCGCCTTCGTAGAGCGGGGCTTGCCCCGCTGCTCTTCGCGATGCCGCCGAAAGCAGCCGGGCAAGCCCGGCTCTACAACACGGTCGCGCCCGAGGTATGTGTCAATCATTTGACACATGGAGTGGCGACAGCGGTTTATACTCGGGTCGTCTGTAGCAAATGGAAGTGACATGAACGACCCGACACGGAAGGAGGGCGCGTCCGTTGACGCAGCCGCACGCAACGCCGCCAACGTAGCCTTCGATCCGACCTACACCTCCTCCAACTCTGAAGTGCACGGAAAGGCCGGTCGCACTTCGGTCAGCGCCACGCCGGACGACGGCGGCTTCAAGGTCACCCAGGAAGCGCGCCAGCAGGGCAGCGGTCCGGCAGGTGGACCGTTCCGGGCCACCACGCTGGGCGCGGGCGAAAGCAGCGGCGATGGCCGCGTGCAGTATCAGCTGGAGCTGGAGACCGTGGCGGGTCAGCGCCAGAAGAGCGGGATCGTTGAGTCGACGCATACCGAAGGGCTGCGTGGTCGTTACCGGGTCAGCCTGCCCGAGGGCGAAGGCACCGATCCGACGCTGATCAATCCGTTCGATCCGCAAACCCTTCCGAAAGGTGGCAGCGTCACTCTGGATGCGCAATCGTTCAGTGGCACCGCCATGGCCGGCACGTTCCGGAACATCGCCGCCGAGCACAAACTGACCGAAGCCGAAGGCGCAAGCCTGCGCGTGGATCGGCTGGAGGATGGCGGCGTGCGCGTGACCACGGGCCCCAATCAAGCGGTGGAAGCCTTCAACGGAATCGGCTTTTCGGCCAAGGGCGTGACCGCGATCGCGGGTCGCCAGGACGCACTGGGCCAATCCAGCGTGCGTACGGCGACGTTTGACCTCGCCGATGCGCAGGGGCAGGCCGCGTACCAGCAGTTCGTGGCCAACGGATCGCTTGATTCGAAAATGCCGGGCGTTGCGGACGTTGCCACGGTCGAGCGGCTGGGCATGAGTTCGCAGACGCGCCTGAAGGTGGACGTGGGCAGCGTGTTCGGCGTGGACGTGGCCGGCCAGCGCAACACCGGCGATGTAACCCAGGTGCGCCGCGACAATGGCAGCTATACCGAACTGCGCAACGTGCAGTACAGCGGCAACCTTCCAGTGACCCGTCTCAGCCAGTATGGAGCCGATGGTCAGGAGCTGCGCGACCAGCGCCGCTACGAGTTCACCTTCGACCTGCGCCAGCATGCGCAGGGGGATCAGGTGGCAGGCCTGCTCAACAGCGCGTTGACCGGCGATACCGGTGAGCGAGGGCCGGTCAAGGCGGGTGAGCTCAATACGGTCAGCTTCAGCGAAGACCAGATGCGCGCGATGATGGAACGCACCCAGCAGATGGTGCAGGACAACCCGATGGCAGGTGAGCGTTGGCGTCTGCTGGCTGAAGACGGGCGCGGCGGGCTGCAGACCGACGTGGATGCGTACGCGGCGTCGCTGGCACGCAACCGGGGCAACTCGGAGTACGGCATGGCCGAACAGATGTTCCGGCTGGCCACGGCAGACAAAGATGCAGGCGTGGAGAAGATCGATGCCACGGTGGACGGCGCGCATCTGCGCAACCTACCGCCGCCGTCGCCGCTGCTGCCGGTGAACGATCCGCGCCAGAGCAGCAGTGCCGATCATCCGCTGTGGCTGCAGAGCCATGGTGCCGTTTCCCGACTCGATGCCGCCATGGGCCGGCAACCGGACCAGAGCACCGAGCGGCTGGGCATGGCGCTGCTGGTAGCCGCGAAGGACAAGGGCATGTGCCGGATTGACGAAGCCGTGCTGAGCGAAGACGCGCGTTATGCGTTCGCGGTGCAGGGGCAGCCGCATGCGGCGGATCGGCAGGTTGCGCGGACTGACACGGCGCAGGCGGTGTCTACGCCGGTTGAGAAGCAGCTGGAGACGCTGGAGAGCGTGAATCAGCGAATTGGCGAGAATGCGCAGGCGCAGCAGCAGGAAGCGCAGGTGCAGGAACAGGCTGTGTCGCGGTCAATGGGTCGCTGACGCCTTCCGGGCTGACGCGCATGGCGCGTCACTACCGGTGGTGACGCAGATGGGGTCGCGCGAGCGACCCCTTCTGTTTTCAGGTCAGCGCACGCGGTCCAGGAACTGGCGGTGGCGTTCGTACTGGTCCAGCACGTCATGGATCAGCTGGACCTGGGTCCAGCCCATCACGTCGTAGTCCTGGCCACCCTCACGCAGGTAGACCTCGGCGCGGTAGTACTGGGTGCCTTCCTTCACCGGTCGGCGCGGGTCCTGCAGGGCGAAGGTCGGCGCGGCATAGGGCTGCGGGCGCACCGAGTAGAAGAAGTCCATCTCCTCGCCGTGGCCGACCTGCAGCCAGGCGCGACCGTCCTCGCCATGGGTGACCTGCACTGGCAGGTCCTGCTTGCGCAGCTCCGCGGCCACGTCCTGCAGGGCGGGCATCACCTTCTGCTGGATGAAGCCGGTGACCTCGATCTTCAGCGGATTGTGCGCCAGCAGCTTCAGGCGTGCCTTCCAGTCGTCGCTGGTGCCAGGCAGGATGCGCGCGTCGCGCAGAATCGAGCGCTTGGTGGCATCCAGGTGCATGGCCTTGAGCAGGCCCCAACACATCAGAATCATCACCACGGTAAAGGGAAGGGCACTGGCGATGGTGGCCGCCTGCAATGACTCCAGTCCGCCCGCGATCAGCAGGGCGATGGCCAGTGCGCCGACGAGCAGCGCCCAGAAGATACGCTGCCACAGTGGCGACTCCTCTTCGCCCTTCGACGTGAGCATGTCGATCACCAGCGCGCCGGAGTCCGCCGAGGTGACGAAGAACAGCGCGACCAGTACCACCGCCAGCGACGACGTCAGCATCGTAAGCGGCAGGTGTTCGAGGAACTCGAACAGGGCCATGGAACTGTCGGTGGAGACGGCTGTAACCAGTTGCTGTATGCCATCGGCCCTGACCATGTGCAGGGCGCTGTTGCCGTAGATGGTCATCCACAGGAAGGTGAAGCCCAGCGGCACCAGCAGCACGCCGATGACGAATTCGCGCACCGTGCGTCCGCGCGAGATACGCGCGATGAACATGCCGACGAAGGGCGACCATGCGATCCACCAGCCCCAGTAGAACAGGGTCCATCCACCCAGCCAGCCGTTGGGTTCATAGGCATACAGATTGAAGGTCATCGAGAACAGCTGCGACACATACATGCCGGTGTTCTGCACCAGGGCCTGCATCAGATGGGCGGTGGGACCGCAGACCAGAACAAAGGCCAGCAGTGCCGCGGCCAGAATCATGTTCAGTTCCGACAGCCTGCGCACACCGCTGTCGAGCCCAGCCACGACGGAGCCGGTGGCCACCAGGGTGATGGCGATGATGAGACCTACCTGGACCAGCGTGCTCACCTCCCAACCGAACAGGTAGTTCAGGCCGGCATTGATCTGCATGACGCCCAGGCCCAGCGAGGTCGCCAGGCCAAAGATCGTGCCCAGCGCAGCGAAAGTATCCACGGTGTGCCCGATCGGCCCGTGGATGCGCTCGCCGATCAGCGGGTAGAGCGCCGAGCGCACCCGCAGCGGCAGGTTGTGCCGGTACGCAAAGTACGCCAGCGACAGCGCTACCACGGCGTAGATCGCCCAGGCGTGGATGCCCCAGTGGAAGAAGGTGATGCGCATGGCCTGCTTGGCGGCCGCGGCGGTTTCCGGCGCACCTACGGGTGGCGTGGCGAAATGCATGATGGGTTCGGCGACACCGAAGAACATCAGTCCGATGCCCATGCCGGCGGCGAACAGCATGGCAAACCAGCTGCCGTAGCTGTAGTCGGGCGTGCTGTGGTCCGGGCCCAGCTTCAGCTGACCAAAGCGGCTGAGCGCAACGCCAACCACGAAGACCAGAAAGCCAGCCACCGAAAGGATGGTGAACCAGCCTGCATCATTGGCCGCCCAGGTCTTGGCGGCGGTAAACCAGGATGTAGCCAGTTCTGGAGCTAGTGCGGCCAGTGCAAGCAATGCAATGACGATGGCGGCGGTGGGAATGAACACCTGCGGCAGAATGCGCTGGCGAACGGGGGGATGGTGCGGAGCGGTGCTCTGCATGGGTTCCTCCGTGGAAACGAGTCGGGTGGTGAGCGTCCTTCAGACAGTCAGAAGTAGAAGCCGATGTTGACGTTGAGACGTGAGTGCCAACGCGAGGGGCCGCCATTGTCGATGCCGATGCCGTCGCCGCCGGCGAACCACATGTCCTTGCCGGCGATCCAGTCAACGTAGGTAAGCATGATGCCCTTGCCGAAGCTGCAGCCGGTGACGTTCTGCCACGAGTCGCGCACGCCGTCGCTGTGGCCGACCGGGCGGGTCATGCTCAGGTTGTTGTAGCAGGTGACATCGTCCAGCCAGCGGCTCTCGCCGAAGGAGTAGGCGATGTTGGCACTGGGCACGTCAGCTTGCGCGGCGATCTCGAACGGGGCTTCGAATGCGGAGAGCGCGATACGCCGTTCGGGAATGTCGTAGCGGTAGCGGGCCCACTGCAGCTGCGCCGTCCAGCCGTCCCGTTTCCACTGCGCATGTACGGCCGCACCCTGGTGACCGTGGTGGTGGCGGGTGCGGGTGTTCTGCACCTTGCCGGCGAATGCTGATGCGCCGATCAGCAGGTCGCCGCCGTTCCAGTCCAGCGCCCGCTCGACACGGCCATGCACACGGCCACGTTCGCGATAGGGCAGGGCGTCCGTCTGGGCGACGTCGAACGAGTAACGGTCGTAGCGTGCACCACTGCCATATTCGTCACCGGTGAAGTAGCCGGCATGCCAGGTGGTATCGCCCTGTTGATGGGTGAGAACCACGCCCGGATCGTAGTCGTCCTCGATGCCGAGGTAGTAGCCGGAACCGAACCAGAAGCTCTGCGAGACCGTCGGCAACAGGCCGAATGGCACCTGCTGGATGCCCACTTTGACGTTGCTGTTCTCGTTGAACTTCGCACCAACATAGGCGTGATGAACAGCATCAAAGCCGTCATACCAGCGATACTGTGCCGAGAAGAACATCGGACCACTGCCGCCCTTCACATCTGCACGCAGCAGCTCCAGTTGCAGCCGGTTGGTGGGACCGTAGTCGAGCCAGCCATAGTTGAAGCGGACCGCGCCACCGGCGTGGAAGTAGGGCTCGGAGCCGTGATTTGAGGGATTTTCAGCGGCTTTTGCAGCAAGCGAAACGCCTGCCATCGCCGCCACGATAAGAAAGGGAAATGCTCGCACGATTGCGTCCCTTGCCTCCATTTTGCGAATGAAAGCGATCAAGTCTAGCTTCATTCATGTGATGAGTCCAAATACGGCACAGTGTCTGGACTGATTTTGCGCATGAATTCGCCATATTTTCACCTCATCATTGCGCATTCAGCTGTCACACTTTCACGCATGATCGATCTGCATCGCGCGCGCCAGCGGCTGGCTGCACTTGTCTTCAGCGAAGCGTGGCGGCGCCGCGCGGCGTTGTGGGGTGGGGCCGTGGTGGTCGCACTGGTGGCGATCGTGTTTGCCAAGGCCAGTGATGCGGCGTTTCATGTGTTCCAGCGCATCATTGCGCATTCACCGTACTGGGCGCTTTTGTTGACACCTGGGATATTCGCGCTGCTTGCGTGGCTGACGGCGGGTGCCTTGCGTCCCACACGCGGCAGCGGCATTCCCCAGGTGATTGCCGCGCTCGAAAAACCAGATGAGGAATTTCGCCAGGTCAATCTTTCGCCGGCGGTATCCGCAGGCAAGCTGCTGCTGACCTCTCTATCGTTGCTGGGCGGTGCATCGGTCGGGCGTGAAGGGCCTACCGTGCACGTGGGTGCCAGCCTGATGTACCTGTTTGGACGCTGGTTCGGGTTTCGTGATCCGCGCGAGCTTTCGCACTTCCTGCTGGCGGGCGGTGCAGCCGGTATTGCGGCGGCGTTCAACACACCCCTGGCCGGTATTGTGTTCGCGATTGAGGAGCTGAGTGGTCGCTTTGAACACCGCTTCTCCGGCACCTTGCTGACGGCGGTGATCGTGGGCGGCGTGGTGTCGCTCGGGCTGTTGGGCAACTACACCTATTTCGGACATGTGACCGCGCGCCTGCCGCTGGGGCAGGGCTGGGTGGCCATTCTGTTATGCGGCGTGGTGGCAGGACTGCTGGGCGGCCTGTTTGCCAAGGCGGTGCTGTTGACCGTGGCCGGTCGTCCGCGTTGGCTGGGTGCACTGCGGCAGCGTCATCCCGTGCTGCTTGCGGCCGGTTGCGGGCTGGTGGTCGTGCTGCTGGCGCTGGGTTTTGGTGAAGGTGCCTTTGGTACCGGCTATGAGCAGGCACGCAGCCTGGTACAGGGGCAGGCGATGGTCGGCCATGAGTTTGGCCTGATGAAGCTGCTGGCGAACCTCGCGTCCTATGTAGCGGGTATTCCTGGCGGCCTGTTCTCGCCTGCACTTGCAGTGGGTGCCGGCATCGGCCACAACCTCGCGGCGCTGATGCCCGCAGTGGACCCTCGCGCGTTCGTGCTGCTGGGCATGTGCGCGTACCTCACCGGCGTCACCCAGGCCCCACTGACCTCCGCTGTGATCTCGCTGGAACTGACCGACAGCGGCGATCTGCTGCTGCCGATCCTGGCTACGGTGCTGATCGCCCGCGGCGTCTCCGGCCTGGTCTGTCGCGTACCGATCTACCGCGGCCTCGCCGACCAGCTCACCGCCCCCCAGCGAACCTGAACCGCGTACGCGGTCCGCCCGATCGCGCTCCACTGCGCAACGTACGTGAACCCCGTAGAGCCGGGCTTGCCCGGCTGCTTTTCGCTCGTCGAACTATACAGGACATCCGGTATACTATTGTCATGAACCCCATGAGCAAAACCCGCCGCTGGCTCCTCCTCCTCACCGTCGCCGGCGGCCTCCTCCTGGTCACCCTCGACAACTCCGTGCTGTACACAGCCTTGCCGACGCTGACCGAGGCCCTGGGTGCCAGCCCAAGCCAGTCGCTATGGATCATCAACGCCTACCCACTGGTCATGGCCGGCTTGCTGCTAGGCGCGGGCACGCTGGGTGACCGCATCGGTCACCGCCGCATGTTCCTGATCGGGCAGGTGCTGTTCGGTGTCGCGTCGCTGGCCGCCGCCTTCTCGTCAACGCCCGAGCAGCTGATCGCAGCCCGCGCCTTCCTGGCAGTCGGCGCAGCCGCGATGATGCCCGCCACCCTGGCCCTGAACGGCCTCAGCTTCCATGACCCACGCGAACGCAACTTCGCCATTGCGATCTGGGGATCCGTGGCGCTGATCGGCGCCGCGCTGGGCCCGATCATCGGCGGCCTGCTGCTGCAGCACTTCTGGTGGGGCGCGGTGTTCCTGATCAACGTGCCGGTAGTGTTGCTGACACTGCCAGCCACGCTCTGGCTGGCTCCGCTGGGTCAGCGCGACACCACGCGCCCGTGGGACCTCATTTCCTCATTGCTCGCGCTGGTGACGCTGTCCGGCCTGGTGCTGGCGATCAAGTCGCTGATCGCCACGCCGGCGTCGCTGGCCACCGGCGGCGTGGCCTTCGCAGTTGCCGCACTGGGTGCATGGGCGTTTGTGCGACGTCAGCGGCAGTTGCCGTATCCGCTGCTGGACTTCGCCATTTTCCGCAATCCGGCCTTCATGGCCGGCACATTGTCGGCCATCGTCACCCTGTTTGCGTTGGCGGGGCTGCAACTGCTGACGACGCAGCGGTTCCAGCTGGTAGCTGGCTTTACCCCGCTCAATGCTGGCCTGCTGGTGTCGGTGGCCGCATTGGGCGCGCTGCCGAGCGCCCTGCTGGGTGGTGGTTTCCTGCATCGGGTGGGTTACCGGCCGCTGATCAGCGGCGGCCTGGCCTGCGCGGCTGCCGGCGTTGCGTTGGTGGCGGTAGGGTTCCAGCATGGGCTGCCCTGGGTGATCGCGGGCATGGCGCTGACCGGTGTCGGCACCGGTGCCGCTATTTCTGTGGCATCCACGGCGATCATCAGCAACGTGCCGCCTCACCGGGTCGGCATGGCCTCTTCGGTGGAAGAGGTGGCGTACGAGTTCGGCGGCCTGTTCGCGGTAGCGGTGCTCGGCAGTCTGAGCGCGGCTCTCTACAGCCTGAGCCTTCCGGTAGATGGTTCAATTCCGGCGACGGCACGCGAGGGCCTGGGGGCTGCGTTGCACCTTGCGCAATCGGTGGGCGAGGGCGCGTGGCTGGATGCAGCGCGAAGCGCGTATGACACCAGTTACACGTGGGGGCTGTGGGTGATCGTGGCGGTGCTGGCCATGGGAGCGGTGCTCACCACCCGGCTGCTGCGCGGCCCCGCCGGTCGTCCCGTCGTTGGCGCGAATCCCGTACATTGAGCGCATGAGAGCCAGCAACCGCACCCGTATTCTTGAAGCCGCCGTCCGTGTGATCAACCGCGACGGCGTGCGTGCTGTCACCTTTGAATCGGTATCCGCCGAATCCGGACTGACCCGCGGCGGGTTGCTGTATCACTTTCCCTCGCGTGAGGCGTTGTTGCAGGGCATTGATGCGCATCTGGTGCAGACCTGGGAAGCGCAGATGGAGGCGCTGGCGGGTAAGCCGGCGGACCAGACTATCCAGCACGAGCGTCACCAGGCTTTCATCCGGGTTTCCGCGATGAGTGCGACCCGGGCCGAGCTGATGTTCATGCTGGAATCGGTGCCGCCCGATGCCGAGCGTGCACCGTGGTCGGAGGCGATGGCGCGCTGGGCACCGGGAGTGCCGGAGGCGGGGGACAATAGCGCCGAAGCGCTGGATGCGTTCGTGGCGCGGCTGGCGGCGGATGGGTTGTGGATCTATGAGGCGATGTATGGCGGGAAGCTGGATGCTGAGATGCGTGATCGCGTCGTTGCCCGCATCCAGGCCATGTTGGGAGAGGGGTGAACCATACACACCGCATTGGTGTGTGAGGCATTGGTAGAGGCGGTCGCAAGACGCCTGCCGATAACATTGATCGGTGCTTTACTGCATGGACCCCGCCGGGCTGACGCCTACGATCGAGGTCATGCCCCATCGGGCGATGCACCGCTATCGGCGGTCGACTGTCGTGCGACCCTACCAGGCCCCAGCCTATGATTCAGCGGGCCGCCGGCTCACCTGGATGCACACATACAGTGCCAGCGCGACCAGACTTGCCAGGCAAACAAGCACCCACAGTGAGCGCATCAGGTCATCCAGGTCATCAGTAGCGTTGTACATGTCGAACACCATGAATGCGCTTACGAGGCCGGTCACAACCAGCAGCACGCGTGCGGTGTACACGGCAACGCGGCCATTCGGATGGCACCAGAAATGCCATGCGCCCAAGAGCCATAGCACGCCCAGCGTGGGCATCAGAATGTACAGATACTCCTGGGCGAAGACGCCCAGCCATGCCAGCGGCGGCATTGCGGCAATCGACGTCAGCACAGGTAGAAAGCGGATGGCTCCTGCACGCTGCGCGGTACAGCGCCGCAGCAGTATCGAGCCGATCGCCAGTGCCACCCAAATCAGCAGTGGGGTAGCCATGAACACAGTGAAAAAGCCCCGGAAGTCAGAAGCGACCGCCGGAGCGGCGGTCGTCATCAGGGCCAAGGTGAGCAGAATGCGCGGGGTTCTGTCCTTGAACATGCGAGGTCAACGGTCCATGCAGGGTTGGACCGTTGAGTCTACGCGGTTGGCCGGCGGACGCGCATGGCGCGTCCCTACGGGGCGTCCGCGGATTCTGCGGCGGTCGGGTCGTGGGCGTCCTTGCGGGCCTTGGCTTCTTCCTCAAGGTGACGCCGCACCACGGCCGACTGCGTTGCCGTCACCGGGCCTGCCTTGTTACCGAATTCCTGGCGGATATACGTGGCCAGCTGGGCAATCTCCTCATCACTCAGGCGATCGGCAAACCCGGGCATGCCGAGGTTCGACGGGCGCTTGGTGGTGGAGGGCAGCTCGCTGCCGTGCAGCAGCAGGCGGATCACCGAGGTGGGATCCTCAGCCAGCACGGTCGGATTGCCGGCCACGGTGGGGAACACATCCTTGTAGCCGGTGGCATCGGTACGGTGGCAGGCGGCGCAGTTATCGACGAACAACTCGGCACCACGGCTGTCATTGATGCCGGCCTGCAGCTTCTTCGCGGTGGCATCGTTAGCGGCATAGGACGACGGATCATGCGTCGCCGCCGGCAGCTGCTTCAGATACGCCGCCATCGCGCGCAGGTCTTCCTCGGTGAGGTGCTGGGTGCTGTGACGGACCACGTCGGCCATCGGCGTGCCGACCACTGCAGTGTGGGCATTGCGACCGGTCTGCAGGGTATCGACAATGTCCTGTGCACTCCAGCGACCGAGGCCGTCGGCTTCGTTGCCACGCAGGTTCACCGCGTTCCAGCCGTCGATGATCTGGCCACCGCTCAGGTATGCCTCGCTGGACTCATCCAGTGCCTTTTCCTGCAGCGCGAAGCCGCGCGGGGTGTGGCAGCTGCCGCAGTGGCCCAGGCCTTGCACCAGGTAGGCACCCCGGGCCAGCAACGGGTCTTCGTACTTGCTGGCATCAAACGCCACTGCATCGCCTTCCGGCGCGAAGGTCTTGCGCCAGATCGCCAGCGGCCAGCGCATCGACAACGGCCACGGAATCTCTGCAGCGCGATTGGCTTCGTTGACCGGTGCAATGTCGCCATGCAGGAAGTAGGCGTGCAGGGCGCGCACGTCGTCGTCGGTGATGCGTGCATACGACGGGTAGGGCATGGCCGGGTACAGCGTGCGCCCATCCGGCGTGATGCCATGACGTACCGCGCGGTCGAAATCATCCAGCGAATACGCACCAATGCCGGTGGTTTTGTCCGGGGTGATGTTGGTGCTGTAGATGTTGCCCAGCGGCGACGCCACCGGCAGCCCGCCGGCGAACGGCTTGCCGCCGGGTCGCGTGTGGCATGCCGTGCAGTCGCCTGCGGCAGCCAGGTAGCGACCACGCTCGATCAATGCGGCATCGGGCGCAGGGCCGTCGGCCAGCACGCGGGTCTTGGTGGGAATGTAGGCGTAGGCCAGTGCTACCAGCAGCACCAGTACCGCGAGCACCACAATCCAGAGGAGCAGCTTTTTCATCGGCGTCTCCTCAGGCCTGGACCAGCGGGCCCGGATCGGGCAGGTACTTCTCACGGATGGCGGTAGCCGCCCAGTACGCCAGCCCGCCGACCAGACCAGTCGGGTTGTAGCCGTTGTTCTGAGGGAACGCATTGGCCCCGATTACGAACACGTTGGAGACATCCCAGCTCTGCAGGTAACGGTTCAGTGCGGACGTTTTCGGGTCCGCACCCATGATTGCGCCGCCGCAGGTGTGCGTGCTCTGGTATTTGGTGATGTTGTAGCGCTCACCGTCCTTCTTGGCGTCGCCGCTCATCGACAGCGGGTTCAACACCTTGCTCATCTCCATCGCCTTGCCGACGAAGAACTGCGAGGCCTTGATCTCGTTCGGGTGCCAGTCGAAGGTCATACGCAGCAGCGGGCGGCCGAAGCTGTCCTTGTAGGTCGGGTCCAGGCTCAGGTAGTGCTGGCGGTAGGCCATGCACGCACCCTGGACCTCGTAGTAGAAGTTGTGGCGGAAGTTGTCTGCCGCCGCTTTCTTCCACTCCGCGCCCCAGGCCGGCGTGCCCTTCGGCACGTTGATGCCGCGCACCGGGCCGGCACCGGGCTGGCGCGCCCAGACCAGGCCGCCGCCGACGAAACCGGCCTTGGCGTTGTCGAGCTGGTTGCCGTTGAGGTCATCCATGGTGGTGCCAGCACCGCCAATCCCGATGAAGCCATTGGCCTGCACGTCCTTGTCGAAGAACAGCACTACGCGGTTGAGGTTCTGGTACGAGTAATTGCGACCGACGGTGCCGGTGTTGGATTCCGGGTCGTAGGGCTGGCCGATGCCCGACAGCAGCATCAGATGCACGTTGTAGAGCTGGAACGCGCACAGCAGCACCAGGTCGGCAGGCTGTTCGACTTCGCGGCCCTGCGCGTCCAGATAGGTCACGCCGGTGGCCTTCTTGCCGGTGCTGTCCAGATTGACCTTGAGCACCTGCGAATGCGTGCGCAGTTCGAACTTCGGGCGCTGGCGCAGCACCGGCAGGATGCAGGCATTCGGGCTGGCCTTGGAGTAGTTCAGACAGCCGTAGTCGCTGCAGAAACCGCAGGCATTGCACGGACCCAGCTGGCAGCCGTAGGGGTTCACGTACGGGCCGGAGGCATTCGAAGCCGGAATCGGGTAAGGGTGCCAGCCCATTTCCTTGGCCGCCTTATAGAACAGCTCGCCGCCCAGGTAGTTGGGGTTCGGACCCAGCGGGTACTCGGCAGAGCGCGAGCCTTCAAACGGATTGCCGCCGTCCTGGACCACGCCGTTGATCACGCCGGCCTTGCCCGAGGTGCCGCAGACCAGCTCGAACATGTGCAGGTGCGGTTCCAGTTCGGCGTAGGTGACCGGGAAGTCCTGGATGGTCATGTCGGCCGGGATGAAGTTCTTGCCGTAGCGCTGCTCCACATTGCTGCGCAGGACCATGTCCTCGGGCAGCGGGCGGAAGTGTGCGCCGGACCAGTGACTGCCGGCACCGCCTACGCCCGTGCCGGGCTTGAACGAGCCCATCTGCCGGTACGGCACTGCGGTGTCGGACGGTTTGTGACGGATGGTGACGGTTTCCTGCGACAGGCTCTGCAGGTAACGGCGATGCACCGAACCTTCCAGCTCATCCACCACCTTGGGGTAGGCGAAGTCCGGTTGCGTGTCGCGGTCGCCGCCGCGTTCCAGCGCGACCACGTTCAAGCCGGCGTCGGTGAGTTCCTTGGCCAGGATAGCCCCGGTCCAGCCCATGCCGACGATGACCGCGTCGACTTTCGGTTTCGTGTTTGCCATTTGTTTCAGCCCCTGCGCCCTGCCAGATCCACCGGTCCCAACGGATACGCCTTGTCGCGCACCCCGATCCAGTCCAGATAATCCGCGCGCATGCCCGGGTAGCCGATCATCTTCCAGGCCCCCATGTTGCGGTTGGCCCCGTACTTCGGATCAGCGAAGTAACCGTTCTTCACCTCACCCAGCAGGTTGGAGAAGAACAGCTTGCTGGAGATGCCTTCCAGTTCCAGCTTGCCGCCCTCGGCGGCCTTGAGCAGGGTTTCCTGCTGGGCGTGGTCCAGGTCGGCAAACAGTTTGCCGTCGAAGGCTTTGCGGCAGTGGGCGTCAAATGCGCCCAGGCCGATCTTGATGATCTCGCGCAGGGCCAGCTTGCCCTGGTAGCCGAACTCGCTGGGCGCTTCCAGGAACGGCCCCTGCATGTACCAGATCGCGCCGGCGGCATAAGGGGTCTGCATGTGCCGGTCGAGGAACTCGGGCACGCCCGATTCCACGGCACCGGGGCCGGTTTCATCGGCCGGGATCAGCCGGTCGCAGATCGCGGAGACGCAGGTCCACTCGGCGGCACTGAAGTACTGCGGGGTGTAATCCGGGGCCGGGCCCGCCTGTGCGGGTTCTGCAGTGGTCGGCGTGGGACCGCAGCCGGGCAGGGCCGCGGCGACGGGAATCAGGGTCAGGCCCTGGAAAAAACGGCGGCGGCTGAGCGTGGGTCCGCCCTTGCCGGATGCATCGGTCATGGTCTGGCTACCTGTGGGGGTGGCTAGGGCACAGCATGGCGCGAGTCCTGTCGCGGCCGCGTGCGCATTCACGTCGGTACGGCCAACCGCTCCCCGGCAGGCATGAATGGACACATTGTGTGGATGCGCGACTGTTTCCGGAATGGCAATATCGGAAACGTACTCTTGCCTGAAAGGAAACAGCCCGCGTGATCGAAGACCTGGGGGAGCTGCGCACCTTCGACCGCATCGTGCGTGGCGGCAGTCTTTCTGCGGCCGCCCGCGAGCTGCGGGTGTCGCTGGCGGTGGTGAGCAAGCGGCTGACCGCACTGGAGCGGCGGCTGCAGGTGCGCCTGCTCAACCGCAGCACGCGAAGGGCCTCGTTGACCGACGAAGGCCTGCTGTTCCACGAACATTGCTGCCGGGTGCTGGCCGCGGTGGATGCAGCAGAGGCTGCGTTGGAGCAACGCCAGGACGTGGTGGCCGGCGTGCTCAAACTCACCGCTCCGAACGGGTTCGGGCGTCGCCATGTGGTGCCGGCAGTGCGCAGCTTCCAGCGTGCGCACCCCGGGGTGCGGGTGCACCTGTCGTTACGTGATGAGCTGGTCGACCTGATTGGTGATGGTGTCGAGCTGGCCCTGCGCTACGGCACCCTGGATGATTCGCGGCTGGTGGCGCGGGAACTGGCACCGAACCGCCGCATTCTGTGCGCGGCACCGGAGTACCTGCGTCGCCGTGGCGTGCCGCGCTGCATCGAGGATCTGCGCGATCACGATCTGATCGCTTCCGGCAGCCCACCGGTGACGCAGTGGCTGTTCGCCGGGCCCGGCGGCACCGTGGCGTTTCCGCTGGAGGCCACCACCCTGTGTGACGACGGCGATGCCGCCCAGGTGCTGGCGGTGCAGGGCGCGGGGATCGCTCGCAAGTCGATCTGGGACGTGGCCGAGGACCTGCACACCGGTCGGCTGGTGGAGGTGCTTCCGCACTTCGCGCTGGCCACGTCACCGCTCAGCGCGGTGCATGGGTCGGGGAAACAGCTTGCCCCTCGCGTGCGGGTATTTCTTGAACACATGGTGCAGCAGCTGCGTGAATCGGTGGCATGGCGCTACGCCATCGCGCTTCCGTAGTGCCGGGCTTGCCCGGCACCGATACCGGTTCGGCCGGACAGAGACCGGCACCACGTTGGGCTTTTTTACCAGTTCCAGCGCACACCCGCCTTCGCGTCCCACGCATCAAAGTCGCGATGGAAGCTCTTCTGGTAGCCCACGTTCGCATAGAGACTGGTCGATGCACCCAACTGCCAGGTGGTACCGGCATTGAGCTGCCACCACGTGCCTTTCAGGTCCGCCTCGAAGGGGATGTAGCCCGTGGCCGAGGAGAATTCCGTGACCGGCTGGCCCTGGAACTCATGCCACACATTCAACCGCAGCCACGAGGTCAGCAGGCGACGGATGCCGGCATCGGTGGGTTCCAGCACCCGGGTGCCGGCCCAGCGCAGGCCGAGGCGGGCGGCCAGCGAGGTCATGTCGCTGAAGCGGATGCGCGCTGCCGGTTCCTGGTCATCGTCGGTGGGAATGCGCTGGTAGATCAGCTGCAGTTGCGGTTCCAGAACGCGGGTATGTGCGTCGTTCCAGAACGGGTAGCCCCCTTCCAGCGACGCCGCCCAGCCGAAACTGGTGCGCTCCAGCAACACGGCGTTGGCCGAGCGCGCTTTGCCTTTGCCCCAGCTGCCCTGCCATACCGCGTCCAGGTATTGGCCCTGTTCCCAGTACCGTGTCCAGTAAAGGCCCAGCGAGGTGGCGGTGACCTTGTCGCGGCCCGCCAACGTGCCGTCGTGGTGAACCACGTCGGTCTGGATATGGCCGCGCCCGAGGTAGAAGCCGGCGTGATCGCGCACGCCGTCTTCGTCTTCGACGGCGTAAACATCACTGCCGATCTGCACCGCCAGAATGTCGTAGTCGTACTTCGGGCTGCCGGTGTAGATGCCACGCCGGCTGCCTTTCACATCACCATTCTCGCCGATCACCCGCAGCCAGGCTCCATTGAAGTAGCGGTCCTCGCGCAGATCGCTGCGCTGCCGCAGTTGCTCCTGTTCGCCGACGCGTTCATGCAGGTTGCCCAGCGTGGCCCAGCCGTAGCGCAGCGCCATCGCTGGCAGCGCGGTATACAGCGATACTTCGGCGCGATAGTCGGGCACGGGCTCCGGGTTCGGCACGAACGGGTCCGGGGGCGTCGGCGAGGCGTCCTCGGGTTCGGGTACGAGGGGTGGGCTGGCAGGGTCCGGATCGGGCGAGGGCGGGCCAGGCGGTTCTGGTCCCGGTGGCGGCGGCGGCGGTTCGGGTGGCTCCGGCGGCGTAGGCACCACCTCCGGGCAGGGTGGGGATGGGGAGCCTGGCGCGCCGCAATCGATCGACGAACGCAGGAACCATTCCTCGCCGGCACCGTCGGCATAGCCACCGCGGTGCAATCGGTACGCATAAGGACCGGCCAGCACCGCACCTGCAAGCACGAACGCGTCCGCAGCGGTGGTGCCGCCGTCCAATGTGGCAACCACCCGGATGCCATCTCCCAGCGTCAGTGCACCGGCACCGCCGCTGTTGGCGATCTCAAGGCGCGACTGACCACTGGCGCTGCCACCGGTGATGACCAGCTGGTCCGACGGTGAGGTGTCATCCCCCAGCCAGGTGTTCAGCGCCAGGGTGCTGGCTGCACCGCCCGCGTAGGTGGTTGTGTAAAGCTGCTTGTAGACGTCGTTCGCTGGCGGGGTGAATGCAATGCGCCCTTCGTTGTTGACGAGCTGCGAGACGGTGGAGTCACCGGTGACTGTCCACAGACTGCTTGCGTCCACCCAGGCATTGCTCAGATTCCAGGCCAGCCCGGTCCAGTGCGATTGTTGCAGCAGGGAAAGATTGGCGGTGCTGGTGCTTACACTGCCGGGTGAGGCGGCGCCCGCCATCCCACTCAGGGTGCTTGCCCGTGCCACCACGTCGAGAACCGTAGGGTCGCCGTTGGCATTCATGTTGCCGGCCCACAGCAGGGCGTCGGTACCGGCCACATCGGTGCTGTTCAACTGTACTGTCAATGGGCCGTACGCGTAGATCGCCGTGGTGTCGCTGCGCACGCTGCCACCCTGTACGGTGAGCAGATTGACGGTGCCGGGTGCCTGATTCAGTGAGTACACCGCATCGGCACCCCCACTGGCACTGACCGTGGTGTCGATCAGATGGACCTCATTGGCACCGGTGGTCTGGGTCGGCGAGCTGTAGTTCCACAGCTGGATGGCCTGGTTACCGCCTTCATTGCGCAGGCTCGAGCCGCGTGCGGTCAGGATGGCGCTGGCGTAGGTCGAGACGGTTGCCGAACCGGTGCCGGTAGTGGTCACGATATCGCCGGTGAGGTCGGCCACGCTGTTGACCCCGTTCTGGCCCAGAAAGATGCCGTACCCGCCGGCGGTGGGGTTGGACCAGACCGTGCCGGTGCTGCGCAGGGTTCCCCCCTGCACCAATCCGGCGGCGCGGGTGCTGGTGGCGGTGGCACTGCTGAAAATGGCGTCCACGCCGGCCATCGACGTGCTGGGCGCGAACGTGTAGAGCTGCGCATTGCGGTCCGCCGAAACGGTTATCCGGCTGCTGCCTGATAGGTTCACGGACGAGGTGTCGCGCACCCATACGCCGACGCCAGCACCCGGGCCTTCGACCACGAAGTTCTGCAATGACACGTTACCGCCCCGTTGCGCCGCCAGGCCGGTACCGGCGACACCACTGGTGGCATTGAATGTGGCAGTGATGTTGTTCAGGGTCTGGTTGTTGCTTCCGCTGTCCACGATGATGCCGATGGAACTGGCACCGTTGAACGTCAGGGCAATGGGCGCACTGTTCGAAAGCTGACCGCCGCCATACAGGTAGATGCCCATTGCACCGGATTGGGCGAAGGTGATCGGAAGTGCACCATTGACCGTGATGCCGGCATTGGGCCCCTGCGCACCCAGTCCGAATGAATTGCCCGTCTTGCCGATGTAAAGACGGTTACCTGCGCCCAGTACAACCTGTCCATTCAGGTCTACCCCGATGCCGTTGCCCTGCGCGCCGGTGATCAGCTCCGGGGCGTTGTACAGGGTATTCGCAAGCGTGATCGTGCCCGCGGTGGCACCGGCAAGCTTGCCAATCCCGAGTATGGAGATGTTTCCCCCGGTCACATTGATGTTTCCACCATCGGCAAAGGCGGCCTGGCCCCGGCCATTGATCGCTATATCGATCCCTGCCGGAACCAGCAGGGAGCCGTTGGTTGCGTGCAGCGCCATTCCGCTGGTGGTCTGCAGGGTGATGGGGCCATTCGGCGAAGGTAGCCGCGTGTCCAGCGTGACGTTGCCGCCGTTGGCGCGCACGGCATCGGCGGTTCCTGTGCTGATGGTGGTGTTGCTTACGACCGTGGTCTCACCGCTGCTGCCGGTAACAGTGGTGGTCAACGTTCCTGGGCCAACCACCGTCTGGGCGTGCACGGCAAGGGAAGCGGCGAGCTGTGCCAGTACGACAGTCAGCGCTGCGGGAAGCAACCGCATACGTGCCTTCATCGGGGTCATCCTGACGGGACAGTACTTTGACTGTGCGCAGCAGATGCCCTCGCGACAACCGTCCTTCTACGTGGCGCGAGGCAGTAAAATTACCAGTCTGGTATACCTGTTTCACAAATGCAGTGACTGCTTCAATGAACTCCAGGGATGGACGATGGTGCGAATGAGCGTTGGGTGGAAGGGGTACCTCAAGACGGCACTGATCTCGACGGCCGGTGGAGTGGTCGTTGCCGTGGCATGCGCTGCCGGCTGGATGGTTGTCAACATGGACAAGCCCTGGCGCGAGGGCATCCAGGACATCGGGGGGGATTGCACCCGCTCATTCGCCGCCTCGCCGGTAACGACACATGGCGCGACGATCACCGTGGACGCTCGCCCGAAGGGATGCGGGTATCGCTTTGCCGTGCAGCGCGAAGCCGGCACCGTTGCTCATTACACGCTTGAGGTTGAGAAGGGCACGCTTGACGCCGGTGAAATGCAGATTTCGGTGATCGCCTACGACGGACAACGGAAGCTTGATCGGGACCAGCGACGTTTCCAGGCCCCAGCAGACCTTTCGGGCCTGAGGCTGCCACTGGATGTGCCGGCGTCCGCGCGCTTAATCGAATTGAGTTTCGGCGGCCACCAAGGTGCCCGGTTCTCCATCGAGGGCGTGCGTCTAGTACCGCACGCCAGTTCGGCGTATATGGGCGTCAGCGGTATCGCGCTCTATGAAGAGGCCATGCAGGTCATCGCCGACAATGCCTACTACGCGCGGGAACTGCCGGCAGACTTCCGTGAGCACTGGCGGCCGGCCGCGAATGCAACACCCGGCGAAGCGCGCAGCGCGATCAAACGGGTACTGAAGGCGCTTGGCGATGGGCACAGCTTTCTGATGGATCCCGCACGCCAGGCAAACGAGCCGCGCATTGCGCGGGCGAGTTTCGTGGCCCCACAGTCGGAGGTACTGGAGCCCGGCATCGGATACCTCGTGATACCGGGCACACGCGCAGGAAATGATGCACTACGGGTCCGTTACCGTGACGCGGTCTTGGATGCACTTCGGGCCGGCAGCGCGCAGGGCGTGCGCGGCTGGGTGGTGGATCTGCGCGATAACGGCGGCGGCACCATGTGGCCCATGCTTGCCGGCCTGGAGCCGCTGCTGCGCGGGCAGACACCGGGCTACTTTCAGCGTCCTGACGGTAGCCGCGACGCATGGCCGAACAACACGACGGCGGCGTCGGCGGGCGCGCCCGATCTCGGAAAGGTACCCGTGGCAGTGCTGACGTCGGGACGCACCGGCAGCTCGGGGGAGGCCATGGTGGTTGCCTTCCGGGGCCGGCCCAACACCCGCAGCTTTGGTGCGCCGACCTTCGGCGTGGCTACTGCCAACGCCGGTCACCGGCTCGCCGATGGCACGATGCTGCAGCTGACTGGAGCGCTGTTCGTGGACCGGAACGGGAGCGGGGATGGCAAGCCACTGGTGCCGGATGAAACCGTGCGCGAGCTGGGCGTGGGTGACCGTACCCGGCAATCCGCGATCGAGTGGCTGCGTCAGCAACGCTAGTGGATTGATCGCTACCGCCCGGCGGCGCATCATCGGGTTTCGCACTTGAGGCAGGCATTCCATGTACGGACTGATTGGCAAGATGAAGACCGCGCCCGGCCAGCGTGACGCGGTGATCGCGATTCTGCTGGAGGGGACCGATGGCATGCCCGGGTGTCGCAGCTATGTCGTGGCGCGTGACCCGACTGATCCCGATGCGGTCTGGATTACCGAGGTGTGGGACAGTGCGGAGCTGCACCGGGCATCGTTGGCGTTGCCGGGTGTGCAGGACGCGATTGCGCGGGCCAGGCCGCACATCACTGGGTTTGGTGAGCGGTTTGAGACGGAGCCGGTTGGGGGTTTTGGGGTGTAGCGTGAAGGGCAGCCGGGCAAGCCCGGCTCTACGCTAGATCGTCGGCCGGTGTTATCGCGTGGCCTGTGCCAGTGCGCTGGCCAGCTGCTTGAGTGAATAGGGTTTGCGCAGCAGCGTGAAGCCGTGGTTCGGGTCGCTGGCCAACAGCTCGCTGTAGCCGCTGGTCAGAATGACCGGCAAACCCGGATAGGTGGCACGGATGCGCCGGGCCAGCTCCAGGCCGTTGACCCCGGGCATGACCACATCCGAGAACACGACCTGGAAGCGACCGGCGTCGCGCTCCAGTTCGGCCAGCGCTTCAGTGGCATTGCGGGCGAGTACCACGTTGAAATCCAGCTCTGCCAGGGCGCTTGTCGCGAAGGCGGCTACGTCCACGTTGTCTTCCACCACCAGCACGGTGAGTCCGGTGCCACTGGCCAGGCGGTGAGGTGAAGGTACGGCCGCGTTGCTGGCGGCGGCCAGGGTCATCGGCAGGTACAGGGTAAAGGTGGTGCCTTCGCCAACCGTGCTTCGCACGTCGACTTCGCCTTCCGATTGTTTGACGAAGCCGAACACCTGGCTCAGCCCGAGCCCGGTGCCGGCCCCCACGCCTTTGGTGGTGAAGAACGGTTCGAAGATACGGCTCAGCACCTCTGGCGCAATGCCCTGTCCGCTGTCGCTCACGCTGATGGCGGCATAGTCACCCAGCAGCGGGGCGGACTGGCGTACGGAGGGAATGGTGCTGACCTTGGAGACGGAAATCGTGACGGTCCCCTGGCCGACGATGGCGTCGCGCGCATTGACTGCGATGTTGATCAGTGAGGTATCAAGCTGATTGCGATCCAGCAGTACGTGCAGAGGAGCTTCCGGCAGAAGCACATCCACGCGGATGCGGGCACCCAGTACCGTGCTCACGATGTCTGAAAGGGCCCGCACGCTTTCGCGGATGTCGAACACCTCGGGAGTGAGGCTCTGTCTGCGCGAAAATGCCAGCAGATGCGAGGTCAGCTTGCCGGCACGATCCACAGCCGAGCCGATGGCGGAGACGTAGCGCAGCTGCGGGGCGTCGGGTGGCAGGGTGTGCTGCAGCATGTCCACCGAACCGCCAATGACCTGCAGCAGGTTGTTGAAGTCATGTGCGACGCCGCCGGTGAGCTGGCCCATGGTTTCCAGCTTTTGTGCCTGGCGCAGCTGCTCGCGGGCGCGCACCAGTTCCAGGTGGGCGTCGCGGGCCTGTTCGGTGATGGCGGCGACCTGGCGGGTGTGCAGGTTCTTCTGCTGGATCTGTTCGGTCTGTTCGCTGACCACGCAGAAGATGCCAGCCACCTCGCCGGTCAACAGACGAAGCGGGGAGTAGGAGAAGGTCCAGAAGGTTTCCTTCATGGAGCCGTCGCGATCCATCTGCAGGGGCAGGTTGCGGAAACTGCGGTGGCGACCCGCGAATGCATCGTCGATGGCCGCGCTCACGTCGGTCCATACGTCGCTCCACACCTCTTGGAGGCCGCGCCCCATGGCCCCATGCAGCTTGCCGCCCAGCAGCGGCAGGTAGGCGTCATTGAAGAAGAAGTGCTTGTCCTGCGCGCCCCAGGCCAGCCATAGCGGCTCGGGTGAATCGAACAGCGTGGTCAACAGGATGCGCAGCTCGGCGGGGGCTGTTGCCAGGCCGCCCGCTTCGGCCCAGTCGCTGTCCATCAGCAGGCGATAGGCCAACTGGTCGGGATTGGATACGGGCAGGGTGGTGCGGGGCATACGGGGACATCGGGTTGTGAGTGCGCAGGTTAGCCCAATTCATGTGCGTCGGGGTTTCGGGTCATTACGGTCCGTGACTTGGGGCATATTGTTCCACGCCCCCATGGCGTCGCAGACTCAATCCGTAACCCAGGTGTGCGCACAGGCCGTCGCGCCGCCCCGGCACATGCAGTTCAACTCCCCAGCGTCGCATCCAAAGGAGCAGGTCATGCGCACTACGTTGTTGGTTTCTGCCGTACTGTTGGCCCTGGCAGGCTGCAAGCCCGCCAACGAATCCGCCCCGTCTGCATCGGCACCCGCTGCCAGTACGGCTCCGGTTGCCGAACCCGAACTCATTTCGCGTGACGCGCTGTTCGGCAACCCCGAGCGCGTTTCGGTGCAGCTCAGCCCGGACGGCCAGTACATCAGCTGGATCGCGCCGGTGAACGGCGTGCTGAATGTGTGGGTTGCCCCGGCTAACGACATCAACGCGGCCAAGGCGGTGACCAAGGACGCCTCGCGCGGCATCCGCAATCACTTCTGGAGCTACCGTCCCGGCACCCTGGTGTATCTGCGCGATACCGGCGGTGATGAAGACTTCCACGCCTTCGCTGTCGACGTGAACAGCGGCGCGGAAAAAGACCTTTCGCCGTTCCCCAAGACCCGCGCCGAGGTAGTGGGCTTGAGCCATCTCAAGCCAGACGCGGTGCTGGTGTCGATGAACGACCGCGACCCGAAGTGGCATGACCTTTACAGCGTCGACCTGGCCACCGGCAAGCGCACGGAAGTGGTGAAGAACACCCATGACCTGTCCAGCTACGTGGCCGATGCCAACTACCAGGTGCGCTACGCCACGCGGTCGCGCGATGACGGCGGCAGCGATATCCTGAAGCCGGATGGCAAGGGCGGCTGGAGCAAGATCGATGAGATCCCGTTTGAAGACGGTCTCACCACCGGGCCGGCGGGCATGACCACCGACGGCAGCACGTTGTATCTGTTCGACTCGCGTAATCGTGACACTTCCGCGCTGTTTGCCATGGATACCGCCAGTGGCCAGCGCACGCTGGTGGCCGAAGACGCCCGCGCCGACATCAGCGACAGCCTGTCCGACCCGAGTACCGGCAAGGTGCAGGCGGTGGCGGTGGATTACCTGCGGGAAGAGTGGAAGCCACTGGATGACACCATTGGCGCTGACCTGAAGAAGCTGAAAGAAATCGGCCCGGGCGACATCTCGGTCAACTCACGTACGCTGGACGACAAGACCTGGATCGTGGCGTACTCAGCGGCCGAGCAGCCGGTGCTGTACTACCGCTATGACCGTGCCGATGGCGGCAAGCTGACCAAACTGTTCGGCGCGCGCCCCGCGCTGGACGGCAAGCCGCTGGTGAAACAGTGGCCGCAGGAGATCAAGGCGCGCGACGGCCTGAATTTGGTGAGCTACCTGACCCTGCCCAAGGTGGCCGATGCGGATGCCGACGGCAAGGCCGACAAGCCGGTGCCGCTGGTGCTGATGGTGCATGGTGGCCCTTGGGCGCGGGATAGTTACGGCTACAGCGGGTACGGCCAGTGGCTGGCCAACCGTGGCTATGCGGTGCTGCAGGTGAACTACCGCGGCTCCACCGGCTTCGGCAAAACGTTCACCAACGCCGGTAATGGCGAGTGGGCCGGCAAGATGCACGATGACCTGCTGGACGCAGTGCAATGGGCGTTCGACAACAAGGTCACCACCAAGGACCAGGTGGCGATCTTCGGCGGCAGCTATGGCGGCTACGCCACACTGGTGGGCCTGACCTTCACCCCGGACACTTTCAAGTGCGGCGTGGACCTGGTCGGGCCGTCGAACCTCAACACGCTGCTGTCCACCATTCCGCCGTACTGGGCGTCGTTCTTCGAGCAGTTCGCCAAACGCGTGGGCGACCCGCGTACGCCGGAAGGCAAGAAGCTGTTGGAAGAGCGTTCTCCGCTGAGCCACGTCGACAAGATCAGCAAGCCGCTGCTGATCGGGCAGGGTGCCAACGACCCGCGCGTGAAGCAGCCGGAAAGCGACCAGATCGTCAAGGCCATGCAGGCCAAGGGGATTCCGGTGACGTACGCGCTGTTCCCGGATGAGGGCCATGGCTTCGCACGGCCTGAGAACAGCAAGGCATTCAACGCGGTCACCGAGGGCTTCCTGTCGCAGTGCCTGGGTGGCCGCGCCGAACCCATTGGCAAGGACTTCACCGGTTCCAGCATCACCGTGCCTACTGGGGCGGACGGTGTGCCCGGGTTGGCGGAAGCGCTGAAGGGACACTCCGCGAACGTAAAGAAGTAAGCAGCACGTGCTGACGGGGCGCGATCGTGAGGTCGCGCCCCGCTTCATTTCACTTCTGGAGTGTATCCACATGGACGCCGTGATCTTCGCCGTCAGCTTCACATTGATTTGCGCAGCGCTGTTCCTGCTGGTTCGCCTGTTCGATCAGCGCATCCCTGTGAGCATGGCGCTGCTCGGCGCGCTGCTGCTGGGCCTGGATGATCTGGTCACCGGGCTGGCGTCCACCGTTCCTGCGCTGGCGGTGTTCGGTGGCGGCTGGAACTGGTCGGGCAAGGTCTACAGTCTCGTCCTCTCCGTGCTGGTCATTCTGGCGCTGAAGCTGGACCGCCACGCGGTCGGACTCACCTTCAAGCAGCGCACGCCGTGGCTGTCCGTGGCCGCTGTGCTGGGGTTCATCGTGTGGGGTTCCGTGTTGGGGTGGGTGTTCCAGCCCGGCTCGGCGGATGCGGAAACGCTCGCGTTCCAGGTCACCATGCCCGGGCTGGCGGAAGAGCTGGTGTATCGCGGTGTCGTGCCGACAGTGTTGTTGGGCGCGGTCTGGGGCAGGGCACTGCCTGAGCGCGGCTATTGGCCGGTGATCATCGGAACGGCCATTGCGTTCGGTTTGTGGCACAGCCTTGGATACAGCAAGGGAACCTGGAACATCGATCCCATGAGCGGGCTGTTTCCCTTCATCGGCAGTCTGGCCGGTGGCTGGCTGCGGTTCCGCACCGGCAGCCTGCTGGTGCCGGTGCTGGGCCATGGATTGGCCAATCTGGCCTTCCACGTGGTCGGTGGACTGGCGGCCTGATCAGCGAACGAACACGGTGGTGCGGGCCACGCCCGCATTGCCGCCGGCCGCGTCCCATGCGCGCACTTCAATCTCATGGATGCCGGCTTCGCGCGGCACGATCGTTGCGTTGTAGCGGCTGGTTGCAGCTTCGAAGCGCATCCGCTGCAGGGGCTGCGCCTTTCCATTTACGGAGACCTGGTAGTCCACCTCGACGGCCCCGGCCTTCCATGGGCCATCTTCCGAAAGCGCACAACCGCACATCATGGTCACCGCGACCTGCAGCGGCAGGTCGGTACCCACCTTGGTGGGCTGGAATGCCGCCGGCTCAACCAGGTCCACCACCAGCCCCGGAAGTTCCAGCACCCAGCCATCGCCCTGGGTCACGTTGCGCCCTGGTAACAGCCATTGGGTACTGGTGACCGTGGTCGCCGCCTGAGGCTGGCTGAGCGGACCGGTGACAGTTGCGGTAACGCGGCGCGGTTTGGCCAGATCCAGGGTGGCGCGGTACACCGCCGAGTCCGGCGTCGAAAGGCGCTTGTCTCCATCGACACCTCCCGCCAGGATGCGCTGGGTATCCCCCGTGGTGCCTTGGGTGAGGCCGCGCGCAAGCACTTCGCCGGTGTCCGCATCGGTCAGCACCACCCGTGCCGAATCACTGTAGCCGCCGATGAACTTGGCCCCACGTGCGAGCACGCGGACATCCACCTGGGTCGATTCCGCCAAGGCGGGTAGCGCGCCAGAAAGCAGGGCGGCGGCCAGTACTGTGCGGGTGAGGTGGGTTCGCATCCGTGCTGCCTTCTTGGAGGGGTTGTCCGCACTATAGACTAGGCCGGCTGCCGCCAGGGTCAGGCGGCGAACAGGGGGCAACATGGAGGTAAGAGCGTTTGTGCTGCTGGCGCTGTGCTGGGCGTGCCCGGCCGCAGCCCAGCAGGTGTACAAGTGTGTGGACGGCGGAAGTACCGTCTACCAGTCCGATCCATGTACAACGGGACAGGCGGTGAAGCGATGGGACGCGGTGCCGGACGCGCCGAATGCACAAGGGCAGGCGCGGCTGGACGCGATTCAGCGCGAACTGGATTCGCGCAGGCGTTCAGATGCGCGGGTTCGACCACCGCAAAGTACCGTATCGGGTGCTGCCATCAGCCAGTACCGTGACCCGCAAGCCTGCGCGACCGCCAAGGCCCAGCGTGCCGCCGCGTTCGAAGCCGCCGGGTCGCGAAGAACGTTTGAACTCACCCGGCGGATGGACGATCGGGTGTTCGATGCCTGCAAATAAGAAAGCGAGGAAACGGTGAGGAACCATCCGGAGCGGGGCGATTTGGATGCGCTCCATGTTCTGCAAACGTACACAGAGGCGGAAGCGCGCGAGTGGGCAGATGCGTGGCTGTCTGTATTTGGCCGCAACCACCAGGGTGCGAACATCAAGCGCTACATGTGGCACGTTTTCAGCTTTGAGCGCTTTCCCTGCCTGAGTGGGGTGCAGGCGATGGAGGCCTATGCAAGGCAGTCCGGCGTCGAGTTGGTTGTTCTTTCCAACGACCGAAAGCGCGCTGTGTTGACCGACAGTCTGCCCGACGCGCAGGCCTACTGGTCGGACTATTACGTCTTCCCGCCCAACCTCGCCTGGACCATGGCGTTAACCCACGAAGATGGGTGGCTGGGACCGTACTTCGCCCGGCATCCGGACTACGTTCGGCTCAATGAAGCCAATGAGCTCAAGCTGAGGAAGCTACGCGAGCGGGAGACGGCCCGAAACAGCGGATGGTGCGATTGATGGGATCAGGGTCAGCGCCCTGCTGGCTGCAACGGCGCTCGTCGCGCTACTCGGCATAGCAGTGACAGTGCAGTTGCCCAGGTTGCGCCCAGAAGCGTAATTCCATGCCACGCAGGTGCTGAAAACTGCACCGCCGAGAACCCTCGAGATGCGGAGATGTAGGCGAGGGGTGCCAACAGCAAGCCGAACACCAGGGGGAGCAGCCAATGCCGTTGCAGAAACGCCATTGATGTCGTCAGCGTCATCGCGAATGACGCCCAAAGTGCCAGAATCCATGGTGGCGGGATCCACCCCCATGGCGCGGCCGAGTAGAGAACGGTTCCACTTGCGGCCGCGCTCCCATCAACGCCGAACGCACATGCCAGCGCCAGCAGGACCAGGCAAACATCCCCGCGTGGGTTACGCGAGATCAGCAACTGGCTGGCAATGTATACGCTGGCGGAGAGCAGTGCGGGCCATTGGAGCCCTTGGCCAGCGCCTGCCACCGCGCACAACCACACCCCTTGGTTGCCGAGCAGATTGACCCAGAAGCGCCAATGCGGAGCTGGATCGTCTTTGGTCACGGCGCGTCCGCCGGACAGTTGGCCACCAGCGGCTGCCTCAGCACGGCATCCCAGCGTTCCATGGGCTGTGCCCGCGCCGGCTCATTGAAGCGCACCACTACCGACGAATATTTGCCTGCTGCATCCCGAAGGTTGCTGGTGCCTCGAAACTCCAACAAGCGGCGGTCAGCGCCGGAGTACACCAGCGACAGACGCGGTGCCAGTCCGCCGTACCAGGTGTCCAAGCGCACTTCGAACGTCTGGGCCGTTTGGCCCTGCCAGCGCACCGGGCCCCGATGCACCACCGTTACCGGGTAAAACCGCCCGCGTCCCGGCACCAGAAACGGCAGGCGCAGCGGCGTGCCCTGCAGCAGGCTCTGCCAATGGGCCCGCACAGCGGCATCGAAACCGGCATCGACGACCGCATCGGCGGGTAGGGCGATGCGATGAAGCTGAGCGCGGGCCTGCGCATCTTCCTTCCAGTCGATGCCGACCATGTCACTGCTGACTCGCACCTGCGCCAATTGCCCGCTGCGACGGTCCTGCAGGGTGTAGCCCCGCGCCAGTGGCCGCGGGGTAGCGGGCATCTCCTTGCGGGCAAACGGCTGCCCATCAGGACAAAGGTACTGCACCAAGCGCTGCGCCCCTTCACCGGAGCCCTGCTGCCAATGCACCTCACGGTAGGCCACCGCCCCGTCCGCAGTGGCCGCGACGCCCTCGAAGCGGAGCAGGGGAGCTCCAACTGCCGTCAGCGGCAGGCAGCACAGAAGCAGGCAGCGCACGTTGCACTCCTCGACAAGGCGACTGTCCTTCCTACGTTCGCCCCGCCGAAATGGATGCATCAATACGCGGAATTTATGCCATGACGCCTGGGGGAAATGGATCGGATGCGCGCAGGGTGCCTACGATGTTCTTGTCTTATCGAGGTGACATCTGAATGCACAAGGAGTACCGGCGCAAGATGGGGGCCTGCCGTTACCTGGCCCTGTTCTGCATCTCCTGCATCATCCTGGTTCCGGCGCTTTGGCCTTCGCTGTCGCGGGCATGGTTGATGCTGCCGCTATTGGGCGTTGTGGTGGCGTGGCTGCTGGCGCTTGCGCCAGCGCGCCATCACCGGCTGATGCGTCGTGGAGGCCGCGCCTGATACAGCCCCATTCCGAGCAGCATGGCAGCCAGGAACATCAGCACCGTGGGTTGCCCGGTGCTCAGCATCGCCACCGCCGGCCCCGGGCACAGCCCCAGCAGGCCCCAGCCCGTACCAAACAGCACTGCACCAGCCGCCAGCGGGAGGTCGATCTGGGTACGAACGGGCAACTGCACGGGCAACCCGGTCAAGGTCCGGTTGCGTCCGCGCATCCACTGGTAGGCCGCGCCAGCAGGCAACAAGGCTCCCAGCATGACCAGCGCAAGCGAAGGGTCCCAGGCACCTGCAACATCAAGAAAGGCCAGCACCCGATTGGGATCGGTCATGCCGGACACGACCAGGCCGGCACCGAAAAGCAGGCCGGCAATCAGTGGCGACAGGTGCTTCATGCGGAAACTCCGACGACGTGACGCATCAGGTACACCGTCAGCGCGCCCGTCGCCATGAACAGCAGCGTGGCCACCAGCGAGCGACGAGACAACCTGGCCAGCCCGCAAATGCCATGTCCGCTGGTACAGCCCGAACCCAGCCGTGTGCCATACCCCACCAGCAGCCCGGCCACGATCACCAGCGCCCAGGGCCTGTCCACCGTCGCCCCGACGCCTTGCTGATACCCGAAGCCTCAGCCACCAGGCCGGACACGCCGGCCACGCGGCCTTCCCAGAGCAGGAACACGGCCGCGGCCATTCCGATCAACAGACCGCCGGCCAGTGGCCAGACCAAGGATGCGAGACTCATCTGGATTCTCCGTTCAGACAGCCCCGGTGCTCGGGGTACGGCGGAGAGGATACCCAGTCCTGGCGCGCTGCACCGCGACGTGCCGGGTGTCGGGTGCGCTGCCATCATGGCTCCACTTCAACCTCATGGAAGCCAAATGAAGCATGCCGTCCCTGTTGCCTTAGCCCTGCTTGCCGCCTGCGCCTGGAACGTCCACGCTGCCGAAGCAGGCAGCCCAAAGCGACCTTCGGTTGAGCAGTTGCAGAAGCTCATCGTCAGCGACTCGCCGCAGACCCGCGTGGAAAAGCCCGACCAGGAACGCATTACTGCCCGACGCATCGACATCGTCGACGAAAAAGGCGTGATCCGCATGACGCTTTCAGGCCAGACGCCGGCCCCGATCATCGACGGCCTGCAGTACAAGCGTGCCTTCAACGTGGCCGGGATGGTGCTTTACGACGACAAAGGCAGCGAGCGCGGTGGCTTTGGTACGGCCGACGTCAACGGCGGCATGGCGGTGCTGGCGCTGGACCACCCGGCCATGGATGCCATCGGCTGGCGCGTGTCGCCGGATGGCGAGACCCGCTTCTCGATCAACCAGGCACCGCCGTTGGTGCGCGAGCCCAAGCTGGGTGACCGGTTGATACCGGGGGTGCAGGCACCCACCCGCATCCAGATGGTGGTGGGCGCGGATGGGACGCCGGCGATTGCCTTGAATGACAAGGTGGACAGGCCACGGCTGCGGCTGACGGTCACTGAAGAGGGCTACGGTGCGATTGAGTTTCTGGATGCGCAAGGGAAGGTCATCCATACCCTTGCGCCCGAATTGGCAATGCCGTGACGGTATGTCGAGACGCCCACGCCGTGGGTAAGGGGACGGGCGGAGGCACCCGCAGTGTTTCGGGTTAGACTGGTCAGAGTTCGGAACCGAATATCCCGTGTGCGCAGGAGGGCGGGGTTATGACTGCCAGAGATCTCGAGTCAGCAATGCTCGCGCGTTGTTCCGCCGTTGCCACTGGGCTGGCTCCGTCGGCGCAGGATCAGCGCGAAGCCAACGTCTTCCGATTGGCGGCAATGGTACTGCGCTCGCGCTTTCCTGGGGAGTCAGTTTCGTTGATGCAGGCAAGCGAGCGTTATTTTGCGTTGCATCCTGACCAGAAGCTCGATCCAGCCGACGTTGTAAGAAACGGGTGGGTATTCAGCATGCCTCGTTTCCGGGACATGCTTTCGCACAGCCTGGGCGGGAAGTGAATTCATGGGGACGTCCCAGACCTTCCACACTCGCACCGCACTTGCCGAAGGGCTCCGAGAGTTGTTCAAGCAACTCGCGGGGCGTCTTGGTCTAACGAGTCCGGTTAACGTGTATCTGGCCGGTGGGATGGCGGTTCATCTGTATACAGCCAATCGAGTTACGACCGATGTGGATGCAGAGTTTGGAGGGCGCATATACCTTCCAAACGACCTCATGGTGGAGGTATCTCTGGAGGACGGCACGCAGCAGGTCGTGTATCTGGATACCAACTACAACTCCACGTTTGCTCTGATGCATGAGGACTACCTTGATGATTCGATTCCTGTAGATCTTGGAGTGGAGCAGTTCCGCGTGCGGGTGCTTTCCCCGGTGGATCTCGCGGTGAGCAAGATTGCGCGATTCGCTGAGAACGATCGGGAAGATATTGTTGCCTTGGTAAGACGTGGTCTGACCAATGCGAACGAGATCGAGGCGCGTGCAAACGAAGCATTGGGCGGATTCATTGGCGGCGAGGCAATGCTGAAGCTCAACCTGCGCGATGCAGTCCAGTTAGCGCGTGAAGCCGAGATTCAGCCGGGTACCTGACGAACGGGTCGCCATGTCCGGACTGTGAGCGACTGTGAAGTTTGGCCCGGGACGATGTAGTACGATGCGCCACTGATCAGGCAGCCACGGCTGCCTTGAGGGTCCAACCCTCCGGCTGGGGAGCCGAAGATCAGCTTGTTTCAACTGCTCTTGGGGAAAACATGGCGTACACGAAGCGCATTGCCTGGAACAGGGCAACGGGCCGATTTGATGTTGTGCTCGATTACACGGCTGCAGCGGAGCAGGACGTAGCCCGACGGCTGCCGAAGGCCTGGCTGATGGGCGCGGCCACACTGACCGGCCTCACCGGCACAGCGGCGGCAGCACCCAGCACGTCCACCTACCAGAAGGCTTCCGACGACCAGCTCAACGGGCTGGACGGGGAAAGCATCCGGATCTTCCACTACGACACCGGCATCAATCCGCTTTCGCTGACGGACGCGGACGCCGCGACCGCACTGGGCGAACCGGACATGACCGGCTTCGCAGACAACGTGCTCAAGGTCGACGGTCAGTACGTCGGTTTGTTCTCAAAAACCGAGAACGGGCAGACGGTCGAGAACCAGATGTCCTACCAGGCCCTGCACGGCGGTGGCCACGGCGCGTGGATGAGCTATTCGCTGCTGCACATTGTGCCGGACGCCACGCTGCTTACCGGTAGTGGCAGCACGGTGGACGATTGGTGGAATGCCTTCGCGACCGCCAGCGACCCGGATGGCTTCGGTGCGCGCACCATGAGCGCGTCCTATTTCGTGTGGTACCCGTCGCAGATCACCGATGATCGGCTGAACTCCGTGCCCACGTCTTGGCGCAATGCGTGGCGCGAGATCAAGGACAACGATGCCCTGATCCTCCTGGCCGCAGGTAACAGCGGCAGCGGCAATACCCAGGTAGTTCAGCCGTTCGTGTACGGCACCGTGCCACTGGAAGATGCGCAGTACTACGGCAACTACGTGGTTGTCGTGGCCACGCCGGGTGGCAACACCACGGGCCAGTACAACTGGAGCCGGCAGAACTGCGGCCATGCCATGTACTGGTGTCTGGCGGCGGTGGAAGGCACCCTGCAACGCGATGCCAGTGGCAATATCCTGCGCGCGGCGAACGGCCACTGGTCGTACAGCCTGGCCGGCGGCACCTCCTGGTCGGCACCCAATGCCAATGCGATCACCGCGCTAGTGGCCGAGCGTTACCCGTGGATGTCCGCGCGCAACCTGATGGAAGTGGTGCTGGGTACCGCCACCGACATGAGCACCACCGACCGCAGCGCAAATGCGAACCTGCTGGCCGGTATCAACGCGTATTCCGGTTGGGGCGAGATCAATCCGGATGCCGCCCTGGGTGGCTACGGCCAGTTTGCCTGGGGACAGAGCAAGCTGGATATCCCGGCTGGCGTTACCGCGTACTTCGACAACAACATTGGTGACGACCGCGCTGACACCGTCACCACCGGCATCTACAACAATGATGCGGCCAGCCTGGGCGGCGTGAGCCGCACGTTGGCCGGCGGCTTCGACAAGACCGGTTCGGGCACGCTGGTGCTCAACGGCAACAACACCTACCGCGGCAGCGGCAACGTGCGCGCGGGCAGGGTGGTGGTCAATGGCACCAACAACCAGGCGGCATTCACCGTGGCACCCGGCGCGGTTTTGCAGGCGGGTGACAACACGCAAGGCATGTCCGTGGGCTCGCTGGACAATGCCGGTACGCTCGCCTTGCCACACCGTGGCACTGAATTCGACGTACTGGGTGACTACGCCGGTCAGGATCTCAGCCGGCTGTGGGTGGATGCTTACCTCGCCGATGCCGCGACTACCGAAACGGCGCTGCTGCACATTGGCGGAAGCAGCACTGGCAGTACCCAGGTGAGCATCGACAACGCCGGTGGTCCGGGAGGACTTATCGCCCGGACCGAGGCACAGTCCTGGGGGCACAAGGTCATCCAGGTGGACGGCACGTCGGGCGCCGAGTTCGTGCAGGCTGGCCGCGTCGTGGCCGGTGCCTACGACTATCAGTTGCGTCGTGGCGGTGCCAACAGCGCGGATGCAGCCAACAGGAACTGGTATCTGAGCAGCAGCATTGAAGCTGTGCCGGTACCGGTACCCGAACCGATGCCGACGCCGACGCCGGAACCCACCCCGACTCCAGTGCCGACCCCGGAACCGTCTCCTGCACCGGTCGAACCCGTGCCTTCGCCGATGCCGGCAGAGCCGGTGCCGCTGCCGGGCGACGGCCAGCAGATGCTGCGCCCGGAGGCCGCTGCCTATCTGGCCAGCGCCATTGCATCCCGCTCGATGTTCAACGATGACCGGCCGGGCCGCGTTACGGGTGACCGTTACAGCCCCACGCGCTGGCGAGACAAAGGCCACCGCGATATCTGGGCCAGCGTGCGCGGCAACGAGCACCGCTTCAATGCGTCCGGTGGCGCAGCCGTGGATGGGCGTTGGCAGACCCTGCAGGTCGGCACCAGCCAGATGCTCAGCGACCAGTGGTCGGTGGGCGTGAAGGGCGGACAGGGGCAGTACGACGTGGATTCCACCTCGCGCAGCACCGGCTACCGCGCCAGGGGGCGGTCGACTGGCGTCATGCTGGGGGTCTATGCGGACTATCGGCAGTCGCTGGATGATGCGACCGGCTTGAGTCTGGCGTTTGATTCGTCCGGTACCCGGATGCGTCACCGCATTCAGGGCGACGGCCTGGCCCAGGAGCGTTTCCGCAGCACGGACTGGAGCACCTCGGCCGAGGCCGGCTATGGCTTCGCTCTCAACGCCTCGCTGGACGGCAAGGTGGTGCTGCGACCGCACGTTGGATTGGAGTGGTCCCGTTCGGGTCCGTCGGCATTGACCGAGGCCAATGGCACCGAACTGAGGTTTGAACGAAGCGCGCCGCTGCGGAGCAGGGTGGGCCTGGACGTCATGGGTGACTTCCACGCGGGCAAGGCCATTCGGTTCCAGCCCTATATCGGAGCACAGCTGATCCGGCAGGGCTCGAAGACATCGCTGCTGATGGACGGCAGCGAAGTGGAGATCGATGGCTCGGAGCAGATCACGCAGTTCCGCGCAGGTGTGCAGGCCCGCCTGTCGACCAATATGCGTGCAGAGATCGGCCTGCGCCGCGACACAGGCAATGGCGGCTACCGCCAGACCACCGCCAAGGCGGAACTCTCCATGAGCTTCTAGGCACCCGTAGAGCCACGCCCTGCGTGGCTGCACCCTGACCGATGCGCGATGAAGCGGATCAGGTCACATACTGAGCCACACCATTGCCGAATGACCAGTTCTCCTTCCTGACCTCCACGAGGTAGATGAAGACATCCTCCTTGCGGAGTCCGATCTTCTCGTGGACACCGTCGGCAATCGCCTGGAACAGCGCCTTCTTCAACTCGACGCTTCGGCCTTCACTGATGGTGAGATGGATGAACACCATCGCGTCGGTGCGCTCAATGCCCAGGTAGCTGTCGTCGAACACGAAATGCGCGGCATCATGCTCGGTGATCAACTGGAAGTTGTCACGGTCGGGCACGTTGATGGTTTCGCGCATGGCCGCGTAAACCACCTCGCCAATCCGGCGGCCCAGCGTCGGGTCGTCGCGCTTGATCAGGTCAATCCGCACTACAGGCATGGCCTACCTCATCCGGCTGGCTGCAGGGGTGCAGCAGCCGGAGTATAGGGCGGTCAAGTGACCCAAATCCGTAGAGCCACGCCCTGCGTGGCTGTGTTCGGTGTCAGACACGGTCGAAGCCACGCAGGGCGTGGCTCTACATCGAACATCGCATTATCAGCCGGACGGTTTGGACACCGACCCGCGCAGGATCAACCGGTGCGGCAACACCCGGTTGACGATGCCGCGCCCTGAACCCGGCGCTTGCCGTATCTCCCGCAGCAGAATCTCAACCGCTGCATCCGCCATCTCCGCCACCGGCTGATGCAGGGTAGTCAGTTCCGGCCACACCATGGTCGCGGCCGACGTGTCATCGAACCCCACCACCGAAAGATCACCGGGCACGTCCAGCCCGCGCCGGTGCGCGACCGAAACCACCGCCGAGGCCATGTCGTCGTTGCTGGCAAAGATCGCTGTGGGCCGATTACGCAGTGACAACAACCGCTCCGCGGCCTGCAACCCGGAGCGGTAGGTGAAATGACCTGGCTGGACAACGCTGTCATCGAACTGGATACCCGCCGCTGAGAGGGCATCCAGATACCCCAGCCAGCGATGCGCGCTTGCGGTCTGGTTGGGGTCGCCCTTGATGTAGCCGATACGCCGGTGCCCCTGTGCAATCAGATGCGTCACCATGTCGTAGCTGGCGCGGTGATCGTCGATGCGCACGCAGGACACCTTGTCGCTCAGATGGCCCGAGGCAATCGCCACCACTGGAATGCCGGCTTGAACAAACTCCATGACGATGGCGCGTGATTCGCATAGCGGCGGTGGCAGGATGACACCCGCCACATTCTCGGCGAGCTGTCGCGCGGCCTCGCGGCGTGCCTTGGCGTCCAACCCGTCCCAGGTGGCGATCATCAGCTGCGCGGCAGCCCGTGTAGAGCCGCGCAGCGCACCGACGAGCAGTTCGCGCAGATAGCTTGAACTGGGATTGGTGTAGATCAGCGCAATGGAAACATGCTGTGCGGCAGCCAGTGCACTGGCCGCGGGGTTGGGGCGATAGTCCAGTTCACGCACGCTGCGCAGTACCCGGTCGCGATTGCTTTCGCGCACGCTGGCGTGCCCATTCATTACACGCGAAACCGTCATCGCAGACACGCCTGCATGCGCGGCTACTTCATCAATGGTGATTGCACTCGCTTTCCGTCGGACCGCCTTGCTGCTGTTTTTCACGCAATGGGTTCCTTTGCTGCGCTGCATGATGACAACCGTGTGACCGGGTGATTAGTCTGCGCCCTGACGAGATGGTAGCGCTACCACTGAGCCAGGGTAAGACTCAGAAATGTGCCCCCCAATGCCATGCGGTCGATCTGGCAGTTCTGAAAGCGAGTTGAGTCGCAGTTCGTGCAAAGCGCACTGCGATGTTCAGTGTGGAAGACGGGCATCGCCCGTAGGTGGCCCCCGGAAGGGGCGATACATCCATTCGATCGTATGTCAGAGGGGAGCGTCATGAGTGCTTGTACGTTTCGCCGTACCGCGCAGCTGGGGGCCCGTTCATGAGCCGCAAGCTGGCGAAGTTCAAATCCCGGGCCATGTTCACCTTCGTGGGTGGCATCCTGGTCATCAATCCGGCGTTCGCGCAGGACGCCACCACCGCGGATCCTGCGCCGCAACAGCAGCAGGCCCAGTCCAGCCCGACGCAGCTGGACACGGTGCAGGTCACCGGCATCCGCAACAGCCTCAGCCAGGCCATGGATATCAAGCGCGACTCGGCCGGCGTGGTCGACGCGATCAGTGCCGAGGACATCGGCAAGTTCCCTGATACCAACCTGGCCGAGTCGCTGCAACGCATCACCGGCATCTCGATCGAGCGTCGTGACGGCGAAGGCGCCCAGGTGACCGCGCGAGGCTTCGGCCCGCAGTTCAACATGGTGACCCTCAACGGGCGCCAGATGCCGGGTGCGGACGCCTTCGGTGCGGCAGGGCAGGTGGCCATCGGCGGCATTGATGGCGGTACCCGCGCGTTCAACTTTGCCCAGCTGGCCGCAGAGGCCATCAACGGCATCGAGGTGTACAAGACCAGCCAGGCCAATGTGCCCAGCGGTGGCATCGGTGCCACCATCAACATCCTGACGGCGCGTCCGTTCGATCATAACGGCCTGGTCGCCAGTGCCGGAGCAAAGGCGGTCTACGACGACAGCCAGCCGTTCGACAACGACCTGACCCCGGAACTGTCCGGCATCTTCAGCTACAGCAATCCGGACAAGACCTGGGGCGTCGGGGTCAGCGCCAGCTACCAGAAGCGCAAGGGTGGTTCGGTGCAGGCCACCAACAACTACTGGAACATCCAGCCGTGGACCGGCACCCTGCCGGGCAACCCGACCGTGACCAATGCGCCGGCCATTGGGGCGCTGTATGCGCGCCCGAATGACCTTCGCTATGCGTTCTCCGAGTTCGAACGCGAGCGTATCAATGGTCAGGCGGTGTTGCAGTTTGCTCCCACCGACGCGGTGACCCTGACCCTGGACTACACCTATTCGACCAACGAGATCGAAGAGAATCGTGGCGAGCAGGGCATGTGGCTGCAGAACAGCAACTACACCGACGTCACCTTCGATACCAGCGGTGCAATTGCCACGCCTGTGTACATCCGGGAAATCGCCGGCACCAAGGACTTCGGGCTTGAACAGCAGCGCAGCATGCAGAAGTACAAGCTGGGCTCGCTCGGTTTCAATGCCAAGTGGGACGTCACCGACCGGTTCAAGCTGAGCTTTGACGCGCACAATTCGAAGAACGAAAGCCGGCCGAACGATCCGCTGACCGGCGGCGGCTCCATCTTCTCCAGCATCGCCGGCACCAACAACTGCACCACCGGGCCGCATTGCGGTGGCTCCTATGTGCAGGAGATGGTGTTCAACAATGGTCTGCCGGTAGGCACCAAGGTCTGGTATCCGACCACGGCCGATGCGATCGCCGGCACCAACGGAGTGGTCAATCCCGCCTTCGAGTCGGGTGAAATCGGTTCGCAGGTGCTGCGCATCAACTCGCAGACCCAGATCAGCGAGATCAAGCAGGGTCGCGTTGACGGTGAATGGAGCTTCGACTCAGGCCGTTTCCAGTTTGGCGTCGATTCCAGCAAGCAGACCACCCACCGCATCCAGGCCGCGGAGAACTACAACACCCTGGGCGACTGGGGCGTGGCCAATGTTGACGGAGATGTGGCCAACGGGCTGATGGACCTGCTGCAGCCGGTCAACATCGTAGGCCTGTTCGACGACTACAGCGCCAACAGCTTCACCGCCTGGCGCGGCGATGCCGGCCGGCTCGCGCAGTGGGCGGCAGCCAATTACGGTGCCAACCTGGGCGTCAGCCCGCAGAATGCGGCCGACAACCGGGTGGAGGAAAAGACCAAGTCGGCTTACTTCCAGATCGAGCTGGACGGCGAACTGGGCGGCATGCGCACCAATACGCGATTGGGCGTGCGCTATGAAACCACCGACGTGGTGTCGACGTCGATCATCGCCATTCCCGAGGCGATCGAGTGGCAGTCGAACAACGACTTCCGCGTGGTTCTGTCCGATGAGCAGCAGCCGTTCACCGAGAAGAATAAGTACAGCTACATCCTGCCCAATCTCGATTTCAGCATCGACCTCATGGACGATCTGAAGGGCCGCGTTTCGTTCGGCAAGAGCATCGCGCGCGCGCCGATCGGCAACCTGTACGCAGGCCCGACCGCACAGCAACCGTTTGGCTCGGTGCTGATCGACCCCTCTGTGCGAGCCAGCGGCACGGCACAGAACCCGCAGTTGAAGCCGCTGGAATCGGATAACCTGGATCTGGCGCTGGAGTGGTACTTCGCCGACGCAAGCTACGTGTCGGTGACGTACTGGAACAAGCAGGTGGCCAATTTCATCGGCAACACCATTGTGCAGGAGAATCTGTACGGCCTGCGTGATCCTACCTCTGGTCCTGATGCACAGGCGGCGCTTGCCTTCCTGACGAGTGGCGCATGCGTCAGCCAGGTGGGCGCGGCCAATGCAGCGGCCTGTAATGCCAATGACACCGCGCTGTTCACCGCGCTGGCGCTGTTGCGCAACAACCCGGCCGGGTTGGGAGCCTACAACGGTACAGATGCACAGGTTCTGGCCACCGAAGCGGCCTACGACCTGTATGGCACGGCGGCCGACCCGCTGTACCAGTTCAACGTCAACCGCCCCATCAACCAGAACGAATCCAAGCTGCACGGCTGGGAACTGGGCGGGCAGTACTTCTTCGGGGACACCGGGTTCGGCGTGCTGGCCAACTACACCATCGTCAACGGCGACGTGGGCTACAACGATGCAGGTGATCCGAACATCGACCAGTTCTCGCTCACTGGCCTGAGCGATACCGCCAATGTGATGCTGATGTATGAAAAGTATGGCTGGTCGGTCCGCCTGGCCTGGAACTGGCGCGACGAGTACCTGATCCTGGCCAACCAGGGCGCCAGCCGAAACCCGTACTATGTGGAAGAGTACGATCAGTGGGATCTCAGCGTGAACTACACGCTGAATGACAACTGGTCGTTCGGACTGGAAGCAATCAACCTGACTGGTGAGGACGTCCGTTGGCGTTCGCGCACTTCGCAGATGATCGTGAAACTGGCTGACCAGAGTCCGCGTTACATGCTGGGCGTTCGCTACAGGTTCTGATCGGGTACGGGTGCCACTGCATGTGCGGTGGCACCCGCGCAAGGCTCTGATGGGATTGGATGAGACGATGGCGCGTTACGAAATGCTCAACAACATTGCCCACCGGGACCTGCGCGTGGCCACCGGTTTCGGGCCCGAGTTTGGTGACGCGGTGGGCATGGTGCCGGCGTACCCAAGCGAGTTCGCGGAGCTGCAGCGTGAGTACCCGATCTTCCTGAGGAAAGACGCCGCTACCGGGGAATGGCAGTCGGTAGCGCTGCTCGGTTTCGAACAGCACGAGAATCTGTACCTGCAGGACGGGCGCTGGAATGCGTCCTACCTGCCTGGCGCGGCAGCCAAAGGGCCGTTCCTGATCGGTTTTCAGGAGCAGCGCATCGACGGCGCGCTGACCCAGGAGGCGGTACTCCACGTGGATCTGGATCATCCGCGGGTGTCCGCGGTGCAGGGTGAGCCGGTGTTTCTGCCGCAGGGCGGCAATACACCTTATCTCGACCATATTGCCGGCGTGCTGCGCGGCATCCACGATGGGCATGCATACGGCACGCAGATGTTCGCGACGCTCGATGCCAAGGGCTTGATCCAGCCGGTGGCGCTGGACGTGCAGCTCGACCCGCAGCACCGGGTGAACGTCAATGGGCTGCATGCCATCGACCGGGATCGGCTGGCCCAGCTGGACGGCGCGGCGCTGGCCGAACTGAATCGTGCCGGCTATCTGGAAGGGGTGTATCTGATGCTGGCGTCGCTGCACAACATGCGCCGCCTGATCGCTGAGAAGCAGCGACGCCTGCGCGTGCAGGACGCTGCCATGTCCAGCAGGAACTGACCGATGCTGCACGGCGTTGCCATGCGGTCGCTGGACGGGTTGGATCCCGCCGCGCTGCCCATGGAGGCACTGGTGGCCGCCGGTGAGCCGGTGGTGTTGCGCGGCATTGCACGGGACTGGGCGCTGGTCCAGGCAGGGCGACGGTCCACTGCAGACGCGCTGGATTATCTTCGGGGTTTCGACGCCGGCGTACCGGTGCAGTATTCATTCGGCGCGCCCGAGATCAACGGCCGCCCGTTCTACAACGCAGACTTCACCCAGTTGAACTTCGAGGTCCGGCGCGGGGTGCTGGGCGCGGTGCTGGATGAGATTGCCGGCACCTTCGACGTTCCGCGCCCACCCACCTACTATGTGGCCTCGCTGCTGATCGAGCGGGCCTTGCCCGGCTTCGCCCAGGACAACGACGCCGGCCTTGCAGCGCTGGGCATCAATGCGTCGGCCAGCATCTGGATCGGCAACCGGGTCACCGCCTCCTGCCATTTCGACACACCGGACAACCTGGCCTGCTGCGCCGTCGGCCGGCGCCGGTTCACCCTGTTTCCACCGGATCAGATCGACAACCTCTATCCGGGGCCGCTGGAACCGACCCCAGGCGGACAGGTGGTCAGCGTAGTGGATTTCGACCAGCCGGATTTCGACCGCCACCCACGCTTCCGTGAAGCATTGGCAAGCGCGCAGAGCGCGGTGCTGGAGCCCGGCGATGGGATCTTCATTCCCAGCATGTGGTGGCATCACGTGCGCAGCCTCGAGCCGTTCAACGTGCTGGTGAATTACTGGTGGCGCAGCTCGCCGGCCTTCCTGTCTTCACCTCTGCCTGCGCTGCAGCACGCCATGTGGGCACTGCGCGATCTTCCGGAACGGGAAAAGCAGGCGTGGGCAAAGATCTTCGAGTACTACGTTTTCGGTCCTGGCGAGCGGGCGGGGCAGCACCTGCCCGAGGCCGCACGCGGGGAACTGGCACCGTTCGACGAGTCGCAGGCACGCCGTGTGCGCGCCCAGCTGCTGGGTCGACTCAATCGTTGAGGGGAGCAAAGCATTGAACGCTGCTGAGACAACCGAAGGACGGATCCGCAGGGTGGTCATTGCCGGCGGTGGCACGGCTGGCTGGCTGGCCGGCTGCGCGCTGTCGCATCAGTTCCGTGACCAGCTGGAGATCACCCTGGTGGAGTCGGAGCAGATTGGAACTGTGGGGGTAGGCGAGTCGACGGTACCGCCCATCCGCACCTTCCACCGCTTCCTGCAGATCGACGAACAGGAGTTCCTGCGCGAAGTGGCCGGCACGTTCAAACTCTCGATCTCATTTGAGAACTGGCGTCGGCCCGGCGAACGGTTCTTCCATCCGTTCGGCACCATCGGCCAGAACACCTGGGCCACGCCGTTCCATCACTTCTGGCTGGACAGCCTGCGTCGCGGCATGCCGTCGGACCTGGGCGACTTCTGCCTGGAGAGCCTGGCCTCGCGCGGGGACCAGTTCTCGCTGGATACCCAGCCGCAGGTGAGCTACGCCTACCACTTCGATGCCGGGCTATACGCCAAGTTCCTGCGGCGCAGGGCAGAAGCGCAAGGGCTGAGGCGCGTGGAAGGCAAGATCCGCGAAGTCCGGCAGCACGCACATGACGGTTCGGTGCAGGCACTGGTGCTGGAGGACGGGCAGGTCATCGAAGGCGATCTGTTCATCGACTGCACCGGCTTCCGCGGCCTGCTCATCGAGCAGACACTGAAGACCGGCTACGAGGACTGGCACGAATGGCTGCCCAGTGACCGCGCCGTGGCCGTGCAGACCGAATCGGTGGCACCGCCGGTGCCGTATACGCGCGCGATCGCACATGAAGCGGGCTGGCGTTGGCATATCGCACTGCAGCACCGGGTCGGCTGCGGGCTGGTGTTTTCCAGCCGTCACATGTCCGACGACGAGGCGCATGCCAAGTTGCTGCGTGATGTGGACGGCGAACCACTGCGTGACCCGTGGCTGGTGCCGTTCCGCAGCGGGCGCCGGCTGAAGGCCTGGAACCAGAATGTGGTGTCGCTGGGCCTGGCCAGCGGTTTCATCGAGCCGCTTGAGTCCACCAGCATCCACCTGACCATCAGCGCCGTGGTACGGCTGATCCAGTTGTTCCCGTCCGATGGCATCAGCCCGTCGCTGGTGCGGCTGTTCAACGAGGTCAGCCAGCAGGAAATGGAGCACGTGCGCGACTTCATCATCCTGCACTACCACGCCACCCAGCGCGACGAGCCGATGTGGAAGGCATGTCGCGAGATGGCCCTGCCGGATTCGCTGGACATCCGCCTGCGTGCCTGGCGCGAGCGGGCGCACGCGTGGCAGGACCCGGGCGAACTGTTCCGCGTGGATTCCTGGACCAGTGTATTGATGGGGCAGGGGATCCAGCCCGGTGCCCCGCATCCATTGGCGCGTGCCCTGAGCGACCCCGATCTGCGCACCTTGCTGACGCGCATCCAGCAGCCGCTGCATCAGGCGGTTGCCCGGATGCCCTCGCAGGACAGGTTCATCGAGCAGTACTGCAGGGCGGCACCGGACGTGTGGCCGTCGCGCGTGGCCATGGCATAGCCGCCGCGCGGCCTTCTGCCGGCCGCTCAAGGTAGCGCTAACTTTAATTTTTCAAAGGGTGTTTTGATGGATCTGGTTGCGGGAATTGATGCGGGTACGCAAAGCCTGAAGGTGGTGGTCTACGACGCGGCCGGGCAGGCCATCGTGGCCGCTGCAAGCGCGCCGCTCGAACTGAGCAGCGGCAGCGATGGCAGCCGTGAACAACGGCCAGCCGACTGGGTTGCGGCGCTGCATGCGTGTTTCAGCGCACTGGACCCCGGCATACGCGCGAACATCGCCGCACTGGCGGTGTCGGGCCAGCAACACGGCTTCGTGCCAGTGGATGCGGCGGGGGAGGTGCTGGCACCGGCCAAACTCTGGTGCGATACCAGCACCTCGGCCGAGTGCGTGCAGATCATGGACGCGGTGGGCGGACCCGCCCGCACCATTGAACTGGCGGGCAATCCGGTGCTGACCGGTTACACGGCGTCGAAGCTGCCGTGGACCAAGGCGCATCGCCCTGAAGCCTACGCGCGCCTGGCGACCATCCTGCTGCCCCACGACTACCTCAACTTCGTGCTGACCGGCCAGCGCTTCTGCGAATACGGGGACGCCTCCGGTACCGGCTGGCTGGACGTGCGCACCCGCACCTGGTCCAACGAACTGCTGCGTGCCACCGATCCGGATCGGGACCTTGCGGAATGCCTGCCGCCCATCGCCGGGCCTGATGCCTTGTTCGGCGTGGATCCTGCCACCGCTGCTGCACTCGGCATCCCGGCTGCCGCGAAAGTGGCGGTCGGAGGCGGCGACAACATGATGGCTGCCATTGGTACCGGGTGCGTCGTCCCCGGGCGTCTGGCCATGAGCCTCGGCACCTCCGGAACCTTGTTTGCCTACTCCGATACCCCGGTGGTGGACCCGGAAGGCGCGTGGGCCGCGTTCTGTTCCTCCACCGGCGGCTGGCTGCCGCTGATCTGCACCATGAACTGCACGGTGGTGACCGAGCAGGTCGCCAAGGCCTTCGGATTCAGCACCCGTGATGGCGATGCGCACCTGCGCGCCACCGCGCCAGGTGCCGAGGGGCTGGTGATGCTGCCGTTCCTCAACGGCGAGCGCACCCCGGATCTGCCGCACGGTAAAGGCGTTCTGGCGGGCCTGGATACCACCAACATGACCCCGGCGCACCTCTACCGCGCGGCGATGGAAGGGGCTACGTACAGCCTGAAGTACGGCTACGACGCATTCGTGCGTGCCGGCATGCAGTTCGACCGCATTGTGTTGACCGGCGGCGGCAGCAACAGTGCCGAGTGGCGCCAGCTGGTCGCCGATGTATTCGGCCTGCCGGTGGAGGTGCCAGTGCAGGCCGAAGGCGCAGCGTTCGGTGCTGCGCTGCAGGCACTGTGGGCGCTGGGCCGTTCGCGCGGCGATGCGGCCTCCATCCACGACATCACCGATCGGCACGTCGCGCTGGAGGCATCGCTTTCGGCACGCCCGGACCCGGCACGCAGCCAGGCCTATGCCAGCGCCTACACACGCTATCTGCGCCACCTCGACGCCATCACGCCGCTGCAGCGCGGCTGATCTCACTTTTCGCGACACCTCGCATAACCAAAGGAACATGCACCATGAGCACGCAGCCCTACATCGGCGCCAAGGAATACTTCCCCGGCATTGGCCGCATCCCGTTCGAAGGTCGCGGCTCGGACAATCCGCTGGCGTTCAAGGTCTACGACGCCAACAAGGTCATTGGCGGCAAGACCATGCAGGAGCACCTGCGTTTCGCCGTGTGCTACTGGCATACCTTCTGCAACGCCGGGCATGATCCGTTCGGTCCGGGTACCCGCCATTTCCCGTGGGAATCGAGCTCGCCCATGGCGACTGCTGAAGCCAAGGTGGATGCGGCGTTCGAGTTCTTCACCAAGCTGGGCGTGCCGTATTGGTGCTTCCACGACATTGACCTGGCCCCGGATGCTGACGACCCGGCGCAGTACGAGAAGAACCTGAAGCACATGGTCGGCCTGGCCAAGGCCCGCCAGGAGGCCACCGGCATGAAGCTGCTGTGGGGCACGGCGAACCTGTTCTCGCACCCGCGCTACATGAACGGTGCTTCGACCAACCCGGACTTCGCCGTGGTCGCGCGCGCCGCCGTGCAGGTCAAGGCGGCACTGGAAGCGACCGTCGAGCTGGGCGGTGAGCACTATGTGTTCTGGGGCGGCCGTGAAGGCTATGCCTCGCTGGTGAACACGCAGATGAAGCGGGAGGTCGACCACTTCGCCCGCTTCCTTACCATGGCCCGCGACTATGGCCGCAGCATCGGCTTGAAGGGCAACTTCCTGATCGAGCCGAAGCCGATGGAGCCGATGAAGCACCAGTACGACTTCGACAGCGCCACCGTGGCCGGCTTCCTGAAGGAGCACGGGCTGGAGAAGGACTTCAAGCTCAACATCGAGGCCAACCACGCGACGTTGTCCGGCCACACCTTCGAGCACGACCTGCAGGTGGCCTCCGACCACGGCCTGCTCGGCAGCATCGACGCCAATCGCGGCAACGCCCAGAACGGCTGGGATACCGACCAGTTCCCGACCGACCTGTACGACACAGTGGGCGCAATGCTCGTGGTGCTGCGCCAGGGCGGGCTGGAAGGCGGCTTGAACTTTGACGCCAAGGTGCGGCGCGAGTCGACCGATCTGGACGATCTGTTCATTGCCCACATCGGCGGCATGGATGCGTTCGCACGCGGGCTGGAAGTGGCGCATGGCCTGCTGAACGACTCGCCGTGGGAGCAGTGGCGCAAAGAGCGCTACGCCAGCTTCGACAGCGGTGCCGGCCAGCAGTTCGAGCGTGGCGCACTCAGTCTTGTCGACCTGGCGGCGCTCGGTGCGAAGGGCGGCGAGCCGAAGCAGATCAGCGGCAAGCAGGAACGCTACGAAAACCTGATCAACCAGTACCTGTTGCGCTGAGCGCGCCCACAAGGACGACCACCATGACCCACCACTACTCGACGCGCCGTAGCGGCGTACTGATGGTTGCCCTGCTGCTGGCCCTGGCGGCCTGCAAGGGCGATGACAAGGCGGCCTCGCCCGCACCGGCGCAGGCCGATGCGAACCCCTGGCCACAGGTGACCTGGCCGTTGGCCGAAGATGCCGCGATGGAAAGGCGCATCACCAACCTGATGGCGACCATGACCGTCGAGGAGAAGGTGGGTCAGCTGGTGCAGGGCGATATTGCCAGCATCACCCCGGACGATCTGCGCAAGTACCGGCTCGGCTCGATCCTGGCCGGCGGCAACTCCGACCCGGGCGGCCGATATGACGCCTCGCCGGCCGAGTGGCTGGCGCTGGCCGATGCCTTCTATGAAGCGTCGATGGATACCTCACAGGGCGGCAAGGCGATTCCGGTGCTGTTCGGTATCGATGCCGTGCACGGGCAGAGCAACATCGTCGGGGCCACGTTGTTCCCGCACAACATCGGCCTGGGTGCCGCCCGTAATCCGGACCTGCTGCATCGCATCGGCGAGATCACCGCGCTGGAAACCCGTGCCACCGGCATGGAGTGGACGTTCGCTCCCACCGTGGCGGTACCGCAGGACGACCGCTGGGGTCGCACCTACGAGGGCTATTCCGAATCCCCGGACGTCGTGGCCAGCTACTCCGGCCGGATGGTCGAAGGCCTGCAGGGCAAGGTCGGTTCGCCAGAGTTCCTGGATGGCCGGCATGTGATCGCCTCGGTAAAGCATTTCCTTGGTGACGGCGGCACCACCGACGGCAAGGACCAGGGTGATACGAAGATCAGCGAGGCCGAACTGGTGCGCATCCATAACGCCGGCTATCCGCCAGCGATTGAAGCCGGTGCGCAGACCGCGATGGCCTCGTTCAACAGCGTCAACGGCGAGAAGATGCACGGTCACAAGCCGTACCTGACCGACGCGCTGAAAGGTCGCATGAACTTCGGCGGCTTCGTGGTCGGCGACTGGAACGGCCATGGCCAGGTGAAGGGCTGCACCACCACCGACTGCCCGGCCACGATCAACGCCGGCCTGGACATGGCGATGGCTTCGGACAGCTGGAAAGGCTTCTACGAAACCACGCTGGCGGCAGTCAAGGACGGCGCCATCAGCCAGGAGCGGTTGGACGAAGCGGTGCGGCGCATTCTGCGGGTGAAGATGCGCCTGGGCCTGTTCGAAGCCGGCAAGCCCTCCACGCGCGCCGTGGGCGGGCAGTTTGCCCTGATCGGTGCACCGGAGCATCGCGAGGTGGCCCGGCAGGCGGTGCGCGAGTCGCTGGTGCTGCTGAAGAACCAGGGTGCCGTACTGCCGCTGTCGCCGAAGCAGCGCATCCTGGTGGCCGGTGACGGTGCCAATGATGTAGGTAAGCAGGCAGGCGGTTGGACGCTGAACTGGCAGGGTACCGGCACCACCCGCAAGGACTTCCCGAACGCAAACACCATTTACGAAGGTATCGCGAAGCAGGTCAAGGCGGCGGGCGGTGAGGCGGTGCTGGCGGTGGACGGCAAATACACCACCAAGCCGGATGTGGCGGTGGTCGTGTTCGGCGAGAACCCGTATGCCGAGTTTCAGGGCGATCTGCCCACACTGGCCTACAAGCCGGGCGATGATGCAGACCTGGAACTGCTCAAGCGTTTGAAGGCGGACGGCATTCCGGTGGTGGCGGTGTTCCTGAGTGGCCGCCCGCTGTGGGTGAATCGTGAGATCAACGCGTCCGATGCGTTCATCGCAGCCTGGCTGCCCGGTTCGGAAGGTGCAGGCATTGCCGACGTCCTGCTGCGCAAGCCGGATGGCAGCGTGCAGCACGACTTCAAGGGAAAGTTGAGCTTCAGCTGGCCGCGCACTGCGACGCAGTACGCCAACAATGTCGGACAGAAGGACTACAACCCGCAGTTTGCCTTCGGCTACGGCCTCACCTACGCCGACAAGGGCGATCTGGCGGCACTGCCGGAAGAGTCGGGCGTAACCGGTAATGAAGGTGCGGTGGGCGTGTACTTCGCGCGCGGCGACGCCGGTTCCGGCATTGCCCTGCGACTGGAAAACCCGACGGGGCAGGGCGTGACCGTCACCAAAGTGCCGGAATCCCTCGACGGCGATCTGTTGAAGGTCACGGGGGTTGATCACCTTGCGCAGGAAGACGGGCGCCGTCTGGCCTGGTCGGGCAAGGGCGAGGCCACCGTTGCCTTGCAATCGCATACGCCGCTGGACGTTCAGCGCGAAAGCAACGGTGACCTGATGCTGCTGACCACGCTGCGTGTTGACGCTGCGCCCAAGGGCAATGCGTGGCTGGCGGTCGGCTGCGGCACCGGGTGTTCGGCCCGTGTTGACGTGGGTCCGACGCTGGCGGCACTACCGGTGGGTGAATGGAAGCAGGTGGGCATTCCGTTGAAATGCCTGACCACCGCCGGTGCGGATGTCAGCAAGCTGGACCGGCCTTGGTCGCTGGGCACCGCCGGGGCGATGACGGTGTCCGTCTCGCGCGTGGCGCTGGGGGCGTTGAACGAAGCCGAAGTCACGGTTGCATGCCCGGGCAAGTGACCATGCCCGCGGCGCTATCGACGCTTCGGCGGCCTCGCCACCGAGTCCCGCACCACCAGACGGTGCGGGACCAGGTGGTCGGTCAATTCGAGGGGCGCTTCGCCCTTGCGCCGAATGCTGCGCAGCAGGAGTTCAAGCGCGGCATCGGCCATGGCACCGATTGGCTGCTGCACCGTGGTCAGCTCCGGCCACACTGTGGTGGCGGCCGAGCTGTCATCGAAGCCCACCACCGACAGGTCGCGCGGCACATCGAGACCGCGCCGGTGCGCGACCGAGATGACGGCCGCTCCCATATCGTCGTTGCTGGCAAACACCGCGGTGGGCGGGCGCGGGTGGGACAGCAGTTTCTCCGCCGCGTCCAGTCCGGAACGGTAGGTGTAGTCACCGTGCTGGACCAGCCCGGATTCAACTTCCAGTCCGGCCTCATCCAACGCGGTGACAAACCCCTCGTAGCGCCGTGCACTGGCGCTGAGGTCGTGGCGCCCGCAGATGAATCCGATGCGGGTGTGGCCGTGCTGGATAAGGTGTTCGGCAATCTCCTTGCCGGCGTGGAAATCGTCGATGCGGACGCAGGAGATGCCGTCGCCCAGCCGGCCCGAGGCAATCGCGATCACCGGAATGCCGGCCTTTACCAGCTCACTCACCGCTGCCGGCGATTCGCACAGCGGCGGCGGCAGAATCACGCCGTCCACGCGGCCGGACAACGCGCGGGCGGCCTTGCGCTCGGCTGCCGGTTCCAGCGTGTCCCAGTAGTCGATCACCAGCTGGATGGCCGCATTCGAAGCGACACGCAGCAGGCCGACCAGCAGCTCGCGCAGGTAGGCACCACTGGGATTGGTGTAGATCAGCGCGACCCGGGTGTGCTGTGCAGCGGCCAGGGTGCTGGCGGCCAGATTGGGCGTGTAACCCAGCTCCCGTACCGCGTCCATCACGCGTTCGCGTGTGGTGTCGCGCACCTTGCCCTGGTTGATCACCCGCGACACCGTCATCGGCGACACGCCGGCCCGTGCTGCCACCTCGTCGATCGTCACGCCGCTGGTTTTGCGGCGGACCGATTTCTTCGGCTTGTCCAATACGCGTTCCCTTCGATCTTCGTGACGCTGCCGCGCTGCAACGAGGGCGGATGATGGCGCACCCTGCGCACGGCCCCAGCTTACCGCGTTTATCTGCCACGCTGCCGGCCGCTCGCCTTGTCGCGCGGTGTCATTGGAGTGCAGTGGTGCTTGCTGCACTGCTGGTGTTCACCGGCAGCGCACGCGCGGAAGACGGCTATGCGCTGTGGATGCGCTACGTTCCACTGCCATCCGCACTGGCTGCAGAACGTAGCGAACAGCTGCAGGAAATTGTTGCGCCCGACGGCACGCCTACCCAACGCGCCGCACGCGAGGAACTGGTGCGTGGTCTCACCGGCCTGCTGGGGCATGCCCCCACATTGCGAACTACCATCGCCGGTGACAGCGGGCTGATTCTGGGCACACCACAGACGTCGTCGTTGATTGCCCCGCTGCAGGACGAGCTGGCTGAGCTGGGCAACGGGGGCTACCTGATCAGGCGCATGCGGCGGGACGGGCGTGACGTGATTCTGGTCGCTGCGCGGCAGGACATCGGCGTGCTGTACGGCGCTTTTCATCTGCTGCGTATGCTACAGACCGGCGCGCCGCTGGATCGCCTGGACGTTCGCGAATCGCCCCGGGTAGCGCTGCGGGTGCTCGATCATTGGGACAATCTCGATGGGTATGTCGAACGCGGTTACGCCGGACGCTCGCTATGGGACTGGCAAAGCCTGCCGGAGTGGCGCGACCCGCGTTACACCGATTATGCGCGTGCCAACGCCTCGATAGGCATCAACGGGGCGGTGCTGAACAACGTCAACGCCAGCGCCTGGAGTCTGGCTCCAGACTATCTGGTCAAGGCGGCGGCGCTCGCCGATGTGCTGCGGCCCTATGGGATCCGCGTGTACCTGAGTGCGCGGTTCAGCGCCCCCATCGAACTGGGCGGGCTCACCACCGCCGACCCGCTGGATCCCGGCGTGCAGCGCTGGTGGCAGCGCAAGGTGGACGAGATCTATTCGTACATACCGGATTTCGGCGGCTTCCTGGTCAAGGCAAATTCTGAAGGGCAGCCGGGTCCACAGGACTATGGCCGCTCACATGCGGAGGGAGCCAACCTGTTGGCGGACGCACTGGCACCTCATGGTGGCGTGGTGATGTGGCGGGCCTTTGTCTACGCGCACGACGTGCCTGCGGACCGCACCACGCAGGCGTACACGGAGTTCAAAGGCCTCGATGGGGCGTTCCGTCGCAACGTGATCGTGCAGGCGAAGAACGGACCATTGGATTTCCAGCCGCGTGAGCCGTTCCATCCGTTGTTCGGTGCGATGCCGCGCACGCCGCTGATGATGGAGTTCCAGATCACCAAGGAGTACCTCGGCTTCGCCACGCACCTGGTGTACCTGGGGCCGTTGTACGAGGAAGTGCTGCAGTCGGACACCCACGCGCGTGGCCCGGGCTCCACTGTGGCACAGGTGATCGATGGCACGCTGGAAGGGCATGCACTGACCGGCATGGCCGGCGTGGCCAATATCGGCAACGACAGAACCTGGACTGGCTCGCATTTCGACCAGGCGAACTGGTACGCGTTCGGTCGGCTGGCCTGGAATCCGCATCAATCCGCCCGCGATATCGCTGCGGACTGGGCCGCCATGACGTTCTCGCCGGATCCGGCCGTGGTGCAGCCGATCGTCGACATGATGATGGGTTCGCGCGAAGCGGCGGTGAACTACATGACCCCGCTGGGCCTGCACCATCTGATGGCACGCGGTCACCACTACGGCCCCGGCCCCTGGGTGGACGGCGGCCCACGCGCAGACTGGACCTCTGTGTATTACCACCGGGCAGATGGAAGCGGCATCGGTTTCGACCGCACCGCGAGCGGCAGCAATGCCGTGGCGCAGTACGCACCGGCCGTCGCGGCGCGCTATGGAGACATCAACCAGGTTCCGGAAGCGCTGCTGCTGTGGTTCCACCACGTCCCGTGGGACCACCGCATGGCCTCCGGCCGCCCGCTATGGGATGAGCTGATTGCCCGCTATGCGCAAGGCGTCCGCCAAGTCCAGGCCATGCAGAAAACCTGGGCCACCCTCAACCCCGTAGAGCCGGGTCTTGCCCGGCTGCCCTTGGCGATAGACCCCGAACGCCACGCCCAGATCGCCGCCTACCTCAACATCCAACGCCGCGAAGCCCAATGGTGGCGCGACGCCAGCGTCTCCTACTTCCAGTCCATCAGCAGCAGGCCATTGCCAGCAGGCGAGTCCGCACCCCCACACCCGCTGTTGTACTACCAATCCCTCCAGTTCCCCTCCGCACCAGGAGACGGACGATGACCCGCCACGCCGCCTGTTTCGCGCGAATCCTCTTCGCCATCGCGACCTGCTGCGCAGCACCCGCCATCGCACAGGAATCCATGACACCGCTGCTGCATCCGCTGTTCCAGGACCACGCCGTCCTGCAACGCGACCAGCCGATCACGGTATGGGGCCGCGCCGCACCCGGTACTCCAGTAACGGTGACATTCGCTACCCAGAACGTAACCGCGCACCCGGACGCCAACGGCCATTGGCGCACAACCCTGCGCCCGCTCGCGGCAGGCGGTCCCTACCAGATGACCGTACGGGCAGGCCAGCGTACCCAGACCCTGCAGGACCTGCAGATCGGCGATGTATGGCTGTGCTCCGGGCAGTCGAACATGGAACTGCCGGTGTGGCGTGCGCTCAACGCAGACGGTGAGATCGCCGCTGCCACCCATCCGAACATCCGTCTGTTCACGGCACCGAAGCACGCGGCTGCGGCGCCGCAGGAGGGCTTCCACGATTCCGTCGCCTGGACGCCGGTGACGCCAGACACCGTGCGTGATTTCTCTGCTGCCTGCTTCTACTTTGCGCGGGAGCTGCAGAAGACGGTGAAGGTGACGATGGGCTTGATCCAGGCCGCCTGGGGTGGCTCGCGGATCGAAGCGTGGACAAGTGCCGAGGCACTGCGTGCGCAGGGGAGCATGGATACGGCACTGGATCTGCTGGCGCTGTCGACCCAGGACAGCGCAGCCGCCAACGCGGAGTGGGGCAGGCATTGGGCCCAGTGGTGGACCTCACGCCCCGGTGCCGCACCGGAAGATGCCCCCTGGCAGCCAGGTGCAGGTGGGGATTGGCGCGAGGCACCGGCCTCGCTGGGTGCATGGGAGCGTTGGGGCGTGCCCACACTGGCTGACTACAATGGCATGGTGTGGTATCGCACCCAGGTGACGCTGACCACCGCGCAGTCAACGCAGGGAGCCACGCTTGAACTCGGACCGGTTGATGAAACCGACATGACCTGGGTGAACGGGGGGGGCGTGGGCAGCCGGTACGCACCGGGCGAGCCACGTTCGTATCCGCTGCCCCCCGGCCTGCTGAAAGCAGGCACCAATCACATCGTGATCAACGTGCTGGACACCTGGGCCGACGGTGGACTGGCCGGCCCGGCGTCGGCGCACGCAGTGCGTTTTGACGATGGCACGCGCGTAGTTCTGGATGCAGGCTGGCAGTATCGTCCAGCCTCTGGGGAAGGCCCACCGCCATTGGCGCCGTGGCATGCCGCCACCGGGCTGTCGACCCTGTACAACGGCATGATCGCACCGCTCGGAAGTCCCGCCTTGCGCGGCATGCTGTGGTACCAGGGCGAGTCCAACACGGCTGACGGCCGAGCATACGCGGCGCGACTGCGGACCTTGCGTGACGACTGGCGCAGGCAGTTCGGCGCGCACACACCGCTGCTGATCGTGCAGTTGGCCGGCTACGGCCAGCCGCCGGTGGCTCCGGTGGAAAGCGGCTGGGCCGAGGTGCGCGAAGCACAACGTCGTGTGGCTGCGGAAGACCCGCACAGCGGGCTCGCGGTCGCCATCGACATCGGCGACGCCTACGACATCCACCCGCCGAACAAGCAGGAGCTTGGCCGGCGTTTGACCCGGCTGGCCCGCTACGTCGTGCAGGGCGAAGCAGGGGTGCCTCCTTCCGGCCCGAGCGCACGTGGTGCGACACGCTCGTCTTCCGAAGTGCGGGTGCACTTTGACGGCGTCAGTGGCGCACTGGTGACCACCGGCGCGCAGCGGCCCATCGGCTTCGAGCTCTGCGCTGCTGATGGCTCGCCATGTACCTATGTCGATGCGGACATCGACGGGCACGACGTCGTTCTACACGGCCCAGCCTCGCAGACGGCGGCCCGCGTGCGCTACTGCTGGGCAGACGGCCCGGTCTGCACGCTGCGCGACCGCAGCGGTGCCCCGGCCGGTCCGTTCGAGCTGGTCATTGATGAGGGCGCAACACGATGATGAAACTACGCATCGTGGTGCTCGTACTGATCCTGGCCGCCATGGGTCTCGCGCGTGTGCCGCAACCGGTACAGCCGGTCTATTTTGACTGGTTCGAGTACGCCGGCCACGATGTGGCCTTCGACGGCCCGGTGCCGGCCGGGCATTACCGCAATCCGGTGCTCGCCGGCTTTCACGCCGACCCCAGCGTTGTTGCCGCCAACGGCCGCTTCTATCTGGTCAACTCCAGCTTTGCGTACTTCCCCGGCATCCCCGTGTTCGAAAGCACCGACCTGGTGCACTGGAAGCAGATCGGCAACGTCATCGATCGCCCGGGCGTACTGAATTTCGATGGCCTGGGCGTGTCCCGCGGCATCTTCGCGCCCGCCATTTCGTATCACGACGGCCTGTTCTACGTGGTCACCACCGCCGTCGATAGTGGCGGCAACTTCATCGTCACCGCGCGCGACCCGGCCGGCCCGTGGTCGGAACCGCACTGGCTGCCCGGCGTCGGCGGCATCGATCCGTCGCTGTACTTCGATGAGGACGGCCGTGCCTTCCTGGTGAACAATGACGCGCCAGACGGGACGCCGCGTTACGAGGGGCATCGGGCGATCTGGATGCAGCAGATCGACCGGGCCACGCTGAATCCGGTTGGGCCGCGCAAGGTGCTGGTGGACGGCGGCGTGGACCCGACCACCAAGCCGATCTGGATCGAAGGCCCGCATCTCTACAAGCGCGAGGGCTGGTATTACCTGTCGGCCGCAGAGGGCGGCACCGGTCCGCAGCATTCGCAGGTGGTGCTGCGCAGTCGAAACATCTGGGGTCCCTATGTGCCGTTTGCGGGCAATCCCATCCTGACCCAGCGCGACCTCCCGGCAGACAGACCGCTGCCCATCACCAACGCCGGCCATGCCGATCTGGTGGAAGGACCCGATGGTTCCTGGTGGGCCGTGTTTCTGGCAAGCCGCAATTACCAGCAACGCCATTACAACACCGGCCGTGAAACCTACCTGCTGCCGGTGCAGTGGCAGGACGGCTGGCCGATCATCCTGCCGCCTGGGCAGGCCATTCCATATGTGGTGAAGGGACCTTCCTGGCTGCAGGACGGGCTGTCACAGGCACCTGGCACCGGCAATTTCGTGATGCGCGATGACTTCAACGGGGCGAAGCCGGCAGATGAGTGGTTGCAGGTGCGGGTTCCCACCAGGACGTGGGTCGACCTGAGCAGCCGCACCGGCAGCCTCGGCGTGCATCCACTACGCGAGGATCTCGATACGCGCCGCAATCCTTCGTTCCTCGGCCGCCGCCAGCAGCATCTCCGCTTCGATGCCAGTACCGAAATGACGCTGCCTTCGAAGGGTGTCGCGGCTGGACTGGCGGCGTACCAGAGCGAGGACTACTGGTACTTCTTTGGCGTTCGTCAGTTGGAAGGAAATCGCATGGCCGTGTTCGCTGAAGGACGCGACGGCGGTGGCGTCACGAAGACGCTGGCCAGCCGCGAACTGGCAGCATCGGCGACGCTACGCCTGAAGATCACAGGCGACGAAGGTCGCTACGCCTTTTCGTTCGATAGCGACGATGGACGCGGCTGGCGGACGCTGAAAGGCGACGTCGACGGCACCGTTTTGAGTACCGATCGTGCAGGGGGCTTTGTCGGCACCCTGCTGGGACCATTCGCGCGCGACGAGCGCGCATCGAGGAGCAGATGATGATGCGGAACCCTTGTTCGCTGTATCGCACGCTGGCCCTGAGCGCCGCCATCGCGATGGCCACCGCTGTTCATGCGGCGCAACCGCAGCCGTGGCTGGACACCTCCGCCTCGTTTGAAACCCGCGCTGCGGCGTTGGTGTCACAGATGACATTGGAGGAGAAAGCGGCTCAGATGCAGAACGCCGCCCCGCCCATCGAGCGGCTGGGTGTTCCAGCGTACGACTGGTGGAACGAGGGTCTGCATGGCGTGGCGCGGGCAGGGCAGGCGACGGTGTTCCCGCAGGCCATCGGACTGGCCGCCACTTTCGACGTGCCGCTCATGCAGCAGGTGGCCACCACCATCAGCGATGAAGCACGCGCCAAGCATCATCAGTTCATCCGCGAAAACCAGCACGGGCGCTACCAGGGGCTGACGTTCTGGTCACCGAACATCAACATCTTCCGCGACCCGCGCTGGGGCAGGGGCCAGGAAACCTATGGCGAAGACCCGTACCTGACCGCGCGCATGGGCGTGGCCTTCGTGCACGGCCTGCAGGGCGATGACCCGGTGTATCGCAAGCTGGACGCCACCGCCAAGCATTTCGCAGTGCACAGCGGGCCCGAGGCCGACCGCCACCATTTCGACGCCCGCCCCAGCAAACGTGATCTGTATGACACCTACTTCCCTGCGTTCGAGGCGCTGATCAAGGAGGGCGACGTGGATGCGGTGATGGGGGCCTACAACCGCGTGTACGGCGAATCCGCCAGTGCCAGTCAGTTCCTGCTGCGCGACGTGCTGCGCCGCGACTGGGGATTCAAGGGCTATGTGGTGTCCGACTGCTGGGCCATCGTGGATATCTGGAAGAACCACAAGATCGAGCCCTCCCGCGAGGCGGCGGCAGCGCTGGCGGTGAAGAACGGCACCGAACTGGAATGTGGACAGGAGTACACCACGCTGCCCGCGGCGGTGCGTCAGGGCCTGATCAGCGAAGCCGAGATCGATGATGCGGTGACGCGCCTGTTCGTTGCACGCATGCGGCTGGGTATGTTCGACCCGCCTGAGCGCGTGCGCTGGGCGCGTATTCCGCCGTCGGTGAACCAGGCACCGGCGCACGACGCGCTCGCATTGAAGGCGGCGCAGGAATCGCTGGTCCTGCTGAAGAACGATGGTGTGCTGCCGCTTGCGCCTACGGTCAAGCGCATTGCCGTGGTGGGCCCGACCGCGGACGACACCATGGCACTGCTGGGCAACTACTTTGGCACCCCGGCCGCACCGGTGACGATTCTGCAGGGCATCCGCGATGCCGCAAAGGGCGTTGAGGTGCGTTACGCGCGTGGCGTGGACCTGGTGGAGGGACGCGACGATCCCAGTGCCACGCCCCTGATCGAGGCCGCCTATCTGCGACCATCCGCCGATTCGCCGGAACGTGGTCTGCGCGGCGAGTACTTCCGTACGGCCGATCTATCCGGCACACCATCTTTGGTGCGCACCGACGCCCAGATTGGGTTCCGCTGGGACCGGGGCTCGCCCACGGACAACCTGATGGCCCGGGGCGAGGCAGGGCCGGGGCAGGGGGTTCCGAACGATCACTTCAGCATCCGCTGGAGCGGCCAGCTCCTACCGCCGGTGTCCGGGCGCTATCGGCTCGAGGCGGCCGCAGACGATGGCTTCCGTCTGTACGTGGATGGAAAGCAGGTGCTGGACCACTGGACCCCCAGCGACCGTATGCGCGGCGACGGCGTGGAGCTGGAGCTGCAGGCCGGGCGCGCCTACGAGCTGCGCTTGGAGTACTTCGATGCCGAGCGTGACGCCGGCGTACGACTGGGCTGGCGGATGCCCGGGGCCAAGCAGCCGTTCGAGGAGGCGTTGGACGCTGCACGCAGTTCGGACGTCGTGGTGTTCGTCGGTGGCCTCACCGGCGATGTCGAGGGTGAGGAGATGAAGGTCAACTATCCCGGCTTCGCCGGCGGTGATCGCACCGACCTGCGCCTGCCCGCCACCCAGCGCACTCTGCTGGAGGCACTGCAGTCCACCGGCAAGCCGGTGGTGATGGTGCTGACCGGTGGCTCCGCGTTGGCGGTGGAGCCAGCCAAGCTGTCGGCCATCCTGATGAGCTGGTACCCGGGCCAACGCGGCGGCACCGCGGTGGGCCAGGCCCTGTTTGGCGAGGTCAATCCCGGTGGACGTCTGCCGGTGACGTTCTATACCGCAGACCAGAAGATGCCGGCATTCGACGATTACACGATGGAGGGGCGTACCTATCGCTACTTCCGCGGAACGCCGCTGTATCCGTTCGGACACGGCCTGTCCTACACCCGCTTCGGTTACGACAAGCTGCGTCTCGAGGTGCCGCGCATCAGTGCTGACGGACGTCTGAAGGTGGAGGTGGACGTTACCAATGCCGGCAAGCAGGCCGGGGACGAAGTGGTGCAGTTGTACGTGCGGCGGCAACAAGCTGCACCCGGCGATGCGCAGCAGAACCTGCGCGGCTTCCAGCGTGTGCACCTGGCCCCTGGTGAGAAGCGCACCGTAGCCTTCGACCTGGACGCACAACAGGCCCTGCGGCAGTACGACGAGGCCGGCGGCCGTTACACGGTGCCTTCCGGAAGCTACGAGGTCCGGGTAGGCAGTTCCAGCGCCGATGCCCGCGTGCAGGCCCGGTTCGAGGTGGAGGCCGCGCGTGACTGAACATTTGCTCTCGATCCGCGAGAAGCTCGGCTACAGCCTGGGGGATCTGGCGGCCAATCTGATCTTCCAGACCCTGGTCACCTACCTGGCGTTCTTCTACACCGATGTGTTCCGGCTGCCACCGGCCACGGCCGCCACCATCATTTTCGTGATCGGCCTGCTCGGTGCGTTTGTGTTCACCCCGTTGATCGGCATTGCCGCAGACCGCACCAACTCGCGGTGGGGCAAGTTCCGTCCGTGGATTCTCTGGACGGCAATCCCGTTCGGCGTGCTGTCACTGCTGGCGTTCAGCACGCCGGATTTCGCTGAGCGTGGCAAGGTGGCCTATGCGCTGGCCACCTACGGCCTGCTGATGCTGGTGTACGCGGCCAACAATCTGCCGTACTCCGCGCTGAGCGGCGTGCTGACCGGCAGCATGGCCCAGCGCAACAGCCTGTCAGCCTATCGCTTCGTGGCGGTGATGATTGCGCAGTTCATCATCCAGGTGCTGCTGCTGCCGTTCGTGCTGATTCTTGGCGACGGCGACCGCGTGCTGGGCTTCGAGCGGGTGATGACGGTGTTTGCGGTGGTGGGTACGGTGTTCTTCCTGATCACCTTCGCCACCACGCGCGAGCGCATCGTACCGGCGAAGGAACAATCCAGCGGGGTGTTGCAGGATCTGAAGGACCTGCTGCACAACCGCCCATGGCAGGTGATGCTGGCGCTGACGATCCTGGTGTTCATGAACCTCGCCCTCAAGGGCGGCACGTACATCTACTACTTCCAGTACTACATGAGTGAGGCTGCGCTGGCAGGCTTCCTGCAAAGCACCGGCTTCAATGGCTTCATTCACGGCTTGAACGCGGCGGTCAGCGGCGCAGGGTTGGCGGGTTTCACTTGGCCGGAAGATCCGGCCACCTCGGCTTTCAGCCTGTTCAACGCGTGCGGCATCATCTGCATGATTCTCGGCATCGGCGTCTCGCGACGGCTGGCGGATCGGTTCGGCAAGCGCGACGTGTTCGGTGGTGCGTTGCTGGCGTCCACCGTGTTCCTGCTGGTGTTCTATCTGTTCCCGCCCACGGCGGTCGCCGTGGCCTTCGTGTCATTCATGCTGCATGGGTTCTGCTACGGCATCACCATTCCGCTGCTGTGGGCGATGATTGCGGACGTGGCCGACTACTCCGAGTGGAAGAACCATCGCCGTGCCACCGCGATAATCTTCTCCGCGATGCTATGCGGGCTGAAGGTCGGCCTGAGCGTCGGCGGTGCCCTGGTGGCCGGCATTCTCGCGCACTACGGCTATCAGGCTGGCGCGGCGGAGCAGCCGCAAGGCGTGATTGACGGCATCCGCCTGACCGTCAGCATCTATTGCTCCATCCCGTTCCTGGTGGCGGTGGCCCTGCTGTTCCTCTACGAGATCGACAAGCGCATGGAAAACCGCATTGAACATGAGCTGCAGCAGCGCCGTGAAGGTGACGATCTGGGGCACCTTGCCGCGCACGCCATCTCACAGCCGTTGGTGACCCATATCTACACTGCGGACCCTTCGGCCCACGTGTTTGATGGAAAGCTGTACATCTACCCCTCGCACGATATCGATGCCGGCGCACCGTTCGACGATGACGGCGGACACTTCGGCATGGAGGACTATCACGTGCTGCGCATGGATTCGCCTGCGGGCGAGGCCGTCGACTGTGGCGTCGCCCTGCACGTGCGCGACGTGCCGTGGGCCGAGAAGCAGATGTGGGCACCGGATGCGGCGTATCGTGACGGACGCTACTACCTCTATTTCCCCGCCAAGGATCCGCAGGGAATCTTCCGCATCGGCGTGGCGGTGGCCGACCACCCGGAGGGTCCGTTCACGGCGGAGCCTACGCCGATGGAGGGGACTTACTCCATTGACCCGGCTGTATTCGAGGACGAAGACGGGGAGCATTACCTCTACTTCGGCGGGATCTGGGGCGGCCAGCTGCAGAAGTACCGTGACAACCGTTTTGATCCAGCTCACGAGGAGCCAACGGGCGACGCGCCTGCGTTGGGCCCGCGGGTAGGGCGGTTGCAAGCCGGTATGATCCAGCTGGCCGAGCCGACGCGCGAAGTGGTCATTCTGGACGAACACGGGCAACCACTGCGCGCCGACGACCACGCGCGGCGGTTCTTCGAAGGGCCGTGGCTGCACAAGTTCCATGGCCGGTACTACCTGTCGTACTCCACCGGCAACACGCATCTGCTGTGTTACGCCGTGGGCGACAGTCCGTACGGGCCGTTCACCTACAAAGGCGTGATTCTGAAGCCTGTGGTCGGCTGGACCACGCACCACTCCATCTGCCAGTTCGAGGGGCAGTGGTGGCTGTTCTATCACGACGCGCTGCTGTCGGGCGGGGTTACGCACCTGCGTTCGGTCAAGTGCACACCGCTGCAGATGGACGCAGATGGTGCCATCCAGACGATTGATCCTTATGGAGCGTAAGCCGGTGTCGCCGGTGGACGACGCGCAGGCCCCGATGCCGGCCGGCCCCTTGCACTGGTTGCGGTGCGGCGCGCTGGAGGTCGCGTTGGCCCCGGAGGCTGGTGGGCGCATCGCCCAGTTGAGGTACCAAGGCGTGGACTGGCTGGTGGGTCCGGAGGACGGTTGGCCCGCGACAATTGCCTGGGGTTGCTACCCGATGGTGCCGTGGGCGGGACGGATCCGGCGTGGGCGATTCGATTTTGGCGGAAGATCCTTCGTGCTGCCGATCAACTTTGAAGCGCACGCGATCCACGGTGTCGGCTTCTCACGGCCGTGGCGAATCGACCCACTTGAGGCAGACGTCGCCACGCTTTCGTTGGCGCTGCCGGAGGACGAATACTGGCCTTTTGGTGGCATCGCCACGCAGGTGATCGAGCTCATGCCTGACAGCGTGCGCTTGCAGTTGGAGGTTCGGGCCGGTGCGCACGCCATGCCCGCCGTGCTGGGTTGGCATCCGTGGTTTCGCAAGCCGGAGCGCATGGAGTTTGCTCCGGATGCCATGTATCCGCGGGACGAGGAGGGCATTGCGGTGTATCCGACAGTGGTGCCCACGCCGGGCTCGTGGGATGACTGCTTCATCTCACGTCGCGATGTTGTGCTTGAGCGGGACGGGCAGCGGCTTCGGCTGCGATCTGACTCCAACCACTGGGTGGTGTATGACGGGGCGGCGCATGCCACCTGCGTGGAGCCACAGACCGGGCCGCCCGATGGGTTCACGCTGATGCCGAACCGGCTTGAGCCGGGCCAGTGTCTGTACCTGACCTTCGAGATGACCTTCGCGCCCTGCGTTGCTTCGACCCAGGCAGACCCTGCCCAGCCGTAGAGCCACGCCCGTCAGGAACACTCTGTTGCCGCCCTGACCACACCCCCGGGCGTATAGTCGTTTCCATCCCTCACACGGATCGAAACCATGCCCAAAGGCTCGGATCTTCTCGTCGCCGCCCTGGAAAACGAGGGCGTCGACCGCATCTTCGGCGTTCCAGGCGAGGAAAACCTCGATTTCCTGGAATCACTCCGCAACTCCCGCATCGAACTGGTCCTCACCCGGCATGAACAGGCCGCGGCCTTCATGGCCGCCACCCACGGCCGGCTGACCGGGCGGCCTGGTGTGTGCCTGGCCACCCTGGGCCCTGGCGCGCTGAACTTCTCGACCGGTGCGGCCTACGCCCACCTGGGCGCGTGGCCGCTGATCCTGATCACCGGCCAGAAGGCGGTCATGAGCGCCAAGCAGGCGCGCTTCCAGATCGTGGACATCGTGGCTTCGATGAAGCCACTGACCAAGATGACGCGCCAGATCGTCAACGCAGCCGCGATTCCCGCCACCGTGCGCGACGCCTTCCGCGTGGCGATGGAAGAGCGCCCCGGCCCGGTGCACCTGGAGCTTCCGGAGGACATCGCGGGCGAAGAAGTCGAGGCCGTGCCGGTGGTGCCCGTGCACCCACTGGAGCGGCCCATTGCCGCACCGGCAGCGCTGGACCGTGCCGCTGCCGCTATTCTGGCCGCCAAGCGACCGCTGGTGATGATCGGCGCCGCCGGCAGCCGACCCTGGCTGGCCGACGACCTGTCCGCGTTCGTGAGCCGGACCCGGCTGCCGTTCTTCAACACGCAGATGGGCAAGGGCGCGGTCACCGGTGGCTCCAACCTGTACATGGGCACGGCGGCGTTGTCCGAAGGCGACTACGTGCATGAGGCTGTGGCACGCGCCGACCTGATCATCGCCGTGGGTCACGATACGGTCGAAAAGCCGCCCTTCCTGATGAAGAGTGGCGGTGGGCCCAAGGTGATCCATGTGGGCTTCCAGTCCGCCACGGTGGAGCAGGTCTACCAGCCGGATATCGAAGTGCTCGGTGACATAGGCAGCACCGTCGGTGCGCTGGCGGATCGCCTGGAGGGCAAGCTGACCGAAGACGGCGGCATGATGGAGCTGCGCCAGAAGATCCTGGCGCGCCTCAACGACCGCGCCGAGGAAGACCGCTTCCCGGTCACCCCACAGCGGCTGGTGCACGACGTGCGCGAGGCCATGCCCGAGGACGGCATCGTCTGCCTCGACAACGGCATGTACAAGATCTGGTTCGCGCGCAATTACCGCACCCACGTGGCCAATACGCTGCTGCTGGACAACGCCCTGGCCACCATGGGGGCCGGACTGCCGTCGGCGATGATGGCGTCCATCCTGTATCCGCAGCGCCGGGTGCTGGCCGTGTGCGGCGATGGCGGCTTCATGATGAACTCGCAGGAGATGGAAACCGCCGTAAGGCTGGGCCTGAACCTGGTGGTGCTGATTCTCAACGACAGCGCCTACGGCATGATCCGCTGGAAGCAGGCCGTAGATGGCTTCGAGGACTTCGGCATGCGCTTCGGCAATCCGGATTTCGTGCGCTATGCCGAAGCCTATGGAGCCAAGGGCACCCGCGTCACCGCCGTGGAAGACCTGGTGCCCAGCATCGAAGCGGCATTCGCTGGTGGTGGCGTCCATTTGCTGGACGTGCCGATCGACTACTCCGAAAACACCCGCGTTCTGGTCAACGAACTGCGCAACCGCACGCCCGATGTCGGCTGTGCGTAACCCAAGGAATCCCCCATGCTTAGCGTAGTACAGGCCTTCGACCGCGCTCCGATCGCGGAAGTCCCCTTTGATGACGCTGCCGCACTGGAGCGTAAGCTCAGTGCCGCCGAGAAGGCGTTCAAGAACCGTGACGGCTGGCTGCCGCCGCACCAGCGCATTGCGATCCTGCGCCGACTGGCCGGGCTGATGGAGGCCAAACGCGACCATCTGGCCATGCAGATCGCCCGTGAAGGCGGCAAGCCGCTGCCGGACGCCATTGTTGAGACCAACCGCGCCATTGATGGCGTGCACAACGCCGCCGATGAACTGCGCAACTTCGCCGGCCGCGAGATTCCGATGGGCCTGTCGGCAGCGGCGGACAATCGCTGGGCCTTCACCACCAAGGAGCCGATTGGCATCGTGGCGGCGATCTCAGCCTTCAACCATCCGTTGAACCTGATCGTGCATCAGGTGGCACCGGCCATCGCCGTGGGCTGCCCGGTGATCATCAAGCCGGCCTCGTCCACGCCGCTGTCGTGCCTGGAGTTCGTCGCCATGGCCCACGAGGCCGGCCTGCCGGAGGCGTGGGCGCAGACCTTCCTGCCAGATGGCAACGAGCTGGCCGAAGCACTGGCCACCGACAGGCGCGTTGCGTTCCTCAGCTTCATCGGCTCAGCCAAAGTCGGCTGGTCGCTGCATGCCAAACTGGCACACGGGGCGCGTTCGGCACTGGAGCACGGCGGGGTGGCACCGGCCATCGTCGACCGCAGCGCCGACCTCGGCAAGATCATCGAGCCGATTGTGAAGGGCGGTTACTACCACGCCGGGCAGGTGTGCGTGTCTACCCAGCGCATCTTCGTGCACGACGCGATTGCCGATGACTTCACCCAGGCGCTGATTGCGCGGGTGGAGAAGTTGCGCACCGGCGACCCCACCCTGAAGGACACCGAAGTCGGCCCGCTGATCCAGATCCGCGAAGCGGACCGGGTGGCCGAGTGGATCGACGAAGCGGTGAAGGGTGGGGCGCAACTGGCCACCGGCGGCAAGCGGCTTTCTGAAACGACGCTGCAGCCCACGGTGCTCCTCAATCCCGCGGCTGACGCACGCGTCACCACGCAGGAAGTATTCGGCCCGGTCGTGGCCGTGTACCGCTACAGCGACCTCGACGACGCCATAGCACGCGCCAATTCACTGCCGACGGCCTTCCAGGCCAGCATCTTTGCCCAGGACATCGACGTCGCGATGCGTGCGGCCAACCGCCTGGATGCCTCTGCGGTGATGGTCAACGACCCCACCGCATTCCGCACCGACTGGATGCCCTTCGCCGGCCGCCACGAATCCGGCTACGGCACCGGCGGCATTCCGTACACCATGCGCGACATGTCCCAGGAGAAGATGATCCTGCTGCGCCGAAGCTGACAACGGCAGGGCATCACGTCGCCTCCATGGCTGCCTGTTCACAATCACCCGGTCGGACACTGTGGGGAAATCTATGCGTGGCATCGGGCTGGGCTTGGGGTTGCTGTTACTGACAACAGGCACGGCGCACGCCGCCGAATTGACGGTATCGGCGGCGGCAAGCCTGCTGGATGCGTTCCGGGAAATCGGCGCGGCGTACGAAAAGGCAAACCCGGGCACGCAGGTACATCTGAACACAGCCGCCTCTGGCGTCCTGCTGCAGCAGATTCGTAATGGCGCGCCGGTGGATGTGTTCGCCTCGGCAGATGAGTTCACCATGGACGAGGCCGCCCGTGCCTCATTGATCGATGCGTCGCAGCGCCATGTGTTCGCCCGCAATACACTTGTGGTGGTGGTGCCGATCAATGCCTCCGCATCGCCGTCGCGGCTGCAGGCGCTGGCAGGCACCGACGTGGAGCGGATTGCCGTAGGAAATCCGCAGTCCGTACCGGCAGGCCGCTACGCGAAAGCGGCACTGGAGGCAGCAGGATTGTGGCAACCTCTGTCACCGAAATTGATCACCACCCAGAACGTGCGCCAAGCGCTGGACTATGTGGCGCGCGGCGAAGTGGATGCAGGCTTCGTGTATGGCAGTGACGCCAGCACGTTCAAACAGCGGGTGCGCACGGCATTCACGGTACCGTTGCCGCAGCCAGTCAACTATCCCATTGCACCGGTTGCACGAAGCGCGAATGCCTCGCAGGCGGCCGCCTTTGTTACCTTCGTGCGTTCCGCGGACGCGCAGGAGATCCTGCGCCGCTACGGCTTCAGCGCCGCCGACGCGCGCTAGATGGAGATGGATTGGACAGCGGTGCTGCTGTCGTTGAAGGTCGCCGGCTCTGCGACGCTGATCAATCTTGTGCTGGGCGTGGCCGCGGGTGCGGCGTTCGCTCGCTGGCGGTTTCCAGGCCGTGAGACATTGGACACCCTGTTGACGCTTCCGATGGTCATGCCCCCCACGGTACTGGGCTACTACCTGCTGGTGCTGGTGGGACGTAACGGGCCCATCGGCCATTGGCTGGACACTACCCTGGGCGTCCAGTTGATCTTCACCTGGCAGGGGGCGGTGCTTGCGGCGGCCATCGTTTCATTCCCGTTGGTGTTCAAGCCGGCGCGCGCCGCATTTGAAGCAGTGGATACCGAGCTTGAGCAGGCCGCCCGGGTACTGGGAGTGCGCGAGGCTGGCGTGTTCCTGCGCGTCTCGTTGCCACTCGCCTGGCGCGGCATCCTTCCAGGCCTGCTGCTGGCTTTCGCCCGGTCAATGGGGGAGTTCGGCGCGACCCTGATGGTTGCCGGCAGTATTCCCGGCAAGACCCAGACGCTCTCCATCGCGGTTTATGAAGCGGTGCAGGCCGGGCAGGACGACCGCGCTCTGTTTCTTGTCGTCGTCACATCGGTGATCTGCATGGGGGCGTTGCTGCTGGCCAGTCGACTCGCATCCGGGCCGTCCGAAGGGAGTCCACGCCGATGACCTGCATCGACTTCTGCGTGCGCATGCAGCTGCAATCGCCTGGCCGCCACTTCGAGCTCGACGTTTCACTGCAGACAGCGGTCCGGCGCGTTGTGGTTTTCGGCGAATCCGGTGCCGGCAAGAGCCTGACGCTGCGCGCAATTGCCGGATTGCTGCGGCCCGATTCGGGCTGGATACGTGTCGACGGGGAGACGCTGTTCGACAGCACGCGCGGCATCGACCTTCCGCCGCAGAACCGGCGAATGGGGTATGTCTTCCAGGACTATGCGTTGTTTCCGCACTTGACGGTTCGTCAGAACATCGCCTTTTCGCTCGCTGCGGGGCTGTTCAACCCAGGCCGACGTAGCCGCTCCGCGGCGGTCGAACACTGGGTGGACCGGCTGAATCTTGGCGCAGTGGGCGACCAGTACCCGCGTGACATCTCTGGCGGCCAGCGACAGCGTACTGCTGTTGCCCGCGCGTTGGTGGCGCAGCCACGTGCGCTGCTGCTTGATGAACCGTTCGCGGCGCTTGACCACGCCAACCGCCAGGCCACCCGCGAGGGACTGGAGCACCTGCTGGACACGCTGGGCATTCCGGTGGTGCTGATCACACATGACCCGGAAGACGTGAATCGGTTCGGCGGTGAAGTACTGCGCCTTCGTGACGGCCGCAGGCTGACGTCAGACCCCGGGTAAGCCGGAATCAAGGGGGATCAATCAATCCCAGGCTGCGCGCAGTAACCAGATCTTCCAGCGTATCGATATCCAAAGCCAAGCCCGGCGCATGAATCAAGGCCAGGTGCTGGCGGGGCAGGGTACGAAGGCGCTCGCGGAATCCCGCGTTGCCGGACCCAGGATCAAGTTCTTCGAACCAGCTGCCGGGCAGAACAGCGGGTACGCCGACTGTTCCTGAAAGTACGGTGGCGGCACACCCGGACTCCGAATTCGTCGCGCCGTCCAGCAGCGCGTGCAGATGCGGGGATTCAAGTGCGGGCTGGTCGCAGCCCAGCACCAGGACCCTTTGGAATGCCTTCACGGATGCTGCCGCTGCCTGCAGGCTTGCACCCATTCCCTTGCCTGGCTGGGGATGGACGATCTTCAGTCCTGGGAGATCGCGCAGAATCCCAGCCATGGCGTGGGCGTGCGCAGGCAGTGCAATGACCAGCGTCGCCGGTGTGGTGGAAGCGGCCAGCCGTGCCATGCGATGCAGCAGCGTTTCACCGGCGCGACGGAGCAACTGTTTGGGCTGGCCAAGACGTTCGCTGACGCCGGCAGCCAGGAGCACGGCCGCATGCGCGTGGGGTCGTGAGTCGTTCATTGCAGTTCACCGTGCACGCCGTGGCGCCACGCCTGCAGCTGTGCCGCGATGCTCAGCGCGATCGCCTCGGGCCCCCGTCCGCCCAGCGGCATCCCGATGGGCGAGCGCAGGCGAGGCAGCAGGAGGATCCGCAGGGATTCAGGCAGCACCTGGAACAGGTCTTCCCGCCGGCGCTCGGGCCCGAGCAGGCCTATGAAGGGGACCGTCGACACCGCCAACAGCTGCAGGGCCTCGAGGTCGCGTTCGAAATTATGATGCATCACCAGGGCGGCATCTGGCCGCAACCGGGTCAACGCCTCTTCGGTAAAGGAAGCATCCGGTACCCGTGCGCGCCAGGCGGCGCGTGGCTCGCTGATCGATACCGACCAGCCAAGACCCTCTAGCAGCGGCCGCAATGGAACCGCCTCCGGGCCTGCGCCATATATCAGAACGCGTGGTGGGCGACGCCAGCGAAGCGTCCACGCGTCCAGTATGCCGGGCCAGTCTGGCGGGCTGCCATGCACCTGCTCACGCATCCGCACGTCGGCAAACTGGCATGTAACCGCGCCATTGGTCTGGACCGTCATATCCAGCGTCCCATCCCCGTGCAGCCACGCGCTGAAAAGGGGTTCCAGTCGGGTGAGTGCGGGCAGCGGGAGCAGCACGACGCGCTGCCGGCCACGGCATCCGACCGCATTGCCGGAGAACAGAGCGTCATCGTCACGCGTGTCGATTTCCAGCCATTCCAGTGCCTCGCGGTCCACCGCCTGCATCGCGCGGCGCTCGATCTCAGGCTCCAGGCAACCGCCGCTGAGCCAGCCGACATGCCCGTGGTCGGTGAACAGCGCCAGCGTGCCGGCGCGGGTGTAGGTGGACCCTTCAGTCTCCAGTACTGCGGCCAGGGCTGCCCGCTGTCCGGTGTGCAGGGCCTCCACGGCTGCACGCAGGACCCGGGCGGGATTGCCTTCCTCCACATCCAGCGGAGCAGGGTGCCCGTGTGCGCTCATCCCAGTGCGGGCAGGCCGGCCAGCAGCTTGTCCAGCGTGATCGGGTACTCGCGGACGCGGGTGCCGGTGGCGTTGTAGATCGCATTGGCCACCGCCGCGCTGACACCGCACAGCCCAAGCTCGCCCACGCCCTTTGCTTTCATGGGCGAAGAAACGGCATCGGTTTCATCCAGAAACACGACGTCCTGATGCGGGATGTCGGCGTGAACTGGCACTTCGTAACCGGCCAGGTCGTGGTTGACGAAGAAGCCCAGCCGGGTATCCACGGCGAGTTCTTCGGAAAGCGCAGCACCCACGCCCATGGTCATGGCTCCGATGACCTGGCTGCGCGCGGTCTTGGGATTGAGAATGCGGCCGGCTGCGCACACGGCGAGCATGCGGCGGATGCGGCTTTCGCCGGTGGCGACATCCACACCGACCTCGACGAAATGGGCGGCGAAGGTGGACTGCTGGAAGCGCTCCTCCAGCTTGTCGAACTCAATGGTGTCCTCGGCGACCAGCTCGCCGTCGGCGGCGGCCTTCGCAAGCGCGAAGCTCCTGCCGCCGGCACTGACTTGACCGTCGGAGAACGTGGCCGTAGCCGGGTCAAGCCCGAGTTTGCCGGCAATGAGTTCCCGCATCCGGGTACATGCAGCGAATACACCGGCGGTGGAACTGTTCGCGCCCCATTGGCCGCCGGATCCGGCCGAGGCCGGGAAACTGGAATCACCCAGCTTGACCGTTACCTGTTCAAGCGGGACGCCCAGCATTTCGGCCGCGGTCTGTCCAATGATGGTGTAGCTGCCGGTACCGATGTCGGTCATGTCGGTCTCCACCGTCACTCCGCCTTTGGCGTCGAGGCGGATGCGCGCGCCGGACTTCATCACCAGATTGTTGCGGAAACCCGCTGCGACCCCCATGCCGACCAGCCAGCGCCCATCGCGCTGCATTCCGGGACGTGCATTGCGCTTGTCCCACCCGAAGCGCTCGGCACCGGTGCGCAGGCACTGCACGAGTTGTCGCTGCGAGAACGGGCGTTCGGCATTGGCCGGGTCGACCTGCGTGTCATTGCGGATGCGGAACTCGATAGGGTCCAAGCCGAGCTTCTCCGCCATTTCGTCCATGGCGATCTCCAGCGCCATCAGGCCGGGCGTTTCCCCGGGAGCGCGCATCGCATTGCCTTCGGGCAGATCAAGATGGGTCAGGCGCAGACCGGCGAGGCGGTTGGCACCGGCATACAGCAGCTTGGTCTGCTGCACCGCTTCTTCGGGCGACCCACCGGGCAGATTGCCCGACCAGGATTCGTGCCCGATGGCGGTGAGGGTGCCTTCGGCGGTAGCGCCCAGACGGATACGCTGCAAGGTGGCGGGCCGGTGGGTGGTGTTGTTGGCGATCTGCGGGCGCGACAGCGCGACCTTGACCGGCCGCTTGGCGGCACGTGCACCCAGCGCAGCCAGCACCACATCCGAACGCACGAACAGCTTGCCGCCGAACCCACCGCCAATGTAGGGGGAGATCAAGCGGACGTCCTCCTTGGGCAGCCCCAGCGTCTTGGCCAGGTCGGTCTTGCCCCAGTCGATCATCTGGTTGGACGTCCACACGGTCAATTTGTTGCCTTCCCACGCTGCGAGCGTGGCGTGCGGCTCCATCATGGCGTGCGACTGGTCGGGGGTGTGGTACGTCGCATCCAGGGTGACGGGTGCTTCGCCGAAGGCCTTCTCGAAGTTGCCGACGCGGGCGTCGGGATCTGTCTTCTGCAGATTGCCCCCCGCGCGCTTCGCTGCGGCCAGGTCGTAGCTGCCCTTCTGTGTGGCGTAGCGAACCCGGACCAAACCTGCGGCAGCGCGTGCCTGCTCGAAGGTTTCTGCTACCACCAGCGCCAACGCCTGGTGATAGTGGGAAATGTCGGGACCGCCCAGCAGCGGTGCGGCATTGCGCTGGGATTGTTGCAGCGGCCCTGCGTTTTCGGCAGTGACGATGGCGATGACACCGGGTGCGCGACGCGCGTCATCCAGTTCCATGGCGCTGACGCGCCCCTTGGCGATGCCAGCGGTGACGACGTACCCATACGCGGGTGACTCGGTTGCCTGGTGGTGCTCGTACGCATAAGGCGCGTGGCCGGTGGTTTTCAGCGGGCCATCAATGCGACTGAGCGGTTGCCCCACCACCTTGAGCTGGTCGATCGGGTTGGTCCCAGCGGGCGTGTCGAACTTCATGGCTTACCCCTTTGCTTCCAGCAGAACCGAAGCCAGCGTGCGCTCGGCCAACTGCACCTTGAATGCATTCTGTGATGAGGGGCTGGCACCCTCGAGCAGCTTCGCCACGACGGCGGCGGCCCCTTGCGGCAGCAGTGCATCCGCCTCCGGCTTCCGCCACGGCTTGTAGGCAACGCCGCCCAGTGCCACGCGGCCACTGCCATCGCGTTGGAGCACCGCCGCCACAGACACCAGTGCGAACGCATACGAGGCGCGGTCGCGCACCTTGCGGTAGATATGGGTGCCACCCAAGGGGCGGGGCAGATGGACCGCAGCGATCAGCTCGCCTTTCTCCAGCGTGGTTTCCAGATGCGGCGTGCTGTCGGGCGCGCGATACAGCGAATCCAACGCCAGCGTGCGGCTGCTGCCGTCGGGCCGCAGCGTCTCAACCATGGCATCCAGCGCCATCATCGCCACCGCCATGTCACTGGGGTGGGTGGCGATGCAGGAGGCACTGGTGCCCACCACCGCCAATTGCCGGCTGATGCCGCCGATGGCACCGCAGCCGCTGCCGGGCAGGCGCTTGTTGCAGGGCTGCGCGGTATCGTAGAAGTACGGGCAGCGGGTGCGCTGAAGCAGATTTCCTGCGGTGGTGGCCTTGTTCCGTAGCTGCCCGGAGGCTCCGGCGACCAGCGCACGGGTCAGCAGGGCATAGTCGCGGCGGATGCGGCGGTCGGCGGCCAGGTCGGTATTGCGCACCAGCGCGCCGACCCGCAGGCCGCCCTCGGGGGTCGGCTCAATGGTGTCCAGCTTCAGCCCGTTGACATCGATGAGGTGTGCCGGCGTTTCAATCTCCAGCTTCATCAGATCCAGCAGATTGGTACCGCCTGCAATGAATCGCGCACCCTGGGTCCGGGCGGCGGCCGCAGCCGCCTCGGCAGGCGTGCTGACGCGTTCATAGGTGAAAGCCTTCATGCGCCGCGGCCCCCGACTTCTTCGATCGCCTCGACGATGTTGGAATAAGCGCCGCAGCGGCAGATGTTGCCACTCATGCGCTCGCGGATCTCGTCGCCGGACAGGGCCGCGCGCCGGTCAAGATCGCCGGTGACGTGGCTGGGAATATCGTCACGCAGTTCCTGCAGGACCGCCACCGCCGAGCAGATCTGGCCGGGCGTGCAGTAGCCGCACTGGTATCCATCGTGCTTCACGAAGGCCGCCTGCATCGGGTGCAGATCATCCGGCGAACCCAGTCCTTCAATCGTGGTGATCTTTGCACCCTCGTGCATTACCGCCAAGGTGAGACAGGCATTGATGCGGCGACCGTCCACCAGCACCGTGCAGGCACCGCATTGGCCATGGTCGCAGCCCTTCTTGGTTCCGGTGAGCTGCAGATGTTCCCGCAACGCGTCCAGCAGGGTGACGCGGGTGTCCACCTCCAGACTGCGCGGCTTTCCGTTCACCTCGAAAGCGACGCGTGCGGTTACCGGCGGGCGCGCATCGGCGGGAGTCTGCGCCTGGGCCACGACTGCAGGCAATGCCATGCTGGTGGCCGACCCTGCGCCGAGTTTCAGTACGTCACGACGTGACAGGGAAAGGTAGGGCGGGGTACTCATGCACGGGCTCCTCGTTGGCTGGTACAGCCTGGCTCACGGGATGGGGCACGGCGCTGATCATGCGTGCCGACACGCTGATGATGCGGAACAGCCGGTTGGCGGATGGTGAAGCGCGTCTTCACGTGCGGAGTGCATCTGCTGCAGCCGGCGCAGGCCGCCTTGCAGTGAAAACGCTTCGGCGTGCCCACGCTCGCGCAGGAAGCGCGCCGCCGCATTGCTGCGCTTGCCAGTGGCGCAGAACAGCAGGACGGGGCCGGAGGCAGGTGCCGTGAACGGGTCCGCGCTCCAACTGGAGTACGGCCTGCACAGGGCATCTACGCCACTGGGAAGCGCCGCTCGCTCATCTGCTTCACGCAGATCGACCAGATGAAACCCGGCTGATACGGCGGCTGCCAGTGAGTCGAACGCGCGCTCCAGATCGCTTTCCGCGCTCCGCGCTTCCAGCGCACGTGCAGCGACGTCAGCGCACCCTCCATGGAGGGCGCAGCCCGCCGCCGGGTCAATGGGCAAGCGCTGCAGGGTGGTGTCCATCAGATCAACCAGCAGCAGCTCTCCCGGGCGACGGCCCGGCAGGTCCAACAGAAGTTTGAGCGCTTCATGGGCCTGCAGCGTACCGAGCACGCCCGGGACGGTGCCCAGTACGCCCGATTCCGCACAACTGCCCAGCAGGCCCGCGTCGGGAGGCTCCGGCCACAGGCAACGCAGGCAGGGACCTCCCGGCAGGATGACCTGCAACTGCCCCTCATATTGATGCACGCTGGCCAGAACCAGCGGAATGCCGGCCATCTGCGCCGCATCGCTGCTCAGATAGCGGCTCTCCATGTCGTCAGTGCATTCCAGTGCCAGGTCGAACTGCCGGAAGACGTCCACCACGTTGTCGGCACCCAGCGGTTCGGTGAAGACCTTAACCGACAGCGTCGGGTTCTGCGCGCGCACGCGTTGGGCCGCCATGACGGCCTTGGGTTGCCCGATGTCCGCCGCGGTGTACAGGGTCTGCCGATGCAGGTTGCTGGCCTCGACGCGGTCGCCGTCGACGATGCCCAAGGTGCCGATGCCGGTGGCCGCCAGATAGGTGAGGGCAGGGCTGCCCAGCCCGCCGGCACCTATCACCAGCACGCGGGCGGCGGCGAGCCTGGCCTGGCCCTGCTCGCCGACGTCACGCAGCCGGGTCTGGCGCGAGTAGTCCGGCTCGAACCCGGTGGCGTGCGGCGTTTCAGCGCTGCCATGCGAGCAGACCACCCATTGCGTATCCCCGTCCAGGTACAGTTCCTTCTTCCACACCGGTAACCGATGCTTGAATGCATCGATGATGTAACGACACGCCCGGAACGCGGCGTCCCGATGTGGGGAGGACACGCCTACCCACACCGCAAGTTCGCCCACCTGCAGGGTGCCGGTGCGATGCACGCCCACCGCTTCGATGGTGCCGAAGCGTTCGCGGGCCTCGGCAAGAATGGTTTCACCTTCCGCCAGTGCCAGTTCCGCGTAAACCTCATACTCCAGGCCTTCGACCTCCCGGCCATCATTGCGGTTGCGGACCCAGCCCTCGAAGGCACAGAACCCGCCATGCGCTGGATTCGCCAGCGCACTTCGCAGCGTGGTGACGTCCAAGGGCAGGGCGCTGACCGAGAAACCGGACATCACGGAACTGTTCATCCGCCGTTGACCGGTGGAATGAATACAACCGTGTCCCCGTCACGCAGGGGTTGGTCCCAACCGCAGAAGCGGGCGTTGACTGCCACTTTCAACAGCGAAGCCGGCAGGCTGAATCCGTGCCGCTCGCGCAGCTGCTCATACAGCGATGCTGGCGAAGTGGCACCGGTCTCCACCCGCTCCGTGCTGATCCGGGCCTGGTCGCGCAACTGTGCGTAGTAACGAAGTTCCAGTTGTGGCATCAGTTCAACTCCAGTTGGCGCTGTGCCTGAATCAGTTCCTCAGGCGTATTGACGTTGTCCAGGGCCTGTCCGGGCGAGGGCAGACGCTGGGTGCGCAGCTGCAGCAGGGCGCTGCGCGGGCAGTACAGCCCAGCCTCGTAGCGCTGCTTCAGGAGCTGGGTCGACGAAGGTTCCCAGATGGCGCACAGCGGTTCCGGAAGCCCATCGTGGCGGCTGTCAAACACGGTGGCGTCACAGTTCGGGGCTCGCGCCTTGATGAGTGATTCCAGTGTGGCGACGTCTAGCAAGGGCAGGTCGCAGGCGACGACCAGCCAACCCGCGTCCGGCTCGGCCAGCTGCGCGCTGAGCAGCCCTGCCACCGGGCCGACACTGTCAAAGCGGTCAACCAGGGTGGGCAGCCCGGCACGCACGGCCTCCTCGCGCTGATCCGGGTTGATGCTGACCGCCACCTTGGCGACATTGACCTGCTGCAGCATGTCCCATGTACGCAGCAGTTGTGGCCGGCCGGCATACTCCAACAGGGCCTTGTCGGTGCGCATGCGACGACTGTTGCCCCCACTCAGCAGCAGCGCGAACAACGGGGCGCTCATGCCGGAAGCTCCAGGTCGGATTTTCCGCCCTGTTTGGAGATCAACCGGACCTCCTCGATGACGATGGCGTGCGACAGCGCCTTGCACATGTCGTATAGGGTCAGGGCGGCAATGCTGGCCCCGGTAAGCGCTTCCATCTCCACACCGGTGGTGCCATGGCAGCCTACCGTGCAATCAATGACGGCACAGTCGCCGTCCATGTCGATGACGATGTCGCAGCGCTGCAGGGCAAGCGGGTGACACAGCGGAATCAGCTGGGACGTTGCCTTTGCACCCATCACACCCGCAATGTGAGCCACGCTCAGTACCGCACCCTTGGGCAGTACAAACCGGGCATCGCGCAACTGCGTGGCAACTTCAGGCGGGAAGCGCACACGCGCCTGCGCGTGCGCCATGCGCTGCGTCGCGGCTTTGCCACCTACGTTCACCATGCGCGGTCGCGCGTCGGCATCCAAATGTGAAAGGGTGAGGGAAGGGGTCTGCATCATCCACCTATGTAGTGCATTTCGATTCGACGGCCAGACACAGCCACGGGCTTTCCACGCAGTTCGCTGTAGCGGTCGGTGCGCGCGCTCCAGACTCCAGCAAGCACCGCATGCAGCGCCGCGTCGTCATCGGTGGCCCGTAGCAGCCCACGCAGGTCGGTGCCGCGCTCGGCAAACAGACAGGTGTAAAGCTGGCCTTCCGATGACAGCCGGGCGCGGGTGCAGCCTCCACAGAATGGCTTGGAGATTGACGAAATCAGTCCGATCTCCCCGGCTCCGTCCACGAAGCGGTAGCGTGTGGCGACTTCGCCAGGGTGGCGCGGCAGCAGCGGCTGCAGGGGCCACCGCGCCTGGATTCGCGCGTGCAGCTCCTGCGAGCTGACGACGGCATCGGCCGACCACGCATTGCGGTTTCCCACGTCCATGAACTCGATGAAGCGCAGTACGATGCCCGTGCCGCGGAAGTGCTGGACCAGGTCCAGAGCCCCCGCGTCGTTCAGGTCGCGCTGCAGCACCGCGTTGACTTTGACGCCATCACGGAAGCCCGCGTGACGGGCCACCTCCAGTCCCCGCAGCACTTTCTCCACATCGCCCCGACCACCACTGAGCTGCCGGAACAGCCCCGGATCCAGCGTGTCCACGCTCACCGTTACCCGGTCCAGCCCCGCCTCGGCCAGCGCGGTGGCGTGGCGATTCAGCAGTACGCCGTTGGTGGTCAGCGCGATGTCATCGATTCCGTCAATGGTACGCAGGCGTTGTACCAGTTCTGGCAAACCCGGACGCAGCAGTGGCTCGCCGCCCGTGAGGCGCAGCTTGCTCACCCCCAGCCGCGCCGCCTGCCGGCAGACCCGCTCAATCTCATTGAAATCCAGCCGCTGTGCGTTATCCAGAAACCTGTAGTCGTCACCGTAGGTCGACGCCGGCATGCAGTAGGTGCAGCGGAAGTTGCAGCGGTCCATCACCGAGATGCGCAGGTCACGCAGCGGGCGTCCACGACGATCAAAGGTGTGAGTGGTTGCGTTCACGTCACCACCGATGCAGCCGCAGTGGTTGACCTGCTTCGGCAGCCCTTCCGGCCGCCAGTTCAACGACGCCCGCTGTCTCGGCCAGTGCCGTGAAGTCGCCCGAGTTGCGCGAGCTCACCGGCTCTGCCACCGGATCGCCTTGGGGATCCGGCTTCAGTGTCACCGGTATGAACTGGGCCAGCGTAAACGCCGGCAGCGGGGTGGCAAGCCTGACCTGTACTGGCAGGTCTGGCACCGCGCCCAGGCGTGACAACAAGGCCGGTCGCACATAGCGGAGCAGGCAGACCAGAGAGGACACCGGGTTGCCGGGCAGGGCGAACACCATCTGTCCGTCCGGACCCACGCCGAACCACATCGGCTTGCCGGGCCGTTGCGCAATTCCGTGGAAGCGGCATGTTACGCCCAGCGAATTCAGAACGTCAGGCAGGTAGTCACGCTGCCCCATGGAAACACCGCCCGACAGCACCAGGGTGTCGTGGCTTTCAAACAGCCTGGCCAATGCCGGTCCAAGCAGGTCCGGGTCATCGCGCAGGTGATGGCGGGAGGCACGGCCAAGCCCTGCAGCCTGCAGCGCTGTCATCAACGCCAGGTCATTGGAGCGGCGGATGCGGCCTGCGGGCAGCGGGGCTCCCGCGTCCACCAGTTCGTCGCCGGTGGCGACGATGGCCACGGAGGGCAGTCGCGCCACGGTCACCGAGGCCACGCCGTTCGCGGCCAGCAGTTCCATCTGAGCGGCACCGATGGTGCAGCCGGGTTTGAGCACCCGCGAGCCGGCAATGCAGTCGCTACCGCGGCGGTGGATGAATTGACCGGGCGTGGGTGCTGCCGACGCGCGCAACTGGTAACCCTGCGCCGTGCGCTGGACGTGCTCAAACGGGATGATGCAGTCGCAGCCTTCCGGCAGCACCGCCCCGGTGGCCACCTCAATGCAGGAGTTGAAATCTTCCAGCCGAACCGGGTCTCCACCGGCCATCTGTACGCCGGCAACCGGAAAGATCGTTGGGAACCGAGGTTGCCAGCGCAGCGCGATGCCATCCATCATGATGCGATCAAACGGTGGCTGCGGACCTTCAGCGAGCACAGTCTGTGCCAACACCCTTCCCCCGGCCTCTTCCAGCCGGATCACCTCCGTGCCGGTCGAGCGCACATCGGCCAGGATGATGGACATCGCTTCGTCTACGCTGATCAATGCCTTCATTGTCCGCACCCTCGGTCCCACCTCATCGACGTGGCAATCCAGAGTCCACAGTCTGGCGATCCGGGCGTGATCACCATTTCACGGCGGAACAGCCGACCCCATGCGGTATCTTTTCGGCCCAAGCGCCAGTACTACTACTGGCGCACCAACACCCCCCACCTGCTGCAATACCAGGCACTGGTCCCAAGAGCCCACCTGGAGCACCTCATGCGCAAGCCCGTCCTGACGTCCCCCTCCACACTGCTCATCCTCGCCCTGGCCGCCACCGCCAGCCAGGCCACCTTCGCCGCAACGGCCGATGCACCGCCTCCGCCGCCGCGCAACGTCCCAGGCCCGGTAACCGCCGCATCCACCAGCGCCACGCTGCTGGGCCGGATCTCAGCGCTCAACACAAGCACCCGCGAAGTAACCGTCACCGGTGCCGATGGCAGCAGCGTGGACATCGTGGCCGGCCCCGACATCCGCAACTTCAGCCAACTAAAGGTAGGTGATCAGGTCGCGCTGGACTACCGCGCCGCCGTTGCGCTTGAACTGGAGCCCGCAGGCAGTGCACCACTGGGCGCGACCGCCACCCAGTCCCGCACCGTACCCAAGCGGGGCAGCATTCCCGGTGGCGCGCGCTCCAATACGATCAGCCTGGTTACCGAGGTGGCCGCGGTGAATCCAGAGCGCGGCACCATCGCCCTGCGCGGAGAGAGTGGCAACACCCAGCTGATCGCGGTGGAACGCCCGGATCTGCGCGCCAAACTGCCCAATGTGAAGCGCGGTGACCTGCTGCGGATCTCCTACACCCAGGCGGTTGCCTTGGGCATCCGACGCGACACGCCCTGACCTCGGCCGGCGCTGGTGCCGCGTACGAACGCGGCCGCCAGTGCCAGCGCGTCGCTGCTGTTGCGATCGCCACGCAACGCCCGCACCAGAGCCGCCGGCGTGCTGCCGGTCCAGCGCACCAGGTCATGCGTGGCATGCGCCTGGTCGCTGTATCCGTGCCGTGCCGCCGCGGCGGCGATGTCAGGCTCCGCTTCATCCAGCGACCGCAGCAATGCCTGCAGCCGCCGCACGCGGGCGTACTCCTTGGGTGTCATGCCCACGGCGGCAAGAAATCCGGGTTGCAACGTGCGTAACGAAACGCCCAGCGTCTTCGCCAGTGCGCTGATCCGTAGATCGCCCTCCGCCGCGTCCAGCAGGGCGACGGCTTTCTCGATCCTCGCGTCCAGTGCGAAGGCGTTGCAGAACGGACGCAGAAACTGCCACAGCGGCTCGGGATCACACGCCTCGGCACTGGCCCGGGCAGCCGCTGCAAACACTTTCGCGAATGGATCATCAAGCGTATGCAGATCCGGCGCATGGTCGCGCAGGCCAGGGAGGCGCGGACCAGCGACCAATGCGCTGGCCGCCGGCTGCAGGCGGACACCGATGCAGAGCACCGGACCGACCGCCTGCAGGCGTACCGGCCCGCGCTGCTGTGCGGCGAAGCAGAACGGCTGATCGGACCGGACCTCGCCATCCACGGCATGCATCTGCAGCGGCGTCCCGAGTTCGGCCAGCAGCTCGCAACAGCCATCCGGGTAAATCACCTGGATCTCGTCACTGGGCGTGTCGTCGCGCAACTGCCACAGGCACCGCACATGGCGGCGCAGGTCGGTAGGGGCAGGGTACTCGGCGTAGTCCATGCGCCATCGGAGCGCAGGCTGCGCTTTTTTACAAGCGGACCCTGCGGGATCCGGCTAGCCTGCGCTCACCAGACCAAGGGAGCGGGTACATGATCAAGACGACGATGGCGATGCTGGGTGCCGGTCTGGCACTTGGGAGTGGGCCGGCCAATGCTGCCGGCCCAGCGTTCGACTGGCTGGCCGGTCACTGGTGTGGCGGCACGGAACAGCGGCAGATCGAGGAAGTCTGGCTGCCCCAGGCCGGGGGCGCACTGCTGGGTATGTCGCGTACGTTGGCCGGCGACAGTACAGAATCCTTTGAGTTCATGCGGCTGGTGCCGTCCGGCAACGATGCGGGATTTCATGTGCAGCCCAATGGTGTGCCGGCGACGTTGTTCACCATTTCCAGCCAGGGCAGGGGATGGGTGGTGTTCGAGAACCCGGCGCACGATTTCCCCAATCGCATTGAGTATCGAAGGGAAGGGGATGCACTGAAGGCGGTTATTTCCGGTCCGGTCGAGGACGGCAAACAACACGAAATCCGCTTCGACTACCAGCCCTGCACACCACGACCCACCCCGTAGAGCGGGGCTTGCCCCGCTGAACAAACGGCGCGGCACACCACGCCCCCCCCGTAGAGCGGGGCTTGCCCCGCTGAACAACCGACGACCCATGCCGCGCGCGAAAAGCAGCGGGGCAAGCCCCGCTCTACGAAAGGCGCCGCCGTCACCCGGCCGCGCTCGAGCGAACACCGCTGGTGTCGCTGTGCCGGGCCAGTTCGACGAACGCGCGCAGATAGTCGACATCAACGTCGGCTTCCCGGGCCCCCAGATAGATCTGCTTGGGAATGCCGCTCGGACCGAGCCGCACCGGCACCACCGGCATCTTTGCCGCGTACTCTTCCACCAGCCATCGCGGCATGGCGGCCACACCGCGCCCACTGGCCACCATCTGCATCATGATGTCGGTGGTTTCAATCGCCTTGTGCCGCCGTGGGCTCACCCCGGCCGGCAGCAGGAACTGGTTGTAGATGTCCAGCCGCTCGATTGGCACCGGATAGCTGATCAGCACTTCCTGGGTCAGTTGCTGCGGCTCGACGAACGCCGCTTTGGCCAGCCGATGGTCCCTGGCCACTACCAACACCTGCTCGTAATCGAACACCGGCACGAAGCGCAGGCCCGGCTTCAGCAGCGGGTCGGGGGTGACCAGCAGGTCGATCTCATAGCCGAACAGGGCGCCGATGCCGCCGAACTGGAACTTCTGCTTCACATCCACGTCCACGTCCGGCCACGCGGCCAGGTAAGGCGAGACGATCTTCAGCAGCCACTGGTAGCAGGGATGGCACTCCATGCCGATGCGCAGCGCACCGCGCTCGCCCTGGGCAAACTGGCCCAGCCGCTCTTCGGCCAGGTCCAGCTGCGGCAGTACCCGGTTGGCCACCGCCAGCAGGTACTGTCCGGCCTGGGTCAGGCGCAGGCTGCGGCCTTCCCGAAGCCAGATCGGGGTGCCCAGCTGCTGCTCCAGCTTTTTCATGCTGTGGCTGAGGGCCGACTGGGTCAGGTTCAGTACGCCGGCCGCTGCGGTCAGCGACCCCTGCTGCTCAACCTGCTGGACGATGCTGAGGTGGATGCGCTCCAGCATGATGATGAATTCCGCTCATGGATACGTGAAGTAATACCATTTTACGTCATGGGAGCCCGTCGCTAGCATCGATTCGATGACACAACCTCTTCGCGTAGTCGCCGTTTCCGGGGGCCTGCAGCGCACCTCCCGCGCCGCCGCCCTCTGCCAGCACCTGATGGACCTGATCGGGGAACAGCTTCCCTGTGACCGGCACCTGGTCGAGCTCGGCCAGGTCGCGCCCCAACTGGCCGGTGCCACCTGGCGCAGCCAGCTGCCCGCCTCGGTGGAGCAGGAACTGGCGGCGGTGGAGCAGGCCGACGTGCTGGTGGTCGCTACCCCGGTCTATCGCGGCTCGTACACGGGCCTGTTCAAGCACTTCTTCGATTTCATCGACCAGGACGCGCTGACCGACACGCCGATCCTGCTCGCCGCCACCGGCGGCAGCGAACGCCATTCGCTGGTGATCGACCACCAGCTGCGGCCACTTTTCAGCTTCTTCCAGGCGCGCACCTTGCCGCTGGGCGTGTACGCCACCGACAGCGACTTCCTCGATTGTCGCCTGCACAACGAGGCGCTGCTGGAGCGCTCCCGCCTTGCAGTGCAACGGGCGCTTCCCTTGCTGGAGCTTGCGCGTCGCGTTGAACCCCACGCCAGCAGCGCGGTCGCCGCCGCCTGAGCCTTTCCGAACCTAACGAACCCCCACGGCAGGTCACCATGAGCCACGACTTCACCTTCAGCATCAAGCGCATCGCCTTCGACGAGAACTATCGTCCGGCCGACGGCACCCGGATCACCACCAACTTCGCCAACCTGGCCCGGGGCGAACGTCGCCAGGAAAACCTGCGCAACACCCTGCGCATGATCGACAACCGCTTCAACGACCTGGCCCACTGGGACAACCCCAACGCGGACCGCTATGCAGTAGAGCTGGACATCATCACGGTGGAGATGCAGGTCGAGCAGGGCAGTGAAAGCGAAACCTTCCCGCTGATCGAAATGCTCAAGACCACCATCGTCGACAAGCAGACCGGTGCGCGCACTGACGGCATCGTCGGCAACAACTTCTCGTCCTACGTGCGCGATTACGACTTCAGCGTGCTGCTGCCCCAGCACAACGAAGGCAAGGCGGCGTTCTCGGCACCGGATGACTTCGGCGACCTGCACGGCAAGCTGTTCCGGCACTTCCTTGGTTCGGACGCGTACCGGGCCAACTTCGCCAAGCCGCCGGTGATCTGCATCAGCGTCTCCAGCAGCAAGACCTACCACCGCACCGAGAACCATCACCCGATTCTGGGCGTGGAGTACAAGCAGAGCGAGTTCTCGCCCACCGATGACTACTTCGGCAAGATGGGTCTGCGCGTGCGCTACTTCATGCCGCCGCGCAGCGTGGCTCCGCTGGCGTTCTACTTCCAGGGCGACCTGCTGGGCGACTACTCCAATGCCGAGCTGATCGCCACCATCGCCACGATGGAAGCGTTCCAGAAGATCTACCGGCCTGAGATCTACAACGCCAATTCCACGGCGGGGAAGGTCTACCAGCCCAGCTTGAAGCACGAGGATTACTCGGCCACCCGCATTGTGTATGACCGCGAAGAGCGCAGCCAGTTGGCGGTCAAACAGGGCCGGTTCACCGAGGAAACCTTCATCAAACCCTACCAGAACACGCTCAACCAGTGGGCCGCCACCTGGCCCGCATCCACCGCAAAGGCCTGAACCACGCACATGACGAACACACTTCTGCCCACCTCGACCGCCGGAAGCCTGCCCAAGCCCTCGTGGCTGGCCGAACCTGAAAAGCTGTGGTCGCCCTGGAAGCTGGAAGGCGACGCGCTGATTGAAGCCAAGCAGGACGCACTGCGCCTGTCGCTGCAGGAACAGCAGCACGCCGGCATCGACATCGTCAGTGACGGCGAGCAGACCCGCCAGCATTTCGTGACCACGTTCATCGAGAACCTCAGCGGCGTGGACTTCGAGAAGCGCGAGACCGTGCGCATCCGTAACCGCTACGACGCCAGCGTGCCCACCGTGGTGAGCGCGGTGAGCCGGCCAAAGCCGGTGTTCGTGGACGACGCGAAGTTCCTGCGCGGGCAGACGAAGCAGCCGATCAAGTGGGCGCTGCCGGGTCCGATGACCATGATCGACACCCTGTACGATGCGCACTACAAGAGCCGCGAAAAGCTGGCCTGGGAGTTCGCGAAGATCCTCAATCAGGAAGCCCGCGAGCTGGAAGCCGCCGGCGTGGACATCATCCAGTTCGACGAGCCCGCCTTCAATGTGTTCTTCGATGAGGTGAATGACTGGGGCGTTGCCGCGCTGGAGCGTGCCATTGAAGGCCTGAAGTGCGAGACCGCAGTTCACATCTGCTATGGCTACGGCATCAAGGCCAACACCGACTGGAAGCAGACACTGGGTTCGGAGTGGCGTCAGTACGAAGAGTCGTTCCCGAAGCTGCAGCAGTCGAACCTCGACATCATTTCGCTGGAATGCCACAACTCCCACGTACCGATTGACCTGATCGAACTGGTGCGGGGCAAGAAGGTGATGGTGGGGGCGATTGATGTGGCGTCCAGTACCGTTGAGACCCCGGAAGAGGTAGCCAACACCCTGCGCAAGGCGCTGAAGTTCGTGGATGCGGACAAACTGTATCCCAGCACCAACTGCGGCATGGCCCCGCTGGCCCGAAGCGTCGCCCGCGGCAAGCTGCAGGCGCTTGCCGCCGGTGCCGCCATCGTGCGCGGCGAGCTGTAACGCCGCTCCGGGCGATGTTTCTTTAAACCTGCGCGCTAGGTTGTCCCAGCCGGGCTGGCCCGGCTGCTTTTCGCGTGCACCCCCAGCGGGGCAAGCCCCGCTCTACGCGGCTCGTGTGAATGTGATGTTATGCTATTACATTCACATCATCCCGAACGAGCCCGATGAAGCACCGCGTCCTGTCGTCCGCCATTGCCAGCCTGATGTTCGCCCCGCCTGCGCCTCCGCGGAGGACACCGTCACTCGAACCCCGGTAGAACTCGACGAACTACGCGTCACCGCCGAAAAGGGCAGAAGAACCGCACTTGCCCCACTGCCCACCGACATCCTCAGCGGCGACGCCCTGATGCACCGGCGCCAGGGCGGTCTGGGCGAAACCCTCGCCGGTCTTCCCGGCGTGCATCTGGACAACTTCGGCGGCGGCGCGTCGCGCCCGGTCATCCGTGGCCAGACCCTGCCACGCATCGAAATTCTGAGCGACGGTGCCCCCGTGTTTGACGCCTCCTCGGTGTCGCCGGACCACGCCATCGGCACCGATCCGCTGCTGCTGGACGCCATCGAAGTCATCCGCGGCCCCGCCGCCGTGCTGTACGGCGGCAGTGCCATGAACGGTGCCGTCAACCTGATTGACGGCCGCATTCCCACCCGGCTGCCTGAAAACGGCGTCACCGGTGCCGCAGAAGTGCGCCTCGGCTCGGGCGATCAGGAAAAGACCGGTGTCGGCCGCATCACCGCCGGAGTAGGGCAGGTCGGCCTGCACGCCGAAGTCGCCCGCCACAACGCCGATGACTACGACATTCCCGGCGGGACCCTGCAGGACTCCTTCGCCGAAGGCACCACCGCCTCGGCAGGTGCATCCTGGATCACGGAACGCGGCTACATTGGCGCAGCCTTCACCCGCCAGGACAGCAAATACGGACTGCCGGGGCACTCACACAAGAACGGCGTCTGCCACACCCACGGCATCGACCTGCACTGCGAAGCGCACGGTTCCTATGAGGATCCGTTCGGGTCGTCGGACGACCACACCGCCTACATCAAGGTGCGCAGCGAACGAACCGACATCCGCGCCGATTACGACGACCCGATGCCGGGCTTTGCCCATATCCGCCTGCGCCTGTCGCATACCGATTACCAGCACGACGAAATCGATGGCCCGGCGCTGTTCAATCGCTACACCAACGAGGTGGACGACGGCCGCATCGAACTGACCCACAAGCCGCTGTTCGGGTTCACCGGTACCTTCGGGGTCCAGTACACCGAGGGCACCTTTGGCGGCCTCAACGTCAACAACCTGCATGTGGCGTTCCCGGAGAACGGTTACGGCTTCGTGCCGCCGAACTACCAGAAGACCCGCAACAAGGCCGTCCTCCTCAGCGAATCACGCTCGTTCGGTCCCATCGACCTGGATATCGGTCTGCGCAAGGACTGGCGTGAGATCCGGGTTCCCGTGCCCGAGTTCCGGGTCAACTTCACGCCGTTCTATGAGGAGCTGTTCGCCAGCTGGTACGGCCCGGACTGGAAGAACGTCATCCGGGAATCAGATGTGGAGATCTTCCAGACCAGGAACCCGACCACGCGCCAGAATCCGTTCTCCGCGTCGCTCGGTGCCACCTGGAACATCCGTGACGGCTACTCGGCTTCTTTGAACATCGCCCGCACCGAACGCGCACCCAGCGTCCGCGAGCTCTACGCCTACGGCAACAACCTGGCCTCCAACAGCTACGAAGTGGGCCTGGTCCGATCCGGCAGCGTGTCCGACACCTTCCCGGACAGCCGTACCGATGTACTGGAAACGACCCGATCGGTCGATCTGATCTTCTGCAAGGTCGGCGGGGTCTTGGAGTACGAGGTGGGCGTGTTCCACCAGGACATCAAGGATTACGTGTTCGCGCGCCTGATCGAGACCGAGAACGAAACCGGCGTACCGCACAACTACCTGCTGTACACCGCCGCCGACGCGACCTTGGAGGGCGTCGATGGCCAGATCAGCCTGCAGTACGGTGCCGGCCACCGCACCACGCTGTTCGGCGACTATGTGCGCGCCGACCTCAAGAGCGAGGACGACAACCTGCCGCGTATTCCGCCGGGGCGTCTCGGCGTACGCCATGCCTGGTCCAGTGGGCCGTATTCGCTGGATGCCGAGTACTACCACACCTATGCGCAGAACCGGATTGCCTCGTACGAGACGCGAACCAAGGGCTACGACATGCTCAACGCCACCTTCGCGTACCGCCTGGAGCTGACCGAGCGGCAGGCCGCCGAATTCTACGTCCGCGCCACCAACCTGCTGAACAGGGAGGCCTATGTGCACACCTCGTTCGTCAAGGACCAGTCACCCCTGCGCGGCCGCAGCATGGTTCTGGGCGTGCGGTACACCTTCTAGGTAAATCGCCGATGCACCGTAGAGCCGGGCTTGCCCGGCTGCTCTTCGCTGCGCAAACGGCAGCGGGGCAAGCCCCGCTCTACGTCCCACACCAGAATTCACCCGCCACCACCGGTCTGGATGAACGATACTTCCACGGTACTCACCCAGCCAGACACCCCGAACATGCAGTGGATCGACCTTCGCAGCGACACCGTCACCCAACCCACGCCCGCGATGCGCGCGGCCATGGCCAGCGCCGAGGTCGGCGACGACGTCTACGGCGACGACGCCACGGTCATCCAACTTGAACAGCTCGCCGCTGACATGCTGGGCAAGGAAGCCGCCCTGTTCGTACCCACCGGCGTGTTCGGCAACCAGCTGGCCGTGTTCACCCACTGCCGCCGCGGTGACGAAGTGATCGCCGGCGACGACTCCCACCTGGTCTGGCACGAGAACGGCGCGGCCGCCGTGATCAGCGGCGTACAGATGCGCACCATCGCCAGCGACCGCGGCGTCGTCCCTCCAAAGGAAATCGAGGCGCGCATCCGGGTAGGGGAGGACATCCACATCCCCCGCACCGGCCTGATCTGCCTGGAGAACGCACACGGCAATGGCCGGGTGATTCCGCTGGCAACCATGGCCGAAACTGCCGCCATCGCCCGCCGGCACAACATCCCCATCCACCTGGACGGTGCCCGGGTCTTCAACGCCGCCACCCACCTTAACTGTGACGTCAAGGAGATCACCCGGCACGTCGACACCGTCATGTGCTGCTTGTCTAAAGGCCTGGCAGCACCGGTAGGCTCAATCCTCGCTGGCCCGGCAGACTTCATCAAACGCGCCCGCTACAACCGCAAGCTTCTGGGCGGCGGCTGGCGTCAGGCCGGCGTGCTGGCTGCCCCGGGCATCCTCGCCCTGACCGAAATGACAAAGCGGCTGGGCGAAGACCACGCCAATGCGCGCTACCTTGCCGAGCGCCTGGCCGCCATACCCGGCATCACCGTCGACTCGGACGACGTGCACATCAACATGGTCTGGTTTGCGCTGCCCGAATCCGTTGATTCAGACCAGCTCACCGCCGCGCTGGCCGCCGAAGGCATCCGCGCCAACGGCCCGTATGGCGGCAAGATGCGGCTGGTGACCCACTGGCAGGTGGACCGGAATACCATCGACCGCACGGTCGCCGTGATCCAGAACGCAACCACGTAATGCCGGGCCTGCCCGGCTGCTCTTCGCGCGCGCCCACCCAGCGGGGCAAGCCCCGCTCTACGATGCCGGATCAGGCAGCTTCGCCATACTCGCCCTGACCACATCGGGAATCGCGCAGGGCGCACCGTGGTAGCGCGGCTTACCCTGCAACGGCTCAATAACGCCGCCCCTGGCCTCTCCGCTCGTTCCCTGGCAATCCACCGCCAGAAACAGCGTGCGGCCCTCGCGGTCCACCCATTGCTGCCCGAAGTAGCTTCCCTGCGTTGTTTCCACGGTGCGGCCGAGCAATTCCGCAACCGGACCCTGGCCAGGCAGGTCCCGCAGCATTGGGCTGGTGCCCGGCGTGGCATCCATCCAGCGCGCAACAACTGAGCCATCCAGACGGTGCAGGGTGACCTGCGTTCGATTCTCGCCACCGGCTTCCACATAACGCGACGTCCAGAGCCGATCAGTGCCCCAAGGCAGGACCGTGTTGTACTGCGGGGACAATCGCTCGTTGCCATCGCTGTCCATGAAACCGTAGTACCCGTCACGGAAGAAGACCGCCCCAACCGTAAGCAACGCTTCCATGTCGGTGAACGCGCTGCCGACAAAGCGCTGATGCGCCACGTTGAAGAGCCGCATTCCACCTTGAGCGTCGCGCACACTGAGCAGGCTGCCGTCAGCGCTGGACGCTTCCATGCGACTCCCCTCAGGCAGCAGGTGCGCTTTCAGCGCTGCATCCAGCCACAGGCGCGGCTGATCCTCATCCGCAAGCGTCCCGATGAAGCCCACGCCGTCGGAAGTCAGCCCACTCAGTGCTGGCAGATCCACCACGCGCCGCCCTTGGCAATCAATCAACGTCTTGTGGCTGTTGTCGGCGATGGACACCCTCAGATCCGGCCGCGATTCGATCTCGGCCCACGCGTAGTCGTCGATACGCGCGCCCAGTTGCCCATCACCGCCCCCCAGCCGGTCGCCATCTTTCATCGTGAAGCGCCACACCCCGGGGCAGACCTGGCGGGCCGCAGATGCACCCGGTACGGGGACGAACTGTCCAGTGGCCTGCATGAGCCCGTTGGTGGCGCTGTCCTCCTGCACTGCGAGGGTATCGTCGCTGTTGCGCTGGATACGATACTCGGTCATCCAGTGCGGCCAGGACGGCACCTCGTCATCCGCCCATTCGCGCAGGCGGGCGAAATACCCGCGGTCCGTGTAGATGCGGGTCTGATCGCCCGCCAGTTGCCCGCTGGCGTCCGTGTGCCGCCATGCATTGCCCTGACGGCCGAGCCAACCGCCGTTCTGAAGTGGCAACATGCCGTCGAGTTCCACGGCGGGCCCTGTGGTTCCGTCCTCGTCGCGCAGGGCACACGCACCCTCGTCAGACATGTCGCAGATCAGGTAATCCGTACGGCCTGCAAAAGGACCGGCCGCACGCATCTCATTCGGCAGTAGTTGAAGGCGTACGCGGCCGTCCTGATCAAACATCCGTTCGCCGGCCGTGCGCGCGCGCCAACTGTAGCGTTGCGGATGCGCAGTGCGCGCCCAATCCCCGCGGCATCATCAAACCAGACGCTGCGCTGGCTCTCGAAATCGACGGCGACCCAGCGGCCCGGCACCAGCAACTGCGGTTTGCCGGGCCAGTCCTGCACCAGACGACCCTGCTCGTTGGCCACAATGCCATCCTCAAACCCGCTGGCCTGCAGTACAAAGGTCGCAGGTTCTGCAGCAGCCGCCATGAACGGGGTGAGTGCCATGAACAGCAGTGCTTTTGCGCCAACGTATCTGCTCATCCTTGTGCCTTGTATTCCTGAATCGGCGTCATGATAGCGCGCGCAGGTTGCGCGCACGCTGTCAGGGTTTGCGACTGTCGTTCTCACGCAGCACGGCAATGAATGCTTTCAACGGCGCCGGAACCTGCCGCCAGCTCGCGTAATACAGGCATAACCCCTCGAACGGGGGCGACCAGTCTTCAAGCAGCAGCACCAGTCGTCCGTCGTCCAGCGCGTCACGCGCAAAGGGCTCCGGCACGAAGGCAATACCCAATCCATTGAGGGCGGCGTCCACCATCAACGCGCTGTCATCCAGGCTGAGAGCACCGGCCACGTCGACAGCCACTTCACGGCGGCCCTTGCTGAACTCCCAGCGGTAGCGCTTGCCACTGGGGAGGCGCTGCCGGATGCACCGATGCGCCTGCAGATCCTCTGGTGTACGTGGGCGGCCTGCCGCTGCCACATAGTCCGCAGAGGCCACCGCAATGAAGCGCAGGGCACCACCAAACGGCACCGCCACCATGTCTTTGGGTACGGATTCGGCCAGCCGCACGCCCGCATCGAAGCCTTCGGCAATGATGTCCACCAGCCGACCTTCACTGACGATATCCAGCGCCACATGTGGGTGCCGTTGCAGGAAGGTGGGCACGACGTGTTCCAGCAGCCAGCGCGCTGCGCCAGCACCGGCGTTGATGCGCAGGGTGCCGGCCACAGTGTCCTGCCCATGGCGTGCTTCGTCCAAGGTGGCGTCCAGCTCCTGCAGCAGCGGATTCAGCCGCCGCAACAGCGCCTCGCCCGCTTCGGTGGTTGCCACGCTGCGGGTCGTCCGATGCAGCAGACGCACACCCAGGCGTTGCTCAAACGCCCGTACTGCGTGGCTCAGTGAGGACCGCGACACGCCGAGCTCGTCTGCCGCCCGCTGAAAGCTACGGTGCCGGGCAACGGCCGAAAAGGCCTTGAGATCCGAGAGACTGACGTCCGCCATTGGTGCAGATTCCTCACCAGCCCATGCTAATTGGTGCAGCTTATCACGCAGGCGGCTGCCACTTACCCTGTGGGCATTCCAACCAAACGAGGCTTCCCCAATGAAGACCTGGCTGATTACAGGCGCATCCTCCGGCCTGGGCCTGCAGATGACCCGCGTGCTGCTGGAACGTGGCGATTGCGTGGTGGCGACTGGCCGCCGCACCGAGCCGTTTGCAGACCTCCAGCAGGCACACGGTGACCGCCTGATGGTGGCGCGCTTCGATATCACCGATACCGCCGCAATGCGTTCGGCGGTGGAAGACGCCTTCGCGGCATTTGGCCGAATCGACGTGGTGGTCAGCAACGCCGGCTACGGCCTGTTTGGTGCCGCCGAGGAAGTGAGCGACGCCCAGATTGAGCGGCAGCTCGCCACAAACCTGACCGGATCGATCCAACTGGTGCGGGCAGTGCTGCCGCATCTGCGTGCGCAGGGAGGCGGCCGCATCCTGCAGGTATCCTCGGAGGGCGGGCAGGTGGCCTACCCGAACTTCAGCCTGTATCACGCCAGCAAGTGGGGTATTGAGGGCTTCCTTGAAGCGGTGGCGCAGGAGGTGCTGCCGCTCGGCATCGAAGTGCTGATTGCCGAGCCGGGTCCCACCGCTACCGGCTTTGCCGCCGGACTCGACCACGGTACCGTCATGGATGCTTATGACGCCACACCAGCGGGGGACGTGCGCCGGGGTGTGGCAGATGGCAGCTTCGCGATCAAGGGCGATGCAGAGCGGACGGTGGCGGCCATGATTGCGTATGCAGACGAAGCAGCGCCACGCCGGCGGTTGGCGTTGGGGAGTGCAGCGTTTCAGAACATCGAGCGGTCGCTGCTTGCCCGGATGGAGGATCTTCATGCCGGGCGACATGTGGCTTACTCGGCCGACCGGGATTAAGGGACTACGGCGGAGATCCAAGCGATGGGTTGCTTCCGACGAATTGATGCTAGCCGGATTCAACTTCCGCAGTCGGTGCCAATCTAAGCAGCCTCCCGTCCACCCCGTCCGTCAGCACGTAGATCGAACCATCCGTCGCCACTTTGACATCACGGATGCGCTCGCCCAGCTCACCAAGAACCAGCTCCTGACGCACGACACGGCCACCTTCGCGGACGAGCCGGCGGATGCCACGCTCGCGCAAGGCGGGCACCAAGAAGTCTCCCTGCCAGCTCTTGAACAGTTCGCCTTGATACACCGCCAAGCCTGAGGGCGCGATAGAGGGCGACCAGACCAGCTCCGGATCCTCGAAACCATCGAGTCGGGTGAACGGACTTACTCGTGCGAATGGGTAGTCAATTCCGTGACTGACGATGGGCCAACCGTAGTTGCCACCCGGCCGCAGCCGGTTGAGTTCATCACCGCCACGCGGTCCGTGCTCGCTCACATACACCGCCCCGGTGACCGGATCACGCACGATGCCCTGCGGGTTACGGTGGCCGGAGGTGTGCACGACGGCGCGACCTGCTGCAGGGGAAAGATCAATGCGCATCACTTTGCCCAGAGAGTTACCCGGGCTCTGCGCCTCCTCCCGTCGTTCGCTGCCGTCGCCCACGGTCATCAACAGCGTGTTGGCGTCCAGAAACGCCAGACGGCCCCCGTTGTTGCCATCGCTGGCCTTGGGTGTGGATTCAAACAGGATCTTGACCTGACCTACTGACCATTCGCCAGCAGCCTCGGTCAGCACGCCACGAAGCAGCAGTACTCCTGCTCCGCGTGCGTCGCGATAGCCATGTGTCAGATAGATGTAGCGGTCATTCTGGAAATCTGGAGAAAGCGCGACCTCCATCCGTCCAATCACGCGCTCACGCTGATAGGGTGCAGGCACCTGCACGGTGTTGACCTCTTTCGTGAGGCCCGCGCGGTCGATCAGCTTCAGTCGGCCAGCCATTTCCGTGACGATCAATTGGCCGTCAGGCAGTTCCGCCATCGACCAGGGCCATTGCAGGTTCTTTGCAATAGTCGTGACTGAATACCCCGTTCCCGCAGGCGGCACAGGCTGTTGCGGCACTGGGCGCATCATCAGGAACGAGCCCGCCGGCAGAAGCAGTGCAGCCACTGGCACCAGGTAGGCCCACGCGCCCGCGGAGGAGGGGCGCGACATGCGCGAGGAAAGTGTATAACTCACATACCCGCCCACCAGCCCGCACAGACTCATCAGCGCCAAACCGGACATCGCGCGGGTTGCGGCAATCGCCGGCATTGGGATTACGCTGCGCAGCAGTGCGAGTACGATCCACAGCCCCAGCAAACCAGCGAACAACACGCAGGGCAGGGCCCCCAGCCGCAAGCGCCGCAGACAGGGTTGCAGCATGGATGCCAGCACGCCCGCCGCCAGCGCAAAGCCGAACATCACCGGCCCGAACCGCGCAAGGTCCTCCGCGGTCACCTCGGCTCGCTCCATCATGGTGACCGGCACGCCCAACTGCGTGATCGAGTAAAGATTGATCTGTGTCTGCAGCACGCTGGCGACCGTGGCAGTCGCAAGCGCGGCGATGAGAAGGGTGGAAATGTGTCGTAACCAGGTGGGCATAGGCGAGGGCAGAGCAGATCGAAGACCCACTCTAACGCAAGCTGTGCGTGGCCCGGTGCCCGACAGGGCACTGATGCGGTGAAACCCAAGTGAGACGCAGCGCCACAGAATTCACAACGTGGGAACCGGCAGAGGCCGATCATCGAATGCCTCAGCCCCCACGCTGGAATCTCAATTCCCATGCAACAACTGGCCGAAGACTTCTGGAACTTCCGCGGCCATCATCGCATTGCCGGCGTCCTCGATGTCGGCACGCAGATGTCGCTGATCCGCCGCGCAAACGGTCGCTATCTGCTGATCGACAGCTACGCGGTAGACGAGGATGACCGCGCCCGCCTGCTGGCACAAACAGGCAACGGTGATCTGGTTGAAGCCATCATCAACGTGCACCCGTTCCACACCCTGCACTGCTACAGCATGCACCAGCTGCTGCCACGGGCGCGGATGATCGGCACGCGTCGGCATCAACAACACGCTCCGACGGTGCGATGGGACCCCGCCGTGATTGAGGATCCCGCTACCCAGCAGCAGTTTCGTGAAGACCTGGACTTCTCGACTCCCGACGGGCTGGATCTGGTCACATCTGACGACAAGGTCCACGCCGCCTCGGTGCTGGTCCGCCATCGCCGCACCGGCATCGTGCATGTGGATGACACCCTGAACGTGCTGGCGGCTCCCGGCTGGCTGGGGAAGCTGCTGCCGCAGTCGCGGCTGAAGTTCCATCCCATGCTAGGCAAGGCGCTCAAGCCTACTCCAGAAGCAGCCGATGCATTCGCCAGCTGGGCACGAGCCTTGGCCGCTCGATGGGCCGACACCCCGGCCGTGTGCGCCGCCCACTCGGCGGTGCGTCGGCTGCAGCCGGGTGACTGGCAACGCGAAGTGCTACGCGCCCTGACAGACGTGGAGCCGACGCTGGAGCGCCACCGCAAAGCCCATCTGTAGCGCCTGCCGCGCTCCTACCTCTCCCCCCAAAGCGAAGGATTTTGTTCATGTCAAAGAAGCAGCTCACCACCATCAACCCGCTGACAGAGGAGGTGCTGGCCACGTATGACTACATGTCTGATGAAGAAGCCACTGCCGTGGTCAAGGCCAGTCACGAAGCCTACCTGCAGTGGCGCCTGCGCAGCCTGGATGAGCGCGCCAAGGTTGTCGCCGCGATCGCCAAGGCGCTGCGTGACCGCAAGGAAGAGTTCGCCCAGCTCATGACCAACGAGGTTGGCAAACTGATCAAGGACAGCCGCACCGAGATCGACCTGTGTGCCGCCATCTGCGACTACACCGCCCAGCAGGGACCAACGGTGCTGGCTGATGAAGAACGAAAGGTGGAAGGTGCCAGCGGCATCGTCACTCATTCCCCCATTGGCGTGGTCTACGGCATCCAGCCATGGAACTTCCCCGCCTATCAGGCCATCCGTTACTCGATTGCCAGCCTGATGGCCGGTAATGGCGTACTGCTCAAGCATGCCGAAAGCTGCACTGGCAGCGGCCTGCTGCTGCGTGACATCTATGAAAGTGCCGGGCTCCCCAAGGGCCTGTTCGGGGTGCTGCTGATCAGCCACGACCAGTCCAACGCCATCGTGGAGAACAACCTTGTGCGTGCCGTCACCCTCACCGGCAGCGAGGCCGCAGGGCGCACCGTGGCCACCAAGGCAGCAGAGGCGCTGAAGAAAACCGTGTTGGAACTGGGCTCCAATGACGCTTACCTGGTGCTCGACGATGCAGACCTGGAGTTGGCCGTGGACACCTGCGTCAAGGGCCGCCTGTTCAACAACGGCCAGACATGCGTCAACGCCAAGCGCTTCATCGTTACCGGGAAGAACTACGACGCGTTCGTCGCCGCCTACGCGAAGAAATTCGAAGCCATCAAGATCGGCGACCCGAACGCCGAAGACACCCAACTCGGACCCATGGTCTCTGAAGCGCAGCGAGACAAGTTGCACGAGCAGGTCAGCAAGAGCGTCTCGCAGGATGCACGCCTGCTGGTCGGTGGCGAAGTGCCGGATCGCACCGGCTGGTTCTACCCGGCCACGGTACTGGCGGATGTGGCCCCGGGCCAGGTCGCCTACGCGGTTGAGCTGTTCGGGCCGGCCGCTGCCATCATCCGCGCCAAGGACGATGAAGACGCCATGCGTATCGCCAATGACAGCCGCTACGGATTGGGCGGAGGCATCTTCAGTCGCGATGTGAAGCGTGCCCGCGAACTGGCGACCAAGTACTTTGACACCGGCATGGTCTGCATCAACAGCTTCGACGTCGCGTCCCCGAGCATGCCCTTCGGTGGCGTGAAGGCCTCCGGCTACGGGCGCGAGCACGGGCCGGAGGGATTGAAGGAGTTCGTCAACGTCAAGGCGATCAAGATTCCAGCAGCAAAGTAGCGCCTGCTCCAGCTCAGCTCTTGATGAACGCGAGCAGATCCGCATTGACGACGTCCGCATGGGTCATGCACATCCCATGCGGATAGCCCGGGTAGATCTTCAGCTTCGCGTTCTTCAGGAGCTTGGCCGACAGCGGTGCCGAGTTGCCGATCGGGACAACCTGGTCGTCGTCGCCGTGCATGACGAAGGCCGGCACGGTCACGGATTTCAGGTCTTCAGTGAAGTCCGTTTCCGAGAATGCCTTGATTCCGTCGTAATGCGCCTTGGCCCCGCCGGCCATGCCTTGGCGCCACCAGTTCTGCACCACGCCGGGAATGGTCTTTGAGCCCGGGCGGTTGAAGCCGTAGAAGGGCCCAGCAGGAAGATCAACGTAATACTGTGCACGGTTGGCGGCCAAGGCACTGCGGAACCCATCGAATACTTCCATGGGTAGACCGCCGGGATAGGCGGCGCTTTTTAGCATGGTAGGCGGAACCGCGCCGATAAGCACCAGCTTCGCGACGCGCCCCTGCTTCTGGCCATGCCGCGCGACATAGTGAAGCGCCTCGCCCCCGCCTGTGGAATGCCCGACGTGAACCGCATTGCGCAGATCCAGGTGTTCCACCACCGCCAGCGTATCGTCGGCGTAATGGTCCATGTCATGGCCCTCATTCACCTGCGAAGACCGCCCATGCCCGCGGCGGTCATGGGCGATGGCCCGATAGCCGTGACTGATGAAGAACAGCATCTGGGTGTCCCACTCGTCGCTGCTCAGCGGCCAGCCGTGATGGAACACGATGGGCTGGCCGGAGCGCGGGCCCCAGTCCTTGTAGAAGATTTCCACACCGTCTTTCGTGGTGACACTTGACATGACATCGTCTCCAATCGTGGGGGAGGGAGCGCCGGGGGAGGCAGCAGAGAAGAACGGCAGCGCGCCGACCATCATCAAGGTCGCAATGCCAGCACCGAGCGCCATCACGTCGCGGCGCCCAGGATTGGCGAGTTCCGGATCATTTACATCGCTCATGGCATAGGCCCTGTTCGTGGTGACAGGGCGACTATCCGCCGGCAGATGCAGCGGAAATAGAAATTGTTTGCGCGACCGTCAGCGCGAAATGCGCTGGCCGCGTGGCGAATGGCCTGTAGCGCGCCGGTACGCTGCACCAAATGCGCTTTCAGAGCTGTATCCCAATTCTTCCGCTACTTCGGCGACGGTACTGCCGGGCTCGGCAAGCCGACGCGTTGCAAGCGCCATGCGCCAGTGCAGCACATAGTCCATGGGCGAGCGCCCGACCACATCATGAAACCGGCGTGCGAAGCGTGATCGGGACAAGCTGGCGACGTCCGCCAGATCGGTCACTTTCCACGATCTGCCTGGCTCACGATGGATGGCCTGCAAGGCGGGCCCCAGGCGGGGATCGGCCAACGCCGCCAACCAGCCTCTTGTCTGGACATCGGGAAGCCCGCGAAAGAGTTCGATGAACACCAATTGCATGAGCGCCGATGACACCGCTGCGCGACCGGGTGATACCTGGTTGGATTCCTCTTCGAGCCGATCCAACAGCCAGCGGATGCGCTGGGCCGCCTGGCTGTCCGATCGCAGAACCGCGACGAACGGCAGTGCCGAGATCAACAATTCGGCGGCAGCGGGAAGCTCCATTCGCCCGCCCAGGCTTCGGAAGTCAGCGCCCGCACCACCATCGAGTCTGGCAAACGGGGAAGCGCCAGAACCGGCGAACACCTGCTCGGCTGGAATCGTCGGCAGTGACAGATCCGAGACCAGAACAAACACCTGACCGGGCGCAACAAGGAAGCAATCGCCCGCCTCAAGCAGCCACTGCGTGCCGCCCGCATCCAGGCAGCATTGCCCGGTTCGTGACACATTGCACTTCAGCACCTGTGCAGGTGACACGCTCAAGGCCCAGGCCCCGCGCGCATCCAATCCGGTGGACACCGCTGCCTGGGCTAAGGCGCGCTCATTGACATCCTGTGTGCTTCAACGAGGAGCCTCCCATGAGCAACCACAGCACACAACAACACCCCTTGGGCACACGTTTCGGTGCTGCAAGTCGCGCCGAGGAAGTCGCCGAAGGTATCGACTGTTCTGGCACCCTTGCCATCATCACGGGTGGTGCCTCCGGATTGGGACTGGAGACCACACGTGTTCTCGCATCAAGGGGTGCACATGTGATTGTCCCTGCCCGCAATGAGCGCGCTGCTGCCAATGTGCTCGCTGAGGTGCCGTCGGCAGAGGTAATGCCGCTCGATCTGCTGGACAGCGCTTCCATTGATGCGTTCGCCGCCGCCATCCTTGCGCGGCGCGAACCCTTTCATCTGCTGGTGCTCAGCGCAGGCATCATGGCACCACCGCTGTTCCGTGACGTACAGGGGCACGAAGGACAGTTTGCAACCAACCATCTTGGCCACTTCCGCCTTGTCTGCCGGCTCTGGCCCGCGCTGGTCGCCGCGCGCGGTGCCCGTGTGGTGGTGCTCTCGTCTCGCGGCCACATGCTGAGTGACATTGATTTCGATGACATTGACTACCACCAGCGCCCCTACGACCGCATGCAGGCCTATGGTCTGGGAGCTGAGCGCTCGCTGGGAGGGCGTTGACATCCCCGGCAAGTAAGCTCGGTGTCTGGCGCCGCCGCCCAAATGGCGGGGTCGCCAACCCTCCGAACGAGACGCCTGCAGTAGCGCCATTGGGGGATTCGCAATCGGTGCGGCACGACCATTCTGATCAGGCAGTCCATCTTGACCCTTGTCCAACGCCTGGGAATGACCCATGTCCAGCACTTTGGAACACAGCCACCGCACGCCTGCAGCGGCACCCTCCATGGCAATCCGCACCGCCCCAGGGCTGAGGACCGGTGCGCTTGCTCGAGCGCAGCACTACATCGACGACCACCTCTTTGTTCCACTACGCCTGGACGATGTGGCCAACGCCGCGTGCGTAAGTCGATACCACTTCTCACGCTGCTTTACGATGTCGATGGGCATGACCTTCGTGGAGTACATAGCGCGTCGGCGCATTGAAGCCGCCCGTTCCGCATTGGAGCGGGATCCGGCGGTCCCACTCGCGGGTCTCGCTACCGAACTGGGGTTCTGCGACCAGGCCCACTTCAACAAGGTATTCCGACGCATCTCTGGTACGACGCCGCGCCGATACGCGCTCAGGCTGTCGCGCGTTTCCCCCTGCGGCACAGCGTCCGCCTGCGCCCACCCTTCAGGATACTAAGATGAATAGAAAGCGAGCTGTCGTCACTCGTTTGAACCTTGCGTTTGCGGGGATCCTATCTGCGTTCCTCTGCGCATCTGCAGCAGCGCAGGAATACAAAGGAACCAAAGTCACCCAGGTCTACGAGCACGAAGTGCCCGGCCTGCCAGACAAGGTCGTGCGCGGCATCCTGGTGGAGTACGAGCCGGGCGGGGTCAATGCGCCGCATTACCATGCCAAGTCCGCATTGATCTACGCCACCGTCCTGGAGGGCGCGGTTCTGAATCAACTCAACGGCGGGCCGCTGCGCACCTTCACCAAGGGTCAGAACTTTACCGAGCTACCCGGCGATCGCCACGACGTCAGTGCCAATGCAAGCAAGACCGAGCCGGCCAGCCTGCTGGCGGTCTTCGTCGTGGACAAGACAGACACCGTACTCACCACCCCCATCCAACACGGACACTGACATGAATACCGAATGGATTGCGCCCAATCGCGGTCTCGGCAAGGCGGAAGATGCCGTGATTCTGCTCGCACGTCTGCTGCTGGCCGCCTTGTTCCTGCTGTTCGGCTGGAACAAGCTGATGGACATATCGGGCACAACTGCCTATATGGATCAGCTCGGCGTCCCGGCCAGCGAGCTGGCCGCCATGGCAGCCGCCGTGATCGAGCTCGGCGCAGGCGCAGCACTCGTGGTGGGTCTGTGGACCCGGCCGGTCGCATGCCTGCTTGCGATCTACGCGTTGGTGGCCGCCCTGATCGGCCACCCATACTGGGCGACCGAAGGTGCACAGCAGTACGCCGATACCGTCAACTTCTACAAGAACCTGTCCATCGCCGGCGGAAGCCTGCTACTGCTCGCGACCGGGCCCGGCCGCCATGCACTGGATGCCATACGCCGTTCCAGTTGACGCCGGTCACAGGTCGATGATGCCGCGCCGTGCCGCTATCGTGACGGCATGGGTGCGGTCGGCCACGCCCAGCTTGGCAAAGATGCTCTTCAGATGTCCCTTGACGGTTGCCTCGGTCAGATTCAACTCAGACCCGATCTGCTTGTTGGCTTTTCCATTGGCCACCAGCCTCAGAATGGCGACCTCCCGATCGGTAAGCATGCCATCACCCACATGCAGCGCGATCTCATCGGCGACCTCTCTGTGCACATGGCGCTTGCCTCGGGACACGTTCAGTACCGCATCTGCCAGTTCCGTCCGCAGGCCGCTCTTGAGCAGGTAGCCCATCGCGCCGGCCTTGAGCGCGGCCACGGCGGAAGCATCGCCCTGATAGGTCGTCAACACGATGATGCGCGCATCAGGAAACTCCGCGCGGATGGCGGTTATGCCTTCCAGCCCGTTGCTGCCCGGCATCTGAAGATCCATCAGCACCACATCCGGCTTCAGTAGCCGGAACTGGACAAGGGCGTCTTGGCCGTTGTCAGCCTCACCGACAATCGTGATATCGGTGCGATCCTCAAACAGGGCACACACGCCAGCTCGCAGTACCGGGTGGTCATCCACCACCAGCACGCGTACGTTGTTTTCAGTCATTGGATTCTCTCCCAAAAATTCGTTTCCACCAGCCAGCTTTGCGTGCATGGCGTTCGCCATAGGCGAGCTTCCCCGGAAGCAGCAGCGTCAGTTCGACGCCATCTCCGCGCACACTGATGATGTTGAGGATGCCGCCGATCCGCTCCGCGCGCTCGCGCATGCCGACCAGCCCAAAGTGGCCCGCTTTGCGGCCCTGCTCAAGCACGTCCTCGGGAATGCCGACGCCATCGTCGCGCAACCTGACGGCCAGATGGCGGGACGCATAGTCAACGGCGATCTCAACTTCGCTGGCCTGGGCGTGATGCGCGATGTTCAACAGGCCTTCTTTGACGATCTTGGCGATCTCCTCAGCCACCAGCGGATGCAGCCGGCGAGGCCGCCCTTCAATCAGCAGGCGAACCGACACCGGCGGGGAAAACGCTGTTTCAGCCGCGATGCGCTTGAGCGTGGTAAGCAGGTCCTCACCTTCGTCCGCGCCCCGCAGATCGTGGACGCTGTTTCGCGCCTCGGTCACAACCGCGTCTGCCGCCACGAGCGCGGAATCCAGCTTTCGGGCGACCGGCGTTTCCCTGGGCATCGTATTGGCCACCGCCTGGAAGCGCAGCACAAGGCCCATGACACCCTGCAGCAGCGTGTCATGAAGTTCACGCGCGATGCGTTCCCGCTCGGCGTTGCGTTCTTCAAGCCGGGTGCGTATCTGATTCGACGTCTGCCGCAGATGCAGGCGATGCAGTGCGTACAGAACAAGAAGCGTCGCCGCAAGGCACAGCAACGGAAACCAGCCGGTTTGGAAGAACGTCTTCGGAATGTCGAAATCCAACGATGCGGCGGCCGGGGTCCAGGCGCCATCGCTGTTGGCCGCCATCACCTCAAAGCGGTAGTTGCCCGGCGTCAGGTTGGTGTAGAAGGCCTGGCGCCGCTGCCCAGGATGTACCCAATCCTGATCGAAACCCTGCAGGCGGTACTTCACCTGGGCACGCTGCGGGTCGGAAAAGGTCAGCACCGCGTAATCAATCTCGACCTTGGACGTAGCGGCGGGGAGCTTGACGCTGACGGGGTCTCGATGCACGTTCGTCCCATCCCTCAAGGCGGTGATCGAAACCCCCGGGGCAACGTCGCTATTTTCCAACGCGGCAGGATCCAGCCATAGCGTGCCGGTCTGGGTGGCAATCCATAGCCGGCCATCTCCTCCCATGACCAGGGCGCGCTGTGAATGCGAATGGGCACGGCTTGCCAGCCCGTCGCCGCGGCCAAGCGAAAAGCCGGGAGGCTGGAGCCTCCCTTTCGCGAACGCCTGTTCCAGCTCCTCCTTGGATATCCGCGCCAGCATGCGCGGGTAGGTCACCCACATGTCCCCTCCGGACGTCTGGGCCAAACCATTGATCCGGCTGGCGGGTGTGATGTCGGGGGTCCAGGCGGTGACACCCTCCTTATCGTCCAGACGGGTCAGCCCAAAGGCACCTGCCGCGTATAGATGGCCTTCCGTCGTCTGCAGCGTGAGCACTTTCGGCGGGCTGCCGCCAAAGCGCAGGGGTGTTGTTGACATGCGACCTGATTCATACCGGATCAGCCGCTCGCCTGACTGAAATGCAATGCCGCCATTGGGGGTGGACGTCAGCGTCGTCGGGTAGGTCGCGGCATGGCTGCCAGCATCGAACACCTTCTGCCACTGTCCTTTGCGCAGCACATGCACGCCACCGCCAGCGGACGACAGCCAGAACCCGCCCTTGGCGTCGAAGGCGCAGTCATAGGCGATGTTGTGGCGGGCTTCCAGATCAGGACGCTGCAGCCGCCGCAGCGGCGCCCGCTCTGACCAGGCAAGCACCTCGGTGCGCAGAACAACCCAAACGCTTCCCTGGGCAGATTCGCACAGAGCTTCAGGCTCGACGATGTTCTCAATGATGGGTTCGGGCACCCCGTGCGCAGGTACGCGGAAGACGGTGTTCGCCTGTCCGATGTACACAGTTCCGTCATGGGCTGCGAGCAACTTGTCCCCAAAGCGGGCAGGGGAGGCCAGCGATGGCTCGCGGACGAAGGCCGCTTCCCTCAGTCGATCCAGTCCGCCTTCCGTGCCAATCCAGACATTGCCTTCGCGGTCTTCGAAGATGGCGTGCACGATGTCGGAAGACAAACCCTCCTGGGTGGTGAGGGTCTCTGCGGGAGCCTGCAATGGGTACTCGCTGCTCACCGCCTGATAGCGGCGCACGCCCTGATAGCGCGTGACCACCCACAGGTTTCCCTTGCGGTCGAACACCGGCATGCCGCGGACATCCAGCTCGTCCGTGGGGTAGCGCGGGGAAAAAGCGGCCACCGTGCTGCGGTCGGGGTCCGCCGGCAACGCATAGGTACCCGTGCGGTCCGACGCCCATATGGCTCCTTGCGCATCCCGCGAGAGCCGGGTGGGCAACCCCGCGTTCAGAACCTTGAATCGGTCCTCACCGGGCCGCAACCAGGCAGCCCCTTCACTGGCGGCTACCCACAGGGTGCCGTCGCCGGCCACAAGCAGGTGCGACGCATTGCTTTCGGGTAGGCCATCGCGCGCGTCGAATACGCGGCTTGCGCCGTCCTTCAGCCGAACCACCTGCGCATTGTAGTTGGCCGTCAGGGCCCAGACTGCACCATCCTTGCCCTCGGCCATGCTGACCACCCGGTCCGGGGCAGGGGGTCCCTTCATTAGACGAAGTGCGCCGTTGCGGTACACACCGAACCGATGCGAGCTTTCAAAGGCGACCCATATGCCGCCGGACCGGGTGGCCAACAGGGCACTGGGCGCATCATTTTTCAGGGGCACCTCGGCGTCAATCCGCTCGAACCGAAGGCCGTCGAACCGGTACAAGCCATCCCCCGTTGCCAGCCAGATGAAACCGTCCCGTCCCTGCGCTATCGAAACCACCGGCACCGGTGCGTCATTGCCTTCCAGCCAACGCTGATGCACGTAACGACTCATGCCGGCACCCTGGCCGGCGTGGGCACAGGCAGACACCAGCAGAAACAGACAGAGCGTTAGGCGCGAAGGCAGCCACATCCGCCGGATCATACCCCCGTTCAGATAGGCTGGCACCCTTCTTTCGAGTCTTGTCGCCCCTGCCTTTCGGGCTATCGTGGCGCATGACTGGATACGTTTACAGATTCCCCGGCGGCACCGCAGGCGTCGGCTTGGTGTTCCTGCGCCTGGCGGGCACTTTTGAACTCATCAGCACGGTACTGGCGATGCAGCTGTCAGGTGCGGCCGCGCTGCTGGTGTGCATGCTTGCATCCTTGACTGCATTCGCACTGCTGGTCGGTCTGGTCACCACTGTCGCCGCGCTTGTTGCATGCGGGTTTGCACTCCTTTCGCTGTTGCGGCTGCCACTGGCGGAAGTCTGGGCTTTACACCTGTGTGTATTCATCGCCCTTGCATTGATGGGGCCGGGTGCGATCTCGGTGGATGCCCGTCTGCATGGCAGGCGCGTGGTGCACCTCCAGGCGCGAGCGCCTGACGAAGAGTGACGGGCTTTGTCAGTCCAGTTCGACGTGCAGCGTCTCCACACTGTTGAGCTCTGGCCCGCCGCCCCGGTTGGCGCTGCCTGCTGCGACGATCACGGAACCACCGTGTTGTCCGGCCTGGAATCCGTGGCGTCCCTGTCTGAGTGACGCCACGGTGGTCCACATACCGGTCGCGGGGTCGAGCGCCTCGACTTCATCGTGCGCCTCTTTCTGGCTGGCGCTTTCGCCCCCCAGCACCAGCACCTTGCCGGCAGTCGCCACTGCCGAAGTCCCGGCGCGCGGGGTCGGAATGGGCGAGGGCAGGGTGCGCCAGGTATTGCTGGCAATGTCGTAGACGTCCACCGGCTTCACCGTTCTGGAGAAGGATTCGCCTGTGTTGTGGGAGGATTCGCGCCCGGCAGCCGCATAGACGCGACCATCCATCGCCACAGCGTGGAAGTGATCACGCGCATTGGGCGCGTCGGCGAGCTCCTTCCATTCGCCGGTCGCGATGTTGAAGGCGTCGGTCCAACGGACATAGCCGTTGTTGTGACCCTTGGCATTGCCACCGACCACGTAGGCGATATCCCCTTCAATCGCTACACCTGCTGCACCACGGCGGCGCGCTTCTGGAATGGTCGCCCCGGCCGTCCAGCGATCCACCTTCGGGTCGTAGATCAGTACGTTGGCAAGCGGCGTCTCATCCGGGAATCCACCGGTGAATCCGGTGATGATCAGCAACTTCCCAGCATGCGCAACCGCCTGTGCGTGATGCACCTCCAGGGGTGGCGTCGCCAAGGTGCTCCATTTGCGCGTACTCAAGTCCAGTGCCTGCAACGCACGATCGCCACGACCGCCCATCACGTAGAGGCGATCGCCGATGACGACAGCCGAGCTTTCGTGACGCTCCTGCGCGCTGCCGGTGGCCTGCAGCGTCTGCCAGGCGGAGCTGGGTGCCCCGACATCACGCGCGGATGCAGCGCCTGTGGCCACGCCTAGCGCTACTGCGATAGCCATCGCAGCGTAGGAAAAGCGAGTGTGCCGGAAGCGGTCGAAGGTGCGACGCATCATGCGGAAGTCTCCTGCTTATCGAGCTCGAGATCCGCATCATCGCCGATTGGGATGCAATGCGTCGTGATTGGCAGTTAACACTCTGCCTGTCGGTCCATGTCCGCGACCTGTGATAACGTCGGTAGCCATTCAGCCCGCCAGGGCCCGAACCACGGGGAGGAACACCCATGCGCAGACTTCCCATGCAGATGGCTGCGGTGACCAGTCTGGCCCTGTCCGCCTGCGCTACCAGCGGGAGCGCGGAACCCGCAACGACACAGATCCAGGAGAGTGCGCCCATGGAACACGCGCGATATACCTACCCGGAGACACCGGTGCTGACAAGCGGAGAACTGGCCCCGGCCGGCGATCCTGCCAAGGCGGCAGCGATGAACGAGAAGGCTCCCGCATGGCCGCTGCGCTTCGACAAGCACACATTCTCTGCGCGCTGCTTCGACACGGTGTCCTGCAACGTTGTTTACGACGGCGTGCATCACGGATCCGACAAGCCAGCGCCGTCCGGAGCCTCCTATGGCCCCGATCATCTCAAGGACTGGAACGGCGGGCATGGAGGAATCCGCAACTTCCCGCCGCCGGCCAAGGTGGCATGGACATCCAAGGACGGCAGCTCGCACGAGGCCGAGATTGATATCGGTCAGATATTCGCCGACGAACTCGTCCGGCACTACGTGCCGCGGGAAGAGGTGGCCGAAGTGCCGAACGGCCAGATCAGCGTGAATCCCGCGATTCTGCTTGAAGTGGATGACCGCACCCTACGCGTTTACATGAAGGCGTTCGTTCCGACCCGACATCTGCAGATGCCGGGCAATCCGCTGTCGGCGGTGCGTAGAGACCCCGTTCTGGTCAAGACGTATACCTACTGAGCCAAAGGAAGGACCCCATGGGTGAGCTGAACTCCAGCACCGGAAGCCGTCCCGCCAGCGCAGAAGATCTTCGGCTTCAACAATCGCTGCGCGAGCAGATGGCACAGCTCTCTGTGCCGTTGCTGCAGAATCGCAGCAATTCTCATGAATATCTGTTCTATGCGTTCCTGGATGGCACCGGGCAGGATCTCAACAATCCGAAACTGGGCGAACCGACCACGATCGGGGTCGCCTTCAAGCAGGTCGAGCAGAAGGCCAACGAGCCAGACAGTCGCATCGGCACGCACTACTCCCGAGGCATCGGTACCCAGCAGAATGCCATCGGACGTGCACTGGATGGGGCATTTGCCTACTCGTGGGACGACGGCATCAAGGAAGCCTACCGGGCTTTGGCAGACCAGGCCCAGCAATGGAAGCAGGGCGACCCTGAGGCACAGATCAGACTGGTCAGTGCCGGCTACAGCCGCGGCGCCGTGCAGGTGGCGGGCCTTGCCCGTCTCGTTGACGCGTACGGCATTGCCAACCCCGCCAGCCTGGAGTTTGGCAAGGACACCAACGGCAACATCAGCGTCATGAGCAAGCTCCCCGCGCTGGTGGCACCGGGGCAGGCGGTGCAGGCCACCTTGCATCTGGACCCCGTCGCCACCCACATGCCAACCAACTACGACGCCCGCCTGCCACCCAGCGTCATCTCCCGTGTCTCCATTCTCGCCGCCGATGAGCGCCGGGAACTGTTCCCGCATCAGACCATCAACGATCCAGGCATCACACCAGATCGCCTCGCGATCAACGTGGCTGCGCCGGGCGGTCACTCCAACGTAGGTGGCGGCAACAAGGAGCCCGGGCTGGAAATCCTCACCGGCAATGCAGCCTTCGACTACCTCAATCAGCTGAGCGACCGCCCGCTGTTCGAGAGGCGCCCCGTGCCCACGGACCTTTCGTCGATCACCGTCTATCAGGCCGGCGGTGCCACAGCCGTGTTCGGCCTGAAGCTGGACAACGATGGTCAGCGCAATCTGCGTGATGAGCTGGCCAACTGCAAGATTGTCGATCCCTGCCGTGATTCCGAGCCGGTCGATCAGAGGCTCGCGTCGCAGTTCGAGTACCGTTCCATCCCGATTGATGCAGTCGAGCGGGCGCAACTGCAGGCCCTGGTCCAGCAGGCCGTGCAGCGCGACATGGCCTGGACAGCGCCGCCACGTCCCAGCCCGGACTCGCCCGAGCATCCCAGCCACTCGTCACTGCTGCGCATCCGAGAAGGGGTTCAGATCGCCGAGCGTGGCGGGCAGATCAGTTTTGCCAGCGACGCCGAACGTGAGCAGTTCAGCCGTTCCGCATTGGCCAGCATGAAGGACAGCCGCGACATGTCTCACGTAGACGCCGTGGTCATCGGCACCAAGGGCTACGCGTTCCTGGTCGAGAACGGCAGCAACGCGCACGACCAGCGCCGGATCCCCTTCGATATCGAGCAGGCCAAACAGACCCCGGTGGCCGTTTCCGACCAGAAGATCGACAGAGCAGGGCAGGACACCAGCCTGCAGCAGGATCAGCAACGTCAGCAGGCACTGGCTCGAGACGCGGTAGAGCCCGCGATGGGTGGCATGGCACGGTAGGTCGTAGAGCCGGGCTTGCCCGGCTGGGACGTAACACTTGCCTGCCAGATACAGCGCCATGCAAGATTCAGAAGGCGGGACCTTCTTGCACTCGTCGTGCTGGGTATCATTTGGTTTGCCTGGAGCGAAGGTGCCGAGGTGGCGAAGCTGTTCGGAAATCTGATTGGAATGCTCAAGTAATTCGCCGCACTGCGTGCCGAAGCATTGCGTCAGAAGTCAAAGCCTATCGGGCCCCGTCAGATCCCATCGTTGACCTGAAGAGCTCTTCGGCCTGCCGAATTGCCGCCTTATGCGTCACCGTCCTGTCCGCACGACCCTCACACAACGGTCCCACACGCTGTCGGCCAAGTTCGGTACATGCTGACAGGAAATCGTAGTGTCCCACGGCCGGAAGCAATTCCAGTCGCGCCTTGGAGTTCGCTGCGGCAATGGCCTGACCGTTGGTGCCTGGTGAGGCAATCGTATCCGCCTCGCCCACGAGCACCGACACCGGCACCTCCAGCTTCGCCAGCTCAGCTGGATCGAACGCCTGCACAATCGCCGGTGCCATCAGGAACACGGCGCGCACGTTTGGAATGCGGCGGTCTTCCCCTGATTTGGCCACCCAGGGTGCCATTTGCGGCGAGGCCGCCAACGCCATCCGTCGTTCAAAGGTGAACTCAGGATTCTCCAGCTGCGGCGCGCAGACGCCATCCTTGGGATTGGCTTTGCAGAAAGCGACCAGCCGCGCCATGTCCGGCCGAGCACCGGCGGCCACCAGCGCGGTGTAGCCGCCGGCGGAATAACCCACCAGTCCCAGCCGCTCGGCATCGACATGCGCGGTGAGCCTGGAGTCCTCCTGCACCGCCGTCAGGGCAGCCGCCAGATCATCTACCCGGTTCCACATCAGAATGCTGCCGGCGGCGGTCATCGCGTCCATGCCGTTGTTGCCAGGATGATCCACCGCCACCACCACATAACCCGCACGGGCCAGGGCGGTACCGAACCACCCCATCATCCGCGCAGTGCCGCCGTTACCGTGCGACAGCAGCAGCACCGGCCAGCGCCCCGCTGCAACCGGCGCATCCGCAGCCGAAGATCCAACGTCAAACAGCGGGTTTCCCGGCGGCCCGATCGAAATCGGCGCCTCCTTCGCACCGGCCTGCGCCGGATACCACACCGTGTACCGCACCTCATCACTGCGCTCCGCATCACGAATCGCAGCACTAGGCGTATGCGCCACACCATGAACCTCACCCACCACGTGCCCGCTGGATGCCACGGAACCCGTAGAGCCGGGCTCTGCCCGGCTGCTTTTCGCCTCGGCAATCGGCGCAACCAATAAGCCAAACACCGCAACAAAAGCCGCAATCATCCGCACAGAATCTCTCCCAGAAGTCAGCCCATCTCACCCAACGGAATCCATATCTCCACACCACCATTCCCGCTGCGGTCATCAAACCGCGCGTCATACCGCTCAAAGTCCGGCGCATCCGCCAACGTCAGCCCAGACCCCGGAAGGTAGTCGTTCAACAACCAGAACCACGTCTCCCGAATGGCAGAAATATGCCCGGCATGCCAAGCCACCAGATACTCACCACCCGGAACAGTCACCGCACCCCAGGCCACAGGCACGGCCGCACTGGCCCCGATCTCCATCCCGGCAATGTAGTCAAACGCCCCCTCAGCATCCCGGTTGCAGCACACCCCATACGCAATGTCCCGCCCCAGCTCCCGGGTCAGCGCCAGCTGCTGCCACTGCGAAGGAATCGAAGCCACCGTGGCAGACGTATGCCGCGCGCACACGCCCGCCACCCGGAATCCCGCCACCCGGCGGCGCACCGGCTTCACCTCGCAAGGCAGGGGAGGGGCGTCCAACCGCATCGCCTCCACCAGCCTGAGCCCGTCCAGCCCCTCGCGCCGAACCTGCTCGGGTGCCCGCTTGAACTGCTCGGTAAAGGCATGGGTAAAGGCCGTATGCGAGGCGTAACCGGCTCCCAGGGCCACATCCAGAATGGCCGTGCCACCACCGGCCAAAGTACGGGCTGCCTCGCTCAGTCGACGGCCCCGCAGGTAGCGCGCCATCGACGTACCCGTACTGACCTGGAACAGCCGAGACAGGTGGAACGGCGAAAGCTCAACCGCCGCCGCGATCTGGGCCAGCGAGGGATTCTCGGCAAAGTGGCTCTCGATGAACCAAAGGGCCTTGCGCGCCGCACCCATGACGGCTGCTCCGTGTCGTTGACTGGTCAAGAGCGTACCGCAGGGGCGGGCAGGGCGTTTGCGGGATCTTGCTGCGTCTTCACCCGGCCCGGACAGCCAACTTCCTAGTGTTCACCCAGTCGTCCACTTCGAGGATCCGTCCATGGGCCTGAGTTTTCTGTTTGCTGCGGTAGGTGCGCCTGGGTCCTTCTGGAACTCACCCGACAACGTTGCCGCAGTGGTGTGGCTGGGCTTCGGCCTTGCCGCCATCGCATTGGGGTTTGGCCTGGCGAAGGTGTTTCGCCGCTTCAATGGCGTGGCGTGGGCCATGCTGGGTGCGGGCGCACTCATCAGCCTGTACGGCCTCTGGTTGATGCTGACCTGATCCAGTCATTCATATCTCACGCGCATGACTGATATCCAGCTGATGATCTGTTTCTATTAGTGGCCACGGGATAGTTTTGGGTCCAACTCTGGACCCTGGAGACTTCCCGATGAGGAACGCCTTGAAGGCTGCAGCGCTGGCGACCGCGCTCGGCCTTGCTGCCGGCAGTGCATCCGCCGCCAATTACCGGCTCAACCCTTTTACCCTGGCCTATGAAGGCGCGCTTACAGAGAACGCGCCCGGCGAGGTCAACATCCACCCAGTGACCTACGATCTGGATGGCATCCGCATCGCGGCCAATGTGTACACCCCGGCCAACTACGCAGCGACGAAGAAGTACGCGGCCATCGTGGTGGCTCACCCCAACGGCGGGGTGAAAGAACAGGTCGCCGGCCTGTACGCGCAGCGCCTTGCCGAGCTGGGTTACATCGCCATTGCCGCCGATGCGGCTTACCAGGGCGGCAGCGGTGGCGAGCCCCGCAACGTGGACATGCCTGTGCATCGCGTCGAAGACATCCACGGCATGGCGGACTACCTTTCTACTTACCCGGGCGTGGACGCCGAGCGCATTGGGTTACTGGGCATCTGCGGCGGTGGCGGCTACGCCTTGGCGGCCGCCCAGACCGACAAGCGCTTCAAGTCCGTGGCCACGCTGAGCATGTTCAATTCAGGCCGCGTGCGCCGCAACGGCTATCAGGACACCCAGCTGGACAGAATCCAGCAGCGCCTGCAGCAGGCATCGGCCGCACGCGCACAGCAAGCCGCCGGCGGCGAGGTGCTGTACTCCGGCGACGCCAATCTCAGCGACGAGCAGATCGCCAAGCTGCCGTTCGATCTGTACCGGCAGGGCTACGAGTACTACTGGAAGACTCATGCCCATCCTGGGTCCACGTTCCGTTACACCACCAGCAGCCTGCTCGATCTGATGCGCTTCGATGCCACCGAGCAGATGGCGCTGATCAACCAGCCGCTGCTGATGATCGCCGGCAGCAAGGCCGACAGCCTGTACATGACCGTGGCCGCGTACGCCGCCGCATCCGGCACCACCGACAAGGAAATGGCGCTGATTGACGGTGCCACCCACATCGAAACCTACTGGGTGCCGAAGTACGTGGACGCCGCCGTGGCGAAGCTCACCCCGTTCTACGCAAGGACTCTGCAATGACTGCACGCCGTACCAAAGCTGCCAGCAACGCATTGCTGGGCGCTGCGCTGTCCATGGCCGCTCCGTTCGCAGGCGCTGCCGAAACCCCAGGCCAACAGATCACGCGGGCGGGCACGCAGGCGACCACGACCGGACCTGCTGCGAACTTCACCGGCAAGGTACAAGTGGACCCGCTGTTCCCAGCCGATGCCGAAGTACCAGCCTCGTCCGCCTACGTCACCTTTGAACCCGGCGCGCGCTCCGCCTGGCACACCCATCCGGCAGGACAGCGCCTGGTCGTGACCTCCGGCGTTGGTCTCACCCAGGAGTGGGGCAAGCCCGCACAGCAGATTCAAGCCGGTGACGTCGTCGTCTGCCCGGCGGGCGTGAAGCACTGGCACGGCGCCGCGCTGCACAGCGGCATGACCCACCTCACCGTGACCGGCGTCGCCGACGGCAAGGCGGTGACATGGATGGAGCAGGTGAGTGAGGCGCAGTACACCGAGGCCGCAGCCAGCGTCGAGGCGAAGGTGCCGGGACCGCTGTCCGCCAAACAGCAGTCCATCCCGTTGATCGCCGCCGCAGCCGCCACCAGCAACCTGCCTCAATTGAGCGCCGCGTTGAATCGAGGGCTGGATGCCGGTCTCACCGTCAGCGAGGCGAAGGAAGTGCTGGTGCAGATGTATGCCTACACCGGCTTCCCGAAGAGTCTCAATGCGCTGACCGAGCTGATGAAGGTGGTCGACGACCGGAAGGCGAGGGGCGTGGCCACCGAGGCCGGTAAGCCACCCACGGGCGAGGTGCCGGTGGGTGAGGCACTGCGCAAGGTGGGCACCGCCAACCAGACCCGCATCTCCGGTGCGCCGGTAAAGGGGCCGGTGATGGACTTCGCCCCCATCATCAACCAGTACCTGCAGACGCACTTGTTCGGCGACATCTTCGAACGCGACAACCTGGACTGGCAAAGCCGCGAGCTGGCTACGGTGGGCGCACTCGCGGCGATGCCGGGCGTGGAATCACAGCTGCGCTCGCATATGGCAGCCAGCCAACGCGTGGGTTTAAGCCGCGCGCAGTTGCAGCACGTGGCGCAGTTGCTGGCGAGCAGCGGTGATACCGCGGCATCGACCCGCGCACTGCAGGCACTTGAACAGACCCCGCCGATCTCGCCTTGAGAACTACACGGGGTAGCGAAGCGCATCCCGCAACAGCGTAAACGCCGGCGATGACTGCCGGCGGCTCGGGTAATACAGGTGATAGCCGGGGAAGGGCGCGCACCAGTCCTGCAGCACCTGCACCAGTGCGCCCGCCTGCACATGAGGGCGCACCAGGTCTTCCGGCATGTAGGCCAGCCCCAGTCCTTCAAGCGCCGCGCCCAGGCGCATGGCGATGTTGTTGAACACCAGCTGGCCTTCCACTCGTACCTTCAGTTCCTGGCCCTTCTTTTCGAACTCCCAGACGTAGATGCCGCCATAAGTGGGCAGGCGAATCGTGATGCAGTTGTGCTGGGTAAGGTCGTGCGGCGATTTCGGTTTCGGGTGGCGCGCAAAGTAAGCCGGCGAACCGACCACCGCCATGCGCAGCTCCGGCCCCACGCGCACGGCAATCATGTCTTTGGCCACCTGTTCGCCCAGGCGGATGCCGGCGTCATAGCCTTCGGCCACGATGTCAGTGAACCCGTAGTCGACAGTGACCTCGATGTGGAGGTCCGGGTGCTGAGGCAGCAGCTTGCCCAGTACCGGCTGCATGACGGTCAGCGCCGAGTGCTCGCCTGCCGTGATGCGGATGCGCCCGGCCGGCTTGTCACGGAACGCATTGAGCTGGGCCAGTTCGGTGTCGATCTCCTCAAAGCGTGGGGCGATCACGTTCAATAACTGCTCGCCGGCCTCGGTGGGGCACACGCTGCGGGTGGTGCGGGCGAGCAGGCGCACGCCCAGGCGCTCTTCCAGCTGACGCATGGACCGGCTCAAGGCCGGCTGGGACATGCCCAGCTGGGCGGCGGCGCGCGTGAAGCTGCGCTCGCGCGCCACCAGCACGAAGATGGCCAGCTGGTCGTAGTTCTCGATGCCCATTGATGCATCCGGGATATAAACGGTGTCCGATTATGCACCTGAAAACATTGGCGTGTTGGCGGCCACGCCGATGCGACTTCGGATGCCGATGTGGCTTTGGGTGCCGATGCGGGTCCGAATGCCGGTGTGGCTTCTGGTGCCGATGCGGCTCCATGTAGAGCCGGGCTTGCCCGGCTAGCGGGGCAAGCCCCGCTCTACGGGGTGCACGCCCAGCGCCATCTGCGCTGGAAGCGACACAGGCGCATGCTCGGCCACAACGTGTACTGCATGCTGCACCGCGAAACAGAAAACGTGATGCAAGTCCCCATGAATAGCGCTGTTTCGATCCCATTCGGCGGATATGGATTGTTTGCGACAACACACTGCACGCTCCACGAGCCCGATGGAATCTTTGCCGATTCCGCTATCCTCCCATCTGTCGCATGGTGTGCCCCGGGTGTCAGAACCCGGTAACGGTTTGCATGTTGGACGGCTTGTGTCGGGAGGGTGACGAAATACAACACCCTCGCGGAAATACGTCGCACCGTATCCGTTACCACGGTTCTGAACCTCCCGGCTCCCTCGCCATCCTGGCGGGGGAGCAGCACAAGTGGAGAACCATGATGGACAACGACTGGGCCAACCTGACCGACGAGCAGCGGGCCTTCCGCCGGCGCTTCTGGCGCGCACCGAAAAGCGTAATGATCAACGCACTTCACCATGAAGGAATGGAGGAGACCTATCCCGGCTGCCCAAGCGTGCCGTGCATGAAAACGCGCGGGCTGTGGATTCGCGATCTCGGGGTAGAGCCGGGGCGGCGGATGTATCTGGGCACCGGGCAGGAGCTGATCCTGCTGGCGGCGAATCCCTCGCCGGACGCACTGTCAAAGGTCGTGGTGCGGTTTCAGGGAACGGGGGATCGCTGGAAGCTGATCCCGGCCAGCTGACGATAGGGCTCCGATGAGTGGGGCGGTGGCGCCGCCGCCCGATGTCATCGGCTCATTGTCGAAGGTTGGCTCCGAACCTTCCCGGGCTGGATAATCACTACATTGCACGTCGCCACTGGCGCTGCGTTTCCAGATGGATGACGCCTCATGACACAAGAACCACGCCTGGGCTGCGGTGCAGCCATCCTTCAAGATGGGAAGCTGCTGCTCATCAAGCGCCTACGCTCACCTGAGGCAGATCATTGGGGCCTGCCGGGCGGCAAGGTGGATTTGCTGGAGACGGTGGAACACGCAGTGAAGCGTGAGGTCGATGAAGAACTTGGTATCCAATTGGGAGATGTCGAGCTTCTGTGTGTCGTTGACCTGATCGACGCTGATGGTCCTGAGCATTGGGTCGCCCCGGTCTACCTGGCAACGCAGTTCGAAGGCACCCCGCGCCTGATCGAACCAGAGAAGCACTCAGACTTCGGCTGGTTCTCCCTGCACAACCTGCCCGGGCCGCTGACCGAATCCACCCGCGTCGCCGCCCGCCACCTGCTGTCACGGACCGCCCAGGTTCTGGCCACCATCCCGTAGAGCCACGCCGTTGAGGTGACCCCCAAAAGCTGGACATGCGGCTAGGGCGTGGCTGAAGAACTGATAACAACACCTCTTCGCGAAACTGCGTCGGCGTGACGATCCGTGCACGGCCAATATGCCCCAACTGCAGAATTCCAGCCCGGTGATCTCCAGTCACGAGGTAATCCGCGTCTCCCTCGAGCGCCATGGCCAAGAGGAAGGCATCATCGGGGTCATCTGTTTCCGCCAGATTGTTCAGTCGCTCTAGAACAACTGCCCTGCGTAGATAGTTGATCATGGCACCCACCTTGGCAGGTCGGAGGGTAGCCTGAAACTTTGCGTATCGGCTCGCCCTGCGAATCTCGTCAAGTTGCATCCGGGACGTGACAACCTCAAAGCGCGAGGCACGCCACGCACGGTAGATCACATCCGGGGAACCTTTGCTCGAAATCAGGGCACTGAAGAGGATGTTGCTGTCCAGCACAACCCGCATCAGCGCTTACGTGCCCAAGCAAGTGCCTCATCAACAGCTTTGGCGACTTCCGCCTCGCTCAAATGCGCGTTGGCGGCTTTGGCTTGTTCCGCGCTCAAGTCAAAGATGTATGCGCGAACGGCGTCTTCAATGAAGCGTGAGAGATCGCCTTTCCGGCCGCCGCCCTGGCTAGCCAAGAACATTCGCAGTGATTTGTCAATGTCGGCCGAAACAGCAACGTTCCAACGAACGGTACCCATGGTGACTTCCGGAGATAGGTGTATATCTGTGTATACGCCCATGTTTTTAGCCCCGCAATGGAGACTGTCGCTAACGCCTTCATTCCTAAGGCGCGATGCTCGTTGGACGCTAAAGCATCGGAAGTTATGAACAATTATGAGAGAAATCATAATTATGATTTTCTTCATAATGATCCATAACAATTGTGCCGGGCTGAGCCCGCTTGCACGCCAGCGCCGCGTAGAGACGGGCTTGCCCGGCTGCTTTTCACAATCCCCAGAGGCTGCCATACTCAAGCGTATGGCAAATACCCGGGGCGACCTCCCATGGCAAACCAAAGCACCCTGAACCTCTGGACCCGCCTCTCAGCCACCGCCTCCGGCCGCTGGCTGTTCTCCCAGCTCCTGTGCTTCAAAGCCCCGTACTTCCGCTCCATCGCCCCCAGATTCAAGGAACTGGCACCGGGTCACTGCGTCGTCCCCGTCCGCAAGCGCCGCGCCGTGCTCAACCACATCGGCACCGTCCACGCCATCGCCATGTGCAACGCGGCCGAACTGGCGGGCGGGGTGATGACGGAGGTGTCCATTCCGGCCAGTGTTCGTTGGATTCCACGCGGCATGACCGTGGAGTACCTGAAGAAGGCCACCACAAGCGTGACCGCCACAGCACGACCGATGAACCCGTCGTTCGACTGGGCGGTGGCAGGGGAGTACCTGGTTGAGGTTTCCGTTACGGATGCCGGCGGAGAAGCTGTCTTCAAGGCCGTCATCTCGATGTGGGTGTCGCCCAGGAAGCGATGAACTGGCCGAATACCCGTAGAGCCGGGCTTGCCCGGCTGCTTTGATGATCTGCGAGCGAAGAGCAGCCGGGCAAGCCCGGCTCTACGGCCGGCCATCCGCCGCGATCAACATCGGCAGGCGGCCATCCACTGCCATCATGCCGCCGCGATGAGCATCTCCCGCACGGCCGTCTGCAACTCCTCCACATGAAAGGGCTTGGCCACAAATCGCACATGCTGGTGACGAACAGGCACCAGCTGGTCATAAACGGCTGAAGCAAACAAATAGGGCGTATTTGCCGCCGCAAGCCGGTCAGCAACCGGAAATACCACACCGTCGCGCAGTTCCACATCCAGTACCGCCAGGTCAAAGGTTCCGCTTTCAAGCTGCCCCAACGCGTCCAGAACGCTGTAGGCGTGGGTGACCTCATGGCCCAGGTCGGTGATCGCCTGTTCCACGAATCCCGCCAGATGCAGGTCATCTTCCACCAGCAGGATTCTGACGGAAGGGCAGGTGGGTGATGGCTTGTTCTGCATGTTTCTTGTCCGTGAGAGAGTCGGGCTGCTTCAGCCCAGACATTCCTTGATCAGTTCCGGCGTATCCAGGACTTTGGCCGCGCCTGAGTGCGCAAGCACCTGGAGTGCCGCTTTGCGCCGATCCGGCAGTGCGGCCACCGCCTGTCTGGCAACCACGGTTCGGTACTCCCGCGAGTTGGCGTCCAATGCGGTGGCGAGCACGCAGGAGTCCAGCGCCATACCGCACAGCACCAGCTGGTTGACCTTCAGCTTGGCAAGCAAAATGGCGAGCGGGGTGGCGAGAAAGGCGGAGTGCTTTGGCTTCAATACGAAGTAGTGGCCCGCGCCAGGGCCAATATGCTTCACCACCTCGGCAGAACTGCCGCCGTTGTGGCGGCAGTCCCGCACCAGCTGTGGAAAGTCCCGCTGCCAGTCGCCGAAGTTGTCGTTGGCGTAGATCACCGGCAACTGGCGCTTGTCGAACTCCCGGCGAATGCGCGCCGCCTCTTTGGCTGCGTCTATCGCAGCAGGGGCCAGTTCGTCCGCTCCGGGGAAGTCAAACAGGCTGAAAACATCGATGATCAGCAGCGCGGTTCTGGACGCCATGGTGCTTTCCGGCTCAAGCTGCCTGGACAGCCTTGGCGTTGCCACCGCTCTTGGCGAGGATGGTCAGCTTCTCGTCGGTGGCCTTTTCTTCTTCCAGAGTTTCCAGCAGCAGCGGCAGCGCATCCTTGTAGCCCAGCTGCTTTGCAAGTGCGGCCATGGTGCCGTAGGAGGCAATTTCGTAATGCTCGACCTTCTGCGCGCCACCAATCAGCGCCGCATCGCGAACCGGGCCTTCCTCGATGGAATCGATGACTTCCTTGCCTTCTTCCACCAGGCCCTCCATCGCGGCGCACTTGATGCGCTTGAGGCGGATGCCCAGGATTTCCACCACCTGGTCAATGCGCTCGATCTGCCCTTGGGTTTCTTCCAGATGGGTTTCGAACGCCGTGGCAAGATCCGGGTTGGAGGATGCACGGGCCAAGCGGGGCAGGGCCTTGGTGAGCTGCTTTTCAGCGCTGTAGATATCGGAGAGTTCGTGGATGAACAGGTCTTCTGCGGTCTTGATGGCCATGACAGGCGCTCCCTCTAAAGTGAGTGGATAACCTATCGCGGCCGGCGTAGTGCAAAGGGCTAGACGGAGTGAAAACAAAATCGAATAACGCGCCAAGGTAATCGCACCGCATTTACATAAACTGTTCATGTATTGAGCAGCGCAGCTAGATCCCATCCACGGCAAACGCTGCATGCACAAGGGCAAGATGACTCAGGCCCTGAGGGGTATTGCCGAGGCCTTGTTCGGTGAGTGGATCCCACATCTCTGGCATGAGCCCGACATCGTTCTGCACCCGGGCCAGCAGGCTGCTGAACAGTCGGCCGGCTTCCTCCGTGTCGCCCAGCAGCCCGTAGGCTTCCACCATCCAGAACGCGCAACTGATGAACGTGCCCTCGCAGTCGCGCATGCCGCTGTAGCGCCACAATAGGTCGCCGCTCTCGTCGGCCAGTTCCCGACGAATTGCCTCTCGCGTGGAGAGGAGCCGCTCGCGTCGCGCTTCAGCCAGGCCAAACCGCGAGGCAAGCATCAGGCTGGCATCAAGGCGATCGCTGCCGGCGTACATCACGTAAGTCTGGCGGGCCTCGTCCCAGCAATGCGCGTCAATCCATTCCAGAATGCGGTCCCGCTCCCTCTGCCAGCGGGGCAGCCGTGCCGTGGTGATGTGCCCGGCCTCGGCCAGTTCGCAGGCACGGCGGAGCGCCATCCAGCATTCCACCTTGGACATGGTGTAGTGCTGCACCGCTTCCAGCTCCCAGAAGCCACTGTCCTTGCGCATCCAGCTGTCCGCGCACTCGTCGGCCAGCTCGAACAACAGGCGGGCGGTGGTGGGGTCGAAGATGTGCCCCGCCTCCAGCATGCGGCTGGCCATTTCCAGCACGTCCCCGTAAGCGCAGGTCTGCAGCTGGTCGGTAGCGGTGTTGCCGATGCGCACCGGCTGGCTGTTTCTATAGCCTGGCACGTCGATGAAGCGCTCCTCGTCCACGCGCTCACCCCGTAGAGTGAAACACGGAGCCAGGCCCGGCCTGTGCTTGCCTATGGTGGTCATCAACCAGCTGAAGCCGGCCTTGGCGTCGGGCAGCGCACCCACGCGCAGGAAGGTTTTGATGACATAGGCCGCATCACGCACCCAGGCAAACCGGTAATCCCAGTTCTTGTCGCCGCCGATGCGCTCGGGCAGGGAGGCACTCACTGCCGCAGCGATGACACCGGTGGGCGAAAACCACAGGAACTTCAGGGCAAGCGCCGAGCGGATCACCTCTGCACGACGGCTTGCTGCGCAGTGCAGGTCATCCACCCACTGCTGCCATTCCCGGTCCGAGCGGTCGATGCGTGTATCGATCTCCTCCAAGGGCGGCACCGGCAGAACCTCGTCCTGGGAAGCCAGCAGCGCGACAACCTCGCGCTCGCCCGCATGCAGGGTGAGATGACCGCGGACTTCGCGGTCATCGCAGTGGGTGATCTGGGTATGCGCGGGGTAACGCAGCATCGTCATCACCGGACCGGCGTGGTGTACACGACCGTTGGGCGTGTCGCTCATCCACGGCGAGCAGGTGCCAGCGCGTGTCCCCGGCTTGTACACCAGGTCAAAGGTGACCTCACCTTCAAGACCCTCCACTCGCCGCGCCAGCTCCGACCACGGCAATCGACCGGCGGGACCGCTGTTGAGGGATTCCGTAACCAAGGCGGTCCCGGTGGTCGTGCACACCGGTGTTTCCAGCACGTTGCTGGCTTCTCGGTAGTGTCGCTGCACGGTTAGCAGCTCACGCGCCTCCAATACGAAGCGGCCGCCGTTCGGCGCGTCAAGCATCCGATCCAATAGAGGCGGCGCGTCCATGCAGGGTGCGCACCACCAGTCGATGCTGCCATCAGGAGCGATGAGCGCGCTGGAGCGCCCATCACCGATGGCGGCGTACGAATCGATGGGGGCGTAACCGTCCTCGTCGCGCATAGGCCTCGCGCCTTCAGCAACTTCAATCTGTGGCGTCACCACCGCTTACAGCGTGACCGCGCCACCGGACACCGTGAGCAGTGCACCGGAGGTGTAGCTGGCACTGTCAGCGGCCAGCATCACGTAAGCCGAGGCCAGTTCTGCCGGTTGTCCTGGGCGACCGAACGGCGTCTGGCTGCCAAACTGCTCCACTTCCTCGGCGGCCATGCCGGCAGGAATGAACGGGGTCCAGATCGGGCCGGGCAGCACGGCATTAACCCGGATGCCCTTTTCCGCCAGCAGCCCAGCCAGCCCGATGGTGAGGTTGGCGACCGCACCCTTGGTGGCGGAGTAGGGCAGAATATTGGGGGTGGGCTTCTTGGAATTGACCGAGGCGGTGTTGATCACCGAGCCACCGTCCTGAAGATGCGGAACGCACAGGCGGGTCAGGTTGAATACCGCATGCACGTTGGTATCGAACGTCTTGCGCCAGTCGTCCAGAGTGATGTCGTCAAACGACTCGTAGTAACGCTGGTAGGCGGCGTTGTTGACCAGGATATCCAGACCACCCAATTCGCCGGTGACCTTCCCGATCAGCGCCTTTGCTTCGGCGTCGTTGCTGATGTCGCAGGGACACAGGACGGCCTTCTGGCCCGCCTCCTCGATCATCAAGGCAATGCTTTGGGCGTCCTTCTCCTCACCCTTCAGGAAGGCGATGGCTACATCCGCGCCTTCGCGCGCATAGGCAATGGCGACGGCTGCGCCGATGCCGCTGTCCCCACCGGTGATAAGTGCCTTCTTGCCTTTCAGCAGCCCATGGCCGACATAACTCTTCTCCCCGTGATCCGGGCGCGGCTCCATCTTGTCGGTCTTGCCCGGGAACGACTGCTGCTGGGCTTTGAAGGGCGGCTTCGAGTAGTTGGGAACAGGCATCGTCTGGACCTCTGCGGTGAAAGTGAGGCCAGTGTGCGGGGCCGCAGGTAAACACGGCGGCCCGATGATGTGGATGCACCGTGCACGCAACGCTGCCGGATTGTGGCGCTATCGCCTGGATCGGCGAGCCTGCTCGCTACGTGACGCCCATTGTGTGATCAGCGCCGCACTGCCAACCGCGATGGCATCTTCCACTGCGCCGGTACTGGTTTGCCCATAGCGCGCAATCGCCCGCATTCGAAGATTGAAGGTGAAGTAGGCCATCCCCACTGCAGTAGCAGCACCCAGCACCGCCCCCAGCTTGCGCTGGCGATAGGGAGCCAATGCGGCTCCGGCAATCACACCGGTACCAACGCGCGCCACCATACCCGCCGGAACGATGCGATCCGGCGCGGACCTCATCTTATCGCCCGCCAGTTCGCCGCCGGCCAGCGCCAGCATGGCGGCCGACGCCAACTTATTGCCCAGCAGGCGGGGCGCACCGTTATCGGCTGGCAGCTGACCGGTACGGGCTGCGTTGGTCACCGCTGCAAGCGGGGTCATGGCACGCATGCCGGCAACCGCACCCATCAGAATCGAATGAATCAGAGCCATGTCATTCTCCGTAAAGTCAAGAGCAGGGTTTCAAGGCTTGGGCGGACGTTCGTAGTCATCAGGTTCTGCAGTGTGCTCGGCATCCGGCATGTCCTTTTCCTTCCACTTCGCCTCGTCATTGCGCAGTTTGTCCGGGGTATGGGCCTTCTTCTGATCGTCGACGTCCGCGCCGGGGTTGAGGGGCAGTTTCTCGTTCATGTTTGCGCTCCGCATCTGGGGTTGTGCGCATGCTGCGCTTCCTGTCATGAGTGCCAAGTGTGGATCAGGTGCACAAATCCGTTACGCGACAGTCACCTTCACCGGACGTGGGTGGGGCTATTGCTACGTCCACATGACGAAGCGAGGCCCCCTCAATGCGAGCATTGACCTACCACGGAAGCAAAGACGTCCGGGTGGACACCGTCCCCGATCCCACATTGGCCGCTGCGGATGATCTGATTCTGCGGGTCACGGCGACCGCGATCTGCGGCTCCGATCTGCATCTTTATCGCGGCAAGATTCCCGACCTGCATACAGGTGACGTACTCGGTCACGAGTTCATGGGTATCGTCGAGGAGGTCGGCAGCGGAGTGACAGATCTGCGCCCGGGTGATCGCGTGGTGGTGCCGTTCGTGATTGCCTGCGGTGAATGTTTCCACTGTCGTCTGGCAGAACATGCCGCCTGTGAGACCACCAATACCGGCAAGGGCGCGGCGGTGAACCAGAAGGGCATCCGCCCGCCGGCGGCGCTGTTCGGGTACAGCCATTTATACGGCGGGGTATCTGGCGGGCAAGCTGAATACGTTCGTGTGCCGAAAGCCAACGTGGGACCGCTGAGAGTTCCCGATGCGCTGCCCGATGAGCAGGTGCTGTTCCTCTCGGACATTCTTCCCACCGGCTACCAGGCCGCCATCAATGCGGGGGTCAAGCCGGGCTCCACAGTGGCGATCTTCGGTGCAGGGCCAGTCGGACTGATGAGCGCGGCCTGCTGCCGCCTGCTGGGGGCCGAGACCATCTTCATGGTCGACCATCTCCCTTACCGACTGGCCTTTGCCGCACAGACGTACGGTGTGACGCCGGTGGATTTCAGCAAGATTGATGACCCGGCGGAGTACATCGTCACCCAGACCAACGGGCGTGGCGTGGACGCCTCGATCGAAGCAGTTGGATTTGAAGCGGAAGGCAGCGCGTTGGAGTCGGCGCTCACGACGCTAAAGGTCGAAGGCAGCAGCGGTGTGGCCATTCGCCAATGCATCGCCGCCACACGCCGCTGCGGCACTGTGAGCATTCCCGGCGTATACGCCGGCTTCCTCCACGGCTTCCTGCTGGGTGATGCGTTCGACAAGGGGCTCACTTTCAAGATGGGCCAGACCCACGTCCAGGGGCTGATGCCCGAGTTGCTGGACTATATCGGCGAGGGCGCTTTGGACCCGGGTGTGATCATCACCCATCGACTTTCTCTGGAGGACGCCGTGCGCGGCTATGAGATCTTCGATCGGAAGGAAGAGGACTGCCGAAAGGTGATTCTCACACCTTGAGAGAGGCATGACGATGTCAGACCTGTTCGATCTGGGAATGCCCTGGTTTGAGTTCATCATCCGCGCTACGGCGGTCTATCTCGTCGTGTTTCTTCTGACCCGCATGAGCGGAAAGCGCTCTGTGGGTCAGCACACGCCTTTTGACATGCTCGTCATTGTGCTGCTGGGTACGGCGGTGCAGAACTCGCTGATTGGAGAGGACACATCATTGCTTGGTGGCCTTATCCTCGCCGCCACATTATTGCTGCTCAACTGGCTCATGGGCTTTGCTACCGCCCGCAGCAGAAGGCTTCACGCGTTGACTGAGGGTACGCCCGTCATGCTTGCGCGTGAAGGGAAGGTGTTCTGGGACCAGTTGCGGCGCTGCAATGTCTCACCGGAGGATCTGGATGTTGCGATGCGCAGTTCTGGATGCAAAGGGCATTATCAGATCGCGCTGGCGGTGCTCGAGACTTCTGGCGAAATCACCATCCTCAAGCAGGAACAGGCGTAAATGTGTTCATGGCAGGGTGATCTACTGCACGCTGAGGTAACACCGTGCACGAATCTCCAGCGTATGGTGGAGTCATTGACTGAGGAGTTTTGATAATGCCGATCCGTGCCGTGGCGTACGTAAGTACCGCGTGCAGCGAAATAGCAGAGCATGATGCACTTGGGATCGGCTCTGGAAAGCTGGATGCGGTGGTGGAAGGCGCGGCCCGCTTCAATCGCCAGGCGGGCGTTACGGGTGTGTTGCTGTTTGATGGCAGGCGGTTCTTCCAGTACATGGAGGGGCCGGAAGATGGCCTTCATGTCGCCTATGGGCGCGTACTCGGTGCGAGCAGCCACCATGATGTGATCGAACTGCAGAGAGGGCTGGTGGGTCGTCGGCTGCTTCCATTCTGGCCGATGCGTTGGCTTCCGACTGACCGCGCCCAGGTCAGTGGGCTTGCCAAAGCAAACTGGGTCGGTTTCAAGCAAAGGGGCGACGCTGCAGCAACCAACGCCACGGGAATGGATCTTGTTGCCGGCGTTGTGGAACCCCATCTGCTGGCAGGGTAGAGCCGGGCTTGCCCGGCTGCTCTTCTCGGTTCAAAAGCAGCCGGGCAAGCCCGGCTCTACGAAAGCGGGTCATCCCGCATCGGAAGCGGGTCATCCCGCATCAGAAGCTGACCAATCACAATGTTGAAGAACAATGCCTCATCACGCCCTTCAGCCACCACTGGCTGCATCGAGGTCCGCGGCGCGCGCGAGCACAACCTGAAGGACGTGGATGTCTCAATCCCACGTGATGCGCTGGTGGTGTTCTCCGGCATTTCAGGTTCCGGGAAGTCGTCCCTGGCCTTCGGCACCCTCTTCGCAGAAGCGCAACGGCGCTACTTCGAGTCCGTCGCCCCCTATGCCCGACGCCTTATTGATCAGGCGGGCGTGCCCGACGTGGACGCGATTGAAGGGTTGCCGCCGGCGGTCGCCCTGCAGCAGCAGCGCGGGGCCAGCAACGTACGCTCGTCGGTGGGCAGCGTGACCACGTTGTCCAGCCTTGTGCGCATGATGTACTCGCGCGCCGGTACATACCCGGCCAATCAGCCCATGCTGTACGCCGAGGACTTCTCACCGAATACACCGCAGGGCAGCTGCAGCACCTGCCACGGGCTGGGGCACGTGTACGAGGTCACCGAAGCCCTCATGGTTCCCGATCCGTCGCTGAGCATCCGTGAGCGCGCCATCGCCTCCTGGCCGCCGGCATGGCATGGGCAGAACCTGCGCGACATCTTGGTAACGCTGGGTTACGACGTCGACGTGCCTTGGAAGAGGCTGCCAAAGAAGGACCGGGAATGGATTCTGTTTACCGAGGAAACGCCAAGCGTGCCGGTCTATGCCGGATTCACCCCTGCCGAGACGCGTGCCGCCCTCAAGCGGAAGCTGGAGCCCAGCTACATGGGCACCTATACCGGTGCGCGGCGTTACGTGCTGCACACGTTCGCCACCAGCCAAAGCGCGCTGATGAAGAAGCGCGTCTCCCGTTATATGGAAGGCAAACTGTGCCCCGCCTGTCATGGGAAGCGACTGAAGCCGGAGGCCCTTTCGGTAACCTTTGGAGGCATTGATATAGGTGAGTTCATGCGCCTGCCACTGGACCGACTGGCAGACGTGCTGGAACCCATCGCAGAAGGTGATTTCACTGGGCATAGCCGCGGGCGGCGATCCTCGTCCCTGACCGAAGAGAAACGCCTGGCCGCACAGCGCCTCGCCGCCGGGGTCATGGCACGCATACGGCAGCTGCGCGACCTGGGGCTGGGGTATCTGTCGCTGGATCGCGCCACGCCGACGCTTTCTGCCGGCGAACTGCAACGCTTGCGGCTGGCCACGCAGCTGAGCTCGTTGCTGTTCGGTGTGCTCTACGTGCTGGATGAGCCGTCAGCGGGCTTGCATCCTGCTGACAGCCAGGCGCTGTACGACGCGCTGGACCGGCTGCGTGACGGAGGGAACTCGGTATTCGTTGTCGAACATGATCTGGAGCTGATGCGCCGCGCGCAGTGGCTGGTGGATGTCGGCCCCGAGGCGGGCGAGCGCGGTGGGCGCGTTCTTTACAGTGGTGAGCCCGACGGGCTGCGGCAGGTTGAGGATTCCCGCACTGCCCGCTATTTATTTGACCAGGTGCCCGCACCGGCCAGCAGGCAGCGCAGCCCAAGTGGGTGGCTGGAGCTGAGGGGAGTCCATCGCCACAATTTGCAAGGTGTGGATGCCCAGGTGCCGCTTGGGCTGCTCACCGCGGTGACCGGCATATCAGGGTCGGGCAAGTCCAGCCTGATGGCGCAGGCGCTGCCCGAGCTGATGCTGCTGCATCTGGGTCACGAACCCGTGGACGACGCCGCCGGCGACCCGCCATTGGAAGGCCCGTCAGTGATCGAGGCGACGCGAGGCCAGATGACAGGCGATGTGGACGATATCCAGCGGGTGGTGCAGGTGGATCAAAAGCCCATCGGCCGTACGCCGCGATCCAACCTGGCCACCTATACCGGGCTATTCGACCATGTGCGCAAGCTGTTCGCGGCGACGCCGGCAGCTCGTCGTCGCCGCTTTGACGCAGGGCGCTTCTCCTTCAACGTGGCCAAGGGCAGGTGCGAGACCTGCGAGGGCGAGGGCTTTGTCAGCGTCGAGCTGTTGTTCATGCCCAGCGTCTATGCCCCTTGTCCTACGTGCCACGGTGCCCGCTACAACGAAGCCACCTTGAAGGTGCAGTGGAACGGCCGCAACATCGCCGAGGTCCTGCAGCTGACCGTGGACGATGCGCATGCGTTCTTCATCGAGGAGGACGCCATTGCCCGTCCGCTGCAGCTGCTGCAGGAAATCGGTCTCGGATACCTGAGGCTGGGCCAACCAGCCACTGAGCTTTCAGGCGGTGAAGCCCAACGCATCAAGCTGGCCACCGAGCTGCAGCGCAGCCAGCGCGGGCGGACGCTGTACGTGCTGGACGAACCCACTACCGGTTTGCATGCGTCAGATGCGGACCGGTTGCTGGTACAGCTGCAGCGCCTGGTGGATGCGGGCAACACCGTGGTCATGATCGAACATGACATGCGGTCTGTCGCGCAGGCGGACTGGGTGATAGACGTCGGCCCCGGCGCAGGAGGCGAGGGAGGCACCATCGTGGCGACAGGAACGCCGCCTGAGGTCGCCCGCGCGCCAGAAAGCAGGACAGCACCCTTCCTCGCGCGCGAGCTTGAAACATCCGCTCCGTAGAGCCGGGCAAGCCCGGCTCTACGCTGCGTCACGCGCGGAGTTGGCACCGCCACTATCGGGCGGTGCCAAACTGTAACTACAACTGCTTGTCCAGGCTGATCTGCACCCCATGGTCGCGGTCTTCACCGCTGCCAATCAGGCCGCGATAGTCCACCCGCAGACCCCAGTTGCGCCGGAAATCGAACATCAGCCCGGCACCGATCATCCAGCGGTTGCGGTCGAAGCCATCCACCGAGGTGCGGTAGAACGGCACGCCCACCAGGTCGGCGTAATGCATCGTCGCCGTACCGTTGCCCTTGAAGTCGTGCTGGTATTCCACGCGCAACTGCGGGGTCCACGCGCCCCACACCGTGGTGTTGCGCATTTCCATGCGGACGCCGCCGTTGCCGGTGGTGCTTTCCACATCCTGGTCACCGTAGCGCAGGGCAAACAGAGCGCTGCCATCTTCGGCGTACGGGTCCAGCGTGCCGCTTGATGCGTCGATGCGCGCGTAGGGCGTCACCAGCCAGTTGCCACGCAACAGATCCGCACCGAAGGACAGCGAACCGAACCACTGGCTGCCGTCGCGACGAGCATGCGCGAAGCTGCCATCGCTGGTCACGTAACGGCGCAGGTCGTAGTCCAGCAGCTGATAGCCCAGCAGCGCGTCCACGAACAGACGCTCGCCCGGGCTGTAGCTGGCGTACAGCATCATGGAGAACGCCTCGCCATCGCTGCGGCTGCCGTTCTCGCCCACGTCGGTGCGATCGCGGCCGTAGCCAAGGCCGGCACCCACCGCGAGGGCAGGGGTTACCTGCAGGTCGCTGCCCACGGTGACGCCGTCGGTGTTGAAATCACCGCCGTCACTGCCACGCCCGTTGCTGCGACCGGTGCGTACGGTACCGCCCACCCACAGACCCAGCGGTGCCTGCGAAGCACTGTCCACTGAAGCCGGCGCGTCCAGGCCGGGCTCACGGTCGAACGGCTGGCGCCGCTGTGCATCACAGTCGGCACCGGGCAGGCTGCCCACTGCAGGTTCACAGCGCTGCGCACCGTACGCCAGGCTCAGGTTGTTGCTGAAGCCGTTGTTGCGGCTGGCACCGTGCAGGCGCTGCATGCGCTGCTGGATGTTCTCGATCTGCGACGTAGCGAAGCGGCGGGCCGCATCGGCCTGCGCCGAGGCCAGCCCGCGAACTTCCGGATCACGGGTCGGGTCCGGGCGCTGGGTGACTTCCACGGTGTAATCGCGCGTGCCGGTGAAGCCAAGTGCGTCGGTCGCGGTGACGGTGAAGGCAAACGCGCCAGCTGCGGTCGGCGCGCCGGAAACCGCACCCGCAGAGGACAGCGTCAGGCCGCCGGGCAGAGCACCGGTGGTGACCGCATAGCTGTAAGGTGCCGTGCCGCCGCTGGTGGACAGCTGCTGCTGATAGGCATTGGCGAACAGACCTGCCGGCAGGGTTTCCGGGGTCAGCGTCAGCACCGGGGCGGCCACATTCACCGTGTACGCCTGGGTCACGGTGCCCGGAGTGCCAGTGGTGCTGTCCGTGGCCGTAATGCTGAAGCTGAAGTTGCCCACTGCGGTCGGCGTGCCGGCCAGACGTCCGCTGGCAGCATCCAGCACCAATCCAGCAGGCAGCGATCCGGCACTCATCGCGAAGGTGTACGGTGCCACGCCGTTACGGGCAGCAAAAGCCACCTGGTAAGTGCTGCCGGCGGTGGTGGCCGGAAGAGCACCTGCAGCCGGGGTCAGGCTCAGTGCCGGGCTGGCCACCTGCAGCGTGTAGTTCTGAACCACGCTGCCCGGGGTACCGGTGGTGCTGTCGGTGGTAGTCACCGTCAACGCGAAGCCGCCTGCCTGCGTCGGCGTGCCAGAGAACGTGCCGCTGCTGCCATCGAAGCTCACGCCGCTGGGCAGCGCGCCGCTCAGCACGTAGCTGTAGGGCGCCACGCCGCCTGCGGTGGTGACCACCTGCTGGTAGGCCGTTCCGGCTGTTGCCGGTGCAAGCGTCGGCGGGGTCACCACCAGGGTCGGGCTGGTGACAGTCAGCGTGAACGTCTGGCCCACGGTGAACGGCCCGTTGCCGGTGCTGCTGTCGGTGGCCACAGCCTGCAGGGTGAAGCTGCCGGCCTGCGTGGGCGTACCACTGACCGTCACGCTGTTGGCCGCGCTGCTGCTGACCGACACGCCAGCGGGCAGGTTGTTCACCTGATAACCGCTGTACGGTGCGGCACCGCCGTCCCAGGTGAAGGTCTGGCTGTATGTCGTGCCTGCCACCGCTGAAAGCACGCCATTGGCGCTGACCGTGATGGACGGATTGTTGACGGTGATGCTCACCGTGGCCGGCGCGGAATCGCCGCTGGCGTTGCTGGCGATATAGGTGAAGCTGTCAGCGCCAGCAAAGCCCGCCGCCGGCTGATAGCTGATGGTCGTCGGCCCGGTCACTGTGGCGGTGCCGTGCGAAGGCGCGGTATCGACCGCAACAGAGGTGGCTGCACCGCCTGAAAGTGCCAGTGTCACCGGCGTGGCGGGTGCACCGTAAACAAAGGTCGCGTTGACATTGCCAGCCACCGGCACGCTGTCGACAACGGTGATCGATCGCGACGAGCTGACCATGTAAGGCGCGCCGGTACCGGTGGTGCTGTCCGTAGCGGTGATGATGAAGTTGAAGGTGCCCAGAGCGGTCGGCGCACCGGAAACGTCGCCGGTCGAGGTGTTCATGCTCAAACCCGGCGGCAGGGAACCACTGGCGAACGCGTAGCTGTACGGCCCGGTGCCGCCACTGGCAGGACCGACCGAGGCGTTATAGGGCTGCGTCCGTGTTGCAGCAGGCATCGCGCCCGCTGGCAACTGCAGCGTGGGTGCCCCCAAGGTCATCACATAAGGCTGATCACCCATATAAGGCCCCGGTGCCACACTGGTATCGGTGGCTCTGAGGGTGAAGGCAAACGAGCCGCTCGCGGTGGGCGTGCCGCTCAGCACGCCGCCCGAGCTGAGCGTCAAGCCGTTCGGCAACGCGCCGGCTGACACCGAGAAGGTGTAGCTGCCACTGCCACCCGTGGCGGCGATCGTCTGGCTGTACGCCACGCCCACCGTCGGTGCCGGCAGTGTGGACGGTGCCACGGTCACCGGCTGGTCATCGTTGACGATGGTGACCGTACCGCTCGCATCGCTCACCGTGGCATTGGTGGCCCCGGACAGGTTGACGGTGAAAGTCTCGTTGGCCTCCGGCGTGGTATCGCCATTGACCGGAATCGTGATGATGCCGGTGGTGACACCTGGCGCAAAGGTCAGGGTGCCCACGGCTCCGATGTAGTCAGTAGGCGCAACGGCGCTGCCATTGGCGGTGGCGTAGTTGACGGTGACCATCTGCCCGCTGGCGGCGGACAACGACACGGTCAACAAAGCTGAAGTGGTCCCGGCATTGCCCTCGGTCACCGAGACGTCGTTGATCGACAGCGACGGCAGCGGGTCATCGTTGACGATGGTGCCCACGCCCTGCGCCTTGGCAACGGTCGCCCCGCTGACGTTGCTGACATTGACGAAGAAGGTTTCATTCGGTTCGTTCAAGGTGTCGCCGTTGACCTGGACACTAAGGCTTGTGCCACTGCTACCCGCCGGGATGACCTGCCCGGTCAGCGCCCTGGCAATGTAGTCGCTGCCAGCGACAGCGGTGCCATCAGCGGTGGCAATGTCAAGAGTTACGCCACCTGGGCCAGCGGGCGCGCTGAGCGACAGAATGAAAGTAAATGTGGTTGTGCCGCTGTTGCCTTCGTTGGCGGTGACGTCAATGACGCTCAACGTCGGCTGGTCGTCATCCAGGATTGTGCCGGTCGCCGAAGACGGCGTGCCGACGACGTAGCCGGCGCCCGCCGCCAGGGTGAGCACAACGGTTTCGTTGCCTTCCACCGTGGTGTCGGTGGTGGGAGTGACCGTGATGGTGCCGGTGGTGGCACCAGCGGCAATGACCAGCGGCGAACTGACGGCCACATAGTCGGACCCGCTGGTAGCACTGCCGCCTACGTTGAAGTTGATCGAGGTTGCGCCAAGGGCGGGCTGGTCCAGGGTGACGGTGTAGACCAGCGGCGTGCCGCTGTCCTCATTGACCGAGGCCGGCGACACGGCAATCGATGCCCTGGGCACGTCGTCATTGAGGATCGTACCGGTGGCGCTGGTCGGGGCACCCACGGTGTAGCCGCTGCCGGCGGCAACGGTGAGGATGACCGTTTCGTTGGCCTCCACAACGGTATCCGCGACAGGGTCGATGACCACGGTTGCGGTGGTTGCACCGGAAGGAATGGTCACGGTGGATACGCCACCGGTGTAGTCCACGCCGCTGGTTGCGGTACCGCCAGTGGTCAGGTTGACCACCGTAGGCGAGCTCAGGTTGAGGCTGCGGGTGACCGTGAAGACCAGGTTGGTCGCCCCGTCCTCGGAGACGCTTGCCGGCGACACGGCAATGCTGACGCTGGGCGCAGGGCTCACCGTGAGGGTGAAATTCTCCACCTCGAAGTAGCTTCCCGGACCGGTGCTGCCGTCGGTCACGCGGATCTGGACCGGGTAGTTGCCGGTCGCTGCCGATGTGGTGCCGCTGACCACGCCGGCAGGGCTGATGGTTATCCCAGCCGGCAAGCTGCCCGTTTCCAGGGCGTAGCTGATGGTGCCCACGCCGCCGCTGGTGCTCAGCGTCTGCGTGAACGGCACGCCCTGGATGGCCGAGGCCGAGGCCGGCGTGAGGGTGAGATTGGGATTCTGCACGGTGCCGCTGTATGACTTGTCGACCGTGTCAGACGCGTTGTCGGTGGCGCGCACGGTGAAGGTGTATGCACCACGCTGGGTGGGCGTACCGCTGAGCGTGTCCCCGGTCAGGGTGATGCCCGGCGGCAGCGCGCCGCCAACCACGGCATACGAGTACGGTGCCGTACCGCCCGTGGCACTGAGGGTCTGCGTGAAGGAGACGCCAGAGGTCAGGGTCGGCAGCGAAGACGGTGCCACCACAATCGCCGTGTTGGCCGGAGTTACGGTGATGTTCACCCGCACCGCGCCGCCATTGCCGCTGGCCTCGCCATCAGTGAACTCGAAGGCGTCGGATGTAGTGTTGTTGCCGCTGTGGCTGTAGTCGACAAACCAGCTGTTGCCCACGATCCGCAGGTTCGCGGTGCCGTTCTGGGGGAGGGCAGGACCATCTACCGGGCCATCGCCGAAGTTCTGCGCGCCCTGGCCGCAATCGGTCACGTCCACGGTGACCGAGCCGCCGTTGGTGACCGTGGCGAACTTCTCCGCACACACCGGCGAGGTGTGCGCCGCCCACGCGGCACCCGGCCAGATAAGTGCGGCACAGAACAGGAACATCGAAATTGCGAACAGTCGCGCGAAGCGCGCGCGGCCCCAAAGGTACGCCATGACCTTTCCCCCTTGGAAAGATTCCACCTGGATGTGAAACAACATCGAGGTGCGCGTCCTTTGCTGGCTGTCTCGGAAGCTGCTTGCTTCCGTCAATCCTTTGACGCTGCCAGCGGCAGGCATTCCACGCCTCCCCCCTTGTGCGTCATTGGAACAGAGTAATCAGGCCGATGGAAGAGCATGCGCGTCGGGACTTGTGAACAGAGTTAATGACGTTCAGAGTAGGAGCGCGCTACTCCCGCGCCACCGCTCAGCATCCAAGGAGGATCAGATGAGCGAATTCTTTGTCGGTCAGATAATGATGTCGGGTTTTAGTTTTGCCCCCAAATACTGGGCGCAATGCAACGGGCAGATCATGGCCATCCAGCAGAACATGGCACTTTTTGCGCTGCTGGGTACGCGCTACGGAGGAAATGGCTCCGTCACCTTCGGGCTTCCGGATCTTCGCGGCCGGGTACCCGTGGCTTACGGCCCTTCTGCTGACCCCAGTTGGCAGCCGCCGGCAGCACCGCTCGGTCAATTGGGCGGCACGGAGGCGGTGACCCTGCTTCCCAACCAGTTGCCACCGCACGGGCACGAGGTTCGGGGCGTGACCACCCCTGGCGACAACCGCAATCCCACCAACCGCACCTTTGCCAGCACCAACGGTGGCGTCAAGTTCTATGCAGCGCAGGGTGGCGCAGAGGTCGTGCTGGCACCCACTTCGGTGGCCCCGGAAGGCGGCAGCCAGGCGCATCCGAACATGCAGCCGTACACCACGTTGAATTTCTGCGTCGCGCTCAGCGGTATTTTCCCGCCGCGCAGTTGATTGCACTGAACGGGCCCGTGGCCCGGTCTCACACAAGGAGCACGACCAGATGAGTCAACCTTACGTCGGTGAAATTCGCATGTTCGGGTTTGGGCGGTTGCCCAATGGCTGGTTTACCTGCGACGGCACACTGAAGTCCATTGCCGAGTACGAAGTGCTGTTCGCCCTGCTGGGTACCACCTATGGCGGCGATGGCATCACCACCTTCGGCGTACCGGACCTGCGCGGTGCATTACCCATCCACCAGGGCACCGGCCCTGGGCTGACGGCACGCACCCTTGGCCAGCGCGGCGGCACGGAAACGGTAACGCTCACCACACAGCAGATGCCTGCGCACACCCACGCCTTGGTCGCCACCACCGCGGCTGCAACACTCGATACACCGGGGCCCACCACCTTGCCCGGCGTGGTCAGCGGCGAAACCTTCTATGTCGGCGATGTCAGCACTGGCGTCACCGCCGTTCAGATGCAGCCGGCGGCCGTATCCCTCAGTGGCGGCAACCAGCCCCATCCCAACTGCATGCCCACCCTGACAGTGCAGTACTGCATTGCCTGGACCGGCATTTACCCTTCGCAGTCCTGACCGCCGCATACGCGCAGAGAGATCACTATGACCGAGCCATTTATTGGTGAGATCCAGATGTTCGGCTTTGATTACAATCCTTACGGGTGGGCGTACTGCAACGGCGCCACGATGGCCGTCCAGCAGAACACCGCACTGTATTCCCTGCTGGGCGTTGCTTACGGCGGCAATGGCACATCCACCTTCATGCTGCCCAACCTGACGTCGCGTGCGGCCTGTTCAATGGGCCAAGGCCCGGGTCTGACCCCACGCGACATGGGCGAAACCTTCGGTGACTTCGCGGTGACGCTCAACCAGAGCCAGATGCCCACGCATCAACACGACATCACCGTTTTCCAGCAAAGCGATGCCACCAAGCGCAGCGGCACGCCAACCTCCGGCGGCGGTTTGTGCCAGCCCGGTGCAAATACAGTCAAGCCTTTCAGCACCGCCGCGCCCAACACACCAATGTCGCCCACCATGCTCAAGCCCGTGACTAACGGCGGTTTGCCGCATCCGAACCAACAGCCCTACCTGGCGGTGAACTTCTGCATCGCGCTGAATGGTGTCTTTCCCAGCTTCTCATGACGCCCTTCAGCCACCTGGCACCGTTTCCGTCAGCGCGCTGCCCCGCGCTGACGGAACCCCCTGATGCGCGATGGCAGTTGCGTGCGTTAGGGCAGGGCGACCTGGCCTGGTTGCCGTCGCTATACGCCAGCACCCGCGAACTGGAACTGCAGGCCGTGCCCTGGCCTGCCGCAGCCAAGCAGACATTCCTGGCGCAGCAGTTCACCGCGCAGCACCAGCATTACCTGGCGCAGTACCCACAGGCGCAGTACCTGGCCATCGAGTACGACGGCGAAGCAGCAGGGCGCTATTACATTGACGAAAGCGGCACGGACGACCTGCTGGTGGACATCAGCCTGTTCCCCGCGTGGCGCGGCAAGGGCATTGGCGGCGCGTTGATCCAACGCCAGCAAGGGTCATCTGCACAACGAGGGCGCGGCCTGACCCTGCATGTAATGGCCCACAACATCGCCGCGCAGCGGCTGTATGCACGGCTGGGTTTTGAGATCACAGCCGGACCGGAAGACGGCCTGTATGTGCCGATGCGCTGGCAGCTTAGGGCTTAGTTGAAGACGGCCTGGTACAGAAAACCGGCGCGTTCCTGGGCAATCGGTACGAGGAAGATACCCACTTCACCCACCCTCGCATGCCGCAGTGGGTAGATCTTCTGCGGGAACACAACCGGCGCGCCATTGCGGAACAGCAACGAGAAAGGCGCGCGTTCCGCCGAAGGATGCGAATGGGGCAGGGGACGGGCCTCCACCAGCACAAATTCCATCGACATGCCGTCGTACTCGGCGGCGAACGTTTCGTTTACGCAACCAGCGAAGTGTTCCAGCGTCAACAGTTCCATGTTCATCCCCGTTTGGCACGCCCAGACAGGGCGCATCGCCCATCGTCGCCGCAATGCGCTGCAGGCGCAAGTTATGTAGAGCCGGCCTTGCCCGGCTGCTCTTTGCTGGCGAATGATCACGCCAGCCGGGCAAGCCCGGCTCTACGGTGTCAGGCCATCAATCACCCGCGCATCAGGGTGTCACGCCATCAACCACACCCGCACCAGCGAGATCAGCTTGTCCACATCCAACGGCTTGGCAACATAGTCATTGGCCCCGGCCTGAATGCACTGCTGTTGATCATCCGGCATCGCCTTCGCGGTCAACGCGATAATCGGCAGATCACGGAACCGCGCATCCTCCCGAATCTCACGCGTGGCCGTCAGCCCATCCTTCACCGGCATCATGATGTCCATCAATACCAGCTCGATAGCCCCCGGCCCATCGACAGCAGCCTTCAAAACATCGATGGCCTCCTGCCCATTACGCGCAATGGACACCTTGCAGCCCTGCGGCTCCAGCACATTCATCAGCGCGTAGATATTGCGCACGTCGTCCTCGACCACCAGCACGCGCTTGCCTTCCATCGCACTATCACGACGCTGCGCGACGCGGATCATGCCCTGCTTGGATTCGGGCAGGTTGCTGACCACCTGGTGCAGGAACAAAGTGACCTCATCCAGCAGGCGCTCCGGCGAGCGGGCACCCTTGATGATGATGGAGTTGGAGTAGCGACCCAGCCGTACTTCTTCGGCGGGCGACAGCACACGGCCGGTATAGACGATGATCGGGGGCAGGGCGTACGTGCTCTTCTCGCTGAGAAGTTCCAGCAGCTCGAATCCGGAAGCGTCGGGCAGGGTCAGGTCCAGAACCATGCAGTCAAACGTGTGCTGCGAAAGCGCCTCCAGGCATTCCGAGGCAGAGCCGGCACCCACCGTTTTCACGTCGGCGCCGGCCAGCAACTCACGTACGGCGTCCAGCTGAACGACATCGTCTTCCACCACCAGTACCAGACGCGGCCGCTGCAGGAGGCGGCGCTCCAGCGAATCGAGCACCTCGGCCAGCTGCTCGCGTGTGGCCGGCTTGCCGAGATAGCCCACGGCACCCAGCGACAGCGCTTTGTGCGAGTGGTCCATCGCGGACACCACATGGATCGGAATATGCCGCGTGCGGATGTCGTGCTTGAGGATATCCAATACGGAAAGGCCCGACTGGTCGGGCAGGCCGATGTCCAGCACGATCGCATGCGGCAGCTCCGCGCGGGTCGCCGCCAGCGCGTCGCGGGCGTTGTGCACCAGGTGCGCGCTGAAGCCCATTTCAGTGACGAGGTCGCGGACGATTTCGCCGAATGCGATATCGTCCTCGACGATCAGAATCAGTCCGCGTCCGTTGTTGCGCGTGGCCACCGGCACCGGGCGGGTCTCCTGCGCCGGCACCGGCATGCGCTCTGCCACAGGCGCAACTGCGTGCTCTGCGGTGACCAGTCGTGCTGCAACCAGCACCCGGAAGCTGCTGCCTTTGCCGAGCTCACTGTCCACGGTGATGTGGCCGCCCAGCAGTCGCGCAAGCTCCTGGGAAATGGACAGCCCCAGACCGGTGCCGCCGTAACGGCGGCTGATCGAGCCGTCGGCCTGCTGGAACGCTTCGAAGATGCGCGTCTGCTGGTCTGGTGCGATACCGATACCGGTGTCGGTCACCGAGAACACCACCAAGCCGTCGCGCGCCGCCGATGCTGTCACGGAAACGCCGCCGTGCTCGGTGAACTTGAGCGCGTTGGACAGCAGGTTTTTCAGAATCTGCTCCAGGCGCTGGCGATCGGACTCGATCACCGGCGGGCAGCCGTCCGCCATGGAGACGTTCAGGGTCAAACCCTTCTCGGCAGCAACCGGCCCCAGCAGGGTGCCGATGTCGGCCAGCAGCTTTTCCACACTGAAGGGCTCGGCATGCACCTGGATATGCCCGGCTTCGATCTTGGAAAGGTCCAGAATCTCATTGATGAGGTTCAGCAGGTCCGAGCCGGAAGAGTGAATGGTGCGCGCGAACTTCACCTGTTCCTCGGTGAGGTTGCCGTCGCGGTTGTCGCCCAGCAGCTTGGACAGGATCAGCGCGGAGTTGAGCGGCGTGCGCAGCTCGTGCGACATGTTGGCCAGGAACTCGGACTTGTACTGGCTGGCCCGCTGCACTTTGCTGGCTTCGGCCACGATGCCGGCATTGGCGCGGGCGAGCTTGTCGCGTTCCTCTTCCAGCTGCAGCGACTGGTCGAACAGCTGGTTGTTGGTCTGTTCCAGCTCCGCCTGCTGCTCTTCCAGTTCGGCCTGGGAAGCACGCAGGGCGCGGCTGTGCTCCTCCAGCTCTTCGTTGGAGACCCGCAGTTCCTCGCTCTGCACCTGCAGGGCTTCGGACTGCGCCTGGGTCTGGGCGAGCAGTTCGGAGAGCTTGGCCCGGTAGGCGGCCGAGCGCAGGGCGACGGCCATATCTCCGGAGGCGAGCTCCAGCAGTTCGACCACCTCACTGGGCACGGGGCCGAAGAAGCCCAGTTCCATGACCCCGGTGACCTCGCCCTCGTGCACCGCCGGGGCGATGACCAGATGGCGTGGCTGGCTTTGCCCCAAGCCCGAGCCGACCGTGAAGTAGCCGGCCGGCACGTCCGACACCAGCAGGACGCGTTTCTCGTCCACGGCGCGGCCAAGCAGGGACTCGGCCGGGCGCAGCGCGCCGCCTTCGATGATGTCCACGACCGAGGTGGTACCCACGGCACCAATCCGCTGGAACCCCGAATCCGTCGGCACGAACAGCATGCCGGCCTCGGCACCGGTGTAGCGGGCCAGGAATCCGAGACTGGCCTTGGCCAGCACAGCGTTGTCGAGGTCACCACCGGTGGCCGTGGTCAGCTCCAGCCGGCCCTGCTGCAGCCAGGCGCTGCGGTCGCGCGCCCGGGCATGGCGACGCAGCAGGAAGGCGATCAGGGTGGTCAGCACGATGCCCAGCACGGCGGTGGCGGCACCGGTGGTGAGCGCCGCACTGTACGCCTTGTCCATCTCGGCCAGGCGCTCGGCGCGCTTGTCCAGTTCGATGGTGCGCATGGCGGTCAGGCGTGCGCGGATGTCATCCATGGCGGCCTTGCCGCGATTGGAGTTGACGACGGTCAAGGCCGCTTCAAACCCCTGGGTGCGCCGCAGCTCGATGGTTTCGTGCAGTTCTTCCAGCTTGGCCTGAACGCCGCGGGCCAGCAGCTTGAGCCGCTCGGTCTGGGCCGGGTCGTACCCCAGCGCCTGCTCCATGGCCTGCAGCTGGGTTTTGGCACTCTGCAGTGCGGTCTCGTACGGCTCCAGATAGCTTTCATTGCCGGTCAGCAGGTAACCACGCTGACCGGTCTCGGCATCCTGGACCGAGGAAAGGACGTCACTCAGGGCCGTCATCGTTTCCTGGGAGCGGATGACCGCGGCGCTGCCCTCGCGGATGGTGCTGATGTTCTTGCTGGCCAGGAAGCCGCTGCCCAGGAAGAACAGCATGACCGCCAACAGAGGCCAAAGCGTGCGGAAGGCAGCTCCGGCATTGGGGGAATCAAAGCGGGGCTTTTGCTTGGCGGTCATTGACGGGGCAGGGTAGACGCAACAGCCCAGCGTAGCATGGCCGCCCACGGATACATCGGGTCGCCCTGGACGTAGAGCCGGGCAAGCCCGGCTCTACACGTGCTGCCCCCGTAGAGCCACGCCCTGCGTGGCTTCGCGGCACCAGATCAAAGCGCAGCCAAGCAGGGCGCGGCTCTACGTGCAATGACCAATGGTCAAACCTGCGTCAAACCACCATCCACCGCAAGCTCCGCACCGCTGATGTACGACGCCTCCTCCGACGCCAGGAACGACATCGCCTTGGCAATCTCATCCGGACTACCCCCACGGCCAAGCGGCGCCTTCTGGGCAACATCAGCAAGGTAGGCGCTGATGTCCGCGTCGCTCATGCCAAGCTCGGACTTGTAGGCCGGGGTCACCACCACACCGGGTGCCACCAGGTTGACCCGGATATCCCGACCCTTGAGGTCGGAAGCCCATGTCCGCACGAACGAACGCAGCGCAGCCTTCGTGGCGGCATAAACACCGAAGGCAGGCACGCCCTGGTTGGCGGCGATAGACCCCGTGACCACAATGGCACCGCCAGCGGTCATCAGCGGCAACGCCTTCTGCACCGTAAACAAGGTGCCTTTGACGTTGATGCCAAAGTACTTGTCGAAACCCGCTTCGGTAATGCCATCAAGCGGGGTGAACTCACCGCCGCCCGCGTTGGCAATCAGAATATCCAGGCGACCGTGCGTCGCGCGGATGCTCTCCATCAGGGCGTCCAGGTCTGCAGCCACCGAGATGTCACCGCGGACGGCAACCGCACCATGCCCGATCTCGGCGACCGCGCGATCCAGCTCCGACTGGCGGCGCCCGCTGATGATCACCTTTGCACCCTCGAGTGCGAGGCGTTTGGCGGTGGCCAGACCGATGCCCGAGCTGCCGCCGGTGACCAGGGCCACCTTGCCGGCATGTTTCGTGGTGTGGACGTTGACCAGTTCCTGGGTTTGCATGTCTTTGCCTTGAGTGGACGGCGAGTGCCGCGATGGGTGCCACTCTATTGGGGTGCCATTCGGATATAAATACATGTTTCGTTGATTCTTTATTTCCCCGGGTGAATAATCAGCTACCTACCCGGAGCCCAGCATGGACCACTTACAGGCAATACGCGCCTTCGCCCGTGTCGTGGAGACCGGCGGCTTCAATCGCGCAGCGGAATCGCTGCAGATGCCCAACGCCACCTTGAGCAAGTCGATCACCGCGCTTGAGAAGCACCTTGGGGTGAAGCTGCTGGAGCGCAGCACGCGCCGGGTCAGTGTCAGCAACGATGGCGCCGCGTACTACGAGCGCATCCGGCACCTGCTGACGGAACTGGATGATGTGGAGGCCACCCTCGGCCGCGCCCAACGCAGCCCCAAGTGCAAATTGCGCGTGGACACAGGCGGCTCGACCGCCAGCGGGCTGTTGATCCCGGCACTGCCGGAGTTCCGGGCCCGCTATCCGGACATCCAGGTGCATCTGGGTGTGACCGACCGGACCGTGGATGTCATCGGTGAGAACATCGACTGTGCGATCCGCAGTAACGCGGACGATGGTGCACTGATTTCCCGCAAAATCGGCCGCCTGGACTGGACTACCTGCGCCAGTCCCGCGTATCTCGAACGCTATGGGGTGCCGACTCATCCTGAGGAGTTGCTGGAACCTCGGTTTCCAGTTGTCGGGTACTTTTCCGCGCACACGGGCAGGGCACCGCCGCTGCATTTCCTGGACGACAGCGTGCCGCTGGAGGTCGCTCCCGACTGTGCGGTCATGGTCAATGAGAGCAACGCCCATCTGGCGACGGGACTGGTTGGGCTTGGGGTAATCCACACCTTGGATTTCATGGTCCGGCCGGCCATTGAGCGCGGTGAACTGGTGCCTGTGCTGCAGGAATGGCGGCCCGCGCCATTGGACGTGTACATCGCGTACGCCCCGAGCCGGCAGCTCAGCACGAAGGTGCGCGTGTTTGTGGAGTGGGTCAGCGAGCTTTATGCCCGGATTGAAAACAAGTGACCCGCGGTGTCTGTCACGCGTGACCTGCCCCGTAGAGCCGGGCTTGCCCGGCTGCTTTTCGCTGACAATTCGCCACGCCAGGAATGACCACCAAGAGCAGCCGGGCAAGCCCGGCTCTACAAGAGCCTCCGCGCCACCCAACCCCGGAAGCTCAGCGCAGCGTAGAACAGCTCCACATCCACAAACCCAGCCGTCTCAAGCAACGCCACCTCATCTTGCGCGGAAAGCGCCGGCAGTTTGGCCGCCATCGCAGCAATCCCCGCCTCATCCTGTTCGCTCACCACACCGCTTGCCGAAGCAAAGGCAGCAGAGCGACGAAGCCAATGCAGGCTCTCTTCGGGCGCATAGCTGTGGTGAGCGACCACCAACACACCGCCAGGCTTCAACCGTTGGAACAGCTCCCTCAAAGTCCGCAACCGTCCCTCGCGGTCGAGAAAGTGAAGCGTCAGCAGGCAAGTCGCCCCATCGAACTGGCGGACCGGCGCGTCCTCGATAAACCCCTCCACCAGCTCAACGCGCGAAGCCCCAGCCCCTAGCGTCTCCTGCGCAAGTTCAAGCATGGGCGCGGAGGGGTCCACACCCACAAATCGCCAACCAGAATGCGCCTGGGCAAAGGCGCTGAGCTCCAATCCGCCGCCTGCACCCAGCACCAGCACCTCGCCGTCTGCCGGGACGGATTCGGCGAGCAGCATATGGGTCATGCGGTGGAGGGCGGCCATGCCAGGCACCTTGGCCAGGGCGGTTTCTTGATAGCGGCTGACGGCGGCGGCGTCTTGGAACGTGGACATAAGGGCTCGGTAAAAGGTGCGATGCCCAATATGTAACACACAGCGTTACATATAGCGTAGAGCCGGACTTGCCCGGCTGCTTTTAACTGCCAAATCGCCACGCCACGTCGCACAAAACCGCCAAGAGCAGCCGGGCAAGCCCGGCTCTACGTCCGTCGTGCATCCTCTTCAACCGCACGCTGGGCTTCTTCTTTGGCGTCATTCACAGAAATCGCTTCGTGGTCCTCAACGATCCCATCAGCCCCACGCCCAGCACCCCTCGAAAAACGAATCTCACTACGGGGCAGGGCATTCACCACCCCATGCCGCTTGAAGGCACTATCCAGCTCCCACAGGTACGCCGCCCGCACCGCCGAGTTCCGTCGCGACGCCGCCTCCGTTAGCCAAACCGCCAGGATGTAGTCCATCGAACTGCCTTCACCCCCCATCAGCCAGAGCTGCGGCCGCTTGGGCCCAGAAGCAGCAAGAGTGAAGGGCACCTGCAGGGCTGCATCCAATGCGGCCTTCTTGACCAGTTCCTTGTCCACGTCCAGATCCACCGAGAACGCGATCCGGATCCTGCGATTGAGCGAGCCGTGGGTCCAGTTGACCAGCCGCTTGGTCACGAATTCCGAGTTCGGCACCAGCACATCGATATTGTCGTTGGTGGTGATAAGGGTGGAACGGATGTCGATGGACTTCACGACACCCCGGGTGTCCTTGTCCAGCTCGATGAAATCGCCGACCTTCAACGAGCGGTCAAACAGCAGGATCAGCCCGGACACGAAATTGCTGAAGATGGCCTGCATGCCAAAGCCCAGACCCACGCCGATGGCCCCGGTGAACACCGCGAACTGGCTGAGCGGAACCCCTGCCACCTGGAGGGCCACGAGGGCACCAAACCCGAGAATCACGTAATGCAGCAGCCGGGAGAACGTATACAGGGTGGCCTGATTCGCGTCGGGATGACGGGTGCCATAGCGCCGGATACCGCGCCGGACCATGCTGGCAAGCAGCCAGGTGACCAGCAGCGCCACAAGGCCTGCCAATGCATCACCCACGCTGACGCCCAGCCCCAGAAAGGAAAGAGGTTCAAGTGCCAGCGCTTCTTTTACATCCCGAAGGTCAGTCACGGCGCGCGTTTCCAGACAGCTAGGTGTCTGCATATCGTGGCATCAGCCCCGCAGGGCGCTGCAGTAAAAGTACTGGCTATCCCCTTGGTGCATTTACCGTAGGAGCAACCGGATCTGGTCTTGAGAATGGAGGGACGTCCATCCGCCACACATCTCCAGGGTGCTCCCATGAACGGAAAATCTGAAACCCGCAAGAAGCCCAACATCCTGGTCATCTGGGGCGACGACATCGGCTGGCAGAACGTCAGCGCCTACGGCCTTGGCACCATGGGATACACCACGCCCAACATCGACCGCATCGGCTACGAGGGCATCCGCTTCACCGATCACTATGCACAGCAGTCCTGTACGGCCGGGCGTGCGGCCTTCATCACCGGTCAGTACCCGATCCGCTCGGGCATGGTCACGGTCGGCCAGCCGGGCGATCCTCTTGGTCTGAAGCGCGAGTCGCCGTGTCTGGCAGAGGTGCTGAAGAAGGTTGGATATCGCACCGGACACTTCGGCAAGAGCCACCTGGGCGATCGTAACGAGCACCTGCCCACCAACCACGGCTTCGACGAATTCTTCGGCAACCTCTATCACCTGAACGTGTCCGAGGAAGACGAGCAGCGTGACTACCGGAACTTTGCCGAGAAGTATGCCGGCAGCCTCGATGCCTATGAGAAGAAGTTCGGCGCGCGCGGGGTGATCCACAGCTGGGCCACCGACGAGGACGACGCCACCGAGGACCCGCGTTTTGGACGGGTCGGCAAGCAGAAGATCGTCGACACCGGACCCCTGCACCAGGAGCGCATGCACGAAGTGGACGAGAAGGAGTTCATCCCCCCGGCGCTGGCGTTCATGCAGCAGGCCCGGGATGCGGACGAGCCGTTCTTCGTATGGCTCAATACCAGCCGGATGCACCTGTACACCCGCCTGAACGACAAGTGGCGCTACGCGGCCGAGAAGTACACGTCCGAAGCCGACCTGCATGGTTCAGGCATGCTGCAGCACGATCACGACATCGGCATCGTGCTCGACTGGCTGAAGGAGAACGGCCTGGAGGAGGACACCATTGTGTGGTACTCCACCGACAACGGGCCGGAGCACTCGTCCTGGCCGCATGGTGCCACCACGCCGTGGCGCGGCGAGAAAATGACCACCTATGAGGGCGGTGTGCGTGTGATTTCGATGCTGCGCTGGCCGGGCGTCATTGCGCCCCTGCAGCTGAAGAACGGCATCCAGGCCCATCAGGACATGTTCACCACGCTGGCTGCCGCCGCCGGAGTCGAGGATGTCCGTGAGCAGGTGCTGGACGAGAAGCAACAGTACATCGACGGCGTGGACAACCTGGACTACTGGCTGGGCAAGTCGGATCAGTCCGCGCGCAACCACATCTTCCACTACAACGAGTCCAAGCTGACCGCGTTGAGGATGGGCCCCTGGAAGTGGCACTTCTCCACTTCCGAGGACTATTACGGAACCATCACCGGCCGCAGCAAACCCCTGGTGTTCAATATCCGCATGGACCCGTTCGAGAGCTACGACAACAGCGACTCGTACGGTCATCTCATCCAGAAAGTGTCGTGGCAGACCGGCCCGCTGGGTGAACTGATGAAGGAACATCTGGGCACGCTTGCCAGGTACCCGCCGGTGCAGGGTGGCAAGAGCTTCGACATGTCCAACGTGGTGGAACAGTTCATGGCCAAGGGCCACGACTAGCCATGGCACTCAGGGAGTATCCCGCCGGAACCCGTTTTCCCGGCATCATCGGCCGCACTCCCGAGGTATCCTCGCCGGCCTGGCCGGCGCTGGTGCGCGCGAGGGACGGCGCACCGAATGTCCTGTTCATCGTGCTGGGCGACACCGGCTACGGTCACCTGGGCTGCTACGGCAGCCCGATCCGAACGCCCAACATCGACGCGCTCGCCGCCGATGGTCTGCTGTACAACAACATGCACACCACGGCGCTGTGCTCGCCGTCGCGGTCCTCGATGCTGACCGGGCGCAACCACCATTCCAACCACATGGGCTGCCTGTCCAACGGCTCGACCGGCTTCCCCGGCACGGATGGCTACATGCCGTTTGAGAACGGCATGCTCTCGGAGATACTCAAGCAGGTTGGCTACAGCACATACTGCGTGGGCAAATGGCACTTGTCGCCAGAGGAAACCAACACCGCGGCCGGCCCCTATGACCGCTGGCCGCTGGGACGCGGCTTTGAACGCTTCTACGGCTTCCTGGGCGGGGACACCCACCAGTACTATCCGGAGCTGGTCCACGACAACCACCAGGTCGAGCCGCCGACCACGCCGGAGCAGGGCTACCACCTGACCCCGGACCTGGTCGAAAAGGCCGAGGCTTTCATCGCCGACGCCAAGCAGATCGCAGCGCAGAAGCCGTTCTTCTGCTACTTCGCCTTGGGCGCGATGCACTCGCCGCATCACGTGCCCAAGGAATGGGCCGACCGCTACCAAGGCGCGTTCGATTCGGGTTGGCAGGCATACCGCGAGCAGGTCTTTGCGCGGCAGAAAGCGCTGGGCATCATTCCGGCCCAGACCCAGCTGCCCGCCGACGATCCGGACGTGCAGCAGTGGAGCGCGCTGTCGCAGGACGAGCGCCGCCTGTATGCGAGGATGATGGAGGTGTTCGCTGGCTTCCTGGAGCACACCGATTACTACATCGGTGAAGCCGACACCGTCGAAGATGGCCTGAAACACATCGACGAGATCGGCGGCCCGACCACCTTCAACCACTTCCCCTGGGGCTGGACGCATGCCGGCAACACGCCGTTCCGGCGCTGGAAGCGGGAGACCTATCGCGGCGGCAGCTCCGATCCGTTCATCATCGCCTGGCCGAAGGGCATCCGTGCCAAGGGCGAGATCCGCACGCAGTACTGCCACCTGATCGACATGGTGCCCACCGCACTGGACGCCTTGGGAATCGACGCCCCTGCCGCGCTGCGCGGTATCAGCCAATCGCAGATCGAGGGTGTCAGCCTGCTGTCGACCTTCAACGATGTCGGCGCACCGGAAGTCCACCTCACCCAGTACTTCGAGATGCTGGGCGAACTGCCGTATACGGTTCGGATCCGGCTGGGGCAGGGCGGGGCGATGCTGGTCGGACAGGACAGCGGCGCACCGGTCAATCCCGAGTACACCCCGCCATTCCGTTACACCGGACAACTCGAACGGGTGATCGTGGACGTCAGCGGCGAGCCCGTAATCGACCAGCAGGCCGAGATGAAAGCGTACCTGCGCAAGCAATGACACCATGGGAGCGGAAGGCCAATGTCTGATATGTCGCCAGCAGATGGGTCGGTACTGCCGTTCCCGCCCACGCCTTCGGCCAGCACCGCCGGCTACACGCTGGCCGAGTCCACCCACAAGCGTCGCGCCGTGCCCCGGCGGCTGCCGGAAAATGCGCCCAATGTGCTGATCGTGCTGCTGGACGATGTGGGCTTCGGCCTGGCCGATACGGTGGGCGGCGAGGTGCATACGCCCAACTTCAGCCGCGTGGTGGAGGCCGGGCTGGGTTACAACTGCTTCCATACCACCTCGATCTGCTCGCCTACGCGGGCAGCACTGCTGACCGGTCGAAACCATCATCGCGTCCACTCCGGCACCATCGCCGAGCGCGCGGTCGACTGGAACGGCTACACCGGCGTGATCGGCAAAGACACCGCCACCGTCGCCGAAGTGCTGCGCCATTACGGCTACAAGACCGCCGCGTTCGGCAAATGGCACAACTCCCCGGCCGACCAGACCACGGCGATGGGGCCGTTTGATCGATGGCCCACAGGGCATGGCTTCGAGCACTTCTACGGCTTCATTGCCGGCGAGACCTCACAGTGGGAGCCGAGGTTGTACGAAAACACCAATCCGGTCGAGCCGCCGCGCGACGAGGGCTACCACCTGTCGGAGGACCTTGCCGACAAGGCGATCACCTGGCTGCGCCAGCACGAAGCCTACGCGCCTGATGCACCTTTCCTGCTGTACTGGGCGCCCGGCGCGGCGCACGGACCCCACCATATCTTCAAGGAGTGGGCGGACCGCTATCAGGGCCGCTTCGACGATGGCTGGGACGCGTACCGCGAGCGTGTGTTCCAGCGGCAGAAGGAGAAGGGCTGGATTCCCGCCGATGCGACCCTGACACCGCGCGCCGACAGCATGCAGGGCTGGGATGAGATTCCCGAGCCCGAGCGGCCGTTCCAGTCGCGCCTGATGGAGGTGTTCGCCGGTTTTCTGGAACACGTCGATGCGCAGGCCGGCCGCCTGCTCGACGAACTGGAGCGGCTGGACCGGCATGAGAACACGCTGGTGCTGTACATCTTTGGCGACAACGGCTCCAGTGCGGAAGGACAGCGCGGCAGCATCAGCGAACTGCTGGCGCAGAACGGCATTCCCAACACCGTGGCCGAACAGATTGCCGCGCTGGACTCGCTGGGCGGTCTGCCCGTGCTTGGGTCGCCCAGAACCGACAACATGTACCACGCCGGCTGGGCGTGGGCGGGCAATACCCCGTTCCATCACACCAAGCTGGTTGCCAGCCACTTTGGCGGCACCCGCAACGCCATGGCGGTGTCCTGGCCCGCGCGGATCAAGGCGGACGGGCAGCTGCGCTCGCAGTTTCACCATGTGAACGACGTGGTTCCCACGCTCTACGAGGCCATCGGCATACCGCCGCCGGGCAGCGTGGATGGCTTCGAGCAGAAGCCCATGGACGGCACCAGCTTTGTTTACACCTTCGACGATGCGGCGGCGGTGGGCCGCAAGTCCGTGCAGTACTTCGAGAACAACGCGAGCCGCGGCATCTACGCAGACGGGTGGTACGCCTGCGCGTTCGGTCCCTTTGTGCCCTGGGACACCCCCAGCACCGCACAGCGCCTGAAGGGCTGGGACATGTCCACCGAGTCGTGGGAGCTGTACGACCTGCGCAACGATTTCAGTCAAGCCCACGATCTGGCCAGCACCCAGACTGCCAAGGTCGAGGAGCTCAAGGCGCTGTTCAAAGAGGTCTCACGCGACAACCTGGTGTGGCCGGTGGGAGCAGGCCTGTGGTTGCGGCTGCACCCTGAGGACCGCATCGCCTCGCCGTACACGCGCTGGCGGTTCGACGAATCGGTGACCCGGATGCCCGAGTTCACCGCACCCGGCCTGGGGAAGCAGAACAGCGTGGTGGAGATCGAGCTGAGCGCCGGCCCGCAGGCATCCGGCGTGCTGTATGCGCTGGGTGGGTTCTCCGGGGGCGTGACCCTTTTCGTGGACAAGGGCCAGCTGGTTTACGAGTACAACATGCTGATTCTGGATCGCTACCAGGCGCGCAGCAGCAAACCGCTACCGGCGGGCAGGCACGTCGTGAAAGTGGAGACCCGCTTTGACTCACCCAGGCCCATGGCACCGGCCACGGTCACCCTGCAGGTCGATGGCGAACAGGTAGCGCAGGTGGTGGTGGCACGCACCGTGCCGCTGGCATTTACTGCCAGCGAGACATTCGGGGTAGGTGTGGACCTGGGTTCGCCGGTGTCGCCGGACTATTTCGATCGCCGACCGTTCCGCTTCGACGGGACGATCCACAGTGTCAGCGTGGAGGTCTCCGGCAACTGAGTCTGCTGTCAGTACACCCCTCATTCGCGGAGCGTCACCATGTCGATGTTGATGGCAATGAAGCTGGTGATCGTGGTCAGCGTGGTGCTCAGCGCCATGGCGCTGGCGATGCGCGCCCGTGCCACGGACATGTTGTACCTGGTCCGGCATCCCGGGCTGGCGCTGCGGGCCATCGTGTCCATGTACGTGGTCGTGCCGCTGGTGGTGCTGGCGATCATCTGGCTGGTGCAGCCCCCGCCGGGCGTGCAGTTGGCGCTGCTGGTGCTCTCCCTGTCCCCGGTGCCGCCGCTGCTGCCAAAGAAGCAGCTGAAGTCAGGCGGGGAGGGGGCTTACATCATTGCCCTGCTGGTATCTGCTGCGGTCATTTCGCTGGTGCTGATGCCCATCGCGCTACCCATGCTCGGCGTCGTATTCGGGCGCGAGTTTCCGGTATCGACGTCGGGCATCGCCAAGACGCTGGCCATCACCGTGCTCGCACCGATGCTGCTGGGCCTGGTGGCGCAGAAACTGCTGGGTGCCCATGCCGAACGTGCTTCGCACCTTGTGTCACGAATCGGCTTCCTCCTGCTGCTGGCGGGTGGAATGGGCGCGTTGATCATTCTGGGACCAAAGCTGTGGGAGTTGATCGGCGACGGCACCCTGCTGGCGCTGGCACTGGTGATCGTCGCAGGGCTGGTGTCGGGCTATCTGCTGGGAGGACCCGCACGCAGCATCCGCGCCGCGCTCGCACTTGCATCCGCCACGCGGCACCCGGGCGTGGCCATGGGCGTGATCGGCAGCAGCTTCCCGGACGCGAAGCTGGCGATTATCGCCGTGCTGATGTTCGTGCTGCTGAATGTGATTCTGGGCATTCCGTTCGTGAAGGTGAGCCGAAGAGACCCTTGAGCAGCCGCGCCCCCAAACAAGCCCATCCAGTGCTATTCTGCAACCAAGGCGGCTATGGGGGTCCTTCCTTCTAACCTTCCTGAAATAGGGTCTCCGCTCTCCGCCTTTCTATTCTTCTCGCCATGCTCCAAATCCTTCTTCGTCGTAAATCGATGGTTGTGTTGGAGCCTGGTGATGGCGAAACACCCGTTGAGGTGGTTGCCACCATCCAGCGGAACCTGGCCGCTTATGGCTATGGCCTCGGGCGCGATCTGGAGGCGCGGGTAGCCTCATTGGGAGCCGATGAGGCTACAGGTTTCTATCGTCGCCTGGAGCGGGAGCTCAAGGTGATGCTGGGTGCCCATCGGGTCTTCCGCCCCCTGTATCCAGGCTTTCCTACCCAGGTCATGGCCTTGGCCGAGGGAGAGCTCTATCTCAACGCGCTGAGGCACTATTGGGATCTGGTTGATGAGTTTCCCGACGGTGAGCATCACTCACCGTCCAAGGAGCAGCCAAAGTTGCGGCCGCTGCGCCTCGGCACCAGGGATGACCTGACGGCTGTATTCACCCGGCTGGCACAATCCAAGACCCCTTACTCGCAACAGGATCGCGAAGACGTTGCACGTTTCATAGTGCAGAACGGCCAATCCATCACCAGGCTGCTGCCGGAGAAGATTGCCTGCAAGGAGAACCTTGCGGTCATCGCAGGAACGATGCTGCGGGAAGGACTCGATCCGGTTGCACTGGAACCGAGCATTCGAACCGCCACCGATGTTCTGCGCATCGCCGTGGCCATGAATGGCGGCGACGTATCCTTGGCGCAACCCGCGAAATTCGGCCGGTTCCCGCGCTCCGTTCGTGCGCGCCTGTTGGGATGGCTCGAGCGCATCCCCTCGATACTTGAGGACATGCAGCGCTGGGAAGGACGCTGGATTCGCCTCGGCGAGCGCCTGCATCCCGGTGAGTATACGAGCCGTTTCCCAACCATCTCAGCGGCCTTCTCGGCATTGCGTAACGGCCGACGCGAGCGCGGATTCAACAGCCGTGTTGAAGTCGCTCTGGCGATGCCGGGCAGTGCGCAACCGCAAAACGGCTGGGGAGATGGACCCGCAAGTGCGCTGGAGTTGTTGAAGTCACGCCCGGGGGAGCTTGCCCGGCGTCTCGACATGCTGCTGCGCCTTGGCGGTGGCAGCCGGGTGATGGAGGCGTTTGCCGCCGTAGCACCGAAGGTGTCCACCCCGGTGCTGCTGCAGGTGTTGACGCACTTCCGTCACCGAAATGATCCGGGGCTGCGCGTGTTCTTTCCGAAGGGGCAGGTGGCCAACGTTTTTGCCCGCGCAGACGCACTGCAGCCCCTCGATCCCAGCGCGATCTCGGATGTGGTTTCCATCTGCGACCGCACACTGTTGACCCGTTTCGCGACGTTGGCCCCATTGGGTCGCTGCTATCTGGATCCAGCGCTGGCCCGCTATCTGGCACCGTTCTCACAGCGCTCCGCCTCGAAAGCCCTGCGCACGATTGTTCGCGGAAGCCGGGTGCCAATCGATGACTCGCCCACGCTCCGTTTCTTCACCTGGTGGAGAAATGCGCGTGGCCGCGTAGACATTGACCTGTCTGCGGCCATGTACGCAGAAGATTACGGCTACGTAGACACGCTGGCCTATTACAATCTGCGCAACTTCGGCGCGGTTCACAGTGGCGACGTTGTCGATGCGCCAAAGGGTGCCAGCGAGTTCATCGACATCGACGTTGAGCGCTGCAAAAGCCTTGGCGTGCGCTACATCGTCGTATGCATCAACAATTTCACCGGCCAGGCGTTCTGTGATCTACCGGAGTGCTATGCAGGCTGGATGGCGCGGCACCATCCTGATTCCGGCGAGCCCTACGAGCCTGCCACCGTGGTGGATCGTTTCGATGTGTCATCGGACACGCCGTTCTGCCTTCCCATGGTCTTCGACCTCGAAGCGAAGGAAATGATCTGGGCCGACATCGCCTTGGCGACCCAGCCGCGTTGGCAGAACAACGTGCAGAACAATCTGGCGGGGGTGTCGTTGATGCTGCGAGCGCTCACCCAGCTGCGCAAGCTGGACTTGCTTACGCTCTTTGATCTGCACATCCGGGCACGCGGCACCTTAGTGGAGGTGCCGGAGAATGCGGACACCGTGTTTTCCGAGCATGCTGGCATCACGCCGAAGGACCTTGAGCAGATTTCTGCCGATTTTCTGTAACGCGCTCGCGCCGCAAACGTAGAGCCGGGCTTGCCCGGCTGCTCTTTGTAGAAAATCTCCGGCAGCACCAGCGCCACCGTGACCCACAGTGCCCCCGACAGGCCGGAAAGGGCGTTGCCCACGCTGATCTCTAGCCCGAGGAAGGAAAGAGGCCCGAGTGCGTATACCTTTAGAAGTCCGCGGTAGAGTCCGGTGATTACAGGTCAACCGGTGCCGACTGAACAAGCTCCAGAACGGCATCCTTGTCGCTGCCATCCAAGGACCACCCGGCTCTGTAGCGAATCCTGCTCCCGCCCTTCATCAAGTAAAATGAAGGCGTTGACCAGTCATCAATGTCCCACTGCGACGCTTGATCGGCAAGAAGCAGCTGAACCTCTGGATGCGCTGCGTTCCAGTTGCCTATGAGGTCAAATGCAAGATTCCGATCCGGCGGGACCAACCAGATGACTGGCAGTCCGCGCAACTTGGAATCCGATTCAAAAGCAAGCATCGCTGCTCGAGAGAACTGACATGCCGGGTGCGCTACGATCACCAGATACTCACCCTGCGGCAGGGCTCGTGATTTCAGCACAAGTGCGTTTGCAGACATATCTACTCTCCACAACACAGCCCCGTTCGCAGCCTTCCTGTCAGGCCTCTTGATCGCCGGCAAGGCTGACAACCACTCCGGTCGCGCCTCTTGAAGTCGCGTAGCCTCTTCAAACTGTCTCGTAAGAATGAGCGAAAGATAGAGACTCTCCCAGTCAATTCGCTTGTCCGCGCCAAGTGACTCCAACCTTGCTAGCGCCAGCCGCATGATGGAGATATCACCCGTGTCCTGGGTGTAGAAATTCTTTGCAGAGGATGCCCGCAGCAGAAAGTGAAGTGACTCGGGCGAGGCGCGTTCTACATAATCAGGCGATGAGGTGTCTGCGAAGTATCGATCGAACAGCGCCACAGCCTCTTTCGATGCCCGTTGCGCACTCGTGGCGTCGACCTGACGCACCTTCGCGTAGTACTCATTGAATCTGGATTCCAAGGCTGACATTTCGACAGCAGACACCCAAGAGGCGGTGACAATACCCAGCAATACGAGCAACAGGCGCATGGTCACTGTTCCATCCCCTTTGCGTGCCTGAACATTTCAGCAATTAGGACCGACGCAGATGTCTTCCAGCTTCTTGGTGCACGTTGCCGTGGTACGGCACCAATAGTCCATGTAGTCGTTAAGCGGGGCCTCGGCAGAAGCTTGGGAGATCAGCCTGTCGGCTTCGTTCTCAACACGCATACCGCGAATCGAGGCAGCGGTGGCCTCTCTACCAAACAGCGCGAGCAATTTGTACGCCTCGGACAAGGTCAGTTCGTTGCGAATGTCAACATATGTGAAACTGGCCAAGCCTCGATCTGTGAAAACTAGGCTCTCGATGAATCGTCGTTTGGCCCCGGGCGACAGGGTGTCCAGTGGAGTTTGGATGCCTCGCATCGAAGTCAAATAAACTTGCAGATCTTCTTTGTTCTTGATTTGCGCCAGATGTGTCGATATCTCGCGCTGTAGCAGATCTCTGCTTTCTCCTTCGGCTTGTGAAGGACTCGATATCTCTTCATGAGCACCGGCTGATGAAGAAAGCCCGAAAAGAACAGAACACGCGAAGGCCAGATAAGAAATCTTCATAGCTAAACCTCGTCGTTTTGGTGAGTTTAACGCAAATGCGACTTGATCGCATCGGGATGCTAACAGTCCCCTCTGATGTTGCTTGCGACTAGTGTCACAGAATCGGAATGGTGCTGATTGCCAGGTTTTGGCTGAACGGAGGACTCTCTAACACGCCCGATAACCGGACTGGCCAGACTCTGCCACTCGGGAATGGTGCCGCGAGTCCGCCCGGCGACCCCTTTCACGGTTTGAACTTCGGCGCTCGCCTGTAGTCCTCCTCCCGGAACGGGTTGTCCCCAAACAGGAACCCGTAATAGAACCGCCGCAACTGCGCGTGATACGCCCGAATCCGATCCTGATACGCAAGGTGCGCGTGCATATCCGTACCCGCCATCCGCGTCAGCGCCGCCTGCAACCCAACCGGCGGCAGCACCCAACCCAGCGTATTCGCCGCCTTCGTGCGCTCCTCAATCCCCTCACGGTACGCCGCGCTCATCGGCGCAACCGCATCATCCCCGTTCTGGTGAAACGCCAGATACCACTTGTAGTGGAACTCCGTACCGAGCGGTGCCGACGCGCTCCATTCCGGATACTTCGCGTAGAAGCGCTGCATGGTGTCCTCACGCGGAATATCCCACGCGCCGTTCACCGCCTCACGCTGGGCGCGCGCAATCTCGGCCCCTTGTTCCACCGGAATGGCCCGCTCGATCGCCACGTTGGACAGCGCCGGCAGCACCAGCGCCACTGTGACCCACGCAGCGGCCAGCGATGCAGCATTGGTGCTCGACGCCCAATCGCGCCACGCCACCAGCAGCGCCACAGCCATCCAGAAGGCGAGGTAAGCCACCATCAACGCCAGCACGCCAACAATCTGCAATGCATGCACACCCTGTTGAATAGCCACCACCGCAAACGGAATGCCGAGGCAAAGGCTCAAAGCGAGCCCCCTCACCACCGCACGCCGCCCATACAGGCGGGTAAGCGAGCCGGGTAGGCTGGCCAGCGTCCGTTCCCGCCCAGACTCACGCTCGGCCGAGCGCAGGTCGTGGAACAGCACGATCACGAAAAGCGGGGCCAGGAAGGTCAACAGGAACGCAAAGTCGAACCGCCCGGCCAAAGCCAGCTCCGGATTGAAGGCATCGCCATCATGGATCTGCGCCTCCAGCCCCAATGCCCGAACGCGCAGCACAAAGGGAGCCACGTCCCGCATGCCCACCGCTGCAAAGGCCAGTGGTGACGGCGGGTTCCAGGTGGGATGGAAGGAGTAATAAGCGGCCGTGCCTGCATCCTGCGACGCGCCATTCTTCGCGACCAGTGCGGCCATGTCCTCGGCCTGAAGCCCGGCGATGCGGGCAATGGCCTCACGCTGGCTGTCGATCCGCTGCACGCCGGAGATGAGGCTGGCCACGGTCAACGCCGCCAGAAACGCCAGGCCGGCCACCGCCACCTTGGAGCGCAGCAGCAGGGTCCATTCGTACTTCCACAGTTTCATCGCGCCACCTCCAGACGGCGGGCGCTCAGCGCGAGCGCGAGCAGGGTGGCCAGCAACCAGCCAAACAGAATCAGCAGACCCGGCAACAGGCTATGCAACACGGTGGTCCACGCCGGCGGACTGAACTGGAAGTGCGGAATCTCCTGCCAGTGGCTGCTATCCACGCGCTTGCGCTGGTCGGCACCGGCGTCCTTGGCGGTATCGTCGGCGTAGCTCACCCCGTCAGCCTGCAGCTGGTTCAACTGCTGGACCAGGCGATAACGGTGCGCTTCGGCCTGATCGAGGAACCGCAGATGTGCGGACAGATCCGTTGCGGCGGCCGCCATGGAAAGCTGACGCAGCGCGATGGACGGGCTGAGCAGCGCGAAGCGGCCCACCAGCTGGTTCTGCTTGTGCTGCGCGTCCGCGCTGCGTTCGGCGTAGTCGTTGAACAGGGCAGACGTCACGCGCTCGCCTTCCACCGCCAGCAAGCCTTTGTAGTTCACCGGCAGGTCCTCAATCCGTGACACGCCGTACTGTTCCAGCACCTTGCGGCGGAACGCGGAGAAGTAGGGGTCATCCGCATCATGGCTGTCGCCCAGTGCCCGCAGGTCGCGGCCGATGCCGACCTCGGTCTGCAGCCGGTCCGGCAACGTGTAGGCGGCGTAGGCCACATCGGGTGCAACGCGCGGGACCAGCAAGGCGGAGACTGCCCACACCGCCACCAGCACCAGCAGCGCATCCCGCCGGCGTGCGAGCAGTGCGGATGCTGCAGCAATCACCGCACACCAGCTACCCAGGTACAACACATAGCCCAGCATCAGCACCGACGCCACCACCCCGGAGGCCCCGGTTGCCGCCGCCAGCAGCGCCAACCCGATGAAGGCCGGCAGCATGAATACAAGTGACACCAGCCACAGCGCAGCCAGCTTGCCGCCCACAATCGCCCGCAGCGAGGCTCCTTGCAGCATCAACTGCCGCAGCGTGCCGCGCTCGCGCTCCTGGGCAAGTACCCCGTGCCCAAGGAAGATCAGCACCAGCGGTGCCAGGATCTGCAGCACGAAGGCCGGCGTGAGCTGACCGAAGCGGGTGAGGATGGAGCTCTGCATCACATCGCCGAAGTTGGCCGTGTTCTGCCGATGGCCCTCAAGGAACATGCTGCTGCCGGTAAACGGATCCACCCCGGGATCAAACGCCGCCAGCGCGGAGGGCAGGCGATAGACGAAGTGCCCGTAGTGCACCACGCGATGCGGATGCCGGTCCGGCTGGGCGTCAAACGCCTCCTGCGCCGCTGCCTGCTGCCGCTGCCGATACTCCGCCGCCGACTGCATATGGTGCGAAGAGACCACAGTGGCGGCCACCGCCAACAAGGTCAGCAGCACAATGCCCGCAACCGCAGTACGGTCTCGCAGCATCGCGCGCAACTCATTGCGCATCACTAGAACCCACGCACTCATGGGCCGCGGCGCGGCCATCACGCTACCCCTGGTCACGATGCGATGCCCGGTAGTGCCGGCCGCTGGCCGGCAACCCCCGCCCGGCCAGAAAAATGCGCATGCAAAGCAGGCAAATCAAACGAAGCCCGGTCAGACGCATAGGCAATAGCGCCACGCTCCAACACCCCAATCCGATCCGCCACCTCCACCGCACCCATCAGGTCATGCGTGACCATCAGCACCGCCGTACCCCGCGCCCGCACCGACTCAAGCAGCCCGTGGAAGTCCGTACTGGCACCCGGATCCAACCCAGAAGTAGGCTCATCCAGCAGCAACAACGGCACCTGCCGCATCAACGCAATCGCGATCGCCACCTTCTGCCGCATGCCCTTGGAGAACCGCCCCAACCGCTGATGCCACGCCGCTTCCTGCAACCCAGCAGCACGCAGCGCCTCCACCAGCGCATCGCGGGAAACCCCCGTGCCGCTCAGCGAGAGCAGGTAGTCCGCGTTCTCAACCGCAGTCAGATGCTCATACAGCGCCACGTTCTCCGGCAGATACGCCAGCAGGCTGCGAACACGAGCGGGGTCTTCCCAGGGCGTCACCCCAGTGACCCGGACCTCGCCAGCTTGAGGCTTCAGGAAGCCCAGCAACACCGAGAGGGTGGTGGACTTGCCGGCCCCGTTACCGCCCAGCAGGGCATAGATGCTGCCGGGCTCGACCTGAAGGTTCAGGCCATTGATGACGGGCTTGCCGGAGAACGCCACCTGCAGGGCGCGGATGTCGATGACGGGGGTAGGGGAGGTCAATGCGGCACTCGCGAGGAGGGGAGGGCCGAGCAGCCTATCACGTAATGTTATGGCATAACATTGCAGATCAACGCGCTGCCCGGTAGCGCCGGCCGTTGGCCGACCCACGCACCAATGACCCACGACGCGACACTTCGGCGTCGCCAATGCCACGCCCACCGAACCGGGAGTAGGATGGGCATTTCCTGCCGCAATACACCGCCCCAAAACGCCCCCAAGGAATCACCCGCAATGGACATGCAGGTTGCAGACAGCGCACCTCAGCTCACCCAGGAACGCCAGTTCGACCTTACCTTCTCGTGGCTGTACGAGCAGGTGCAGGCCTACACCTCGACCAGCATCTACCCGAAGGCAACGCGCCTTGAGCGCTGGTCTCTGTGGCTTGGTTTGGTCGCAACCGGTGCCGGGCTCACGGTAGCGGCACTGCCGGCCGTCATCGAGCCAGGCTTGTGGATGATGAAGGCGCTCCGGCTATGCCTCGCCATCGAGATTGGCGGCTTCGTACTCTCATTTGTACTGATGCTCAGCAGGGAAGGGCAACAGTACATCAAGCCTCGGCTCACACATGCCATTGAAATGGACGACGCCTTCCGCCATTGGCAATCGATGGTCGAGCGCGTGCGCGAGTACCCGAAGGACGAAAGAGAACACCGGCTTCGGTTCGTCAACAGACTGCGAGTCAACATGACAGATCGCATGGGGCTGATGTACGGCGGCCTGCAGAAGCTTGGCCCGTTTCCGGTTCTGATCGCCTTCTACCTTCAGTTCCGCAATTGGAAGTGGGGTGACTGGGCAGGTGCGTTTGATGTGAACCTGGTATCCGGCATTCTGATGTTCGCGCTGGTGCTGCTGTACGTAATGGGCTGGGTCTTTATCGGCATCAAGGTCCGCTTGGACACGTATGCGAATTTGCTCGAAGCCTCCTTGGCGGAGGCGACGGAAGGCCGGGAATGAGCCGCATAGTAAGGGTGATCAGTCCCATGAGGTCCTCGGTGACAACCTGTCGTCACGCTGATGCCAGGGCGGGAGGTCCAGTGCATGGCGGTTGAGCATTGCCTGGATGGCCGCGTGCACCTGGGCCCGCTCCCCGTGCTCGCATTGATCCAGAATCTCCGCAGCCAACCGTTCAAACTGCGGCCAGAACTGCGCCGGATGGCGCACCTGCGCCAACCAGTGCTCCAGCATGCCAGCCAGCGAATCCAGCTGTACCTGCATTTCAGGACGAACGTTCATCCTGGCGGGGCAGCCAGATCAAGCGAAACACGGTAGTGATGGCCATCGTCGCGGAGCAGAACGGAGAGGTCCGGCTGCAACATGCCATCCACATGCAGCGTAGCCTGACCCTGCGCAGTGCGGGTCACCACGAATGCATAGAAGCTACGGCCGAAGCGATAGTTCAGTTCGAATGACGGCCAGTGATCAGGCAGGCAAGGCGCAAGCGACAGGCGATCACCTTCGCGACGGATGCCAAGCAGCGACTCAACAAGCAGGCGATACATCCAGCCGGCTGAACCGGTGTACCACGTCCAGCCGCCACGCCCGACGTGCGGAGACACGGCATAGACATCGGCTGCCAACACGTAGGGTTCGACGCGGTAGGTCTGGACCGCCTCCGGGTCCAGCGCGTGATTGAGTGGATTGATCATGCCGGTCAGCTCCCAGGCACGCGCCGCGTCTCCCTGCTGCGCGAATGCCATGGCCGCCCACACGGCCGCGTGCGTGTACTGCCCGCCATTCTCGCGCACACCCGGTACGTATCCACGAATGTAGCCGGGGTCCTCGCTGGTCTGGTCGAACGGCGGATCGAGGAGCTGGATCAGCTTGGCCTCCTTGCGAACCAGGTGCGTGTAGAGCGAATCCAGGGCTTGCGTGGCGCGCTCTGGCGAAGCAACACCCGACAGCACCGACCAGCTTTGGGAGATCGAGTCGATGCGGCATTCCTGGTTCTGTGACGAGCCCAGCGGGGTGCCATTGTCGAACCAGGCGCGGCAATACCACGCTCCGTCCCAGGCATGCTGTTCCAGGTTCTGGCGCAGGCGTTCGGCCTGCTGCTGGCACCACTGCGCGCGCTCGGTATCACCACGCGCGTTGGCCACCTCGATGAAGCGCTGAAGGGTGTCATGCAGGAAGAACCCGAGCCACACGCTTTCACCGCGCTGCTGGTCGCCGACGCGGTTCATGCCGTCGTTCCAGTCACCGCTGCCCATCAACGGCAGCCCGCGCTCGCCGAGCAAGCGGCAACCGCGCTCAAGCGCGAGGACGCAATGCGCATACAGGGTACCGCGCTGCGTCGAAGGGGTAGGCATGTCGTAATACCCTTCCTCTTCCGCGGCCACCGCGCGTCCCTCGATGAAGCCGGCCGTTTCGTCCAGCACGCTGGCGTCGCCGGTGACCTCCAGGTAGCGGGCGGTGCCCTGTGGCAGCCACAGATAATCATCCGAGCAGCGGGTCCGCACCCCTCGACCCTGCGGCGGGTGCCACCAGTGCATCACATCGCCGTCGGTGAACTGGTGAGCAGCGCATAGCAGCAGGTGTTCGCGGGTCAGGTTCGGGCGAGCGTGCACAAGGGCAAGCGCATCCTGCAGCTGGTCGCGGAAGCCGAACGCGCCGCCTGACTGATAGTAGCCACTGCGCGCCAGGTAACGGCAACCCAGGGTCTGGTAGACCAGCCAGCCATTGGCCAGTGCGTCCAACGCGGGGTCCGGCGTACGCACCTGCACCGTGGCCAGTACATTGCGCCAATGGATGCGTACCGCGTCCAGCGCGTCAATGGCCTCCTGGCTGCCTTGGCGGCTTCGCGCCAACGCCAGCGCTTCCTCGCGGTCGCGCCCCGCGCCAAGGCGGAACGTCGTTTCACTGCGCTCGCCCGGTGCCAGCTCCAGCGGCACCTGGATCGCCGCGCAGGGATCCAGGCCGGCACCAATTCGCCCATCCAGACGCTCGCGCCGCAGCGCCGCCGGTGCCTGCAGGCTGCCATTGCGGCCAAGGAACTCCAGGCGATCACAGGTCCAGCCGCAGCCGTCTGCATCGGTGTCGAAGAAGGCCATCCGGCCACCAAAGTCGGTGCTGTAGGTGTTGCGCGCCAACAGCGCCCCGGTCTGTGGGTCGCTTTCGGTGACCACGTGCATGCGCGACTTGGCGCGCAGGTCACCCATCACCCACTCGACGTAGCCGATGGCAGAAAGCCGCCGCGACCTGCCCGACAGGTTGTGCAGGCGCAGGACCGAGAACTTCACCGGCGCGTTGACGTCAACGAACACCCACAGCTCACTTGCGATGCCGTCCTCGACATGCTCGTAGACCGTGTAGCCGAATCCATGGCGCGTGCGGTATGCGCCGCTGCCCCTGCACGGCAGCGGCAGCGGCGACCAGACATCACCGGTCTCCTCATCGCGCAGGTAGAAGGCCTCGCCGCCCGTGTCCGAGACCGGGTCATTGAGCCAGGGCGTCAAGCGGAACTCGTGTGCGTTCTCGAACCAGGTATAGCCCGGTGCACTTTCGCTGACGACCGTGCCCATTCGGGCGTTCGCGATTACGTTGGCCCAGGGCGCCGGTGTGGGTATGTCTTCGCGTACGACCACGACATACTCTCGGCCGTCCTCGCTGAAACAGCCGGTACCGTTATCGAACTGGCCTGCGCCGCGATAGGGAAGGAAAGGCCACGGGTCGTCCATTTCATCGTCGTGCTCCGCGCCCGGGGGCAAACCTGCCTCGGGGCCCCCGTCGGCGAAGAGGGGAAGCCCCGGCGTCGCCTCCGACGAAAGTGCCAGCTCCTGCTGCACGGCCTGTGGCACCAGAGGCGGAATCCTTCGCGGCGGCAGCGGTTGGCGGCCTACCTGCGCAACAAGCGTGCCTTCCTCGTCACTGATCACCGCCCGTGCCACCGCCTGCAACAGAACGCGGTCCTCGTGGGTCATGTTCTGCACCGGTCGAACAAAAATGCCGCCGGGGCGATCAAGCAGGCCCGTTTCCGAACTGGCGGCCACCATCCCCAGGATCCGGTCCTGCAGTTCCTGGCGATAGCCCGCCTTGCTGTCGTTCCAGATGACCAGATCGGTGTTGAGTCCCTTCTGACGCCAATAGGCGTGCGCCTGCACCAGCTGCCTGACCAGTTCCACGTTGTCCGCGTCAGTGACCTTGAGCAGCACGATGGGCAGGTCGCCAGAGATGGCATGGCTCCACAGTCCGGATTGTCCGCGCTGGTTCTGCAGGAGCACACCGGCACCCGCGCGCAGCAGTGAACCGGCATACAGCACGTGCGCCGCCAGGCGCTCGTACAGCGCTGCCTCGGCCTGGCTTGCATTGATCTGCCGGCGCACCACCTGGCTGTGGGTCCAGGCCAGATCGAAGACACGGTCGGCCAGGCGGCGGTCACGGTATTTGTCCACCAGCACCTCGCAACCGGGGCGGTCGGTACCGACGCCAAACACCATGTCCAGCTGCACGGTCTGCTCTGGCTCCAGCTCCACGCGGACGCGGATGGCCACGATCGGGTCCAGCACCGAGCCATCCGTTCCGGAGAGATCGGAATCAGTGGTCAATGCCTGCGGCGTCCGTGGCGTATTGCCTCGACCCAGGAACCGGGAGCGGTCCGTTTCGTAAGAGATGGAGACCACCTCCGCGTCATGCACCGCGACCAGATGGAACATCCACGGCGGCACCTCGTCGTGCGAACGGGGCCGGCGGGTGCACAACACGGCCTGCTTGGCGGCCAGGATCTCGCTCTGCACAAAGAGATTGCTGAAGGCCGGGTGGGCCTCGTCGGATGCTGCAGGGGCCAGCACCACTTCGGCATACGTGGTGATCTCCACCGTGCGCGGGCGCCGACTGCGGTTGGTCAGGCGCAGGCGCCTGAGCTCGATGTCATCCTCGGCCGAGATGGCGACCTGAAGGTGGCTCTCGCAGCCACGGTGCGTTCCGCGGAATTCCGCCTTGGCGTCCGAGAAGATCGCCTCGTAATTGCCCACCGCCACGCAGGTGGGCTGGTACGCGGCAGACCAGAACTCGCCGCTGTCCACATCACGCAGATAGCAGAACGAGCCCCAGGTGTCGGTAGTGCCATCCTCGCGCCAGCGGGTGAGCGACAGGTCGCCGTGGCGGCTGTAGCCACCGCCGGCATGGGTCAGCATGCCGTGATAGCGCCCGTTGGACAGCAGTTGTACTTCCGGGCGTGGGCCGCCCGGGTCCCGCAGCACACGCAGCGACGTCTCGTCCTCGGCCATGGCCGCGTGCTCGCCCAGCGCCTCCACCTCGTGCGGGTGGAAAACGCCGATGCGCGGAATGCGCTCCTGCAGCAGCAACAAGGTGGCCTGGAACTCGACGTCGGCCACAAAGCGGCGCTGCATCGGCTGGTCGCGCAACAGGTAGTCCAGCGACAGCAGGCCCATGCCCTGGTGGTGGGCCATGAACGAACGAAGCAGAACGTGATCCTGTCCCGGTGGTACGCGGGCAGGGGTGTAGTCGACCGCTTCGTACATGCCAAACCGCCCGGTGAAGCCCAGCTCTTCCAGCGCCTGGAGGTTCTGGCACGCCGCTTCCGGTGCCACCATCAGTGCCATCATGCTGGCATACGGCGCGATGACACGATCCTGGCCCAGGCCACGCTTGAGGCCCAGCCCAGGCACGCCGAACGCCCGGTACTGGTAGTTCAGGCGCGCATCGACGGCGTTGTAGCCGGACTCGGACACGCCCCACGGCAGGTTCAGCGTGCGGCCGTAGACAATCTGCGCCTCCACCGCGTGGCGCGCGGTCTGGTCCAGCAGCGTGTCCGGATAGCTGGGCATCACCAGCTGCGGCATGAGGTACTCGAACATCGAGCCGCTCCACGACAGCAGTGTCGGCGTGCCGTTGACCTCGGTGAGCATTCGGCCGAGTGCAAACCAGCTCTCCTGCGCCAACTGGCCCTGGGCGATGGCGACGAAGGCGCACAGTCGCGCTTCGGAAGCCAACAGGTCGTAGAAACTGTTGTCCAGACGGTGGTCGTCGACGTTGTAGCCGATCGAAAGCAGGTTGCGGGTACGATAGAACAGGAACCCGTACTCCATCAGCGAGAACTGCCCGGCACGGTGCGCAAGGGCCTGTAGCTGCTCGATACGCGCGCGCGCGTCAGCACCCGCCGTACCGGGCAGGGCGGCCAGCTGGCGAAGGCTTGGCACCGAGGCCTCGTCGTGCGCCGTGGCCTGGGCAGGGAGGTCAGCGAGTGCCGCCTGGGCCGCATGGCATTCGGCCGCGAACAGGCCCGGCCAATGCAGGTCGCCTTCATCGGGCGATGCTGGCGCGGGCCATTGCGCCAGCGCGTGGTCGGCCAGAGCGGCCAACGCCTGCAGGCGGGCGAGCGTCTCCGCCGTGCCGACGGGGCGGTCGATCCGCGCTGACGCCAGCAGCTGGCGAAGCTGGTTAAGTACGTGGACCAGGGGTTCATCGTCCGGGCGGTGACGCAGCCGTTCCTCTTCCAGTACACCGAGCGTATCGGCCAGGCCCTCAAACGTATGGGGTGCCAGTACCGGTGCGTCCACCAGCGCCAGCAGGCCTTGGCGCAGCGTCAGCAGATGGCCGGCCAGGTTGCCGCTGTCCACGGTGGACACGTAGCGGGGCGGCAGCGGTGCCAGGGTTTCGGTGTCGTACCAGTTCAGGAAGTGGCCACGATGGCGCGGCAGCTTGTCCAGCGTAGCGAAGGTAAGCGCGGTACGTTCAGCAACCGCGCCCAGCTGCAGGTAGCCGAAATCCCACGCCGACAGATTGGCCAGCAGGGACAGGCCGATATTGGTTGGCGAGGTGCGCCGCGCAACCACCAGCGCCGGATGTTCCTGGATGTTGTCCGGTGGCAGCCAATGATCCTGCTCACGCACCCAGGCCTGGAAGAAGGACCAGGTGCGCCGCGCCAGCCGGCCCAGGAACGCCCGCTGGGTCACGGAAAGCTCCGCCACACTGGCGACCGGCGGACGGCCCAGCCACGCCATCAACGCCGGCGCACAGGTCCACGCCAACAGCAAGGGCAGGGCGAACGGCAATGCCTGCGGACGCATGCCGGCCACGACTGCCAACAGAGCGAGTGCCAGCAGTGAGGCCGGTGCCATCACCCGCCATTCCGCACCGCGGTCACTGCCGAGGCGGCGCTCCACCTCGCTGGAGGGGTTCCACTGCAGCAGATGGCGGCGTGTGACGGCCATGCGCCAGAGCGTGCGCAGCACCGCGTCAGTGGCCAGCAACGCTTCGAAGGGCAGACATGCGACCTGGGTCGATGCGCGCAGCAACGACTGCAGCGTGCCGCGCCCGACCTTGATGTAATGCGCTTCCAGTGGCGTGTCGTCCGGAACAATCAGCGCATCGCGCAGCATTCCTATCAGTGGCGGCGCAAACCACAGCGCCAGCACCCACGCCGTCCACGCAGCAGGGTTTCCGGCATACAACCAGCCCACCACCAGCAAGGCCAGGGCCGCGATCGGTACCAGGCTGCGGCGCAGGTTGTCCAGCAGCTTGCCGCGTGACAGCAGACTGAGCCGATTACGTGCCCATCCCTTACCCGGGCGCGGTGTCCACGGCATCAACCAGGGTAGAAGCTGCCAGTCACCGCGGATCCAGCGCGCACGACGCTTGGCGTCGGCGGCGTAGCGCTCGGGGTAGTCCTCGTACAGGCGCACGTCGCTGACCAGGCCCGCGCGTGCGTAACAGCCTTCCAGCAGGTCGTGGCTGAGGATGCGGTTCTCGGGCAGGCGACCCTCGAGCGCATGTTCGAAGGCGTCGACATCATAGATACCCTTGCCCACGAACGAACCTTCGTCGAACAGGTCCTGGTAGACGTCCGAAACCATGCGGGTGTATGGATCGATGCCAGGCTCGCTGCCGAACATCCTGGCAAAACGCGAGGTGCGGCGCCGGCCCAGGCTGGTGCCGACGCTGGGCTGCAGGATGCCGTAGCCTTCCACCACCCGTTGCAATGCCGGGTCGAAGCGTGGGCGGTTGAGCGGGTGCGCCAAGGTGGCGACAAACGCGCGTGCGGCATCCCGCGGAAGCTGAGTGTCCGAATCCAGCGTGATGACGTAGCGCGCGCCGATCAGCGCCGCCGCGTCACCGACAATGCGCATGAACGCGGCCGCATCGCCCAGGCGGAGCAGGGCATTGAGGGCCGCCAGCTTGCCGCGCTTGCGTTCCAGTCCCATCCACACGCCTTCACCCGGGTTCCATTGCCTGGGGCGGTGCAGCAGATAGAAGCGATCGCCGCGCTCGGGCGCGTAACGCCTGTTCAATTCCTCGATCCGTGCCGTGGCGTGCGCAAGCAGGGCGTCGTCCGTCGCTACCGTGGCTTCCGCCGCGTCGAGAAAGTCGGTCAGCAGCACGAAGCGCAGCTGGGGATCACGATTGGCCAGGAAGCGGACCTCCAGCGCTTCGACCAGCACGTCGATTCCGTCGACGCTGGACAGCATCGACGGAACCGCGACCACGGTGGCGCAGGCGGCAGGGATGCCCTTGCTGAAGTCCAGCTTGGGCAGCGGCCGTGGTGCGACCAGCACCGTCGCGGCCCAGTTCACCAGCACAATGCCAAGCTCACTGAACACCAGCAGCCCGAGCAGCACGGCCAGCCCGATGTGTACGGAACCACTGCCGGTTGCCAGCAGGCCAGCGGTGGCCAGCACGGCCAGCAGGGTGATCGGCAGCAGGTACAGCGCAAGCGGCACGCGATGTGCCAGTCGCCGGGCCTTGCGGTGGCGCGGTGCCGCCTCGGCCACCGCTTCGACGGTGGCGTTCAGTCCTTCGCCCACCAGCCAGTAGCCCACGTGCGTGCGCGGCCCCTCTGGCGGCGTAGCCGCCCGTGCCAGGTCCAGCGCGATGGTGGCAACGCGTTCCTCCGCCACACGGCTGCCGCGGGCGATCTTCTCCACCACGTGGCGATAGCTGTCGCGGGTGGCGAAATCCATCTGCGCATAGACCGCCATCGGGTCTTCCCGCAGCCGCTGCTCCACCACGCTCATCTCTTCAACAAAGGTGCGCCAATCCATGGTGGACAGGAAGCGCAGGCTGCCGATGCTGTTGCCGATGGATACCTGATCGGCCGCTTGCTGCTGCCCCTCGGCGGCAACCAGTTCGTCAACGCGCTGCCCGGCCGCCGCCGCCCACTGTTCCAGCCAGGCCACGGGCATCGCCCACGCGCCGCCGCGCCCATGCAGCGACCGCGTCAGCTCGGCAATGAATGCACCGGTCAAGGGCGGCTGCGAACGTGCCATGTCGGCCACCACCAGGACCACGTCGGTAGGGGTCTCCGAAGCGGCTTGGTTGAGGTTGTCCGCCCATTCCGAGGCCAGACGACGATCGGTGCCATCGCGCATCACCCGCGCCGCCATGCGCCGCAGGTTCTCCAGCAGTGCCAGACGCAACATGATGGGAACCGCCCACAGCTCGCCCAGGCTCAGTGGTGCGAGAGACTGGTACGCGGCGATGAAACGGCCCAGCGTATCGGCGTCAATGCGCCCATCGCCATGCGCAATGGCCTGCATCGACAGTTCATACACCCGTGGCAACCCAGCCGAGGGGCCGGAGGCCAGTGACGGCAGCTGCCGGCTGTAGCCGCGCGGCAGGTGCCGGCGCGCGGTCTGGATCTGTTCTTCGACCAGGTAGTAGTTGTCGAGCAGCCATTCCCCTGCCGGGGTTACCGGCCGCTGTTCACGGACCACACTGCTGAGCAAGGTGTTGGCGTCTTCCAGCACGCGCTCGTTGGCTTGCAGGCGCTCAAGCAGGCGCTCCGGGCTGGGCCGCAGGCGCACGCGATGCTGGCGCGCAAGCGCGCGGCCGTACACCTCCATCTGTTCAACGCTGTACAGCGCAGCACGCAGTGGACCCTCGGTGGCCTCGATAGCCGGGACCGAGGCCTGGTGTTCACGCCAGCGCCAACGCACACGACGACGCAGGCGCAGCCAGCGGCCAAACAAACGGGGAAGGTGGGGCATGGGTTACCACGGGGGGGGGGGGTGCGTCCTGCATCGTTGCATTGGATGTGCCTTGCGGGCTGTGAAGGCCAGGCTGCGGCGGCGCACGCGTCCATGCGCGGGGTGGTAAGTCATTGATCTGAAATGGCGCGATGACGGAGGTGCACTCCAATAGCCGAGTAAGGCCCCCAGTGTCTAAGCCACGGAAGCGGGGGAAGGGGCGGAAGCACGTACCTAGCGCCCTAAGCGCCAGAAGCGACAACTCCGCCTGCGTACCAAAGAGGTGATATTCCGGCGGCAATTCGAAACCCTGACCCTGACCAATGTCCGCACAAACAGCGAACTTCTGCTTCATTCGAAGGAAATAGACTGTTTGCGGACCGGCAGTGATCATGAACTGCAAGCGAAAGAGAGTTCTCGAATTCCCCTATCCTCGCCTCGGGCGCATGCAGTGCCTCGGGTGTTAGAGCCCTGATTAGTTTTCTGCAAGTTGGTCGACGTGTGTCTGCAGGGTGACGAAACACAGCACTCCCGCAGAAGTACGTCCCACCGCTAATCACAGCTCTGAACCGCCATCCTGGCGATGGAGCATCACGAGGAGAGCCATGATGGACAACGAATGGGCCAACCTGACCGACGAGCAGCGGGAATTCCGCAGGCGCTTCTGGCGCGCACCGAAGAGCGTGATGATCAACGCGCTTACCCATGAAGGCGCAAATACCTATCCCAATTGCCCAAGCGTGCCGTGCATGAAGACGCGCGGGCTGTGGATTCGTGATCTGGGCGTGGAGCCGGGAAGGCGGATGTACCTGGGCACAGGGCAGGAACTGATGGTGCTGGCGGCCAATCCGTCAGCGGAGGCAATTTTAAAGGTGGTCGTGCGGTTCCAGGCCACCGGAGAGCGCTGGAAGCTGGTTCCCGCCGACTAATCAGACCATAGACGGGGCGGCGGCGTCGCCGCCCCGTAATCTGGCCAGTGATCGGGTGACCTCGCGTACTCGATGAATGCGCGCAGCGCGGCGGTCATCGGTCGGCCCGGCGGGTAGAAGAGGGCAAGGCCGGGGAACGGCGGTGTCCAGTCGCCAAGCAGCGTCACCAGCGCCTCTCGCTCCAGATAGGGCCGTGCAATGTGTTCAGCCACCAGCGCTACGCCGTAACCTGCGAGCGCACCCTGCAGCGCGAGATCCCGATGGCCTGACAGGGTGAGCTGTCCCGGCACATCGATTTCCTTGGTAACGCCGTCCTTCGAGAACTCCCACTTGTAGACGCCACCGTTGGGGAATCGCATTCTGAAACACGCGTGTTCCAGCAGGTCTTCCGGAATCTGGGGCGCTCCATGCGTGGCGACGTAGGCCGGCGACGCCACCACGACCAGGCGCAACGGTGGGCTGCACAGGACCGCAACCATGTCCTTGGGCACGCTTTCGATCAAGCGCGCTCCGATGTCGAACTCCTGGTCGACGATATCGATCAAACCATCATCAAGACCCAGCTCCACCTGGACCTCAGGATGGAGGGTGAGGAACGGCAAGAGGATCGGAGCCAGAAGCACCTGGGCACCGCCGACGGACGTGTTGATCCGGATCCTACCGGATGGGGTTTCCTTGTGCACGTTCATCGCGTCGAGCGCGAGGGCCAGCTCCTGCAGCGCGGGCTCCACCCTGCGCGTGAACTCCTCGCCGGCAGGCGTCAGCGACACACTGCGCGTGGTGCGATTGAAGAGCCGAATGCCGAGGCGATGCTCCAGCTCCGCGATCGTATGACTGACGGCCGAGGGCGACATGCCGAGCTCCGCTGCGGCACGCCGGAAGTTGCGATGGCGCGCCACGCTGAGTACCGCGTTGAGGTTGGCTATATCCGGTCTTGCCATTGTCCTGTTTCTTTCATGGGTGCATGCAATGCACGGCGTATTGTTGTTCCGAGGACTCGAACCTAGATTGTCTGCCTCACTCCCACGCAGGACTTTCCATGTCGAACATCCTCATTACCGGCGCGTCCTCAGGCTTTGGCCTGGAAAGCGCCAAGCTCTTCGCCGCCAAGGGCCACAACGTCGTTGCCACGATGCGAAACACCGCCGCTGCCACAGAACTAGACGGGCTACCGAACGTGATCGTGACACATCTGGATGTGCAGGATCCGGAAAGTATTCAGACTGCATTGAACACCGCCATTGAGCGCTTCGGCCACATCGATGCCGTCGTCAACAACGCAGGCTTCAGCCTATGGGGCGTGTTCGAATCGCTGCCCCGCAAGAAGATACAAGAACAGTTCGACGTCAATGTGTTTGGCGTCATGGATGTCACCCGCGCCATCCTTCCGCACTTCCGTGCCCGCCGTAAGGGCGTGATCGTGAACGTCAGTTCTGGTGCGGGTGTCTTCGGCCTGCCGATGATCTCCGCCTACAACGCCAGCAAGTTCGCGCTGGAGGGGTTCTCCGAGTCGCTGTCCTACGAACTGCTGTCACAGGGCATCGTCGTCAAGATCGTGGAGCCCGGTGGTGTGCTGGACACGAAGTTCTCCGACCGTTTGGCTCAGGAGGCGGCAGTAGCGCCCGCGGCACCCGATGACTACGCGGAATTCATCGCCGGGACCGAAGAGGTGTTCGCGGGCCTGCGCGCCAACCGGCTGGCCACTTCTGCAGACGTGGCAAACGTCATCTTCGACGCGGTGACCGACGGCACTACACAGCTCCGCTATGTGGCGACGGAGGACATCAAGCCGCTGGTGGATGCGAGGCGGTCGAGCTCGGAGGCCGAATACATGCAGATGATGCGTGGGAAGTACATGCCGCGCGTCGCGGGCTGATTCTGCCGCAGGTGGCGGGCGGCATCAATGCTGCAGGCTCATGGGCTTGCTCCCGCCAGGGGGCAGCCCGAACCGGGCTCTCACCCAGTTGAGAAAGGCTCCATAGGGACGGCCTGTCACAAGCATGATGACGGTGGCACCCAGCACTCCGAATGCCAGGTCTTTCCCGGAGGCACCACTAACGAAGATGATCCCAGCGTAGATGGGAACCTGAAACGTGACCAGGGCGATGCTGTCCCAAAGCAACTGGGACCACCGACCGGCAGACGCACGCCTCATCAGGAGGTCGCGCCACATCCCATAAGGTCTTGCAACAGGGACCATCAACGCAGCGCCTAACAAGCGCGCGTGAGCGACCTCTTCCCAGGTCATGTTTGAAATGAAGCGCTCGTTCAACGCCCCGGTGATGGTAAAGAAGATCAGAAGCGCCACGGTGTCTGCAATGAAAGGCCGTAGCTTCTTTGATCCTTCGCCCATGTCGGGCCCTTTCTTCATACGTGAGCGGTTAAGCATAGTGCCGGAGTCGATCACGGTAGCAGGTGCCCAGGCATGTATCTTCACGCTCCTCCGTCAGAACCTCGGATCGCTCGGCAATCACTGCGCGTAGCGCGTAAAAACGTAGTCCCGATCCTTGACCCGGGATGAGTGGCAGGCGAAGCAGGTTTGATGCTGCGCCTCGTCGGCAGGCTGGCCATTGATGAAACGCCCATAGCCCCAGCCGCCATTGTCAGCGTAGCGCTTGGAATCCTTCACCATCACCTGCACGGTGGTGGCCGCACCCGGAACGGAAGCCGGCACGAAGTCCGGCGACTGCTCATGCTTCCAGGCCAACTTGACCAGGACGCTGCCGTCCGGGAACGGGCGGGTATTCTCCCGATAGGCCTTCAAAGCCGTCGGGTTGGCGACCACCACGCGCAGCTCATCCAGAGGCGCAGCTTCCTGGGCCGGCGCGACCAGCGGCCAGTCGCGGTAACCCTCGGGCAAGCCCACGCCATAGATCGGTGACACCGGGCCGGCCGGCGCATCGGCGAAGGCCATGTACCCAATGCCAAGCGCCAGCACACCGGCGACGCCTGAAAACACAGCAACGCGGAAAGCCTTCATTGCGTGCTCCTTACAGGTGAGCGGCGTCGATGACGGCCTGCGTGAACTCCACCGGCGCTTCCTGCGGCGGGTTGTGGCCGATGCCGCCGCTGAAGGTGCGGTGCTCATACTTGCCGGTGAACTTGGCCCGATAGGTCTCCGGCAACGGATGCGGCGCGCCATTGGCATCGCCTTCAATGGTGATGGTCGGCACGCTGATCGACGGCAGCTGCGCCAGGCGCTGCTCCAGCGCCGCGTACTTCGGCTCGCCCTCGGCCAGGCCCAGGCGCCAGCGGTAGTTGTGGATCGCAATGGCAACCTGGTCCGGGTTATCGAGCGCGGTGGCACTGCGATTGAAGGTGGCGTCGTCGAACTGCCACTTCGGCGAGGCCAGCTTCCAGATCAGCTTGGCGAAGTCAGGCGTGTTCTGCGCGTAGCCGTCACGGCCGCGGTCGGTGGCGAAGTAGAACTGGTACCACCACTGCAGCTCGGCCGCCGGCGGCAGGGGCTTCTTTCCGGCCTCCTGGCTGCCGATCAGGTAGCCACTGACCGACACCAGCGACTTGACCCGTTCCGGCCACAGTGCAGCCACGATGTCGGCCGAACGCGCACCCCAGTCGAAGCCGGCCAGATTGGCCTGCTTGATCTTCAGGGCATCCATCAGCGCGATCACGTCGGACGCCAGCGCCGCCGGCTCGCCGTTGCGCGGTGCGTCCGCTGAGCGGAAGGTCGTGCTGCCGTAACCACGCAGGTGCGGCACGATCACCCGGTAACCCTGCGCCGCCAGGCGCGGGGCAACGTCGGCGTAGGCGTTGATGTCATACGGCCAGCCGTGAAGCAGGATGATGACCTCGCCCTTGGCCGGGCCCAGCTCGGCGTAGCCGACGTTGAGGTCGCCTGCATCGACGTGTTTGTTGGCTAACAGGGCACCATGGGTGCTCGGGGCGACAGGGGCAGGGGAGGGGGCAGCAGCGGCGGCACTGCCGGCCAGCAGCAGCTGGGCAGCGATCAGCATCGGGGCCAGGCGGGAGGTCTTGCGCGAGGTCGGGTCGGACGAATGCATGGGCGTTCTCCTGTTACGAGATTGGTTGGATGGCGATCAGAGTGAGGTGCGCAGCGGACGGAACGCGGCGCGCAGTTCGTTGGCGAAGATCTGCGGTTGTTCCCAGGCGGCGAAGTGGCCGCCCTTCGAGGCTTCGTTGAAGTAGTACAGCGTGGGGTAGGCGCGCTCGGTCCAGCTGCGGGGCGCGCGGTAGATCTCACCGGGGAACACGGAAACTGCAACAGGCACGGTGATCTGGGTGGTCTTCTGCGCGGCGGCGCTGAAGTTGTTGTTGTTGTTTTCCCAATAGAAGCGGCCCGCGGCAGTGGCGGTGCCGGTCAGCCAGTACAGGCTGATGTCGTCCAGAATGGCGTCTCGGCCCAGCACGGCTTCGGGCATGCCGTTGCTGTCCGTCCACTGCGCGATCTTGTCGTACATCCACCCGGCCAGGCCGATGGGCGAGTCGTTGAGCGCATACCCGATGGTCTGCGGGCGCGTGACCATCATCGCCCCATAGGCGGCGTTGCGGCCAAAGAACTGGCTGAGCGCGGTGAAGGCGCGCAGCTCGTCCGCTGCCAGTCCGGCTGGCGCGGGTGCACCGCTGTTGATGGCCGGCACCAGCTCGGCCGGCACGGTGGCAGGCATGGTCAGGTGGATGCCGAGCAGGCCGGTTGGCGGCTGCCGGCCCATCGCATCCGAGATCACCGAGCCGTGGTCACCGCCCTGCGACACATAACGCTCGTAGCCCAAGCGTTTCATCAAGGTGTCCCAGGCGCGACCGACGCGCTCCGGGCCCCAGCCCAACTCGGTGGGAATGCTGGAGAAGCCGTAACCGGGAATGGACGGGATCACCACATCAAAGGCATCCTCCGCGCGCCCGCCATGGGCAACCGGGTCGGTCAGCGGCCCGATGGCCCCCACGAACTCGAGGATGGAGCCGGGCCAGCCATGCGTGAGCAGCACCGGCAGCGCACCCGGGTGACGCGAACGCACATGGATGAAGTGGATGTCCACGCCGTCGACGGCGGTGATGAGCTGGGGCAGGGCATTGAGCCGCGCTTCCAGCCTGCGCCAGTCGTAGCCACCGCCCCAGTAGCTCGCCAGGGTCTGCAGCCGACTCAGTTGCAGGCCCTGCGAGTCGTCGGCGACCAGCTCGCGGTCCGGCCAGCGGGTGGCACGCACGCGTCGGCGCAGGTCCACGAGGTCGGCTTCGGGCAGACGCACCTGGAACGGGCGGATTGCATGATTGGTGCCGACGGCCTTTCGCGTGACGGCAGGACTGGCAGCCTGGGCGCTGCCAGCGGGCAACAAGCCGGGCAGGGCAGCGGTGGCGGCCGCCACGGCCACGGTGCCCAGCAGGCGGCGACGTGCAGGGGAGGGGACGGTTTCGGGTTCGAACATCGACATCGCGTTCTCCATAAGGGGATGGAATCGCGCCGGTGATGCGGCAGGGGGCGGCCTGCATCGGCGTTGGAGCCATTTCACAGCGCTGATGTATCGCCTGCGTATCGATAATCCGTTGGATTCGTAAGCGATCTTGTCCAACCAGGCGGGGGCTACAGTTCGTTACAAACCCGCACCGCCAACCGTTGTTTCGCGGCGTAACCTGCCGTCCGTGCCGGTGAACGCTATTCGCCGACACCCGAGTTTCAAATAGTCCCTAGGTATAGGCCCCTACACCTTGGTGTATGCCTGGCGGTGATTACTCCGCGCTGCCTCTGGGCCCTACATACCAACGTGTTATCGCCAGTCGCCCGCGGCGCTGGTTAGATGCCGCCCGTAAACATGAGGAATCGCAGTCATGTCACAACGATGGTTGATCACCGGAAGCTCACGCGGCTTGGGCCGGGCGATGGCGAGTGCCGTGCTGGAGGCTGGGCACTACCTTGTCGCAACCGCCCGCGACGCTTCCGACCTGCAGGATCTGGTTGACCGTTATGGAAAGCAGGTGAGGTCGGTATCGCTAGATGTCACCGATCCCGTCTCCGCTGAGCTTGCCATCCAGTCGGCCACTGACGCCTTCGGCGGACTCGACGTACTGGTGAACAATGCCGGCTACGGCAACATCAACTCCGTGGAAGAGATCACGCTGGACGACTTCCGCCAGCAGATTGAGACGAACCTGTTCGGCACCGTCATCATGACGAAGGCAGCGATTCCACTGATGCGCGAACAGCGTAGTGGCCACATCATCCAGGTGTCTTCCGTTGGTGGACGCCTTGGTGCGCCGGGCCGGGCGGCCTACTCTGCGGCCAAGTGGGGCGTGGAAGGCTTCTCCGAAGTACTAGCACAGGAGATGGCGCTGATCGGCGTGCACGTGACGATCGTCGAACCGGGTGGTTTCCGCACCGACTTTGCCGGCAGCTCCACATCACTAAGCGAGGGTCGTCCGGAGTACGACGCCGTGGTGGGCGCGGCCGCCCGCATGCAGCGCGCCTACAGCGGACGCCAGCCTGGCGACCCGGCCAGAGCGGCCCAAGCCATCCTTAAGATCGCCGCCATGGACGCGCCGCCGTTGCGCCTGGCGCTCGGCAGTGATGCCGTGCGGGCAATCGAACAAGTCGAGCGCACACGCCTGGAAGAGCTCGCCCAGTGGCGCGAGCTGAGTGTTACCTGCGATTTCCCCGCCTGATTCCCAACGAAACAAAGGAGAGCACCATGAAGAAGCTGCTTACCGCACTCGCCCTGGGCGTTGCGACCGTTATCGCACCCAGCGTTTTTGCAGAAACCCCGAAGCCCACCGTCGTGCTGGTGCATGGTGCCTTCGCCGATTCGTCCAGCTGGAACGGCGTGATCCGGATCCTGAAGAAGGACGGCTACCCGGTGCTGGCTGTCGCCAATCCGTTGCGTGGCGTCGCCAGCGATGGGGCCTACGTGGCAAACGCCTTGGCCAGCATCAAGGGCCCGGTGGTGCTGGTCGGCCATTCGTATGGCGGCAGCGTGATCACGGAGGCGGCGCGGGACCATTCCAACGTCAAGGCGCTGGTGTACGTGAGCGCTTTTGCGCCTGCCGAGGGCGAGACGGCGGCCGGGCTGTCGGCCAAGTTCCCGGGTAGCACGCTGGGGCAGGCGATTGCGCCGCCGGTGAAGCTGAGCACGGGTGGTAATGACCTGTACATCCTGCAGGATAAGTTCCACCACCAGTTTGCTGCGGACGTGCCGGAGGCGGAGGCTGCGCTGATGGCGGCCACTCAGCGGCCGATTACGGATGCTGCGCTGAATGAGGCCTCTGGCAACCCGGCTTGGACCTCCATCCCCAGCTGGTTTGTTTACGGGGACAAGGACCTGAACATTCCGCCGAAGGCTATTGCGTTCATGGCTGAGCGCGCCCACGCCAGGAAGACCGAAGTGGTAGTGGGGGCATCGCACGTGGTCATGGTTTCGCACCCGGATGTGACGGCCAGGTTGATTAAGAGCGCCGCCAACGGCGACTGACCCCGCCGCCGACACCGCGCCCCGTAGAGCCGGGCTTGCCCGGCTGCCCTTGTAGAGCCGGGCTTGCCCGGCTGTTCTTGTAGAGCCGGGCTTGCCCGGCTGTTCTTCGCAGACAAACCATCAACAACCGCCCCCAATGACGCCAGAGCAGCCGGGGGTTCTACCCCGATATCACCGCACATCGAGCGACGCCACAACCCAAGGATGCGGCGAAGGGTCGCCAGACAGGATAACTAGAAGGTGCAGAGGCAAAAGTTCACGGCCGCGTGACTGCGCCATAGGGATTATCCTGGTGTCCATACGTGTAAGCGCAAGCCACACGTTCAATCACTACCGAGGTGTCCCGTGTCTGAATCACTGGAAGTAGGTCAGATGGTCTTTGTTGCAGACCGCGAGCTTGGTGTTGGAGCTGTCCGCGAGGTCGGCGAGAACGATTGGGTGGTGAACATCCAGAACGGCGGCGACTTCAGGCTGCCGATGCGGGCGATCAAGGAGGTGCACTCGGGCAAAGTGCTTTTGGCGCTGGATCAGTTGCCGCCAGACGTGCGCCAAGCGCTGCGGCATCCGCATGACGCCGAGATTCCTACACCGACCTATTCCGCCACCGATCACGAGGACGGTGCACTCAAGGATTGAGACAGATGAAGAGTGTGCTTATCCGGGCGTACGGGTCCAACGATCAGGTCGAGCTCGCCGAGGTAACCCGGCCCATGCCCGAACCGGGCGAGGTCCTGATCAAGGTGAGTGCCGCTGGCGTAAATCCTATCGACTGGAAGATCCGGAGCGGAGCAGGGCAGCGCATGGGCATGACGCTGCCGATTCACCTGGGAAGCGAGGTGGTCGGCACGGTCGAGGCACTGGGCCCCGGCGTGAACCATTTCCAAGAAGGCGATCTGGTGTATGGCATGGTTTCATCAGGTGGTTTCTCTGAGTACACCATCGCTCAGGCAAATCATCTGGCCCGCACGCCGGGGAATCTCGACATTGTGCAGGCAGCCGCGCTGCCACTGGCGGGCACCACAGCCTGGCAAGCGATGTTCAATGAAGCCGGGCTCTCGTCCGGGCAGCGACTTTTGATCACAAACAGTTCGGGTGGCGTAGGATCTCTGGCAGTGCAGTTGGCGAAGGCGCACGGCGCGCACGTCATCGCAGTGGCGTCCGGGCGAAACGAGGCGTTTGTCCGAGGCCTGGGCGCTGACGAATTCATCGACTACACCCAGCAACCGTTCGAGGAAGTCGTTCGTGACGTGGATGTGGTTCTCGATACCTTGGGGGGCGACACCTTCCAGCGAGCCTTCAAGGTCCTGCGGAAGGGCGGGTGCATGGTGACCATTGTCGCCTTCCCTCAGGATGAAGCTGAGCGCTTTGGCGTGACCGTCAAGCGATCCTTTACCCGACCAGACGCCGCCAGCCTCGGGGAGATCACTCCGTTGGTCGAGAGGGGAGAGGTCACCCCGCACGTTGAAGCGGTGTTTCCTCTTGCTGAGGTGACAAAGGCGCTGGCGCTGTCTGAGGCTGGCCGGACGCGAGGGAAGATCGTCCTGACGGTTGCGTAGTGATGCATTCGGGCGTGTGCAGCTCTATCACTTCTCTAGGTAGTTGCACCCTGCGCTTAATCGATAAGCGATGTTTATCGCGGGTAGGGAAGTCCGGCTTCCGACCCTAAGCAGACTCTGCCGAGGTACCCGCAGCCACTACAGTTGAACTCGGAGCAACCATGAATTTCGCTTCGACAGTCGAGCGGCAGTGATCCGGAATTGGCGCTCAAGCCTGCGTCGATTTCGAGCCATCGCGCCACTGGACTGGGTGCGTCACGCCGATATCAACGCGATACTGGGTCTTTGATAGGTCGGTAAGAGCATAGTGCTCGACGGTATTGCGATAGCTTTTCCGGCTACAAGGCGTTATTTTCTCTACGAGATCGATTTTCATAGCCACCAGGCCCTAGGCGCCGTCGCTGGATAACGCTCAATGTCACGTGCAGATTTGTCCGACCAGCTCATTCACTTCACGCAGGGCCCTTCCCCGGAAGCCGCCTACGAACGGCTCTGCACGATCCTGGCGGACGGCCGCCTGCGAGGCAGCGATCGGTTGATTCTCAACCGCTACCGCTGCGTATGCTTCACCGAGGCGCCACTGGCCGCGCTCACCGATGGCCTCGTAAACCGATGGGATTATGGACGCTACGCGCCGTTCGGACTGATGTTCGACAAGCGCTGGCTCTACGCACAGTGTGCGCGTCCGGTGATCTACCAGCCGCTGGCTGAGGCCCACGACTTGCCCCCGAGCCATCAATGGCGGCACATGACCTACGAGCCCACTGCCAACGAGCCGGTCGACTTCACGTGGGAGCGGGAATGGCGCCTGCACGACGATGCGCTGGCCTTTGACTCCTCGTGTGCCGGTGTCGTCGTGCCCGACACGGACTGGGCGACGCGGATGCTTGCCGAACATGAGCTCACGCAAGATTGGAACGTGGTGGCTTACAGCCAGATTATGGAGTCGTCGCTAGCCGAGCAGTACCGCGAGCCGTTTCGCTGGACCATCACTGCACTGCGCGAGGCATGATGTTGAGTCCGCCAACTAGTTACAAGACTCAATCAACCCTTCAGCCGCGATTAGGAGACAGCGCCTTGTCCTCACTCGACCGCCACATCGCCGGCTGCTTGTACTGCGGGCGTCTTGGGCCGTACAGCGACGAACACGTGGTCTCGGCGGGACTCGGTGGCGACGACCCTGCGTGGATGCTACGCGGCTGCGTCTGTAGTTCGTGCAATACCTCCACTTTCTCCAAGCTCGAAGCGCATGTGCTGAAGGCCTCTCCCATCGCATTGGCACGCTTGTTCAAGCAGCCAACAACGCGAGACGGGCAACCACCTTCACCCTTGCAGGCGCGCACCACGCTGCAAATCACTGATGGCGGACCACAGCTTGCGGGCGAATTGGCCGCGCGGGGGCAGCCCAGGCTGTTCGCCCAGGTCGTGTTCGAGAAAGGGGGGCGGGGGGGCATCAGCGACCAACTGGCTTTGACAGGTCCCGACCTGGCCGCGATCCAGCGCCTGTTCGTTGCATTGCGCGATCTGCTTGCAGACGAACTGTCTTTAATCGAAAAGCACACTGCCGACGCATTTACTGCCACACCGATCACTTGGCAGTGCGGCACTTACCACGCAAATGCCCCCATGCAGACTCGCAAGCCGCCATCCAGCTGCGTCTGGTTCGAGCCAGTACGTACACCCGGCACCACGGGAAGGATCGAAGCCTTGTCTGTCTTTCAGCGCTCGTCGGGGCAAGTGGTCGGCAGGAGTTCCGACATAGCCCACTTGTGCACGATGCTGAGTCTGCTACGTTCAAATCTGGACTCATTGGCGGCCGCGTTGGACCAACCCGTGGCCTCAGCTACCGTCGTCCCTAGGATGAACTTGCAGGTCAAGGCCGAGCTTGATGCAATTCACCGCACCATGGTCAAGATTGGCCTCAATCTCACCGCACATCTATTCTCCCCGGGCGTCCTGCGTCGTGCCGAGTTTGACGCAGCTGTCGCCTATGCCATGATTGGGGGGACCGCCCCACCGCGAGCACAATTGCCCTCCGAATTGCTGGGGCCAGCCATTGCCGAGCGACATGTGTTTCACCTGAGCGTAAATACCGATCCCCATGGCAACCCGGCACTGTTCTTCATGGCTCGCCTGTACGACGGGGGCCCGATAGAGAGCTTCGTCCTCGCCCAATTTGTCGCGCCAGCCGCCGGGCTGGAATCAACGGTTGTTCACGTAGACTATACGACCAACCAGTTCGAGCAGATGACGCTCGAGGAGCACCTGCTGCGAGCCTACGGACTAACTGGAGGCGCGGATCCTGCACTGTTGTTCCAAGACAAATCCTAAAGTAGGTGCCTATTCGGCGCTCCTCTGCATCTGGTGGAAACTACCTTTTGGGAACAGTGGATTATGAGAATTTATCGGGGGTAGGGGAGGCGGTGGAGAGTCCCCTAAGGCATTTGACGGCTACGCAATCCAAGGCGATTCACTTGCGCTAGATATCAAACAAGCCTTGTCTGTACATATCGCTCGCTCCCTTGGGGCCGTTGGAGCAGTGATCTCACTTGGCACATGTCCTGGCGCTGCGCGTCACGTTTGGCCTGATACCGCGCCGTAGGGGCAGAGTAGCTAACTGGCCGGATGAATCCAGCAACCGGGACTCTCGCTGTCGAAGAAATCAACCTCGACATGCACTCCTAATTCGTCATGGATCGTCTGGAAGACACGATTGCAGTACGCCTGATCCCCGCGAAACACTGATACCGCCACACGATTGATACCCGTGTCTTTCATGCGTTTCAAGAGATGAATGTCTTGTTCGGCGAAGCCCCAGCCATAGACGACCAGTGTGTCCCGCTGAGATTTTAGGACTTCTCTGTAGACCGTGGAGAGGTAGTAGCTATTCTGGATGGAAGAAACTTTCTGCGACCACGTTCCCTCGCTCACGAACAAAGGCACAACTTCTCCGTTTTGCCAGCGTTGCAGAACCGCTTCCAGTAGTCCGTCCTGAAGGTTGTGAATCTTGCACTCCTGCTCGAGCAAGTTTCGGCATAATGCTAGGCTCCCATGCGCATAGAACACCAGTGAGGTTGAACGATGTCCTCGGATTGGCCGCCTGAATCGCTGCCAGTCATCATCGAATGCACCCGCCCCAACAAAGCAGTCTTTAAAAGCATGCTGGTCGTCGATGTCCAAGCCGTAGGTCATTGCCCAGTACACCACCAGATCGTAGTTGAGCGAGATAACGGTTCTGAACCTCTTCAGGAATTGATAGATGCTCGGCAGGTGTGCGCTTACCGCACGGTGTTCCGGGTGAATGTCGCGAACTGTCCGGATAAGGCAGTCTCTAAGACCGACGTAGGCGGCATGGGTTCGCTGATCCGGGATTCGTAGCGAACGATTGACGTTCGAAGCCTGCCACACGATCCGAAGAACCAGCTCGAAGTCGTTGGTATGAAAGAAGTCGAACAAGCGCTGGGAATCCTCGGGGAGTAGGTTCCTCTCGGCGGCATGTTGGAGCAGCGAGCAGTAGGAGAAGCTCGGACTGACGGAAATGCTGGCGCCATTGCCAAGCAGAACTGTGCAGCCGTAGTTATTCGCAATCGCGCCCCAAGGCCTGATCTCAAACGGCATGTCGGCTATCCTTGCGCATTTAGGTCGGGATGATCAAGACTACTGACTTCGCATGAGATGATTCTTCAGTAGGAACCAGCACATATTGAGCGCGAAAGAACGGCCAAGCCGCGTCATCTGATCTTCGGGGATTCCTACCGGACGGTGGGCACCAGGGCTGAGAAAGCCGAAGACGCCGGCCAGGCCTCTTTCCTCCTCTATGGTGATCTCGCCACTGCTGCGAAGGAACCCAAGCATCTCGCCCCATTTCGATGGGTTGTAAGCAGCGGGCATCTGCCGGTGCGAGGCAACATGGGCAGCGATGTCACCGGCCAAAGTTTCCAGCGCCACGCGGGCGTTCACAAGTGATGCGTTGTAGTCGGGCGGCGCTGCCCGGAATGCACCAGCCGAATCGTTGATCTTGGCAATGATCTCCTGCGCACGAGGCACCCCGGAGTTCCGTAACGCCGCGATCAGGTCATCCTCCAAGGGCGCAGCATCAGAAATCGACGGATCTGTCTGGATCAGCTTCTTGTCCTGAACGATGTAGCCGTCCAGTAGGAGGCATTGCGCCAGATCATGCTGGCGCTTGTCGAATCTATACTTCGGATTCACCCTGGCCCGCAGATCTCCAGTGGTTGCAACGACTTCAGCCAACGCCAGCATGAGCGTACGGTCGTCCAGGTCGCGCAGCCGGTTCAGCAGGCCAGACAACAGATTACCGTTCGATAGCGACAAATGCTGCGCGTCGTACTTCCCAAGGAGCACGATTGAAATCATCGGTTCCTGCAGTTCCAGGAACTGAGCGAGCGAATGGCGGGTTCTTTGTCCGATCATGCTGTCTCTCGAAAACCTCTGAAGGGCATACTTCGGTATATCAGGAGGATTCTTTCTCTTTACCAATGAAGAACAGAACTTCTGCCACGGTGAGCGCATCTCCAAGATCAGCAAGGGCGGAATCATCTAACGCATCTCTATGCGCGCCTGTCACCTTAGCTACTCCGATATGCCCGGCTGGCAGCAGGGCTGAGATTTTCTCTGCAACAAGTGGGTTACGCTCATGCATTAACCACACTACCAGCAAGAGAAGTACCCGTCTGCCTTGGTGCCCTGCCAGATTGCAACATGTATCGAATGCGTGACTCGCTTCGCCGCGCAACGCTAGGAGCAATGTCAATCGAGCAGCCACGAAAGGGGTCGTTCGGGATAGAAGATCAGCATCTAACCGGGCAATGAAGGTAGGGGAAGCTTGCTGCCAGTTGGACAGAAGCGCGCTCGCGGCGGCGCGACAAACCGGACTGGGTGCCGCCGCGGCGACGTCCAGCAATCGACTTCTGAACGCCTCATCGGCCTGACAAGCATTAATACTGAACAGGGCGAATCGCAGGTTGGCATCGCTGGTTTCCAAGGCGAGAATGTGCAATGCCTCGGAAGCATCTGCGGATAGTTGCCCCAGCTTGGACAGTGCTCCTGCTGCGGCTCGCGCTATTGGGAAGTGCCGATTGTCGCTGTCGTACATGGAGTCTGAAGACCACTTGTCGGTGACCAGATGGAGCAGTGCTGCAAGATGTTTCGGATGAGGTCGTGCATCGATTGCTTCCACGAGTGCGGTGCGGACGTAATGTCCCTTGTCGCTGGCCATGGGACTGTCAGGAATTTTGTGTTCGGGCATAACATGTTGAAAAGGATCATGTATGCCACCCAAGAAAATGACCGCCAAGGCCGCTGCCCGTCAGCTGCCTACCCTGCCTGCCGAGCTCGTTGAGCAGCTTGCCAACGGAGCGACGACCGCGGGCGAGATCCTGGACATCACCACAGCCCTGAAAAAGGCCTTGATTGAGCGGGCACTGAAGGGCGAGCTGGGCCATCACCTGGGGTACCCACCCGGAAGCGAGCGACCGGAATCGACCGGCAATCAGCGAAATGGAACGTCCAGCAAAACCGTTCTGACTGAGGATGGCCCCCTGCGACTGGACGTTCCCCGGGACCGGGATGGCAGCTTCCAGCCCATCCTGATTCCCAAGCACGAGCGGCGTTTCACTGGTTTTGACGACAAGATCGTCGCGATGTACGCGCGCGGAATGAGCGTCCGCGACATCCGCGCGTTTCTGTCTGAACAGTATGGAACAGACGTGTCGGCGGACTTCATCAGCTCGGTGACCGACGAGGTTCTGGAAGAGATTTCGGCGTGGCAGACGCGTCCGCTGGAGCTGATGTATCCGGTGGTGTTCTTTGATGCCCTGCGCGTCAAGGTGCGTGACGAGGGCGTAGTGCGCAACAAAGCGATCTATCTGGCATTAGGCGTTCTACCTGATGGAAGTCGCGACATCCTGGGCATCTGGATCGAGAACACAGAAGGGGCCAAGTTCTGGATGAAGGTCTTCAACGACCTCAAGACGCGCGGCGTGGAGGACGTACTGATAGCGGTGACCGATGGCCTTAAAGGCATGCCCGAGGCGCTGGCGGCGGTCTACCCAGCGACCACTCTCCAGACCTGCATCGTGCATCTCATCCGCAACAGCTTGGACTACGCCGGCTGGAAGGATCGAAGGGCTCTCGCAGCCGAGCTGAAGCCCATCTACCAGGCCATCAATGCAGAGTCCGCCGAACAGGCCCTGGAAGCGCTGGAGGCCTCGCCGCTGGGCAAACGCTACCCCTCGGCGCCCCAGGCATGGCGACGGTCATGGGACCGCGTCATACCCTTCTTCGCGTTTCCACCTGAGATCCGTCGTGTCATCTACACCACCAACGCCATCGAGAGCGTTAATGCGCAGCTGCGGAAGGTCATCAAAACCCGAGGGCATTTTCCAACTGACGAGGCGGCGATCAAGCTGATCTGGCTGGGGCTGCGCAACATCACGGCCAACTGGGGAGGCACCAGCCACGGCTGGAAGAACGCGATGAACCAATTTGCCGTACTTTACGGGGACCGATTTATCCGGAGCCCGTACTAAGAAGCCGGGCTGTCACAGGGCAGCCCACGTCGCCCGAACACAAAAATACGGACACTCTCCTGGCCATTGCCAGGATGGAGTTCGGCAACGGCTCCGGCACTGCAGCGGTTATCGCGGTGAGGGCATGTGCGCGAACCCTGGCGAACCTGTGCTTGAGCCCGGCTTGAACCTGATCCGTCAAGCCACGGCGAGCAGCCGCATCTATTGCGGCGGAGGCGTCGGTGTCCTCATCCGCGTGGGTCAACATCCAACGGATGTCGTCATCAATAGGCAAAGGTACGTGGCGGTCGACAGCGATGCGGAATCGGCGCAACACCACGCTGCCACCGGTGATTCCGACGAGTAGTTTCAATGTCTCTCGCGATAACGAGGGAGGTCGGCCGAGCTTGACGGCGACCGAAGCCAGAGCGATTTCAGCGAGAGGGGCTGAAAGTATCGCCAAGTCGGCCTCGACCGAAGCTAACCGCGCGTCGCTGCCCTTGCGGTTTGCCTCGCGGTGCAGCAACTCGCCAAGTTCGAGCGCGATGCCGGTCGTGCGCAGATGATCCTTTTTACCTTCGAGCATCCGGACAAGGTCGAGGAGAGCATGCGGCGCGTGCTCGATCAGGCAGGTAATTGCGGCGCAGCGGGTGCCGTACTCGGCGTCACCGTCGCGGACACGCTCGATCAGTCGCGGAAGGTAGGTCGAATCCCAGCGTTGCAGAATGATCTGCCAGAGCAGATCCTCATGCTCGTGGGTGTACGCGGCGTCGAACACGGCTTCCAACTCATCGCCGTTCTTGATCGAGTCGTTGGGCTCGTTTGCAATTTCACGCAACCAATTGAACAGCAGTCGGTGGCGATGGCGGTGTACAGACAGCCTGCGCCAGTCGCCCGTGAGTCGGACCTTTCTCACGTAAGTGGCGATAAATTCACCAGCGGTGAACCCATCATCGTCGTTGCTCAGGTAGTCAACATAGTCCTCGTTGTATTCGCCATTGATGATGGCCAAGCTCTGCTCTTCGTAACGCTTCCGATCTTCGTCCGTAGGCGTTCGAACAGCGATTGCTATATCGATGATCGTTTCGAATGATTCGATGTCCTCCAGCGCGCCTGCTGCAATGGCGTCGTCGGTGTCCACAAAGCCGTAGTGCACGATTTTCCTCGCGGCATCGAGGAAGGCGTCCGTTAGACCTGGCGTGAGGGTCTGCAGATGTCGGTGGAGATTGGCTGGATAGTGGATACGGATGCTGGGCAGGACATCCCGCACGAAAGCCTCGAGGATCGGTCTGGTTTCCGGTGCCGAACACATGCGCGCATACCAGGCGTCGTCACGCTCGGGCGAGACCCAGAGCATCAGCGCCTCGAAGCTGTTGTCCGGTCGATGGAAGAGGTATCGCGCCAGTTCGGCGACGATGCTGTTCGCCGATCCGGCAGCCTCGGCGAGACGCAGATGTGCTTCTAGCTCCTTGCCGACCTTGGGGATTTCGCTTATCAGCCAGGCGTCAATGCCTGCCTGTGCAACCGTGGAGAGCGACGGCCGCAAGGCGTCGGGCAATCGCTGCATTCCTGCCAGGATACGGGCTGCCGTACGGGCACCCCAGCCGGGATTCGGACTGTCGACCGCCATCAATGCGTCGACCAAGTGACACAGGGAGTCACGGACGACCGAGGCTGGCTCATGCCGGAGTACCTGCTCGATACCGGATTCCACTCGAGGGTGATAGTAGGTCACTGTGTCTTCGACTTGACGCAGGTTCCGCGCGGCGACAAAGAAGCCGATTAGTGGCGAGAGCTCCTCAGCCTGAGCACGGTCGCGCTGCATGAGGGCGTCCTCGATCGGCCGCAAGGCCCGCAGGGAGATTTTGCCATTGGCCTTGAGCAACGCCCAGAGGGCGACTGCGGCGCGCGTACCTTTACGTTGCCCGATCTGCTCGATGACCGTCCTTTCAATGGAGTCTTTGTGCGCTCGCCCGATCGCCAGAGTAATGAAGCGGTCCGGCGAACGCGTCAACTGGCGATCGAGAACGGGCAGGGCGTCGAAGAACTTCTGGATTTCCAGCGGAGTCGCAAGCTCCGACAGCACCTTGTCTTCAGCTCGGGCGGCCATCCCCTGGAGCTCCCGGGGTAGAGCCCGGATCCGCGAGCGATACAGACGCTCACGTTCCTGCGGACCGTAGTGCTCCGCTTCCAGTTCGACGACCCAAGGGCGGAGGCTGTCGAGTGCACGACTCTCTCGGGCGACATCCCGCCTGGACGCTGCGACGATCAACTTGTTGGCGTTGGCGCCCCCCAAGTACTTGGCAAGATCCTCGTTCCACGGACGGCTGTTGGGATCGAAGTCGTAGCGCCCCCAAGGGTCCTCAATGTCATAGAACACAGGCAGATGGGTCTCGTCGCCGGCAAGCTGGTGGGGACCTTGGGTGATAGCCACGTAAGCTAGCCCGGGAGTGGTTTCGCGAAGCTTCTCATACAGCTTCCGCGCAGCCATCGTTTTGCCGGTTCCGGACTGCCCAACGATGAGCACGGCGTGGCGCTCGGCCATCGCGGTTACGAGCTGCCTCCACTGGCTGGGATAGACGTAGTCGTCAAGTTCCGGCGAGCTGGCGATGTAACCCTGGTGGGCGCGAATGGCCTCTGCTAGGTCAGCCTGGCACCATTGTCCTCCCGCTACACCGCAAATGCGTTGGCGTGCCTGTTCGCGCAGATCGTGATGGCATTGGCGCCAGTATGCGTTCGGGACGCGAAAAGTATCCGTCAACAGCTCTCGGATGCGTGAGTCCAGCCGCTCGCGATCCACCTTATCGATCACAGCGACCCGGCCGGCGCCCCTTGGGGGGAGCGCGCGGCCGATCGAAGTTGGCATGCTTGGGGGGGAAGGCCAAACGCCTGCGCGGTGAACAACTAGGCCGCGAGCTTTGCCGTTGACGCCGGCACTAGTGACCAGCAGGTATCGGATCTTGGGGTCCGCCAGTCGATCGATAGCTGGTATCCGTCGCTCGCCTCCGTGCCTGAGCAACGCGAGCACGCCTCTGACGGTCCAAGCATCGCCTGTCCTGAGCTTGGCTTGGACTACCAGTCGATAGCCATCTATCGCCATCGTCCCGGTCACGCTTCCCGAGTCATCCTCCTTCACATCGGCTTCCAGGTCCTCTTGGGTGCTAGGTTCCAGGGTGATTTCCTGGGTAAGCTTGCTAGCGAGCATCAGATCGAGGGCCAGCCAGACCGAGACGTCGATCTGGTACTCGTATCCGGCCAGCGCGTCCGTGCCCGCGCCGCCCGCTTTTTGCGGACTATCAGGGGAATCCTGTGCTGAAAGCTGGCTCATGCTATCTTTTGGCTGTTAAATTCGATCTCAAATATAAATGAGACTATAGCGCGCAAAGGGATAGGGATGTCTATCGGGGAAAGATGAGGATAGCGCCTGAAAACGTTCATCGTTGCTTAAAAAATGTTGGGGGCGGGCTTCCTCTTGCTGGTGAGCTGGAAGTGAGTCTAGGCGCACCATATCGCTGCCCAGTGGATCCAATGCGGCAGCGAGCCTGATTGAATCGGTTCTGTGCCGACAGGCAGTTCCTGCCCTTGGTCCCTGATAGCCGGCTCCTGTAGCACTATGGTCAGACCACGCTCGCCATATACTATCGCTTGAACCCGTGGGGAGTTCTCGAAGGAGCGGTGATGTATCTGGAGAAGTTGGTGTTGAGCGGCTTTCGCTCTTTCGAGAAGGCGGAGATACCGCTTTGCAAGGATCTGACTCTGTTCGTCGGCGAGAACAATGGCGGCAAGAGCAATGCGATCGACGCGATCAGATTGCTAACAGCGCCCCTCAGCGGCCGACGCGATATCTACTCCGAGCCTACTGATATCCGCTTTGGCAGCGCGGTTCGTTCCTTTGATATTTCGGCCACATTCACTGAGCTCAGTGCGGGACAGAAGGGGCGGCTAATCACCGCCGCGACCGACCCTCAGATCAGTGGTTGCTCCTTCGGGCTACGCTATGAGGAAGTGGCGCAGCGTATTCCAGGTAGGGTAATCGCCTGGGCTGGTCAACATAGGGGCGTTGCCGAGCCTGGCGCTCATGAGACGGTGCGGCATATATATCTTCCGGCTCTGCGCGACGCCAAGCGTGCGCTTGCCTCAGGTAACTCCACGCGCATCTATGCCTTGTTAAAGCACTTTTTGGGAGACATCACCCAAGAAGAATTGGCCGCCACCTTGCGCAGAACCCAGAACGACCCTGTCTTGGACAAGGTCGGGCAGGCGGTGGGCTCGGGCTTGGGCATACTAACCAGTGGCGTGCGTAAGCAGGGTGCCTCGTTGGGGTTCTCTCCCGAGGAGAAGCTCATCGATATTGCCCGGGAGCTTCGCTTCAAGATGTCCGATCACGACATCGAGCCAGAAGACCTGCGCTACTCCGGCCACGGCTACGCCAACCTGCTCTACATGGCGACCATCGCCGTCGAGCTTGAGAGGGTCGACGAGGCAGATCTCACGCTGTTTTTGGTCGAGGAGCCGGAGGCGCACCTACACCCGCAGCTTCAGGCCGCTGTGCTGAACTTCCTGGAGGAGCAGGCCGCCAAGTCGCGCGAGAAGGAGCGCGACCCGAACCAATTCGCGGGGGAGCTGCAGGTTGTTGTAGCGACGCACTCCCCCAATCTTTCGGCATGGGTGGCCAACAAGCAGGCGGTCTTCTTCCGCTCCATCGTCCCGGAAGCCCAAGCTGCACAGGAGTTGAAAGGCGAGGAGGGCGAGGAGGGCGAGGAGGGCGAGGACAGCATGCGCGCCTTGGCGGGCGGCCCGATGGGGTCCGCTAAGGAATTTGCAGCACCTGAGTCGCGTGATGAAACTCTAACCGAAGACGAGAGCATGGCAACCCTGTCGGGCGTTACTGCTCCTATCCTCCCTGAAATAGAGCCCAATGCGGTGCTCTCTTCCTCCAGAATCAGGCGTCAGACCCGAGTCATTCCCTTGGCCAAGCTCGCGCTTGAGGATGATGAGCGGCGCAAAGTCGATCGCTATCTGGATGTCACCAAATCTGCGCTCCTCTTTGGAGGGCGCGTGTTGCTCGTGGAAGGTATTGCCGAAGCACTCCTGCTACCCGTGATTGCCAAGCTATTTGTGCTGAAAAACCAGTCCGAGCGGTTGCGCCTATTCCGCTCTGCGGTCTTCGTTCCAATTGATGGCGTGGACTTCACTCCTTATATCAAGCTGCTGCTTACCGCTTATGACGGCGTGCGGATAGCGGACCGTGTTGTGGTCATCACCGATGGGGATAAGGGCAAGGTTGGTTTTAGTGAGGTGCCGCCGGGCAAGAGGAGAAAGAAAGCGCTAGATGATCTCGCTCAAGAGCTTGGCGCCATGACAAAGCTTGACATTTTTGTTAACGAGTTCTCGCTGGAGCCTGAACTTGTGGCTACTGGGAACGGAGAGCTCATGAAGAAGATATTTCTCAAGCTTCATCCCCAGTCCGAAAGTAAGTGGGATGCCGCGGTGGCGCTGTCTGGGGATGACCAGGCCAAGGAGATACAGAAAATCTTCGATGACGTACGCAAGGGGGACTACGCGCAGCTGCTCGCCGACGCGCTTCAGAGGGACAACCAAGAATTCAAGGTCCCAGCTTATCTGACGAAAGCGATTTTGCGCCTGACCGAATGAGCACCTCCGCCTTCAATCCTACGCCGGAACAACAGGCAATCATCGAGCATGACGGCTCGGCCTTCATCGAAGCCTGTCCCGGGGCAGGAAAGACCCGGGTCATGGTGGAACGTGCACGTCGTGCTGTGTCGCAACAGCGAGAAGCGCCTGGTCGTGGCCTCGCATTCTTGTCCTTCACAGAAGCGGCCGTGTCAGAGCTTGAGGCTCGCCTGTATCGGGAGGGGGTCGTTCAGAAGCCGGCATTCCCCCACTTCATCGGGACCTTCGACAGCTTCCTCTGGAAGTTCCTCATCGCGCCCTTTGGCGCTCCATGCGAACGGAGTCCAGCGCGTCTCATCCCTGATAAGAAGTACCTGGAGATCGCGCCTCCAAATGTTGCACGCACACTGCCACTTGAATGCTTCGATCGGGTTAACGGCAGGGCGATAGAGGAAGAGCTTAAGGAACGAGGCTTCGATCGAAGTGCAAAGAGCTATGAAACTATCGCAAAAGCCCTTCGGGCCAGCCTGCTTGAGCAAGGCCATTTGGACTTTGAGGATGCGCGAGAACTCGCGCTGAACCGCCTGAAAGACCCCCCTCGATCACAAGTATTGGCCACAGCCTTCGCGGCGCGCTTCACAGAGATCATAGTTGATGAGGCTCAGGACTGTAATGCGCTGGATCTGGAGATTATCGATTGGATGCGCGGGAGCGGGATCACAGTGAAGGTCATCTGTGATCCCAATCAAGCAATCTATGGATTTCGTGGCGGGGTAGGTGCGGAACTTGCTCGCTTTGGGGAGAGCTTTCCTCCAAGCGAGCGCCTTCCGATGACGGGTAACTTCCGATCCGGGAAGAACATCGCAAAAAGTATCTTAGCTTTGCGTGCACCTAGTATGCGCGGAAATGAGGATGAAGCCCTGGGGGAGTACCGGCATGAGCCAAGCCCTGTTCATGTCTTGGCCTATGGAGGAAATGGCGTCCCACGCAGCGTGGGCGTAAAATTTGGAGAGCTTGTAGAGGCGCTTGATCTGAATCCAGCCAACTGTCCGATCGTCGCCTCAACGCTGCCATCGGCCTGCAAGGCTGCTGGCGTTGTCTCTGCTAGCAAAGACGGTGCGCTTAGTGTGCGCTTGGCGACAACCGTTCATACCTACCATGCGGCATCCGACATGCGGGTCAAGAAGGATGCGCTCGTTGGATTCCACAAGATTCAGTTGGAACTCGCGGATGAGCTGACTGACAAAACCTATCAGCAATACCTGCTGGAGCACGAGATCGAACCAGATCACTGGCGCCCCAGAGCCATCGCAATGCTCGATGCGATGCGCTTTGATAGAAGCAGGCACTCTTCCGCCAGCGAATGGCTCAGGCAAGCCAAAACGCTCCTCGACCCGCTTCGCAAACCGGACGCAAGCCGATCCATCAGCCGGAGGCTTCCAGACAAGGAAGAACTTGGAAAGGTCTTCACTGAAACCGATGGCTTGCGCCAGCCTGCACATACGATTCATGCGGTGAAGGGTTTGGAGTTCGATGCTATCTGCGTCGTGATGACCTCCAGGCACGCGGGGAGCATCATCGACTTCCTGTCCTCGCCCCCCGGCGGTGAGGACAACGAGAGCGCGCGTAAGATCTATGTGGGCGCGTCCCGTGCCCGTAGATTGCTCTCAATCGCGGCTCCAAAGAGTCAGGCCGAGCGGCTAAGGGAACTTCTGCTAGGGACTGGGGCAGACGTTGAGCTGACTCGTGTGTAGCGCGGTCTCCATTCTTCAGAGTTGTTATCAGGGTAGCAACGGTATTTTCGGCGATCAGTCTTCGAGCAGACGAGCGGCACGATTCGCAGCGACGCTGCCGGTTTGGAAATACCCTACGACACTCGGCACCGACCGACGCACGGTCAGTTGCATGATCGCCGGCAGCGCCAGCCTTAGCGACTGGCCTCGGTCACGAACCCATACCTAAGGCTGTGCCCATCGAAATCCCCCTCTAACCTGGCCAAGCGTGTGCGCCTTTGCACGATCTCGCCGACGGCGGCCGTGGACAGGGCAAGGCCCGCGCGCTTTTTCCACAGCCGCCGAAAGATCGCTCCCTCGATGATCCCAGTGGCGAACAACCAGTCCTGCAAAGCAAGAGCAGCCCGATCCAGCACCGGCTTGTCCGGCGTCGACCTGACCGTAGCGCCAGCCTGCTGCGTCTTGCTGTGCTCCAGCCGGTAGATGTAGCCCGCCTCGCCAATGCGGCGCAGGTCCGCGGCGGCGATCTCGCTACGGTGGCGTCCACCACTGGCAAAGCCAAAGCAGAGTAGGGCACGGTAACGCAGTCCATTCAAGTGCCATCACAAGTCGCCAGCATGGCCTCGAGCTCGACGCGCGTGATGGCGGTCTTCGTGGTCGGCCGCTCACCGCGCTTGACTGACGCTCGGCGGGCACGGCTCAACAGCGTCCTGATACTGAACAGCTCCCACGGATTGGTCAGTCGCTTGAGTTTGTGGGCCGCAGACAGCACGGCCACGCGCTGTACCACGGTCGACAGCTTCAACGGCCCGACCTTGGCCTTGAGGCCGGCGGCCACCAACGCCTGGTCAATCGTCGGCGGCAGTTCGCTGACTAGGCCGGTCTTGCCTTTGCGCTGGATGTGGTTGACCAGGAACTGGATCACCACGACCTCGCGCGCAGGCAGCACCAGGAACATCCGCAGCGTGTGGTCAGATGGCTTGCGCTGTGGGGAAGAGCGTACCGACCAACGGTCGGTACCTACCGGGAAGCGTCCGTGCGGGTCGTTCGGGGGACGGGTTCCGTCCCAGACTCAGGCAACAGAAAAACAGGTCGGAGAAGGTCCCAGTGTCGGTAACAGCCCAATAGCGCATTTCGCATTCTTGGTACAAATGCATTGTGTTGCGCTCGCCTCAGGCCGGGAATCGCGGTAATTTCTTCCCAACAGAGCGAAAAGCCCGTTGCGTGTTACGCGTGCCCCGAAGTGTTGCGTGCGCACCTATGCCTAAACGCAACACCCGGCGCTGCCTCTTCCTTTGGCCCTATCGCAACTGTTGCGCCCTAGCTGACCATGGACTGCACGATTTGGCGCCATGAATTGCGGAACTTGGCCGACAAGCTCGGCCAAAATTCTCCGACTATTTGCGCCCAGGCTCCTTCTCTGGTGCCATTTCATCCCGAATTCGCGCCGAAACCAGATCGAGCAGACTCCCAGAGATCAATCCCTCAATGGCCGCCGCGTAGAGATCATCATCCTTCGTTGAAACGGGCAAGCCTTCCAATCGGAGCGAAGCGGTCGCTTCGACGAACGCCTGTTGGCGCTGAGCTTTGCTGGTCATGGTCGCCCCCGTTCTCTGGCTCAATTGTAGCCGAACCGGCCCTTTACACCGCACCTTCGCACGGGTGATGCGGCCCGCATCACCGCGCAGCCGAAATACTATGCGGTCATGACCCGGGCGCGGCAGAACGTAGCGTTTGTGTATGCCGACGCGTGTACGCTGCCGGAACGATTCTTTTCCAGGTTGATCTCTCTCATAGCAGCTTGGACTCCGCGGCGCTGCGGTCGCCGCTGCGTTCGCGATGCAACCAACGGTATAGCACCGGCAGCACCAACAAGGTCAATGCAGTGGAGGACACGATACCGCCGATGACGACCGTGGCCAGCGGTCGCTGTACTTCTGAGCCGGCGCCTACGTTCAAGGCCATGGGCAGGAACCCGAGCGAAGCCACCAGGGCAGTCATCAGCACCGGCCGTAGGCGGCCAAGGGCACCGTCCCGCACAGCGTTGTCCAGCGGATCTCCCTGCTCACGCAGGCGGCGGATGAAGGCAATCATGACCAACCCGTTGAGCACAGCCACACCCGACAGCGCGATGAAGCCGACACCGGCCGAGATCGACAACGGAATCCCGCGCAGAGCCAGGGCGAGCACCCCGCCAGTCAGCGCCAGTGGCACGCCACTGAACACGATAGCCGCATCCTTGGCCGAGCCGAAGGCCATGAACAGCAGTGCGAAGATCAACGCCAATGTCACCGGAACAACCAGACCCAGACGTTGGCTGGCCGAAATCAGCTGCTCGAAGGTGCCGCCGTAATCGATCCAGTACCCCTCCGGAAGCTTCACATCCTGGCCGATGCGTGTGCGCAACTCGCCGACGAACCCGCCCAGATCGCGCTCGCGCACGTTGGCGGTGATCACCACCCGACGTTTGCCATTCTCGCGATTGATCTGATTGGGTCCGCGCTCCACCTGGATCTTCGCCACTTCCCGCAGGGGAACCGTACGCGGCCCACCATTGGTGCCGGTCGCCAGGCGACTGGACTCGTCGAGGCTGGCGCTTTCTGGCAGCGGAATGGGCATATCTGCGAGCACAGCCGGGTCTTGCCGCAGCGATTCAGGCAAACGTACCACCAGGTCGAAGCGACGATCGCCCTCGATCAGCTGGCCAGCCACGCTGCCGCCGATGGCGGTGGCCACGGTTTCCTGCACGTCGCCCGGATTCAGGCCATACCGTGCCAATGCCGCCGGATCTGGCGTGATGGTGAGCAATGGCAGGCCGGTGACCTGTTCGGCCTTGACGTCCTCGGCTCCCGGGACGCTCCGCATCACCCGCTCGACCCGGCTGGCCAGACGCGTCAGCTGGTCGAGGTTGTCACCGTAGACCTTGACCGCAACGTCCGAGCGGACGCCAGAGATCAATTCGTTGGTGCGCATCTGGATGGGCTGGGTGAACTCGTAGTTGCTACCCGGGATCTCCTTCGCCGCCGCCTCCAGCTCTTCCACGAGCTCGGCCTTGGGCTTGCGCGGGTCGGGCCATTGGTCACGGGGCTTGAGCATCAGAAAGGTATCGGCCATGGAGGGGGGCATCGGGTCGGTGGCCACCTCGGCGGTGCCGATCTTGGAGAAGATGTTGGCAACCTCTGGGAACTGGGCCAAGCGCTTCTCCAGCGTTTCCTGCATGACCACCGACTGCTCCAGGCTGGTGCCGGGGATACGCATGGGCTGCAAGGTGATGTCGCCTTCATCCAAGCTCGGCACGAACTCCGAGCCCAAACGGGTGGCCAGCACGCCACACCCCACCACCAGCACGGCCGCGCCTGCCAGGACCACGAACCGCCGACGCAGCGCCCACTCCAGCAACGGCGTGTAGCGTGCACGTGACCAGCGCATCAGGCGGTTGTCGTGCTCGGCCACACGGCCGCGCAGGAAGGTGGCAATCGCCGCCGGCACGAAGGTCAGCGACAACACCATGGCACCGGTCAGGGCCAATACCACCGTGATCGCCATCGGGTGGAACATTTTTCCTTCCACCCCGGACAGCGCAAAGATCGGCAAGTAGACAGCCGCGATGATGCCCAGACCAAACAGACTGGGGCGAATCACCTCCGCCGTGGCCGAGGCGGTCAGATCAAAACGCTCTTCGTCGTCGAGCTGGCGGCCCAGCGCGTGCTGCATGTCCCCGAACCGGCGCAGACAGTTCTCGATGATGATCACCGCCCCGTCCACGATCAGGCCGAAGTCCAGGGCGCCCAAGCTCATCAGGTTGCCCGACACGCCGCCACGCACCATTCCGATAATGGTGAACAGCATTGCCAACGGGATTACTGCCGCGGTGATCAACGAAGCCCGCACATTGCCCAGCAGCAGGAACAGCACCACCACCACCAGCAGCGCGCCTTCGATCAGGTTCTTGGACACCGTGCCGATGGTGCGATCCACCAGCGCTGTGCGGTCATAGACTGCCTTTGCATGCACGCCTGCGGGCAAGCTGGCGTTGGCGGCGTCCAGCTTGGCCGCGGCCGCCTGAGAGACTTCCCGGCTGTTGGCACCGAACAGCATGAAGGCGGTACCAACCACGACCTCATGGCCATTCTGGGTCGCCGCACCCGTACGCAGCTCCTTGCCTTCGCCTACGCTGGCGACGTCGCGCACGCGAATGGGCACGCCATCGCGCCGGTCCAGTACGATGGACCCAATCGCATCCAGATTGGCCAACTGGCCGGGCACGCGCACCAGAAATTGCTGGCCGTTGCGCTCGATGTAGCCGGCACCGATGTTCTGGTTATTGCGCATGACCGCTGCGACCACGTCGTTCAACGTGAAGCCCAACGCCACCAACTGGGCCGGATCCGGGGTGATGTGGATCTGCCGTTCAAAGCCGCCGATCGTGTTGACCTCGGTGACGCCAGGAGTGGTGCGCAGCTGCGGCCGGATCACCCAGTCCTGCAGGGTGCGCAGGTCCGTGGCCGTATACGGGGTGCCGTCGGGCTTACGGGCGTTGGGCTCAGCCTCCACGGTGTACATGAAGATCTCGCCCAGGCCGGTAGAGATGGGACCCATCTCCGGATCCAACCCTTCGGGCAGCTGGGAGGCGATCTGCTGTAGCCTCTCGGCGACCTGCTGGCGGGCAAAATACAAGTCGGTGCCGTCTTTGAAGACGACGGTGACCTGGGAGAGTCCGTAGCGCGACAGCGAGCGGCTGTAGTCCAGCTTTGGTAGCCCGGCCATGGCCGTTTCAATGGCGAAGGTCACTCGCTGCTCGGCCTCCAGCGGCGAGTAACCCGGGGCCTGGGTGTTGATCTGGACCTGGACGTTGGTGATGTCGGGCGTGGCGTCGATGGACAGGTGACGGTAGCTCCACACGCCCAGCGCAACTAGCGCAGCGGTGAGCACCAGCGTCAGCCAGCGGTGGCGGATGGACAGACCAATGAGGCGTTCGAGCATGGCGGGCCTCATTCCTCTTCCACGGTGGATTTTTCGATGTCGGCCTTGATCAGGAAGCTTTGGGCCACCACCACTCGTTCACCCGCCTTGAGCCCTTCCAGCACTTCGGCGCGTTCGGCGTCGCGGCGCCCCAGCTTGATCGGCCGGGTGTGGTACGTCTCGCCCTGCTGCACGTAGACAACGTCCTGGTCCTGTGCGGTCTGCAGGGCGGTGATCGGAACCACCAGCGACGCCGATTGGCGATCCACGGTGACCCGCGCCTTGACCGCTGAACCCGGCCGCCACAGGCCATCGGTATTAGCCACGGTGGCGCGGGCGATAGTGCTTTGGCTGGCAGTGGCGGTGCCGGGCAGGACGCGCTCCAATGTGGTCTGCGCCGTGACGCCATCGCTCAAGCGGGTGACCGTGACCGGCACGCCGGCGCCCATGTGCTGGGCGTCGGCGCCGAAGATGTGCAGGTCCACCCACAGCGTGGACAGGTCCGCGACCTCGAACAGCGGGGCGCCCTCAGCCGCCGACATGCCCACGGTGGCCTTACGCGCCATGACCACGCCATTGATCGGCGCGGTGACGGTGTAGTTGGTCAGGCTGAGGTTGCTCTCCACTGTCGCGAGCACTTGGCCGGTGCGTACCTGGTCACCCACGCCCACTCGCACGGATCGGACCGGTCCGGGGAAACGTGCAGTGACCTGCGCGATGCGCCCATCGATTGGGGTCAACAGCCCTTGCACTTCATGCTCATCGGCAATCTCACCGGACCCAGCCGGCGCGACCTGGATTCCCGCCGCCTGCGCAGCTTTGGCCGCGATCTCGGTTTCCAGCGGTGCTTCCTCGTGCTCGCCGTGCTCCTCGCCCTCAGCGGCGTGGCCTCCTTCGGATGCTTCGTTGGGGGTCGACGCGTTGCAGGCCGCCAGCATCAGGGCCATGCCCAGTGCGGTCCAGAAAAAGCGATTCATGGGGTCTCTCCAGTGGAAGCGGCAGCCAGCGGCGTGACAAGCGCCTGGCCGGTCAGTCGTTGAATTTCGATCAGGGCGCGCTGCGCATCCAAGGCTACGTCCAGTTGTTGCTGGGCCATGGCGGTGCGTTCGGACTGCAACTGTGCCCATTCCAGGTAACTGATAGCACCGGCGCGGTAGGCGCGCTCAGCGGCTTGCTCGGCTCGGGCCAGCTTCGGCAACACGTCGCTGTGCAGGCGCGCCACCTCGGCCTGTGCCACGGTGTAGCGGCCATGGGCCTCGACCAGCGTGGAGTACAACGACAGACCCTTGGCCTCGCGCTCGATCGTCAGGACCTCCAACTCGGCCTCGCCGGCGCGAATCTCTGGCTGTGCGCGGCTGCGGCTGCCCAGGGGCATGGATAGGCTGGCGACCAGCGCGGTGTCGTCGGTCTCCTGTAGTCGGCGGACACCGAGCTGCCAGGACAAGTCCGGCGAGGCCGCTGAACGAGCGAGTTGCAGTCGTGCCTGCGCGATCCGGCGGGCGTCGGCAAACTGCGCCAATTCCGGAGTCCGCTCCAGCTCATCGGCCAGCGTCTGCATGGAGTCGATCGCCGGCAGGGCCATCGGATCGGCCGGGGTCACTTCGAAGGTGGGAGTACGTTCGCCCCACAGGGCGGCCAGATGCTGACGGGCGGCGAGTCGCTGTTGCTCGGCCCGATCACGCGTCAGCTCGGCCCGCGCAAGCGCTGCCTGCGCGGTGAGCAGCACCGACTCCGGTGAAGCGCCGGCCTGCAGGCGCTGCCTGGCGGCGGCCACGGTTCGCTGGCGCTGGCCAACATCCATGTCCGCCAGGCTGCGTTGTCGGTCAGCACCAACGACAGCCAAATAGCGCTGCGCCGTCTCGGCTAGCAAGTCCAGGCGCCCGGTCTCGCGCTGCACGGCCAGCGCATCAATCCGGCTTTGTGCCAAGGTACGGCGGGCGTCGAGCTTGCCGCCGCGCTCTAGAACCGAGCTCAGGCTCAAGGTCAACTCGGCGCTGTCCAGGCCACGGGATGCGCCAGTACCTAACGCATTTTCGACCTCGGCACCGAGTGTCCACGGTGGGCGCTGCGCAGCCTGATCGCGCTCGGCAGTGAGAACGGTGGCTCGCGCATCGACTAGGCGCAGCTTGGGGTGGGTTTGGGCCACACGCGCGAACGCGTCGTCCAAGGTCATCAACTCGGCTGCCGCCGTCGGCGGCGTCATCGCGACGCCAAACAGCAGACATGCGGCCATTGCCGCCAATCGCAAATGCATGGAAGTACTCCGAATGTTCTCGATATCGACAGGGGGCCGGCGCATGCCGGCGGACCTCACCCTGTGATCGGCGGTCGGAACGGCGCAATCGGGTGCTTGTGCGGATACGTGCGCGTATCGGCATTCAGCACGTGCAAATACTGGCCGATGTCCGCCACGGTCAGCAGGATCGTAGGAGCCGGCGCGGCATGGCTGCAGCACAGCACAAGCTGTTGAAGCCGGTGCAGGGCGGCGTCTACGCCACGCTCTGGAGCCGGTGCGGCTACTGCCGGGAGATGGCCAGCAGTGGCCAGATGGGTTTGGGCATGCAACTCGCCGACCAATGCCAGAGCCGGCTGTGCCACCAGACCCAAGGCCAGGTGCGCCAGCAAGAGCCAGCGCAGGCCATAGCTTAGTCGGCCAAGCCCGGTCATGCAGCCGTCTGGCGTGCGTCGGCACGTGCCCGGCGGGCATCACCCAAGATCTCGAAGGCTTCCTTGATCACATACAGGCCGATCAGGGCACCGATCACGAAGTCCGGGTACGGGCTGGCCAGCCACCACACCAACAGGCCGGCGAGGATCACTCCGACGTTGGCCACCACATCAGCGCGGGTGAACAACCACGTCGCCCGCAGATGAACTTCACCGGACTTCAGCGGTGCCAGCATACGCAGCACAGTCACATTGACCATCAGTGACAGCAGGGCAGTGCCGATCATCCAGCCGCTGACTGGTTCGGCACCGTACGCCATGCGACGCCCGACCTCGACCAACACTCCCACGCCCAGCACCAGCAGCACACTGCCGCTGACCCATGCCGCATTCGCCTTGAAGCGGGCCGTGCGCCCGATTGCAATCAAGCCTATGGCATAGGCGGTTGCGTCTGACAGCATGTCCAAGGCGTCGGCCAGCAGGCCGGTGGAATGGGCGATCCAGCCGGCAATGCCGCCGATCACGGCCATTGCCGCGTTCAAGGCCAAGGCAATCCAGAGAACACGCCGCTCCTGCGCGTTCTTGGCCTCGTGATGGCAGCCACAGTCACTCATCGGATCAATCTCCAGTAGCACGGAAGCCGGGCCGGGCGGGCCGCTGGCATGGCAGGTGCTGTGAGGGTAAAGTCCGTAGCTACTACGGAGTCAAGCGCACTACGAATGAAAATCAGTGAGGCTGCAGATGCCAGCGGATGTCACCTTGAGACAATCCGCTATTACGAGCGGATTGGCCTGCTACCGCGCGCGGGGCGCTCGGGCAATGGCTACCGGGTCTATGGCCCGGCCGACATCGAGCGCCTTCGCTTCATTGCGCGCGGTCGGGACCTGGGCTTCAGCTTGGATGAGGTGCGCAGCTTGCTGCAGCTGGCCAGCGATGAAGACCTTTCCTGCGGGGATGTAGATCGCCTAGCGCGCAGCCACTTGGCCGACGTGCGAGCGAGGATGGCAGACCTGCAGCGCATGGCGAGCGAGCTGGAACGGGTCATTGCCAGTTGTCACGGCGGCCAGCGGGCAGAATGCACCATCCTGTCGACCTTGCGTGAGCCAGCGGCCGCCCGGCGTCCGGAGCATGACTAGGGGTCGAGCTCTGGGCCAAGGCCTGGGCTGTCATCGAACGGACACACACCCGGAGAATACTTCCACTATTCCGGATGAATGGTTTCAACGGCATGCGCAAGTTAAACGTTCTTTTCCTTTCCACGGGTAACTCGGCACGGAGCGTTCTCGCCGAGGCTCTCGCCAACCATCTTGGTCGCGAGCGCTTACACGCCTATAGCGCAGGAAGCCATCCGAAGGGCGTGGTCCACCCCATGGCCATCCAAGTGCTTGAGGAGACGGGGTTTGAGACAGAAAATCTGTCCAGCAAGCCGTGGGAGGTCTTCGCGGGCCACGATGCGCCGCACATGGATCTGATCGTGACGGTGTGCGATCGTGCAGCAGGTGAGGCATGCCCGGTTTGGCCTGGTCATCCGGTCACGGCTCATTGGGGCATTCCCGACCCGGCGGCGGTCCAAGGAAGCGACGAGCAGGTCCATAAGGCCTTCCTGACAGCACTTCATCAGCTTCAACATCGCCTGACGTTGTTGCTTGCGCTTAAACCTGAAGCATTGGACCGGATGACACTGCAGACGGAGGCGCGCAGCCTGGCCGGCGTTGGCGCGAATCACTAACCGCGTGTCGACGAAGCCGAGGGTCGGAGGTAGTCGCTGATCTGCCTGACCGCTTCGCGCGCGTAGCGTGTAACGCCGATTAATGTGGCCGACGCCATGCCGTTCCAGTCGCCATAGCCCAGTAACCAGACCGACGGCTCTGCAACAGAGCGAACCTTGGAGTGATCCATTTCGAACTGGCCCTGCACGTTAAGCAGGGCCAGTTCGTCCAAGTGCGACAACGCCGGGCGGAAGCCGGTACACCAGATCACCGCATCGAACGCCCGTTCGGTGCCGTCAGCCCATTGCATGCCGGTGGGGGAGAAGCGGGACGGCGGCGGGACGGCGGCGAGTACCCCGCGCGCCCGCGCGTCGAGCACCGGCGGCACCATCACAATATCGCCGAAACCGCCTGGCGACAGCTCGGGCTCCCTACCTTCCTGCTGCGCCTTCCATCGTTCAGTGGCGCGTTCAAAGAGCACGCGGCCATCGACGTCATCGGCCAGGAACGCCGGTTCGTGCTGTGTGATCCAGGTGGTTTCCGCCACCGTCGATACTTCGGCCAGGATCTGCGCACCGGAATTGCCACCACCGATGATGGCCACCAGCATTCCGGCGAACGGAGCAGGGGTGCTGTAGTGAGCGGAATGCAGCTGGATCCCCGCAAATGACTCCAACCCCTCGTACTCAGGCGTGTAGGGCTCCCCCCATGTTCCGGTGGCGCTGATCACCGCCCGCGCCAACCATTGCCGACCGTCGCTGGCCACCACGCGCAGCCGTTCGCCAAAGCGGCTGACTCGTTGCACGCGGATGGGGCGAAGGATGGTCAGCGCATATTTCTGTTCGTACTGCGCCAGATAGGCGAGCACTTCGGCACGCGCAGGGTAGGGGCCTTGGCTAGCGGGCATGGGCCATCCGGGAATGGAGCTCCAGCCCGCCGGGGAAAACAGATGCAGCGAGTGCCAGGCGTGCTGCCATGCGCCGCCGGGCGACGTTTCCGCATCGAGAATTACATAAGACAGCCCGCTGCGGCGCAGGAAATAGCCGGCCGAAAGACCCGACTGGCCACCTCCGATTACCACCACATCGACGCTGTCCATCTGTGCTCCCTCGCGCCGCCTCACTCAGGCGGCATTCTTTCGCTGCTGTTGATCGGAGATCTTGATTGCATCCAGGTAGCGCTCCGCATCCAGTGCGGCCATGCAGCCGAAGCCGGCCGAGGTGATGGCCTGGCGGTAGTGCTGGTCGGCCACGTCGCCGGCGGCGAACACACCTTCCACCGAGGTCTGGGTGGCGTTGCCGCCCAGGCCCGAGCGGATGTCCAGGTAGCCGTTGTTCATGGTCAGCTGGCCCTCGAACAAGCTGGTGTTGGGGTGGTGGCCGATGGCCACGAAGAAGCCGTGGGCGTCGATGTCGCGGGTGCTGCCGTCCAGGGTGGACTTCACGCGCACGCCGGTGACGCCGGCTTCATTGCCCAGCACTTCGTCCACCTGGTGGTGCCACACGGTTTCGATCTTGCCCGAGGCGACCTTGGCGAACAGCTTGTCCTGCATGATCTTTTCCGCCTTCAGGGTGTCGCGGCGGTGGACCAGGTAGACCTTGCGGGCGATGTTGGAAAGGTACAGCGCCTCTTCCACAGCGGTGTTGCCGCCGCCCACCACGACCACGTCCTGGTCACGGTAGAAGAAGCCGTCGCAGGTGGCGCAGGCCGACACGCCGCGGCCCTTGAAGGCCTCTTCGGTTGGAATGCCCAGGTACTTGGCGGTGGCGCCGGTGGCGATGATCAGCGCATCACAGGTGTATTCGGCGCTGTCGCCGATCAGCTTGAACGGGCGCTGGGTCACATCGGCGGTGTGGATGTGGTCGAAGATCACTTCGGTCTCGAAGCGCTCTGCGTGGGCCTGCATGCGCGCCATCAGGTCCGGGCCCATCAGGCCGTGGGCGTCGCCCGGCCAGTTGTCCACTTCGGTAGTGGTCATGAGCTGGCCGCCCTGCTGCAGGCCGGTGATCACCACCGGGTTCAGGTTGGCGCGGGCGGCGTAGACCGCTGCCGTCCAGCCGGCCGGGCCGGAACCGAGGATCAACAGTGGGATGTGTCGGGTCGTGCTCATGACTCAATGACTCCGTGCGTCGGCAGGAAAGTAGCGCTTGCCCAGCCGCAGGGCGACATGGACCAACAGGATCAGCACCGGCACCTCCACCAGCGGACCGATGACCGCCGCAAAGGCGACCGGCGAGGCCAGGCCAAAGGCGGCAATAGCGACCGCAATGGCCAGCTCGAAGTTGTTGCCCGCGGCAGTGAAGGCGATCGCCGTCGTGCGTGGGTAGTCCTTGGCAATGAACTTGCCCATCAGGAAACTCAGCACGAACTGAATGATGAAATACAGCGTCAACGGGATCGCGATGCGCACTGCATCCATCGGGATGCGCAGCACATCACCCCCCTTCAGGCTGAACATTGCAACGATCGTGAAGAGCAGCGCCCCCAGGGTGATCGGACTGATCGCCGGCAGGAACTTCTCTTCATACCAGCGCACGCCCTTACGCGCTTTGAGCCAGCGGCTGGTAAGGAATCCTGCAAGGAAGGGGATGCCAAGATAGATCAGTACCGCCTCGGCAATGGTCCAGAAGCTGACGTCGATCACGCTGCCCTCCAGGCCGAACACTGGCGGCAACCACGACAGGAAGAACCACGCATACACACTGAACAGCGCGATCTGGAAGATCGAGTTGAAAGCCACCAAGCCCGCCACATACTGCCCATCTCCGCGAGCAAGCTGATTCCACACCAGCACCATGGCGATGCAGCGTGCCAGGCCAATCAGGATCAGGCCGGTCATGTATTCGGGGTAGTCGCGCAGGAACAGCACCGCCAAGCCGAACATCAGGAACGGACCGATGATCCAGTTCTGCACCAGGGAAAGCATCAGTACGCGCTTGTCGGCGAATACCTTGGGCAGCTCTTCGTACTTCACCTTGGCCAGCGGCGGATACATCATCAGGATCAGGCCAATGGCGATCGGGATGTTGGTCGACCCAATCGACAGGCTGTGGAGCGCGCTGGGCACGCCTTCGAACATCGCGCCCAAGCCGACGCCCAGGGCCATCGCCAGGAAAATCCAGAGCGTGAGGTACCGGTCCAGGAAGGACAGGCGGGTGGAATCAGTGGTCATGGCAGGTCTCGTAAAAGCGGTTAGTCGATCTGCGCGATCGGGTCGAGGCGGGCCTTCAGCGCCACGCGGTCGTCCCAGGCGCTGTCAGGAATCTCCAGGAAGGCCTGCAGGCGTCGCTTGATGATCTGATGGGCGCGGTCGAAGGCTTCTGCCTTCTGCGTATCCGAACCTTCCACGCCGGCCGGGTCGAACAGGCCCCAATGGACGCGTACGAAGTCACCAAACACCACCGGGCACGCCTCGGCGGCCGCGCTGTCACACACGGTGACGATCAGGTCCATGGCAGCGGCATCGACTTCGGCAAATTCGTCCCACGACTTGCTGCGCATGCCCTGGACCGGGAATCCTTCGCGCTCTAGCTGGGCAATGGCAAAGGGATTGACGCGACCGGCCGGCTGGCTGCCCGCACTGAAGGATAGATAGCGGCCTTCGCCCCATTTTTTGAGGGTCGATTCGGCAAGCACGCTGCGCGCGGAGTTGCCGGTACACAAGAACAGAACACGACGGCTCATGTAAGCGATCTCTAAAAGGGAGGAGGTCAGCAGCCAGCAGGACGTTCGCAGGCCTGTTCGTCGGCGCAGCAGTTTTCGGTCAGGTAGGCCACCAGCGCGCTCATCGCCTCGAACTCGGCCCGGTAGCAGATGGTGCGACCGCGCTGCTCGGCGGTAATCAGGCCGGCAGCCAGCAACTCCTTCAGATGGAAGGAGAGGGTGGCACCGGGAAGGGAGAGGGCCTGGGCAATGTCGCCGGCCAGCTTGCCGCCACTTCCGGCCTGGACCAGCAGGCGGAAGATGGAAAGCCGGGTGGCGTGGCCCAGGGCAGCGAGGGCGTGGGTTGCGCTTGTATGTTCCATTCTTCTAGAATAGTCGAATCGAATGAGCAGGACAACCCCCGATGCAACACCTTCCCAATGTCGTCCCCGGTGCCTTGAACCCTCCGGTGGCCGAAAAACTGAGCGAGCCGAATGCTGCGCCACACCGCCCCAGAATCCTGATCCTGTATGGGTCCCTACGCCCGCAGTCCTTCAGCCGCAAGCTCGCTTTGGAGGCGCAGCGGTTGCTGGAACATCTGGGCGCAGAGACCCGACTGTTCGACCCGCATGAGCTGCCGATGCTTGATTCGGTGCCCGCGTCCCACCCCAAGGTGCAGGAGCTGCGCCAGGCTTCTTTGTGGTCCGAAGGGCACGTGTGGGTCAGCCCGGAACGCCACGGCACCTTGACCGCTGTGTTCAAAAACCAGATTGACTGGCTGCCGCTGGAAGAGGGGAGCGTGCGCCCGACCCAAGGTCGCACCCTGGCCGTGATGCAGGTCTGTGGCGGCTCCCAGTCCTTCAACGTGGTCAATGCGTTGCGCGTACTCGGCCGCTGGATGCGGATGGTGACGATTCCGAACCAGTCCTCGGTCGCCAAGGCCTGGCAGGAGTTCGATGACGATGGGCGAATGAAGCCGTCGGCCTACTACGATCGCGTCGTGGATGTGATGGAAGAACTGGTCAAGTTCACCCTGCTGGTGCGTGGCCGCAGTGACTACCTGGTTGATCGCTACAGCGAACGGAAAGGGGCAGTCGAAGCGGCCGCCCTGACCGCCGCGGCCGGCGTCGTCGAGACTTCATTGAATGAAAAGGAGGACGCATGAACGCTGTCATCTATCACAACCCCAAGTGCGGCACCTCGCGAAACACCTTGGCGTTGATTCGCCACGCCGGCATTGAGCCGGAAGTGATTGAGTACCTGGTCGACCCACCCAGCCGAGCGCGCCTTGTCGAGATGATTGCCGCCGCCGGATTGGATGTTCGCGGTGCGATCCGCCAGAAGGGCACACCCTATCTGGAACTGGGGTTGGACGATCCCACGTTGAGCGAGGACGCATTGCTGGATGCCATGCTGGCCAATCCAATCCTCATCAATCGCCCCTTCGTCCAGACCACCATGGGCACGCGCCTGTGCCGACCCTCCGAGGTGGTTCTGGACATCCTGCCAGCAGTCCACGAGCCCTTTACCAAGGAAGATGGCGAAGTGGTGATCGATCAGGACGGCAAGCGCGTCCGCTGAGCAGCTGAACACCAGGGAGAGTTCGAGAGCATGCAGAGCCCGTCCACGCAGCCGCAAAAGCTGACCCGGCTGATCGTTGCGCTGGGGGTGGGCCAGATCATTGCGTGGGCCAGCAGCTATTACCTGTTGGCCGTTCTGGCGCATCCGATGTCCAAAAGCACCGGCTGGTCGCTCGGGCTGTTGGTGGGAGGCCTCTCCGCTGGGCTGGTCACAGCCGGACTTCTGGCTCCCCTGGCCGGCCGGGCCATCGACAGGCGGGGAGGGCGCACCGTACTGGCGGTCAGCTCGGTAGTGTTTGCCATGGGCCTGGCGATGCTGGCCACGTCCCACTCCCCAGCTGCCTATTACCTTGGCTGGGTGGTACTGGGCGTTGCCATGTCTGCAGGCCTGTATGACGCTGCGTTTTCGACACTTGGACAGCTGCTCGGGTCAAACGCGAAGCGATCCATTGCCGGCCTGACCTTGGTGGCTGGCTTTGCAAGCACGCTGGGCTGGCCAGCGCTGACCTACCTTGACGAGACCGTGGGATGGCGCGGCGCGTTGTGGGTAGCAGCCGCATTAAACCTGCTTGTCGCATTGCCCATCCACTTGCTCGCCATTGCGAAGCACCGACCCCGTACTGGCGTAAGTTCGCATCCCTCAGCCGCCGCTGCCGCTTCCACCAGATCTGCAGCAACCGTTCTGGCTGCAGTACCGCCTGCACACTGGCTTGTGCTCATTGGCCTCTTGCTGACCTGCCAGGCGGCGATCATGGCGACCTTGTCGGTGCATCTGATTGCGCTGCTCGGTGCCATCGGGCTGGCACCATCGGTGGCGCTGCTCGCTGGGATGGTGATCGGCCCCGCCCAGGTCATCGCTCGTTTGCTCGAGATGTACTTTGGACAAGGCGTGCATCCGACCTGGTCTGCGCGCATTGGAATTGCAGCGACATTGGCTGCACTCTTGCTGCTACTCATCGGAGACCCATGGGTCGCGATCATTGCATTCGTCATCTACGGTGCCGGCAACGGGATACTCACGGTAGCCCGCGGCACCCTCCCGCTGGCCTTGATCGGATCGGCGGACTACGGCAGGACCATGGGCCAACTTGCCCGCCCCATGCTGCTGGCACAGGCGGCGGCACCGCCGCTCGCAGCCATCGCGCTGGATCGAACCGGGCCTGTCTGGCTGATCTGCCTGTTGGCGCTGCTTGCCACTGTTTCCCTGGCGGGAAGCTGCTGGCTGCCGGCGAAGATGCGGGGCATGATCGGGGCAGCGCAGGCGGGCTTGGCACCCGCATCAACTGCCGCGCGCACTTCCAATGACAAACGCCAGCCCGACTGACCATGACCACATCAATACGACCGGTCTTGCTCAGTACTGAAGTGATGGAGCTGCTGAAAGAGGTGGAACTTCCTACCGAAGATCTAGTTGAAGGCCGAAGTGGAGCCATCTTCTATGGCATTTTTGAAGATCACACTCTCTGTGGTGTGGTGGCGATCGAGCCTCATGGCAATCTGGCCCTGCTGCGGTCGCTCGCTGTAAAGACGCAGCATCAACGAAACGGATTCGGGCAGGCCCTCGTCGCCCATGCAGTGGAAGTTGCGCAGAGGTCAGGAGTACATGGCCTCTACCTGCTGACAACGTCATCGAGCCACTTCTTTCAGGGAGTTGGTTTCAGCATGGTGGCGAGAGAGGATGTTCCACTCCTGATCCGGGAAACCAGCCAATTCTCCACGTTGTGTCCGGCCACATGCGCGGTGATGCGGAAGGAACTCTGAAAGACATCAGTCTAATGGTCGTTCGAGAGCGCAATGACACTGGACGCTATTTCTGTCGCATGGTCTCCGATCTTCTCAAGACTCTTGATGACATAGAGGAGGTGGACGAGCTCTACCGAGACTTTGTCTTGATCGGAAATTCCCTGAAGAATTTCCTTGAACAGAATTGAATGGAGGCCGGAGATGGCATCCTCATGTTCAAGAGCACGTTTCGCCAGGTCAGCATCTCGCTTCTCGAACGCGACACAGGCATCTCGGAGTTGAATCTGAGCCAGCTCGATCATCTCCAGAAGTGACCCAGTCAGATCTTCTGGCCTAGCCAGAGTCATATCCTGAAGATGCTCCGCTACTGAGCAGGACAGAATTCCTGCCTGTTTAAGCTCAGAGGCTATTCGGATCACCGCAAGCATATGCCTCAGATCCAAGGTCTCGGCAGCATGATCAGCTACAACGCCGATCGCCGCCTCCTCGCACTCTTCGGCGGCCCGGTGCAGTTCGAGCCGCTGCTGCTCAATCGACTGCCCTAAGGATCGCCCGGGGTGGCGGATCATCCAACCGGTGTCCACCAACTACTGCTCTACAGCTCTACCTAACAGAATGACCTTCGTTTCAACACGTGCAAGCTCGGAATCCAATGACGGTTGCGGCATTTCGTTCATGGCACTCTCCAGGTCCGATCGCCAGACAGTCAAATCGTGATCTGGGGGTCGTAATGCCCCGGTGAAGCATGCGATTGCCGCTCGGAGTAGTGCAGCATCAGATGGGGTCAGTACCGCACCTGTGATTCCAACGTTTCTGAAATTCGCCCGTCATCCAGTCCGCCCAGTGCATCATCCAATGAGTTCTGACTGAGTGGCGTATCGGTCTGGACGTAGACGCGCTCGAAGTATCAGAGCTTCTTCATCAGGCCAATACGGGCGAGTGGGGGCCTGTATCCAGGAGTTTAAGCACCCCAGCTGCCAAAGACTGCATTTCGCAGTCTTGGTACCAGTTATGCCAATAGCAGCCCAGAGTGTTGCTTAGAGGGGAAGCTTATTGGAAGCAAGAAAAGCCGCCGTCGCAACCCTCTACTGGGGCTGGGGCAGCGCGAGGGATACTCCTTACCCGACGGACCAACGCCCCTACTGATAGGGCTGAAAATAGACGCCATTGCCGTCACTGTGGACAAGCTCGACGTGGAGCCCGTGTCGTCCGACGATGATCGAAAGCTGAGGTCGCTTGTCTCTTCTACCCGCGGCCAGTCTGCGCCACTCCGAGCGGTCCAACCCAGACGGGATAGGGTAGTCCTCCGGGTGGGTGTGCCACTCGCCCAGATACCGCACGGTGCCACGGGAGGCACGCCATCGATCAAGCGCAAGTTTGGCGTGACCGATAGCGGACCGGTGGAAAAAAGTCCGCAGCCTAAGATCCCAGACGGTTGGAGCGGTGGCCTGTTCAATGATGAGATGCTCGCCATGAACTGTCCCAAGAAGTAGCCCGCCTGACTCGGGAGCTTCATCGCTGTCTTGTACGTAGCGGGCAAACACACCCAAAGTGTCTGGCGAAAGATGGATTAGCTTGCGCTGATCACGGCTGGACCAGTCATTCGTCAGTGGCATGCTGGGCATCCGCGTTCAATTGGCAGATCACCGTCCGGCGTAGCTTGTGCGAAGTCACGGTTAAGCACTTGCGTGCGCAGAGCGGGGGAGACGATGTCATTGGCCCAATCGAGCGCCGCATCTACCCCCAAGCTAGCTGCTTGAATGGAAACCGAGGCGCCGAAAGGCACATACAATCCCTCGCACCCGTGCCCTGCCAGAATGCTGGGCAAAGGCTCGGTGGTCGAGCGCATCTCTCCACGCCGAGTGAATTCCCAAAGACACCGATAGCAGCCGCCCTGGGCTGTTCTAAGCAACGTGCGCACGGCAATTCCTGGCCCCTCAATCCAGACGGAAAGCACCTGAGTCGGCCGTGGGTAGTAGTTCGCCAGCCAATGGCCCAAGGACTCCTCGCCGGTCGCATCAATGAGAAGGTGTTGATCGGGCAGGTCGACTTCCCGGGCATCCTGGGTGACCGCTTCAATCGATACGCCAGGTGCCAAGCGGCGAAGTTCATCAGCCATGGCCACGGATTTTTTCTGAAGCAGGGAGGGAAACCCCAATCGGTGACGCCCCAGATTCTGTGGTACTAGAGTGTCGAAATCGATCAGTTTCAGCGTGCCACCCTGAGTTCCTGCGCCCGCCTTGACCAGCATTTCGGCCAGGAAGCCCCCTATTGTCCCACAGCCAATCAAAGCGATTGCCTTCCCAGCAAGCGTGGAACGCCCTGGGATATTGCGCTCGGCAATGTAGCGCTCATCAATCCTGAATACGGAAAATGGAAGTATTGCCAATCCCAGCGTCCGATCTCGCCGATCTGCAAACTTCACCTTCGGAGCCTGCTCATCTCGCTCATAGATGACTCCAAAGGCATACGTCATCTTTGGTGAGTCGATCAGAATAAGAAGCGCGTTGAGGCGATCGCGCTCACCTTGCTGGATACGACGATGGATGCTTCGCCTGCAGCGACTGTCCAGTTGGCTTTGCCATGTCAACAGCGAGCTGACGGTGGTGGGCGGCCACACGCCTGGGACAGGGCGTGGTTGCGCAGTGGTCTTTATTCTGTAGGTCGGGGTGGTCCTTTCGGTTGGGGTGAATCCTAGTAGTTCAGCCTTCTTCTTGGTTCGCGCAAGGTTGTTTGTAACGAACCAGATCGGGCGTTCGTTACCCTCCACGATGAAGCACTCCTGGCGTCCCTGAGCACTTCCGTCGAGGTCGGAAAGGCAATACGCACCATTCCAATACGCGTAGAACTCCTCGGTCAGGTCTTCTACCATCTCCCCCCGCATGATCCGATCAAACACATGCTGCGCCTGCCGCAGGCAAGCCAGCGATTGGCCGATCGGGTCAAAGATGTCCAACGTCACCGTGCCATTGGCGATGTAGCAAAGCCCGCCATTGGCGTTGAGGTGCGGGACTGCGGCAGGAAGATGGGAGGGAATCTCGAGCAGCCGGAAGCGCGGGAGTTCAAAGAAGTTGGGATCCAGTACTATTTCGCATGGCACACCTTCCGGAGTGACGTCCGAGAACAGACGCCCGGAAACCCGGAACCAACCGTTGTCGGCCATGCCTGCGAAGTCGAACCCTTCGCGCCCAAACGCCTCAATTACCTGGCTGGGCGTGGCACGGCTCACCCTGCCTTGCTCCGGCCGACGAGCTCACTGGGTCCGGGCTGAGGCGAAGTGGCACCGATTGTTGCGACAACCGAGACCACCTTGATGCGTTCCTCATCGGCGGGGAATCGATCGCCGAACTCGTTGCGCATCCACACGCAGGCCTGAGAAGGGCTGGACGCATTTACGCAGCCGCGAAGCGTGACCTCAAGGGCCTCGAAGGCTTGTGCGGCATTTTCCACCCCGCGCTTGCCTAGACGGTCGGTCAACGACTCGCTGTTCTCGACTGGGTTTACCACACCCGCCCGCAGGCACGGCGGCAGCCTGGCTACGACATCCAGCAGCGCAAGGTCATCGCGCCGCTCACGCTTCTCGAAAATGGGTGCTGCAGCCGCCATTAGAAGGATGGAGGAGGGGCCGCCGCTCTCCCAGCGCCAGTCCCGAAATGCCTTTAGATAACGAATGACCCGGCGGAACTGCTCGCCTTTCTCGTCAACCTCCTGCAGGAACCACTCTTTGACGGGGCGGGGGTCCGAGGCCATCCAGTTGCATTTGCGGTGGGCCAGAAGCACCTTGTCGCGGGGCAGGGCGGTCCAGGCGTCGCGTTCGGCGAAGATGGCTGCCTCGGCAATGGAGTCAAATCCATATTTCTCCATGGACGCCTTGGTCAATGCGGTGAACTCGCTGTCCGGGATGGCGTAGAGCGGGATGTCGATGTGGGCAAAGCCACAGATCACGATCCGGATGCAGGTGTCCTTGTTGTTCACAAGCTCCCACTTCTTTCGTTCGATCAACGGAGCAAGTGCTTGCTCGGCAGCCTCGAAGAAAATGGTGGAAGCCACGCTCGGTCGCGTTCCTTGAGATACAAAGCTCATCGGCAAGTAGCACCCGTCATCAACGTCGGCCTGCTGAGGCTTTCGCGCCGGCGCGTTGAGCGTCTTGTACGCCCAGGAGCCTTGCGTGAAGAATCGCGGCTGCGGCACCGTATCGGTGTAGCCACGTTCAGCCAGAACGCGAGGAATGCCCGTACGCAAGCAGTCTCGAACCTCCGCCCGGGCGTGCGCAATCAGCGCACGCTCGGCGTCGCTCAAATCCAGGTTGGAATGCAGGCACGCCTCATCGGCGACCGTGGTGAACAACAGCGGGCTGAGGTTGAGCATATCGGTTCCTATGCGTTCTTGAGAGCGCCGTGGTAGAACACGGGCGAGGCGGCTATGTGGTCACGGAAGGGCTTGAACAGAGGATTGCCCAGTGCGCGTTGGGCTGCATGCTTACCCCGATCCTTTAGGGTGTTGGTGGCACCGACGGACACGCGATCCAATGCCTTAATGTCGCGGCACTGGTCCGGCGTAGCCTGATCGTCAATCTGCAGGTACTTGTCTCCAAGTGATTGCCGCAACATGTAGTCCACCGAGGATTCCTGGGCAGAAATGACCAGGTCGAACAGCCCGCCGCGCCACATTCCGAACCCTCGATCCAGAGTTGCACCGCCACGCAGGGTGGCACCGATGGTCATGGTTCCGATGGAGAGAACCCGGATCTCGGCCTGCCCACCCGGTGCCAGAAAGGTCCTCACCTCATGCAGCCCAAACAGTCCCGGGGCGTTGCCTACCAAGCCGCCATCTGCAAAGACTCCGCGATCGTTCCTGGATAGCGGGAAGTAGACAGGTGCTGCGGCCGTCGCCATGGCCACGTCGGTCACCTGCATGCGGTGGTCAAGCTCAAAGGTGGGATGGTGGGGCGTCTTGAAGAACTGCCCTCGCCCGGTGGTGTAGTTCACCGCCGGAATCAGCACACGATGCTTCAGATCGCCGATGGTCGTGGAACCAAAGCGCTCATTTAGCACCCCCTGAAGGCCTGCCGAATCGTGCTTGGCTGCCAGCCAGAACCCAAACAGCCGGCGCGCCAGACTACGTCGACCGAAGATGCGATTGCCCTGATCCTCGAATAGGCCTTTGAGCTCTAAGGCAGGAATCTCGTTAGCCAAGCCCAAGGCCAACATCCCGCCTGCCGACGTTCCGCAGATCAGGTCAAAATGCGCAGCAATGGGTCGCCCCAGAACCGCTTCCAGCTCAGCAAGTACCGTGGCCGTGTACAGGCCACGATAGCCGCCTCCTGAAAGTGCGAGCACGTGGTAGGTCGGGATGTCAGCCATGGTCATCAGCCCTTCGGCGGGTTGGGGTCATGGCCGTGACTGTCTTTGTCACGGATCTGACCGTTCGGACGATGGATCACCAGCTCACTTTGCTGGTTGCGGGCGATCCCGCGACCGGCATCGATGGCTTCCTGCTGGGTCTGGTGGACCGAGGTTGCCCGCTGGTTGCCAGCACCGCGGACGGCCCAGCCATCCGGATGGGGTACGACATGTTGGTTCTTGCGTGTCATCTCGAGCTCCCGTGTAGGTGGTGCGGACCACGTTGATAACCAGGTTGCTGCCGGTACTGCGATGAAGCACAATGCGTTGCTTGTCCAGACAACGGCCCGAGTATGGGCCAGCCCATTCATGAGAATGGGGCGTGTTGTCTGGATGGACAACACGCTAGCAGGCCTTGGACGCGAAAGCAACTGGGCCCCCAAAAATGGGTGTAAAGCCTTGTCTGGCGTGCCTTTGCACCGATTAGGAGTCAAAAATGCCGCAGACCGGCTTAGGCGTTGCCCTAAAGACGCTTAGAGAGCGAAATGGGATGTCGTTGAGGGAAATTGGCCAGCGCTCCTCTACCGACCATGCGTACATCCATCGGTTGGAAACGGGCGAAAAGACCAGCCCATCCAACGATCTGGTAGCCAAACTGTTGGCCGTACTGAGGCCAAGTGAGCGCGATGCAGGTATCGTCTACTGGCTAATGGACCACCCTGAGGCGGATGTGGAGCTGGTGGACTATGCCCTGCAAGATGGAGATGTCAGCCTGGAAGTCTTCTCCGCCGCTGCGGGCATGAAACATCGAGGATCGGTCAGGCCGGACCCGGTTACTTTGATATCCAGAGTGAGGCGGGCATTCGAGGACGATGATGAGGACGGCTAAGCATGGACGAGCTGTGGGTTAGGCAGAAGGCGCGCGGGTTTGTCGCCAAAGTGGCGTTACCGCCGGTCTTTGGTGATCTGACGCCCTATCTGGAGGCTATCAACGCCAAGCTCCGACAAGAAGAGCTTGAACAAGGTGAATCTGGGTACACCATCACGAAGCCCAATGGCCGTCACATCGTGACGGTCAACAGCACTGAAACGCTGGAACGCCAGCGCTTTACGATCTGCCACGAGATTGCGCACATCCTTCTGGAGCTACCCTCCAGTCACGAAGAAGTGCCTTCTTGGTCCTATGCCAAGCGGCACCCCAATGAGGTTGCCTGCGACACCTTCGCGTCAGAGCTGTTGATGCCTTACAAGCTGTGGCTGGACAAGGTGCCGCCGGACGACCCCTCCATGGAGATCATCGAGAATCTGGCAGTCACATTTGGCACTTCTTTCCCTGCAGCTGCGTCACGGTACGCAAGCCTCAGTCACAGACCATGCGCCTTTGTCACGATGGAGCGCGGTGCCGTTCGATACGCCTCTCGCTCGACATCGCTACGCAACGTCAACGCGCAAATCCCAGCTCGATCGATTATTCCGGCGGGGTCGGTGGCCAAGCGCTTGCGTGAAGCAGTTGTCAGCGCCGCCGCCGCCGGCGAAGTAGCTCAGGACATCTGGTTCGACAACTGGAAGAAGGGCGGCGTTTTGTGGGAAATCAGCCGTCACTTCTCAAGCCGCGATACTACGGTATCGCTACTTTGGTTTGACGAAGACGAACTACCAGATGGGGAGCTCGACCGATTCGGCACATCGATTGATGAGGAAGACGGGCTGGAAGAGCTCACCGGCCACCTCTCTTGGAACAAGCAGAAGCGCTAAATGTGTTCGCTTGCTTGATCGACAGCAACAGCCATCAGTCAACCAAGGAAGACTCAAGACACTGAGGTCACCCTGCCGAACTTGGCCATCGAACTATTGTTCCTGGTGAGGCAGGGAACAGCTGCAATCCTTCGCAGTGGTGAATTGGAGACATTCGGTCCAGAGCGCGAAATTCTCGCATTCCCGCTTCGGAAGCCGGTTCACCCCTGTAGCCATTTAGCCAGTAGATCATCTGCAGGAACTGCCCGTGACTGAAGGCGACGGCTTGAATTGGGTGCGAATACTTGCTGAATATGGACAGGGCGTCCCGCGCACGCCCAATGAACATCGCGAAGGACTCAGCGCCTGGCCCATCTATGTAGTTGGGGTCCCCCCGCTCCCAGTATTCGCAGACCCAGCGCATCCTCTCAGTAGCGGTCGTTCCTGCGCAACGTGCCGGGCAAAGATAGGTGAATTCGTGGATCGGTGCCTCCTGGATACGCACACGGCACCGCTCTGCAGTGGGTTTTGCCGTTTGTACAGCCCTCAAGAAGGGCGAGCTCCAGATTGCTCCTACCGGCGAGGCGACCGTCGACCTTGAGAATTGTTTTGCTTGCGAATGCCCCAACGTCGTGAGTGGAATGGTTGCAGGGTGAAACGTTGCCGAACCGGCATTTGCGGCACTTTGAGCATGTCTAATTAGAGTGAGCATCGCATCTCATTCAAGTTCTCGGCTCCGGTCCTAAATCAGCGAGCGCAACAACTCATCTTACGCCCGCTTCGATGATCGAAGGCCACGGCGCGTGCGCTTTGTGCCCAGGATCAGATCTGCATTTTCGTCCAAGAACATACCCATATCGCTGCGGCGCTGAAGAACCTTCGCAGGTATCTCGAGGTTCAACTTCCTGGCGATGGATACCGCATAGCTGATTTGAGCGGAGGTGGGAGGCTTCAGGTCCCAGTCGAGTGAGTCCGACAGGACCGGCAAGAGTCGTGCAGCGACCCTAGCAGCAAATTCTTCGCGCTCGGGGTCATGAGCCAGCCGCAACCATTGCTCATGTAAAGACTCAAGCACACCAGCCGGGGCACCTAAGTCCAGCAGGAGGTCGTAATCCGGATCGATTAGAAGCAGCGCCATGGCTTTGCCTGCTGATACCTATAGGTAGTCTACCTTTAGGGTGGTAGCTATAGAAGTAGCTCAACGCCAATCCTGTAGCCATGCAGGAACAGAATATAGCCCTCCGGCTTGGGGCCGCCATTCGGACAAGCCGCTTGGCCACCGGGTCGAGCCAGGAACGCTTCGCCGACGCGATTTCGATGCATCGCGCCTATTACAGCGCGATCGAGCGAGGCGAGAAGAACATCACGATCGTCACATTGGCCCGCCTCGCCGACGGCCTTGGGCTCAGGCCGTCCGAACTCCTGGCTGCAGCTGGTCTTTAGCGCAGCTGGGCTGAGGGTAGGGCTACCGTCGCGCTCGCCGAACCTGCGGTTCGTGCGCTACGCGGCGTGTGAGGGAGCCGCCGCCCATCAGGCTCAGCGGGAGGAGGGAGGCATAGGCGGATCAGATGACGGCAGACGACGTCGCATCGCTGTCAAGGCGCTCGGTGTCGGCCTGCACGCGCTTTATTACGCCTGGGCACATCAAGCCGTGGTTGCCGCTTGCCGAGTGCCCAGCTGCAGGGCGGAGGTGTCCTGACGGATAGCCTGCAGCCGGTCCCCCGTGTATTCAGGTTGGCATGGGGCGGCAGAGACGGTGCTAGAGCCAACTGAGCGAGAGCCGAGGGGCATAGGCATCTGGCGGATAGTCATGGAAAAGCCCGGTGCCTCCACAGGCCGAGCGTACACTCGTATTGAGGGCAACCAGCGAGGTCACCCGACGGGCGTGACCAGCGCGCCCTTCTTTTTTGGGAGGGAGCGAGACCCCGGCTAATCCCGTCTGGCGCTGCTCATCCACAGAATCACCGCTCCGTCGCCGGACTGGCAGTAGGACGTCTGTCAACCGACCGGGCCCGTGGCTTCTCCGGTCGGGCTAATCATCGAAAAGTAGGGGAGGGCGAGCGCGCCTTGCGACCCGCGCGGCACCTCTGACCGCGCGCAGAATCTGCAGCTGCGTCACTCCTCCTGCAACCTTCGTCTGTTTCTTCTGCTTTCCGGGATTGAATCAACGCTTGCCTCAGGCATTGCGCCTAGCTGACCCAATTTGTCCCTCGTTTCGCGATACGACGTGTAGAACTGGGCCCACTTGTTGAAGCCGCCCAACTCGCCGATCGCCCGGATCAGCGCGACATGTGACGAAGTCAGCAAGGCAACCTGAGACTCAAGCTCGGAGATATACAGGTCCCGATCTGCTAGCGCGCTCGCGGCTGCGTCACCAGCCAACTTGGCAGGCCTGCCACGCCACTGACGGAACTCAGCCTGCCGCTGCTGGTAAATAGACAGAAGCCTGCTACGTTCCACGTTCCGCGTAATTGATGACGCTGCGTTGATCTTTGGATGTAGTCGCGCGACGGCTCGCGCGGTGATGTCCTGATCCCGCGCCAGGAGATCATCAAGCACCGAGAGCATTTCCGGCTCTTGGTCAGTCCTGCCACGATCAGAGCTGTCATTAATCATCCAAAACTCCCTTGGGTGTAGGAAGTGAAAGGTCCCTGCCTTCTGGAAATGGCTTCTCGCCAGGGGATGTGGCTAGCAGCGTCCGCACTCCAGCCAGCCTAACCTTCGCGTGATGAATCTGATTGGTTCGGCCCGGGCTGCTAGAGCACCGTGACTCTGCAGCCTCAACAGTCGCGACAAGCTTGAGCTCTAGGGTCTGCAGGTGGCGTCGATTCTCAGGTAGGTTGGTGGCGGACAGATGCCTGCAGCCAGAGAAGCACTCAAGGTGCTTGGGGCATGGATCTACCGTGAAGCTATTTAAGCAGTGACCATAGGGTGTGGCATGAAATCCATCGGCTTCCGCCTTTAGGAAATCGAACGCAGCAGCGTCGCCCTCAGTGCTCTGGATTCGCTTGAATGCGCTCACAATGGGCCCGCTGGCGCGGCCCAACTGAATCATTCTGGCCACGATGGACGCCTTCTCGCCCAGTGCTGTTTCTACCTCATCTGGAAGCTCGATCTGATCAAGCTCCTCAGCCAAGCTGCGGTGATCGTACTCATAGCTCTGAGCTACGCTACGACGGTTGAACCGCTTTGAGATGATTGTGTCCGCAACGCCAAGCCTGAAGAGCTCAGTATTCTGAAGGTGACGGAGAGAGTGCGAGGTCAGAACGAGCTCCTTGTCCGCCGCAGAGTGACTGTAGCGTTCAAACAGCGTATCTCGAGATTTCTGCTCGCCCAGGCTCATATTGACCAAACGTTCGTCTGGCCTTCCTATGGAGAAATAGCGGGTCACATCGCAGATCCCTCCGTTTCGCTCTTCACTCAGCGACCGCTTTGGATGCAGGAAGAGGAACTCCCAAGGGGAAAATTTGCGGTCCTCAAGGTCAAATGCTGCTGTGTCTGGCAGCTTTGAGGCGGTCGCAGTACGAAGGTGACTCTCAACCTCATGAATCCTCACGAACGCAGATCGGAGATCGCGCCAAGCGCTACTTAGGGAGATAGCCTCCCCATTTTCACTCCTAAGCGACAGAGCACCGCGGTCTCCACTGTCCGCTCCTGCCATGCGACGGAAGTACATCTTGGCGGCTACGCTCACCTCTCCTTGGGAGTTCGTGCTCATCTGCTCCTGCAGATACTGGATTTCAGAGAAACTCTCGAACGTGTATTGACGTCGACACCGCTCAATGAGACCACTCTTCTGCATCTCATTCAGATCAAGCCAGAAAGGATTTCCCGTGAGATAGGTGTATATCTTTGTGGCGGGAACGAGGTCATCCAACTGGAAGTCTGGAAGAAGGCGGCCTGTACTTACTTGCCGACGAAGTGTATTTCGAAGAGGATCGGTGATTGCAGCCGCCCGCGCGAGCGTATCCGAAACAATTTCTTCGAACATCTTCGGCACGTAGTGACTTGCCTCGGTGAGCAGTGCGCTTCTTGCGTTCTTTGTCTGTTGCTTCTCTGCAAAATGCCGGATCATCAATGAATGCGAGTACCCGCCCAGCTCGCCTGCAGGGCGATGCCTCGAGTCGTAGTAGTGTCTCTCCGTACGCCAATCCGCGGGGAGTAGAACTGCCTCGCCAATTCTAAATCCGGTCAGCATCATTGTTCGAATGGCTGCGAATCTAAGCTCATCCATGAATGTGACTGGCTGCTCAGTCATCACAATTCTAACTAGCTCCCAGAACGCTCGTCGCTCCGGAAGGCGCTCAGCCTTCTTGCGTTCCTCAAGGCTGTGCTTGATCTCAGGCTTCGATTTCAGGAAATTGGAGCGCCGAGGAGATCGGGTCTGGAGACGTGATGAAGCAAGGGCAGGGTACAGGGGTCCCGAGTCCGTCAAGTGGTTGGTGTCGAGGAGATCGTGGGTCAGTCCGGCGATCAAGTCGCCAAGCTTTCCTGATGCCTGAACTTCCTTTCCGATAGTGATCGCCAAGGTCATGTCATCGACTGTAGCTTGCCACGGGTCTATGGCGGCCAGGCAGGTTGCGACCACTCGCAGGGGCCTAACAACATTGTTGGCGACGTGGCCTGACGAGTTCCTTCGAACGAACAGTTGCTGCATTACCGCGGCTTTGATGAGGTCCTGCCACGGCGGAGAAAAGGTCACAGGATGCATTGCTTGAAGCCCGTTGGACGCGCGCACGCGATTTAGGGCACTCAGAGCAGAGAGATCAGAAGATAGGTGGCGCAGGCGATGCGTAGGCGCTACACCTCCTGCAAGACTTGTCAGATCCCACTCATGACCCTTCAATGCGGTCCCCGAATCATCGAGCGGGATATCCCATCCCAATCCGTGCGTAGTTGCCAACTGCATTCCATGCTGTACAAATGCTTCGAAGTGGAACTTCATGAGGGTTCCCCCTCAATTTCGACTACGACCGCCTGAACTTCCGCGATTGTTCGCTCGAGCTGCAAGTAGGCCGGTGACACGGCATCCCCCCGAGAAGACTCATGAAAGAATCTCGCAACCTCACGCAGGTCACCTAGTACCTTCAAGTGCATCGGAAGGCTCTGGATCGGCATGAATTTGGGGCAGCCATAGCATGACAAAATTGGATTGTAAGGACATGCAGGCTGACCAGAGGTGCACCCCCCAATGCCGGCGATTGCTACTCCATGAGGTGCGCCGCCGATCTGCTGCGAGTCCTTTAGGTGCGCCAACTCTTCTGCACTGATAAATCTGTCATGGGCAATGCGGGCAACTCGCTGATATATCTCTGATATCCCGAGAGCGGAATTCACCCGTTCAGCTTGATTCGCAGACGTGTCGTAGTAGACCAGCGCGGTCGTGCTGTCCGAGTGACCGAGGAACTCCGCCAGCTCATCATGACTCGCTCCGGCATCAACCAGGCGCTGCGCAGCCGTGTGGCGGAGGTTGACTGCTGTTGCCTCCAACTTGAGCCGGGTACGGAGCAGGGCGCTGATTTGGCGGGTTGCCTCATGGGCGGAATGGATGCCAAACAATCTATCAGGCCCGCCCGCGCCGTCCGTTCGCAGCTGGTTTTCGATTTGGACAAATAGCGAAGTCCATTCGCTCTTTACACGCCTCACTAGAGGCTTGGTAGAGCTGGACGCCCGTTGCTTAACCATTCTAAAAGTGATGTAGACGGAGGTGAAGCTCTCCCCAGGGTTATCCCGGATCTTTAAATCGCGAAGTGAGAGATACGCGATCTGAACGGGGCGCATTCCAAACTGATACGCACAGAGCAACATTGCCGCTTCCTGGGCTTCCTTCAGCGCGAGCCGCCCGCTGCCAGACTCCGCTGCTGCCTCGTCCAAGAATCGAACTATCGAAGCTTCTTCGTCAACAGAGACAAATGCGCGACCCGATTTGACGACAGCGTACTTGTCCTTGAAAGGAAGGGGTAGGGCAGATATCACCTCAAGATAGGACTCGGACCACCCACCAAGTCGATGTTTGCACAGCAGTTGCAAGATTGACTTTGCACAGGCGTATGCATCGGTAGGAAGCTCTCGAGAAAAGAAGACTGACCAGAAGACACCAGCCTGGACGGGCACTAGCGTTGAAATCTCCGATAGCCCTGCATCTCCTATTGCCTTGCTTCCGAGCACATACTTCACCGCTGTTGTTGGAGCACGCCCTTGTGCCAGAAGATTCACGAAGACGTGCTTTATCAGGAGCGCATGAGGAGCCGATAGGTGATCGAGTCCAACGTTGATGGCTCGCCCATCAACGTAGACCACAAAGCTAGAGGCCTCTTGGAAATCTCGAATTGATCGCTGCTTCTCATCGAAGTCATCGTAATAGCGGACCATGGGCGGCAACACAGGGAGGTGGTCCACTATCGAGGAAGCATTACGATCAGCTGCCGAACTCGTACTCGTCCTGTTCATCACGCTTCTCTCCTAAAGAGAGGGGCTCTAAGGTATCGCCCTCAACACCGCCAACCTTTCATCCAACGAATCATTCCATACAGTCGACAGGCGATCCTCGAATACCGCTCCGGCGTACCGTATGGGCATTTGGGACTCTCTGGACCAGCCGAAGAAGGATCTTAATTTTTGTAGCGCCTCCTCCATGGAGTCACCTTGTCTCAGTAGCTGGTTGAGTCTCACCACAGCACAGGTATGTCGCAGGTCGTGCGGCGTTACAGTCGAACGCCCGTTTCTGTCGACCAGCTCCTTGATAGTTCTCGGGGGAAGGTTGGCAGAGATCTTTGCGAAGATCTTTGTTAGAGACTCCGTGGACAAAGGAGTGTTTTGCTGTGTGTTTAAAAGGAAAGGGTGGTCAGGCTTCCCCCGGTAGTTTTCAACGTAAGACTGGACGACTCCAGCAGTCGCCGCGCTCACTGGCAATTGGCGAATTGCGTTGGAAGACTTGATGCTTGGGCGAGAGTAGCGTGAGTCAAGTTCATCATCTGCGTACTGGCTAAGTGAGACATTCAACCAGTGCCGAGTCCGCTGTTGACGTTCGTCGAACGCACTATTGATCACATCAGCCGATAAGAGCATCAACTCGCCGCGGCGAAGCCCTTGATGAAGCATCAGCATGAATGCCAGGAAGGCTAGCCATCGCCCACGCTGCCTTGAGAAAGGGTTGATCCGGGACTCAGGGTCAAGCATCTCGTACAGGGCTTCGATCACGGCAGCGGGGAGGGATCGAATTCGGCTTGTCTGCCTTCCTTTCCGAACATGTAGCTGGCCGTAGAGCGTGGTCAGTCGATGAAGCTGCCCGTCGATGCGTCGAAGTCTTTCGATGGGTAGGCTTGTCTTAGAAAGCCAAGTCACGACCGTCGTCACAAACACCAATCCGGTCCTCCACCGCGCTTCATCAGCTGATGTCGGTTCAGCTCGATTCCGGATGGATATGAACCAAGATTCCAGTATTTCAGCGAGCCGAACCTCGTCGAGGTCAGCAATCGCGTCGTCCAAGGAGCACGCTCCAAATAGCCGATCCGCGTGGCAATAGAGGCTCTCCACGTATCTAAGCCGCTTGATCTGCGTCGACACAGCTGCTCCAGATCCGGACATTGACGCCCAGACGGTAGCCCAATAGCGCGGCAAGTTGTAGCGACTATCAACGATCAAAGGTCCGCGCAGAGAGCTCGGAACTTGGGTGTCAGTCAACTGTCTCAGCACGAGCTCGTCCTGGGAGGGCAACGTCATTTGTACTATTTGTCAGGTTGCTGTTGCAGTCAAACCTCGACAAGATCCCGGAAGACGCAACACCTCCATAAGTACCACTTTTTCGCATAATGCATATTATGTAATCCATGGATCCTGCTGCGCCGAGTGCTTCAGTCTGTCGGTGTCGGCAATCCCAATTGATGCGACCGGTTCCTAGATCGTGCACTCCATTGATATTAAAGATTTTTCTCTGAGTATCGCTCGCATCAATTGAGGACATCATTTCTTCAAGATCGCCTCAATTGATGCGAGCGGATAGCAGTGTTCCCTATTGGTGTCGTTCGTCCTTGGAAACCCTATCTATTTGAACTTACGGCCTTGTAGCTGCGTTGCGGAGCCTACAGACAGGAATTAGGGCCAACTAGCCCTTCAATCAGTTCCCAGACCGTGTGCAAACCCGCCTATCTGTTGCACTTGCTTTCCTCCGGTGGCTCGAACTCCAAATTGCGAGACTGACGTGCTCGGTTGCCAAGTGATTGTTGCGCTCGGCTATCATTGAGCCATGATGACCCTAATCAGGCACGCGGAGAGCGTTGCCAACGCCGGGCGCAGAACCTTTGACCCCGGTACCATCGGACTGACAGATGCGGGTGTGCTGCAGGCCGAGGCCTTAGCAAAGTCGTGGGGACGAACCCCTTCAAAGCTCATTAGCTCTCCATTTCTGAGAGCTTTAGACACCGCCAAGCCATTGGCCACTCGATTCGGACTACCGATTCATGTGGGTGACCTTCAAGAGTTCACCTACCTCTCACCCGATCGCTGCCGAGGAACAACCCCGCATGAGCGCAGGAACTGGGTGGACGCGTATTGGCAGAGAGCGGAGCCAGATTTCCGAGACGGCACCGGTGCCGAGACTTTTCGAGAGTTCGCGTCAAGAGTTGAAGGAGCGATCTGCGCCATAGGTGGCAGCTGCGAACCTGGCGTTGTTGTCGTCTGTCATGGTCAGGTCATCCAGATGGCCTGCTGGCTTGTTGGACGTAGTGCCGTCTCCCTAGACGCAAACGCCATGCGCGAATTCAGAGAGTTAGACATTAATTCCCCAGTAGGCCATTGCGAACAGCGCGTGCTGATGTACTCCTAAGGCGAGAAGATTGACCTAGCGTTTCTTTTGCTTCGTCTGTGCTTGCTTTCTGGGCGATGCCGACCGCCTTTTGGTTCGGAGTGCAGTCTCGATTGCTGCAGGAATTCTACTCAGCTGTTCCTCAAGTACTGCAGACTTGGTTCGATGCCTTTCCAAGTCTTTGGATGCCTCAATGGCGCACTGTTTAGCGGATTCCAAGTCGATCGTGAGTGTCCGTACGATCGATCTGTGAAGCTTCTCTGAGTTGTTCAATTGGCTGCGGAGCTCCTTCGACTCTTGGCGCGCCCGGTCTATCTCAACCATGGCACGATCCTCGACAGATCTGGTGTGCTGCGTAAGGCTGTCACGTTCGGATCTTGCCAGTTGCTGGAGTTCGGCTACACGGGCCTCTGCGGCAGCAGCCACAGCTGATGCCTGTTCAAATCGTCGGTCAGACAATGAGCATTGCTCGCGAGACTCTTCCAATTGCGAACGCAAATGATCCACAAGTCCCCTCAGCTCGGCCACCTGGCTGAGTGCAATGCGCTCAGCGTGGGCGCTCTCGCTAGCGGTTGCGCGAAGGCGAGACGCCTCATCTGAGAACCTTTGCTCTTCACTCTGAAGCTCGCTACGTGCATTTGATAGCTCCTGCCGGACCCCAGCGAGCTCGAAAAGGATGACTTCACGCGCGTGTTCCTGGGCAAGGGCCCACCACTCGCCTGCCAACTGTGCCAGTGCCGCTGGCGCATTATTCAGGCTCGGTCGCTCGGGCTTCAGGCGGTCGCCCAGACCCTTCCACCAAGTGTCCAGCCAGCGCGTCACCGTGTTGGGGGACCCCGTGCCTAAGTGGCTGCGGATACGCTCTACCGTTGGTCGCTCGCCGCGGGAAACCAGTTCGTCAGCAGCCGTGTGAACGTCGGATTCGGAAATCCCGCGAGCCATAGAATTGCCTCCTGTATGGGCACCCTGCCCCGTTGATTCGGTACTGGCGATAAGTGATGATTATCGCGGGTATATTCTTTCTAGCGTAGCGTACATTACATAGTATGAAAGATATTTCTACAATTCCCGTTTCCGCCGCAGCGGCCACCTCCCTGGCACTGCCCGAACAGCTGGCCCAACAGGCGGCCGATGCGGTCCGCGAACTGCTGGCAGAAGCGGCGGCCGAGAACACCACCCGCAGCTACACCAGCGCCCTGCGCTATTGGGCGGGCTGGCATGCGGCGCGCTACGGCATCGAGCTGGCTTTACCGGTACCCGAAGCCACCGTGCTGCAGTTCTTGGTCGATCATCTACAGCGCCGCTCAACCGACGGCGAATTGGCCTGGGAACTGCCACCAGCCGTCGACCAGGCCTTGGTGGCCGCTGGCCTTAAGGGCAAGGCCGGCCCATGGACCTTGGCCACCGTGCGCCATCGCGTTGCCGTGCTGTCCACCGCGCACCGCCTCAAGCAAGTGTCCAATCCCTGCGAGCAGCCAGCGATCCGCACCGTCCTCAGTCGCGCGGCAAGGGCCGCGGTCAAGCGCGGCGAACGCCCACGCAAGAAGACTGCGATCACCCTGGCCGAGCTGGAGGCCATGTTGGTCACCTGCGACGACAGCCTGGAAGGAATTCGGGATCGCGCCCTACTCTGCTTCGGATTCGCTAGTGGCGGCCGCCGGCGCAGCGAGATCGCCGCTGCCGACCTGCGCGACCTTCGCCGCATCGGCGAAGAGGGCTATATCTACCGTCTGGAGCACAGCAAGACCCAGCAGGCCGGCGTCACCGCAACCTCGACACCGGACAAGCCGGTGCTGGATCGGGCTGCCCTCGCCCTGCAGGATTGGCTGGAGGCGTCTGGGATCACCGAAGGGGCAATCTTCCGGCGGCTGTGGAAACAGCGGGTCGGCCCTGCCCTGTCCCCGGCCGCCGTGGGTGAGATCGTGCAGCGGCGGGCGCGCCTCGCGGGATTGGAGGGGGATTTTGGCGGGCACAGTTTGCGGTCGGGGTTCGTGACCGAGGCCAGCCGCCAAGGCGTGGCGCTACCGGCGATCATGCAACTGACCGAGCATCGCTCGGTGTCGAGTGTCGTGGGGTACTTCCAGACCGGCGGAGCTACAGCAAATCCAGCTGCTCGACTGTTGGAGGATTGATTGCCTTGAGCGTACTATGGATTTGGGGCGCTATCACCGAAAGCGGCCGGCAAGGCGCTGAACGAGCACCCCTGGATGGCGCAAGCGATCGGTTGCTTCCAGGCCGGCGAGATCACCCAAAACCCCGCGGCCCGCATGCTCGACGGCGATGCGGAAGCCGCCCGCTAGACTGCATCGTTCCCGTTCAGGAGTGTTACGCATGGAGGCCGGCCATAAGTCTGCGGGGGTTACTGAAACCGAGCGCATGCTCGCGGACTTCTGCGAGCGCTCCTTCCTGAAGTTGTGGACCTACCCGAACCCGTATAAGGACGACGGCAAGGAGCTCTGCGACGTCCTGGCGGCTTTTGGTGACCACATCTTCGTCTTCTTCGATCGCGAGAAGGCCTATGGGGAGAACCCGGACACCGATCCCCTGATTGCCTGGGACCGCTGGAAGCGACGCGCGATCGATCGCCAGATCATTACCGCCCACGGCGCCGAGCGCTATCTGCGCAGTGGCCGCCCCATCTACCTCGATGCCAAGCTGACCGTGCCGTTCCCGTTGTCTGTCGACCCGGCGGCCACCGTCCACAAGATCGTGGTGGCACACGGTGCCAAGAACGCGTGCGCGCGTAGCTCTGAGCAGAACATCTACGGCAGCTTGGCCATCACCTACTGCGATCCGGACAAGGGCCACGCACCGCGCCCTTTCCACGTCGACCTGGACCGGCAGGATCCGGTGCACCTGTTCGACAGCCACAACCTCCCAATCATCCTGGGCGAGCTCGATACGATCAGCGACTTCTCACGCTACCTCGATGAGAAAGTTCGAGCCATCCGACGCTTCGACGTTCTGGCGTACTGCGGCGAAGAAGATCTGCTCGGGCACTACCTATTCAACTTCGACCAGGCGACGAATGTGCATAGGATCGGCTCCGACGAGCCGGTCACAGGGGTGATGATCGGCGAAGGCGAATGGCACGGCTTCGTGAACTCCGCCCTGTATCAGAACACCAAGCGCGAAGACGAGGTCTCCTACTTCTGGGACGAGCTGATCCAGCGCACCTGCCAGAATCTGCTGGACGGCACCTTGGGCGGCAACGCCGACCTGCTCCGCGGCCAGAGCGCCATCGTCGAGATGGTGAAGGAACCGCGGTTCGTGCGACGCGCCCTGTCGAGCAAGATTCGCGAGAACGTCATCAACTTTCCCAACACTGGCGGGTTGACGCGTCACGTGTCCTTGATGCCTTCGTTCTATCCGGAGGTCGGCTACGTCTTCTTCCAGTTGCGCGCGCCCGAGGCGATCCGCGTGCAGCCCGACTATCTCGACAAGCGTCGCACTTTGCTCGAGATCGCGTGCGGCGCGGCGCGCAACAAGTTCCCGCACCTGCACAAGGTGATCGGCATCGGCATGGACGCGCCGAAGTTCGCCTGGAACACCAACTCCGAGGACTTCATCCTCATGCCCGGCGAGCCATGGCCGGACGACGTCCGCGATCACTACCAGGCGCTGAATGAGGACTGGTGCTTCTTCGACACACCGCAGCTTCAAAAATACGAACAGACAGTCACCCAATTTGTCCCACCGAAGGCTGCTCTCGTCGGTGAAAAGCTTGGGCGCAATGAACAGTGCCCCTGTGGATCAGGCAAGAAGCACAAGAAGTGCCACGGCGCGTGACCCATGCGCCGGCAGGGATACCGCCTGATATCCTAGTCACATGCATCCAATCTCCCTGCCCCGGTTCAATGCGTTGGCGGCGTGGTGCCGCTTCGGCCCTTCCATGTGGATTCTGGACGAGGTCGCCTGGTTCGAATCGGCCGACGGGCAGCTACTTGGGGTGATCGTGCGTGACCGCACCGACGGCGACTTCCTAGGCATCTACTTGGCCCAGGATCGCGTCGGGCGGTTCCGCCAGATCACCCAGACCGACGCCTTTTTCGATACCGCCGAGGCTGCCGCAGCCGCGCTCGTGGGCGGAGCCCCAGCGTTGTTGACCCGCCTCGAGGCCGAACGTGGCCAAGGCGACGAAGGGCCCGCGCCGGTAGATTTCTTCCGGCTCGAGGTGGAGCGTGAACGCCTGCATCCGAGCTTCGCCATACTCTTGGATAAAGAAGGATTCAGTCCGGCACGCGCTATCGTCGAGGCGATGATGCGCTGGTACGAGGACGTCGACGGCAACTTCATCGAGCAGTTTCAGACCCGTGCCTTCGACGCGCGACTGCTCGAGCTCTATACGTACGCAATGCTCGTCGAGAATGGCTTTGAGCTCACACGCGAGCATGAAGCGCCCGACTTCCTCGCCCGGGATATCCTCGGCACGATCGCGGTAGAAGTCACTACCGTCAATCCGACCCAGGACAGTCAGGGCAATCTGCAGGCACCACCGGAGATCTCGACAGAGGACGAGCGGCTTGCCTACCTCAAGCACTACATCCCAATCAAGTTCGCCGGTGCGCTGAAGAAGAAGCTCCGCAAGGCGTACTGGAACCTGCCGCATGTCACCGGCAAGCCGTTGGTATTCGTCATTCAGGACTTCCATGCGCCGGCGGCGATGACATTCGCGCGCGGCGGGTTGATCAACTACCTATACGCATACGAGCACAATGCATACCACGACGTGGACGGAAGGCTCGTCGTGGTGGCGACCAAGGTGGAAGAGCATCGTTGGAGCGACAGGAGGGCGGCGTCAGGGTTTTTCGATCTGCCTGGGGCCGAGCATGTTAGCGCCGTGATCTTCAACAGCGGCGCGACGCTGCCGAAGTTCAACCGGATAGGCTACGTAGCCGGTTTCGGTTCCCGGCGGGTCCGGATGATTCGCCACGGCACCGTCTGGAACCCCGCCCCAGACGCGGCCGAACCGATCCCCTTCGCAGTGCGCGTCGACGATTCGGACTATGCCGAATCGTGGACCGAAGGCCTGGACGTTTTTCACAACCCACGCGCGGCAATTCCGCTCAACCCTGAGCATTTTCCGGCGGCCGTGCACCATTATCTGCAGGCGGACGGCACCATCAATTCCGTTCAGTCGGCCGACCTCGTGCAGCCGTTGGCCTCCTGGACGCAGATTTTCATTTCTGAAGATATCTAGGCCCTGGACTGCAAGTGAGAATCCAGGCATCCTCCGGATGAATTTTCCTTCGCTATCTACATCACGAGATCCGCTTTCATCCAAGAACGGAAGCTCTCAGTGACTTGCGGCTGACCGAAAAGCCCCCTCCCCTACCGCTGCGGGATGCAGCGTCATTCATCAGTCGCAAGCAACACGTCCTCAGTTCTTCATCAGCCCACGCGTCTGAGCGACCGCTGCCCTTTGACTAAACAGATTAAAGCTATGCCCTAGCGAGCCTTGAGAAGGAAGAGGTCACATCGGAAAGACCGATATTGCTGAGTTTTCTTAAGCGCGCATGGATTGGAAGCAGTTCAGGCTCATCAACACTTCCGTACTCTCTAGCATTGTTGACTATGACTGATGATTTCTGCTGACTAGGACGATCCCATGACGCGAGGGCAGTAACCCAATCCCTTAGAGGCTTTAGGCCACTGCTCTCCGGACGCTCGAAATCCATCTGACCGAGGAACGACTGCGATGTGGGATTCTTGATGATCTCGCGATACTTCTTTTCACGCCCAAAACGCATACATGCCAAGAAGACCGAGAGCTGTGGGAATGCAACCTCTTCTGGCTCGCGAGTGCGGAGGTATACGTCTATGAGAGTGAAGGCTTGCGCCTGGTCCCTTAGCTTCAGATCGAGCCAATCGGCTACTTTAGGGAAGAGGTCAAGTGCTTCAGAGTAGTCGTAGCGCCGATCAAATGACTGTATACCATGAACATACGAAGCGATCTGCTCTCGCGAACCGAAGCCCTGATCAAACAGCATTTTACCTTCAGGCACGATTCGGTCCCAGCCAAAGGACTGAAATAGCACGCCTGTGAACTGTAAGGCATTGGGTTCGGGCAGCACGTACTCATAGTCGAAGAATTTCCGAAGGTACTCCTCACTGTTTAGTCCGGAGCCGTACTGGGAGTTGACTGCAGCAGGCAGATTCTTTCCATCGGATGCTATGAGGAAGACAATGCCGTTGACGTCAAAAAAGTGCTTGACGCGCTCCAGCATGCGCACAGCGTAGTCGGGCCTGCACCTATCGAGTTCGTCGATGATAATTACCAGTGGCTTGACGATCGGGCTAACGACGCCCGGGCGCGCTCGCCCCGTTAAATAGTCCCGCGCATGCTCGATGCCAATGCGGAGATCCTTGCTAGCCTTAACCCTTCGCGATACCACCTCTTTTGCAGCAACCAATGCGCCCTTCAATGCGGCACCCGTCGCCGCGAGTAGCGGCGTGGCGACCGCAGTGGCAGCAACTCCAATCTCCGAGAGCGGGAGAGCTATCGCGAGCGAAGCCTCCAAGAGTTCATCAGGGGACCTTGTTAAGCCTCCGCCGTGAGCGGCCGCCTCATCTGCCTGTCTTTGATTGATGGCTTCGACGAGGGCGACAAGTGGATCCGCCAGATAGTCAGTTCTCCACGCATCCACCCGGACGGTGGGGACTTTTTCCTGTTCCAGCTCGAGCTGAAGCTGGTGCATAAACACCGTCTTTCCGCTTCCCCAAGGTCCGTAAATGCCTATGACATAGGGCTTGGTTGTGGCTCTAATGAGGCGTGTAAGTGTTACAGCGCATTCACGACGGCCAAGTGGGTCATCACCCCAGATGTCCTCGTTGGTCGGTGTGTGCTGCTGGAGTTTCGAAAGAAACATCACCATCGGCCTTGCTTGGGATGCCTCATTCTGGTGCCAACGCTCGTTCGCAGCAAGAGTTTCAACGACCATGAGCAAGGTTCGCCGCGTCTCAGAATGCTTCCCAGGACAGGATTCGGACAATGTTCCACCCCTGAGCGAAATTTAGCCCAGGGACATCGAGCTGCTCGCAGACAAGCGAGAGCTCTATGGCATGGTCGGGCTGCTTCGCCATATTGAAATTGGGCTAGATCGACGCAGCTGACATGATGGTTCAGCTGTGCGGTCACGCGACCCGCCTGGTCATAGCCTGATTGCAGTCCACAGCAATCTGCCAGCTTACTTTCCAGGTTGTACAACGGGCGGCCGAAGCAGCTCCCGAAGAAGCGTTAAGGTCTGTCGAACAATGGTTGGATGGACTAAAGGCCGAAACATGCGTTTCCCTAAACGACAGCGGACCTTTCTCGACTCCGCACGCTCGTGAGACAGTCCTGCCGGCCAAAAGCCGCCCCTACCCCCGATAAATCTTCCTTATCCCCCGCCCTGCCGATGTCCGCTCCCAGCCGGAAGCGGACATTCACAATCGCCCGAAGCGCTGACGGCGACGCAGGGTGCGTGTTTTGTAACGCCTCCAGCCATGATTGACAGAGCTCATCATTGAACGCCCTGCCCTTGGCGAATAAGAACGAAAGGATGCAACTGGCGCACCGCTGGGGCTAATTTCAGCTCTGCCGCACCACTTGAGGCAGCTTGTAGATTCCATCGAGAATTGTCGCATCCGGCACGTAGGCGCGGACGATCAGCGCGAACGCGTCGCGTGGGGCGGGCAGCCAGTTGGCCTTCCCGGCCACATCCCGGGGTTCGTCGCTGGACAAAACGAGCGTGAGCGAGCCGTCCTGGTCGAAATGCAGTTCGTTGGCGTCGAGGTTGACCGTGCCCAGGTTGTGCCGGCTGTTGGGGCTCTCCGGTAGCATATAGTAGTCCTTGTCGTACATGGTTAGGGACCAGAACCCACCTCGCGTACGATCCACGGGTGGCAGTTGATTCTTTTCGAATCGCATCGTGTAGTGGTAGCGACCGTTCAACAGAGCGCCTTGGTCATCGACGCCGCGGATGAGGTAGGCCGCTTCTTCGAAGTCATTGACATAGATATAAATCGCGGCCGCCTGCGCCCTGCTCAGCCAGTCGCTGCCCCAGCGTCCACTGTTGGCCTGGCGCTGCCAACCGTTCCCGGCGTCCGTTCCGACCTGCTCGTAACGTGCGCCTTGGAACAGTTCGGCGTCGGCGATCAACACCGTCTGGTCCAACAGCGCCTTCCATGCCGGATCACGCTCGCGCAACGCGAGCAATACGCGCGCTTGTTCGGCCATCACGGCATCGTCCGGGCCGACTTGCGGATTGGCGTCCAGTGCCCGCTTCAGATCGTCCCAGAAGGTCTCGCCATGCACAGGACGCTCGCGCAAGATGTCAGGATCGGCTGCGAGGATATCGGCATTGAGATTGGGTGGATATACCTTGTTTCGCGCACTGGACTCGCAGTCGAAATGGCGCATTCCCGGCCGATCCTCGCTGAGCGGCGTAGCGCCCATCTGATTAAGTACGGCGCGTGCCTGTGCCTTGGCCTCGGGCGTGCGCGCGGCGAAGCTTCGCGCCATTACTACGGCGACATCCGTCGGTGAGTGCAGTACGCCGCTGAAGCCTTGCGGCGTCCCGCCTCGCCAGTTAGGCCCGACCAGAAGGAACTTGCCGGCTGGCGTTTTTGACGCAGAGCCCAGTTGGTGGATCACGTTGGTGAACGCATCCACAATCTGAATGGTCCAGTAGTGACCTACGGGAACATCCCTCGGTGTCTGTACTACTACGGGTTCTTCGCCAAGGTCTGCGAAGCAGGCACCGTAGATCGTGTCGTTGTTCGGCGTCACGATTTTGCGTTGGGCGGCGGGCAGGTAGTCATCCACATAGCCCATGTGGTTCTTTGGCGAGCCGGGGAACAGGCCCATGGCCATGCCGGGCCCGTGGCCCTTCATGAGTTCCCAAGTGCTGGTGCGCCGGAACGTGTTGACCAGGGGATGACCCCAGATATAGACCACCCGTGCCAATGCCTCGGCGTAATGCTGGCTGGCCACGCGCGCCGGCACGGCGGCACCATCTTTAAGGTCCGGGTGGGCTGGCGAGAACGCGCTGACCTGAGCGGGGTTGGGCATGCGTTTGCTGCTGGACTTGTGCGGGCTGGACATTATGGCGCTCCGAAAGAGTGATGAGATTGGCCTATGCTCGCCGGATGAGGGGCGGCGGATAGTAGCTGCCATCGGCGACAGCGCCGCGTGGGCCATAGAAGCGGAAGGTCAAGCTCCATGGCTTGCCGGCGCTGGTCGGCAGCCAGTTTGGCTCGGGCGCGTCCGCTGGCTTCTCCGGTGCAAAGTAGAGCGTGAGCGAGCCGTCGTCTTCTTTGACGAGACCCGACTGGTTGTTCAGTAGATAGCGTTCCAGCGGATTCGGCAGCACCCTGCGGTGCAGGCGGTCGACGGCGATAACTGACCAGAAGTACTTGGCAAACTTGTCCGGAAGCGCGTCGGCGGGAAATGTCAGGGTGTAGCTGCCATCGGGTTCAAGCGCTGCGCCGGCGCTGTCCAAGGCACCGCGGTAATACAGCACTTCATCGAGCACGTTGGCCCAGATCCCACCAAAGTTGACGGTGCTCCGGCTCATCCAGTCCTGGCCCCAATGGCCGCAACAGGCAGGCCGCGCCCATCCGTTGCGGATGCTGCCACGGCCGATGTATGGCGCGGCATCGGAGAAGTCTTTGAACGCCTTGCTCCGGACAACTGCATCGACGCGGGCTCGCTCGGCTGGCGCCCGGATCGCCAGGGCAATCGCCCTGACTTTGGCTTGGAGCTGCTCCAGAGCGCTGGTGTCCGGTTCGCGCAATGCCAGCTCGGCCGATTCGAACGCCTCCACGCCGGGCAGCTCCGCGATATCGAACATCACCGTGCGTGGGACTTCGGGCAAGGTCGGGTTTCCCTGCATCTCGAACCTGAACTGCCGTTGCAAGTCGATCGCTTCTTTCCAATCTGCACCCAGCTCTACGCGCAGCAGGACCCGAGTGACCATGGCCGGCACTTCGACCCGCTGCACCCCCTCTGGAATCCTCATGTCGCTGCCTGTCAGGCACACCGCGAACTGGCCGAACGGATGGTCCGGATAGACCCGTTCATTGATGTTTGCGACGGTTTCACCCCACCCGTCGATAAATTCGACCACGTAGTACCGCCCACTGATCTCCGGAACGGTGACAAGCAGCCAGGCGTTATCGTCAAGCGCTATCCACGCCTCGGAATAGGCCACGTCCAAGTTGGGATTCGGCCACTCGACCTGCCCCGGCTTGCGATGCAGCAGCGTGTTCCACCGCAGGCCTTCTTCGTCGAAATCCGCCTGCTGCTGACGCGCTATCAGCAGGCGGCCGAGTAGATATATGTAAGCATCGCTGATGTCCTGGTCGGATATCGATTGAGCGACGTTCTCATGCGGGTTGGTAATTTCGGACACGGGATCACACTCCTTCAAAAAGTAAACTGCTCTCTCGTGCAGCGTGGAAGGTAACGAAAGAAATCGCCAGCCGCAGTTCGCCTCTCGCCACACGACATCGCAAGGTGGACGGAACAGTCGGCAGCCTGTCTGGGTGCTGATGGTTGGTCTAACCGTGATCACCATTGCCAGCGCATGCCGACCTTTCCGTTCCACGATGTCTCGTCGCCATCGAAAGTCCATGTGTAATCCGCATCTGCGAAGAGATAGCCGATGGCGCTGATTTGCCATGTGCCACCCAGTCCCGCTTTGCCCCAACTGTCACCCAGGTCGGCGGTGAAAGGCGCTCCGGCGCCATGTACACCGTTGCATTGATGAAGGTGGCATTCGCAGGCGCAAAACTCGCGGGTCCACTGAACACGGGTATCGGGCTGAAGTAGCTCCCTGCCGGGCGCTCGGCAACAGTTTGGTAGTCGGTGAATGTCGCCGTCGTGCGCGGATTGGCAGTGATGCCGAAACAGCCCACAGGGGCATCCGGCGCGGTCGATAGTGTCGTGCCGCTGCCGACCGGCTCATAGGCGTCTGGCAACTGGGCATCTCCCGGCGGGGCCGCCTGCGCTTGATGCGTGGCTAGGTTCAAGATAGCCGTCGCAAGCGACATTACCAGGAATTTCCGATCCATTTCCCAACTCCGGGGCAGCAAGGACCATCCTTCAACCTGGCGCCGACCGGACGCGAGAAGTCGCCAAATGCATGCTGCAGCATTTGCCTCGCCTTTACTTCTGCGGATCTACGCAGACGACGTCAGTAAAACTACTTTGCAACCTGTGACCTGCGTGCTCCTGCCGAGCTACTACGTCAATAGACGCCGCGACTCGTGATCGGTTGATCTCGGTCCGCGGGGGGCAGTGGGAGATGCCTTCCGGCTCGGCGTCTACAGTGCGCTGCCCGTAGCGATTCTTGTCCAAGTTCCGACACGGGTCGACGCGTATGTTTACTTAAGCGGGTTGCGCTTTTTACCCTTGTCAGCAGTGGTCTGGCACTCCACCTTCGGACTACCGCAAGCGAGGGGTGCTGCCATGCCTGTTCATACGGATCGAGCCGGCGGGGTGAACTATCGGCCTAAAGAGTTGTGTGTATTGAGCGTTGCCTTGGCAGTAGCGATGGCATCACCTGTCGCGGCGCAGACCTGCCCCACGCCCGCCGTGGCCACCGCCGGCGGCGAGTGCACCATACCGACCGGAACCGTCGTTGTCGTGGCAGCCAACGCCACCGGTGCTTCGGCACAATCGACGGGATACATCATCGCTGACGGCATCATCGAAAACCTTGGCGGTGCCAATGCGGTGGGTGCGTACGCACAATCGGGCGGCCGGATTAGCTTCAACGCAAGCACGGTACGAACCGTGTCCACGGCCGCTGCCGCCAGCGGGCAGATCGGGCTGCGCGCAAACGGCGCGGGCAGCGCCATCACCTCCAGTGGTGCCGTCATCACGATGACACCCACAGGCACCAGTACGCCGGCCAATCTGCGCGGAGTAAGCGCCGAGGCGGGTGGGCAGATCAGCCTGGACAACGCGCAGATCCAGGTAACCGGCGGCTTCAACGCGCTCAACAACCATGCCGTCGTGGCGACCGGCGCCGGCAGCGTGATCGAACTGACCTCAGGCAGCATCAGTTCCAGTTCGCGCGGTGCATTCGGCGCGGCAGCGCTCGACGGTGGGCTGATCACCTTGAACGGCACCACGATCAGTACGGCAGGTGCGCAGAACACCACCACCCAGGACGGCAGCCATGCCATTCTGGCGCGCGGCGCGGGCAGCCGGGTCACCGGCCAGGGCGCGGTCGTGACCACCACCGGTACGCTGGCCAACTTGGTCCGCGTGGACGCCGGCACGGTGTCGCTGAGCGACACCCTGCTCTCGCATGTCGGCGCGGGCAATGTCCTCAATCCGGCAGCAGGCGTGCGCGTGACCAGCGGCGGTACGTTCACGCTTGACGGCACCAGCGCCATTACCACCAGCGCGCTGTATTCGCCCGGACTGCTGATTGCGGATGCCGGCTCAAGCGCCCGCATCGAAGATGCAACGATCACCGTGGGCGGCGCACGTTCCATCGGCGTTTCGGTGCTGGCAGGGGCAACCGCATCGCTGGTCGATACCCAGGTGCTGATGCGCCCGTCCGGTGCCACCGGTCCGTGGGCACCGGCGGTACTGGCGGACGGGCTGGCGGCCAACGTGACCCTGCAGGGCGGCAGCGTGAGCACCGAAAGCGCCACCGCCTACGGCGTGCGCGCGTTGGCCGGTTCCACCATCGCGGTGGACGGCACCACCATCAGCACGCTGGGCGTGGACGCGGCCGCGCTCACTGCGGGCAGCGCCAGCATCACCGCCAACAACGTCACGATAGTCACCCGTGGCAATGACAACGCCATGGGCGCGCTGGCCGACATGGCCGGCACCGTGACGCTGACGGGCGGCTCGATCATCACGTACGGCAACCAGGTGCGGCAGTCGTCATTCGCCCATGCGCTTGGCGCACGCAATCCGGGTGGGCTGCTGCTGGCCAGCGGCACCGCGGCCCGGACCTACGGTACCTACGCGATGGGCGTGTGGGCCGACGACGGCGGCACCGCCACGGTGGATGCGGTGACCGTACGCACAGAAGGCAGCGGGGCCAGCGGCGTCCTCGCCATCACCGAACAGCTGGGGACGCAGTTTCCTGCCCAGGTGACCTACACTGGCGGCAGCGTGGAAACGTTCGGCGACCTCGCCCACGGCGCCAATGCGCAAGCGCGCAACGACCTGGCGACCGAACTTGCGGCCATCACCCTCACCGGCACGCCGGTGACCACGCATGGCATCGGCGCGGTCGGCCTGCGCGCGGTGCTGGTGGACTATGGCTCCGCACCGTCCGGCCGTGGGCAGGCGCGGGTCATCGCAGCAAACCTCGCCGTCTCAACCGAAGGCGCGGGTGCGCACGGCGCGCTGGCGCGCGATATGCCAACGCAGGTACAGATGAGCAACGTGGCGTTGCGCACTGGGGGCGCGGCGGCACATGGGGCAGTGGCACTGATCGGGGGGCAGTTGACCGGTGCGTCCACTACGGTGGCTCCCATCGGAAGTGACGCCATGGCCCTGTTTCTGGTGGGGACGCCCACGTCCGTTTCGCAGGCAGACTTCACCGGCAGCACATTGACCAACGCCAGCGGGCCCACGGTTGGGGTCGCGGGCAACGGCAGCATCCGCCTGACCGACACCAGCGCCAGCGGCGCCACCGAGTGGCTTCGGGTGGGCGATCTGACCAGCTTCCCATCGCTGGCGACGAGCGAGCCGGGCGTTCGCGGCCCGGCCGATTTTCCTGATGACGACGGCAACCTTCCCGCCGAGCCACCGCCGCTGCCGCCCGGTGCTCCCATCCCGACGCTGCCGGGCGCGGCCGACATCACGGCGACCCGCAGCACGCTGGTGGGATCCGCCTCAACCGCCGCTGGCAGCGTCTCGAACCTCGTGCTGGAGGAGTCTCTGTGGCGGATGACCGGCAGTTCCAACCTTACGACACTGGTCAACGACCCCAGCCGGATCGAGTTCACCCCGCCCAGCGGCGATCCCACCCTGGCAGCGTCCTACAAGACCCTGACGGTGTCCGGGTACAGCGGCGATGGCACGCTTGCCTTGAACACTTGGCTCGCGGGGGATGGTGCGCCTTCGGATCAGCTGGTCGTCTTCAACGGCAGCAGTAGTGGGCCGGGCATGATCGAGGTCAGCAACACCGGTGGGTTGGGCGAGCTGACGCTCGCCGATGGCATCCGGGTGGTGCAGTCGCTCAACAGCACAACGATGGCAGACAACTTTGCACTTGCGGCACCGGTGGTCGCCGGACCGTATGAGTACTTCCTCTATCGCGGCGGTGGTCCTGCGGCGTCCGGCAATGACGTCGAGAACAGCTGGTACCTCCGTTCGGTGATCGACTGCGCGGCCGCAGGCGCGCCCTCACCGCCGTGCCCGGCGCCACCGACCCCACCCGTGCCGCCCAATCCCCCGGTGCCGCCTACGCCCCCGCCGCCACCGGACCCAGATCCGGATCCGCCCAACCCTCCTGCCCCGCCCACGCCGGCCTTCCGCCAGGAGGTGTCGCTAATTGCCGCCGCGCCGGCAATGGCGCAGGTCTATGGACGCACCCTCATCGACACCCTGCATGAGCGGGTGGGCGATGAGCAGCTGCTGCACCAGCGTACAGACCTTGATCCTGATCGCAGCGGCTTCAACGGCGCGTGGATGCGCTATGTAGGCCACGACGGCGAGCACGACGGTGGCCGCCACGGCATCTACGGCAATCGCGGCCCTGATTATGACTATCGTTTTGATGCCCTGCAGATCGGTGTGGACCTGTACCGTCATGTCGATACCGATGATCGCAGCCGCGAGCACGCCGGCTTCTACCTGGCCTACGGCAAGGGCAAGGGTGAGGTCCGGCACAACCTTCTGGACTACCAGTTCCACGCCGGCACCGATCGCTTCAAGGCCGGCTCGGTGGGTGGCTACTGGACAGGCTTCAACGACAAGGGCGCATACCTGGATGCCGTGGGTCAGTACACTTGGTATGACTTGCGCATACAGTCGCCGCGGATGCAGGACACCTTCGTCGATGCATACGGCTTGGCGCTGTCATTGGAGGCGGGCTGGCCTTTCATCCTGAATGACGGCGACGGCCGCACGATCGAGGACGGGCGCTGGCGGCTCGAGCCGCAGGCGCAGGTGATCTGGCAGCAGATCGACGTGGATGATCTTGACGTGGGCAATGCCCAGGTACGCTTCAGCGACGGCGATTCGCTGGTGGGGCGCATCGGCGCGCGACTCAGCCGCAATGGCCAGCGCGAAAGCAGGCAGGGGCAGCTGCGCGCAGACAACGCATGGCTGCGCGCCAACATCTGGTGGGAGTTCCGTGGCGAACCCCGGGCGGAGTTTGCAACCAGCAGCGGCTACGTGCCGTTCGCGGTGGATATGGGCGGCAGCTGGGCTGAGGTGGGCGTGGGTGGCACCTGGCAGGTCTCTGAAACGGGCTATCTGTTCGCCGACGTGGACTACAGCTGGAGCTTCAGCGGAAATGAAACTGCGTGGAATGGCAAGCTCGGACTTAGATGGGCATGGTAGACGGGAAGGGTCGCGGCAGTGCACGTTGACTGACGCGCATTCCATCGGACGATAGGGCAAAGCAAATGCTCGGTTCGCACGATTGAATCTCTAACCGCCTGAGCGCTGTCCTGGGTAACACCGTGTCGGCGGTCTTCATCGCCGCCAAGACCAATATGTGGCGGACGCTGCGATTTTTTTCCCGATAAGCCTCACTAATACGGCCAGGCCTCATGTTCCCTTTTCGTCAGAAGCGATGTTCCCCCTAGCCCCGATAAACATTCCTAATCGCTGCAGAGGCGTTCGTAAATTAAGGCAGTGCAGGCAGACATCGAACGCTCTCCACGCCAAAGTCCACCATCCAGCCGGCCTTTACGACTCGATCGACGGCAGCGGGATGCTGAAGAAGGTTAGAGCTTCCGGGCGCGCGCTAGTGTGTGCGCGGCCTTTTCAATCAGCAGATTGATCACCCCCTGATCGGGATGGGATTTCAGCCGCTCTTGCACGACTAGACTCAATATATGAGCATGGGCAAATGAAAGCCTGCGCCGTTGCCAATAGGCATCAGCACCACCTTTCGCATCTTGACCAGGATTTGCCACACCTACCTCTCGATGCCGCCCCTATACATAAAGATAGACTTGCTTATCAGCGCTCGCAAGCGCGACCGCAATCCCCCTAAAGCTCAGCGTCACGAAGGAGCTGATGCGGTTTTACGCCTAGACCGGCAGCCAGTCTACTTAGTGTGGCGACGGTTATGTTTTTCTCCCCCCTCTCGATTGAGCTGTAGTAGGCGCGGTGCATGGAGATCGAGTCGGCGAAACGCTCCTGACTCCAGCCATTAGCTGAACGGGCGGCGCGGATTGCCAAGCCAAGTTTTCGGGCCAAAGAGTCGTGCTGCATGCTGTAAAGCATTGTTCTCTGGCTACTTCTATAGCTACCACCTCAAAGGTAGACTACTTATAAGTATACACAGGGCTCGCCTATGGCTTTGCTGCTCATCGACCCAGACTGCGATCTGATAATTGAACTAGATGCAGCCCAGGGCCTTCTCGACTCCCTGCGAGAGCAGTGGACACGACTCCAGTACGAGCCGGAGCGGGAGAGCTTCGGGTCACGGGTCAGCCAACGGATACTGCCCATTGTTGCCGACTGCTTGGATTGGGATCTCAAGCCACCAACAAATGCACAAATCAATTATGCAGTTTCCATCGCTCGGAGGCTCAAGCTTGAGATCCCAGCCGGCGTCCTTCAAAAGCGAAGCGACATGGCGGACTTCCTTGACTCGTATATCCCCGTACTTACGCAGGCTAGTGGCGTGCGTCGCTCCGCACGACCTACAGCAAAGGAAAAAGGCCGAGCAATGCCCCGCAGACGAAAAGAACCAGCCAACTGACACTCATCCTGATGGCCAAATGATCGCGACGTTGGCGCTCCACGAGGAGGTCACCGCTTAGATCTGCGCAACTCGCTTGCGTCTCTCCGCCCCGACATAGATGCAACTATCTCCGCAAACATCCCTGCCCAGGGCACGGAACCGCGTGAGCGCCATCGCAGGTCGAGCCATCTCCAAGCCTCGATTGGAAATCTTGGTAGCGCAGCAGCTTCGCCTTCCCGCAACGCACTCCAAGCTTGCCAAGCAGCGTGTAATGCTGCCACCCTTTCACCAAGCTGCAGCTCCCCTACTCTGCAAGGCATTCTTGAGTTGTGCTGACGATTGCTCGGGCGGAACACCCACCCGCGCTCCATTAGGACCCACTCGGAGCCTATACCTGCAATCAAACCAGGAACCGGAGACCAGTTGCGAGCAGCGGCGAGGAGTAGATCTCGCCGCAACCTCATGTCGTGGGCGTCAAGCCCAGTACCCATGCGCCATTCGGAGAGCCATTGCAGCCATTGCCCTAACGCTTGGTCCTCTCCCGCGCTGATGCTCCGTGAGGCCGTTCTCTCGCAGAGAAGCAATCCATGCTCTTCGCAGCAAACGGCTCTCACATCAAGCCAAGCAACCCTGACGGGGTACCGCCTACCCCCCCTGCACGGCGTTGAGCATAAGGCGCAACAAAGGTGGCGCCACGCCGGGGCGACGCGCATATCTATTGGGATACCCGCTACATTGCCTATATCGGCAGGCAACCCGACCCACGCCCTCCCATTGCTGGGGCGTTCTGGCTCCCGCGAATCACACGCGCACCATGACCACCATCCCTCCGGGTCAAGGCCAAGATGCTGGCGTGTGGCCTCCAGCCAAGAGTTTACCGTTTCCCCCGGGTATACAGAGGCATGGGCCGGCAAGTCCACGATGTTCATTTCATTTACCCTCCCCTACGTATCCTGCAGTCAACGCTCTTTCGAGAACATGCACATCGATTCGCGAGAGCTTTTGCGCGTGAACAATCCTCATCGCCGCTGCGATCACCTCGAGCACCTTGGCCGTCGTGCAGCATCCCCTCGAAACCATCCAGCGGACGACTGCCTGGTCATCCAGTCCAGAAGCCTTTGGCAGATCGAGCCCAGCCTCGATGCTTGCAAGAAATGAGCGAAATTGCTGCGATTCCGACCAGAGTGGGATCTCAACGCGCGTGAAGCGGGATTGTAATTGTTCATCTGCAGCCAGAACATTTACCAAGTTCATGGTCGACGCAATCGACACTGTGATTCCGCGATTTGTTATCGTTTTGATGAACGCAAGCGTCTGTTGCTGCGTCGCGCGACCCGCATTCAGAAAATTCCCCGCTTCATCGATCAGGATCTGTTTGACCCCCGATGATGAGAGCAAGTTCAGCGCGGTGTCGCACATGAGAGATGGTCTGCGCACTGGATAGCCGCCTGGCAGACATGCGTCTATCAACGACCGAGCCAGCTTCGAGTGATGTCCATCAAATGGAGCTTCCACGAAGATTACTTCGCGTTGCCTCAGACCGAGGGCATCTACGGACGGAGAGACTTGCGAAAGGTAGTGCATCTGCAGCCGAGTCTTCCCCCCGCCCGGCCCGGAAGCCAAGTGCACGCATTTGGGCCGATCTCGCCCTGCCTCGAACCTTCTGAGGTGACTTGCCAACTTCAAGTAGGTTACGGCCGCGGGGTGCGGGATGAAGCGAAACGAGTGCTCGAGCTCAGCTGGAACTTGAAGCCCAAAAGCCGGGGAAACTTCACTCTCAGCATCATTGGTGGTCATTCGATTACCCCGTCATCCCAATCAAATGCCGCGGCGGCGACGGCGTAGTCAACCAGGTCGGTGCCGGCCGGCGCTTCGAGCTTGGGAAATCTAGCCACCTTGCGTCTTGCGGCCTTGGAAGTTGATTCGGCTGCGATCTGGATAGAGCGCTGCCTCTGCATGGACTCGAAAAGTTCGCTCGAAGACGACGCCAATTTACCTCTTGCCTTCAACTCCGAGCGCGCCTCGCGCAGCTCCCACCAAGAGAACGCCCCCAAGGATCGGTCGATGAGAGGAACGTCCAGAAAGCCGCAGCCGTGACGCAAGTAAACCTTTGATAGATCCCGTTGGCTGTAATGAATCTGATGGTCTATTTGATCGTTGATGAAAGGAGTGAGGCATGGATCCCAGTAACGTAGTCCTTTGACTACCACCCCCTCTCTCGTGACCTTTCTGGTCACTGAGGGATAGAAACCAACAACAAAGGCGCGCTGGTCTCCAATCATCGGCGGAAGGATTGTCTCTCCGCGCTTCCCTATCCACGCCGCCTCCCAGGCTGCAGCAGGCGTCAAGCCGCGAAGGCCCTTATGTGGTCTGTTGTGATACTGCCCCGCAATCTCCTCAGCAAGCCACTTCTCGAGGTCCTGAAACGACATGACGGCGCGTCGTTCGGACTGATAGCTACCTCTAGCTTTGACATTGGAGAATGTGGTACCCGGCAGAAGATGAACCGCTCCCATCATGGTGCCAATCACTCGCTCCACATAGGCACCATAATGAGGGCTCCGCACGGGCCGCTCATTAACACGGATGCCATACCTTTCGCATTGAGCCCTGACGTCCCTTGCCTGAAAGGTCTTTGCGTTATCCCAGTGTACGCACTCAATCTTGCCAAACATGGGGTAGTGAAGATCCAGCCCAAGGCTTTTCAACCAAGGCTGCTTTGGAAATGATGCATGTTCCAATGCGTGCGCAACTGAAGTCTGATTTGGAGGGTCGAAGCTCAGGTAATAGCCAAGAATGCATCGGGTGAGAACGTCGATCGCAACCGTGATCCATGGCCGGCCAATCGGCTTCCTGGATTCAGCAGAAACAACAATCAGGTCCACGAGCGCGTGGTCTATCTGAACTGCCTCCAAAGGTCTTGATACCTCAATCCCTTTGACAGATGGGGCGTGTTGCGCGTGAGCGTCGTGTCCACCCAGTCGCTTCTTAGCAACCTCCATAGGTGACCGCGCGGCAATTCGTGCACGTATTGCCTTCCTGCCCGGCGCAGGGATGCCTGCCTCCTTAGACAGCGCCGCCACTCGCCTCACAACGGCAGATAGTGGAGGTCTTTCACGCGTGAGGTGCGTCCCGTCTATTGCCTTGTCTATCAGGCTTTCCGCGACGGGCCTAAGCCTTCGACTTCCGGGACTGGGACCCGGGATGGCGCGTAGCTGCGACGCGGGTACCGGATTATCACGATAGTTCTTGATTCGTCTCCGCACAGTTGAGGGGTGGACGCCCAATTCTAAAGCCACTGCAGCGCATGCTTTGCGACTGACAACACCGTTGCTCTGCTTTAGTAGCGCGGCTAGGGTGTCGCACCAATTGGCCGCCTCTTTTTCGTCCTTCGGGTCGGAGTCAGAAATAGCTCTTATGGTGCGCGCAGAGGTCCCCGAAACAAACGGTTCGATCATGCTTGGATCGGCCCAGAAAATCTCGTCGGTGCCCTGTACCCTGAGATGGATACCCTCTTTGTGCACTCCCAGCACGACCACAGCGCGCCCTCCGCTAACTGCCACAAGGCCTTTACGAATCCTCAAGTCCGGCGTGACCTTACTTTCTCTTTTGGGTGCCGACATCGCCTCAACCTCAGGCCATGGACAACACCCGCCCGTCCCTCTTGACGACAGGAGACCGAAGTGGGAGGCTGCAAGCGTTCGGGGACGACACCGACGTTTGTGTTGAATGGCTTGGGTTGCCGCCCAGGCCATTCGTTTTTCCAGCCTAGGCGGGTGTTGGCTCAGACCATGCTTAGTGATCCCGTCGCGTTCGTTTTCGGAGTCATAGCACAGCTTTTGGCAAGTCTCAATGCAAGCTGTTGAAGACTATAGTTTTTACACCATGTTCTTCGGAAAATGCGACCACTATTTCCACCTTCGCGGGGGGCTTCAATCTGACCATGTTCCGAGATACTGCTCCTGTCCAAGAATTGGTCACTAGTTCATGCGTCCGCGGTGCAAAGCTACCCCAAAAGTTCTTCGCGCTGGCGGATTTGGCTCCCCAATCGCTTGATTCGACACGCTTTTTTCGTGCTCGCATCATCTAGGGGAACCGACACAGTCGTAGGATCTCCACCGTTTTGGACTCCTCCAGCACGCGGTAAAGCGCTATGTAGTTTTGATGGATTACCCATTCCCGGACATGTCCTGGTACGCCGGGTCTGCCTGTCCTGCCGATCCTCGGATGCTCGGCCAGCAACAACGTCCTCCCGCGGATCTCGCGACCAAACACTGCCGCCGTTGCCGGACTGTCGTCCGAAATGAAGTCAACGATCCTTTCAAGATCCCGCGCTGCAGACGGTCGCCACGCTATTTGGTATTGCGAACCTGAAACTGTCATTTCGCCAACTTGCGGGCTATCTGCGCGTCCATGCGAGCAAGGACGTCTTCATGGGGGATGCTCGGTTCCGGGTCATCAATGGCTTCCTGGATTTCGCCGGCAAGCCATTCGGAATATGCCGCAGCTTGGTGGGCTTTGCGCATGGCTTCGGCTCGCCCCCGGTTTCCTGCAGTCTCCAACTTCTCATCCGGATCCCATTCGCTGGCGTCGAACTGCCCGGCTGTAATGCCGATGTCCCGCAGGACGTTCAGAGCTGCCGCCAGATTGCCGAATCGCCGCGGTTCCGCGCTTCGGGCTTTAGCCAAAAGGGCATCGGCACCGCTGCGCGTTGCAATCTTCACCAGGAACGACCCGCCAGCACCCTTTAAAGTCACGCCCTCTACGCCGCCTGCGTTGTAAGCGGCACGAAGTTGCTCGATTGTCATGCTAAGCACGGCTGGCTCCTGGGAAGTCTCTTAACCTAGGTCAACAGTGCACATTTTATAGGAAACATGCAATCGTATCCTTTGAAATCTGCAACCCTGAGCCTCTGCAGGTCACCCAGATTTCAAGAAATCCACGCCGTCGCACCGGCGAAACCCGACCGGCTTAGGCACTACCACCCCGAGCACCAGCATCCGCCATCAACCGGTCAATCAGACCCATCACCTCCGGCTTGCCATCCCAAACGGGCATCGGCCGCACCAGGTTGCGCAGCATCCGAAGATCCTGCTGCCAACCCAACTGATCGCTCACTTTATGAAGCGCCTTGGCTTTACCAGGACCATGCAGCGCATCGACCAGCGCCGTAGTCTTCAGACCCAGCTCAGGCAATGCCTCAAGTTGCATGCGCAGTCTGCGTACCCGTCGACGCCAACGATGGACGTTCTCAGGGCTATCGTCGTGCGCAGCGCGTTTCTGCGCCTTGCGGGCGCGACGTTCGCTATGCAGCAATCCGGCTTTGATGTCAGAAGCTTTCACTGCATGCCAGGGCAGCGCATCCAGCCACAGCGCCACATCTGCGAGTTGCTTTCGCCGGCGACCTAGCAAGGGATCCTTTCCCAGCTGATTTCGCATAACGCGCTCACCACGCCACTGCAATGCTGCGCATGCCGGCCCCAGCTGCGCCTCTGGATGTTCTGTCTGCAGACGCTCGGCCGCCTCCGCTACCACGTGGGCATCGCGCATATCTGAAAGGCTGTCTCCCAATCGCTGCAGCGACGCGTCTGCACGATCAAGGTCCAGCTGACTTCGCTCCAGCAATGCCAACAACCCGCGCAACCTGCGAATGGCCTTGCGCGCGGAATGGATCGCTGGCTCAGGGGTGCCGGTGGCCGAAAGCCCCTGCAGAATCGCGGCGCACTCCCGCTTGGCCAGGGCATGCGCCTTCTCCCCTACTCCCTGTTTCGACATCGCATGCCTCGGATCGAGTGGGTTGGCGGGCGTGATGCGTCACGGAAATAACCGGGGCGTTCCGTCTACTTCGCGGCCAGTGCATTGATCTGGTCGCATTCCACCACGTTAGGGGGTGAAGGCATCGCTGCCAAGGCCAGCATGGTGCGACCAATTGCCTCGTTGCTGGTCGCCATGCCGGGCGTCATGCGCTCGGCCAGCCTCATCAACGGTCCGCCGAACTGATACAGGGGCTTCAGCGCGCCATGCCGGGTGCCGGTGCCCTCGACGGGCCGCACGCCACCCGGGCGCAGCATCAAGGCTACAATCGGCAGAACGGCGAGCGCACGCTCGGTCTCTCCCTTGACCCGCAGCGGCATCACCCGGCTGTCGGGATCTGCATACGCACCGGACACATACAGGAACCGCCCGACCGGATTAGCCTGGGCCCAGGCGCGGGCAACCGCTACAGTGGCGTCCAGCGTCACCCGCCGGTATTCCGCCTCCGGCGTGCCTACTGGCGGTGCGCCGGCACAGTAGAAACAGGCGTCGAATCCGCCCAGAAGCGGCACCACTTCGTTCGCCTGCAGGAAATCGGCCAGTACGATTTCCTCAACGCCAGCGGGCGCATCGCCCCCCTTGCGTACCAGCACCGCCAAACGCTCCACCGCTGCCGAGGCCTGACAGGCCAGGACCACGCCCTGCCCCACAAGCCCGGTTGCGCCGGTCACCAGAATCTTCATTGTCTCGCACCCACAGAACAGCTCACGCTAGACTATCACCCGGGTCAGGTGACGCCGTTGTGGTTGTCGCCATCACCCCTGGGGTGGCATTGCAGGGTGCGCAGGCGGCCCTCGACGGAAGTGCTCCGCCGAGGGCTGCCCGTCCAGTCTCAGCTGGCCGCGCGTGGAGCCGGCGTATTGAGCAACTGCTGTTCCCAAAGATACGCCACGCCGCTGCCCGCCGCGTGGTACTTGAATACCTCGGTCAGTGCTTCCACGTGCTCCAGACGTGCCCAGTCACGCTGCCATTCGGCGGCCACCGCCACCCAGGTCATCACGTTTGCACCGGCAGAAATCATCCGCTGGATCGCCACTTCGTGTGCTTCGGTGGAAACCGCACCGCAGGCATCGGTGACCACGGTGACGTCCCAGCCTTCCCCCAATGCCTGAATCACCGGCATGGCAACGCATATCTCGGTCCACAGGCCGGCAATGATCAGCTGCTTGCGTCCGGTTTCCTTCACCACGTCGACCACGGCCGGGTCTTCCCAGGTGTTGATGAAGGTGCGGTCGATCACCTTCTGGTCGGGGAACACGTCAGTGATGTGCGGGAAGATCAGGCCGCCACGTTCGGCGATCACGCTGGTGAGGATGGTCGGGACGTCGAACACCTTGGCGACCTTGGCCAGCGCGGTTGCATTGTTCACTACGGCCTGCGGGTCGTGGCTGTTGAGGTTCGCCAGCTGGTAGGGCTGATGGTCGATCAGCACCACAACCGAGTCTTCGGGGCGAAGAAGCGAGGAAAGACCATTACGGAACGCCATGAATGCATCCTTTGCTGCAGTGAAGGGTGAGGCTGAAACCTTGTCATCCCACGACGACTGCCGGTAGATCCACTCCGAGCGCAGCTGTGTCGCGCCGCGCGGAACGACGTCTGCTGCCCGGCTGTGGCAGGATGCAGATTCATCAGAAGGACGCGGCATGGATATCGAAGATCTGCGGACGTTCGTGGAAGTGGCGGATGCAGGCGGCGTCTCCCCCGGTGCACGTCGGCTCGGCATCTCCAAATCCATCGCCAGCCGTGCACTGGCGCGCCTGGAGGCTGAATTGGGCGTCCAGCTGCTCGCCCGAACCACCCGTGGGGCCGCGCTGACCGAGGCGGGTGCGGTGTTTCGCGAGCATGCGGCCAAGGCCTGTGCGGAGATCGATCAGGCCCGCGAAGCGCTGCAGCCGGAAGGTGAGCTGCGTGGACGGCTGCGCATTGCCCTGCCGCTGACGTTTGGCCCCACCCACTTCGCTTCGATACTTGCCGAGTTGGCTATGCGACACCCGCATCTGCAGGTGCATACGCATTACAGCGATCGCTTTGTCGACATGGTGACAGAAGGCTTCGACTGCGCCATCCGCGTTGGCTACCTCGCCGACTCCAGTCTGGTCGCCCGCTGCGTAGGTCCACTGAACGGCAAGATGGTGGCCAGTCCTGCCTACATTGCCACACACGGTGCGCCGGAAACGCCGGAGCAGCTGGCGCAGCACCAGGCCTTGATGCAGGGCACCGAGCCCTGGCAGCTGCTGGACGGCGACAAAGTGGTGAGCGTGCGTCCGCAGGGTCGATTCAAGGCTGACAACGGCACAGCGTTGGCGGTCGCGGCGGTCGCCGGATTGGGCGTAGCCTGGCTGCCGGACGGCATCATCGCCGAACACCTCGCCAATGGCACCTTGCAGGTAGTGATGCAGAATTATCCGCCGCCATCCGCAGGCATCTATGTGGTGCGCCCGCCGGGACGACACCCGTCACGCAAAGTGCGGGTACTGACCGATCTGCTGCTTGAGTGCTTCGATCAATCCCCGCACCTGGACGGCATCAGAACCCGCGCATGAACCCCAGGAACACGGTAGCGCTTCCGTCGGTATCCCGCTCGATCAGCGGGCTGTCGGTGATCTTATCGGGCAGCAGCTTGTACTGCGCGAAACCCATCATGCTCCACTTCTCGCCCAGCGGGCGGAAGTAGCTCACGCCCACATGCGGCACGGTCACGCTTCCGGGACGGTAGTCGATCACACCACGGGCAACCTCTTCCTTCAATGTTCCGTAGTAGTAGTTGCCCATGTCCTTGGACTGCCAGGTGACGCCCACGTTCGGAGTCAACTGACCTTTGCCGGCCTTGAAACCATAGCCATACTGCAGCGATGCTTCCTGCCCGCCGCTGGCGTCGGTCACGTCGGCCAGGGCTTCGAACTCCAGCTCGCCGAAACCACCCCGCCACACCAGCTTGGTGCCCAGGTCCAGCGCCTTGTCACGATCTTCCAGCAGTCGGTAATCAATACCGTTCTCGGCCAGCTCGCGGCGACCGAGGTCCTTCACGTCGAAACCGTCCATGCGGGCCTTGGCGACGACGGCGGCATTGAAGTTGTTGCTCTCTATGAACTTCCAACCGGCAGTCAGGCCTTCAACGTAGAAGTGGTCGCCGTTGTAGCTCACCAGGGGGAACGGCATCACCCGGGTGCCCTCCCCTGCGTACGCGCTGTCGGTCACCACAGCACCCAGTCCCAAGCCCCACCGTGGCGGCCCCTGCTCACCCTGTCCGTTGCCCTCCGCGCCTTCCTGCGCCACCACATGGAAGGACAAACCACAGGCCAGTACCGGCCACAGGAACTTCTTCATAAGACACGAGACCTCTGCTGATGGAGTGCGCAGAATGAGCGTTCGATGTCGCCGAAATGTCGCGCGTCCCGCCTGGGGATGAATGCGTGCTGTCTATCTCAGCCGATGTCGATACGGCTGGGGGACATGTCCAGCGCGGCGCGTGTGCCACGTTCACTGGAATCCAACGTCAGTGCCCAGCCAAAGCGGTCGCAGATGCGCCCGATCAGGAACAGGCCCAGCCCCTGCCCGCGTATCGGGGCGCTTTGCCGCAGGATGTCGCGATAGCGGCGCGCGGCCTCTACCGGGTCGAACCCCCTGCCAGAATCGGTGATGCTGAGCACGCCGTCCTGCAGCGCAACTTCCACCTTGCCTGACTCGGTGTTCTCGATCGCGTTCCGCAACAGATTGCTGGCGGCGATACGCACCATCGCTTCGGGTGCGGCAATGAAGGTAGGCTCCAAAGCACCCAGCTGCAGGAACGCGGCTTTGCTACCCAGCAGATGTTCGTGGTCCTGCAACAGCCGCGGCAGCAGATCGTGCAGTGCGGTGATTTCCAGCGGTGCCCCCGCAGCGGGCGCTTCCCGGGCCAGGTACAGCAGTGCGACCATGGTCTCGGAGAGATCGGCCACCGCATTTTCAATACGTAACATGGCCGGAGCCGATGTAGCGGGCAAGGGCTGTTGTTTGAGCACGTCGATGGCACCGGCAATCACCGCAATCGGCGTTCTGAATTCGTGGCTGGCCTGGTCAAGCAGACTGCGCTCGCGTTCAATGAAGCGGGCAACCCGTTCGAGATGCGCATTGCTGGCCTGGGCAATGATCTGGATTTCCTCGCGCCGGTAGTCGGTGGGCAGGCGAGCCAGGCTGTCACTGGGGTCGATGCTCTGCATGCGTGCAGCCAGATCTCGTACCGGGCGGACCAGATTCGCATGCAGCCAGGCGATCAGGCCCGCGATAACACCAGCAAAGCAGAACACCCACAACGCACTGTACCGAGCGTAGCGGTTCTGCTGTTGTTCCAGCGGTTCGATGCTGATCTGGGTAATCAACCGACCGGGCGGCAGGTCAACGACCAACGCATGATAGGTTTCGCCGTCTTCCGGGCCGGTGCTGAGCGTGTCGCCGAGGATCGAGGATTCCGACGTGTAGCCCCCCGGTGGCTGGTCCACCAGGTGTGCGGGAACATCGGCCCGCCCCTGCTCGCCCACCACGTACCAGGAACGCATCAGCCCTTCGCGCGGCAGCAGGTCCTGCCTGCCCTCGCGTACCAGCTGCGCATGCTCCTTGGACATGGACTGCAGAAGTTGGGGCCAGTAGCGGCTTTCCATCAGCAGCTGGCCGCTGAAGCTCTGGATGGCGATCGCAAGCAGGATCAGCAGTCCCAGTACGATCAGGGCAACGCTGGTCCACCAATGCACGCCGCGCCCCCGCCGGGGTGCCGGCCTAGTCACGGGCGAAGATCCGGTAACCGGAGCCGGACACCGTGTGCAGCAATGGCGGTTCGTCATCCACTTCAATCGCGCGCCGCAGCACGTACATGTGCGACCTCAGCAGATCCGTGCCGGGCACGGCATCGCCCCACGCCGCATGCTCCAGTCGCGCGCGGCTGACCACCTGCGGGCTTTCCCGCATCAGCAGCTCGAGCAGGCGACGGCCGGTGCGGGTCAGGGTGACCTCGCGTTCACCCCGCCGCACCTGCAGCGTACCCAGGTCGAAGTGCAGGTCCGCCACGCTCAGCACGTTGGCCGCGGTGCCCGCCTGTCGGCGTCGCGCCACCAGCGAGCGCAGCCGCACTTCGATCTCCGGCAGGGCCACGGGCTTGACGAGGTAGTCGTCCAGGCCGGATTCAAAGCCGTCGATCTTGTCAGCCACCTGGTCGCGTGCGGTCAGCATGATCACCGGCACCATGTTCTTCGCATCGCCGCGCAACCAGCGCAGCATGCTCAGACCGTCCAGCCGTGGCAGGTTCCAGTCCAGCACGATGGCGTCATAGTGCTTTGACGATGCCAGGTGTAGACCGGAGAGGCCGTCCGGCGCGGCGTCCAACTGATGCCCACAGGCTTCCAGGTAATCGTAGAGGTTCGCTGCCAGCTGGGCGTTGTCCTCGATGATCAGAATCGACAGTGATGTAGTGCTCATTGCCAGGAGCGTCCCAGGAAAAAGATCGGGAAGGTGATCCCGGAGGCGTAATGCTGCATCAGCGCGAACGCCTGTGAGGCGAACTCTAGCACGGCCCATACGCCGCCCAGGCAAAGCAGCAACAGGCCAATATTGAGGCTCAGCTTGAGCAGATCGTACAGGCGGCGATGGGAGCGTTTCAAACGCAGGCCACGTTCGCGCAGCGGCGCCACGCGGGCGAACAACCAGCTCACCGGGCCCTGCCAGTCCTCGGGCGTGTTGGGCACGGTCATGCCCCGGGCCAACCCCGCGTACAGCCGGTTGAACACGCGTCCCGGCAGGTGCATGGGGCGCTCCACATCGCACATCAGAATGATGCGCACCGCGTCCGTGTCATTTCTCACGAAGTGCGGATACGTCTCATCGAAGACGAAATCCTGTCCATTGCGCCAGGAGACCGGGTGGCCATCCACCTGGATGAAACAGTCGTCGGACTCGGGAGTGTCCAGGCCGAGGTGATAGCGCAGCGAGCACGCCAGCGGGTCGGAATGCAGGCTCAGTTCCGCGCCGGGCGGCAATACCGAGAACATCGCCGCACGCACGCCGGGAATGCCTTCCAGCAGGCGCACCGTGCCGGGGCACAGACGCTGCGCGGAGCGATGCGGCTCGCCGTACCAGCTGAGGTAGAACCGCCGCCAGCCGCGCTTGTGGAAGGTGCGGAAGCCCACGTCATGATGGCCTGCGGTACCCGGGGCTGAAGCGGCATCGATGCTGCCGGCAGCATGGAGTGCCAACGCTTCGTCGCGAATGCGGCGCCAGTTGCGGCGCAAACGATGGATGCCCTCCAGGTAGTGCGGTTCCAGCACCGGGTGACGGGCCTCGGGACGCGTGGCCATGTACAGCAGGCAGTTGAACGGCGCGAACACCGGCCAGCTCTTACGCAGGTACTGGGACAGACTGGCGTAGCGATGCTGGCCGCGCATGCGGTACACGTAGAAGACGCTGCCGATGGCGTAGACCATGGCCAACAGCAGGATGAGAAACGCCATGTTCATGGGCGTCGCTCCTGCAGAACCGGGGCCGGCACCCCCTTCCCAAACAGCCGTCTCAGGTGTTGCACGGCGTCATCCATCACCGTGTAGGCCACCGGCACTACCAGCAGGCAGAGCACGGTGGAGGTCAGCAGTCCGCCCATCACCACCACGCCCATGGGCGCGCGGAAGCTGGGATCGGCACCCCACCCCAGTGCTACCGGCAGCATGCCGGCCCCCATCGCCACCGTGGTCATCACGATGGGCCGCGCGCGCTTGCGGCATGCATCGATGACCGCACGGTGCCGGCTCAGTCCAAGGTCATTGCGGGCAATGACGATGTAGTCCACCAGCAGGATGGCGTTCTTGGTGGTGATGCCCATCAGCATGATCAGGCCGATCATCGACGGCATGGACAGCGTATGCCCGCTCAACCACAGCGCCAGGAAGGCGCCGGGGATCGAGAGCAGCAGTGCCACCAGCACCGTCAGCGGCTGGGCAAAGTCCTTCAGCAGCAGCACCAGCACCATGTAGACGCACAGCACGCCCGCCCCCATCGCCAGCGCGAAACCAGCGATGAGCTCGCCCATCACTTCCGAATCGCCAGCCACGGCCAGGGCAACACCGCGAGGCAGGTGGCGCACGCTGGGCAGCGCCATCGCCTGCTGCTCCACCTCACCGAGGGGAAGGCCGTTCAGGGCCACATTCAGCGTGACATTGCGCTTGCGGTCATGGCGGCTGAGCGCTGCCGGGCCGCTGCCCAGGCGCACATCCGCCACGCTCTCCAGCGGCACCGCGCCCCGGGCGCTGGCCACCGGCAGTCGTCGCAGGATGTCCAGGTCGTCGCGCCCTGCGTTGTCCAGGCGCACCACCACCGGAATCTGGCGCTCACTCAGGTTCAATTTGGCCAGGTCCTGTCGGTAATCGCCGAGGGTGGCGACGCGCAGGGCATCGGCAATGGCGCTGGCGCTGACACCGAGGTCCGCTGCGCGCGCCGGATCAGGATGGATCTCCAGCTCGGGGCGAACCACGGCCGCCGATGACACCACCGCGCCGACGCCGGGAATCGCGCGCAGCTCACGCTCCACCACACGGGCATGCCGTGCCAGCAGGTCGCCATCGTCACCGGTGAGCACCAGCTCGAAGCCTTCGCTGCCCTCCCCCACTTCCACGCGGATGCCGGCCAACGGCTGCAGGGCGTCACGCAGCACCTTCTCAACGTCCTGTCGTTGAGGACGCTCCCCACGCGGCATGAGGTTCACCGTCATCGCTGCGGTGGTAACGCCGACGCTGGGCGCGGCTTCATCCGGTTCACCCGAGCGCGCACCACCCGCACCGACAGCGGTGTACACCGATTCCACGTACGGGTTGCGTGCAAGCAGCGCCCGCGCCTGTTCCGCGCTGGCCAGGGTATCGGCCAGCCGACTGCCCGGCGGCAGGGTCAACTGGACCTGGACGTGGTTGCCGTCGTCCGGCGGCATGAACTCGCCCGGTAGCAGCGTAGCCACCCCCAGCCCCAACAGCACCACGGCTGTGGCGGCCGCCAGAGTGAGCAGCCGGTGCCGCAGGCAGGTGCGGACCACGCGCAGGTAGCGCACCACCCAGCGTGGCGCGCTGACGCCACGAGGTGCCGCCTTCAGCAGATACGCCGCCATGGTCGGCGTCAGCATTCGCGCGACCAGCAGCGAGAACAGCACGGCGACCGCGGCGGTCCAGCCAAACTGCACGAAATACTGGCCCACGGTACCGCCCATCAGTGAGGTCGGCACGAATACCGCCACCAGTGTCAGCGTGGTTGCCACCACGGCCAGACCGATCTCGCTGGAGGCGTCCCGCGCCGCGTCCAGCGGGGCCTTGCCCATCAGCAGGTGGCGTTCGATGTTCTCGATCTCCACGATCGCGTCATCCACCAGCACGCCAATGATCAGTGACAACGACAGCAGCGACACCGTATTGAGCGAGAACCCCATCAACTGCATCAGTGCGAAGGTGGGGATGACCGAGAGCGGCAACGCCACGATCGCGATGAAGGTGGCGCGCCAGTCGCGCAGGAACAGGTACACCACGATCACCGCAAGCAACGCACCTTCCAACAGCAGCATCATGGAGCCGCGATAGTTGGCCGCAATCGGATCCACGTAGCTGACCGCCTCTTCCACCTGTATCTGTGGGTGCTCTCGCTGAAGCTCCTCGATCACCCGCCGCGTTACCCTGGCCACCTCCAGCTCGCTGGCCCCGCGTGCCCGCATCACATCGAAGGCGACCACCGGCCACCCGTCCATGCGGGCAGCAGCGCGGGGCTCGGCCGTGGTGTCACTGACGGTGGCCACATCGTCCAGGCGCAGGTGCCGACCGTCACTCAGGGTGATCTCAAACGCAGCGATCTCTGCGGCAGACGCCGTCGCCGCTAACGTGCGCACGGATTGTTCAGCGCCGCCCAGATCCACCCGCCCGCCAGCCGCCTCCAGCTGCGACTGACGCAGCTGGCGTGAGATGTCGGCGGCGGTCGTGTTCAGTGCCAGCAGGCGGGCCGGGTCCAACGCCACCCGCACTTCGCGACTGAGCCCGCCTATCCGTTGTACGGCCCCGATGCCTGGCGATCCCAGCAGGCGCTTGCTCACCTGGTTGTCGATGAACCAAGACAGCTGCTCCATATCCAGCGTTGTGGAGCTCAGTGCGAATGTCAGCACCGGCTGGCTCGCCAGTTCCACCCGACGGATCACCGGGTCTTCCAGTTCAGCGGGCAGATCCGCCCGTATGCCGGCCACGGCATTGCGCACGTCATCCATGGCCTGCTGGACAGGCACTCCGACTTCGAACTCTGCGTTCAGTGACACCACGCTGTCACCCAGCGTCGCCGTGATGTGCTTGATGCCCTGCAGGTTGGCCAGCGCATCTTCCAGCCTGCGCGCAACGTCGTTCTCCAGTTGCGTGGGCGAGGCCCCCGGAAGGGTGGCGGTGACGGTGATGATCGGGAAGTCGATATCCGGGAAATCCTGTACTTTCATCTCACGGAAGCCGACCAGACCGGCCAGCGCCAGCAGTACGAACAACAGCGTGACCGCGACAGGATTGCGGATCGACCAGATGGACAGGTTGGCACTCATCGCATGCCCCCCGCAGTGCCGTTCACCACGCGCACTGTGTCACCGTCGTTGAGCAGACCCAGACCTGAGCCGATGACGCGAGTGCCGGCATCCAGCCCCGCACTGATCTCCACCCGCTCGCCCACGCGCTGCCCCAACGTGACCCGACGCGTGTGCACCGCACCGCCCTGCCCCACTTCCATCACGTAATCCAAGCCGTCGCGCGCCAACACCGCGTTGTTCGGCAACGTCAGGCCGGCGTGATCACCCACCTCGATCTGCCCTTGTGCGAATGCACCGGCACGCAGCACGGTTGTCGTCGGCAGGTCCACGAAAACCAGCCCACTACGCGTGGCGGTATCGATCATCGGGCCGACCATGCGAACCCGACCCACAACGTCGGGCTGCGCCGGAGTGGCGATTCGCACCGGCTGGCCGGCCTGCACCTGCGCCAGCCCCGTAGTGGATACCACCGCACGCCATTCCAGCCGATGGTCTTTGATCAGCCGGAACAGTTCCTGGCCGGCCGGTACCACGGCACCCACGGTCGCCGTACGCGCGCTGATGGTTCCGTCGGAGGGAGCCAGCACCCGGGTCTGCTGCACGCGCAACCGCGCAAGCTCGGCCACGGCCTGCGCGGCCTGCAGCCGGGCGCGACTGGTCAGCGCGACAGCGCTGTACTGCCCCACCTGCTGCTTGGACATCACCCCTGCTGCGTCCAGACCCTGTGCGCGCTGGTGATTGCTCGCTGCCTCATCGGCTTCGGCGCGCGCCAGCGTCACGGCCGCCTCGGCTTCGGCCAGCGAGGCCTGCAGCGATGTCGGGCTGAATCGTGCGAGCAGTTGGCCCTGTTGCACCACGTCACCGACGTTGACCAGCACTTCGGTCAGGCGCTGGCCGTCTGTCTCGGCTCCAACGCTGGCCTCCTGCCAGGCCGCGATATTGCCGGTCGCCGGCACCCGCACCGGCAGCCTTTCGTGCCGTGGCTGCACCAGGGTGACGGAAAGGACCGGCACGGCTGCACCTGACGGCGGTGCGCTGGAACGGGATTGATGCCACCCAAGGGCGAGCGCAGCCACGACCAGCAGCAGCGCTGCGGTCAGGGCAGTAAGGCGGTGTTTCATGGTGGCGGCGTTCCTCTGGCCTGCTGTTGGGGCCGGAGGATGGCGCGGGGGTGTCGGGGAAATGTCGGAACCGCGCAGTTAACGAATATCTAGCCCCGCTCCGACCGCAATCCGACCTCTCGGCTTCCAGAATCGCCGCCATCTTTCCAACGGCGGCTGGTCGCATGGCTCCTGCAACCCCCTCCCCTTCGTCGATCGCGCTGGACGCGTCAGTCGCAACCCCGGCACCGAAGACGGGCGTATTTGCCCGTCTTTCCGCATTTCGCCCGTCTCTGAACCAGGAAATGCTGATCCTGGTGGCAAGCGTGTTCTTCGCGCTGATCAGCAACGGCCCCTTCTGGAATGCCGCTCACGCGCTGCATCCGGGCAGCGTGCTGTTTCTGGTGTCGCTGGCGGGGGTACTGATCGCGGCCAACGGCCTGCTGCTCTCCCTGCTGGTCTGGCGCTGGACCGCGAAACCTGTGCTCACGGTGCTGCTGTTCGTCACTGCAATGGCAGTGCATTACATGACCCGCTACGGCGTCTACTTCGACGCCGACATGGTGCGCAATGTCCTGGCTACCGATGTCAAGGAATCGCGCGAGCTGATGACCCCCAGCTTGATCCTGCCGCTGCTGATCACCGCCGTGCTCCCTACGCTTCTGCTCTGGCGGGTTCGCATCGTGCCGCGTGCGTTCACCCGCACCCTGTGGGTACGCCCGGTGTTCATGCTGGGGTTGCTCGTGATCGGCGCGGGTTCGGTGATGCTTGCATCGGCCGACGTCGCCTCGATGCTGCGCAATCACCGCGAGATCAAGTATCTGGCCACGCCCATGAACTACGTTATCGGGCTGAAGCAGAACCTGCGCAGCAGCTCGCCCATCGCCAAAGCACCCAAGACCCCCATCGCGCAGGACGCCATCGTGGCTGCGCGCCCGGCCGGAAGCCGTCCGCGCCTGCTTGTGATCGTGGTGGGCGAGACCGTGCGCGCCCAGAACTGGGGTCTGAATGGGTATGCGCGCCAGACCACTCCCGAGTTGGCGCAGATCGGAGTGGTGAACTTCCCGGACATGCATTCCTGCGGAACGAGTACCGAGGTTTCGCTGCCCTGCATGTTCTCGCAGATCGGCCGGCGCAACTATGACGAGAAAGCCATCCGCGGACAGCAATCATTGTTGAACGTATTTGATCGTGTCGGTATTACCTCACTGTGGCGCGACAACCAGTCCGGCTGCAAGGGCGTGTGCGAGGGAGCCGAGTTCGAATCGCTGACCGATGCCCGTGATCCGTCACTGTGCAGGGAGGGTCGCTGCATGGACGAGATACTGCTGGCTGGCCTGGACGCAAAGGTGCGTGCCGTCCCCGGCGACCGCGTGGTGGTGCTGCACCAGCTGGGTAACCATGGCCCCAGCTACTTCCAGCGCTACCCGGACAACTTCCGCAAGTTCACCCCACCCTGTCAGAACCCGGAGCTGGGCAACTGCACGCCGCAGCAGATCACCAACGCATACGACAATGCGGTGCTGTACACCGACCATTTCCTGGCCCGCACCATCCATGAGCTGCAGGCGATGAGCGACTACGACACTGCAATGGTGTATGTATCCGACCATGGCGAGTCACTGGGCGAGAAGGGCTTGTACCTGCATGGGGTGCCTTACGCCATTGCACCCGCCGAGCAGACCTCGGTGCCGATGATCATGTGGTTCTCGCAACGATTCGCCAGCTCGCGCGGCCTGGACACCGGCTGCCTGGCGCAGCGCGCCCGTCAGCGGACGGACCATGACGTGCTGTTCTCCTCGTTGCTGGGGTTGATGCAGGTCAGCACCCGGGCCTATGACCCGACCCAGGATGTGTTTGCTTCCTGCATGAAGGCGACATGACAGGCGGATCACCCACCGCGCGGTAACCTTCGCGAATGCGCCGTTTTGCCCAAGCCTTCGTCGACGTGGACGCCTTTGCGCCCGGCCTTCCGGATCACCTCACGCTGGCCTTGGCCAGCGCGGTGCAGCGTTACAACATCGGCAAAGGCTGCCCGGCGGCGGTTCTGTTCGCGACGGATGGCGAGGATCCGTCGATCACTGACATGCAGTGGGGACTGGTACCGCGCTGGTCAAAGGAACCCGCGACACCCTACACCACGGTGACCGCGCGCCTGACCAAGGCACCGGGCAGCCGTCTGTTCGCCAGTGCCTGGGAGCACCGCCACTGCATTGTGCCATTGACCGGCTACTACAAATGGGACCGTGAGCGGAAACCACCGTGGCCGATGTTTGTACAGCGCCAGGACGGTCGCGCGCTTCTGGCGGCCGGACTCTGGGAGCGGTGGCAGGACGAAGCCGGCCAGGTCCTGGACAGCTTTACAGTACTGACCGATGCAAATCCGGACATCCCCGCCCCGCTCTCGCAGGATGGCCCCGTCTTCGTCTCGCCGCAGGTGGCGATGGACTGGCTGAGCGGTTCAATCAATACCCCCGCAGGAATGAAAGCCCGTGCCCGAACGGATGCGCTTGAGATCCATTACGTGAGCAAGGCCGTGCGCGACCCGAAGCAGGATGAGTACACCCTGCTGGAACCGGTAAGCCCGGATGAGTCTCATTCTGAGGAGAACGTGGCCTGGGACGGTGACGGCCTCGATGAGGACCAGGACTGATGACCGATATTGCGCTTGCCCCTGCGTGGATCCCGGCGGATTGGTCTGTGCTGCCACGGCGCTTCTATGCACGCCACCCGACCGAAGTGGCACCTGAACTCCTCAACAAGCTGCTGGTGCGCGACGACGGCCGTGCCGCGCGCATCGTGGAAGTGGAAGCCTACGCCGGCGGTGAAGACCCCGCCGCACACTCCTACCGGGGAAAGACGGCGCGCAATGCCACCATGTTTGGTGAGGCGGGCCATTTGTATGTCTACTTCACCTATGGCATGCACTGGGGCAGCAACGCGGTCTGTGGTCCCGTTGGTGAGGGAATGGGTGTACTGCTGCGTGCCGCCGAGCCGGTCAGCGCTCTCGATCTCATGCGCGCATCCCGTCCTGCGGCGCGTCGTGATCGCGACCTGGCGAGCGGCCCGGGCAAGCTGTCGCAGGCGTTCGGCATCACCCGCGCTCTGGACGGAGCAGATCTCGTTCGTGCCGATTCAGGCGTTGCGATCGTCAGCGACGGCGTAACGCCGCCTGACTCCCCATGGGTGGGGCCACGCATTGGCATCAGCAAGGCGGTGGAGATTCCCTGGCGCTGGTGCGTGCCAGACCATCCGCACGTGTCTGTCCGCCCCAGACGCTCACCGCCCTGAGGGCTTGCGCGCCCAGCGCGACAGGTTCTGCTTCAGCGTATCAATGCCTTCCCACGGATCCTTGCGCCGCCGTTTGAGCTTGGCCGGCACCGTCTTCAGGGTGAACGTATCGGCACGCTGCAGTTTGGACAGCTCGGTCCAACTGATCGGCATGGCCACAGGTGCCCCCGGACGCGCGCGCAGGGAATACGACGCGACCGCCGTGGCACCGCGCCCGTTGCGCAGGTAGTCCACGAAGATGCGCTTGTTGCGCAGGCTCTTGGTGGCTTTGGAAAGGAAACGGTCCGGCTCGGTCTCGGCCAGCGCCTCGGCAAAGCCCTTGGCGAAACGCTTGGTCAGCTCCCAGTCGCAGCCCGGCCGCAGCGGCACCACCACATGGAGCCCTTTGCCGCCGGATACCCGCAGGAACGACTCCAGCTTCAACTGCTTCAGTTTGCTGCGAATGTCAGTGGCTGCTTTCTTGACCTCCGAGAACGGCACTCCCGGGCCCGGGTCCAGGTCGAACACTACGCGGTCGGCGCGATCCGGCGATTCGGCATGACTCCCCCAGGGGTGGAACTCCAGCGTGTTGAATTGCACCAGTTCCATCAGCCCGGCGGCTTCGCGCACCACCAGGTAATCGCCCTGCGACCCACTTTCTTCCTTCAGTCGCACCGTGTCCACGATTTCCATCCCGGCGGTATGGTGCTTCTGGAAGAAGCACGCTTTCGCGGTGCCTACAGGGCAGCGGATGACCGACAGCGGCCGCCCGACGATCTCAGGCAGGATGTAGTCCATGATGGCGGTGTAGTAGTTCCAGACGTCCTGTTTGGTGATGCCGTCGTCGACGAACAGGACCTTTGTGGGCGATGAAAGCGACGGCATCTCCTTGGCCGCCTTCTTCGATCTTGCCGACCTTCTGGCCGCCTTCTTCTGCGGGCCTGTCGATGTGCCCCGATCACTGTCTTTCAGATCACTCACCTGCTTGTCCTCGCGTACCGCTTTCAATGACGGTTGGCGAAGCAGTTGCTGCCCGCCCATGCCCCGATAGAACACCTCCACTACGAAGCGCGGTTTGAACCAGGTGGCACTGCGAAGATCCGTGTCCATCTCAGGGATATGGACACTGGGGGTCTTGCTGCCGGCCTTGCCGATCAGTGCGCTGATCTCGCGCAACCGGGCGTCGGTGAAGCCTGTGCCTACGCGACCAGCGAAGCGCCAACCATGCTCGGCGTCGGGTCTGGCCAACAGCAGCGAGCCGAAGCCGGTTCGGCTCCCTTTGGGCGCGGTGTATCCGACCACTGCGAACTCGTCGCTGGCAAGTTGCTTGGTCTTGCGCCAGTCGTCACTTCGGCCGCCATGGTAAGCACGGTCCGCACGCTTGGAAATGATGCCCTCGAAGTGCTGCTCGCCCGCCATCTCGAAGGCCTTTGCGCCCTCGCCTTCAACGTGCGAACTGTAGGCCAGCTGCCGGGGGGAATCCTCCAGCAGCGACTGCAGGAGCTGTTTCCGCTCCAGCAGCGGTGCCTCTGAAACATCAACGCCATCCAGGTGCAGGAGGTCAAACAACGCATATGTCAGCGCGCCGTGGCGCTCACCGGACAGCGTGGACTGCAACAGATTGAAATCCTGCTTGGTGCCCTTGCCGGCGATCAGCTCGCCGTCCAGCGCGGCCGATTCCAGCCCCAACGCGGCCACCGCATCACGGATCTCCGGCACTTTGTCGGTCCACTCCAGCGCGTTTCGCGACCACAGTCGTACGACGCCTTTGTTGACCGTGGCCAGGATGCGATAACCATCCCATTTGATTTCGTGCACCCAGGCATCCCCCTGCGGGGGACTTTCGCCGAGCTTGGCCAACTGTGGCGCAAACGGTCCCGATGGCGCGCCGGCCTTCCGGGCCCCAGCCAATGCCAGCGCCCGCTTGGCCCAGTCCACGCGCCGCTTGCGCGCCTTCGGTGCCACAGTCGTCAGCCGCTTCTTGTGGGTCTTGCCGGTACCCGCGCGCTTGCGATCAGCCGCCGGGGCCGAGGTGACATCCGCCAGCAGGTCGTCGGCCTCGAGCGCGCCGGCGAACGCGTCGTTGTCCTTGAACAGCAGCCACTGTGGCTGCCGCGCTGGCTTTCCCGAGCGCACAAGATGCCAGCCTCCCTTGAGCTTGTCACCGAACAGCTCGAAGCGCAGGTGGCCCTTGGCGAGCTGTGCTTCGGCATCTCCTTCGGTTGACCACACCCCATGGTCGAACTGCGCCACATGCCCGCCGCCGTACTCGCCTTTGGGTATCTCACCTTCAAACCCGGCGTAGTCAAGGGGATGGTCCTCGACCTCCACCGCCATCCGCTTGACCTTGGGATCGTAACTGGGCCCCTTCGGCACCGCCCAGCTTTTCAGCGCGTCGCCCACCTGCAGGCGGAAGTCGTAATGCCGTCGGCTGGCATGGTGTAACTGGACCACGAACAGGGCGCGATGGCCGCGTGGCGCGGCTTTGCCCGGTTCGGGCTCACGGGTTTTGTCGAAACTGCGTTTGCGGCGGTACTCACTCAGGCTCATGCGACGCTTCCGGTCACGCGCGTTTGCGCGCCTTCGTCGCCGCCTTCTTGGCAGGTGCCTTCTTCGCTGCTGCCTTCTTGGTCGCCTTCTTCGCCGGTGCGGATTTCTTCGCTGCCTTGGTGGCCTTGGCAGGTGTGCGCCGGTTGCTGTCCAGGCTCTTCTGCAGCAGGGCCATGAAGTCCACCACGTTGGTAGCGGCATCTTCGTGGTGCTCGGGCTCCTCGAACTTCGTGGTGGCCCCGGCCTGCTTCATCCGCTTTTTGATGATGTCCGACAACCGCTCACGGAACTCATCCTGGTATTCAGCTGGATCCCAGTTGGAGGTCATGCTCTCGATCAGCTTCCGGGCCATTTCCAGCTCTTTGGGGGCCACCCGGTAGTCCTTGGCACTGCCTTTGGGCAGCTTGTACTCGTCCAGCGCCACCAGCTCCTGCGGGTAGCGCAGCAGGATCATGACCAACGCGTCTTCCTCCGGCATCACCGCACAGATGTATTCGCGGGTGCGGATCACCACCCGGCCGATGCCGACCTTGCCGGTGTCCTTCAGAGTTTCGCGCAAGAGCACATAGCCCTTCTCGGCCTTCTTTCCGGGAATCAGGATGTAGGGCTTTTCGTAATAGCGCAGGTCGATGCTTTCGGCATCCACAAAGGCTTCCACATCGATCGACTCGTGCGTTTCCGGTGCGGCGGCAGCGATATCTTCCTTCTCAATGACCACATAGCTGCCCTTGTCGTACTCGAAGGCCTTGACGATATCCTTCCACGGCACCTCTTCACCGGTGTCCGCATTGACCCGCTCGTAGCGGATCGGCTTCTTGTCACGCGAATCCAGCATGCGGAAGCTGAGGTCCATGCGACGCTCGCCGGACATGAGGGACACCGGGACGTTCAGCAACCCGAATGAAAGCGAGCCGGTCCAGATTGGTCGAGCCATGCCGCATCTCTTTGCAGGACGATGCCCTGTTGTAGGCGCGTACGGGTCGGTCCGACGTGAAATCGCGGTCCGGCCATGAGGATAGGTACTTTTACTCAGGACGCTGCAGCAGCGTTTCGTTAGATTGCGGAGGTCACGGATTGCAGCGTCCACGCCATGTCCACACCCGGTTCACATCCTGAGCACCCCGCCCCGTCCACCGGTTCGCTGTCCAACGACCTGGCACGTGGACGCACCCACATGGCCAATGAGCGCACGCATCTGGCCTATCTGCGTACCACTGTTTCGTTGATCGGGTTCGGCATCACCATCAACCGCTTCAGCACCTATCTGATCCAGAACGACCAGGCTCCGGCCGGTGGCCGCCTGCTGCTGCACGACGCCAGCAATGCGGGCTTTGGCATGGTGCTGCTGGGCTTGGCATTGCTGGTCTGGTCATTGGTGCGCTACTGGCAGGTCAGCGGCGATATCGAGCGCGGAGTGATCGTCACCCGTCACCGTGCCACGACGCTGTTCAGCCTCGGCTTGCTGCTGCTCGGCGGGCTTACGGCGGTGTGGCTGTTCACCGACCACTAGGCGGGCACCGCGCGCCGGTGCCCGCCGCTGTAGTGCCCGCCGGTGCTCAGCCTCCGGTCGAGGCTTCCGTCATCTTGGCCAGGACCTGGTCAAGACTGAAGCTGGCCGCCTTCTGCCGGGGCGGGAACTCCTTGAACGTACCCAGGAACTCCGCCACCCCGGCCTGTGCAGGCACCAGCAGGAAGATGTGCCGGAACATCCAGTCATAGAACGTATTGGATGTCTGCTGTGCCCGTTCATACGGATCCATGCGCAGATTGAAGATGTAAGGCGTGCGCAGCACGATGAACGGCTCCAGCCAGATCTTCAGGGTCGTCTCCACACGCTGTTCCAGGAACAGCATCTTCCAGTTGTCGTAGCGAAGTGCGGCAACGTCACCCTCGTCCGTGAAGTAGATGAAGCCCTTGCGCGGGCACTCTTCCACCTCGCCGGTCAGGTACGGCAGCAGGTTGTGACCGTCCAGGTGCACCTTGAAGGTCTTCCTGCCGATCTTCAGACCCTTCTTCAGTTTCGTCGCGATGGTGGCATCACCGGCCAGGGCCAGGATGGTCGGGAACCAGTCCAGATGACTGACGATTGCATTGCTCTCCGTGCCCGCTTCGATGTAACCCGGGTAGCGCACCATGCAGGGCACCCGATACGCGCCTTCCCAGCTGGTGTTTTTCTCCGACCGGAACGGAGTCATGCCCGCATCGGGCCAGGTGTTCATGTGCGGACCGTTGTCCGTGCTGTATTGCACGAAGGTGTTGTCTGCGATTCCCAGTTCGTCAAGAAAATCCAGCATTTCCCCGATGCACCGGTCGTGATCGATCATTACATCGTGATATTCAGACTGCCAGCGGCCCGACTGGCCACGGCTCTCCGGTTTGATGTGGGTCCAGGCATGCATGTGCGTGGTGTTGAACCAGACAAAGAAGGGTTCCCCAGCATCGTGCGCCGCCTGTATGAATGCCTTGGCCGCAGCCAGGAACTCCTCATCCACTGTTTCCATACGCTTGCGCGTCAGCGGTCCGGTGTTCTGGATCTTCTGCCCACCCTTCCCGTCTGCCCAGCAGTGGAGCACACCACGCGGGCCGTACTTCTTGCGGAACTCCGGAAACTCCTTGGGGTTGGGGTAGTCCACCTCCTCAGGCTCTTCTTCGGCGTTGAGGTGATAGAGATTTCCGAAGAACTCGTCGAAACCGTGCGCGGTCGGCAGGTGTTCGTCGCGGTCACCCAGGTGATTCTTGCCGAACTGGCCGGTGCGGTAGCCCAGCGGCTTCAGAGCCTCGGCAATGGTGATGTCTTCTGCCTTCAGTCCCAGGGATGCTCCTGGCAGGCCGACCTTGGTCAGCCCTGTCCGCAGGCCGCACTGACCGGTAATGAACGACGCACGGCCGGCCGTGCAGCTCTGCTCGGCATAGGCATCCGTGAAGATCACGCCTTCGTGTGCGATGCGGTCGATGTTGGGGGTCCGGTAACCCATTACCCCTTTGGTGTAACAGCTCAGATTGGATTGGCCAATGTCATCCCCCCACATCACCAGCACATTCGGCCGGCTGGGAGGGCTTGGGGTCTTCGGCTTGCGCGAACTGCCGGTCGACGGTCGTTTCTTTGCAGCCATGATGACAACTCCTGTGCCAGACGGGGCGGGCCCCGGAGCGCTTCTTCAGCGCGGGAAGAGCAAGGTGATTCCCAGCCGCAGACCCCAGTCCGGCCCACCACGTGGCGTTTCCAGGTACACCCGTACGCCGCCCTGGAAACTGAGCATCTGGTTGCCCAGCTTGCTCACCTTGGAATATTGAATGTTCAGCGGCACGGTCCATTGGCTGGCCTTCCAGTCGTAGGTCGATTCCACGTTGAAGGTCAGCGTGCGGCCGCCGCTGTAGGCTTTGGACAGAAACGGCTGAAGGAAGGTCGAGCTGATGTCGGCACGACGGCTGCCGGTGCCCGCCACGTCGGCCAGGTGATTCATCAGGGCCCCGTACGTCCAGCTCTTTTCCTGCTTCAGCAAGACTACCGTCGGTCCGGCGGCCCACGTATCTGCGCCCAGGTCGTCGGTGCCGGTGGGTATCAACAGCGCTGGCCCGATGCCCCAGATCACCCCGGATGAACCGGCCTCCTTGGGCGAAAAGAAGAAACTCTGGGTGATGTCGCCGATGCCGGCCTGATCGGTGCCCGGCACCACATCCTTCTGATAGGTCACCGGTAGGATGGTGCGCGAGATGACGTTCCAGTGTTCACCCATCGAGAACGGAGCGACCGGCTGGATATTGAGGTTGTGCCTGTAGCCATCCTGACCATAGGTCTGGTCATAGTTGTATTGGAAGGGAACGCTGATCAGGGCCGCGACAGGGTTGGACAGTTTCTTGGCCAGCTCGTCGGCGCTGTGCTCCTGCGCGGCAACCGGACAAGCCGCGACCGTCCCAAGCAGGCTTAGCAGAACGCCAAGGCACGAGGCGTGCGTCACGGTGCCTCCCCGTCACGCAGGCTGCGCTGCAGGTCCAGCATCGGCTCCTGCGGCACCTGGGTGATACCGGTGCTGGGCCGATCAAGGTCCAGAATCAGTCCGACCGCCAATGTCAGCAGCAGAAGCAGCAGCAACGTGCTGCGTCGCTGGTGCGGGCGTTCGTACCCCACCAGCCCCGCTGCGAGTACCGCGAACAGCAGCAGCATGCGCAGGATGCGGGGCGGAATGTGGTCCTGCCGAGCGGCGAAGCGTTCGGCGGCCAGGTCAATGGATTCATTGGTCGTTGTGAACAACAGCGACGCGCGCGGGGTATCACGGAAGCTCTGGGTGCCGGCGACCAACGCCTGCCACAGCTCATCCTGCAGTGCCACTGAACGGGCGTTCTGCTGGACCTCTTCTTCGCCGGTACGCGCATTGGCAAAGTCGACACGTGCATCCACGTAGCGCCGCAGCACGTCCTGCATTCGGGTCCGGTCGTTGCCATCCAGCAGATCGGTTCGCAGCCACGTGGTTCCCAGCGCATTGGCTTCCTGCACCACCAGCTGACGGCGCTCGTCATAGCGCCCGAGCGACAGCGAGAACGTGAAGCCGATCAGCAGCGCCAGCAACCCCAGCACGGACGTCATCGCGAATGCGTCGTCGTCCTTGCCCTCCTCCGGCGCAGACGTCCGCGCCGGGTGCCGTCGCCGCTGCCGGCGCGATACCGCCGCGCCGATCTCACGCGCGACCAGCAGCGCCAGCAGGAAACACAAGGTAAGCAGCCAAGGAGGCAGCGTTGGATAGCTGGCGGGAAGATCCATGAAGGCACCCGTGCAGGGAGTGTCGCGCCGGTGGCGTGTAAAGCTGAGCATGCGCAATGGCCCAGCTCATCGCGTCAGTAGTTCTACGGGTGATGTGCCAGTGAACGACGCAGTCACCCAATGCTGACCAGGCACTCCACACCGGCTTAATGTCAGGCACGCAACCCTGTATTTCCGATGGTTCCTGATCGAAGGTGCTGCCCATGCTGCCAGCCCCCCTGAGGCGCATTGCGACGCTGCTCTTTGACGATGGCGTGCTGCGTCTGATCTTTGAGAACACACGCAACCTGGCCGTGTCCTCGCTGGTAACGGCGGCGGGGCTGGAGGTGGTCCGTACCGGTCCAGCCGAGCTGGATCTGGCGCACCCGACCGCGGTGGGCTACGTGGTGACCGCCATCGGCGTTTGCCTGCTTCTGCTCAACCTGTTCGACGGGATCTGGCGGTTGAGTCGCCTCAAGTGGCATCTGGTCCTTCAGATCGTCCTCTGCTGCACCTACGCATTCATCTCCTGGCGAGTCGCCCAGCTGGTGCTGAGCTTCAAAGCCAGCGGCGGATTCGGCATGTCGGTCGGCAGCTGACCTGCGCTACGGCAACCCTTTTACCAGCACCCCGTCCTTCATGATCACCTCGAAGTTGCGCGCCGGGTCGGTGATCACACTGATATCGCTCAGGGGGTCGCCATTGACCAGCAGCAGGTCGGCCAGGGCCCCCTCCTCCACCACGCCCAGGCGACCCGCGTAAGGGCTGCGCTTGCCTGAGAGCGTCAAGAGTTGCGCATTGGTGCCGGTTGCCATGATCAGCGTCTCCGCGGGCGTGTACCAGCGCGTCAGGCTGGCCAGAATATGATTCTGTCGCGCGGCCAGGGCCCGGGAGAACAGCACGTCGGTGCCGAACGCGGTCTTCAGGCGGTACTTCTTCGCCAGTGCATAGGTCTGTTCGGTGCCGGCAAACACTTCCTGGGCCTTGTGCCATTGGTCCGAGTCGGGCGGGAACGCATTGGCCAGCTCCGGTGGCAGGGGCTGCGTGCTCAACCAGATGCCCCGGTCGCGCATGAGGCGTGCGGTGGCGTCGTCCATCAGGCTGGCATGTTCGATGCAGGGGATGCCGGCACGGATGGCACGCGTGATCGCTTCGGGCGTATAGGCGTGGACGGTCACATAGGTGCCCCAGTCCCGCGCCGCATCCTGGGCGGCGCGCAGCTCGGGCTCACTGAATGACACCACGTCCAGCGGACTGTGGGGGGATGACACGCCACCGCCGGCGGTCAGCTTGATCTGGCTGGCACCCCGCATCAGCATTTCGCGTACGCGAACCCGCACTTCATCCGGGGTATCGGCAATCGCGCTGTCGCCCACCACGTCATGGCGCGAGCCGGGTTGCCCAACCGCGCGCGGCAGGTCTGAAGCATCACGGAAGTCGCCGTGGCCGCTGGTGACCGTGATCATCGCGCCAGACGGAAAAATGCGCGGGCCTTCCGCCTGCCCGGCATCAATCGCGGCCTTCAATCCAAACACGGCACCGCCGACGTCGCGCACCGTGGTGAAGCCGCGCAACAGCGTCCGGCGGGATTCAGCGGCCGCCACGATGTTCAGGTAGCCGTTGTCCGCGCTCATCGCCGTCTGGATCGGAACGGCGGCAAACATGCTGTGCCAGTGCACATCGATCAGGCCGGGCATCAGGGTGCGCCCGTTGCCCTCGATACGGCGTGCACCAGCAGCTTCCAACGGCGTGGCGGAGATGCGGCTGATGCGGTTCCCTTCCACCAGCACGTGGCGCGGTGGCGTCAGCTGGGCGTGGGTTCCATCGAATATGCGCACGTTGGTAAACAGCGTGGCGGGGGCCACCTCCGGCGAGGCGGATTGCTGTGCAGCAATGGGCATCGCGATCAATACACCGATGCATGCCAGCGCGTGGGCCAGCAAACGGAGCAGATGGTGCGGCATGGCAGCAACGCCTCGATCCAGACCCGTTCACGGTATACCCGCCTCCGACCGCCAGGCATGGTCAACACTCAGTACTTCTACCGACTGACCGCCAGTGAATGACGCAACGCGCTTGCAGCCACGTAAATGCAGCGCCCTAATGGCACTCAGTCCATCGCTTGGAGCACCGGCATGACCGTCTTCTCCCGCCTCGGCCGCGAACCCGGTTCCATTGGCGTGGCCATGAAGGTGCACTGGCGCCGTTTGCTGATACTGGGGGTGCTGCTGGTTCTGGTCGGCATCGTGGGCTTGTATGCCGCCTCCCTGCTGGTACGCACGATGACCGTGTTGGTCGCCGCGCTGCTGGTCATTGCCGGTGCCCTGCAGCTGTCGCAGGCCTTCCTGCTGCGCGGCCTGCCCAGCTTTGCCATGACCATTGCGCTCGGTGCAGCACAGATCATTGGCGGCATTGCCATCTACACCCACCCGGAATGGGCAGCTTATGCGGTTGCCACCACGGTTGCCGCGGTACTGGCCGTCCAGGCGCTGGCCCAGTTCAGCCTCGCGTTTGGATTCAGTGACGGTGGCCGACGCTGGATCTCGCTGGTCTCCGGGGTAATCGCACTGGTCGCCGCAGTGATCTGTGTCACCGGTGTTGCCTGGGCCGGGCGGGCCGCGGCGTCATGGGGTGTCGGTTTGGCGATGCTGGCGATGGGATTGGCTTACATCGCCATCGCCCTGCTGGCCCGTCACGAGCGCGACCCGAAGCCGGATTCAGTGCCGCGCTAGAGCGCGGCCTCCAGATAGGCGTAGATGTAGTTGGAGCCGCCATCCACCGTGCCCAGCATCTGCGACGAGCCGAAGATGCCGGAGCGGTGCGAGATGCCCACGCCCAGATACATGTCGTGCCAGCGCCGGCTGCCGAAGATGTCACCCAGGCTGACGTCGATGCTGGGGTCCAGGTAGTTCAGCAGCTTGGAGGTATTGCGTTCGCGGCGTGCCTGCGACTGCACTTCGGCATAGGGCACCCGCTCGGCATAGGAGAGCCCGAAGCCGAAGCCGATCCGGGTCTTGACCCGATGTGACCACGGGAAGCCGTAGTAGAACCCCTTCATGTAAGCATCGATCTGCCAGGAATCCGGCTGATGGCCCTTCTCGTCGTGGCGCAGCACGCCCACATAGCCGACCAGGTCCAGCGGCCAGCCGTTCAATTCAGAAACAAACGGTCTGCCCACATGCACGCCCCAGATGTCGGTCGGGTCGACGTCGTTGAGGTCGGTGCAGCTGAAGGTCATGATCTTGACCATGTGGCAGCCGTCGGCCGAATCGCGACCGTAGAACACTTTGACGTAGGTGGGCGACGTGGGTTCGTCCCAGCGCACCTGGCCGTTGCCGAAGTCGTACGCCGCGCCCAGCAGCGCCCCCCATTGCACGCGGTCATCGACCAGCGGGCTGTTGCGGACCGAGCTGGATTGCTGGGTGGCATATACCCCACCGAGCAGGCTCCAGTGCTGGAGGAAGCGATAGCGCGCGTACAGGCCAGCTGTCACGTCGAGGCCGGAACCGGCGGCATAGGCAGGATGCTCTGCCGTGGACTCATACGGCTCAATGCCGAAGTAGTAATCATTGAGTTTGGAACTGCGCCATTCCAGGCTCAGCACCGGCTGCACGTCCCAGCGCTGGCCACGCCACAGATAGCCATAGCCCGCACGTAGTTCCGTTCCTTTGGAGGTGCTCGAGATGTCCTGGCGTACACTCAGATCCCAGGTGTGGCCCTGCTGCTTCCAGTAGTAACGCGCGCCAAGGTCGGCTTCGCCATTGCGGGTGCGAAGTCCTTCAAGAATCTCCGGCGTTTCGTCTTCGGGGTAGCCTTCCAGCCTTCGCTCGACGAACAGCTCCATCCCCTGGTCTTCCTGGGTGGCCAGGCGGACGCCGGCGGCATTGGAGCGCAAGAAGAAGCGCTCGCCTTCATACAGATACAGCGGCAGCAGGTCGACGCGGTCATCCGCCCCTTTGTACGGCGACGACTCCACCCGCATCAGGAACCCCAGCCCAGCGCTGCCGGGTTCCTCAAGCAGCGTGCCGAGCATGGCGTCCTGGGCGAGCGCCGGTGAGACGCAGCCCACCGCGACCGCCCATGCCAACAGCTGCCAGCGTCCGGTGCACTGCCTGCTCATGACACCCTCCTACTTGATGAAGTCGTACTTCAACGCGGTCTGTACACGGAACACATCGGCGCTGGCACCACCCTGTTCCTCCAGCTTGCCGTACAGCACTTCCGCACCCCAGCTCCAGCTCGGGGCCGGCTGCCAGATCAGATTGGCCGCGGCATAGTCGCTGCGCCGGAACACGGAAGGATCCAGCAACGCATCGCGCTCCAGGTACAGCCGGCTCCAGGTCAGGGTGGAATGCCAACGCTGCGACCAGCGGTGCGTGTAGCCCACCCAGCCGCCGTACTGCTGCAGAGTCTGCAGGTGGTTGTCCGCGTCCACCACCCCGTCCAGGTTCAACCCGCCCAGGTCGCCCAGATAGGCGGCGATGCCCTGCCCGCCCACCGCGCCGAACACGAAATAGCTGCCGCTGCTGCCTCCCCAGGTGCCACTGAAGGCCAGCCCGCCGGCGGTGGTGCTGTCGCTGCCTTCGCCACTGTTGCGCGCCGAATCGAACGCCAGGTAACGCAGCACCCCGGCCAGCTGCACGCTGCCCCAGTCGGCTTCGTGCCGTGCGGCCAGCACCAGGTTGGGTGCGGCGGTCCGCGACTGCTGGGTCGCGCCGTCCAGCTGCAGCTCGGGCGGCCGGTGTTCGGCGGCAATGATCAGCTGGTTGCCGCCGCGCAACGGAATGTACTGGCGGATGCTGGCCAGACGGGCCGACGGCGAAGCACCGGGGCCGGCAAAGTCCAGGGTGTCCGGGCCGGAGTCCAGGTCCATGAACGCCGACCAGCCAAAGCCCGCATAGGTATTGCCCAGCTGCCCGTACGCATGGCGCAGGCGGTAACCATAGCTGCCGCCAGAGCCGAAGAAATCGTTCTGCAGCACGAAGCGCAGCGGCCCGGCACCGGTGTCGCGGCGCGCTTCGATGGTGAACCGGGTCTGCCGTGCGTGCATGTTGAAGCGTGCTTTGTCACGACCGCCGTCGACCGGGATCTCAGAGGTAATGAACATATCGCTGTCGCCCGCATCGCCGTCGTCATACATCGCATCCAGCTTGGCGTAGCCGCTGAGGCGCAACCAGGTGGAGGTGCCCGGCAACGCGAAGAAGCCTTCCAGTTCATCACCCGGTGGCACCTCGTTGTCCATGCGTGCAGCGGCCTGATCGTCCTCGTCGAACGGATCGCGTGGCGGCAGCGGCGAGATGCTGACGTTCAACACCGTCGGCGTGGCCACCGCAGCTGGAGCGGCCGGCACCACCGCTGGCGCGCTGGCGGCGCCGGGTGCCGCAGCCACGCCAACCGGCGCTGCCGAGGGTGTGCTCGTGGTCTGCCCCCCTTCCAGCGCCTGGATCCGCGCGGTCAGCTGTTCAACGGTCTGGCGCAGGCGCTGGATCTCCGCATCCTGGTCGGCATCGCGGGTCTGGGCTGCAACGGTGCCGGGCAATGCAACGCTGGCCAGGCACAGCAGGAAGAGTGGAAGGCGCATCAGGGGCTCCTCGTCAGTTGGCCGCCACCCAGTGCGGCATAGAGGTTCACAGCGTCCTGCAAGGCGCTTGCACGCAGTTGCAGCAGCGCTTGTTCGGCGGTGAAGTGGTTGCGCTCGGCATCCAGCACCTCCAGATAAGGGGTCAGGCCCACCTCGTAGCGATCCTGTGCGGTCTCCACCAAGGCCTGCTGTACCTGCACCGCCTGCAGCTGCGCCGCGATCTGGCGGTCGTTCTGTTCGGCGGCGACCAGGCCGCTGGCCACCTCGCGGAAGGCGTTCTGCACCGTGGACTGGTAACTCACTTCGCGTTCGTCGCGGGTGGCTACCGCTGCGTCAACGCGTGCCCGGCGTGCGCCCCAGTCCAGCAGCGGCAACACCGCGCCGGCCCCGAACGACCACACCCGGTTGCTGTCCGACACCAGCCCGGAAAGATCGCTGGAGGCGTAGCCCCCTGCCCCGGTCAGCGCGATCAGCGGAAAGTACAGGGCGCGCGCCGCACCAATGTTGGCATTGGCAGCGCGCAGCTGCTGCTCGGCCAGGCGCACGTCCGGGCGTGCCTCCAGCAGCTCCGATGGCAGCCCGGGTTGCAGTCGGGCCAGTTGCGCATCCGGCTCCAGAGGCCGTCCTGCAGGCAACGTCGGAGGTAGCGGAGTGGCCACAAGGAACTGCAGCAGTTGCACCGCCTGGCCATGGCTGCGTCGCAGCTCAGCCAGCTGGACTTCGGCCTGTGTCACCAATGCATACGACTGGTTGAAGTCCACCGAAGAAGTGAGGCCGGCATCCATGCGCAGTTGCGCCAGTTCACGCGTTTCCTGCCGACTGGCCAGTGAGCGCTCGGCCAGCACGATCCCGGCTTCGCTGGCGCGCACGGCGTAGTAAGTGGCGGCCACGGTCGCGATCAGACTCAGCGCGGCCGCATCACGCGCTTCAGCAGTGGCCAGGTACTGGCGGCGCGCGGCTTCGCTGAGATTGGCCACGCGTCCCCAGAAGTCCAGCTCGAACGCGGGGATGCCCACCTGCACGGCATAGCTGTCCACGGTCACCCTGGCCGCGCCATCCGCTGCGCTCACGGGGGTGCGCAGGCGTTGGCCTGAGCCGCTGATTTCCAGTCCAGGCAGCCGTTGGCTGCGCTGGATGCGGAATTGTGCGCGGGCCTGTTCCATGCGTGCCACGGCCGCGGCCAGATCCCGGTTGTTGCGCAGCGCCTGTTCAATCAGGCCCTGCAGCACCGGGTCCTGGAAATAGGCGGACCAGCCGATGGCCGGCGCGTTCGTGCCGCTGTCCTGCACCGGCACCTCGCCCGAGGTCAGGTAGGACGCCGGCACCGCAACCTCGGGGCGCACGTACGGCGGCGCAAGATTGCAGCCGCACAGCGCGGTTGCTGCCAGCGCCAATATCCAGGCACGTGCAGGCCGGCTACGCATCGGCCTTCTCCGCCGACCTGCGTCGCAGCAGGTAGTAGAACAGCGGCGTGAAGAAGATGCCCAGCACGGTCGCACTGAGCATGCTGCCCAGCACACCGGTGCCCACCGCCTGTCGGCTGGCGGCACCCGCACCGGTGGCAATCACCAGCGGCACCATGCCGACGATGAAGGTCAGGCTGGTCATCAGGATCGGACGCAGGCGCTGGTGTGCGGCGCGCAGAATCGCCTCGCGCGGGGGCACGCCCTGCGCCTCCTCATCCAGCCCGAACTGCACGATCAGAATGGCGTTCTTGGCCGCCAGGCCGATGATGGTCACCAGCCCCACAGTGAAGTACACGTCCGCCGACATGCCACGCGCGGCCGTGAACAGCACCGCCCCCAGAATGCCCAGCGGCACCACCAGCAGCACGATCACCGGGGTGATCCAGCTTTCGTACAAGGCGGCCAGCAGCAGGAACGCCACCACAAAGGCCAGACCCAGCAGCAACCCGACCTGGCCAGACGCTTCCTGCTCTTCGCGTGCGGTACCGGTCCATTCAAAGCGCACGCCTGCCGGCAGCACGTCGCCCGCGATGCGCTCCATCTCCCGCATCGCTGCGCCGCTGGAGACACCCGGTGCCCCCTGCCCCGATACCGTGGCGGACAGGAAGCCGTTATAGCGTTCTACCTGCTGCTCCCCCACCGTCCAACGCGTACGCGCGAACGCCGAGAGCGGAACCGACTGCCCTTGGCTGCCGATCACGCGCAGGTCGCTGACATCCTCGGCGCGCATGCGCTGCGCGGCATCGGCCTGCACGAATACCCGCAACACATTGCCCTGGCGGACGAAGTCATTGACGTACGCCGACCCGAACAGAATGCCCAGTGCCTGGTTGGCCTGGCTCAGCGGCACCCCTAGCGCGCGCGCCTGGGTGCGGTCGATGTCCACGAACAGCTGCGGTGCGCGCGGCATGCCTTCGGGGCGAACGCCGGCCAGCAGCGGGCTGGCGGCCGCCTGCGCGGTCATCGTCATCGCCGCAGCATTGAGCCCGCTGCTGCCGACACCGGCGCGATCTTCCAGCTTCATGCTGAAGCCCGAGGCGTTGCCTAATGCCTGGATCGCCGGAGGGTTCAGTGCGAATACCTGTGCCTGCGGAATCTGTGAGAACGCCGCATTCATCCGTTGCGCCAACGCCATCGCGCCCTGCTCCCGCCCGCCGCGCTCGGCCCACGGATGCAGGTCGACGAACGACATGCCCACCGCTTGGCCCTGACCAAAGAAGCTGAAGCCGACCACCGTGGCCACGTTGCGTACCTCTGGCTGGCGACGAAGGATCGCCTCGGCCTGCTCCGCGGCGGCGCGGGTACGTGCCATGGTGGCACCCGGCGCGGCGTTGTAGGCCACGAACAGGTAACCCTGGTCCTCGTCCGGCAAGAAGCCACCGGGCAGTCGAAGGTAAAGCAGCGCGGTGATCACCACCACGATCACGAATACCGCGATCCATAGCCAAGGCCGCAGCAACATCCGCCCGACGCCACTGGCGTAGCCCTGGCTGCTGCGCTCCAGGCCCGCATTGATCGATGCGAACACGCGCTGCACCGGGCCTTTTCGCGCTGTTTCGGCGCGCGGCCGCAGCATCGCCGCGCAGATTGCCGGAGCCAGGGTCAGCGACAGCACGGTCGATACCACCAGCGACACGCTCAATGTCACGGCGAACTGCCGGTAGATGCCGCCGGCCGAACCCGGAAAAAACCCCATCGGAATGAACACCGCCAGCAGCACCAGAGTGGTGGCGATGATCGCCCCGCTCAGTTGACCCATCGCCTTCGCGGTCGCATCGGGCGCGGGAAGGTCTTCCTCGCGCATGATCCGCTCGACGTTCTCGACGATCACGATCGCGTCGTCGTTGAGGATGCCGATCGCCACCACCATCGCGAACAGCGACAGCAGGTTGATCGACACGCCCAGTGCCAGCAGCCCGACACAGGCCCCCAGCAGCGAGATCGGCACCACCAGGGTCGGCAGGAACATCGCCCGCCAGCTCTGCAGGAACAGCAGCACCACCACCGACACCAGCAGCATCGACTGCACCATGGTCAGGGCGACGCCGCGTACCGATTCGGTGATGAACGGCGTGGTGTCGAACGGGGTTACCCACACCATGCCCTCGGGAAAGCTGGCCTCCAGCTGCTGCAGGCGTTCACGCACGGCGGTCGCGGTCGACAGCGCATTGGCCCCAGATGCCAGCGACACCGCCAGACCGGCGGTGGGACGGCCATTAAGACTGAGGTTGAACGCATAGGTGTCCTGCCCCAGCTCGACCCGGGCCACGTCGCCCACGCGTACAGTGGCAGCGCCGGGCGTGGCGCGCAGGATCACCTGGCGGAACTGTTCGGGCGTGCTGAAGCGGCCGCGCAGCACGATCTGCGCGGTGGTTTCGGTCTCGGCCGTGGTGGGCTGCAGGCCCAGCCCGCCACCGGCAGTCTGCGCGTTCTGCTCACGGATCGCGGCCATCACTTCGCCCGGGGCGATGCCATAGCTCAGCAGCTTTTCGCGGTCCAGCCAGATCCGCATGGCATAGCTGGAGCCAAACAGGGAAACGTCGCCGACGCCGTGCAGGCGACGCAGTTCATCGGCCACGTTGTTGGCGGCGAAGTCACCCAGCTCGAGTGCCGAGTACTGGTCGCCTTCCGACTGCAGCGCGATCAACATGAGGAATCCGTTGCTGGCCTGGGTGACGCGCACCCCCATCTGCCGCACTTCGTCGGGCAGACGCGGCTCCACCCGTGCCAGACGGTCCTGCAGCTGCGCGCGTGCCACGTCCAGGTCGGTGCCGCTGCGGTAGGTCACCCGGATCTGCGCCGTGCCATTCGCACGGCTGGTGGATGACATGAACAGAAAATCGTCCACGCCATTGAGTTCATTCTCGATCACCGAGGTCACGGTGCGGTCCAGCGTCTGTGCATCGGCCCCGACGAAGGTGGCCGAAATGCTCAGTGACGGCGGGGCCACATCCGGGTACTGCTCCACCGGCAGGCGGCTCAGCGCGATGGTGCCGAACAGGATCGCAAACAGGGCGATCACCCAGGCCAGTACCGGGCGGTCGACGAAGTAGCGGTTCATCGCGGTGCTTCCTTGGGCGACGCCACGCTGACCGGTTGCCCCGGCTGGATCTTGTGCCAGCCATCCACGATGACCCGCTCACCGGGCTTCAGCCCTGACTGCACCACCCAGCGCCCGCCCGACTGCCCCGCCAGCATCACCGGCCGCCGCATCGCGATGCCGTCGTCGGTGACCACCATCACGCTGGATTCGTCTTCGCCCACCTGGATGGCACGTTCCGGCAGGCTGATCCCGTTCGGTACCGTGCCAACGGTCAGGATGCCGCGCACGAACTGGCCCGGCAGCAAACGCCCTTCGGCATTGGGCAGGCGTGCACGCAGGGTGCGGCTGCCGGTAGCCGGATCGATCGCGGTTTCGCTGAAGTCCAGCACACCCGGCGTAGAAATGGGCGTGCCGTCATCCAGCAGCACCGTCACCGCCACCTTGCGGTCATCGGCCAGCACCACGCGTCCCGCCGTAATGCCCCGCTCCAGTTCGTTCATGGCGATGTGCGAGGGATTGAAGATCACAAACACCGGGTCGAGCTGGTCGATCCGGGTCAGCAGCGTGGCCCCGACGGCGCTGACCAGTGCCCCCTCGCTGACCTGCGCGCGACCGGCACGCCCGGCAATCGGCGCACGCACGGTGGCGTGGTCCAGCTGTAGAGTGGCGCGATCGACCGCTGCCTGCGCTTCCAGCAGTGCCGCATCCGCCTGCCGGAACGACGCTTGCGCCGACTCGTACTCCTGCACGCTGACGGCCTTGCGCTGCACCAGCGCCGACAACCGCGCACGCAGTGCGGCCGTTTGCGCGCGCGCGGCCTTGGCCGACGCCAGCGAGGCACGCGCCTGCTGCAGCCGTGCCTGCAGGTCACGCGGGTCGATCCGGAACAAGGGCGCGTTGGCGGCCACATCGGTGCCGTCCACGTAAAGCTGGCGTTCGACGATGCCGTCGGCGCGCGCACGCACTTCGGCCGAACGCGCGGCCTCAACCCGGCCAGGCAGCTCCACCAGATTGGGCACCGCCTGCGCGGTCACGGTTTCAACGTCCACCCGCACAGGGGGGCGCTGACCGGCGGCTGGCCCGTCCTCACGTCCGCAACCGGCCAGCGCCACGGTCAACACGATCAACCACGGCCAGCACTGTGCCCTGGATCGACGGATACCCATCGCAGGCAACTCCCGCTGTTAGAAAGCCACCGCGTCGCGGATCAACGGGCAGGTCATGCAATGCCCGCCGCCGCGCCCACGTCCAAGTTCGGCACCGACAATGCTGATCACCTCGATGCCTTCCTTGCGCAGGCCGGTGTTGGTGGCGGTGCTGCGGTCGTAGGCCACCACGACGCCGGGCGACATCGCCACCAGGTTGTTGCCGCTGTCCCACTGCGAGCGTTCAGCGGCGTAGCGGTCGCCACCGGATTCGACGATGCGCAGCTTCTTGAAGCCCAATGCCTGGGCGACCACATCATTGAAGTGGCCCTTCTCGAACACGATCTCGAAACCGGGTTCCTTGTCGCTGGGGTACAGCGAGACCGGATGGATCTGGTCGACAATGCCCGGGAACACCGTCACTACATCGCGGTCGGCGAAAGTAAACACCGTATCCAGATGCATCGCCGAGCGCAGTTTCGGCATCACCGCGACGATCACCCGGGTGGCGGCTTTGTTCTTGAACAGCGACTGCGCCAGCTGGGTGATGGCGGTGCGCGAGGTGCGTTCGCTCATGCCGATCAGCACGATGCCATTGCCGGCAATCAGCACGTCGCCACCTTCCAGGGTGGCGTTGCCATGGTCCTGGGTGGGGTCGCCGAACCAGATGGGGAAATCAGCCGAGGCGAAATCCGGATGGAACTTGTAGATGGACGTGGTGAGAATGGTCTCCTCATGCCGCGCCGGCCAATACAGCGGATTCAGGGTCACGCCCTGGTAGATCCAGCAGGTGGTGTCGCGGGTGTACAGCGTGTTCGGCAGCGGCGGCAGCAGGTAGCCCACCAGGTCAGGCACCTCGCGCACGGCCTGCAGCGTGGGACCACTGAAATCTTCGGGCAGGTCGACCACGCTGAGGCCACCGATCAGCACTTCGGCGAGCTTCCGCGCAGGCAACCCCTGCAGGTAGGAGCGGACCTCGGACATGAACTCCACGCCCACTTCATTGGCGTTGATCTGGTGGTCCAGGATCCAGTTGCGTGCTTCTTCGATCTCGACCGTCTCGGCGAGAAGATTGTGCATCTCCACCACCTCTACACCGCGATCGCGCATCTTCGACATGAAGTCAAAGTGGTCGCGCTTGGCGTTGTCGACCCAGATCACATCATCAAACAGCAGGTCGTCCTTGTTGCGCGGTGTCAGCCGCATGTGCGCCAACCCGGGCGCACATACCATCACCTTGCGCAGGGTTCCAACCTCGGAGTGGACGCCATAGACGGGGGCGTTGGACATGTGAGCTTCTCCGCGACGGTAGATGAATTGATCCTAGTCGCCGAAGACGCGCAAGCGATCGCGTTTAGGTAGAAAGCAGTAGAAATACCGAGAGGGGCTGCCTGAAACACTGAATTCGCACTGCCCGATCCACGCGCATACTCCTTCACCAAGGCAGCCGGTGTACGCACCGCGCATTTTCTCCCCTGCTCCAGGAGACGCATCATGAAGCTTCGCCCCATCACTCTTCCCGCGCTGCTGGCCGCCACACTGCTGGCCGGCGCATGCTCCACCCATACCACTCCCAGCACCTTCAACCGATCCGAGGTGGGTCGTGCGCAGACTGTGGAATGGGGCACGATCCAGGCCATCCGTGACGTGCAGATCCAGAACGACTCGCGCGGCGTGGCCACCGTCACTGGCGCGGCCATTGGCGGCATCGCCGGCAGCACCATCGGCGGTGGGCGCCGTGCCAACGCGGTGGGTGCCATTGCCGGTGCTGCCGCAGGCGGTGCTGCGGGTAACGCGCTGTCCCGTTCGGCCCGCAACGGCGTCGAGATCACCGTGCAGCTGGAGAACGGCCGCACCGTAGCCGTGGCCCAGGACGGCAGTTCCGCGGACTACCGGGTCGGCGACCGCGTCCGCGTCTCCAGCGACGGCGTCACCACCCGCATCAGTCGCTGAACGGAGCCGACGGCCATGCGTATCCGGACGCTTCTGGCAGGCATGACCCTGGCGCTGGTCGGGTGCTCGACCACGCCTTCGATGACCACCGATCAGCGCATCGCGCTGTACTTCGAGCATGCGGGTCCGCCGGTGCAGTCCTTCCGCCTGACGCGGTTCGTCCGACATACGCAGTGGACGCCACTCGGCGACCGGGCATTGGCAGTATGGATCAGCCAGAGCCGTGGCTACCTGCTGCAGTTGCGCGGCCGCTGCACCGGATTGGCCATTGCCCACACCGTCCAGATCACCAACTCGTTTGGAACGGTCAACGCGCGGTGGGACAGTGTGATCCCGCGTACGGTGAGTGTCGCGATGCCACAGTCCTGTCGCATCATGCGCATCCGCCCTCTGGACGGCACCGGTCTGCGTGATGCGCGACGGGAAATGCGGGCGACCGTACGCTCTGATCGCCCCGCCGATGTGGTCGAGGACACCGGTCCGGATGTCAGTGACCGGCCCGGCGACTACCTGCCCACCTCGGAGCCATGATGGGAGCGGTGCGTCGGCTGCTGGCCCGATCCATGTCGCGCAGCCTGTTCGACGCCCGCTGGATCATGGCACCGTTCTACTTCGGGTTGGTGGTGGCACTGTTGCTGCTGCTGTGGGTGTTTCTGCACGAGCTGTTCGAACACCTGCTGCGGATCGCTTCGCTCGGACCGGTAGACGCCGTGCTGCTGGCTCTGGCCCTGATCGACCTGTCGTTGATCGCCAACCTGCTCCTGATTGTCATCCTGGCGGGCTACGAGAACTTCGTGGCCCGCATCGAATCCGGCCATGAGCGGCGCCCGGCGTGGATGGGTACGGTCGATTTCAGCGGCATGAAGATGAAGCTGATGGGCTCGATCACCGCCATTTCGGCGATCGCGCTGCTGCGTATCTTCATGAAGTTGGAGGAAGGCAAGCCGGTGGACCCGGAGGTGCTTCGCTGGATGGCCATCCTGCACTGCGTGCTGCTGCTGTCCGCGGTGGTGCTGTCTGTCACCGACCGTCTTGCACGCCTGCCCGGCACGCACCGCGACGCACCCACTCAGCCACCGCCCCCGGTCTGATCGCGCTGCGCGCGCCGCCGCGCGTCCAGTTGCTGCTGCAGCCGCGTGACCGTATCGGCATCCATGTCCTCCAGTCCCAGCACGGCCCGCCAGCCCAGTACATAGTGCGCGGGCGCGAATACATGTCCGTAGCCCATCGGGGTACGGTCGGCGAGCAGCATGTCCAGCGCCAGCTGCAGCATGGTCACCAGCGGGTACCAGCGCACGGCGGGCGCGACGTCCGGGGCCCGCGGCGCGTCCATCCATTCCGGCTCCCGCCACGCATCCTGCGCCCTGAAGAAGGTGATCGCATCGCTTCCATACTGCAGGTACACCACCCGCATGCGCCCCCAGGGTGCAGCAGCCGGCACCGCGCTGCCCTCCTGGTTCATGAAGCGTACGCTGCGACTGTCACGGAACTCTGGCCGCCACTCCGGAGAGCCGGCCACCCGACTGTCGGTGACCTGCCGCCAGTAGCGCGTGGCGAACGGTGGTCCGCTCCACAGCGCGCCGTGGATGGGGGTATCGATCATATCGAACAGGTTCACCGAGCGCTCGGAATTCATCGCGCCCAGGCTCAACCCATGCACGTACAGGCGTGGCCGCTGCTGCTCCGGCAGTGTGCGCCAGTAACCGTAGATCTCCGCGAACAGCGCCTGCGCGCTCTCCTGGCCGTACTCCGGCTCCACCAGCAGCGACAGCGGGCTGGACAAATACGAGTACTGCACCGCCACGCTGGCCACGTCACCGCGCAGCAGCACCTCCAGGCTGTCCACCGCGGCCGGGTCGACCCAGCCCGTTCCGGTCGGCGTGATCACCACCAAGGTGCCGCGCTGGAAACCGCCCTGCCGCTGCAGCTCGCGCAGCGCCAACCGCGCCCGCGCCTGCGCCGTGTCCGCCGCTGGCAGGCCTACGTACACCCGCACCGGGCGCAGTGCCGGCCGCCCCATCAAGGCAGCTATCTCCGACGCCGAGGGGCCACTACTGGCGTAGTCGCGGCCGGCACGGCCCATCTGCTCCCAGCTCACCCAGGAACCCGGTCCGCCGGTCTGCAGCGCATCGGTCGGGGCGCGCTGATCGGGCGGGATCAACGCATCGGCCTGGCGAAAGGACGCATCGGCCAGATGCAGCACCCCACGCAGCAACAAGCCGTTGGCCAGGAAGAAGAACAGCACCGCCGCCACGCTGATGCCCAGCACGCCGGCCACGGGTCCCGGAACGCGCCGACGTGCGGCCCTGCCGACACGGCGCGCCACCCAGACAAAGGCCCGCCCCACCGCCAACAGCACCGCGAAGGTGAGCAGCGCGATCAGCAACAGCCGCAGCGAGTAAGTCTGCTCCATGGGAGCCAGCCCCATCACCGCACGCACCGCGTCCTGCCACGGGCGCACCCACCACACCAGCACCGCACAACCAAGCAGACAGACAAGCGGCAACCATCGCAACACCTGCTGCAGTCGACCCTGCCCCAGCTCCGGCAATTGCAACAAACGCCAGCCACCGGACAGTCCGACCCCCAGCAGGTAGCCCATCGCGAAACACACACCACTCAGCAGCCCCTGCGCGATGTAGCCGCGCGGCACCAGGCTGGGGGTCAATGAGGCCATGAAACACAGGGCACCCAGGACCTCTCCGGTACGGCATAACGGCCCGCGCCACGGTCGCACCGCGTTTGCCAGCCAGGAGGGCACGCGCGTCCGCGCCGGCACGTTCACAGCTGCAGCCGTCCGCTGACCAACCCGTACGCCGCCACGGCTGCCATGCCGGCAAGCAGCCCGAGCACCAGTGTCTCGGCGGGGCGGAATACCATGCCGCGATGCCGCTGCCACGCCCAGAACAGCAGCGCGCCCGGCAGATACAGCAGGCTGGACAGCAGCAGGTAGCGACTGCCCCCGGCCAGCAGCATCGCCGCGGTGTAGAAGGTCGCGCCGCCGGCGATCCAGCGCATGCGGGAGGCGGATGCGGAAAGCTTCAACTGATACGCCGCCACCAGCAGATAGGGAACCAGCGTCATCGCACTGGTCATCATCAGGGCCAGGGTGAACGCGTATTCGGCGAACCAGCTGACCAGCAGGAACAGCTGGATCACCCCGTTGGTCAGCCACAACGCGGTGCTCGGCACCCCGGCCCGGTTCTCACCGGCCAGTGCGCGCGGCATGGCGTCGTTGAGCGCGGCCGAATGCAGCACCTCTGCGGCCAGCAACGACCACGACAGGTAGTTGCCCAGCACCGACACCAGCAGCCCGATGCTGATGAACACCGCGCCCCAGCGCCCCGCCACCGCCTCCATCACCCCGGCCATCGAGGGATTGCGCAGCGCGGCCAGATCCGGGCGCAGCAGGATGCCGTAGGACAACACCGTCACCATCACCAGCAGGCACAGAACACCCAGGAACCCGGCCACTGTGGCAATGCCCACATCCTCGCGACGTCGCGCGTAGCGTGAGTAGACGCTGGCCCCTTCAATACCGACGAACACGAATACGGTCAGCAGCAGCGTGCCGCGCACCTGTCGCAGCAGGGTGTCCGCCCCGGGCGCGTCCCCGCCCCACAGGTTCCATGCAAACACATCGGCGCGGACGCCCTGCACCACGAACACCACGAACACCGCCAGTGGGACGAGCTTGGCCACCGTCGCGATGGTGTTCAGGAATGCCGCTTCCTTGATTCCACGCAGAATCAGGAAGTGGAACCCCCATAGCAGCAGCGACGCACACACGATCGACAGCACATTGCTGCCGTCGCCGAACGCCGGAAAGAAAAGCCCCAGTGTGGCCTTGATCAGAATCAGGCAGGCTACATCCGCCAGGCAGCACCCCAGCCAGTAGCCCACCGCCGACAGCAACCCGGCGAAATCACCAAAGCCGGCCCGCGCATAGGCATAGATGCCCGTATCCAGCTCCGGCTTCAGCCGTGACAACGACTGGAACACCAGCGCCAGCATCAGCATGCCGGTGCCGGCAATCGCCCACGCCAGCAGCGCACCATAGATGCCGGTGCGGGTGGCGAATGCAGCCGGCAGCGCGAAGATGCCCGACCCGATCATCGAGCCGACCACCAGCGCGGTCAGCTCGAGCAGGCTCAAGGTACGGCGGTCGGAGGGCGGGCTCATCGCCGTGACAGGGACCGGTGTGCGGGGTCAGATCTGGATGTAGCCGGTGGCGATCCAGTAGATGCCCACTGCTGCCGCGATCACCGCCAGCGCCAGAATCACCACGTCGGACGGTTTGTTGAACACCCGCGCGCCCTGCTCGCGCCGCGCCCACAGGTACAGCAGGCTGCCCGGTGCATACAGCACCGCCGACAGCACGATGAACTCAATGCCGCCCGCGTACAGCAGGAACACGGTGTAGATCGTGGCCACAACGGCCAGTATCAGGTCGCGGTTGCGTTCCTGCGGGCGTACGTCGTAGGTTTCGCCCCGCCGCGTGACCTGCAGGCCATATGCAGCCACCAGCAGGAACGGAATCAGTGACATCGCGCTGGTCAGGTTCAGCATCAGCGAGAAGGCATCGCGCGACCAGTACGTACTGATCACAATCAGCTGGATGATGATGTTGGTCGCCCACAGGGCGGCCGATGGCACCCCGTTGGCGTTCTCACGCGCGAAGACCTTGGGCATGTCACGGGTACGCGCAGCCGCCGACAGCACCTCCGCGCAGATCAGCGACCAGGTCAGGTAGGCCCCCAGCACCGAGACCAGCAGGCCCACACTGACGAACACCGCCCCCCAATGCCCGACCACCGCCTCCAGCAGCGCCGCCATCGAGGGCTGCCGCATGGCGGCAATATCCGCCCGGGGAACCACCGCATACGGCAGCAGGGTGACCAGCACCATCAGCGTGGTCACCACCAGAAAACCCGTTACGGTGGCAGCGCCCACGTCGGAGCGGTCCTTCGCGTAGCGCGAGTAGACACTTGCCCCTTCGATGCCCAGGAACACGAACACCGTGACCAGCATGGTGGCGCGCACCTGCTCGAAGATGCTGCCGGTGAGGTCGCCGCCGTAGAAGTTGAACTGGAACATATCCATCTTGAAGGCGAACGCCATGATCGCCAGGAACACCAGGATCGGAATCACCTTGGCGATGGTGACGATCTTGTTGATCGCCGCCGCCTGCTGCACGCCGCGCAGGATCATGAAATGAAACAGCCAGATGCCAACCGAGGCGACCAGGATGGCCACCACGGTGTTGCCGTCGCCAAACACGGGGAAGAACGCCCCCAGCGTGGATTTGATCAGCACCCAGTAGGACACGTTGCCGATGCAGCTGCCGATCCAGTAGCCAAAGGCGGACAGGAAGCCGGGGTAGTCGCCGAATCCTTCCTTGGCATAGGCAAACACGCCGGCATCCAGCGCCGGCTTGCGTTCGGCCAGCATCTGGAACACCCGGGCCAGCGTGTACATGCCCAGCCCGGCGATCAGCCAGGCCACCACCGCACCGAGCGGCCCGGTTGCGCCGGCAAAGGTGCGTGGCAGGGAGAAGATACCCGCGCCGATCATGCCACCCACCACCATGGCCGTGAGCTGGGCGCGCGTCATCTTGACGACAGTGGAATTCATGGCAGCCACCGGTATTCAGCAAGGACGTCCTGCCGATCATGCAGGAACCCTCCCCGCGCGGCGTCAGTAGTTCTACGCAGGAAATTACGGTAGCGCCCCTGCGACACCGTGCCGCAGGCCAGGCTGGGACCGGCTTGACCAATGTCATGTCGTCGATGCGGCCGGCTGCGCATGCTGATGCCACCGAAATCACTGTCCACCCCCGAGGAAGATCCGATGTCCTATCAACCCAGCACCGCTCAGTTGCTAGATGCCGTACAGAACGTGATGGTCATCTCCACCACCGATCTGCAGGGCAACATCACCTATGCCAATGATCTGTTCTGCACCCTGACCGGCTTCAAGCGTGAAGAACTGATCGGCCAGCCGCACAGCATGGTGCGCCATCCCGATGTGCCCAAGGCCGTGTACAAGGACATGTGGGACACCATCAAAGCCGGAAAGACATGGACTGGCATCGTGCCGAACCTCGGCAAGGGCGGCGTGCTGTATGTCGTCGACACAACAGTACAGCCCTTGTTCGACGACGCGGGTCGGATCAACGGCTACATCAGCATCCGTCGGGTGGTGAACGACCTGATGGCGCAGTTCGATGCGGTGGAGTTCAGCAAGGAAAAGTTCGACGACTTCTACGAGGCCGCCTGACCATGTCTTCGATCCGCCGCGTACTGGTGGGCTACGGCTCCGAGTCCGGCAATGCCCGTGCCCTGGCGCTGCGCCTGGGCACGTTTCCGGCCTTGACCGCACACGCGCCGCAGGTGCTGCCCTTCAACGACATCGACGTCGCCGGGCTGGGCGCGGGCGACGTGCTGCTGGCGGTGTCGAGCTCCTTCGGTGACGGCGAGCCGCCGGCCAACGCGGAGCGCTTTGCCGACGCGCTGCGTCAGCATCCTGCACTGCGCGGGCTGCGCTATGCGGTGTTCGGCCTGGGCGACACCGGCTACCCCCGGTTCTGCGGCTTCACCAAGGCACTCGATGCCCTTCTGGGTGAAAAAGAGGCGCAACCGCTGCTGCAGCGTGTGGATGCGGATGCCGGGTATGAAGGCTTCTTCGCCAAGTGGGCACCGGTGCTGGGCGAGGTGCTCAATGGTGTCCCGGACGCGGGTCGCGACCTGCACCTGCAGGTCAGCGCCTACAACGCCGACGATGCGTTTGTGGCACCGATCATCGAACGCCGGCGGCTCAGCCTCAGTGATCCCGCCGCGTGGGAGGTGCAGTTGGACCTGCGGGGCAGCGGCATGCACTGGCGTGCCGGCGACACCCTGCATGTGGTGCCGCAGAACGACCCGGCGTTGCTGCAGGCGCTGGCGGACTGGTACGGCGACCCCGCTGCTGTCGAGCTGCTGCGCCATCGTGAGCTGCGGCAGCTGGGCAAGGGCCTGCTGCGCGATCTGGCCCGCATGAGCGGCAGCGAGATGTTGAAAGACCTGCTCAAATCCAGCCAGCGCACCGCGCTGGAGGCCTATCTGCACGGTGCCGACCTTCTGGACGTGCTGAGCGACCACGCCACTCCCGACAGCGTACCGCTGGCGGCGCTGCTGGAACGGCTGTCGCCGTGTCTGCCGCGTGCGTACTCCATTGCCTCATCCGGCGGCGACAGCGTCAGTCTGTGCATCCGCGAGGTGCGTTATCTGCGCAACGGGCGCGAGCGCGTGGGCACCGCCACGTCCGGTCTCGTGCACGGCGGCGTCACGGCGAAGGTGTATTGCCGCTCCAATCCCGGCTTCCATCTGGCTTCGGACAGCGCAGCCCCCTTGCTGATGGTCGGCACCGGGACGGGCATCGCGCCACTGATGGGACTGGTCGAGGAACTGGTCAGCGCCGGAACACCGCGTGAAGTGCATCTGGTGTTTGGTGAGAAGCATCGCGCCCAGGACTTCCTGTACCAGCCGCAGCTGCAGGCCTGGCAGGAACGAGGCTGGATCACCCGGTTGCACACCGCGTTCTCACGCGACGGCAGTGAGAAATACTACGTGCAGCACGCGTTGGCTGAGCAGGCCGGATCGGTGGTCGATCTGATTGAGCGTGGTGCGCACCTGTACCTGTGCGGCAACAAGCGGCATCTGGACGGTGCCTTGCAGCAGACCATCAATCAGCTGGGTGCGGCGGCGTTCGGGCAGGCCGATACATGGGGTCTGCTGCGCGAGCAGGGCCGATTGCACTGTGAGCTTTACTGACCTGCCCGACTGCCAACGGAGTGGCGACGATGGCGGGGACATGTAGAGCCGGGCTTGCCCGGCTGCTCTTGGCGATACCGCGAGAAGCAGCGGGGCAAGCCCCGCTCTACGGGGCCGCGTCTGCCAGCGCGTGCAGGCGCTCGGGCTGCAGCAGCACGATCTCGCGCTGGTTCACCGCAATCAGCTGCTCGTCACTGAACCGACGCAGCACCCGGCTGGCGGTTTCCGGGGCCATGCGCAGGTAGTTGGCGATGTCCAGCTTGGTCATGGTCAGGTTGAAACGCGTAGCCGAAAAGCCGCGCTGCGCATAACGCGCGGACAGATCCAGCAGAAACGCCGCCAGGCGTGCATCCGACCGGTGATTGGCCGCCAGCGTGGTGACCTTGCCGATTTCCGCGCTGAGCAGGCTGAACAACCGCGCCTGCAGCCCCGGCATGCGGCCGGCCAGCACGCTCATCTTCGGGAACGAGAAGCGGCACAGGTACACGGTATCCAACGCGACCGCATTGCACGGATAGCGGGCACCATGAATGGCGTTGAGCCCGATTACCTCGCCCGGCAGGCTGAAGCCCAGCACCTGCTCCACCCCCTGACTGTCGACCAGAAACGTCTTGACCATGCCCGCACGTACTGCGGCAATGGCATCAAAGGGATCACCGGCGCGGAACAGATACTCGCCGGCCTTGAACGGCCCGACGTGGTCCACCAGCACGTGCAGCTCACCGAGCGCCTGCTTGTCATACCCCTGTGACATGCAGGCTTCAGAAAAGGCACAGGTGCTGCAGAAGTGCAGCGCGTCACCGTCGTCGGCCGCCGCCGGATTCGGGGTGGCACCGTTCGCAGTGCGGGCGGTCACGAATCAGCGCGCCGCCAGCGCGAAATCCAGTCCGGCACGCACCGCCGCCACCTGCGCCGCATTGCATTCGGCCGCGTTGGTGCGTGGGCTGTCCGGATAGACTTCGGTGGTGGTGGCAAAGCGGGCATCGGTGAAACCGGCGCAGGCCCCGATCGAGCGCGATTCGCCCCAGACCACCCCGTGCGACTGCAGCGGCAGCCCCACCAGGTGCCCCTGCGAGTCCGCCGGTGCAATGTGGGTAATGGGCTCCACTGCGGCAATCAATGCCTTCTGGAACGCATGCTCGGGGTTCTCGCTGTTGCCGATGACGTAGAACCCATCCGGAATGGTCTCCGGCACCCAGGCCTTGCCATCACGCGAAGCGAGTGCAGGATCGAACTCATGTGCGTCACTGTCGGTGGTTTCGTGCAGGTCCAGGTGCACCAGCGGCTTGACGCCCTGCGCATCGATCCAGTTCATCAGCGCGGCGGACTCCACGATCAGCCCCCCATTACGGAAGCTGCGATTGGGATCCACCGCATCATGGTTCCAGCGCTGGATACGCTCGTAGCCCCAGGGACACACGCACGGCACCACGACCAGATTGAGCCGGCCCGAGTAATCGCCGGCGTGCTGTTGCAGAAACTGCAGCGCACCATGCACGCCACTGGTTTCATAGCCGTGCACGCCACCGGTGACCAGCGCGGTCGGCAACGCCTCGTCCCAGTCACGGCTGACCACGGCCAGCAGCGGGTAACGGTCGGGGCCAGTTTCCAGCTCACCGTACTGCACCACCTCAAGCGTGCCAGGCAGATCCTGCAGCACCTCAACCACATCACGCGCATGGCTGCGCTGGACGATCTGTCGCTGCCGCCACTGCGTGCGTTCGTCGTCGCCCCAAGGCTGGCCGGGCGTACCCACCGGATAGAAATGCGAAGTGGCCATTGAGCGATGTTCCAGTTGCAGTGTTGCCCCATTGTAACGACACGCCATGCGTGTCGTCGGAACCCCAAACAAAAAGGGGAGCCGGCAACCCGGCTCCCCTCCCCGCTTCATGCGGCCTGTACCTCTTCATACCCGGTGAAACGCATATCACTCGACGCCCGTCCCTGGGTCAACGAGCGCAGCGCCGTGGTGTAACCCGACAACTGCGCCAGCGGTGCCAGTCCGACCACCTCGGCACGACCGCCCAGGTCATCAATCGACGACACCCGCCCATGGCGACGGTTGAGGTCGCCGACCACGTCACCGACATGCACCGACGGCACATGAATGGCGATCTCCATCACCGGCTCCAGCAGACGCGTGCCGGCCTGGGCCAGCGCGGCCTTGACCGCCTCCACACCGGCGCGATGGAAGGCCATGGCGGAGGAGTCCTTGGCATGCGTCTGGCCATCGGTGAGGGTGACCGTGAGGCCGACCACCGGGTGACCCTGCGGGCCTTCCGACAGCGCTGCACGCACGCCCTTCTCCACCGCCGCCACAAACCCTCGCGGAATCACCCCGCCCACGGTGCGATCTTCAAAACCGACCTCGCCATCATCGCGCGGGGTCACATCGATCACCACGCGGGCAAACTGACCCGAACCGCCGGTCTGCTTGACCACCTTGCCTTCCACCGCACGCACGACCTGCTTCGGCGTTTCCTGATAGGCCACACGTGGCGCGCCGGTACGCACATTGACGTTCCACTCCGTACGCAGGCGTTCCACCATCACCTCCAGGTGCAGCTCGCCCATGCCCCAGACCAGGGTTTCACCCGTGTCCGCATCAGTGCCGACGCGGAACGACGGGTCTTCCTGCGCAAGGCTGGCCAGACCCTGGCTGATGCGGATCAGGTCAGACGCCTTCTCCGCGGTCAGACGCCACGCCAGCACCGCCTGCTGCGCCTGGATCGCGTCCAGCCGCAGCGGATGGGTCGGCGCACTGAGCGTTTCACCACTCACTGCATCCTTCCAGCCAAGCACGGCCACGATGTCGCCGGCCACGCCCTGCTGGATGTCGTGGGTCTGGTCGGCCTGCACGCGCACCAGCCGGCTCACCCGCCGTCCCTGCGGATGCTGCGAACTGGCCAGCGTATCGCCCACCCTCAGCGTGCCCGAGTACAGGCGCACGAAGCTCAGCGCACCGTGATGCTGGTGGGTGATCTTGAACAGCAGCGCCGCCAACGGACCGGTTGCCTCCGGCGGCAGCACCACCTCACCCTGGGCGTCTTCAGCGACCACCGCCGGCCGATCTTCCGGTGCCGGCAGGTAATCGACGATGGCGTCGAGCAGGGTTTCAATCCCCTTGCTCTTGAACGCCGCACCCGCCAGCACCGGCACGCCGGCACCGGCCAGCGTGGCCCGGCGCAGCGCTGCACGCAGGGCCGGCGCACCGATGTCACCGCCCCCCAGCCACAGATCCGCCAGCAGCTCGTCGTGGTCGGCCACCGATTCGACCAGGCGCGCGCGCTCGGGCTCCCACTGCGCGTGTTCGTCCGGGCTCCAGCCGGTACGGGTCGGCGTACCGGCCTCGTCCCAGCGCACCACGCTGCGATCCACCAGGTCGACCCAGCCAGTGAAGGCCGCTTCGGCACCGATCGGAACGCCCAGCGCCCACGGCCGCGCCTGCAGCTTGTCCTGAAGCTGGTCCAGCACACGCTCGAACGACGCGCCGATGCGGTCCATCTTGTTGACGAACGCGATCAGCGGCACACCATGGCGACGCGCCTGATGCCACACCGTTTCCGATTGCGGCTGCACGCCGTCCACGGCGGAGAACACCGCCACCGCGCCATCCAGCACGCGCAGCGAGCGCTCCACTTCGATGGCGAAGTCGATATGGCCCGGGGTGTCGATCAGGGTCAGGTGATGCAGGGGCTGGTCACGCGGGGCCCAATGCGCCTGCACGGCGGCGGCACCGATGGTGATGCCGCGCTCGCGCTCGATCGCCGAGAAATCGGTGGTGGTTGCGCCGTCGTGGACTTCGCCCACGCGGTGGATCTCGCCGGTTTTCCACAGCAGACGTTCGGTGAGCGTGGTCTTGCCGGCGTCGATATGGGCAATGATGCCAAGGTTGCGCCGGAGGTTGAGGGTGTTCTGGGTGTTCATGGAATGCGATCTCGTTGCCAACGTTGGAAGAGCCGCACGCCGTCATTGGCTATCGGGCGTGCGGCCAGGTTTGGGGCTCGGCGATCAGGTGCATGGCACGTTCTCCTTGGTCATCTATGAAACGGTGGGACTGAAACGAAAAGAGCGCCCGGTGGGCGCTCTGTCTGGGATCTGAGGGGTGACCGGCTATCCGGTCAACCGCCTGAGCCGCAAGGCAGACGCGCCCGTTCCGCGCGAACGCGGTTCTGGGTAAAAAACGTCAGGAGCGGCATCAAGGTCATTTCGGTTCAGGTCCGGGGTATGGAGCGCATTCTAGACCTCTAATTGAGGGATGCAAGCGATCATTGCATCCATCTATGGAACACAGGCAATCAGTTCGCTTGACAGGCGTAGCAGATGCAACAGCCAGCCGGTGCCAGCTTTTTGTATATGCGAATAGGTCGCAATTGCATCATGCCGATTTAACTTTTAAAATACGTCACGCAACGTCGTACACACGACGGTTTCGACGCTGGTAGCCGCTTCGGTTCGCGCGCACAGGCCAGCGCCTGCGCCCCTTCCGAACATCGAGTGCCCCATGTCTTTCTCCCCTGCCCGTTCCCCTCGGTTGAACCCCAACCGGCTTGCACTTGCCTGCGTACTGGCCGTGGCCGCACCGGTCGCCTTCGCCCAGAACGCGACCGATCTCGACAGCGTCCAGGTCAACGCCTACCGCACCACCAACAGCACCAGTGGTGCGACCAAGACCAGCACCGCGATTGCGGAAACCGCACAGTCAGTGTCGGTGATCGAACGTGCGGAACTGGACGCGCGCGGCGTGCAGTCGCTCAATGACGCCATGCGTTACGTGGCCGGCGTCAGCCTGGAAAGCAGCGGCATCGACAACCGCGTGGATGACTTCCGCATCCGCGGATTCGATGCCGGCAGCTGGGCCAACAATGTCACGCTGGACGGCATGCGCGCGCCGCAGGGCAGCCAGTGGAACCGCAGCATGTTCGACAGCTGGAACCTCGCCCGCGTGGAAGTATTGAAGGGTCCTTCCGCAGTAATGTACGGACAAATGGCCCCCGGCGGCATGGTCAACCAGGTAAGCAAGACCCCGACGCCGGACCAGGAACAGCTGCTGCGCCTCGGCGTGGATGCAAACGGGCAATACAGCGCGGCCTTCGACATCGGTGCCGGCACTGCTGACAACACCCACCTGGGCCGGCTGGTCGGCCTGTACCGCAACGGCGACACCCAGATCAAACATACCGAACAGGAACACTGGTTCCTGGCCCCGAGCTACACCTGGCAGATTGCCGAGCGCACGCGCCTGACCCTGCTGGGCATGTACCAGAAGGACGACGGCGGCTCGACCTACCAGTTCCTGCCGATGGCCAGCACACTGCAGCCGACGCAGTACGGCTACATGAAGAACACCACCTTCATCGGCGAGCCAGGCTGGAACACCTTCGACCGTACCTTGTGGACAGCAGGTTGGATGTTCGAACACGCGTTCAACGACCACCTGACCCTGATCCAGAACGCGCGCCGCACCCATGTCGATTCGCTGTACCGGGGCGTGGTGACCTTCGGTGCGCTGAACGCCGATGGCCGCACCCAGAACCGCCGCGGCGTGCAGGGCACCGGTGATTCGGACGGCGATACCTTCGACACGCGTCTGCAGGCGCGCTTCAGCACCGGTGCGGTGGACCATACCGTGCTGCTGGGCTGGGACTGGCAACGGGCCGACTGGGAAGGCGTGCGCAGTGCGATGACCAACCCGCGCGCGATCGATGTGTTCAACCCGGTGTACTACAACTACCAGCCCACGGTGAGCACGGAAACCCCGACGGCGGGCGTGAACCGCCAAAGCGGCGTGTACCTGCAGGACCAGCTGGCGGTGGCGAACTGGCGTTTCACCCTGGGCGGTCGCTATGACTGGACCAAGGACGACACGCTGAGCGCGACCCGTAACATTGCCACCGGCATTTCCCAGCCAGGCCCGCACAATGTGATCAAGAACGAGGCGTTCACCGGCCGTGCCGGCGTGCTGTATGTATTTGAGAACGGGCTGACGCCGTACGTGAGTTACGCCGAGTCGTTCCAGCCGTCGACCAAGTCACCGCTGGACAGCTTCACACGCAACGCGTTCGACCCGGTCACCGGCGAACAGTGGGAAGCAGGTCTGAAGTATCAGCCCGCGAATGTCGATGGCCTGCTGACGCTGGCGGCATACGACCTGCGCCAGCAGAACATGATCGTGGACGACCCGAATCCGGCGCACCGCAACTGCGGCAGCACGGGCACGACGGTGTGTTCGATTCAGGGCGACGAAGGCCGCGTGCGCGGCATCGAACTGGAAGGCCGCATCACCCCGTTCGAAGGCTTCAGCCTGATCGGTGCAGCCTCGCGGATGGATTCGGAAATGATCCGTTCCAGCGCCTACGCCGGCAAGCAGTTGGCGATGGTGCCGGACTACACGGCCTCGTTCTGGGCCGACTACACCTTCCAGGCCGGCGCACTGCGCGGGTTGAGCCTGGCCGCCGGCGCGCGCTACAACGGCGAAAGCTACGGCGACAGCGCCAACCTGTACCGCATTCCGTCCTACACCCTGTTTGACGCGGCCATCCGCTACGATCTGGGCCAGCTGGGCAGCACCCACGTGCAACTTGCCCTCAACGCCAGCAATCTCTCCGACAAGCGCTACGTCTCCACCTGCACCGGCGTCTCGTCCTGCTACTACGGCAGCGGCCGCACGGTGATGGCGACGGCGACGTTCGGCTGGTGATCTGATCGCGTGATTGCCGCGGACATGCGCACTGCAATTGCATGCACTACGTAGAGCCGGGCTTGCCCGGCTGCTGTTGGTTTTTGGCGAACAGCCGGCGGTCACTGGCTTCCGTATTCGGTCGCGCCGGGGTGGGTTTGCGGGACACGCCGTGAATACATCCCTGTAGGCTCGTCAAAAACATCCATGTTTTTGACGGTCCCGCAAACCCACCCCGGCACGCCCCAGACAGTTGGCCGGTGGCCAAGGAAAATCAAAAACACGTAGTTCCGGTAGCGTCGGTCGACAGACGACGACCGTGAAATCCCCAACATCCGGTAACGCATGATCCCTTATCGACATCGCCTTTGATTTGGCCGTGGCATTTCCCATGGCCGCCGACCATGTATCGAGGGGCCATCGGATGGGGGGTACGGGACCGTTGAAAACATGGATGTTTTCGACGAGCCCCCATGGATGGGTTAACGGCGTGTCCCGTACCCCCCATCCGATGGCCCCAGGCACGTAGACCCGCAGCCGAGGGTTGTTCGCCAAGAGCCAACAGCAGCCGGGCAAGCCCGGCTCTACGTGCACCATGCAATCTGAGCTGTCGGCGCACCCCCAACTTTCAGGAATCCGCCACCACCACCAGCGGCACGTCGCGCTGCGGATGGCGCAGGACCAATACAGCCTGGTGATACACGCGCTCGATGTGCTCGCGGGTGAGTACTTCGTCGGGCGTGCCGTCCGCCGCGACCCGGCCCTGCTCCAGCAGCACGATGCGGTCTGCGTAGCCAGCCGCCAGATTGAGGTCGTGCACCACCACGATCACGCAGGCACCGTTGTTCGCCAGTTCGCGCACCGCGCGCAGCGTGCGTTCCTGGTGGCGCAGGTCCAGTGCCGCAGTTGGCTCGTCCAGCAGCAGCAGCGGCGTGTCCTGGGTGAGCACACGGGCGAAGGTCGCACGCGCGGCCTCGCCACCGGACAACGTGCGCACTTCGCGCGCGCGCAATCCCTGCATTTCCGCCTTGTCCAGCGCGGACTCGATCAGCGCTGCATCGCGCGCCGGGTCCGCTGGATGCGGCAGCCGTCCCATTGCCACCACTTCGTCAACCGTGAACGCAAAACGCACCGCATGGTCCTGTGGCATCACCGCCCGCTCGCGTGCCAGCGCCTTTGCCTTCCAGTGCGCGATCGGCTGGTCGTGCAGGATCACCTGCCCTGCATCCGCGGCCACGTCCCCCGCCGCCACCGCCAGCAGCGTCGACTTCCCCGCGCCGTTCGGCCCCACCAGCGCGGTCAGCGTCCCCGGCGCAAAGCCCAGCGTGATGTCATCCAGGATCGCGCGCTCCCCATAGCGCAGGCCCACCCCCTTCAAGTGCAGGAAGGGCGCGCTCATACCGCCCCGCTCCGCCGCTGATGCAACACCAGCCACAGGAAGAACGGCGCCCCCAGCGCTGCCGAGAACAGGCCCAGCGGAATTTCCGCCGGCGGATCCAGCGTCCGCGCCGCGGTGTCGGCCACCACAATCAGCAGTGCGCCCGTCACTGCCGACACCGGCAGCAGCCAGCGATGCCCCGGACCCACCAGCATTCTCACCACGTGCGGCACCACCAGACCCACGAAGCCAATCGACCCCGCAAACGCCACCGCCCCCCCCACCAGCAGTGCGCTGAACGCAATCAGCTTCAAGCGCGTGCGCTGCACATCCAGCCCCAGGTGCTGCGCCTGACGCTCCCCCAGCGCCAGCATGTCCAGCGGTGTGGCCAGGCGCAGCAGCGCCAGCGTCCCCAGCACGAACACCGGTGTTGCCGCTGCCACGTCCGCCCAATCCGCCTGCGCCAGCGAGCCCATCTGCCAGAACACCAGCGACTGCAGTTCGCTTTCGCTGGCGATGTAGGTCAGGAAACCAATCGCCGCCGAACAGAACGCTGCCATGGCAATGCCCACCAGCAACAGCGTGGCCGTACCACTGTTGCGGCCCGGCCGCGCCAGCGCGTAGGTCAGGCTGATCGCCGCGGCACCGCCGGCAAACGCCGCCAGCGGCAAGGTCCAACCGCCGACACTGCCCGCCCCCAGCACGATCGCCGCCACCGCGCCCAACGCGGCACCCTGGGTCACCCCCACGATGCCCGGGTCGGCCAGCGGATTGCCGAACAGGCCCTGCAGACTGGCACCGGCCATTGCCAGTGATGCCCCCACCAGCGCGCCCAGCAGGGCACGCGGAATGCGCAGGTTCCACACCACCGCCAGATCGCGCGTGCTCACCTGCGACGGGTCCACCCAGCCCAGCTTGACCCCGATTGCCTGCACCACTTCGAGCGGCGGCAGACGCAACGGGCCGACCGCAAACGACGCCAGAATCGCGCCGAGCAGTGCCAGCGCCATGACCAGCAGCACCCAGCCCCCGGCCGTGCGACGGGTACGACCGGTCATCACGGTGCCGGCAACGCCGCCAACGCCTTGGCCAGCGCCAGCGCGCCACTGCCCGAGCCCACACTGGTGGATTTCAGCTGCACGTCGGGCATCACCCATACGCGATTGGCGGCACCCGCCGGCGTCTGCTTCAGGGTCGGATAGGCCTTCCACAGCCCCGCTTCGCCGCCGAACAGCTGCAGATCGTTCTCGGTCACCAGGATCACATCCGGTGCCGCCGCGACCACGCCTTCATTGCTGAGCGCCGAATAGTTCTGCACGCCGGCTTCGGTACCGATGTTCACGCCGCCGGCCAACGCGATCAGCTTGCCCGACGCGCTGTCCGCCCCCGCTACCGTCGGCGCGCCGCCGGCCCCGGTGGCCGACAGGTGGATCACCCGCGGATGTTGCGCACTGGCCTTTGCCACTGCGGCCGCTTCATCCAGCTGCGCCTGCACCTGCGTTGCCAGCGTCTCGCCGGCCTCCCCAGCGCCCAGCGCGGCGGCAACCTTGCGGACCTTGTCCGGGGCCGGCTGCAGGTCGTCCACGACCACGGCCGCCTCGCCTGCGCCACGCAGCTTCTTCGCCAGCTCGGTATGCCGGCGCAGGCTGTTGCCCAGGAACAGCGAGCCTTCCAGGCTCAGCACGCCCTCGACGCCGGTGGTGCGGTTGAACAGGAACTGCTTCGGTGCATTGCGCCCTGACTCGGTGGCCGAGCGCAGCGGCGCGGCGTACACCTGCGCGCCCATGCCCAGCGCTTCAATCACCGCAATGACGTCGTCGCCACCGGCGACGATCTTCGAGGTATCGGAAACTGTGACCGAGGCACCGTCGTCGGAGGTGAGGGTCACCGGCAGCACCGGCGTGATTCCCTCGACGCTCGGCACATCGGTCCCTGCCACACGCTGCCAGCCTGCCGGCAGCGCATCGGCCTTCGCCTCCCCCGGTGCCGCGACCGTTGCCGGCGCGGACGACGCGCTTTCTGGTGCGGCCGGCTTGTCGCCGCAGGCGCTCAACGCGCCCATCAGGGCCAGCGCCAGCAGCGAGTGAGGCAGGTTGATCGAAAGACGCATCACGGTTCTCCAGATAAGCGCACGAGGCAAGCGCCCCGTGCGCGGGTTTCACTCAACGGCGCTTGGCGATACGGGTCACGCGGTCGCCCTTGGGGTCTTCGGCCCCGCGCGACTTGTTGACCGCGAACACGTTGCCCTTGCCGTCCTCAGTGACGTGGTTGGGGAAGGTGCCACCGTCCAGGTTGCCGACCACCTGGCCATTGCCATCCACTACGGTGACGGTGCCCGCACCGCGGTTGGTCACGTAGGCCAAGCCGGACACCGGTTCGAACGCCACGTTCAGCGCACCGGCACCCACCGCCACATCGTGCAGCACCTTGCCGCTGGCGATATCCACGATGAGCAGGTTGTCACTGCCCTGCGAGGCGACGAACAGGCGGTTGTTCTTCGCATCCACGGCCACGCCCGAGGCGCTGACCGCGTTGCCGAGGTCGATCACCTTGTCGACCTTGCCGCTGGCCACGTCGATCACCGCCGCTTCCGGGGTACCCATGCTGACGGTGTAAAGCTTGCCGCCAGCCGCATCCAGGGTCAGGCTCATCGGCACGAACTTGCCGTCGTCCACGCCCGATTCCACGGTGATCGGCTCCAGGGCCTTCAGCGTCTTTGCATCGAACACCGACAGGTGGTCTTCACCGGTGGCAGAAGCGAACACCTTGCCGCGCTGGCTGTCGATCACCACGTCGCGGGCATGCGGCACGGTGCCGACCGGGAACTGATGCACCAGGCCCAGATCGGACTGGCGGTACACCGCCACCGTGTCCTGGCGGGTGTTGCTGACCCACACGTTGCCATTGGCATCATCCACGCCCACGCCGTACACCGCGTAGACACTGCCGCCCTTGGCATCCGGCACCTGCGCCGGGGTGATCGCCTTGACCACCTTCAACGACTTCGGGTCCACCTTCAGCAGCTGCGACTGGGTGACCGGGGGGCGGCCCACCGCCGAGGTGACGTACAGCGCATTGGCGGCCGGGCTGTAGGCGCTCTGGTACAGACCCTGCACCAGCTTGCCGGAGGCGAGGTTGAACGCCTTCTCGCCGCTCAGCGGCAGGTTCGGCGACACCCGCAGGGTCGCCACCGCAGCGGCGGCCGGCTGGCTGGCGCGCACCACCACCGGATGCTGGCCCGGCACGGCATCGGCCGGTACGGTCACCGTGGCCTTGAAGTTGCCCTGCGCGTCGACCACCACCGGGGTGGCGTTGAGCACGGTGTCACCACGCAGCAGGGTGATCTGCTGGCCGGGCACGAACTGGCGGCCGGTGACCTGGGCGTCGCTGCCCGGCACCACGTTTTCATTGCGGGCGCTCACCTGGCCGCGGAAGCCGTTGGCCGGGGTATCGAACACCGGTTCGGCAAGCGCGCTGCTGCTGGCGACGGCAAGGGCAACCGCAAGCGCGGTACGGGTCAGTGCGGTGAAACGGGACATGTCAGACTCCTTCTGTTGGGGACGCGCGTTGCCGCGCGGTGTCACATGGGTTGCCTCGGCATGGCCGCTGTCGCGCGGCGGTGGCTCGGTGCCACGCACTACCTGGGTAAGGGAAAGGGATCAATCTGCGGCGCGGTCGGCAGCCGTCGGTGAGGCACTGCGGTCGGCAATGCCATACAGCTGGCTCAGGGTGGCCTTCAGCGAGGCCGGCAGCATCGGTCCGTGGCCCAGGCCGGGAAACTCACGGTAGCCAACCTGCAGGCCGGGAAGTTCACCCAGGCGCTGGCTCAGCTGCCAGGCGGCATCCGGGGTGGCGCCGCCGATGCGGCGCAGGTGTGCCACCACGCGGGGGTTGGTCATGTCGCGCACGCCGCGGTTGCCACTGCGTTCGTCGCCACCCAGCATCACCGTCAGCTGTGCCGGCTGGCCGCGACGGTTGTCGATGAACTGCTTTTCCATGTCCCTTTGCGGTGCGCCCTGGCTCCACCACAGCGACGGACTGGCTGCGATGTAGTGCTGGAACGCCGCCGGGCGGGTGTACAGGGTGCTGAGCACGAACAGGCCGCCCAGCGAATGCCCCCATAAAGACTGCTGCTGCGGGTCGATACGGGCGCGTTTTTCCACCTCGGGCTTGATCTGACGCTCGATCATGTCCAGGAACTGGAACGCACCGCCGCCGCTGGACACGGTCTTGCCGCTTTCATCGTCGGCGACGTCGATCCACGCGGTGTAGTCCTGGGTGCGGGCCGCGGAGTCCACCCGCAGGTCGTTGTCGTAGCCGATGAACACCAGCACCGGGGCCGCTTTGGCCGCCAGCTCGCCGAGCATCGCCTGGTCCAGGACCATCGCGGCGGCATTGCCGTCCAGCATGTACAGCGCCGGGGCCGGCACCTTGCCCGGTGCCACCGGAACGCCCACATTCACCCGCCAGCGGCGCGAATGGTCGGCGCTGTCGATCACGAAACGTTCGAACCGGTAGGACTGCGCCGGCTCATCCAGCACCGTCTGGCCGATCTTCTGCAGCGGATTGCGCTGCTGGGCGTGGACACTGCTCATGGCAAGCATGCACAGCATGGCCAAGACGGCGAAGGGGGAAGGTAAGCGGCTGGACACAAATGCAAGACCGGGGATCACAATCGACCCAGTGTATCTCAAATGCGAATGGGTATCACTTGTAGAGCCGGGCTTGCCCGGCTGCAGTTCACGGATCGGCGTCAAACACCACGGTCACATCGCCCCGATAGCGCGTGCCCGGGTTCGCCAGCATCGCCTGCACGGGTGCCCCCTGCACCGCCAGATGCAGGCGTGCCGGTCGCCCGATCACCACGGTGTCCGCCCCGAACACCGGAGGCGCGCCGAGGCTGTTCAGCCCCACCGCCACCGCAGCCGCACCACTGGCAACATCGCGGAAACCCGGCAGGGTCACAGTGACATCCAAAGGTGCATCTTCGGCATCGACCGTGGTATTGCGGATACCACAGCGCCCATCCGGCTGCGGATACTGGCACTGCAGCGAGACGCTGAAGCGGCCACTGCTGCTGACGCCGAAGGCAAGCTCCCGCTCCAGCGCCGCCGGCACGATGCCCTGCTCGGTCCATCCTCGCCAGCCGCCTTTCGGCACCAGCAGCGCCCGCTCGCTTCCGGGCGGAATGTCCAGCCGGAACGCATGCTGCACATCCAGCCGGAAATGCACATGCACCAGGCGATCTGTCAGGGCTATCCCGTTACCAAGATCAAAGTCGGTGCCCTCCCCCGTACCCCCGAAGCTGTAAACGGTGGAGCCGGTGTAAATGCCACTGCGCATGTCCAGCGGTGCCGGCGTGTGCAGTGCATACACGAAATCCAGCATGGGAATGGCGTAGTTGTTGGTGTTCACCCAGTGCAGCGAGCAGGTTGCGGTTCCCTGTCCGCCATCGCGGCGTAGCAGCATGCGCATCAGGGTGTAGGGACCGTGCCCGATGATGCCGAAGTCGCAGCCGCGCGCGCCGCCGCTGGACGCGATGTTCTCCGCGCCATCGCCCTCCTCGTCGGTGTAGCGCATCGCCGCACCGATGATGCGCAGGTCGAGGTCGAACGTGCTCGCCCCGTCTTCCGAGGTGACCTGCACCGTCCGCGGTGGCGGCATGCGGATGTAGAACCCATCCGGCCCCCAGTCGGTCACGCGCACGGCGTCCTTGCTGCCGCGAAGCGTGGTGTCGATGCTCCACCAGTTGTTCTGCCGGCAGCGTTCCATGTGTCCCTGCGCACACACGCCGGTCCACGGCGTGGTGTTGGTGAAGGTGCGCACGCTGGGGTCATTCAGATCGGGCTTGAACTCGGCCGTGATGTGCACATCCGCCGCGCCAGCGGTGCCTGCCAGAACGAGTCCCAGAAGCGCCACGCTCAACGTTCTGAACGTCATGGTGCTTCTCCCGCCGGCGCGGCCTGACGCTGTGCAATGCCGGTCGGCGGACACTTCAGCACGCCGGCCATCCACACATCCCCCTGCGACCGCGTGACCTTGCCGTCCAGCGCGAACTGGCACTGGCTCACCTCCGGGTGCTGCACCTCAAGGGTCGGCGCGCGGCGACTCACTTCCAGCGCGAAGAAACCGTCGGCTTCGGCGACACTGCGCCCGGCGTGGTTGACCACGCGGGCACCGGTCAACGGTCGTCCCCGCGCATCGCGCACCTGCCCCAGCACGGTCACCGTCTGCAGCACCTCGACTTCGCCATGGAGGACGCCGCCACGGTTCAGGTGATAAGGCAGCACCGACGGCTGGATGCTGGCGGCTGGCGCACGGCGTCCCTCGAAGTCGATCTGCAGCGCGCCGGCCCGGTACGCGGGCACCGGCAGCAGGTTGCGGCCCGGGCGCAGCACGTAGCTGCCGCCGTTGCGATCATGCGCACGCAGTGCGACGCCGGGAACATCCGAGCGTACGTCCACGATCATCCCGGTACGCGTACCGCCGAGGTGACCGGCCCCGGTCATCGCCAGCCGCCCGCCGCCGACGGCCAGCGTGCTTTCCAGGTTCACGCCGCCACTGCGCTCGCCGTGCAGCGATGACCGCTGCAGATAGGCGTCACCGCGCAGCGCCGGATGCTCGAACTGTGCGTTGCCGCTGGCCCCGACGCCGTCCCGGTCTGCGGTCACCTGCACGCCTGCCCCTTGCAGCAGGCCCTGTTCGAATTCCTGCTGCACGCCCAGACTCGCGTACAGGTCACGTCCGCCCTGCCGACCTGCGCGCGAACCCAGGCTGCCGCTGACGCGGCGCTGGTCGCGTCCGAGAGCGATGTTCATGCTGAGGTCGACGCCACGATTGCGCCGCAGGTCTGTGCTGGCGCTGCCCGGCCGGTCGAACAGCGAAACGCGCCAGCTGGCATCACTGCCCCACAGCCGCTGCCGCCGGCTGAAAGAGAGGTCCACGCCGACACCACGACTGACTCCGCGCTGGTGCGAGACACGCGCGGCAAGATGACCGCTGTCGCCCACGCGGTGGTTGAGTCCGATCGCGCTGGTCTGCAGCCACCCTGCGCGGAGGTCGACCCCATCGTCTGCTGCGTACCAGGGAGCGTCCAGCGGCCGCCGTTCCTGCCAGCTTCGGTTGTGCGAGACCATCACGCTGCCAGTCCGATAGCGGATCAACCCCTGCAGATCGACACCGTGGCCATCGGCGCTGGACGTGTACGCATTGGTGTACAGGCTGGCGCGGTCGTTGAGCTGCCAGTCCAGCGAACCGGCCGCGGCCCGCGCATTCCCGATCTGCTGCACGGCCACACCCAGCACGGCACGGGCGTGGGCCAGGTAGTTGATCACCCCGCCCGCACCCAGCTCACCGGCCTGCGGGTCCTCCACGCTGTCCAGCAGGCTGCGCTGCACGCCGGCAAAGGCGCTGTAACGCCAGCGTCGGCTGGGGTCCCGCCAATGCGTCGGTTTGTGGATCACCGCGGTTTCACGGCTGGTTTCGCGCCCATCCTCGATGACCCGCAGTTCCACCTCGTAGATGCCGCCGGGAAGACGCTGCGTGTCCAGTCGCTGCAGTCCTGGGCGCACCGGCTGGCTCTGGATCAGCGCGCCGTCGCGGTAGACCTCCACCCGGCCTTCGCGGTTGGCGGTGACGTATACCGGGTAAAGGCTCGACGCCTGCCCGTCCACGCGCAGGCTATCGGACGAACCGGCCATGAGGCCGGCGGTGGTGAACACCCGGCTGCTGGCGGAGCGCGGCTGTCGGGTGACGCCCTGGAAATTCGGCATGAAGTAGCCTGCCAGGAGAAAGTGGTCGTTGAATTCCCGCTGCGCGTACAGGCTCTGCACCACGTGCCGGAGCCCACTGCCGACATCGCTCCCCCGATCCACCTGGTAATGTCCGTCCACGCTCCAGTTGCCGATGCTGGCCTGGGCGTCCAACGCATAGCGGCCCGCATGGCTCGCACCTTCGCTGGCGTAGGCATTGAGCTGGTGGTGCAGGATCAGCCCCCGGCTTCCCCCTTGCGGCAATGCGTGATGTCGGGGCGCGGTGACGTCCACCGCGTCGGCGGCGGAACTGGCAATCGACAGCAGCGAGCTTTCCAGACTGTAGTGCAGCCGGGCCAAGCCTTCGGGACAGTCACGCGTACACGGACCCAGTCGATGCGGCATCGTCAGTGCGGCCTGCCAGCGTGCGCGTTCCGCCTCTGGTAAACGGCTGCCTGCGTGCTCCACGAACTCCAGCAGCGAAACAGCGTTGTCGCGCGACAGCACGGCCCGCGCGTCGCCGAGGTAGCGGCCATCGATTTCAACGCGAAGGATCAGCGGGGCGTCGAAGAAGTGATGCTGGAAATCATCCGGCAACTTGCCGGCCTGCTCCAGCAGATGCAGGCTGTCCAGCACCACGGGAGCCGCCCTGGCGGACGCAGGCAGACAGGACAGCAGCATCGCCGTCGACAACGGAAGCAGGCGCGACATGAGAATTCCAGCGGAGTGAATCAGAAGCGGCACACGCGGACGGGTGCCGTGCGGAACCGGCTGGGTGCCGCACGGCACCGGCACAGCGTGGTAAGAATCAGGGCGTGCCGCTTTCGAACATCATGAAAACGTTGCCCTGGTAGTTACCCTGCGCATAGCCGCCCACGGCGGGAGCCGCCGCCAGGATCTCCACCGCCGCGCGCTTGCTGGCCGCCGCTTCCGTGGCACTGGCTACCTCGGCGGCGGCCGCCGCGCCGACGCCGAGTTCCTGGCCTGCCACGGTGACGGTCAGGCCAATCTGGTTGCCGGCACTGGTCAACAGCGCCTCACTGCTGAGGTAGGCCACAATCGCGCCCAGCCCGCTTTTCATGTCCAGCTGCTGACGGATCGGGTCCAGCCGCTCGGTGGCCAGGTTCCAGCGCATGCTCTGCACGCGGCCGGCCCAGTCGCCCACCGGCGAGATCTGCAGGCCGGTGGGCGAAGGCACCACCGCCTCCACGGTCACCTGCAGGGGATACTGCTCAACCGCCGCCATCGCACCCAGCGGGGCCAGCAGCAATGCACCCGTCAGGGCACGCGGGATCATCATCAAACGCATAACGTCATCTCCACAGAAGGTTGTAACGGATGCCGCGTCACGGAACCCGCGCGGCCGGGCTTGAACAACGGAAAATGTCAGGGCAGCTGCAGCGGTCGGCGGCGCTCGCCTTCCACCAGCCGCAGTCGATGGCGCTGGCCCTGGTCATGATCGAGACGCTGTTGCCGCTGCGGCAGCAGGTGGATGCGCTGGGCCGGACTGCAGGTTTCCGCACGACCGCTGCCAACGCAGGTACGCAGGTCATCCAGCACGGCGGTGCTGTTGCCAACGTTGTGCAGCAGCACATGGTCGGGTCCATGCTCGGTGCGGACTTCGTAGTGCGCGCTGTCCGGATGGACGATCACAAACACACCGTAACCGGCCAGCACGTTGACCCCGGCGGACAGCTGCGCGTCGTACTCCCGTGCTTCCTCGGTGGTCAGCGCGAACTCATCCGCCGCCTTCGGCAGCACCGGGACAAACCGCACGCGGTAATAACGTTCGCGGCTGCGATCACCCAGGAACACCAGACGTGCGGCCTGCTGCCCCTGCGCTGGAATGATCAGCCGTGCAGGGCTGGCGATCAGCCCGTCCCCACCCGCTGCGTTGGCATCCACCGCGTGCTCGTGTGCACGCTGGTCATCGTCATAGACCACCTCGCTGATCACGACCCGGACGAAGGCCGTGGCGGTTCCACGGTTGTGCACGCGTTTGAGCAGGCTGGCCTGGTCGGACTCCAGGTACTCATACATCGCCCCCACCTGGATACTCGGGGCAGCCGCGTTGCCGATGACAGGCAACGCGAAAGACAACAGCAACGGCCACAGCAGTCGTTTCATCACAACAGATCCCACGGCGAAGCGCTCTGTGCACGGCTGTCGTCGCCGCACACCAAACAGGACGCGCAGAGTAGGCGCGCCTGCCCGCCTCACCCCATGCAACTTGTTTCAAGGCGGCGTAGGAATCCTTGCAGAATGCATATCCGAAACGCACAACGCCCCGTCAGACGGGGCGTTGTGGTGGTGCACCTATGGTTGGATCAGGGTGTCGCGGCTGTGCGCCATGCCGCCACCTGGGCACGCGTGCGTTCCAGCAAGGCATCCAGTGCCTGTCGGTCATACACCTGCCCGCGCATCACCACGGTGTTGATGCGACGAGTTGCCTGGATGTCCTGCAACGGATTGGCATCCAGCAGCACCAGGTCCGCTGCACGCCCCTGGCTCACGCTGCCATAGCGGTCGAGCTGACCAAACCAGGCGGGGCCGGCACGGGTGGCCGCTGACAGCGCCTGCGCCGGGGTCAACCCTTCCTTGACGAACAGGCTCAGTTCGTCGTGCAGCCCGATGCCGGGATAGTTGAACGAGTTGAGGAAGCCGGCATCAGTACCGGCCATGATGGTGACACCGGCCTGCTGCAGCAGCGGCAGCACCGCCGCCACCTGGTGATACTGCTGATGGCGGGCTTCAATCTGTGCCAGCGTAGCCTTGGCGGCACGTTCGACACGCCACGCGTAGGTGCCCTGCAGCTTGGGCCCGATGTACTGCAGGTACGGATCGTTGGCGTGATCGTCCTGGTCAAGGAAGTCCAGAATGCGCCCACCATTGAGCGTGGGCGTCACGTACACACCCTTGGCGGCAAAGCCGCGATACGCCGTCAGTGCGGTGTCGCGGTCGAAGCCCGCATCCAGACGCTGGTTCGCTTCAGCGCGGTTGATCCGCCCGGCAGCGAAATCGGCGGCAATGGCGGCTTCATCCTTGACCCCGGCTTTGTAGGCGTAATCCAGGTGTTCAATCGAACTGATGCCGGCATCAACGGCCTGCTGCACGGTCAAGGCCATCGGAATATGACCCGACGCACGCAGTCCGTTGGCACGCGCACCGCTCACCGCCTGCAGGAACAGATCCGGGGTCAGTGTGCTGTCGGTGATCTTGACGAAGTCCACCCGGTCTTCGCGCAGGCGCTTGAAGGCGGCGTCCAGGTCTTCGCGGCTGCCGACCTCGATGGTGCCCTTCCAGACCGGCTTGATGCCCTCGATTTTGGCTCCGGAGGTGAACAGGCGCGGGCCTTCCAGCGTGCCGTGCGCGATCTCGTCGCGCCATTGCAGCACCTGTCCTGGCAGGTCGCCGGAGCAGTCGCGGATGGTGGTGATGCCGTGGGCGATGTACAAGGGCAGCAGCGCCTTGTTCTCCTCTACCAGCTCGGGGCCACCGCCGAAATGCACATGCATGTCCCACAGGCCGGGAATGAGATAGCGGCCGCTGCCGTCGATCCTGCGTTCGGCCTTCCATGCCTTTGCAATGGCGGCATCTGCACCCACCGCCACGATGGCATCACCGCGCACCACCACCGCCTGGTCAGCATGCGTGGTCGCCTGCTCCACGTCGACCACGGTGGCATGGCGGATGATCAGGTCGGCCCGCTCGGCGGCGGAGACGGCCGGCGACATCGCCAGCAACAGGGACAGCAGCACTACGGAACGCTTCATGGCAGGTCGCAATGGGAAGACCCCTGCACCATACGGCGCAGGGGCCGATATTCACCAGTTAAATTTCGCCATGACCCGCATTAATGTAATAAATACCAGTCAGGCGTCGGCCTGCATCGCCGGACGCGCCATGACCTCGCCCAGCCAGCGCGCAACGGCGGGGTGCCCGTCCACCCTCGCGCCCACATGCATCCCATAGCCCACCACCTGCGCCACGACCAGGTCGACCAGGGAGTACGCCGGGCCCACCATCCAGTCCTGCGCACGCAGCCGTGCCTCCAGGATGTCCAGCAGCTCCTGCAGCAATGCACGCGCGGCCTCGGCATGCGCCGCGTTCTCAAGCTCGCCCCCGCTGCTGGCCAGCCGCAGTCGATTGATGGCCGGTCCGTAGGTCACGTACGACCAGGCGCACCAGGACATCGCCTGCAGGCGCTCGGGCGTGCCCTCCGCCGGCCACAGGCCCTGGGCGACACCGAAGCGCGCGCCCAGCCACAGGTGGATGGCAAGCGCTTCGAAGATGGGTGTGCCATCCACCACCAGGCAGGGCACTTTGCCATTCGGGTTGATGGCCAGGTATTCCGGCGTGCGCTGCTCACCATTGCGGATGTCGATGCGGACGCGGTCGTGGGGAACCGCCAGTTCTGCCAGCGCGCAGGCAATCGGCGTGGCGCTGGACATCGGGTGCCAATAGAAGACCAAAGACATGTGCATTCCTTTGTGTTGAGGGACGTCGCGGTGCCGCCACCGGGGCTTGCACCATGGACACAGGCTAGCGACCATTGCGGACAGTTCCTGTCCTCGATTGTGGCGATCCTGCGCTCATGCTGACCACCTCGTCCCGCCTGCTTCGCCTGTTGTCGCTGCTGCAGTCGCGGCCGCACTGGTCCGGCCCTGCACTGGCCACCGAGATGGGCGTGCATGCGCGCACACTGCGCCGTGACATTGATCGCCTGCGCGAGCTCGGCTACCCGATCCAGGCAAGCAGCGGCGTTGCCGGCGGCTACGCATTCCGTGCAGGCAGGGCCCTGCCGCCGTTGCTGCTGGACGACGAGGAGGCGTTGGCTGCGGCGCTGGCCCTGCGCACCGCTGTGACCGGGACCATCAGCGGCATCGAACAGACCGCGATCACCACCCTGGTCAAGCTGGAGCAGGTGATGCCATTGCGCCTGCGCCGCCGCCTGGATGCATTGCGCACCGCAATCGTGCCGACCCACCCCGGCGGTCCGGTGGTCGATGCCGGTCTGCTGGGAACCCTGGCGGCCGCCTGCCGCGATCAGTTGCAACTGCACTTTGACTACGCCGACCGCAACGGCGTCGGCAGTCATCGCCAGGTCGAGCCGCAAGGCGTGGTCCAAGCCGAACGCCGCTGGTACCTGGTCGCCTGGGACACCGCACGACAGGACTGGCGCACCTTCCGCATCGACCGCATTACCGCAGCACCGCAGGTTGGCGTGCACTTCCGGCCGCGTCCGTCGCCGGGTGATGGCGACCTGGGCCGCTACGTCAAGCAGATCCTCGCGCTACCCAGCCACGCCGTAGAAGCGCAGGTGGTGCTGCATGCGCCGCTGGCCGCGATGCGACAGCGTGTGCCGCCCAGCCTGGGCGCACTGGAACCGCGCGACGCGGACAGCTGCCTGCTGCGCTGCGCTGAATACTCCCCAGGATTGCTGGAGATCTGGCTGATCATGCTGGAGGTGGAGTTCGAAGTGCTGGGACCACCCGAGCTGCAGCAGCATCTACGCGACACCAGTGCGCGCCTGCTGCGCGGGGTGGCGTATGCTGGGCGGACATGACTGCCCGCGCTAATTCCCCACGCACGCTGTTCGATCTGGACCTGTTGCGCGCCATGGTCATGGTCGCCGACTGCGGCAGTTTCACCGCAGCGGCAGCGCGGCTGCACTCCACCCAGAGCACGGTCAGCCAGCAGATCCGGCGTCTTGAAGACATTGCCGGGCGTCCGTTGCTGGTGCGCGCCAATCGTGATGTTCATCCCACCGATGCCGGCCATGCGCTGCTCGGCATCGCCCGCCAGATGCTGGCGCTCAACGACCAGATGCGCGAGGTACTGGCCGGTGCCACCGTGGCGGTCACCGTGCGCCTGGGCGTGCCGGAGGATTTCGTCAGTCGCCGCACCAGCACCCTGCTTGGCCGCTTCAACCGCCGCCACCCGCACGTGAAACTGGAAGTGACCAGCGGCTTGAGTCGCGACCTGGCACAGGCCTTCGACCACGGCGAGCTGGACCTTGCCGTGGTCAAGCAGCGACGCGCCAGCCGGCCCGCAATGGCCTGCTGGCCCGAGCCGATGCGCTGGGTGGACAGTGCCCGTACGCCGTGCCTGCAGGAGGACCCGGTGCCGCTGGTCACCTTCCCACCGCGTGGCTTGTACCGTGATGAGCTGATTGCGGCAATGGAGAGCCAGGGAAAGCGCTGGCGGATCAGTTTCACCAGCTCCAGCCTCAGCGGCATCCAGGGGGCGGTGGCCGATGGCATGGGCATCAGTCTGCTGCCGGCCCGCGCCGTCACCCGCGACCATCGCGTGCTCGGCGCACGCCAGGGGTTCTCCCCGATGGACGGCTTCGAGGTGGCGCTGCTGCACCGACCAGCCGCCGAGCCGATCATCGTGGACCTCGCCACGCAGTTCGCGCGACTGCTGGATCGCGGTCAGCGCTGAGCGCGTTGCGCGTTCACGCTCCCGGCGCGGTTGGTTGAAAAAACGACGTTCTGGCAGACGACGCCGAAGCGCCGCTCGCCCCCGCCCCGCTTATAGGAATCATCCTAATCTGACGTCAGAAGAACCTTGTGACGCGTTCAAGCAGTAAGAATGGCGCAAATCCCACGATTGCGTGCCTCCCTTGTCCAAGCGCCATCCAGGTCCCGTGTGCGGAAAATGCCTTCCGTCCGTTCTCAAGATTGCCCTGCTCGATGACCACGACGTGGTCCGTCATGGCAGTTGCGTCCATCTGTCCAACCACAACCGGCTTGAAGTGGTGGGCAACCATGCACGCAGCAGCGCGCTGATTGCCACGCTGGCCCGCTGCCACGTCGACGTGGCGGTCATCGACTATGCGCTCGCCGAAGGCGACCTGCAGGGCATGGAGCTGCTGCGCATGCTGCGCCGGCGATTCCCGCGGGTGCGTCTGCTGATGTTCTCGGCCAACGTCCACCATGTGATGATCTCCAACACCATCGCCGCCGGTGCCGCGGGCGTGGTGTCGAAAAGCCAGTCGCTGGAGGAACTGGCGCGCGCCGTCGGCCGCGTGGCCGCCGGCCACATCCACCTGCCCGAGGGCTATCGCGATGAGCACGCCGAACATCGGCTGACCCCCAGCGAACGGGAAGTGCTGCAGCTGTGCCTGAGCGGCATGACCGTCACCGAAATCGCCGCGGTCCGCAACCGCAGCATCAAGACCATCAGCACACAGAAGCACGCCGCCTTCCGCAAGCTGGGGCTGCGCACCGACCGCGACCTGTTCACGCTGCGCCATCAACTGGCGGTGTTGTGAGCACGGCGCGTTGCTGCGGCGCAGCGCTGCTGACGGTCTGGTTGCTGGCGCTCACCGCCCATGCGTCCGACGGCAACCGCCTGATCCGCGTGGCGGCCGACCCGTCACAGCATCGTCTGCTCACTCCGGAAACCCGGGCGGCGCGCGACGCCAACCTGGTCAGCAGCTATGCCCAGCTGGTGAGCCAGGAAACCGGACTCAGCTTCCGTGAGCAGCGGGTGGAGTCCGCGCGCGCCGCACTGCAGGCACTGTGTGACGGTCAGGCCGACCTGATGCTGCTGCTGGGTGGACTGGAGGGCGCACCCTGCAACACGCTCGTCGCCTCGCCCGCGTACTACCGTGGCCAGGCCTTGCTGGCCAGCCGTCACACCCACCCCAACCCACCTGAGCTGACGCATCTGCGCCGCATTGCGGTAATCGGCGGAAGCCGCTACGCCGAGTGGCTGGCCAGCCATCACCCGAACCTGCAGACGATGTCCGTGCCCACGCTGCGCGAGGCGTTGGCGGCGGTGGAAACCGGTGTTGCCGACGTGGCGCTGGAGCTGGACGTGGCCATGCGGCCGCTGGTGCGCCGCGATCACGGCGACAGCCTGCTGCTGCACGGCGCGCCCGGCAATCTGCCGGGCAGCCTGCACCTGGGTGGTGCGGCAGCAGGACCACGCACTGCTGGACCAGATTCACCAGGCGATGCGATCGATCAGCCCGCAGGAACATGCGCTGTTGATGCAGCGCTGGACCCGCGCCACCTATTTCAGTGGACCTTCGATTGCCGTGCTGTCGCAGCACTTCCGCTGGGAACTGGTGACCATGGGCCTGACCGTGCTGTCGCTGCTGGCTGCCGGCTTCTGGCTGCGCCGCACACAGCTGGCCGCGCAGCGCAGCGAGCGCCAGCAGGCCCGGTTCATCGCCACGATGAGCCATGAGGTGCGCAACGCGGCGCAGACATTGGTGGCCTCGGTGGACCTGCTGCAGCAGTCCGGCCTGGACAAGGGCCAACAGCAGCTGGCCGATGCCGCCCGGGTCGCCGGAAGCGGGCTGCGCCAGCTGCTCGGGCATGCTCTGGACTACTCGCGCCTTGCCGCCGGCGAGTACCAGCCACGCCCCGCCTGGCAGGACATGCGGCAACTGGCGCTGGAGTGCGCGGCGACCCACCGCCCCGGCGCCGAGGACAAAGGGCTGACCCTCACCGTGCGGCAACTGACCGACCCGCTGCCTCGCATGTGGGTGGACGCCGACGCGCTGCGCCAGGTGTTGAACAACCTGCTTGGCAACGCGCTCAAGTTCACCGATCGCGGCGGCATTGAGATCCTGCTGGAACTGAGGCTGGAACCCGAGCGCGCCACCTTGCTGCTGGGCGTCCACGACACCGGCATCGGCATCGCGCTCGACCAGCAGCACGCTGTGTTCAAGCCGTTCGCCCAGGTGCACGACGCGCACACCCATCCGACCGGCGGCTCGGGCCTGGGGCTGGCAATCTGCAACGATCTGGTCAAGGCGCTCGGCGGCCAGGTGAGCCTGTGCAGCGTGCCCGGCCAGGGCAGCAGTTTCGAGGTCCTGCTGCCGGTGGTCATTGAAGCCCCCGACAGTGGGCCGGTCGGCCAGCCCCTGGCCGGGCGCTCGCTGCTGCTGGTCGAAGACCATGCGATGAACCGCACCGTGGTCAGCCGGCAGCTGGCGGCGCTCGGCGCATCCGTCAGCACCGCCGCCGACGCTGCGGCCGCGCTGCAGGTCCAGGCCAGCGAGCCCTGCGGGGTGGTGCTGCTGGACTGTGTTCTGGGCGATATCAACGGCTACGACCTGGCCCGGCTGCTGCGCCGGCAGGAACTGGAGCAACAACGTCTGCCCGCCATGCTGATCGCGCTGTCCGCCAATGACGCACCGGCACATGTGCAACGCTGTCGCGACTGCGGCATGGATGCGGTGCTGTACAAACCGCTGGATACGCGTCAGCTGCTGTCACTGCTGGGGCTGGGCAGCTCTCCCACAGGCGTTGCGGATGCGTCGCCGACCGCCAGCGACGATCCGATGTGGCTGCACTATCTCCAGGCCGTACTGGAAGAGCAGCAGGCCATCAATGACGCGCTGCGCGCCCACGATGGCAAGCCTCTGCGCCACCACGCCCATCGCCTGGCCGGGGTGCTGCGCATGCTGGGGCAGCCGTCGCTGGCGGGCATCGCCTCCGACCTGCACGAACTGGACCTTGAGGAACCCGCCGACTGGCTGGAGGTGGAGCGCCTGCTGGGCTACCTGCGCCCGGCGCTGGCGCTGTTGACGCGCAGCTGCCCTACTTCAGCTGCAACGGGTAGCGCTGCCACAGCACATGGACCAGAAACCCGGTCAGTTCCGGATCCTTGGACGTGATCGAAGCGCGGATCTTGTCCAGCAGCACCATGTCGCTGCAGGTGCGCACGTCAGCGTGCCCGGCCTGCCCGGCCCGGCGCGCCCGGTACCGGGCTGCCCGCTGGGCATCGGTCATTGCGTATCCGAACGTGGGCGGCCGACCGCGCTTGCGCGGCAGCATCAGCTCCAGGGTGCCGGGGTCATCTTCATCACGCATGACGGATCGGGAGGAAAAACGGGGGCGCGAAAGATACCACGTCAGGCACTGGATTCGGCCACCCGGGCCCCTACCCAGACCAGCGCGAAGCCCGCCAGCAGGCTGACCGCCAGATACACCGGCATCACCCAGCCGTGCCCGTTGCGCACCAGCAACACCGCCTCGAGCATCATCGACGAAAACGTGGTCAGCCCGCCGATGATGCCGACGATGATGAAGGCCCGCCAGTACGGAGCCGCGGCCCCCTTGGTCTGCAGCCAGACCATCACGTAACCGACCGCGAAGGCCCCGATCAGGTTGACCGTAAGCGTGCCCCACGGGAAACCGGTGCCGAACTGGCGCAGGATGGCGTCGCCGATGATGAAACGCAGCGACGCGCCCAGCGCGCCGCCCAGCATGACCAGCCCGAGCTGCTGCCACCACGCACCCGGCAGCAGGCTCATGCCTGCCCCTTGGCGGCACGGGCCTGCGCACGTTCTGCACGCAGGCGGTCCAGCTTCTCTTTCAGCTTGATCTCCAGTCCACGCGGGACCGGCTCGTAGTACACGCGCTCGCCCATGGCATCCGGGAAACCGGTCTGGTCCAGCGCAATGCCGCCCTCGGCATCGTGGTCGTACTGGTAGGTTTTGCCATAGCCCAGCTCTTTCATCAGCTTGGTCGGCGCGTTGCGCAGGTGCAACGGCACTTCCTGGGTGCCGGTTTCGCGCACCTCGGCCTTGGCCAGATTGAAGGCGGCGTAGCCGGCATTGGACTTGGCCGTGCTGGCCAGATACAGCACGAGCTGCGCGAACGCCAGTTCACCTTCCGGGCTGCCCAGCCGTTCGTAGATGTCCCACGCTTCCAGCGCCATGCTCTGCGCGCGCGGGTCGGCCAGGCCGATGTCCTCGATCGCCATGCGGGTCAACCGGCGCGCCAGGTAGGCAGGATCACAGCCGCCATCCAGCATCCGGGTCAGCCAGTACAGCGCCGCATCGGGATTGGAGCTGCGCACCGATTTGTGCAGCGCCGAGATCTGGTCGTAGAACTGTTCGCCGCCCTTGTCGAAGCGGCGGGTGCGGTCGGCCAGCACCTGCTGCAGCATCTCCGGGGTGATCACGCCGTTGTCGCCGCCTGCCAGCTCCGCTGCGATTTCCAACAGGGTCAGCGCCCGGCGGACGTCGCCGTCGGCGGCGGTGGCGATTTCCAGCAACGCCTCCGCACTCACCTGCACCGGTTCCGCACCCAGGCCCCGCTCTGGGTCCTGCAGCGCCCGCTGCAGCGCCTCGACCACATCGGCCGGCGACACCGCCTCCAGCACGTGCACGCGGCAGCGTGACAGCAGTGCCGAATTCAGTTCGAACGAGGGATTTTCAGTGGTGGCCCCGACGAACACGATGGTGCCGCGCTCAATATGCGGCAGGAACGCATCCTGCTGGGCTTTGTTGAAACGGTGCACCTCGTCAACGAACAGGACCGTGCGACGGCCTTCGGCAAAGCGCTGCGCTGCCTCTGCCAGCACCTGCCTTACCTCCGGCAGGCCGGACAGCACGGCCGAAATCGCGCGGAACTCGGCGTCGGCGTAATGCGCCAGCAGCAGTGACAGGGTGGTTTTGCCGCAGCCGGGCGGCCCCCACAGGATCATCGAGTGCACGTGCCCCGATTCCACCGCGCGGCGCAGCGCACTGCCCGGTGCGAGCAGACGCTTCTGCCCGACCATTTCATCGAGGGTCTGGGGGCGCATCCGCTCGGCGAGCGGGTGCAGGTGGTCCCGATCCACGGTCAGTAGATCGGGACCATTGAATGTCGTTCGGTTTCTGGCCACGCCCTATTGTATGACGGCGCGATCAATTGCCGATGACGTCGGTGCCCTTCGGCGGGGTGAAGGTGAAGGTGTCCTTGCTGAAGGCCGGATTGCGCTTCCAGCCGCTGAACTTGATCACGGTGCGCTGGCCGACCGCATCCAGCACTTCCATCCGGGCCAGACCCTGCGCGTTGAAGCCCAGCGCGGCGTACTGGAAGGCGGTCTCCGTTTCACGCTTCGGGCTCAGCGACAGCCACTGCAGGCCATCACGCGGCGCGGCTTCCTCACTGACGTCGTACTGCTTGTCCAGCAGCGCCGGGGTGACCAGCGCAATCAGCGGACTGTTCTTTTCCTCTGCGCCCTGCTCGCGGACGGTCGCCTGCTCCAGGTCCGGCTCATACACCCAGACCTTCTTGCCATCGGCGACGATCACCTGCACGTGCGGCTTCTGGTACTCCCAGCGCAACTGGCTCGGGGTGGACAGTGCGACCCGGCCGCTGGTGGCTTCCTTGACCTTGCCGTTCTTGTCGAACACCTGCTGGCTGAACTGCCCATCCAGGCCCTTCAGGCCCTGGGTGAAGCGGTTGAGCTCATCGCGCCCACCGGCCCAGGCGCTGGCCGAAACGGCGCTGGCGCAGACCAGGGCAGCGGCAACAAGGTGGCGGCGGAAAGAGGTCTGCATGCGGGTATCCAGGCGGAATTGAAGGATGGACGAAGTGTGCCCGGCTAAAGCTGAATGGGCGGTGCAGCGGCTGCCGCCAGACAGCCGGCATTATAGATCGGCCTGCACCGTGCGCAGGTCGCCATACAACACCTGACCGCGGAAACCCCGGCGTACCTGCTGATACAGCTCACGGAACGCAGGGTAGTCGGCGGGCTGGCACAGTGCCTGCGCGCCGCGCACCGCACGCTGATGCAGACGATGCTGCGCCACGATCACCTGCCCTTCCCGGCTCCAGTGCAGCTGGTACTCGCCAGCCGCATTGCGGAAGTCGAGGTCGCGCGGAATCGCCACGATCGGCACGCCGGCAGGAAATTCCAGCCGGTAGCGCTCCTCACGCAGATTGTCGTTGCAATAGAAGGGCGTGGCGTTCTGCTCGGCCGAGGTGTTGCTGTAGATGTCACGGAACGACTCACCGCCCGGCGCATCCGGCAGCGGCATGCCGCCGACCACACCGAAGTCGACATAGTCGCGGGCGTGGAAGTCGTAGCGATAGTTGAAGCGCTGGCCGAGGTCCTGCGGGTCGCCGAGCAGGGTGAGCTGGCCGCTGCCGTCAAATCCGGACGAGGCCATGATCGACTCCTCTACCCGGTTGCGGTTCTGTGCGTTGAGGCGCGCGAACGCGGCGCGCAGCCCGATTTCGCCGACTTCGCGCAGGTCCTGTTCGGTGCGTCCCTGCAGATTCCCTTCGCGGTCGAACTGGAAACTGACCGCAAAGCCCGCCCCGTTGCGCGCGCTGTCATTGGCCGGCGTGCGCGCCAGCGCGGCGGTGCGGGTGTGCAGCACCGGGACGCCGAGATCGCCCTCGGGCAGCTGCCCGAAGCGGGCATAGGTGCTGGTTGAATCCAGATACAGATCGAACTCGGGCACGTAGGTGATGGCGTGGTTGAACCGCCCCAGCATCGGCACTGCCGGCAAGGCAGGACCACCGCCAGCCCCGATCAGCACCGGCGTGCTGTCGATGCCGCGGGCGGCCAGCAGCGCCTCCAGGATCACCACATGGTCCTTGCAGTCACCGTAGTGGTTATCGAGGATGCTCTGCGCCGGATTCGGCTCCAGACCGCCATTACCCAGGTACACCGCCACGTAGCGGATGTTCTGCGCCACCCAGCGATACAGCGCATCCGCCTGCGCGCGGCGGTCGTCGATGCCGTGGGTGATCTGGTCGGCCAGCGCCTGGATGCCCGGGGTCACCTGCGAGGCCACGCCGGCCTTGGCCTGGTAGGCGCGCGCCAGCTCGGACCAGTCCCGATAGGTGCTGGCCATGATGGTGGGGCTGAATTCCCAGGCGGCCGCCGTCCAGTTCTGCACCGGCATCGGCGTGCTGCGCTGGTAGCGCCACTCCCATTGCGCCAGGTCGCCGCGCCGCTTCGGCCGGGTGCTGCCCTGCACACCCCGCTGCTCCACGAGCATCGGCAGGCTGGCCGGCGCGGTCAGGGTCACCCGGGCGTCGTCGTACTGGTTGAACACACTGAAGGTTTCCCACAGGCCGAAGTAGCCCGGGAAGTACGGCTGGGTCTGGGTGCGACGGGTCTGGTACACCAGCCGGGTGCCCGGGGCCAGATTGGGAAACACCACCACCCGCACCTTGCGGTCGGCATACATCGCCGCAGCCGCGCTGGAATAGCTCTCCTGGGTGTAGATGCGTTCGGCCGGCACCTCGCGGCGTTGCCCGTCGGCGGTGATGGTGTAGGCCGACAGCACCTCCAGCGTTTCCATTTTTTCGCTGTAGCTCAGGCGGACCTGGCTGAACTGCTCCACTGCCGCCTTGGTCTTGAGCAGGATCTCGTATTCCTCGGTCTGCACATTTCCGGCGTCAGGACGCACCACGTAGTCGGCACGGTAGCGGACGAAGCTGTAGTTGTTGCTGGCCTGGGCGTCGCTGGCCGGTGCACTTGAGGGCTGTGTGGGTGCGGCCGGGGATGGGGCTGGCACCTGGGCATTCGCACCCACGGGCAGGAAGAAAGCAGCCAGCATCATCCATTGCTTCAGCGTCATCGAGGTTCCTTGGGTGCCGAGGGCCGGCCAATGGCCGGCGCTACCGGGTAGGTCGGTTGCGATGGGGCGCAACCGGCTGCTTATTTGGGCGGTGGCGGGGCCAGCACGCTGCGGTCGCCGTTGTGCTCGGGCGGGCTGACCACGCCGGCCATTTCCATGGCCTCGATCAGCCGGGCGGCGCGGTTGTAGCCGATCTTCAGCCGGCGCTGCACGCCGGAAATGGAGGCCCGACGGGTCTCGGTGACGATGCGCAGCGCCTCGTCATACAGCGGGTCGGATTCGTCGCCGGCACCGGCGCTGGCCTCGGGCAGACCACCCGGGCCGACCACCACGCCATCGCCCATCACCTGCACTTCGTCGAGCACACCGCTGATGTAATCAGCCGGACCGCTGGCCTTGAGGTGCTCCACCACCCGGTGGACTTCCTCGTCGGACACGAACGCGCCGTGCACGCGGTCCGGCAGCGCGGTACCGGGCGGCAGGTACAGCATGTCGCCGTGGCCCAGCAGGGTTTCCGCGCCGGACTGATCGAGGATGGTGCGCGAGTCGATCTTCGAGCTCACCTGGAAGCCGATGCGGGTCGGAATATTGGCCTTGATCAGGCCGGTGATCACGTCCACCGACGGGCGCTGGGTGGCCAGGATGAGATGGATGCCGGCGGCACGCGCCTTCTGCGCCAGACGCGCAATCAGCTCTTCCACCTTCTTGCCGACGATCATCATCATGTCGGCGAATTCGTCGATGAAGATGACGATGAACGGCAGCGCCTCCAGCGGACGCGGGGCTTCGCCCAGCTCCGGGTTGGGCTTGAACAGCGGGTCCATCAGCGGCTGGCCAGCGTCTTCGGCGTCCTTCACCTTCTTGTTGAAGCCGGCCAGGTTGCGCACACCTACCGCGCTCATCAGCTTGTAGCGGCGTTCCATCTCCGCCACGCACCAGCGCAGGCCGTTGGCGGCCTCCTTCATGTCGGTGACCACCGGGGCCAGCAGATGCGGAATGCCCTGGTAGACGCTCAGTTCGAGCATCTTCGGGTCGATCATCAGCATGCGCAGGTCTTTCGGCGAGGCCTTGTACAGCAGGCTCAGCACCATCGCGTTCACCGCCACGGACTTACCCGAGCCGGTGGTACCGGCCACCAGCAGGTGCGGCATGCGCGCAAGGTCGGCCACGGTCGGCCGGCCGGCGATGTCCTTGCCCAGCGCCAGGGTCAGCACACTGGCGGACTTGTCGTATTCCTTCGAGCGCAGCAGCTCGGACAGGTAGATCATCTCGCGGGTGACGTTGGGAATCTCCAGACCCACCACCGATTTGCCCGGAATCACGTCGACCACGCGCACCGACTTCACCGACAGGCCGCGCGCGATGTCCTTGTCCAGCGAGCTGATCTGGCTGACCTTCACGCCTGGGGCCGGCTCGATCTCGAAACGGGTGATCACCGGGCCCGGATAGGCCCCCACCACCTGTGCCTCGATGCGGAAATCCTTCAGCTTGAACTCGATCTGCCGCGACAAGGTCTCCAGCGTTTCTTCGTCATAACCCTTGGGCTGCGGCTTGGGATCATCCAGCAGCGCCAGCGGCGGCAGGTCCGAGCCATCGCCATTGACCCCACGGAACATCGGAATCTGGGTTTCGCGCTTGGCGCGATCACTCTTTTCCAGCACCGGTTCCGGGCGCGGTTCGATCTTCACCGGCTCGCGCTTGGCGCGAACCTCGGCGTCGACCTTGCGGACTTCCTGGCGCTCCACCCGCATCGCGCGGGTCTGCTGCCAGTCGGTGGCCTGTTCTTTCTTGCGTTCCAGCAGCGGCGGAATAGCCAGAATAGCGCGACCGATCTTTTCCATCACCGCGAACCAGGACAACCCGGTGGCCAGGGTGATCGACGCCAGCAGCAGCACCAGCACGAACAGGTTCGCGCCCAGTGCGCCAAAGCCCGCGCTGAGCGAATTGCCGACCAATCGGCCCAGAATGCCGCCCGCGTGGGCCACATCGCCGGTGAACAGACGCACGTGCAGGAAGCCGGTGCCGGCAATCAGGAAGCCCACCAGCCCGACCAGCCGCAGCGCCGGGTCGAGGTCATGCTCGGAGGCGTTCTCGCCGCGCTTCAGGCCGAACATCGCAAACCAGGCCACCGCGCCCAGCACGATGGGCAGCACGAACGCCATGTAACCAAACAACTGCAGCAGCACGTCGGCGATCCAGGCACCGACCCGGCCGCCCATGTTGTGGATCGGAGCCACCACGCTGCCGGTGTGCGACCAGCCCGGGTCGGTCGCCGAATAGGTGAACAGGCTGGCCACCAGATACAGCAGCGCCGGGGCAATGGCGATCAGCCCCAGGTCACGCCACAGCCGCTGGCGGCGCGGATTGTCCGCGGCCGGCGCTGGCGCAGCCCGGCGCGAAGACGCCTTGCTGTCGGTTGACTTGGATCGCTCCGGGACCTGTTTCGCCACCTTAGACCAGACCTTGGGAATACTCTGTTAGTGCTTGATAATAAACGACTGCGGCGCAGTTTTCAGGCCGGGCCGTACAAGCCCTGCCTGGGCACCTTGGTAGACCCGACCCTGTCCCCCACAGGTTGCCGCGTTCCATCGGTCGCCTTGAATCACCTCGCCCGTGCCGCCACTCTATGGCGTGAACATGGGCACCGGCAATCACCCCCGGCACCCCGCCCCACTCTTCTTTACGCGAGTCTACATGAGCAATTCCAAGCCTTCCCGTCATCAGAAGCTGGTCATCCTGGGCTCCGGCCCGGCCGGCTGGACCGCCGCCGTGTACGCCGCCCGCGCCAACCTGAAGCCCGTGGTGATCACCGGCCTGCAGCAGGGCGGCCAGCTGATGACCACCACGGAAGTGGACAACTGGCCGGGCGATGCCCACGGCCTGATGGGCCCGGACCTGATGACCCGCATGCAGGCGCACGCCGAGCGCTTCGAGACCGAGGTCATCTTCGACCACATCCATGCCGCCGACCTGTCGCAGCGCCCGTTCAAGCTGATCGGCGACAGCGCCGAGTACACCTGTGACGCGCTGATTGTCGCCACCGGTGCCACCGCCAAGTACCTGGGCATTCCGACCGAGGAAACCTTCAAGGGCCGCGGCGTGTCGGCCTGCGCCACCTGCGACGGCTTCTTCTACCGCGACCAGGACGTGGTGGTGGTCGGCGGCGGCAACACCGCCGTGGAAGAGGCGCTGTACCTGTCCAACATTGCCCGCAAGGTCTACCTGGTCCACCGCCGCGACACCCTGAAGGCGGAAAAGATCATGCAGGACAAGCTGTTCGCCAAGGTCGCGGCCGGCAAGATCGAGACCGTGTGGCACCACACCATCGAGGAAGTGCTGGGCGACGACGCCGGCGTCACCGGCGTGCGCGTGAAGTCCACCCAGGACGGCAGCACCCGCGACATCAGTGCCCACGGCTTCTTCGTGGCCATCGGCCACCACCCGAACACCGCCCTGTTCGATGGCCAGCTGGCCATGAACAACGGCTACCTGGAAATCCGCTCGGGCCTGGGCGGCAACGCCACCCAGACCTCGGTGGAAGGCGTGTTCGCCGCCGGCGACGTGGCCGACCAGCACTACCGCCAGGCGATCACCTCGGCCGGCTTCGGCTGCATGGCCGCGCTGGATGCGGAGCGTTACCTGGATGCCAAGGGCGCGCTGGCCTGAGGTTCCGATTGGCCTCTGGCCATCTGGGGGACGCGCCTGGCGCGTCCCCTTTTTATTTCTGCGGCTCCCGCCGACGCGCATGGCGCGTCGCTACGCGGCTCCGGGCTTGTGGCAGGTCTGCTGGAACTCCACCGGGGCGGTGACGACGCCGTCGACGTCGCGAAGGACCACGCTCCAGCGGGCGATTCCCGCCAGCACACCACGACACCGCATGTTGGCCTTGATGGGCTCGGCCGGATCGTCAAACACTGTCTGGGTCGCCTTGCACGCCCCCGGCGTGCTGCAGTTGGCAATTGTGAACTCCATGGTCACCGGGTACTGAGGGTTGCCCAGAAACGTCATCGGCAGCTCCTGAGACGACCCCACCACCATGGAAACATCTGGCAACCGGTTCAGCTTGAAAGGCTCGCAGACTTTACCCTCACGGAATAGACGAACGCCTTTCTCTACACCTTTCATCGAAGCGGTGCGGAAAACCGGGTCCTGCAGCGCTGCAAAGTCATCTGGATTGGAGTGATAGGCGATCTCGACCAGCACGGATGGCATCGTAGCGATCCGATTCTCACCGTGCCGCCCGTCACTGGCAGTGTTCCGAACCGGAAACTGCTCGTAGCCCGGCTGCGCACGTATGATTTCCCGCATGTTGCAAAGCACACTTTCGGCCAATGGGCGATCCTGCGCTTTGCTGAAGTGGTAGTAGACTTCAAGGCCTCGTGGCACGTTGGTTTCGTGTCCGTTGGTATGCAGGCTTATCATCGTCCCTGCATCGAGATGATTCGCGTACAGTGGGCGAGCTCGAATGTCCTCTCTCACTTCCCGATCATTGTTCATGTCGTTGGGAAGCGAGTTCCATATGTCTGCGCGCTGGGGAAGCACGTCCTTGAGATGATACCTGGACGACATCTGCTCCCAAGGGCGGTCAGACTCGGGATGAAGATCCAGCGACCGGCTCCTGGCTCGATGGACTGTCAGGCCACTACGCGCCTCCAGCAGTCTCTGGAGTTCATCGCCGAAAGGCGGCGTGATCATGTCTTCCCGCGAGCCGAATGCGTCGGGGCGCTGCCATTCCCAAGACAAGTGAGGATGCACCCGAACAAGGCCGTGCCCCGAAGACACCAAGGCGCTCTGGTTCACGGATCGACGTAGCGCCTGCTCCGGAACACGTAGCTCATCTGGATAGTAGTACTCGAGCGGCTTACCCTGGAAGTGAATATCCACGCCGGATATCGCCAGTCCTGTCTTTTCCGTATGGTGACGTAGCGTCACAGCCAGTTCCTGCAGGAACATCTCGTCACCATCGGGTTCTGGCCTGTAGCCCTCTCCGATGTCTGCGAGGATCCGCTGCCTGGAAACATCGATAGTTACTTTTACACCGATCACACGAAGCACGTTGTTGGCTTGAACGTGGGCAGACACCTTCCTTGACGCCTCCCTCTCAAGAAGATGAATCAACTCTTTGTCGACGTTCCCATCTGATGCGGCCGCCGCTTCCCTTCTGGCGGCACGGCTTTCCTCTGCCATTCTTCGCAGCTCGCCCGCTCGGCGCGCCTTGTCGTCGGCAGCCTTTATTTCGGGAAAGTAGTGATGGATGTCGTAGCCACCATAGAGGTACTTCACCCCTCGGAGGGGCTCCACCTTTTCAGCGACATGCAGAATCGCGTTATTGATCAGACTCACTTGGTCTTCGAACGCTGGACCGTAGGTGGCCGGAACGAAGCCGGCATCCAAGCGGACAATGACGAACCTTTGCACAAGATCGACCGAGGCCGCGACAACCCGGCTGCGCGACTGGCCGTCAAGCAGTGCGACCCTGTCTACCGCTTGTCGCGCCACTTGGGTCACGATGGCATCGAACTCGCTGTCATTGTCGATCAACGCGGTTGCCGGAGTTCTCGAAACATCGGGCGACTCCGTGACAGCCGGGGCCCGCTCCTCTTTCCGCACGTCGCCGGCCATCACGGCAGCCTGACGTTGCTGGGACCCACCGTCTTTGTGATCTTTCGTGATCGCTACATCTCTTGCCTGCTCAGCACTGCTCTCCGATTCTTCATATCCGAACGTCTGCGCGTTCGCGGCAGAAGAAACTGCCAGCGTTACTCCCAAGATGAGCGCGCGGTTTCCTGCTCCCAGGCGCGGAATCTTATTGATCATGTTGATGCTCCTTCAATATCGTTCGCGCATCGGGCGATGCGCCGGCGGACTCTGCTCTTCGCGATGCGCCAAAAGTGCGCACTTCGTCGCACTTTTTCAGGGCATGACGGATGAGCGTTTTCTTGCGAAAAACAGACCTCTGAAGCTGTCAACGCTTTTCTGCGTCGAACTTGCGAACGGCGTTCGAAACCGTGTCCTGGCCTGGGCGTTCCGATGCGGATCGACGAAGTGACAGATGGCGCAAATCGCTTCCTATGCGCCACGCGTGGACAATGACGATCGCTGGCTCGCGCTGGACCCTCATGGCGTGTCCGTACGGAATGTCGTGGATGGCTCGGGGTGCGGCGGGATCGCCCCTTTTCGCCACGGCTGCCCTATCCTTCGGGCATGACCGAGTCACGTTTTCTGCACCGCCTGACCGACCTCCCTGCCGACGCCTGGGATGCCCTGCACGACGGGACGAACCCGTTCGTCAGTCACGCCTTCCTGGCCGGGCTGGAAGCGCACGGCTGCCTGCGCCCGGAGTGGGGTTGGCGACCGCGCCACTTCACCTTATGGGAGGGCGACACCCTGGTCGGCGCTGTGCCGGGCTACCTGAAGGACAACTCGCACGGCGAGTTCGTGTTCGACCACGCCTGGGCCAATGCCTATGCGCGGCACGGACTGGACTACTACCCGAAGTGGCTCGGCGCGGTGCCGTACTCGCCGGTCACCGGCCCTCGCCTGCTGGCGCGCGACGGGGCCCATCGCGCCGCGCTGGTACGCGCGTTGCGCGACGAGGTAGAGCGCATGGGCTGGTCCTCCGCCCACGTCAATTTCCATCCGCAGGACGAAGACGCGGCGTTCGACGAGGGCTGGCTGCTGCGCGAGGACATCCAGTTCCAGTGGCACAACCCCGGCCACTGGAAGGACTTCGATGGCTTCCTGACGGACATGAACCACAAGCACCGCAAGAACATCCGCCAGGAACGCGCCAAGTTGGCCCGTACCGGCATCCACTACCGCATCGTGCACGGCGACGAGGCCAGCGCAGACGACCTGCAGACCATGCATGGGTTCTACCTGCAGACCTTTGCCGAGTACGGGAACGCACCCGCCCTCACCCTGCCCTTCCTGCAGCACCTCGCCACCACGATGCCCAGGCAGCTGGTCATCTTCCTGGCCATGGCCGACGGCGAAGCTGTGGCCGGGGCGCTGTGCCTGCGCGGCGGCGACACCCTGTACGGCCGTTATTGGGGCGGCGCGCCGCTGGCGGGCCTGCATTTCGAAACCTGCTACTACCAGGGCATCGACTACTGCCTGCGCGAAGGCCTGGCGCGCTTCGAGCCCGGGGCGCAGGGAGAACACAAACTGGCCCGCGGCTTCCTGCCGCAGCGGGTGCGCAGCCGGCACTGGCTGGCCGAAGCCGACTTCGCCGGGGCGCTGGTCGGCTGGTGCCAGCAGGAGCGCGCCGATGTCGACCGCTACGCCTTGGCGTTGTCCGAGCACAGCCCGTTCAAGGTACGGGAGCCGGCATGAGCCGTCGCTACCCGTGGCAACTGGACCCGCGCCCTGACGCGCCGTTCCCGCCGGCGCAGACCGCGCTGCGCGAACCGGACGGCCTGCTGGCGGTAGGCGGCGACCTCTCCCCGGTGCGCCTGCTCAATGCCTATGCGGGCGGCATCTTCCCCTGGTTCTCGGACGGCCAGCCGCCGCTGTGGTGGTCGCCTGACCCGCGCATGGTGTTCCGTACCGACGGCGTGCACCTGTCATCCCGATTCCGCCGCAGCCTGCGCCACAGCGATTGGACGCTGCGCGCTGACACCTGCTTCGGCACGGTGATCCGGGCCTGCGCGGCCAGCCCGCGGCCGGGTCAGGATGGCACCTGGATCAGCGACGACATGGTGCTGGCCTACGAAGCGCTGCACGCGCTGGGCCATGCGCATTCGGTGGAAGTGTTCGACGGCGACACCCTGGTGGGGGGCATCTACGGGGTGGCGATCGGCCGCATGTTCTTCGGCGAAAGCATGTTCAGCGCGGCCAGCGGTGGCTCCAAGGTCGCTCTGGCTGGCCTGGCCCGCTGCCTGCACGGCTGGGGCTGGCCGTTGCTGGACGCCCAGGTGGAGAACGACCACCTGCTGCGCATGGGGGCCGAACACTGGCCCCGGGAGCAGTTCCTGGCCCTGGTCCGGCGTCAGGTGCGTGAAGAGGGGTTCGTGGGCTCGTGGCGGCAACGATTTGGGGTGATTCCCGCGCGGCAGATTAACGATACCTTTGCATCATCCGGCCCAGACGCGTAAAATGCCCGCCCTTGAGGCCAGATCGGCCGTTTACAGAACTGCACAGGACTACATGTCGAAAGACGACTCCATCGAGTTCGAAGGCACCGTTAGCGAAACGCTGCCGAACACCACTTTCCGCGTTCGACTGGAAAACGGGCATGAAATCATCGCCCACATCTCCGGCCGCATGCGCAAGAACTACATCCGCATCCTGACGGGCGACCGCGTCAAAGTTGAAATGACGCCGTACGACCTGACCAAGGGTCGCATCACCTACCGCATGAAGTAAGCGGTTGGCGTAACTCCTACGGGGGTTGCGATAGAAGGCCGGCCTTGCGCTGGCCTTTTTGCGTGGGCGCAATTCAGCTCATTGGGTCATTGGTCACTGTGACCGCCCTCACCCTGACATCGGTCAGGCTGTCTTGAAGCAGATTCGCACGGGCCTGAACAGCGTCATCTTGGCACCCGGTCCACTCCGGACCGCCACCCGATTGGCCCCCGACATGAAGACCCTGTTTACCCTGTGTCTGCTTGCCTCAGCCGCTCTCACCGGCACCGCCATGGCACAGACCCCTGCTCCGGCTGCAGCCGGCAGCGACTGCATCACCCTGTCCGATGACCAGCAACTGGTGCGCAGGGGTGCTGACAACACGATTCTGCTGCGCAACGGCAGCGACCACTACATCGTGCATTTCACCCACTCCTGCAGCAGCGCTCGCGTCTCAAGGAAGCTGGATTTTGTCACCCGCGGCAACGAAGGCCAGCTGTGCGGTGCCCGCGCCAGCAAGCTGCGCACTGACAAGGACAGCTGTGACGTGGCCTCGCTGGAGCCGATCACTGCGGAAGCCTTCGCCACCCGCGCGCGCCGCTGACCTGACAAAGAAAAGGCCCCGGGGGTACCGGGGCCTTTGTCTTATTCCACCGTGGCCGGCAGCCGTCGTTCCGGCTCGGCCTGGGCTTCCACGAACAGCTCGTCGTCGCGGACGTCGATACTGACCCGGCCGCCGTTGACCAGCTTGCCGAACAGCAGTTCGTCGGCCAGCGGACGCTTGACCTTGTCCTGGATGACCCGGGCCATCGGGCGTGCGCCCATCAGCGGGTCGAAGCCGTGGCGGGCCAGCCAGTCGCGCGCGGTCGGCGTGGCCGACAGGCTGACGTGCTTTTCCTGCAGCAGCATTTCCAGCTCGATCAGGAACTTGTCCACCACGCGCAGGATGTGCTCGAAGCCCAGCGGCTGGAACTGCACCACCGCATCGAGGCGGTTGCGGAATTCCGGCGTGAAGCTCTTGCGGATCACCTCCATCGCGTCGGTCGCATGGTCCTGGCGGGTGAAGCCGATCGAACGACGCGAGGCCTGCGCGGCACCGGCATTGGTGGTCATCACCAGCACCACGTTCTTGAAGTTGGCTTCGCGTCCATTGGTGTCGGTAAGGATGCCGCGATCCATGACCTGCAGCAGGATGTTGAAGATGTCCGGGTGGGCCTTCTCCACCTCGTCCAGCAGCAGCACGCAGTGCGGGGTCTTGACGATCTTCTCGGTCAGCAGGCCACCCTGGTCGAAACCGACATAGCCCGGGGGCGCACCGATCAGGCGGCTGATCGAATGCGGCTCCATGTATTCGCTCATGTCGAAACGCACCAGCTCGATACCCAGCTGCAATGCCAGCTGCTTGGTCACCTCGGTCTTGCCCACGCCGGTGGGGCCGGCGAACAGGAAGTTGCCGATCGGCTTGTCGGGGTTGCCCAGGCCGGAACGGGCCAGCTTGATCGCCGACGACAGCGTTTCGATGGCCGGGTCCTGACCAAAGATCACCATCTTCAGGTTGCGCTCCAGATGCTGCAGCACGTCCTTGTCGGTCGCGCTGACCTGCTTGGCCGGGATGCGCGCCATCTTGGCAATGATGGTCTCGATTTCCTCGATGTCGATCAGCTCCTTCCGCTCGCCTTCCGGCAGCAGCCGCTGGCGGGCACCGGCCTCGTCGATCACGTCGATGGCCTTGTCCGGCAACAGGCGGTCACCAATGTGCTTGACCGAGAGGTCCACCGCCGCCTGCAGCGCGTCGTCGGCGTAGGTCACGCCGTGGTGCGCCTCGTACTTCGGCTTGAGCCCCTGCAGGATCTCGTAGGTTTCACCCACGGTCGGCTCGACGATGTCGATCTTCTGGAAGCGACGGGCCAGCGCCCGGTCCTTCTCGAAGATGCCGCGGTATTCCTGGAAGGTGGTCGAGCCGATGCAGCGCAGCTCACCGGAGGCCAGCGCCGGCTTGATCAGGTTGGAAGCGTCCATGGTGCCACCCGACGCCGAGCCGGCCCCGATGATGGTATGGATCTCGTCGATGAACAGCACCGCATTGGGCATCTTCTTGAGCGCGGTCAGCACTCCCTTCAGGCGCTTCTCGAAGTCGCCGCGGTACTTGGTGCCGGCCACCAGCGCGCCCAGGTCGAGCGAGTAGATCACCGCGTCGGCCAGCACCTCGGGCACCGAGCCTTCCACGATCCGCTTGGCCAGGCCTTCGGCAATGGCGGTCTTGCCCACGCCGGCCTCACCCACGTACAGCGGGTTGTTCTTGCGGCGGCGGCACAGGACCTGGATAGTGCGTTCGATCTCGTCGCGACGCCCGACCAGCGGGTCGATCCGGCCACTGCGGGCCGCATCGTTGAGGTTGCTGGCGAATTCGGCCAGGGCATCGCCCTTGCCTTCGCCCTCCCCACCTTCGGCGCGCCCCTCGGCCTCACCCGACGGCGGCACCTCACCCTCCTCGCCCATCTTGGCAATGCCATGGGAGAGATAGTTGACGATGTCCAGCCGGGTCACGTCCTGCTGGTTGAGGTAGTACACCGCGTGCGAATCCTTCTCACCGAAGATGGCGACCAGCACATTGGCACCGGTGACCTCCTTCTTGCCCGAGGACTGCACGTGGTACACCGCTCGCTGCAGCACGCGCTGGAAGCCCAGGGTCGGCTGGGTGTCGCGGCCATCATCGTCGGCCAGGCGGGATACAGAGGCTTCAATGGCCTGCTCCAGCTCCTGGCGCAGGCGCTCGGCATCGGCCCCGCAGGCCTTGAGCACGGCCTGGGCGGACGGGTTGTCCAACAGTGCCAGCAGCAGGTGTTCCACCGTCATGAACTCATGCCGGGCCTCACGGGCGCGCTTGTAGCACTGTCCGATGGTGTGTTCGAGGTCTTTGCTGAACATGTTCTACTCCGACGGCAGTTGAGAACAATATGCGGCCTAGCGGCGGAAATTCCATCACCCTGATGGAAGGGTGCGTTCAGACAGTGTTGGCACTCGCAGCCCGATGCCCGGACCTGCGCCCAGCATTGGCCGTCCGGCTGTGATGAGAATGTCATGGCCCCTTCGCGCGCCCTCCGCCCCCCGGCGGCTCCCTGGCGCTGTTTCAGGAAAGGACGTGCACAGGGCCGCGAAGCGGCCACGTGCCGGCATGCATGCGGAGGTTGCAGGCCAGCGGCCGGCACTACCCGCGGGGGTTACCCCGCTTTTTCCATCGTGCACAGCAGCGGATGCTGGTTCATGCGCGAGAATTCGTTGACCTGGGCGACCTTGGATTCGGCCACTTCGCGGGTGAACACCCCGCAGACGCCACGGCCGCGGGTGTGCACGTGGAGCATCACCTGGGTGGCCTTGTCCAGGTCCATGGAGAAGAAGTGCTGCAGAACCGTCACCACGAAATCCATCGGGGTGTAGTCGTCGTTCAGCAGCATCACCTGGTAGAACGGCGGCGGCGCAACCTCCGGGCGTGCCGGTTCAAGGGCAACACCGTGGTCGTGATGGGGTTCTTGGGAAGGCTCGCGAGGCATCCGCCTAGTATAAACGCGGCTCCGCCGGATTGGACGCCGCTGGCCGCGCCCGTCACAATTCGCTCATGCATAAGACTTTCACGGGGCTTTCATGAAGACCACCCTTGCCCTGCTGCTGATGGCCTCGGCCTTCGGCGCACACGCCGCCACGCCCGATCCGACCGTTGCCAAGGCGCTGGACGCACTCGGCTACCCCTACGAGGTGGACGAGGACGGCGACTACAAGATGGTCTTCGACGTCGACAACGACCGTACCCAGCTGGTGTTCGTCCGCTCGGCGGTCGAAGACTATGGCAGCCACCGCATCCGCGAGATCTGGTCACCGGGTTACAACGCGCCCACCGCGGAGTTCAGCGCCGAGATCGCCAACCGCCTGCTGGAAGATGCGCAGAGCGCCAAGCTGGGCGGCTGGGTCAAGCAGCAGCAACTGGCCATGTTCGTGGTCAAGGTGGACGCCGATGCCGACGGCCCGGTCCTGGCCGACGCGATCGACGCCGCCACGCATACCGCCGACGAAATGGAGCGGGCCTTGACCGGGCAGGACGAATATTGACGTGAGCGCCACCACCGAACAGCGCTGGGCTCCCCATGTGACCGTGGCCACCGTGGTGGTCCGTGACGGCCGCTTGCTGGTGGTCGAGGAGTCCATCGACGGCCACGCCGTACTGAACCAGCCGGCGGGCCACCTCGAACCGGGTGAAAGCCTGGCCGCTGCTGCCGTGCGCGAGGTGCTGGAGGAAACCGGCTGGCAGGTCGAACTGACCGCCTTCATCGGCTGCTACCAGTGGACCGCTCCGGACGGAACGGCCTTCCTGCGCTTCGCCTTTGCCGGCGACCCGGTCGCCCATGATCCGGCCCTGCCGCTGGACGAAGGCATTCTGCGCGCGTTGTGGCTGACGCCTGCCGAGCTGCAGGCCGCACCCGGGCGTCTGCGCAGTCCGTTGGTGCAACAGGTCGTTAGCGACTACCTCGCTGGCCAGCGCTATCCCCTTTCCCTGGTGAAGGAAACGGCATGAGTACGCCCCGCATCATGGTAGGCGTGTCTGGCGGCGTGGATTCCTCTGTCGCCGCCTGGCGACTGGTCCAGCAGGGCGAGCCGGTGGCCGGCTTGTTCATGCAGAACTGGGCCGACGACGGCAGCGGCGAGTGCCGCGCCGAGGACGACCGCCGCGATGCCGTGGCGGTGTGCGGCCTGCTGGACATTCCGTTCCATTTCCGCGATTTCTCCAGCGAATACTGGCAGGGCGTGTTCGAGCACTTCCTGGCCGAGTACGCGGCCGGTCGCACCCCCAACCCGGACGTGCTGTGCAACCGCGAAGTGAAGTTCAAGCACTTCCTGGATGCCGCCCGCGAGCTGGGGGCTGAGCGTATCGCTACAGGGCACTACGCCCGCGTGGCCCAGGTGGGCGGGCGCTGGGCCCTACTGCGCGGTGCCGACCGCAGCAAGGATCAGAGCTACTTCCTGCACCAGCTGGGCCAGACCCAGCTCGCCGCCACCCTGTTCCCGATTGGCGACCTGCAGAAGAACGACCTGCGCCGGATCGCCCGCGACGCGCGGCTGCCGACCCATGCCAAGAAGGATTCCACCGGCATCTGCTTCATCGGCGAGCGCGATTTCCGCGAGTTCCTCGGCCGCTACCTGCCCGCGCGCAGCGGCGAGATCCACGACCCGCAGGGCAACGTGATTGCCCAGCACCCCGGCGTTTTCTACTTCACCCTTGGCCAGCGCGAAGGCCTGAACATCGGCGGTGTACGCGGTCGCCCGGCCGCGCCCTGGTATGTCGTCGGCAAGGACGTGGCCAGCAACGTGCTGTACGTGGACCAGGACCGCGAGAGCCCGTGGATGCAGTCCACCCGCCTGCATTCGGAGGTGGCGCACTGGATTGCCGGCGCGCCGCCGGCCCGGCGGTTCGAATGCACCGCGCAGACCCGTTACCGTCAACCGGACGAGCCGTGCACGGTGGAGGTACGCGATGATGGCACCCTGAACGTCCGCTTCGCCCAGCCGCAGCGGGCCGTCACCCCCGGTCAATCCCTGGTGCTGTATGACAACGAGGTCTGCCTGGGCGGTGCCGTGATCGCCGCCACCGACGCCCCGCTGGAGCAGCGGCTGCGGACCACCCCTTCTCCTTTTGAGGTAACTGCTGCATGAGTTTTTCCGTCGACGACCGTGTGCTTGCGCTGGCCGGTATTGCCCAGGCCCTGCAGCAGGTGCGCCGTATCGCCGAAACCGGGCATTCGGAGGCCGGCGTGGTCCGCACCGCCATCGACAGCGTGTTCCGGATTGATGCCGACAGCCCCCAGGCCATTTACGGCAATGCCGCCCAGCTGGCTCCCGGGCTGCGCCTGCTGCACAACTACTTCCGCAACCAGGGCCAGGACGAGATCCTGCCGCGCCTGGCGCTCGCGGTGCTGCAGCTGGAACGTACCTTCGTGCGCAATGGTGACGTGGTTGGCGCGGTCAGCGAGGGCATCGCCCGCGCCCAGCGCCAGGCCGCCGAACTGGGTGACAGCGCCCACCCGGACGTGCTGGGGGCGCTGGGGGCACTGTATGCCGACACCATCAGCCACCTCAAACCCCGGGTGATGGTCCAGGGCAACCCGCATTACCTGGGCCAGGCCGGGGTCATTGCCGAGATCCGCGCCCTGCTGCTGGCTGCGGTCCGTTCGGCGGTCCTGTGGCGGCAGACCGGCGGCCAGTACTGGGACTTCCTGATCTCGCGCAAGGCGATGGTCGAGGCCGTGGACCGCCGTTTGCGTTGACCCGCGGCAATTTGTGCACTGCCGCTAAAGCTCCGGGGGGTACGGCCGATACATTCACCGTGCACCTCCCGAGAACGTCCATGTACTCACGCATTTTCATCCGTCTGGCCGCCCCCCTGGTCCTGACCCTCCTGCTCCCCCTGGCCATTGGCCTGGATTGGCCTGCCGCACTGCGCTGGGCGATCCTGACCACGATGACGCTCAGCTGGCTGGGCTTTGCCTGGTGGACCACCCGCGCCCAGGCGCAGCGGTCCCCCGAGCATGCCCGCATCCTGCGCGAACAGGATCAGCTGCTGACCGAGCTTCGCCAGTTCGTCGGCAACGAAATTGAAGGTTCGCGCGGTGAAGTGGAACGCGCCCGTGACCTGATCCGCCACGCGGTGGGCGGTCTGGGCAGCAGCTTCGATGCGATGAACCGCAAGTCCCGCCAGCAGAGCCAAGCGCTGGCCCGCATTGTCGACCGCGCCGGTGAAGATGGCGGTGCCGGCGTTGACGTGGCCCGTTTCGCCCAGCACGCCAGCCACCGTATGGAACAGCTGGTGGAAGCGCTGGAACAGGTCAGCGGCCAGAGCAGCACCACCGTGCAGCACATCGACCAGATGGCGCAGCACCTGGACGGCATCTTCGCGCTGCTGGAAGACGTGAAGTCGATTGCCGACCAGACCAACCTGCTGGCCCTGAACGCCGCCATTGAAGCGGCCCGCGCAGGCGAAGCCGGTCGTGGCTTTGCGGTGGTGGCCGACGAAGTCCGCAACCTGTCCGAGCGTTCGACCACCTTCAACGAACAGATCCGCAAGCTGGCACACAGCTCCAAGGACGCCATCGCCAAGGTCCGCGAAACTGTCTCGCACATGGCCTCGCGCGACATGGACCGCTCCCGCGAAGCGCGCCACGAAGCGGCGGCGATGCTGGACAACGTGGCCCAGATCAATGCGTCGCTGGGTGACGGCATGCGTGAGATCTCGGACTGCGGCCGTGCCATCGACAGCAGCGTGGCCGAAGCGGTCCGCGCCCTGCAGTTCGAAGACATCGCCACCCAGGCGCTGGGCGGCGTGCACACCCACCTGGACCGCCTGACCTCGATCAACCGCGAAGCGCTGGCCCTGCAGGAACTACTGCACCGTAATGGCGGCGTGTTCGACGAGGAGATCGTCAGCGCGCTGCAGCGTACCGGCAACCGCCTGCGCGACATGCGCGTGGAGTGGGAGCGCCCGCCGCACAAGGCGGTGGCACAGCAGAACATGTCGGCCGGCGCGGTCGAGCTGTTCTGACCGGATGCACCTGGCCGGCAACGGCAACCCCAACGGCCCCGGTACTCCCGGGGCCGTTGTGCATGCACAGCTCCCCCCAGCTTTGTAGATGACACCTCATGCTGTTGAACGCCCCCAATGCAGCACTGATCGCCAGCACCGTTACCGAGCTCCCGGTTGACGCCGCGCGCCTGCCCGTCACCCCGGCCCCACCGCCGAACGGCCGCGCGCTGCTGCCGGTGCTGGAGCAGCTGGCCCAGCAGGAACTGGCCCGCCTGATTGCCGCGCAGCCCGCACCCTCGCCCTCCCCCACGACAGACCCCGCCTACGCCGGCCTCGCTTGGGACCTGGGCCTGAGCGGCGACGAGTTCGATCCGGTTGCGCACCCCGTGACGCCCTTCCGGTGATTGCGCACGCTACGTAACGCCGGGCTCTGCCCGGCTGCTGTTGGATTTGTGCGAAACGCCGGTGTCCACGGCATCCCTGGTTTGGCGGCTCGGGATGGGCGTTCCGGGGGACGCTGCAAGTACGTCCCTGTAAGCTCGATCGCCGCATCCATGCGGCTCACGCCCCCTCCAGCCCACCCCGACCCGCCATCGACAGTGCGTCGGTGGCCACCGAAGATCAAAAGCAACTCATTACTTGTCCATGCGCTGGACCTGCTTTGGTGGGATCGGTCGACAGACGATCGCCGTGAAATCCCCAACATCCGGTAACGCATGACTAAGGATCGACATCGCCGTTGATTTGGACGTGGCATTTCCCATGGCCACCGACCATGTGTCGAAGGGTCATCGGATGGGGGGTACGGGACCGTTGAAAACATGGATGTTTTCGACGAGCCCCCATGGATGGGTTAACGGCGTGTCCCGTACCCCCCATCCGATGGCCCCAAGCACGTAGATCAGCAGCCGAGGGCTGTTCGCACGAATCCAACAGCAGCCGGGCAAGCCCGGCTCTACGGATACTTTGCAATCGCAGCCAAAGGGAGGGCAAACCTTTACGGCAGTACCACAGCCTCGCGCGGAATGACCGTCGCCGCACCCACCTTCAGGAACTGCGCAAGATCGCGCGGGGTGAGCGGGCGGGAGTACAGGTAGCCCTGGATCTCGTCGCAGCCCTGGCGGCGCAGCAGGGCTTCTTCCTGCTCGGTTTCCACACCTTCGGCGACGACTTTCATGCCCAGCGCGTGGCCCAGGTGCACGATGGCCTGGGTCACTTCGGCAGTCCCTGCATCGCTCAGCATGCCCTGGACGAAACTGCGGTCGATCTTCAGGCGGCCGACCGGGAAACGGTTGAGGTAGTGCAGGTTCGAGAAACCGGTGCCGAAGTCGTCCACCGCCAGCGGCACGCCGTGCCGCTCCAGCACGTCGAAGCAGTGCCGCAGCACCTCGGTGTCGCGGATCAGCGCCGACTCGGTCAGTTCCAGCTCCAGCCGGCTCGGTGGCCAGCCATGGGCGTGGCAGATCTCGATCACCCGCTCGGCAAAACCCCGGTCACGTAGCTGCACCGCCGACACGTTCACCGCGATCCGGTCGAACACCAGCCCTGCCCGGTCCCAGGCGGCTGCCTGGCGACAGGCCTCGGTCAGCACCCAGTCGCCGATGCGTACGATCTCGCCGCACTTCTCGGCAATTGGAATGAATTCCGCCGGGCTGCAGTAGCCGATGCCCGGGCGGTGCCAGCGCAGCAGTGCCTCGATCGCCGGCGGCTGGTCGTTTGCCGCGTGCATCAGCGGCTGGTAGGCCAGGCTGAACTCCTCGCGCTCGATCGCGCCCAGCAGCGCGTGCTCGAGCTCCAGCATGCGCTGGATCCGGGCCAACGCGTCCTGGCTGTAATACTGGTAGGTATTGCGCCCCGCTTCCTTCGCGGCGTACATCGCCGCGTCGGCCGCGCGCAGCAGCGAATCGAAGTCGTTGCGGGTGTCGTCCAGCATTGCGATGCCGACGCTCGCCCCCACTTTCAGCGTGATGTCGCCGCGCTGCAGCGGCTCGGCCAGCGAAGCGATCAGCTTGCGCGCCACATGCCCGGCATCTTCGGGGTCAGCCAGGTCGCGCAGCACCACGATGAATTCATCACCGCTGAAGCGGCCAAACAGGTCGGCGTTGCGCAGGCTCTGGTGCAGCCGTGCCGCGGCCGCCTTCAGCAGGGTGTCGCCGGTCGCATGGCCAAAGGTGTCATTGATGGTCTTGAAACCGTCCAGGTCGATGAACAGCATCGCCAGCGACGCGCCACGGTCACGTGCCTCCTCGATGGCCTCGGCGGTCTGCTCGCGCAGCAGCATCCGGTTCGGCAACCCGGTCAGCAGGTCGTAGTGCGCCAGCAGCTCGATCCGCTCGTTGGCCTCACGCTCGCGGGTGATATCACGGAACAGCACCACAAAACGCGTCGGCAGGCCGTCGCGATGGTCCAGCTCGATCAGCACCTGTACCCAGATCCGCAGGCCGGAGTGGCGATAGAAACACAGGTCCAGCTGCTCGGGCAGACCGCCGTCGGCAATGCGGGTCAGCGCCGCCTCGAAGCTGTCGCGCGAATCCTGGGTGTACAGCGCCAGCGCCTGGTCCAGCGTGATCGGCTGCTTGCGCAGGCCGTGGATGCGGTAGCACTCCTCGGTCCACTGCATGTTACGCGTGCCCACCTCGATCTCGCAGCCGCCAATGCGGCCCAGCGCCGAGACGCGGTTGAGCAGTTCCGTACGCCAACGGATCAGCGCATCGGTCTGGTGTTGTTCGGTGATGTTCTGCACCTGCCCGAGCAGGCGCTGAAGGCGGCCATCCGGGCCCAGCAACGGCTGCATCCACAGGCGCAGGTACAACATCCCCTCGCTTCCGCGCGGCAGCTCAAGGTCCAGCGTGGCCGGCTTGCCGTCGCGCAGCAGGCGTCGCCAGGCGCGTTGCAGCTCGGTACGCGACGGCGCGGACAGCAAACGCAACCAGCGTCGGCGGCTGCGCGGCGCGGTGGCCACGCCCAGCAGCGCCAGGAACTCCGGTGACCACCAGAATTCACGGCTGTGCGGGTCCCATGACCAGCTGCCCATGCTGGCAATGCGTTGCGCCTCGCGCAGGTGCAGCTGCTGCTCCAGCAGCAGCGACTCCATCTCTTTCTGCACCTGGATGTCGGTATGCGTGCCCACCATGCGCAGCGGCTGGCCGTCCACGGTACGGGCGACCACCCGCCCCCGGTCCAGCACCCAGCGCCAGCCCCCCTCGGGGTGGCGGATGCGGTACTGCGCGCTGTAGACCTCACCCTCACCGCGCAGATGCGCATCCAGCGCGGCGCGTACGGCCGGCTGGTCATCCGCGTGGACCTGCGACAGCAAGGCGCTGCCCGCACCGGCCGGTGCCGCTTCGTCGTCCGTCCGCGGTACGTCGTCCCAGCGTCGCGAGCGGATCACCGCATCGCGCGGCAGGTCCCAGTCCCACAGGCCGTGGCCAGCGTGGTCCAGCGCCAGTTCCCAGCGGCTGCCGGCATACGGGGCGACCGGTTCGGGCACGCTGAGGGTAAACGCCAGCAGCTGGCCGTCCGGGTCATGCACCGCGCGCAGCCAGCCATCAAACCGGCCACGCGGGCCGCCCGGCAGCTGGCACGGCACCAGGCCGCCATCGGCGGCCAGCAGGCGCAGCGACTCCAGGAGGTCACCATAGGCTGCCACGGTTGCCGGCAGCCCATGCTCGCGCGCGGCCGGATTGGCCGCGAGCGGACGCCCGGTCCGGTCCAGGATGACCAGGGCCGAGGCCAGGGGGTGCTGCAGCAGACTCGCGATAATCCCTTGGTCCACGCGGTAAGACTCCGAAAAGCGCACCCGACAGCCGGGAACGTAACCGTTAGCGGCGGCCCCAGCCGATAGTTGAGTGCCATGTGCGTGCCGACCCACTACTATCTACGGACTCCCCAGCCTTGCCCTGGTTATCCCGCCGCCCATGACCGACGTCCCGTCCGGCTCGCCGCCGCCCTCCGCGCATGATCTACCGCTGGCCCGTGCCCTGCGGCGCGATCGCTGGCGGGTGGTGATCGGCTATCTGGTGCTGGCGCTGGTCTGGATTCTGACCAGTGACGCCGCGGTGCAGATGATGGCGGTCAACCCGCTCAACGCTGCCCGCTGGCAGACCGCCAAGGGCGCGTTCTTCGTCATCGCCAGCGCAGCCGTCATCTATCTGCTGCTGCGCCCGCTGGCGCAGCATGTGCTCGATGCGCACGCGCGGCTGGCGCAGTCCGCATTGCGGCACCGGCAACTGTTCGAGGACAACCCCGGCCCGATTCTGGTCTATGACCTGGAGACGCTGGAGGTCCTGGACGTGAACCCGGCCGCCTGCAGCCTGTTCGGCTGGAGCCGCGAGGAGTTTCTGGCCCTGCCGATGACCGCGCTGTGGCCAGCCGGCGACGAAGCGACCATGAATGCCAAGCTGGAGCAGATCCGCTCCCAGCCCGAACAACTGTGCGTGATCACCGCCGATCTGGTGCTGAAGGACGGCAGCCCGCGGCGCATGGAGATGCGCAGCAACTACCTGGATTACGACGGTCGCCCGGCCCGGCTGCTGATTGCAATCGACCGCACCCGCGAGGACCAGGCCCTGCGCCGCCGCGACCAGGCCCTGGCACGGGTCGAGGAAGCGCACGAAATGGCGCGCATCGGCGCGTGGGAAGTGGACCCGGCCACCGGGCTGGGTCGCTTCGCCGACCAGGTATACCACCTGCTCGGCCGCCGCGCGCCCGGCGCGCGGCGCTGGCACCGCTTCGACGAACTGCTGGTGCCAGCCGACTCTTCCACCGCCGCACTCAGCGAACAGCTGTTGCAGGACATGCGGGGCGAGCAGGTGCAGATCGACGTGCTGCTGCCCGTGCTGGCGATGGACGGTCGCGCATTGATGGTGCACCTCCGCGCCGAAAGCGGCCACGATGATGCCGGTCGTCCGCGCGTGCTCGGCACCCTGCAGGACGTCACCGAGCGCGAGCAGTCGCGGCGGCTGTTGCGCGAACGCGAGGAGCAGTTCCGCGAACTGGTGCGGGTGTTGCCCGATGGCGTGGTCATCCTGTCCGATGAGCACGTGCTGTATGCCAATGCCTGCGCGGCCGCGCAGTTCGGATACGGCCAGCACACCCTGCTGGGCGAGCCGCTGTCCGCACTGGTGGAAGGGCGCGACCTGGCCCGGGTGCGCGCGCAGCTGTTCGCCACCATTCCGTTGCCGGGTACCGGTGCCGGCGAGGTCATCGGCATGCGCCGGCTGGATGGTCATTGCTTCCAGGCCGGCTTGGCCGTGGGCGACGTGCGCTACGGCGGACGCAACTGCAAGCTGCTGATTGTCCGCGATCTCAGTGAGCCCGAACGCATCCGCGAGGCACTGGAAACCAGCAACGGCGAACTGCAGGCCATGGCCGGGCGTCTGTTCTCGCTGCAGGAGGATGAACGGCGGGCGATCTCGCGCGACCTGCACGATGACATCGGTCAGGCGATCACCGCGATGAAGCTGTCCGCCTTTGCCGCGCGCGATGAAGAGGACGCGCAGCGGCGCAGCGAGGACCTGCAGCAGATCATCCATCTGGCCGACGCCACGGTGGGCAAGGTCCGCGACATTTCCACCCTGCTACGGCCGCCGCAGCTGGATGCACTGGGGCTGGAGGCCGCGCTGCGCTGGCAGGCGGGCATGCTGTTCCGGTCCGGCACGATCGAACTGCTGCCCGACATCCAGTCACTTCCGCGCCGCCCACAGAACGACATCGAGCAGGCCTGTTTCCGCATCGCCCAGGAAAGCCTGACCAATGTGCTGCGCCACGCCCGCGCCAGCCAGGTCCACCTGCAGCTGCACGACGTGGACGACCAGGGCCTGCATCTGCAGGTCCGCGATGACGGCGAAGGGTTCGACCCGGACGGCCCGCGCGGACTCGGCCTGATCGTCATGCGCGAACGCGCGCAGAGCGTGGGCGGCACCCTGAAGATCGAGTCGGCGCACGGAGCCGGCACCTTGATCGACCTTTATCTGCCGTACCGCAGCGACGGTGCGGTGCCTTCTGAATCATTGGAACATTGAGTCATGTGGAACCCTTCCCTGCCCCTGGTCAGCATCGAGGACGCGCCCCCACGCCTGGGCGCAGGCAATCCCGAACTGCAGGCCATGGTGCATGAAGCCGCCTCCGGCGGTACGCCGCTGATGCTGATGCACGTGGACATCGACCACTTCGCCTCGGTCAACGAGAACATGAGTGCGGAGGTGGGCGACCAGGCCCTGGTGTTGATCGCCCAGCGCCTGCAGCACCACCTGCGTGGACGCGGCAAACTGTGGCGCCATGGCAGCGACGAGTTCCTGATCGCGGTGCCGCGCACCGGCGACCTGCCGCTGCCGGATGACCTCGCCGAAGAGATCCGCCAGCAGCTGGAGCTGCCGTTGTCGGTGCTGCCGTACACGCTGTTCATGACCGGCAAGCTGGGCGTGAGCCTGTGCCCGGAGCATGCCAGCGAGCCGTCACGGCTGCTGGACCACGCTGAAGACGCCCTGCACCAGGCCGCACGTGAAGGCGGCAACGCGGTGCGCATCCACGCGGTGAATACGCCCTCCAGCGCCCACAGCGAAAGCATCATCGCGCGGCAGATCGTCGATGCTATTCCCAACGGCGAACTGAAGCTGCGCTACCAGCCGCTGGTAAGCGCGCGCGACGGCCATGTGGTGGGCATGGAAGCGCTGCTGCGCTGGCAGTCCCCGACCCTGGGCATGCTGGTGCCGGAGCGCTTCATGCGCACCGCCGAGCGGCTGGGCATCATCGTGCAGATCGGCACGTGGGTGCTGGAAGGTGCATTGAAGCAGGCCCGTCAATGGCGCGACCAGGGCTTTGACGATTTCACCATCGCGGTGAACGTATCGACGCTGCAGCTGCTGCGACCGAACTTCTTCGCCGAGGTGATGGCGATGATGCAGACGCTGGGGGTGCCGGCGCACATGCTGACGCTGGAGATCAACGAGAGCGCGCTGACCAACAACGTCAATTTTGTGCACGAAACCCTGGTCAACCTGCGCAACGAAGGCATCAGCCTGAGCCTGGACAACTTCGGCACCGGCGACTCCAGCCTGAGCGCACTGGTGCGCTACCCGGTCGACAAGCTGAAAATCGACCGCAGTTTCATCAAGAGCGCGCCGGCGGGCAACCGCGAGGCGGCGATTGCACGCGCGATCATCGCCATGGGCCACCAGCTGGGCATGACGGTGATCGCCAACGGGGTGGAGTCGCAGGCCCAGCTGGGCTTCCTGCGTCGCAACGACTGCGATGTGTTCCAGGGCTATCTGTTTGGCGAGCCGATGTCGGCCGACGCCGCCGGCATGACCCTGCGCCGGCGCTACCTGCGCCCGGAGGCCTTCGCGGAAACCCGTCCGGACCGCACGCTGCTGTTGCTGGACGACGAGGAAAACGTGCTGCGCTCGCTGGTCCGCCTTTTCCGCCGCGACGGCTACCGCATTCTGGCAGCGGGCAACGTGCGCGATGCCTTCGACCTGCTGGCGATCAACGACGTCCAGGTGATCCTGTCGGACCAGCGCATGAGCGACATGAGCGGCACCGAGTTCCTGGGCCGGGTAAAGATGCTCTACCCGGACACGATCCGGCTGGTCCTTTCCGGCTACACCGACCTCAACACGGTCACCGACGCGATCAACCGCGGCGCGATCTACCGCTTCCTCACCAAGCCCTGGAACGACGACGAGCTGCGCAAGCACATCCACCAGGCCTTCCGCACCCACGAAGAACAACGCCGCGCCAACACCGCACCGCCGGTGGCTGCGGAAGACGAGCCTTGATGTTCCCTGTGATTGCACGATCTACGTATCGCCGGGCTTTGCCCGGCTGCTGTTGGATTTGGGCGAACAACCCTCGGTTCACGGCATCCCTGGTTTGGCGGCTCGGGACGGGCGTTCCGGGGGACGCTGCAAGTACGTCCATGTAAGCTCGATCGCCGCATCCATGCGGCTCACGCCCCCTGCAGCCCATCCCGACCCGCCACGACAGTGCGTCGGTGGCCATGGAAGATCAAAACCCGTTCGCGGCTCCGGTGGGATCGGTCGACAGACGATCGCCGTGAAATCTCCAACATCCGGGAACGAATGACCCCAAATCGACATCGCCGTTGATTTGGCATTTCCCCTGGCCACCGGCCAACTGCCTGGGGCGTGCCGGGGTGGGTTTGCGGGACCGTAGAAAACATGGATGTTTTCTACGAGCCCCCATGGACGGGTTTACGGCGTGTCCCGCAAACCCACCCCGGCGCGCCCAACCACGGGAACCGATGAACCACCGTGCTGTTCGCCCAGAACCAACAGCAGCCGGGCGAAGCCCGGCGACACGTAAATCGTGCAACTGCAGCAGTTCGCGATTACCGCGGCTGCTTGATCGGCAGCACCAGGCGGAACTTCGAGCCTACGCCCGGGGTGCTGTCCAGGTCGATGCGGCCGTGGTGCTTGTTGACGATGCTGTAGGAGATCGACAGGCCCAGGCCGGTGCCGCTGCCGACGGGTTTGGTGGTGAAGAACGGGTCGAAGATGCGCTGGCGCAGTTCGGGCGAAATGCCACCGCCGGTGTCTTCGAACTCCACCCACACCGTTTCACCGTCCACGCCCGTTCGCACCGTGATCGTGCCGCGGTCGGCAATCGCATGGCCTGCGTTGAGCAGCAGGTTCATGTAGACCTGGTTCAACTCTGAGGGCAGGCACTCCACCAGCGGCAGCTGGCCGAATTCGCGCTTCAGGTCGACCTTGTACTTCAGTTCGTTCCAGATGATGTTGATCGTCGATTCCAGACCCGCGTGCAGGTCCACCAGCTTCCACGACTCATCGCGGCCCGAATACGAGAAGTCTTTCAGATCACGCACGATCCGCGTCACCCGCTCGATGCCCTCGCGGGACTCCGCCATCAGCTGCGGCAGATCGCGGCTGATGAAGTCGATATCGAAGCGGTTGCGGATGTCGTCGATTTCCGGAATCAGCGCTTTGGGGTCCGGTGCGCGCAACGCCCGTTCGTACGCTTCGATCACCGTGAACAGGCTGCGCAGGTATTCCTGCAGGCTGCCCAGATTTGAGTGCACATAGCCGATCGGGTTGTTGATCTCGTGCGCCACGCCCGCCGCCAGCTGGCCGATGGACGCCATTTTTTCCGACTGCAGCAGCTTCTCCTGCGTGCCGTTCAAGCGCAAATACGCCTGGCGCAGCTCCGCGTGGCGCTGCTGCAGTTCGCGTTCGTAGTCTTCCTGGCCTTCGATACGGCGGAACAAGGCCAGATAGTGGCGCTGGCCCGCGTCATCGTGGTGATAGACGTGCGCGATCACCATCCGCTCGCCGACCGGCAGGCTGCCATTCCAATGGCCATGGCTGCGCGCATGCTCCAGCGCATCCGGTGGCAACAACTGGCGCAGCCAGTTGGCCGGGTTCAAGCCGGCTTCGCGCTCGGCCGGGGCCAGCATGCCGCGCACGGCGGCATTGGCCAGCGCAATGCTGCCGTCCTCGCGGAACAGCAGCACGCCTTCGTTGATCTGCTCGAACAGGGCCAGCAGCACCGGCTGCGGCGGCAGCGCCGCGGTGACAAACGTTTGGGGTGTGGGCACGGTCAAAGGGGGCAGTTGAATCCGGTGCCCAATATAACCGCGTTCAGATGGTGCGGGTGTTTTCGACCCGCGCCCGCTCAGGCCACCGCCAGCGGGCGGCGTGGGTGCAGCGTGTGCGACTGGCCCTTGGCGTCGTAGGCCGAGGATTCTTCACTTCGACCCAGCTGGCGCAGCGCCCAGTTCACTTCACGGCGGCGGCGTGACAGCAGCACGCCATTGGCGCGGTTGCGCTCGGCCAGCTCCTGTAACCGCTCGGCATGGCCCAGCGGCGGAGTGCCCTCCAGGGCCCGCAGTGCCTCCAGCTTGGCGCTGGTGGCGCGGATCAGGGCCTGCACATCATGGTCCACCAATGCCTGGCGCTCGACGTCCAAGGCATCGCTCAGGCGCTGCAATGGCTCGCTCATCGCCGGTTTCATCCCTGCAGCTGCTGGTCCAGCTCAAGCATGCGCGAGGCAATCGCGTCCGGGTTGATCTTGTAAGTGCCGTTCTGCAACGACTCGCGCACGGCCTGCACGCGGTTCGCGTCAATGGCCGGGGCGGTGCTCAGTTCGCGCTGCAGGGCCTGCAGACTGGTGGCTTCACCGGTCAGCTTCACGCTGGCAGCCGCGTCCACCGGGCGCGCCGGGGAATCGGTGCTGACGCTGGGCTTGTTTCCCGGCGCAATGCTGCGCAGATGGGCGGTCGCCTGCAGGTTGCCGTCGATTTTCTGGCTCATGGAATTGTCCTGGGGAATTGCGTTCACAAGGGATAACGGCACGGGGACCGCCATCTTTAGGGGCTTTTGCGGTTTTTTTCCACTTTCCGCCCCGGATTCAGTTTTCTGCTCACCGCGTCACAAAAACGTCGCCACTGGCGGCAACCGTACCCTGCACGATCTTCCGTGAAGACAGGTTCTCGACCGAGACGCGTTCATTTTCACCGGCGTCGGCCATGGCCTTGCCGGCCACCCGTACCTCCACCCCGCCCCGCCGAGACACCAGCGAGACGCTGTCGCCCCGGCGGATCAGCCGCTGCGCGACCAGATCGTTGGCCGACAGCAGGCTGCCTGCGGCCAGCGTGCGCCGGGCGACCCGCCCGACAGCTGCGGCTGGATCAGCCAGGGCCGCCCCGGCAATCCGGGCGGCGTCACGCTGTGCAGTGGTGATATCGGCCACGCCGAGGGTTTCTCCAGCGGCAATCCCACGATTGAGAATGAGCACGGTCTGGTTGCGGCGCACCTTGACCGGTACGAACAGCCGCCAGCCCCCCGCATCGGGGCAGCTGACCTCGACCGTGCTGGTGGCGGTGGGCTGTGCCACCAGCGCCTGTCCGCAGGCCGGCAGGCGCAGGGCGGAATCCAGCGTGGTCTCGCCTTCGCTGCCCGCCGACAACGTGGACAGCGCGGCAGCACGGATGGATTCCACCGGCTGCCAGGCACCGGCGGCCATGGCCGGGGCCAGGCTGGCAGCGGTCAGCGCGAACAGGACCGTAGTAACAAGAGTACGCATGGCGACTCCACGTGAAAGGCACATGGGCGAGGTCATGCAAGCGGCGTGCCGCAATCGGCGCTCAAGGGATCGCCGGGCACGCCGATACCCCTTCCATGTCACATGACCTGCTCAATCGCATCGACCAGCGGACGCGTCTGGCTGGCCACAATCGCCTTGCCTTGCTGCTGTTCCGCCTGGGCGGACGTCAGCTTTTTGGCGTCAACGTCTTCAAGGTACAGGAAGTGCTGCGCCGGCCCGACCTGTTCCAGGTCCCGGGCCTGCCCGGCCAGTTCGCCGGCGTGGCCGATGTTCGTGGCCGCTCGGTGCCGGTGCTGGACCTGGGCCTGGCGATCGGCCATCCCGAGCGCGAACCGGACGCCGACAAGGCCCCGGGCTATCTGGTGGTCACCGAATTCAACCGCTCCATCCAGGGCTTCCTGGTCAGCGGCGTGGAGCGGATCGTGAACATCGCGGTGGAAGACATCCACCCGCCGCCGGAACTGGGGGCGGAATCGAGCTACCTCACCGCGGTCACCCGTTTCCAGGGCGAGCTGATCCAGGTGATCGACGTGGAAAGCGTGCTGGCCGACATCGCCCAGATCCGCGGCGAAGCAGTGCTGGACCCGTCGATGGCGCTTCCCGCAGATGCCCCGCAGCTGCAGGTGCTGGTGGTGGACGACTCGCGCGTGGCCCGTCAGCAGATCCGCAGCGTGCTGGACCAGCTGGGCGTGGGGGCCACCCTGCTCTCGGACGGCAAGCAGGCCCTGGACCACCTGCTGCAGATCCACGCCTCGGGCGAGAATCCGGCCGAACGTTACGCCATGGTCATCTCCGACATCGAAATGCCCGCCATGGACGGCTACACCCTGACGACGGAAATCCGTCGCCATCCGGGCCTGGCCGGCCTGTACGTCCTCCTTCACACCTCGCTCTCCGGCGTATTCAACAACGCCATGGTCGAGCGCGTCGGGGCCAACGCCTTCGTCGCCAAGTACTCCGCCCACGAACTGGCCGACCTGGTTCTGGAGCGGTTGCGCAAGGTGGCGTTGGCGGCCTGAGGCCCGCCGGGCGCAAGCCGGGCGAACAGCGCCATCATCCTGCGCACGTAGCAATTCGTAGTGACGCGCCATGCGCGTCAACCGCGCGCAGCGCGGCACAAGGGTCCGAAGCCACATCAACCAGACCGCGGCATCCTGGCCGGCGTTCAGACCGTCCGAAGCCGCCCTTCAGGCCTTCATGAACGCGGAGCGGAGAGCTGACACGCATGGCGTGTCACTACGGCTCCCACCCGTTTTGGCATGGCACTTGCACAACTCCCCACAACATCCCGTGGGAGTGCGTCATGCCCAACTTGATTTCCGACTATCTGGGGGTCCATGCCCAGGCCATGCCGTTGCGCGAGCAGCGGATGAAGCTGATTGCCAGCAACCTGAGCAATGCCGACACGCCCGGGTACAAGGCCCAGGACCTGGATTTCGATGCCGCCCTGCGCAACGCCCAGGGGCTGGACAGCAATGGGCTGATGCAGGCCACCAATGAGCAGCACTTCCTGACCGGCAACGGGCTGAACCCGTTCCAGATCACCAAGGAAGGCATCCAGCCCAGTCTGGACGGCAATACCGTTGATCCGGATACCGAGCGGGCCGCCTACGGCCGCGCCGCGCTGGAGTACCGCGCGTCGCTGAGCTTCGTCGAATCCAAGGTGCGCTCCATGCTCACCGCGATCACGGGGCAATAAGCCATGAGCAACCTGCCCATTTTCGATATCGCCGGCTCCGCGCTGCAGGCCCAGTCCGTGCGTATGAGCACGCTGGCCTCCAACCTGTCCAATGCCGATTCCATCACCGGCTCGGCCGATACCGTCTACAAGCCGCTGGAGCCCATCTTCCAGGCCGTCACCAGCCGCACCGATCCGAACATCACCACGGTGCAGGTGAAGGAAATCAGCCAGAGCGACGCCGCGCCGATCAAGCGCTATGAGCCCGGCCACCCGCTGGCCGACGCCGATGGCTACATCTATCAGCCCGACGTCGATCCGGTCGCGCAGATGGTCAATCTCATTTCGACCTCGCGCAATTACCAGGCCGGCGTGGAAATGCTGACCACCGCCAAGGAACTGGCACTGGCCACCCTGACCATAGGTCGCTGACCCTTCTTCCTGCAGGACACCCCGTCATGAGCACCACCAGCGGCGTCAGCAACACCGACATCTACAGCGCACTGGGCCTGACCGCGCCCAACAGCGACACCACCAAGAAGAAAGACACGCTCGACCAGGCCGACTTCATGCGCCTGATGACCGAGCAGCTGCAGCACCAGGATCCGCTCAAGCCGATGGACAACACCCAGATGGTCGCGCAGATGGCGCAGCTGTCGCAGGTGCAGGGCATCACCGACCTCAACACCACCGTCAAGGGCTTCCAGGAAGCGATGGCCGGCGACCAGGTCCTGCGCGGTGCGGCGCTGGTCGGTCATGAGGTGTTGGTGCCGTCCACGCAATGGCAGCTGGAAAGCGAAGGTGACACCACCGGCATGGTGGCCGCACCGGGTGCCGGCTACGTCAACGTCGACGTCACCGATGCCAATGGCGTGAAGGTGGCCCAGATCAGCGTGGAAGCCAAGGCCGCCGGCGAAGTCACCTTCGACTGGGATGGCAAAGATGCCAGCGGCAATCGTCTGGATCCCGGCAAGTACACCCTCACCGCCACCCACACCGACACCAGCGGTACCCAGACCAAGTTGAGCACCTACGTGGAAGCGCCGGTGGAAAGCGTCACGGTCGGCTCCGATGGGCTGTACCTCAACCTCAAGGGGCTGGGCACTGCCCCGCTCGATTACGTGCTGCGCGTCAGCTGATCCAACCCGTACCGCATTCGAAGGAGAACGCCATGGGCTTCAACATTTCGCTGTCCGGCATCAATGCCGCCAACGCCGACCTCAACGTCACCGCCAACAACATCGCCAACGTCAACACCACCGGCTTCAAGGAATCGCGCTCGGAGTTCGCCGACCTGTTCTCGGCCACCAGCTACGGCCTGTCCAAGAACGCCGTCGGCTCCGGCGTGCGCCTGAGCAACGTCGCCCAGCAGTTCTCGCAGGGCAACAACGAGCAGACCGGTCGCAGCCTGGACATGGCCATCTCCGGTGAGGGCTTCTTCACCATGAGCATGAACGGTGCCCGCGTGTATTCGCGCGCCGGCAACTTCCAGACCGATCAGGCCGGCTATGTGGTCAACCCGCAGGGTGCCCGTCTGCAGGTGTTCGCACCGAACGCCGACGGCACCAGCTTCGATGCCGGCCGCCTGACCGATCTGCAGCTGCTCACCACCGACAGCCCGCCGAAGCAGACCGCGCTGGTCACCACTGCGTTCACCCTGCCGGCGAATGCCGAAGAACCGACCATCGCCGCGTTCGACCCGACCAATTCCAAGAGCTACAACCACTCCACCGGCGGCATCACCGTCTACGACTCGCTGGGCGTCAGCCATACCCAGACCTCGTACTTCGTGAAGACCGCCAATCCGAACGAATGGCAGGTCTACAACTACGTCGACGGCCAGGCCGCTGGCGCACCGACCACCCTGACCTTCAACAATGCCGGCGCACTGACCCAGCCGGCCACCGGTCAGATCGTGATGGATCCGTTCACCCCGACCACCGGTGCCGGCACCCTGTCGATGACCCTGGACGTGAGCGGCTCCACCCAGTACGGCGAGAAGTTCGCACTGCGCAACACCCAGCAGGACGGTTACGCGGCTGGCAAGCTCAATGAGATCACGGTCAGCGAAGAAGGCGTCGTGTATGCCCGCTACTCCAACGGCGACGACAAGCCGCTGGGCCAGGTCGCCCTGACCACGTTCAACAACAACCAGGGCCTGGAAGCCAAGGGCAACAACCTGTGGGTGGAAACCTTCAGCTCGGGCACGCCGCGCACCGGAGCGCCGGACAGCTCCAATCTCGGCCAGATCCAGGCCGGTTCGCTGGAAGCCTCCACCGTCGACCTGACCGAGCAGCTGGTCAACATGATCACCGCCCAGCGCAACTTCCAGGCCAACTCGCAGATGGTCTCGACGATGGACCAGATCACCCAGACCATCATCAACATCCGTTGATGAGCTGCTGACCGTCACACGGGAACACGATCATGGACAAGGCACTCTACGTTGCGATGACCGGCGCCCGCGCCTCCCTGCAGGCGCAGGGCACGCTGTCGCACAACCTGGCCAACACCGATACGCCTGGATTCAAGGAAGCCCTCGCCAACACCGAGGCCTTCCCGATCAAGGGCGACGGCTACGCCTCGCGCGTGGATGCCCTGCACGTGGACGCCGGCTTCAACCGCCGCCAGGGCGCGCAGCAGATCACCGGCAATCCGCTGGATCTGTCGCTTCAGGCGGGAAACTGGCTGGCGGTGCAGGCCCCGGCCGGCGGCGGTGAGGCTTATACCCGGGGTGCTGCGTTGTCGATCACCCCGAATGGTCAGCTGGTCACCGCCGGTGGCCACGCGGTGCTGGACGAGAACGGTGCACCGATTGCGATTCCACCGCACCAGGCGATGGACATCGGCAATGACGGCACGATTTCGATCATCCCGCTGGGTGAAGGCCCGCAGACCATGGCCAACATCGGCCGCATCCGCGTGGTGCAGGCCGCTGATGACCGCCTGGAACGCGGGCTGGACGGCCTGATGCGCAACACCGATCCGCAGCAGCCGTTCGTGCAGGCCCAGGGCAAGTCGCTGGAAAGCGGTCAGCTGGAAGGCAGCAACGTCGATGCCGCCGGTGCCCTGGTGCAGATGATCCAGCTGCAGCGGCAATACGAAATGCAGGTGAAGGTGATCAAGCACGGCGACGAAAACGCCCGCAGTGCCAATTCCCTGCTGCGTCTGGGCGGCTGATAAGCAGCCGTGACGTTTTTCCGGCGCAGTTCTGGCACGCGCCATGCATGACCCCTGATAACCGCTTGATAGGAACACCGCCATGAACCAGGCACTGTGGATCGCAAAAACCGGATTGGACGCGCAGCAGACGCGCATGTCGGTGGTGTCCAACAACCTCGCCAACACCAACACCACCGGCTTCAAGCAGGACCGTGCCAGCTTTGAAGACCTGCTGTACCAGCAGGTGCGTCAGCCCGGCGGTTCCTCCTCGGCGCAGACCCAGTTGCCCACCGGCCTGCAGTTGGGCACCGGCGTGCGCGTGGTCGCCACTTCGAAGAACTTCGAACAGGGCAGCCAGCAGCAGACCGGCCGCGCGCTGGACGTGATGGTCAATGGGCGTGGCTTCTTCGAAGTGCAGATGCCCGACGGCACCTCGGCCTATACCCGCGACGGCTCGTTCCAGCGCAACCAGAACGGTGAGCTGGTCACCAACAGCGGTTACCCGGTGCAGCCGGGCATCCAGATTCCCGAAGGCGCGCAATCGCTCACCATCGGCACCGACGGCACCATCAGCGTGAAGATGGCCGACGACGCCGCCTCGGTGGAAATCGGCGCGCTGACCCTGACCGACTTCGTCAACCCGGCTGGCCTGCAGGCCCGCGGCGAGAACCTGTTTCTGGAAACCACCGCCTCCGGCCCCGCGCAGAACGGCAACCCCGGTCTGAACGGCCTCGGCAGCGTGGTCCAGGGTGCACTGGAAGGCAGCAACGTCAACGTAGTCGAAGAGCTGGTCTCGATGATCGAAACCCAGCGTGCCTACGAAATGAACGCCAAGGCTATTTCCACCACCGACGCCATGCTCGGCTACCTCAACACCAACGTCTGACCGGTCTGAACCAGGACTTTCCCATGTCACTGCGCCCTGCCCTTCGCCTCCTGCTGGCCAGCGCCATCACCGCTTCACTCGGTGGTTGCGTGATTGCCGGCGATGTCCGCCCCTACCCGGCCATGGCTCCAGTCACGCCGGTGATGGCACCGCAGGTGGCCCCGACCGCTGGCGCGATCTACGCCGCCGGCCCCGGGCTGCAGCTGTATTCGGATCGTCGTGCGCGTGATGTCGGTGATCTGCTGACCATCACGCTGACCGAAAGCACCACCGCGTCGACCACGGCCAATACCAGCACAGACAAGGAATCGAACCTGGCACTGGGTACGCCGACGATCTTCGGTGCACCGGTAACGCTGGGTGGCAAGGACATCCTCGGTGCCAGCGCGACCGGTTCGCGTGACTTCACCGGCAAGGGCAGCAGCGCGCAGAGCAACCGCCTGCAGGGCAGCGTCACGGTGACGGTGATCCAGCGCCTGCCGAACGGCAACCTGGTCGTGCAGGGCGCGAAGAACCTGCGTCTGAACCAGGGCGATGAACTGGTGCAGGTGCAGGGGATTGTGCGCGCCGCGGACATCACGCCGGACAACACGATTGCGTCCAGCCGCGTCGCTGATGCGCGCATCGTGTATGGCGGGCGTGGGCCGGTGGCGCAGTCCAATGCGATGGGCTGGTTGAGCCGGTTCTTCAACTCGGCGTTGACGCCGTTCTGAGTACTGACATGAACATTTCTTTCGTTCGGGTTGTGCAGCCACGCAGAGCGTGGCTCTACAGCGTAGTCACAATCCTGGGGATTCTTGGTTTTGCTGCGAACGCTTCGGCGGAGCGCATCAAGGATCTGGCCCAGGTCGGGGGCGTGCGGGGCAACGCGCTGGTGGGCTACGGGCTGGTGGTGGGTCTGGATGGCAGCGGCGACCGCACCAGCCAGGCACCGTTTACCGTGCAGAGCCTGAAGAACCTGCTCGGCGAGCTGGGCGTCAATGTGCCGGCCAACGTCAATCCGCAGTTGAAGAACGTGGCCGCAGTGGCGATCCATGCCGAACTGCCGCCGTTCGCCAAGCCGGGCCAGCCGATCGACATCACCGTGTCGTCCATCGGCAACGCGGTGTCGCTGCGTGGCGGCTCGCTGCTGATGGCCCCGCTGCGCGGTGCGGATGGCCAGGTGTACGCGATTGCCCAGGGCAATCTGGTGGTGGGCGGCTTCGGCGCGCAGGGCAAAGATGGCTCGCGGGTCTCGGTGAATGTACCCAGCGTCGGCCGCATTCCCAACGGCGCCACTGTGGAACGTGCCCTGCCCGACGTGTTCAGCGCTGGCGGTGACATCACGTTGAACCTGCACCAGAACGACTTCACCACGGTCTCGCGCATGGTCACCGCGCTGAACGCCGCGTTCGGCGAAGGCGCGGCTCGTGCAGTGGACGGCGTCACCGTGGCGGTGCAGTCGCCCAGCGACCCGGGCGCGCGCATCGGCATGCTGGCCCGTATCGAAAACCTGGAACTTACCCCGGGCGCAGCGCCGGCCAAGGTGGTGGTCAACTCGCGCACCGGCACCGTGGTCATCGGGGCCCAGGTCCGCGTTGGCGCAGCCGCCATTTCGCATGGCTCGCTCACCGTCACCATCAACGAGAACCTCAACGTCAGCCAGCCCAATGCGCTGGCCGGCGGTGACACCGTGGTCACCCCGCAGTCCACCGTGACCGCCACCGCCGATGGCAGCCGCATGTTCAAGTTCAACGGCGGCACCACGCTGGATGAGATCGTGCACGCGGTCAACGCCGTGGGCGCCGCTCCGGGCGACCTGATCGCCATCCTGGAAGCCCTCAAGCAGGCCGGTGCGCTGAGCGCCGAGCTCGAGGTGATCTGATGCGCATTCAACCGGCACTCGAACTCAATCCCACCCAGCCCAACAGCCCGGCCAAGGTCGACGAGGTTGCGCGGAAGCTCGAGGGACAGTTCGCGCAGATGCTGGTCAAGAGCATGCGCGACGCCAGCTTCGGCGACTCGCTGCTGCCGGGTGAGAACACCATGTTCCGCGACATGTACGACCAGAAGATTGCGGATGCGATGACCAAGGGACGCGGCCTGGGGCTGTCGGCGATGATCGCGCGCCAGCTCGGTGGCGGCGACGCGGATGCCGCCAAGCCGGTCGACACCCGTCTGGATGCCAGCGCGGCGTTGCGTGCCTATCGCTTGAACGCCCCTGCGGCTGCACCCATGACCCTGCCTGCCAGCGATGCCGCTCCGTCTCCGGCCAGCAGCGAAGTCGACCTGCTGAAGCAGTTGAACGGCCGCGATCCCTCCGCCGTGCTGCAGCCGATGGAACGCGCGCTGGACCTCATTGCCGGTCGCGAAACCAGCCAGATGCACGAGGCCATCGGCCGCAGCGAGCCGTATGCGGCGACCAACACCGCTACCACCGACTGGTCGGCGATGGCGGACGACCGCTGGAGCGGCGTCAATGCACCGGCACCGGCAACGTCGGCCGTGGATACCCTGGCTGGCAGCACCGCAGCCGCGCAGCTCGGCGCACACACCCCGGAAGGCTTCGTCGCCAGCATCTGGGGCCACGCCCAGCAGGCCGCGCGCGAACTCGGCGTGGATGCCAAGGCGCTGGTTGCCCAGGCCGCACTGGAAACCGGCTGGGGTCGCAAGCTCATCCAGCGCAACGGCGGTGCCGGCAGCTCGCACAATCTGTTCGGCATCAAGGCCACCGGCTGGAGCGGTGAACGCGCCACCACCGGCACCCATGAGTACGTCAACGGCGTACGCCGTAACGAAACCGCCAGCTTCCGCGCCTATGGCTCGGTTGGCGAAAGCTTTGCCGACTACGTGAAGCTGCTCAAGAACAGCCCGCGCTACCAGAACGCCCTGCAGGCCGGCACCGACGTGCGCGGCTTCGCCCGCGGCCTGCAGCAGGCCGGCTATGCCACCGACCCGTCCTACGCCGCCAAGATCGCCGCCATTGCCGGCGGTCCGACCATCGAGCGCGCCGTGGCCGCCGTGGACGATGCCAGCCAGCGCCTGGGACGCACCTTTGCCAGCACCTCCAGCCCGGCTGGGCTGGGTGTCATTCGACGTTGAGGTAACCCATGTCTGTACTTTCCACCGGCACCAGTGCCCTGCTCGCCTTCCAGCGCGCCCTGGCCACCACCAGCCACAACGTCGCCAACATCAACACGCCCGGCTACAGCCGGCAGAAAGTTGACTTCGCCACCGCCACCCCGCAGAACCTGGGCTATGGCGACGTCGGCAACGGGACCCGCATCAGCGACATCCGCCGCGTGGCCGACCAGCTGGCGATCTCGCGCCTGCTCGACGGCAGCGGCGAGCTGGCGCGGTTGAAGCAGCTCTCCACCCTCGCCGACCGCGTCGACAGCCTGTTCTCGGACACCGCGACCAACGTGTCCGGGGTGTGGTCGAGCTTCTTCGACACGGTCAGCGGACTGTCGTCCAACGCCTCCGGCACCGCCGACCGGCAGAACATGTTGGACTCGGCTGGTAACCTGGTGCAGCGCTTCAAGCAGCTCAACGAGAACCTCAACAGCCTCAACGAAGAGGTCAACAACGGTCTCATCGCCGGTGCCTCCGAGGTCAATCGCCTCGCCGCCGAGATCGCCCAGATAAACGGTGCCATCGGCAGCAACGCCAACAACGCCGCGCCTGACCTGCTGGACCGCCGCGACCAGCTGATCGCCAACCTGATCGGCTACACCGGCGGCACTGCGGTGATGCAGGACGGCGGTTTCATGAATGTCTACACCGCCGGTGGCCAGGCCCTGGTGGTGGGCACCAGTGCGACCAAGGTCACCACCGTCACCGATCCGTACCAGCCCGAGCGCCTGCAGCTGGCGCTGGAGACCCAGGGCCAGAAGATCACCCTGGACCCGAAGAACCTCGGCGGCCAGATTGGCGGCCTGCTGGAGTTCCGCGAAACGGTGCTCACGCCGACCCAGGCCGAACTCGGTCGTCTGGCAGTGGGCCTGGCCAGCAGTTTCAACGAGATCCACCACAACGGCGTGGATCTCTACGGCCAGATGGGTGCGGATTTCTTCAACTTCGGCAGTCCGCGCATCACAGGCAATACCGGCAACACCGGCAGCGCCAGCTTCAGCACCGCCTACGGCGACCTTTCCAAGCTGGACGGCCAGAACGTGATGCTGCAGTTCAACGGCACCACCTGGCAGGCGACCCGCGCCGACACCGGCGCGGCCATTCCGATGACCGGCACCGGCACCGCCGCCGACCCACTGGTCATCAATGGCGTGGAGCTGGTGATGTCCGGCACCCCGGCCAACAATGACCGCTTCCTGCTGCAGCCGACCGCCGGCGTCGCCGGCAGTCTGTCGGTGGCGATCACCGACACCTCGCGCATTGCCGCCGCCGCCCCGGTCAAGGCCGCTGCCGGCCTGACCAACACCGGTACCGGCAAGGTCAGCGGCGTGGCGGTGACCGATTATGCCAACGCCAATCTGCGTAACCCCGCTGCAATCGTCTTCACCAGTGCTACCGAGTACACCATCGATGGCACCGGGCCGTTCACCTACACCGCTGGCGGCACCATCAGTGCCAACGGCTGGAGCTTCGTACTCGACGGTGCGCCCAAGACCGGCGACAGCTTCAACATCACGCCGACCCCCGCCGGCTCCAGCGACAACAGCAACGCGCTGCTGCTGGCCAAGGTGGAGGACGCCAAGGCCTTCAATGACGGCACCGTCACCCTCAACGGCGCGCTGGGGGGACTGACCACCCTGGTCGGCTCTGCCGCACGCGCCGCTGACTATTCGCTGCAGGCCCAGCAGGTCATCACCGACCAAGCACAGGCCGCGCGTGATTCCATTTCCGGGGTGAATCTGGACGAGGAAGCCGCCGACATGCTCCGCCTGCAGCAGGCCTACCAGGCCGCTTCACAGCTCATTTCCACTGCTGACACCATGTTCCAGACCATCCTGGGGGCCGTATCGCGATGAACAACCGAATCTCCACCGGGATGATGTTCAACCAGTCCATCAACCTGATGATGGCCAAACAGAGCAAGATGAACCACCTCGAACAGCAGCTCGCCACCGGCAAGAAGCTGGTGAGCGCCAAAGACGACCCGGTCGCCGCCGGCACCGCCGTCGGGCTTGACCGCGCCGTGGCCGAACTGGAACGCTTCGAGCGCAACGGCGACGTGGTGCAGAACCGCCTGGGCCTGCAGGAAAACGCGCTGGCCCAGGCCGGCGACATGATGGCCCACATCACCGAACTGACCATCCAGGCCAACAACCCTGCCCTGTCCTCCTCCGACCTCAAGGCCATCGCCTCGGAGCTGAAGAGCGTCCAGGAAGGCCTGCTGGCGCTGGCCAACAGCACCGATGGCACGGGCCGCTACCTGTTTGGCGGCACCAACGACTCCGAAGCCCCCTTCAAGCTGAGCAACGGCGTGGTCACCTACAGCGGTGACCAGACCCAGCGCCAGATCGAGGTGGCTCCGGACACCTTCGTCAAGGATGTGCTGCCCGGTAGCGAGATATTCCTGCGCATTCCCACCGGCGATGGCCGCCTGGACGGCAGTGCGGCCGCCGGCAATACCGGTACCGGCGTGCTGACCACCTTCGGCCAGCATGCTGCCTCGGGCAGCTGGAATGGCCAGAGCTACACCGTGCGTTTCACTGCGGCCGATACCTACGAAGTGGTGGATGCCACCAATACCGTGGTTCAGACCGGTGCTTTCAAGTCCGGCGAAGACATCACGTTCCAGGGGGTTTCCATGCGGATTGAAGGTGAGCCCGCCGCGGGCGACAGCTTCGGCGTGGGTGCAGCCAGTTCGCGCGACATCTTTGCCACGCTCGATGGGCTGATCTCCGCGCTGGACACCGCCGCCGATGATCCAACCGCCGTCGCCCACCAGCAGAACGTGCTGCAGGGGGCGCTCCGTGACGTGGCCCGTGCGTCGGAGAAGTTCATCGACGCGCGCGCGGCCGGTGGTGCGCAGCTGAAGGCGATTGATGATGCCGGCGCGCTCAGAGATGCGAACAGCGTCACACTCAAGACCACGTTGTCGGCGATGCGCGACCTGGATTACGCGGAAGCAATCGGCCAGTACCAACTGGAGCAGATCTCACTGCAGGCCGCGCAGACCATCTTCACCCAGATGCAGCAGATGAGTCTTTTCAACGCCATCCGCTGATCGCGACAGAGTGACGCGCATCGCGCGTCACCACGCCGAAAGCCTTGTGCCACAAGGCTTACGCCGACCATCACCCTGCCCGGGCTGATGTTCTTGGCGTTTTTTTCCTCAAGCAATCTCACACCACGCCGTTATCCCTCCTGCAAGCACTGCGTCGACGCCTGACGCAGCCACTGCATCGTTCCGGGTGCACGCCGCGGCCGGACATTGCCCACAGGAAACAGATACATGGCACAAGTAATCAATACCAACGTGATGTCGCTGAATGCGCAGCGAAATCTCTCCACCAGCGGCTCCAGCCTGGCCACGACGATCCAGCGCCTGTCTTCGGGCCTGCGCATCAACAGCGCCAAGGACGACGCCGCCGGCCTGGCGATCTCCGAACGCTTCAGCACCCAGATCCGCGGCCTGGACGTTGCCGTGCGCAACGCCAACGACGGTATCTCGCTGGCCCAGACCGCCGAAGGCGCGATGGTCGAAATCGGCAACAACCTGCAGCGTATCCGTGAGCTGTCGGTGCAGTCGGCCAATGCCACCAACTCCGACAGCGACCGTGAAGCGCTGAACTCGGAAGTGAAGCAGCTGGTTTCGGAAATCGACCGCGTCAGCCGCCAGACCAACTTCAACGGCACCAAGCTGCTGGACGGTTCCTTCGGCGGCGCGCTGTTCCAGATCGGTGCAGACTCGGGCCAGACCATCGGCATCAACAGCATCGTCAATTCCAGCACCTCGGAGCTGGGCAACGGCCTGTACGCGGCCAAGCAGACGTCGACGGCCGCCGCAATGGGTGGTGCTGCCACCGCCGCCGGCACCGTGACCGACATGGAAATCAATGGCGTGGCCATTGCCGACATCGACGTGGCCATTGGTGACAAGGGTGCCGACGTCAGCAAGAAGCTGGTCAACGCCATCAACGACAAGATGGACCAGACCGGCGTCTACGCCTCGCTGGATAAGGACGGCAAGCTGGAACTGACCTCGCTGAAGTCGGGCAAGGACTTCGAGTTCACCGCCGCCACCACCGACGCCACCGGCCTGACCATTGCCCTGGCCGGCATCGCCGACGCCGATGCTACGGCCCGCGACACCGTCAGTGGCGTGGACATCTCCTCGGTCGCCGGTGCTCAGAAGGCCCTGTCGATCGTCGACGACGCCCTGACCGCGGTGAACAGCTCGCGCGCCGACATGGGTGCGATCCAGAACCGTTTCACCTCGACGATTGCCAACCTGAACACCACCTCGGAAAACCTGTCGGCCTCGCGCAGCCGTATCCGCGACACCGACTACGCCAAGGAAACCGCCGAACTGACCCGCACGCAGATCCTGCAGCAGGCCGGTACCGCGATGCTGGCCCAGGCCAACCAGTCGCCGTCCAGCGTGATGAGCCTGCTGCAGTAAGTTGTACCTTCACCGTGTAACGCGAAAAACCCGGCTCCGGCCGGGTTTTTTTTTGTTCGTCGTTGGTTGGCATTCGACGATCTACGGGTCGCCGGGCCTTGCCCGGCTCTACTTGACACCCGCGGAAATTTCGGAAATCGAACCCTAAAGGTTCCCGGAAACGTGTCGTTATTGTTTTCAACCAGGGCACATCGCCCTACTGCCTCCCCCGGGGCACCCCATCCAAGCAACACCAGATACGCATCAGGAGAACGGCAATGGCACAAGTCATCAACACCAATGTGATGTCGCTGAACGCACAGCGCAACCTGTCGACCAGCGGCTCCAGCCTGGCCACCACGATTCAGCGCCTGTCCTCCGGCCTGCGTATCAACAGCGCCAAGGACGATGCCGCCGGCCTGGCCATCTCCGAGCGTTTCAGCACCCAGATCCGCGGCCTGGACGTCGCCGTCCGCAACGCCAACGACGGCATCTCGCTGGCCCAGACCGCCGAAGGCGCGATGGTCGAAATCGGCAACAACCTGCAGCGTATCCGTGAGCTGTCGGTGCAGTCGGCCAACGCCACCAACTCCGACAGCGATCGTGAGGCACTGAACGCCGAAGTGAAGCAGCTGGTCTCGGAAATCGACCGTGTCAGCCGCCAGACCAACTTCAACGGCACCAAGCTGCTGGACGGTTCGTTCCAGGGTGCCCTGTTCCAGGTCGGTGCCGACTCGGGCCAGACCATCGGCATCAACGCCATCGTAGACGCCAGCGCCGGCTCACTGGGCGGTGCCAAGTTTGACAGCAACACCTTCACGGTCGCCGCTCCCGCCGCCAATGGTGACGTCACCATCGAAGGCATGGAAATCCAGGGTGCCGACGGTACCTCGTACAAGCTGGACAAAATTGAAGTGAAGGCTGGCGTCGACATCGCTGCCACCCGCAAGGCCACCACTGCTGCCATCGCCGCCGCCATCAACGCCAAGATGGACCAGACCGGCGTCTATGCCTCGGTTGATGCCGCCACCGCCGGCAAGCTGGACCTGACCTCGGTGCAGAGCAACGTCGCCGCCGATGGCAGCTTCAATGCCATCGAAGTGACCATGGGCACCTGGACCGGTGCCACCGCCCCGACCGCACCGACCCCGACTGCCGACGCCACCGGCCTGACCGCACAGTACGCCAGCAACCTGGACATCTCCAGCTTCACCGGTGCCCAGCAGGCCCTGTCCATCGTCGACAAGGCACTGACCGCGGTGAACAGCTCGCGTGCCGACATGGGTGCGATCCAGAACCGCTTCACCTCGACCATCGCCAACCTCGGCACCACCTCGGAAAACCTGTCGGCCTCACGCAGCCGTATCCGTGACACCGACTACGCCAAGGAAACCGCTGAACTGACCCGCACGCAGATCCTGCAGCAGGCCGGTACCGCGATGCTGGCCCAGGCCAACCAGTCGCCGTCCAGCGTGATGAGCCTGCTGCAGGGATAAGCCGCCGCTCCAGGTGCAACCCCAAAAACCCGGCTCCGGCCGGGTTTTTTGTTGGCTGCAAGCGTTCCGATAAAAATCAGCTAAAGGTTATTGACAATTTGTCGTTATTGATCTCAGCCGCGACATGAACACCTTTCGTGGCACCTCCGCAAGGAGCCACATCTCCATCACCCGGCGACCTCACCCTCGCCACCAGGAGCACGAAAATGGCACAAGTCATCAACACCAATGTGATGTCGTTGAACGCCCAGCGCAATCTGTCGACCAGCGGCTCCAGCCTGGCCACGACGATCCAGCGTCTGTCGTCGGGTCTGCGCATCAACAGCGCCAAGGACGACGCCGCCGGCCTGGCGATCTCCGAGCGTTTCAGCACCCAGATCCGCGGCCTCGACGTTGCCGTGCGCAACGCCAACGACGGTATCTCGCTGGCCCAGACCGCCGAAGGCGCGATGGTCGAAATCGGCAACAACCTGCAGCGTATCCGTGAGCTGTCGGTGCAGTCGGCCAATGCCACCAACTCCGACAGCGACCGTGAAGCGCTGAACTCGGAAGTGAAGCAGCTGGTTTCGGAAATCGACCGCGTCAGCCGCCAGACCAACTTCAACGGCACCAAGCTGCTGGACGGTTCGTTCCAGGGTGCCCTGTTCCAGGTCGGTGCCAACTCGGGCCAGACCATCGGCATCGACAACATCGTCAACTCCAGCGCCAACGCACTGGGTGGCGTCAAGTTCGACACCAGCACGCTGGACATCGCCGCACCGGGCACCAACGGCGACGTCACCATCAAGGGCATGACCGTCAAGGGTGCCGACGGCACTGCCTACACCCTGTCGGACATCACCGTGAAGGCCGGCGTTGACGCCGCCGCCACCCAGAAGGCGACCGTCGCCGCAGTGGCGTCCGCCATCAACGAGAAGATGGACCAGTCGGGTGTCTACGCGACCGTCAGCACCACCACCGGTCGTCTTGACCTGACCTCGGTACAGAACAACGTCAGTGACACCGGCACGTTCAACGCCATCACCGTCACTGCAGGCACCTGGACTGGCATCACCGCACCGACCCCGGCCACCCCGACCACTGCCGCTGCGGGTGCCGCTCTGGCCAGCAAGTTTGCCAGCGACCTGGACATCTCCTCGGTGGCTGGTGCGCAGCAGGCTCTGTCGATCGTCGACAAGGCGCTGACCTCGGTGAACAGTTCGCGCGCCGACATGGGTGCGATCCAGAACCGCTTCACCTCGACCATCGCCAACCTCAACACCACCTCGGAAAACCTGTCGGCGTCGCGCAGCCGTATCCGCGACACCGACTATGCCAAGGAAACCGCCGAACTGACCCGCACGCAGATCCTGCAGCAGGCCGGTACCGCGATGCTGGCCCAGGCCAACCAGTCGCCGTCCAGCGTGATGAGCCTGCTGCAGTAAGCTCCTGCTTCATATGCAAAGCAAAAACCCGGCTCCGGCCGGGTTTTTTTTCGCACCAAAAACGTGAACTACACGACATTTCCTCATGCAGCAAACTAAAGGTTGTTGACACTGCGTCGTTATCTATATCAGCCACGAAATGAATACCTTGCGTGGCCCCTCTGCAAGAGGAAACACCTCCACACCCCGGCGACAACATCTTCGCCACCAGGAGCATGAAAATGGCACAAGTCATCAACACCAATGTGATGTCGCTCAACGCGCAGCGCAATCTGTCGACCAGCGGCTCCAGCCTGGCCACGACGATCCAGCGTCTGTCGTCGGGTCTGCGCATCAACAGCGCCAAGGACGACGCCGCCGGTCTGGCGATCTCCGAGCGTTTCAGCACCCAGATCCGCGGCCTGGACGTTGCCGTGCGCAACGCCAACGATGGCATCTCGCTGGCCCAGACCGCCGAAGGCGCGATGGTCGAAATCGGCAACAACCTGCAGCGTATCCGTGAGCTGTCGGTGCAGTCCGCCAACGCCACCAACTCCGACAGCGACCGTGACGCACTGAACGCGGAAGTGAAGCAGCTGGTCTCGGAAATCGACCGCGTCAGCCGCCAGACCAACTTCAACGGCACCAAGCTGCTGGACGGTTCGTTCGGTGGTGCGCTGTTCCAGGTCGGCGCTGATTCGGGCCAGACCATCGGCATCAACAGCATCGTCAACGCCAGCGCGAATGCGCTGGGCGGTGCCAAGTTCGACAGCAACAGCTTCACCATCGGTGCCGAGACGGACGCGAACAACGCCGACGTCAAGATCACGGGCATGGCGATCACCGGTGCTGACGGCAAGTCGTACACGCTGGGCGAGATCAACGTGAAGGCGGGCGTCGACGCAGCCGCCACGCAGAAGGCGACCGCCGCGGCTGTTGCTGCTGCCATCAACGAAAAGATGGACCAGACCGGCGTGTACGCTTCGGTCGACGGTACCACCGCGGGCAAGATCAACATGACCTCGGTGCAGAACAGCGTTGATGCGGAAGGTACCTTCAACGCCATCGGCCTGACCGCGGGCACCTATACCGGCGGCGTCACCGCCCCGGGTGCCTACACCGCCACCACCGCTGCCCAGGGTGCCGCGCTGACCAACAACTTCGCCAGCGACCTCGACATCTCCTCGGTGGCCGGTGCACAGCAGGCGCTGTCGATCGTCGACAAGGCCCTGACCGCAGTGAACAGCTCGCGCGCCGACATGGGTGCGATCCAGAACCGTTTCACCTCGACGATTGCCAACCTGAACACCACCTCGGAAAACCTGTCGGCCTCGCGCAGCCGTATCCGCGACACCGACTACGCCAAGGAAACCGCCGAACTGACCCGCACGCAGATCCTGCAGCAGGCCGGTACCGCGATGCTGGCCCAGGCCAACCAGTCGCCGTCCAGCGTGATGAGCCTGCTGCAGTAAGTTGTTGCTTCACGCGTAATGCGAAAAACCCGGCTTCGGCCGGGTTTTTTGTTGCTCGTCGCTGGTTGGCATTCGACGATCTACGTGTCGCCCGGCGTCGCCCGGCTGCTGCTGGATTTGGGCGAACAGCCGGTGGTCCTCGTATCCCTGGTTTGGCGGCTCGGAATGGGCGTTCCGGGGGACGCCGCAAGTACGTCCCTGTAGGCTCAGTCGCCGCATCCATGCGGCTCATGCCCCCTCCAGCCCACCCCGAGCCGCCACGACAGTGCGGCGGTGGCCATCGAAGATCAAAACCCATTCGCAGCTTCGGTGGGATCGGTCGACAGACGATCGCCGTGAAACGGCCAACATTCGGTAACGCATGACCCCGTATCGAGATCGCCGTTGATCTGGCATTTCCCATGGCTACCGACCCTCTGTCTGGGGCGTGCCGGGGTGGGTTTGCGGGACCGTCAAAAACATGGATGTTTTTGACGGTCCCGCAAACCCACCCCGGTACGCCCAAACACGGATTCACGTGACGACCGGCTGCTCGCCCGAATCCAACAGCAGCCGGGCACCGCCCGGCGACCCGTAAACCGTCGAATGCCGACCAAGCCATGGCACAAGGCTTGCATCAAGCACGGCATCACCAGGCAGCCCACAGCCGCCTGGTTCAAGACTTCCCGTTTCGGGCCGATACCCCCTGCAGGCACAGCAGGCGGTTGCGTGCCCACCGTTACGAATACAGGACTGCAGACATGGCGATTGGAACCATCGGTACCGGCCTCGACATCCCCACCCTGGTGGCCCAGCTGGTCGCCAAGGAGCGCGAGCCGCAGGAAAACCAGATCAATGCCGCCGGCACCGCTGCCAGCGCCAAATTGTCGGCGATCGCCACGCTCACCAGTGGCATGACCAACCTGCAGACCACCCTGACCAGCCTGATGAAGAATGCCGACAAGCCGGCATTCAAGGCCACCACCGTCACCGATTCCAACTTCAGCGCCAGCATCGACACCTCTGACGGTGCCGCCAGCGCCGCTGCCGGTACCCACCAGGTGGAAGTCAAATCGCTGGCGCAGGGCCAGAAGCTCAGCTCCAAGGGCTTCGCCAAGGACACCGTGGTCGGCGACGGCACCCTGACCCTCAAGTACGGCGAGACCACCCTTGATGTCACCATCAAGGAGGACAGCAAGCTGTCCGACATCGCCGCCGCCATCAACAAGGCCGCCGGCGGCAAGGGCGTCACCGCCAGCGTCATCACCGCCGACGACGGCCAGCACCTGGTGCTCAGTGCTACCGATACCGGCCTGGCCGGTGCCATCACCGTCAGCACCAGCGGCGGCAACGGCGGACTGGCCGATCTTACCTATGACGGCACCGCCGGCTCGGGCATGACCCAGACCGTGGAGCCCAAGGATGCCGTTGTCATCGTCGACGGCTTCACCCGCACCTCCAGCTCCAACACCATCAGCGACATCGTGCCCGGGGTGAACCTCACCCTGACCAAGGCCGGTACCGAGGCGGGCAAGACCCAGACCCTCACCATAGCCCGTGACAACACGTCGCTGAAGACCGACATGGCCGCCTTCGTGGCCGCTTACAACGCCATGAACAGCGCGCTGAAGTCGTCCAGCGCCTACAACACCAGTACCAATACCGCCTCCGCCCTGACCGGCGATGCCATGGTCCGCGGCCTGCAGCAGCAGCTGCGCAGCCAGTTCAGCACCAACATCAACGCGCTCAAGGACATGGGCGTCACGATGGCCGCCGACGGCACCCTGACGCTCGACAGCGCCAAGATGGAAACCGCGATCGGCAAGAACCCGGACGCCGTCTCCAAGCTGTTCGGGGCCGAGGGCAGCATCGGCAAGTCCATGGACAGCCTGATCAAGAGCAACCTGGACAAGGAAACCGGCACCCTTACCCAGCGCAAGAACTCACTGGACAAGCAGATCAAGGACCTGGAGAGCCGCCTGGACGCGCTTGATGCACGCATGGAGAAGGTCTCCGACCGCTATACCAAGCAGTTCACCGCCATGGAAACGCTGGTGACCCAGATGCAGACCACCAGCGACAGCCTCACCCAGGCCCTGGCGAAGAAGACCAGCAGCTGATCACCGTTTCTCACACCGTTCCTCAAGTTTGCACCCATCAGCGCCGATATTGAGGGCAACACCCACCGCCATTACCGCGCGATGGGGCTGACCGGGCAGCGCCCGGCACCACCAGGAACCGCAGCCAATGCGGGTTCCGGTAAGAGAGGAGAAGTTTCGAATGTACGGTTCCAGCCGTCAGTACGCAGAGCAGTACCGCAAGGTGGGCGTTGCCACCGCCGTCACCGACGCCGACCCGCACAAGCTGGTTGCGCTGCTGCTGGCCGGGGCCTGCGAGCGCGTCCGTCTGGCCGAGGCCTGCCTGGCGCGTAACGACCAGGCGCGCAAAGGCAAGGCCATCGGCGAGGCCTGCGCCATCGTCGGCCACCTCAACGGCTCGCTTGACCATGAGGCGGGCGGCGACATCGCCGGCAATCTGTCGGCCCTGTACGACTACGTCATGCAGCGCCTGACCCATGCCAACCTGCACAACGATGCCACAGCCCTGCAGGAGTCGCTGCAGCTGTTGAGCGAGATCGACGCTGCCTGGAACGCCATCCCGCATGACCAGCGCCAGCCCGCTGCGGTGGGTGCCTGATGAACGCCGCGCTCGCCATCGATGACGTGCAGCTGCTGCATGCAGCGCTGGACGAGCTGTCCGCCGCCGTCGAAGGTGAGGACCACGACCTCACCCAGCGCCTGATGGACCGCTACGACGGCCAGGTTCGCGCCTGGCTCGACGGCGACCAGGGGCAGATCGACGCCGGTGCCCTGCACGGGCTGATCGCCCGCCAGCAGCAGCTGAGCATCCGCATGGCCGCCCGCCGCGACGAGGCAGGCGAACACATCACCGCCGGCCGACGCGCCGTTCGCGCCTCGCTCGCATACCTGCGCGCAGAATCACTGGCATGAACGACCCCCGCGCCAGCGAAGTCCTGCATCCCGCCGAAAGCGCGCTGTTCGACGAAACCCTGAGCTGCGACGTCGCCCTGCCCGCTGAGTTCCGTCTGGGCAGCGCGGTCATCCGCCCGGGCAGTGCCGAAACCCTGCTGCGCAGCGTCGCCCTGGTCGAAGACAGCCGCAGCGACGATGGCCACGACGAACGCGGCGAATCCAGCCAGCATCTGCTGCGGCTGGAAGCCAAGCTGGACCTGGTGATGGTGCTGCTGGGCCGGCTGGTCCGCCAGGGAGCCCAGGACCTGCCACTGCGTCCGCTGCGCTGGTCGCGACGGGGCATCCGTCTGGAACTGGGCAATCGCAGCTCGGCTGTCCCGGGCAACCTGGGCGTGATCCGCCTGCAGCCCTGCGACTGGCTGCCCGACCATATCGATCTACCGGTCTCGGTCCTGGCCGAGGCCGCCACCGGCAGCGGGGCCTACTACCTGTGGCTGCGCTTTGAGCCAGTCAGCGACGCCCTGGAGATGGCACTGGAACGGCACCTGTTCCGACTGCACCGCCGCCAGATCGCAGAGAGCCGTCGCGGTCGGGAATCCTGACAGAAACGTCCTTATTGACATTACGTACGCTTGGCGAGCCGGCCGCGACCGGGTAATGTGAAGGACTTGTCCTCACCTTTCCTCACACACATTCCTGTGCGCGTTCTCATCGTCGACGATCACACTCTGGTCCGGGCTGGCCTTGGCCGGCTGCTGCAGACCTTCGCCGATGTGGCCGTGGTGGCCGAGGCCAGCAACGCCGAGCAGGCCTTGCAGCTGGCCCTGCAGCACTCGCCCGATGTGATCCTGATGGACCTGTCCCTGCCCGGCCGCACCGGGCTGGAAGCGTTGAGCGACATCCTGATGCGCGCGCCCGGCACCCGGGTGGTGATGATGACCATGCATGACGATGCCGTACACGTGCGCGACGCGCTGGATCGCGGCGCAGTCGGCTTCGTTGTCAAAGACGCCGCCCCGCAGGAACTGGAACTGGCATTGCGCGCTGCCCATGCCGGCCAGGTGTTCCTCAGCCCGCAGATCTCGGCCAAGATGCTCGCGCCCATGCTGGGCCGGGAGAAGCCGGTCGGTATTGCCGCGCTGTCCCCGCGCCAGCGCGAAATCCTGCGCCAGATCGGCAAAGGTGAAAGCAACAAGGAAATCGCCGCCGATCTCGGCATCAGCGTGAAGACCGTCGAGACGCACCGCGCGCGCATGATGGAGTCGCTGGGCTGCCGCCGCGCCAACGACCTGCTGCTGCTGGCCGCCCGCCACCAGCACGAACTCGAATAGCGGTAGAGCGGGGCTCGCCCCGCTGCTTGGCGACAATTCCCCGACGCACACGCCCGCCACGACCGTTCACCGTCGGAATTCCGAACGATTCACCCTCTTCACGCGCACCCGGAATCAGTCACTTGGACGCCACCAGCGTCAAATTGCCGCGTTCATGTAAGGAATACCCCTACACCCCGTCAGGAATTGAACGACCACACTCAGGAACCCCCTGATTTCCCCCCTGACGCGGTACAAGCAAGATGTGTTCCAGAACGCACCGGGGACGCGGTGCGACGGGGAACACGCATGAAGCCGACACTGTCGACCCAGCTGGGTCAGCAACTTCACCTCACGCCGCAATTGCTGCAGTCGATCCGACTGCTGCAGCTCGATGGCCTGCAGCTGGAGCTGGAAATCCGCCGTGCGCTGGAGACCAACCCGCTGCTGGAGCTGGAAGAAGCGCCTGAGCAGGACGCCGCCCCCACCACAGTCGACACCACCCAGGTCGAGGTCGCCGCGTTCGACGAGCTGCCCGAAAGCGGCCTGTGGGACGTGGCCGGGGCCAGCTGGAACGACGGTGACGACGACCGCATGCAGCGCATTGCCGCTGACGAATCCAGCGATCCGCAGCTGCGCGCCCTGCAGCGCCTGTCGCTGGATCTGGACGCCCGCCAGCTCGACGTCGCCGGCTTCTGGCTGGAACACTGCGACGACGCCGGCTACCTGACTGCGCCGCTGGAACAGCTGCAACTGCTCGCCAGCGCCCGCAGCGACATGGATACGGCCGCGGTGGAAGCCGTACGCCAGCAGATCCTGCACGGCGACCCGGCCGGTCTGGCCGCGCGCGACCTGCACGAATGCCTGTCGGCGCAGCTGCAGGCGCTGCATGGCCGCGTCCCGGCCCGTCACCTGGCCCAGCGCGTGTTGGATCACGGCCTGGCCCTGCTGGCCGGTCACGACTACGACGCACTGGCCCGTCAGCTCGACGCGGAGGTCGCCGACATCCATGAGGCGGTGCGCCTGATTCTCTCGCTGCAGCCACGCCCAGGCGAAAGCCTGCTGCCGGACAGCAACGGTGCCGTCATCCCCGATGTCATCGCCTGGCATGCCGACGGCCAGTGGCGCGTGGCCTTGAACCCGGCCACCAGCCGCCGCCTCAGCGTCAACCCGGGCTATGAACAGGCGCTGGCCGACGCCGGCGATGCCGCCCAGCCGCTGCGTGACATGCTGCAGGAAGCGCGCTGGCTGACCCGCGGTCTGTCGATGCGCTACGACACCCTGCTGCGCACCACCGCGGTGATCATCGAGCGCCAGGCCGGCTTCCTCACCCGCGGTGAAGAGGCCATGGCCCCGCTGACCCTGAAGGAAGTGGCCGACGCCATCGGCATGCACGAATCCACGGTTTCGCGCATCACCACCGGAAAGTACCTGCAGACCCCGCGTGGCACCCTGGAACTGAAGCACTTCTTCGCGGTGCGCCTGGAAGGGGCCAGCGTCTCCGGACAGGCGGTCAAAGCCATGGTGCGCCGCCTGATCGATGCTGAACCGGCAGGCCGCCCGCTGGCTGATGAAGCGATTGCGGGACTTCTGTCACGTCAGGGAGTGAACATTGCCCGCCGTACCGTTGCAAAATACCGCGAACAACTGGACATTGCCCCGGCCCGCGAGCGCCGCCGGGCCGGCGCCCGGTCCCCGCTATTGGCCCGGGTGGGCTGAAGGAAGTACACGCCATGAACAAGCTCACCGTCCTGCTGGTCGACGACCATGAGGGCTTCATCAACGCCGCGATGCGCCACTTCCGCAAGGTCGACTGGCTGGAGATCGTGGGCAGCGCCGGAAATGGCCTGGAAGCGATTGCCAGTTCAGAGTCACTGCGCCCGCAGGTGGTGCTGATGGACCTGGCCATGCCCGAAATGGGCGGGCTGCAGGCCACGCGTCTGATCAAAACCCAGGACGATGCACCCTACATCGTCATTGCCAGCCACTTCGATGACGCCGAGCACCGCGAGCATGCCCTGCGCGCCGGTGCGGACAACTTCGTCAGCAAGCTGTCCTACATCCAGGAGGTCATGCCGATACTGGAGGGGCTGAAGGGAGTACCGGCATGAGCGAGTCGCGCATCCTGGTACTGGACAACGACGCCGTGCGCGCCGAGCGCACCGTCGCCCTTCTGGAGTTCATGGATTTCAATCCGCGCTGGGTGGTCGATGCCGGCGATTTCGACAGCAGCCGCCAGCGCAGCAATGACTGGATGGCCGTCATCATCGGCAGTCTCGAGCAGAGCCCTGCCACCGACGCGCTGTTTGCATGGGCCGGCCACGGCACGCTGCCGCCGCCGGTGATGCTGATCGACGGTGATACCGCCGCTTTCGCGCAGCGTCACGGCCTGCACGAAGCCAATGTCTGGCCACTGGAGGCGCCGCTGCGCCACGCGCAGATGGAAGCCCTGCTCCGCCGCGCCAGCCTGAAGCGGCTGGACGCCGAACACCAGGCCGGTGCCGCACAGGACAACGGCCCCACCGGTGACGGTGCGGCAGTGACCGAACTGCGTCAGATGATCGAGCAGGTGGCGGCATTCGACACGACGGTGCTGGTCCTCGGCGAATCGGGCACCGGCAAGGAAGTGGTGTCGCGCTCCATCCATCAACGCTCGCCGCGACGCGACGGCCCGTTCGTGGCAATCAACTGTGGCGCGATTCCGGCAGATCTGCTGGAAAGTGAACTGTTTGGTCACGAAAAAGGGGCCTTCACCGGCGCGCTGAGTGCGCGCAAAGGCCGCTTTGAGATGGCCGAGGGCGGCACCCTGCTGCTCGACGAAATCGGCGACATGAGCCTGCCGATGCAGGTGAAACTGCTGCGTGTGCTGCAGGAGCGCAGCTTCGAACGCGTGGGCGGCAACCAGACCATCCGCTGCAACGTGCGCGTGGTCGCGGCAACCCACCGTGATCTGGAATCGCGCATTGCCGAAGGCAAGTTCCGCGAGGATCTGTTCTACCGCCTCAACGTGTTCCCGATTGAAGTGCCCTCGCTGCGCGACCGCACCGAAGACCTTCCTGCCCTGGTCGGCACCATCGCCGCACAGCTGGCGCGCACCGGGCGTGGTGAAGTGCGTTTCAGCCCGGAAGCCCTGCAGGCGCTGGCCGCCTACGAGTGGCCGGGCAATGTGCGCGAACTGACCAACCTGGTCGAGCGCCTGGCCGTGCTGCATCCCGGTGGCACGGTGCGGGTGCAGGACCTGCCGGCGCGTTACCGCGGCGATTTCAATCCCGCAGCACCGGTGGCTGCGCCGGCACCGGCAGCCGGCAGTGACGAACGCCTGGACCTGCGCAGTTTCTCGTTCCATACCCCGGGCACCGGCACCGGCACCGCGCCGTCCGCCCAGGATCCGGCCGCTGCACGCACACCCGCCCTGCCCGACGACGGCCTGGATCTGCGCAACCACATGGCCAACATCGAGCTGACGTTGATCAACGAAGCACTGGAACGCACCCAGGGCGTGGTCGCCCACGCCGCCCAGCTTCTCGGCCTGCGCCGCACCACCTTGGTGGAAAAGCTGCGCAAGTACGGCATCGAACGCGACCAGACCGAACTGGCCGGCTGATCTGCGACACACCGCACATATACCAATCGCAGATTTCACAGCACCATGACGCAAGGGCGACTACGGTCGCCCACAGCTGCATGCCGGCAGGGGCGTTACCGCTGCTGTCCGGTCTGCGGGGAATCGGGGGATTCTTGCAGCCACACCGGCCTCCCAACACAGGCCGGGGCGCGCTGCTGACGGAGACCTCGACCATGGCACGTTCCAGGGATACCCGTTCTGCGCGCGGCGTGCGTCCGCTTGCCGCCTTCCTCTCCCCCACTCGTCTCACCCTGGCCCTCGGCCTGGCGTTCTGCGCCGCACCAGTATTGGCGCAGTCTGTGTGTGACCAGACCGGTGGGGTTGCGCCTACCGCTAGCGGCGGCAGTGATTATGCCTGTGGCGACGGCGCAGTTGCCTCAGGCGGCACCAGCGCTGCGTTTGGCACGCAGGCGACGGCCAGTGGTGTCAACTCCAGTGCAGTTGGCGTCCTCTCAAATTCGGCTGGCGAGTTCGCCAGCGCTTTTGGCCGAAGCGCCAACGCCAGCGGTGACGCCAGCACGGCGCTGGGCTACAACACGTCCGTCACTGCCACCAACGCAGTGGCCATCGGTGCCAACTCGGTCGCCGACCAGGACAACACCGTGTCCGTCGGTGCCGCCGGTGCCGAGCGCCGGGTCACCAACGTCGCCGCGGGCACCGCCGACACCGACGGCGTCAACGTCAGCCAGCTCAATGACACCGCCGCGACCACCCTGCAGCAGGCCAACACCTATACCGACGGTGCCCTGCAGCAGGCCAACAGCTACACCGACCAGCAGATCGCCCTGCTCGGCGGCGGCGGTGGTGGTGGCGTTGCGGCTGCTGACCTGGACCAACTTCGCGCCGAGATGAATGACCGCTTCGCCGGCGTCGATGATCGATTCGCCGGCGTCGATGCGCGCCTTGATGCCATTGACGAGCAGCTTCGCAAAGTTGATCGCCGCATCAGCCGCCAAGGCGCTATGGCGGCAGCCGTAGCCCACAGCCTGGGCATGCCCGATGTTGGTGAAAACTGGCTGGGCTTGGGCGTCGGCTCAACCGACGGCGAACAGGCCATCGCGGTCGGTTACCGGCGTCGCTTCTCCGAACGCGTCGCCGGCTCGCTCGGCGTGTCCAGCGCCGGCAATGAGCGCACCTACGCTGGTGGCCTCGGCTTCACCTGGTAATCCACGCCGTTGGGGAACCTCGACGCCCGGGCCCGTCCCGGGCGTCGACGTATGTGACCGCCAGATTTTCGACGCCGGGGTTCCGGCGCGCCGGCTGCGACCGGGCGTCGCAGCGGAACTACGTCACAATTTTCGCGCCAACTCGCTGACTTGGCCCCGGTACGCTGCCTCACACATCTTCACATCACCACAAATCTGAACCACTCAGCGATTTCGGCACGGGCCTTGCAAGGTATCCGGGTGTACTCCCCCATCCCTGTTTTCGGAACGCTCCAGATGTCACATTCCGTCACTTCGATCCTGTCCCAGATCCGCACCTATCAAACCCAGATGGGGACCACCGCGGTCAACCCGCTGGCCGAAACCCCGCAGACCAATGCGCTGCAGGGGCTGGCCGGCACCCAGGACGTACAGGCTCCCAGCTTCACCGACACCCTCAAGGGTGCACTGGCCGGTGTCAACGAGGCCCAGCAGAAATCCGGCGCGCTGGCGCGCGCGTTTGAACTGGGCGAACCCGGTGCCGACCTGGCCAAGGTCATGGTCGCCTCGCAGCAGTCCCAGATCGCCTTCCGCGCCACCGTGGAAGTCCGCAACCGTCTCGTCCAGGCTTACCAGGACGTGATGAACATGCCGCTGTAAGGATAGACCCGCATGGCCCTGACGCTCACCAAGGAATCCCTGAACGCCGAAAAGGCGGGCCAGTGGTTTGACCGGCTGCAAAGCCTGCAGATCACCCGTCGGCTCGGCCTGATGGCGATGATCGCCGTGGCTGTGGCGGCAGGCCTGTTCGTGTTCTTCTGGTCGCAGAAGCCCGGCATGGTGCCGCTGTACACCGGGCTGGACCAGAAGGCCACGGCCGAAGCCACCGACCTGCTGCGCGCGGCGCAGATTCCGTTCGAGCTCGATCCGGCCACTGGTGGCATCACCGTACCGGAAAAGAACCTGCACGATGCCCGCCTGAAACTGGCTGGCTCGGGCCTCACTGACAGTGGCCGCCTCGGCTTCGAACTGATGGAGCGTGACCCGGGCTTCGGCGTCAGCCAGTTCATGGAGAACGCCCGTTACCAGCACTCGCTGGAAACCGAGCTGTCGCGCACCATCAACACCCTGCGCCCGGTGCGCGATTCGCGCGTGCACCTGGCCATTCCCAAGCCCAGCGCTTTCACCCGCCAGCGTGACGTGGCCAGCGCCTCGGTGGTGCTGGAACTGCGCGGCGGCCAGCAGCTGGAACGCGGCCAGATCGACGCGATCGTGCACATGGTCGCCGCCAGCATTCCCGATCTCGCCGCCGAGCGCGTGACCGTGGTCGACCAGAGCGGCCGCATGCTCAGCGTGTCCGACCCGAACAGCGAAGCGGCGGTGAATGCCGCCCAGTTCGAGCAGGTGCGCCGCCAGGAAACCTCGTTCAACCAGCGTATCCGCGAACTGCTGGAACCGATGACCGGCCCCGGCCGGGTCAATCCGGAAGTCAGCGTGGACATGGACTTCTCGGTCACCGAAGAAGCGCGTGAGCTGTACAACGGCGAGCCGCAGAAGCTGCGCAGCGAGCAGACCAGCGAAAACACCAGCACCGAAGCCGGCCCGCAGGGCGTCCCCGGTGCCGCCAGCAACACCCCGCCGGGCGCGGCCGCCGCCCCGCCGACCGCGCAGACGCCGACGGAAACCTCGCGCAACGCCACCCGCAACTACGAGCTGGACCGCACCCTGCAGCACACCCGCCAGCCGGCTGGCCGGATCAAGCGCGTGTCGGTGGCGGTGCTGCTGGACAACGTGCCGCGCCCCGGTGCCAACGGCAAGACCGTGGAACAGCCGCTGTCGGCGGCTGAACTCACCCGCGTCGAAGCGCTGGTGAAACAAGCCGTCGGCTTCAATGCCGAGCGCGGCGACACGGTCAGTGTGATGAACGCCCCGTTCGTTCGCGAGACCACCCCGGTGGAAGCGCCGAAGTGGTGGGAACTGCCGCAGGTGCAGGACGGCCTGCGCCTGCTGCTGGGGGCGATCGTGGTGCTGGCCCTGCTGTTCGGCGTGCTGCGCCCGGCGCTGCGCTCGATCACCGGTCCAGCCAAGCCGGTCAAGGAACTGTCGCAGGAACCGCACAGCGCCGACGTGCAGCTGGTAGACGATGGCGAAGGCCTGCCGCTGCTGGCCGGCGACCGGGTCAACCTGTCCGGCAACGAGCCGCTGGCCTTGCCGGTGGACAGCTACGAGGAACGACTGCGCATGGCGCGTGAAGCGGTAAAGACGGATTCCAAGCGCGTGGCCCAGGTGGTCAAGGGGTGGGTGGCCAATGATTGAGACGCCCGCATCGTTGAGCGGCGTGCAGCGCGCCGCCGTGCTGCTGCTGTCCCTGGGTGAGCTGGAGGCGGCCGAAGTGCTGCGCCACATGGAACCCAAGGAAGTGCAGAAGATCGGCATCGCCATGGCGACCATGAGCGACATCACCCGCGAGCAGGTCGAACGTGTGATGGACCAGTTCAACACCGAGCTGGGCTCCAAGACCTCGCTCGGCGTGGGCTCGGACGACTACATCCGCAACATGCTGGTGCAGGCGCTGGGCAGCGAGAAGGCCGGCAACCTGATCGACCGCATCCTGCTCGGCCGCAACACCACCGGCCTGGACGCGCTGAAGTGGATGGACCCGCGCGCGGTGGCCGACCTGGTTCGCAACGAGCACCCGCAGATCATCGCCATCGTCATGGCCCACCTGGAAACCGACCAGGCCGCCGACGCGCTGAAGCTGCTGCCCGAGCGTACCCGTGTCGACGTGCTGCTGCGCATTGCCACCCTGGACGGTATTCCGCCGAACGCCCTCAATGAGCTCAACGAGATCATGGAGCGCCAGTTCGCCGGCAACCAGAACCTGAAGTCGTCCAACATCGGCGGCGTGCAGTGTGCGGCCAACATCCTGAACTTCATGGACAGTGGCCAGGACCAGGCGATCCTCGGCGAGATCTCGCGCATCGACGCCCCGCTCAGTGCGCGCATCCAGGAAAAGATGTTCGTGTTCGACGACCTGATCGACCTGGAAGACCGCGAAATGCAGCTGGTGCTGCGCGAAGTCAGCGGCGAACGCCTGGGCCTGGCCCTGCGCGGTGCCGACATCAAGGTGCGCGACAAGATCACCCGCAACATGTCCCAGCGCGCCGCCGAGATCCTGCTGGAAGACATGGAAGCGCGTGGCCCGGTGCGTCTGTCCGACGTCGAAGCCGCGCAGCGCGAAATCCTGGCCATCGTCAAGCGCATGGCCGATGAAGGTACCGTTACCCTGGGTGGCAGCGCGGAGGCCATGCTGTGAACAATGCCGTACGCTGGATGGCCCCGGACCTGCTGGCGCAACCCGGGCTGCCGCAGGACGAAGACTTCGAACTCACCGGGCTCGACCCCGAACACGAGCCCGAACCGGTCCTGCAACCGCCGACGCTGGAAGAAATCCAGCAGATCCAGGACGCCGCCGAAAAGGAAGGCTTCGAGCGCGGCCATGCCGAAGGCCATGCCCAGGGCCAGGCCGAAGTGCGTCGCCTGGTCGCGCAGATCGAAGGCATCCTCGACAACTTCAGCCGGCCGCTGGTGCGGCTGGAAAACGAGGTGGTCGCCGCGCTGGGCGAGCTCGCCGTGCGCATCGCCGGCACCCTGGTCGGCCGCGCCTATGAGGCCGACCCGGCCCTGCTCGGCCAGCTCGTGCATGAAGCGGTCGACGCGGTGGGCGGAGCCAGCCGCGAGGTCGAAGTGCGCCTGCACCCGGACGACATTGCCGCGCTCGCACCGCTGCTGCAGCTTTCCCCGCAGCAGCGTCTGGTGCCTGATCTCAGCCTGAGCCGCGGCGACCTGCGCGTGCACGCCGAAGCCGTGCGTGTGGACGGCACCCTGGAAGCGCGTCTGCGCGGTGCGCTGGACGCCGTGCTGCGCACCACTGGAGCCGGCGCATGAACACCGAACCCCTGCCCCCGCCGCCGGCCGACTGGGCCGCCGCCCGCAATCTGCGCCTGGCAGCCCGGCTCGACGGGATCAAGCCCGATGCCACGCATGGTCGCGGCCTCATCCGCGAAGGCGTGCTGCGCCGCGCGGTCGGCCTCACCCTGGAAGCGGTCGGCTGCGAATCGCCGATGGGAGCCAGCTGCAAGGTCGAAGTGGCCGGTGGTGCCTGGGTCGATGCCGAAGTGGTCGGTTTCGCCGGCGAACGCACCTACCTGATGCCCAGTGCCGAACTGCACGGCCTGCTGCCGAACGCCCGCGTGGTGCCCGTACTGGGCCGCGGCGGTGTTGAAGTCGGCGAAGGTCTGCTCGGCCGGGTGATCGACAGCGACGGCGTGCCGTTGGACGGCAAGGGCCCGATCCGCGCCGAGGGCACCGTCGGCATGGCCGGCGTGGCGATCAATCCGCTGGCCCGCGAGCCCATCACCCAGCCGCTGGACGTCGGCGTCCGCGCGATCAACGCGCTGCTGCCGATCGGCCGGGGCCAGCGTGTCGGCCTGTTCGCCGGTTCCGGCGTCGGTAAATCCACCCTGCTCGGCATGATGACCCGTTACACCTCGGCCGACGTGATCGTGGTCGGACTGATCGGCGAACGTGGCCGCGAAGTCCGTGATTTCGTCGAAAGCACCCTGGGCGAAGAAGGCCTGCGCCGCGCCGTGGTGGTTGCCAGCCCGGCCGACCGGCCACCGCTGGCGCGCCTGCACGGTGCCTACCGCGCCACCGCCATCGCCGAATGGTTCCGCGACCAGGGCCTGAACGTGCTGCTGCTGATGGATTCGCTGACCCGCTTCGCGCAGGCACAGCGCGAAATCGGCTTGTCGGTCGGCGAGCCGCCCACTACCCGCGGCTATCCACCCTCGGTGTTCGCCAAGCTGCCCGCCCTGGTCGAGCGCGCCGGCAACGGGGCCAAGGGCCGCGGTTCCATCACCGCGTTCTACACCGTGCTGACCGAAGGCGACGATCCGCAGGACCCCATCGCCGATGCCGCCCGCGCCATTCTCGACGGCCACATCCTGCTTTCGCGCCGGGTTGCGGACAGTGGTCTGTACCCCGCCATCGACGTCGAATCGTCGGTCAGCCGCGTGGTCACGGAAATCGCCGACGAACCCTGGCGCCTGCGCATCCGCAAACTCAAACGCCTGGTCTCGGCGTACTCGGCCAACCGCGACCTGATCGCCATTGGCGCGTATCAGCGCGGCAATGACCCGGCCACCGACGAAGCGCTGGAGCGCTGGTCGGAGATCGTTGAATTCCTGGGCCAGGACGTCGGCAAAGCCGCCGACCTGCCGCACAGCCAGGCCGCACTGAAGCAATTGGTGGAAAGAGAGACTCAAGCATGATCCAGTCCAAGCGCATCGACCCGCTGCTGAAGCGGGCCCAGGACCATGAAGACGCCGTCGCCCGCGACCTGGCCGAACGCCAGCGCGTGCTCGACACCCATCTGGCCCGTCTGGAAGAACTGCGTCGCTACGCCGAGGAATACGCCAACGCGCAGATGGCCGCGACCAGCCCCGCACAGTTACTCAATCGCCGCGCGTTCCTCGACCGGCTCGACAGCGCCGTCGCCCAGCAAAGCCAGACCGTGGACAGCAACCGCGAAAAGGTCGAGGCCGAGCGCGCCCGCCTGATCCTGGCCAGCCGCGACAAGGCCGTGCTTGAACAGCTTGCCGCCAGTTATCGCGCCCAGGAAAAGGTCCTGGTAGACCGTCGCGACCAGCGCGAGATGGACGACATCGGTGCCCGTCGCAGCCGTCAGACCCAGAATGAAGACGCCGAATCCGGAGGTACCCCGTGATGTCCCCCACCCTGCTCGCCGGCAGCGCCCCTTCCGCCGGCACCAGCACCAGCAGCACCTCCGCCGGCAGCAGCAACAGCGCCAGCGGCGGCACCGGTGGCCGCCAGGACTTTGACGCCCTGCTCAAAGGCGGCAAAGACAGCGCACGCGCGCCCGAAGCCTCGGCCAAGCCGAAGCCCAAAAGTACCGACAGCAGCCAGAGCAAAGACGACACGACCGCTGCGAAAGACCCCAGCGGCAAGCGCAGCACCGACAAGCCCGGCCACGCCGACGAGACGTCCAGCGACGCCACCGTCCCCGCCACCGCAAGCGCAGAGGCCAGTTCCCCCGCTGAGCCCGCCACCGGTGACGAGGCCGATGCCGCACCCTGGCCCCCGCTCGGCCTGGCCGGGCTGGCCCTGACCGGCCTGGTCCCCGCCGCCACCGATGCGCAGGCCGCCGCTGCCGCCAGCACGCCCGTCGTTGCCGACACGCTGCTGGCCGGCAAAGCGGACAATCTGCCGACCGCGAACACGCCTGCGCCCGCAACCGGCGGCCCCACCACCGCAGCGCCAGCGGTCAATGCCGCTGCAGCCAGCGCCGACGCCGGCCCGATCGCCCTGCCCCTGGACGCCGCCGCCAACGACGAGATCGCCCTGCCCAAGGCACTCGCCGATGCCCTGAGCGCCGGTGCGACCGACGCCGACGCCCCCGCCACCCCGTTCCTGCACGCCCTGCAGACCGCCGCCGAGCTGAAGAGCGGTGCCGCCAGCACCCCGTTCGCCGGCAGCCCCACCGCCACCCCGCACGTCGGCGGCGAGTCGTTCGACGAAGACATCAGCGCCCGCATCGGCTGGCTGGCCGACCAGAAGATCGGCCACGCCACCATCAAGGTCACCCCGCATGACCTCGGCCTGATCGAAGTCCGCCTGCAGATGGACGGCGACAAGGTCCACGCCAGCTTCAGCAGTGCCCACGCGGATGTTCGTCATGCTTTGGAAAGCACCCTGCCCCGGCTGCGGGAAATGCTGAATGACCAAGGCTTCCAGCTCGGCAATGCGGATGTGGGTCATCAGCAGACGGCGCAGGATGGGAAGTCTGGTGGTGGTGGCAGTGAGCGTAGTGGGATCGGGGGTGGCGATGAGCCGGCGATGGTGGATACCACGATCAGTTCGGCGCAGTTGATGCGCCAGCGCGGATTGGTGGACGCGTACGCGTAACGAGCGAAGTTGCCGTTGCCCTTGCCCTCGGCTCCGTCACCGGCGAGCTGTCGAGGGCCGGTCGGGGTGGGCTGGAGGGGGCGTGAGCCGCATGGATGCGGCGACCGAGCTTACATGGATGTACTTGCAGCGTCCCCCGGAACGCCCACCCCGACCGGCCCAGCCAGAAAGCAATACAGAGCCGACGCTCTTGACGTTGACGTTGACGTTGACGTTGCCGGAAGACGTCAAAATCCCGACAACGGGAAACCAGCGCGGTTCGGCACAGCGCTTGCATGTAGCCAGGAAGCAATCCTATGGAGCTTCCCCTCGTGGCCGCAGCCGCTGACAAAACCAAGAAATCCGCCGACAAGGACAAGGCCGCCAAGCCGCGCAGCCCGTTGCTCATCAGTGCCCTGATCGCCGTCCTCGCCGCCGGTGCCGCCGGTGGCGGCGTCTGGTACTTCACCCAGAGCCACGACGAGAAGGCCCCCGCCAAGAAGGCCGCCGCCAAGCCCGCCGTGCCGGCCCCCGCCCAGTACTTCGGGCTCGAGCCCCCGTTCGTGGTCAACCTCAGCAGCAGCTTCGACGGCCCGCGCTACCTGCAGGTCGAAGTCCAGCTCATGACCCGCGACCCCGCCGCCCTGGAAGCCCTCAAGCTCCACGCCCCCGCCATCCGCGCCAAGCTGCTCATGCTGTTCTCGCAGGTCGAGCCCGCCCAGATCGCCGACCGCGCCGGCAAGGAAAAGCTCCAGGCCGACTCCCTGGCCGAGGTGCAGAAGCTGATGAAGGCCGAGACCGGCAACAACAGCGTCGACGAACTGCTGTTCACCAGCTTCGTCACCCAGTAAGGGCCGCCCCATGAATGACCTGCTTTCCCAGGACGAGATCGATGCCCTGCTGCATGGCGTCGACTCGGGCGCGGTCGAAACCAAGGACGAAGGCATCCCGCCCGGCGAAGCCCGCAATTACGACTTCGCCAGCCAGGACCGGATCATCCGCGGTCGCATGCCGACCCTGGAAATGGTCAACGAACGCTTCGCCCGCCTGTGGCGCATCGGCCTGTTCAACCTGATCCGCCGTTCGGCCGAACTGTCCGTGCGCGGCATCGAACTGATCAAGTTCAACGATTACATGCACTCGCTGTACGTGCCCACCAATCTGAACCTGATCCGTTTCAAGCCCTTGCGTGGCACCGGCCTGATCGTGTTCGAACCCACCCTGGTGTTCGCCATCGTTGACAACTTCTTCGGCGGTGACGGGCGCTACCCCACCCGTATCGAAGGCCGCGAATTCACCGCCACCGAAATGCGCGTCATCCACCTGCTGCTCAAGCAGACTTTCGCCGACCTGCGCGAAGCCTGGGCACCGGTCATGGACGTCGAGCTGGAATACATCAACTCGGAAATCAACCCGCACTTCGCCAACATCGTCACCCCGCGCGAGTACGTCGTGGTGTGCCGCCTGCATGTCGAACTTGACGGCGGTGGCGGCGACATCCACGTCACCCTGCCGTACTCCATGCTCGAGCCGATCCGTGAACTGCTCGACGCCGGCATCCAGAGCGATCGCAACGACCGCGATGAAAGCTGGGGCGTGATGCTGCGCGAGCAGCTCAACATCGCCGAGGTCACCCTCTCCAGCGTGCTTGCCAGCAAGCGCATGAGCCTGCGTGAGCTGACCAGGCTGAAAGTCGGCGACATCCTGCCCATCGACCTGCCCAACCAGGTTCCGGTGTGCATCGAGAACATTCCGGTGTTCACCGGCCAGTTCGGCATCGCCAACGGCATGAACGCCGTCAAGATCACCGCGACCCACCCTCCGGGCACCCGCCCGCGCGTACCCGTCATCCAGGAAGACCCGCAATGAACGACATCGAAACCAACGAACCGGCCGCCGCCCAGTTCTCCGACCTGCATGCCGAAGACGCCGGTGCACCGGATCTGAACCTGGACGTCATTCTGGACGTGCCGGTGACCCTGTCGCTGGAAGTCGGCCGCGCCCGCCTGCCGATCCGCAACCTGCTGCAGCTCAACCAGGGCTCGGTGGTCGAACTGGAACGCGGTGCCGGCGAATCGCTGGACGTGTTCGTCAACGGCACCCTGATCGCCCACGGCGAAGTCGTGGTCATCAACGATCGTTTCGGCGTGCGCCTGACTGACGTGGTCAGCCCCAGCGAACGGATCCGGAGACTGCGTTGATCACCGTGGCACTCATCGCCGCCGGCACGCCGGCGGTCAAGGTCGGCCAGCATGCCGCCGCTGCGCCCAGCATGTTCGGGGCCATCCTCGCCCTGCTGGCCGTGCTGGCGCTGATTGTCGGCCTGGGCTGGGTGCTCAAGCGCATGCCCGGCAGCGGCTTCAAGCCCGCCGACGGCCTGCGCATGGTCGCCAGCCTCAACGTGGGTGCCAAGGAACGCATCGTGGTGGTCGAGGTCAACGGCCAGCAGCTGCTGCTCGGCGTGACCGCCGGCGGTATCAACACGCTGCACCAGCTCGCCGAACCGCTGCCCACTCCCGAACCGGCACGCCTGCCGGACCTGAAGAACCTGCCGAATTTCGCCCAGCTGCTGCAGCAGCGGCTGCGCAAGGAAAAATGATCATGCGTGGCCCCCGAGTGTCCTGGACCCGTTACCTGCCGTTGCTGTTCGTGCTGTTGCTGTGCGCCCTTCCCGCGCTGGCCCTGGCCGCCCCCGGTGCGCCGGCGGTGCCCGCGCTGCCTGACGTGAATGTCGGCAAGATCGGCGGCCAGAACGTCAGCCTGCCGTTGCAGACCCTGCTGCTGATGACGGCGATCACGCTGATTCCGTCGATGCTGCTGGTGCTGACCGCATTCACCCGCATCATCATCGTGCTCGGCCTGCTGCGCCAGGCCCTGGGTACCGGCCAGACCCCGTCGAACCAGGTGTTGCTGGGCCTGGCCCTGTTCCTGACCGCCATGGTGATGCTGCCGGTGTGGCAGAAGGCATGGGGAACCGGCATGGCTCCGTACCTCAATGGCGAGATCGACTTCCAGACCGCCTGGAACCTGACCACCCAGCCGCTGCGTGCCTTCATGCTGGCGCAGATCCGCGAGACCGATCTGATGACCTTCGCCGGCATGGCCGGGCACGGCACCTACGCCAGCCCGGATGCCATTCCGTTCCCGATCCTGGTCGCCTCGTTCGTCACCAGCGAACTGAAAACCGCCTTCGAGATCGGATTCCTGATCTTCATTCCGTTCGTCATCATCGACCTGGTCGTGGCCAGCGTGCTGATGTCGATGGGCATGATGATGCTGTCGCCGATGCTGGTCTCTGCGCCCTTCAAGATCCTGCTGTTCGTGCTGGTCGACGGCTGGGTGCTGGTGGTCGGCACGCTGGCCGCCAGCTTCAACGCGGTTTGAGCCTGCCATGACCCCCGAACTTGCCCTTACTGAACTGCGCGGTGGCCTGATCACCGTGCTGTGGGTGGCCGGCCCGCTGCTGCTCACCGTGCTGATTGTGGGTGTGGTGGTCGGCGTGGTGCAGGCCGCGACCCAGCTCAATGAGCCCACCATTGCCTTCGTCGCCAAGGCCGCTGCATTGACAGCGGTGCTGTTTGCGCTGGGCAGCCTGCTCATCGGTCACCTGGTGGAGTACACCGCGTTGCTGTTCCAGCGCATACCACATCTGATTGGATAGCCACGGCCATGGATTCCGCCACCCAGATGGCCGCCGACGGCCTGCAGGCCTTCGGCATGATCGGCACCATCCTGTGGACCATGCTGCGTATCGGCGCAATGATCATGGCCATGCCGCTGGTGGGCACCCGCGCGGTGCCAGCGCGCGTGCGGGTCATGCTGGCCGGCGCATTGGCCATCGCGCTGTCGCCGCTGCTGCCGCCGGTGCCGGAGTGGACCGGATTCGATGCCGCCACCGTGCTCAGCATCGCCCGCGAGCTGGCCATTGGCATTTCCATCGGGTTTCTGCTGCGCATGGTGTTCGAAGCCGGTGCGCTGGCCGGCGAACTAGTCGCACAGGGCACCGGCCTGGCCTTTGCGCAGATGAGTGATCCAATGCGCGGTGGCAGCTCCGGCGTCATCGGGCAATGGTTCTACCTGCTGTTCGGCCTGCTGTTCTTCACCGCCAACGGGCATCTGGCTTTGATCTCGCTGTTGATGGACAGCTACAAAGCGGTGCCCATCGGCACATCCCTGCCCAACATGGACGCATTCCTCAGCGTCGCCCCCAATTTTCTGCTGCAGGTGCTGCGCGGTGCACTCAGCCTGGCGTTGCCGGTGGTCGTGGCCATGCTGGCGATCAATCTGGCTTTTGGCGTGCTGGCCAAAGCCGCCCCTGCGCTCAATCCGATCCAGCTCGGCCTGCCGGTATCGCTGCTGCTTGGTCTGTTCCTGCTGACGGTGCTGGCCGGTGAAATGGGGCCACCCGTACAGCGCCTGTTTGATGCCACTTTCCAGGCCGCAGACAGCGTCACGCACTGATTATCAATCGCGAATCGTTGATTATTACGCGTGTATTCTGCGTGATTTTCTCACGTAGAAACTGCCAATAACATTATTCCGACAAAAATTACCCTTTCAGGTATTGCATACCCCCCGGGGGGTGTGCGTACAGTTTGCGCGCACGGCAACGGGGGGCCGCTGTCTGCCGCAGTGGAAGCTGCAAACGAAAGATCTTTGGACGGAAACTTTCGATTATCGCGTGCTGGTTTCAGGAGATGCTTAGATGCTCGTCGGCAACTACACGTCGTGGTTGGTCGTCGTATCACTACTGGTAGCCATACTGGCTTCCTTCACCGCGCTGGTGATGGCCAATCGCATCACCACGGCGACAACGCCAAAGCAGGGACAGCTGTGGCTGCTGGGCGGTGGCTGCGCGATGGGCCTGGGCATCTGGTCCATGCACTTCATCGGCATGCTGGCGTTCCGCCTGCCCATTCCCCTCGGCTACGACGCGATCTGGACCACGGTTTCGCTGCTGGCCGCGATTGCCTCGTCGATCTATGCGTTGTGGCTGGTCTCGCGCCCAACGCTTCCACACGAACGCCTGGCCTTCGGCGCACTGTTGATGGGGGCCGGCATCGCCAGCATGCATTACCTTGGCATGGCCGCCATGCGCATGCAGCCGGGCATCGACTATCACCTTGGCTGGGTGCTGCTGTCGCTGGTGATCGCCGTGGCCGCGTCATGGGTAGCGCTGTTCATCGCGTTTCGGCTTCGTCATCACGATAATCGCCTGCGCCATCGGGTCCCGCCTGCCATTCTGCTCGGGCTGGCCATCGTCGGCATGCACTACACCGGCATGGCGGCTGCCCGCTTCCCCGCCAACAGCATCTGCGGTGCCGCCGCGGGCGCGGGCCTGCACTCGCAGTGGCTGGCCACCCTGGTGATGATTCTGTCCATCGCCATTCTCGGCGTCGTGCTGCTGGTGTCCTGGCTCGACCAGCGCATGCAGGCGCAGTTGCTGCGATTGCGCAACCAGGACCTGCGCAGCTCACTCAACGACGCCCACGCGGAACTCAGCCAGGCGGCGCTGCACGACCCCCTGACCCGCCTGCCCAATCGCCGACTGCTGCAGCAGCACATCGAAAGCGCGCTGATCGAAGCGGAGCAGCGCGGCAGCCGTTTCGCGGTGATGTTCATGGACCTGGACGGCTTCAAGCAGGTCAATGATGCCTACGGCCACCAGACCGGCGACGCCCTGCTGGTCGCGGTCGCCGAACGCACCAGCCAGCTGCTGCGCGCCAACGACGTGCTGGCGCGCCTGGGCGGCGACGAGTTTGTGATGGTGGTGAACATTGAAGGCGATGAAGACGTGGCGGCACTGGCCAGTCGCATCATCAATGCGATCGGCAGCAGCCGGCTGGTGCCCAGCCACGAACTGCAGGTGACCGCCAGCATCGGCATTGCCATCTGCCCGGACCACGCCGCGACCGAGCGTCACCTGATGGGCTACGCGGATTCGGCCATGTACCAGGCCAAGGAAGCCGGACGCAACGGTTTTGCGGTGTTTGCCGAATGGATGAACGACAGCGCGGAACAGCAGTTCCGGCTGCTGGCCGACCTGCGCAGCGCGATCGGCACTGACCAGCTGTTCCTGCACTACCAGCCCAAGCTCAGCGTCGCCCGGCATACCGTGGCCGGTGCCGAGGCTCTGATCCGCTGGAAGCATCCCGAGCAGGGCCTGATTCCGCCGGACCGCTTCATCCGGCTGGCTGAACGCAGCGGCATCATCAACGAAATCGGGCGCTGGGCGCTCAATGAAGCCTGCCGTCAGCTGCGCCAATGGCATGACGCCGGACACGACAACTGGACCATGTCGGTCAACCTGTCGCCCATCCAGTTCAGTGCGCCGCAGTTGCTCAACGAGGTGCGCGATGTGTTGGCGCGGCACCGCATCGAGCCACGCCGGTTGATTCTGGAGATCACCGAAAGCACGGTCATGCGCGACACCGAAACCAGCCTGCGCCTGCTGCAGGCCCTGGCCCGGCTCGGGGTGGGCATTTCCATCGACGACTTCGGCACCGGCTATTCCAGCCTGCTCTATCTGAAGCGTTTGCCGGCGTCGGAGATCAAGATCGACCATGCCTTCGTGCGCGAACTGGAAAACAGTTCCGAGGACGTGGTGATTGTCTCGGCGATTGTCGCGCTGGGCCATGCGCTGGACATGGATATCGTCGCCGAAGGCGTGGAGACGGCCGGGCAGCGCGCGTACCTGGAACGACTGGGGTGCGATTATCTGCAGGGCTATCTGCTGGGGCATCCGGTCGACCCGGTGCGATTCAAACAGTTGCATGACCTGCCCCGGCCGCGGATCGAGGTCGCCGCCGGGTGGAAGGAACCGGAAGGCGGCGATTTTCTGAATTGAGGCACGGATCTTGCACTGCACCGGGTGATACCCCGGGGTGCGTGAACGATGTCCGACGAAGAACAAGCCGGCGAAAAAACCGAACAACCTACCGAAAAACGCCTGCGCGACGCCCGTGAAGAGGGCAATACCCCGCGCTCGCGCGAGCTCGGCACCGCCGCCGTGTTCGGCGCTGCGGTCGCTACGTTGATGGCGTTTTCCGGCACGATGGCGACCAACTCGCGCGAGTGGATGAAGGCCGCGCTGAGCCCGGAGCCGGGCCTGCGCCTGCATCCGCAGGCCCTGTTCGGCCACTTCGGCGAGCTGCTGCTGCAGCTGCTGGTGGCAATGTGGCCGCTGGTGCTGATCTGCCTGCTGGCCAGCCTGCTCTCGCCCCTGGTCATGGACGGCCTGCGCTGGTCCAACAAGTCGCTGATGCCGCAGTTCAACCGGCTCAGCCCGATGGCCGGCATGAAGCGCCTGTACGGGCCCGAGGCCATCGCCGAGTTCATCAAGTCGCTGCTGCGCGTGGCCTTCGTCGGCGTTGCCGCCGGGCTGGTGGTGTGGCACGGCATCCGCGGCCTGCGCGACCTGGTCCACCAGCCGCTGGAAGCCGCCATCGTCAACGGCCTGGGCTTCACCCTCAAGCTGATGCTGGCTACCGGCGGCGCTATGGTGCTGCTGGCGGCCATCGATGCGCCGTACCAGCGCTGGAACTGGATGCGCAAGCTGAAGATGACCCGTGAAGAGCTGCGCCGGGAAATGAAGGAAAGCGAAGGCAGCCCGGAAATGAAGGGCCGCATCCGCCAGATGCAGCACCAGATGGCCAACCGCCAGATGATGGAAGCCGTCCCCACCGCCGACGTGGTGGTGGTCAACCCCACCCATTACGCGGTGGCCCTGAAGTACGACGGCGGCAAGATGGGGGCTCCCACCGTGGTCGCCCTGGGCGTGGACGAAACCGCGCTGCGCATCCGTGAAGTGGCCGACGGCAACAAGGTGCCGCTGGTCTCTGCCCCGCCTTTGGCACGCGCCTTGTATCGGGAAGGGAAACTCGGCAAGGAAATCCCCGTGAGACTGTATTCGGCCGTGGCCCAGGTCCTCTCCTACGTCTACCAGCTGCGCGCCTGGCGCGGCGGCCCGATGCCGGCTGCGCCGCGTATCGATGTGGATGAATTCGGCAAGGGAGGCCGCCCATGAGCGCCCAGCCCGCCCAAGGTGGCATGAACGCCCGCCGGGTCCTGGACATGATCCGCAGCGGCCTGGGAGCTCCGCTGATCGTGCTGGCCCTGCTGGCGATGGTGGTGGTGCCGCTGGCCGCGCCGGTCCTGGATGCCCTGTTCACCTTCAACATCGCCATCTCGCTGATGGTGCTGCTGGCCGTGGTGTACGTGAAGCGCCCGCTGGACTTCACCATCTTCCCGATCGTGCTGCTGGTCACCACCATGCTGCGGCTGGCCCTGAACGTGGCCTCCACCCGCGTGATCCTGCTGAACGGCCAGAACGGCCATGACGCCGCCGGCAAGGTGATCGCCGCCTTCGGCGAGTTCGTGATCGGCGGCAACTACGCGGTCGGCATCGTGGTGTTCGCGATCCTGACCATCATCAACTTCGTGGTCATCACCAAGGGTGCCGGACGCGTGTCGGAAGTGACCGCCCGTTTCATCCTGGACGCCATGCCCGGCAAGCAGATGGCGATCGACGCCGACCTCAACGCCGGTTTGCTGACGCGTGAAGAAGCCAAGGTTCGCCGCGAAGAAGTCCGTGAGGAAGCCGACTTCTACGGCGCGATGGACGGTGCCAGCAAGTTCATCCGTGGTGATGCGATCGCCGGCATCCTGATCCTGTTCATCAACATGCTGGGCGGCCTGGCCGTCGGCGTGCTCCAGCATGGCATGCCGTTTGGCGATGCCGCCGCCACCTACACCCTGCTGTCCATTGGTGACGGTCTGGTGGCGCAGCTGCCGGCGCTGCTGGTGTCTTCGGCGGTGGCCATGCTGGTGACCCGCGCCTCGCGCTCGCAGGACATGAGCCAGGCCATGATGGGCCAGGCCTTCGGTCAGTACCGGGCACTGGCGATCACCGCCGCCATCCTCGGCGTGGTCGGCCTGGTGCCCGGCATGCCCAACGTCGCCTTCTTGACGCTGGCCGCCATCCTCGGCTTCATCGCCTGGAAGATCTACAAGAAGCAGCAGGCAACTGCCGCGGCCGACGCGGCCCCGGTGGATCCGAACGCCCCGGTGATCGGCCTGCCCGGCGGCACCCCCTCGCCCACCGCCGAGCTCACCTGGGACGAACTGCGCCCGGTCGATCCGCTCGGGCTGGAGGTCGGCTACCGGCTGATCCCCCTGGTCGACAAGGCCAACGGCGGCGAGCTGATGGCGCGGATCAAGGGCGTGCGCCGCAAGCTCACCCACGACATCGGCTTCCTGATTCCCTCGGTGCATATCCGCGACAACCTGGAACTGGGGGCCACCACCTATCGTCTGCTGATCCACGGCGTGCCGGTGGCCACCGCGGAGATCCATCCGGACCGCGAACTGGCGCTGGACCCGGGCAGCGCGCTCGGCGCCCTCGAGGGCATTGCCGGCAAAGACCCGGCGTTCGGCCTGGATGCCACCTGGATCCAGCCCCACCAGCGCGCCCACGCCGAATCGATGGGCTACACCGTGGTCGACCCGGCCACCGTGGTCGCTACCCATATGTCGCACCTGATCCGCGAGCATGCGCCGGAACTGCTCGGCTTCGAAGAAGCCCAGCAGTTGCTGGCCAACCTGGCCAAGAGCGCGCCGAAGCTGGTCGAAGACCTCACCCCCAAGGCGCTGCCGCTGTCGGTGGTGGTGCGGGTGCTGCAGAACCTGCTGATCGAGCGCATTCCGATCCGCCAGCTGCGCAAGATCGCCGAATCGCTGGTCGAGCACGCCCCGCTGAGCCAGGACCCGGGCGTACTGACCGCCGCGGTGCGCAATGCGCTGGGCCGTTTCATCGTTCAGGAGATCGCCGGAATGTCGCCGGAGCTGCCGGTGTTCACCCTCAACCCACAATTGGAACGGGTCTTGCAGGAGTCCACTCAGGGGAATGGCGCCGCGCTGGAACCCGGACTCGCCGAGCGACTGCATCAAAGCCTCGCCGAATGTGTCGGCAAGCAGGAAGCGAAGAACGAGCCCGCCGTGGTGCTGGTCCCCGCCCCCGTACGTGCCGCGCTGGCACGCCTGGTCCGCCACAGCGTTCCGTCGCTGTCGGTCCTGGCCTACAGCGAGGTACCCGAGGACAAGCGGTTGAAGCTGGTCGGCACGATCAGCTGAGCCGGAACTCCGACAGTACAGCGTCAGAAAACAGACACCACTTCGAACATCACGCAGCAGGAACAGAAGGGAAACCCGGACCGTGCAGACCACCGACAACCAGCGCTTCCCTTCACCCGAACAGCCGCCCAAGTCCCGGTACCACAGCATGAAAATCAAACGCTTTGTCGCTCCCGATATGCGCTCGGCCATGAATCTGGTGCGCAAGGAACACGGCCCCGACGCCGTGATCCTGTCCAATCGCCGGATCGAGGAAGGCGTTGAGATCGTGGCTGCCGCCAACTACGACGAAGGCGCGGTGCAGCGTGCGCTGGAAGCGGCACGCAAGGACGTGGCCCCGCCGCCGCCGGCCCCGCGCCCGCGCAGCGCCGCCGATGCGATGATTGCGGCAGTCACGCGCCGCAAGCCCGCTGCGCAGGCAGCCGAACCGGTGGCCGCCACCACCTCGGCGGTTGCCGCGCTGGCCCGCGCCGCCGTCGGTGCCACCGGCCGCACCCTGGACACCGCCAACGAGAACGTGCCGCCGCCGGGCAGCAGCGGCTTTGCCGCCACCCTGGCCCGCGCCAACCCGCAGCCGCTGGTGGATGCCCTGCCGGAGCAGATCTTCGCCCCGTTCAATGTGGAACAGGCGGCCGCCGCCGAACGCGCACCTGCTCCTATGGCGGCACCGGCTCCGGTTGCCCCGCCGGCCGCGGTGAACCGCGCCCGCTTCATCATCGACCCGCCGACGGACGACGAGCCGGTGCTGGACATGCGCGCATCGGTGGCGCGTCCGGTGCCGCCGCCGATGCCGGCCCAGCAGATGCAGCGCGTCCCGGCCGAAGCCCCGATGGCCCCGTTGTGGGAAACCGTGCCGATGGTGCCGGTGACCACGCCGGTCGCCGCGCTGAATCCGATTGAAGACTCGCCGGTGTTCGCCCCGGTTGCCGAGGTCGCCCCGGTCATCGAGGTGGTGCCGGTCGCGCCGGCTCCGGTCGCCCCCGCGCCCATTGCTCCGCTGGCCCCGGCCGCACCGATGGCCTGGATGGCTCCGGCCGCCCGCCCGCTGGCTCCGATGAGCGCCGCCAATGAACCGGCGGAACTGCCGGTCGCCCTGGCCGCTGCGGTCGAGGCCATGGAAGCGCCGGTCCTCGCCCCGACCGTGGTCCCGACCCCGGCACCGACGCTGAACCTGGTTCCGCGCGACGACGAAGAGCTGCGCCAGCTGCGTCACGAAGTGGCCGGCATGCGCCAGGTCATCGAACGCGAAATGACCCGCTTCACCGACGAGCGCCTGCGCGGCTCGGCAGTGCGCGCCGCCGCGCTGGACCTGATGGACGAGTACGGCTTCGACGCCGGCATCAGCCGCGACGTGGCCCTGCAGATCCCGCTGGACACCGAAGCCCATCGTGGCCGCGGTCTCATGTTGGGCCTGCTGTCGCGCAAGCTGCCGATCGCCCCGATCGACCCGTTGGAAGCCGGCGGCGTGATCGCCCTGGTCGGCCCCACCGGTGCCGGCAAGACCACCACCATCGCCAAGCTGGCCTCGCGCTTTGCCGAAGCCCATGCCCCGCGTGACGTCGCTCTGGTCACCACCGACACCGGCCGCATCGGTGCCCGCGAACAGCTGTACGGCTTCGGCCGCCAGCTCGGCATCGCCGTGCACGAGGCCAACAGCGGCAGCGACCTCGCCCAGCTGCTGGAACGCCTGAAGGACTACAAGCTGGTGCTGATCGACACCGCCGGCCTCGGCCCGCGCGACCGCGCCCTCGCCGCCCAGCTGCAGTGGCTGCGCGCCGCCAGCCAGATCCGCACCCTGCTGGTGCTGCCGGCCAACACCAGCTTTGGCGACATGGACGAAGTGGTCCGCCGCTTCAGCGCCGCCAACCCGCAGGGCGTGGTGCTGAGCAAGCTGGACGAGACCGGCCGTTTCGGCACCGCCCTCTCGGTGGCCGTCGACCACCGCCTGCCCATCACCTGGGTGACCGACGGCCAGGACGTTCCTGAAGACCTGCACCGGGCCACCGCCGCCAATCTTGTACTTCGCCTTGAAGATTTGCGCCGCGCGGCCGATATGCCCTGCAACCCGGAGTTGAACCATGCCGTCGCGTGAGTACGCCAAGCTGACCCAGAATTTCCCGCTGTCGGCCACCCGCAGCCAGCCGCTGGGCCCGGTCCGCACCATCGCCGTCAGCGGCGGCAAGGGCGGCGTGGGCAAAACGAACGTCTCGGCCAACCTGGCCGTGGCGCTTGCCGACATGGGCAAACGCACCCTGCTGCTCGACGCCGACCTGGGCCTGGCCAACATCGACGTCATCCTGGGCTTACAGCCGAAGCTGACCCTGGCCGACCTGGTCGCCGGGCGCTGCACCCTGGACGAAGTGATCATGGAAGGTCCCGGCGGCGTGCTGGTGGTGCCGGCCGCGTCCGGCCGCCGCCACATGGCGGAGCTGCAGCCGGCCGAACACGTCGGCCTGGTCAACGTGTTCTCCGAACTGGAGCGCGAGCTGGACTTCATGATCGTCGACACCGCCGCAGGCATCACCGATGGCGTGTTGACCTTCTGCCAGGCCGCCCAGGACACCGTGGTGGTGGTCTGTGACGAACCGGCCTCGATCACCGACGCCTACGCGCTGATCAAGGTGCTGTCGCGCGAGCGCGGGGTTGACCGTATCCAGGTCGTGGCCAACATGGCCCGCGATCCGAACGAAGGCCGCGTGCTGTACGAAAAGCTGAGCCGGGTCTGCGACAAGTTCCTGGCGGATGTCTCGCTGAACTATCTGGGCTGCGTGCCGCAGGACGACTGGCTGCGCCTGTCGGTGCAGCGCCAGCAGCCGGTGGTCAAAGCCTACCCGTCCAGCCCGGCCGCGCAGGCCATCACCGAAATCGCCCGACGCACCGCGCGCTGGCAGGCTCCGACCGAACCGCGCGGCGGCGTCGAGTTCTTCCTCGAACGCATCCTCAAACAGCGTGGGGTGGCCGCATGAAAGGTGCCGCGCAATACAAAGAGGTGCAGCGTGCTGCTGCCACCGAGTGCATTGCCCAGCACTCGGACCTGGTGCGGCGCATCGCCCACCACCTGGCCGCGCGCCTGCCGGCGAGCGTCGAGATCGACGACCTGATCCAGGCCGGCATGATGGGGCTGATTGAAGCGTCGCGCAGCTATGACGCCGACCAGGGTGCCTCGTTTGAAACCTATGCCTCGATCCGCATCCGCGGTTCGATGATCGACGAGATCCGTCGTGGCGACTGGGTGCCGCGCTCCGTGCACCGTCGTGCCCGCGATGCCGCCTCGGCCATCCGCAAGCTGGAGCAGAGCACCGGCCGCGCCGCCAGCGCCACCGAAGTGGCGGCCGCGATGGAGATGCCGCTGAACGAGTACCTGCGCCTGATGGAAGATGCCGCGCGTGGCCAGGTGCTCAGCCTGGAGTCGCGCATCGAGGACCAGGGCGAGCTGGATACCGTGGCCCAGGGCGGCCCGACCCCGCAGCAGGTGCTGGAACGGGGTGAGTTCGGCCGCGAGCTGGGGGCCGCCATCGGCCTGCTGCCCGAACGCGAACAGCTGGTGCTGTCGCTGTACTACGAACAGGAATTGAATCTGAAGGAGATCGGCGCGGTACTCGGCGTAAGCGAGTCGCGCGTCTGCCAGATCCACGGCCAGGCGGTGCTGCGCCTGCGTGGCCGACTGAAGATCTTCGAGGCGGCCGACGCCGGCCTCGAGAACACTTGATACCGAGGAAAGTGCTTTGAACAAGAACATGCGTATCCTGATCGTCGACGACTTTTCGACCATGCGTCGTATCGTCAAGAACCTGCTGGGCGATCTGGGCTTCACCAATACGGCCGAAGCCGAGGACGGGCATGCCGCATTGGCGCTGCTGAACAGCCAGCCGTTCGATTTCGTGGTCACCGACTGGAACATGCCGGTGATGACCGGCATCGAACTGCTCAAGGCGATCCGCGCCGACGCCAAGCTCAAGACCCTGCCGGTGTTGATGGTGACTGCCGAAGCCAAGCGCGAGCAGATCATCGAAGCGGCCCAGAACGGGGTCAACGGCTACATCATCAAGCCGTTCACCGCGGTCACGCTGTCCGAGAAGCTGGACAAGATCTTCGAACGACTGGCAGCGAGCGCCTGATGGAAACCCTCAGCGACAAGTCGGCGCTGGTGCAGCGCCTGCAGGATGCCCTGGCCGCGCTGGAAAGCGGCGACGAAGCCGGCTGGCGTCGGGAAATCGACGCGCTGGGCGCGCTGCGCACCCAGCCGATGATGGCCGGGCTGAACCGGCTGGCACGCGAGCTGGGCCAGGCGCTGGGCGAACTGCCCACCGTGCCCACCGAAGCCGGTGAGCTCGATGACGCCTGCGCACGCCTTGATCATGTGGTGGCGATGACCGAACAGGCCACCCACCGCACTTTGGATCTGGCCGAGGAATGCCGTTCGCTCACCGAGCAGTTGCGTGCCGAAGGCCTGAATCCGGAGCAGGATCAGCAGTTGGACCGCATCCGCCACAACCTGACCGAAATCGCGCTGACCCAGAGCTACCAGGACCTTACCGGCCAGATCATCCGCCGCGTGGTGGGGATCGTGCGCCGCGTGCACGAAGGCTTTGGTGCGCTGGGCCTGCCGCCGCCGAACGACGACGACCGCAAGAAGCAGGACAACGGCCTGGCCGGCCCCGCCGTCAACGGGCTCGACCGCCATGCGGTGTCGCAGGTCGACGCCGATGACCTGCTTTCCGATCTAGGGCTTTAAGACCATGAGTGCTGTTCCAGACGATATCGCCGCTGACTTCATCCTCGAGGCCCAGGAGATCCTGGATCGCCTCGGCGAACAGCTGGTCACGCTGGAACAGGCCCCGCAGGACGCCGACCAGCTCAACGCGGTGTTCCGCGGCTTCCATACCCTCAAGGGCGGTGCCGGCTTCCTCGGCATCCAGGCCATGGTGGAACTGTGCCACGCCGCCGAGGAAACCCTGGGCATGGCCCGTTCCGGCCAGGCCGTGCTGCAGGCGCACCACTTCGATGCCGCCCAGCAGTCGCTGGACTATCTGCAGTCGATGCTGGATTCGGTATCCGCCGGCGAAGAACCGGGCTATGCCCCGCCCGCGCTGATCGCGCAGTTCGACGTCAACGGCGGTGCACCTGCCCTGGTCGCCGCCGCACCCACTGCAGCTGCGGCAGCACCGGCCAGCGACCTGATCACCGACGATGAGTTCGAGGCGCTGCTCGACCAGCTCCACGGTGGCGCTGCGCCCACCGCCGTGCCCGCCGCGAAGAAGGCCGACGACGGCCTGATCGGCGAAGACGAATTTGAAGCGCTGCTGGACCAGCTGCACGGCGGTGCGGCCCCGGGCGCGCGCGCGGTCGCTGCGGTCCCGGCCGTTGCGCCGGCCCCGCGCCCCGCCGCAGCACCCGCTCCGGCTGCCGCGCCGAAGCCCGCCGCTGCCAAGCCGGTTGCCGAAGCCGAGCACACCGTGCGCGTGGACACCAAGCGCCTGGATGCCATCGTCAATCTGATTGGCGAGCTGGTGCTCTCGCGCAACCGCCTCAAGACCCTGCGTGCGCGTCTGCATGACGAAGAGCTGGACCGCGCCGTCTCCACCCTGGACATCGCCACCGCGCGCCTGCAGTCGGCGGTCATGCGCACCCGCATGCAGCCGGTCGGCAAGGTGTTCTCACGCTTCCCCAAGGTTGCCCGCGACGTCGCCCGCAACCTGAAGAAGGAAGTGGAGCTGGAGCTGATCGGCGCCGATACCGAGCTGGACCGCAACCTGGTGGAAGCACTCGCCGACCCGCTGGTGCACCTGGTCCGCAACGCGATCGACCATGGCGTGGAAATGCCCGACTTGCGCGAAGCGCAGGGCAAGCCGCGCAGCGGTCATGTGCGCCTGTCGGCGCAACAGGAAGGCGACTACGTCAGCATTGAAGTGCAGGATGACGGGGCCGGCATCGACCCCGAGCGGCTGCGCGCCAAGGCCCGCGAGAAGGGTCTGATCGATCCTGAAGCCGCCGCCCGCCTGAGCAGCGAGGAATGCCTGCACCTGGTGTTCCTGCCTGGCTTCTCGACCAAGCAGGAAGTCACCGATATCTCCGGCCGCGGCGTCGGCATGGACGTAGTGCAGTCGCGCATCCGCGAACTCAGCGGCCAGATCCAGATCCAGTCCGAACTCGGTCGTGGCAGCCGCTTCATGATCCGCGTCCCGCTGACCCTGGCCATTCTGCCGACCCTGCTGGTGCAGGCCGGCGAGGACGTCTATGCGCTGCCGCTTGCCCGCGTGATGGAAGTCCTGCACGCCCCCAACTCGCAGCTGGGCTGGTTCGACGGCCGCGCGGTGCTGGACCGTCGCTCGCACACCCTGCCCTTGGTCGACCTGCGCCACTGGTTGGCGGTCGAACCGGTGGCCTCGCCGCTGCTCACCATTGTCGTGCTGCAGGCCGGCGAAGCCCGCTTCGGGCTGGTGGTGGACCAGGTCCGCGGTCGCGAGGAAGTGGTGATCAAGCCACTGCCCAAGACCCTGCGCGGCCTGCGCGGCTATGCCGGGGCCACGCTCATCGGGGATGGCCGCATGGCGCTGATTCTCGACGTCGACGGTTTGCGCTGACGTAGAGCCGGGCTTGCCCGGCTGAACGCGCCGATGAAATTGGCACACCCGGAAATGTGAACCCCGTCCACCCTGCGACACCCGGTCGCTCAAGACCGCTTCACGCCCGCCGATACCCGAACAATGGACAGACTCAGCCTCATCGGACTTTTTCTCGCCCTGGCCTCGCTGGTCGGCGGCAGCATCCTCAAGGGAGCCGGTCTGGCGTCGCTGTGGTCGCCGGCCGCTTTTGTGATCGTGATCGTGGGTACCCTCGCCGCGATCCTGCTGCACACCTCGCCGGCGGTGTTCAAACACGCCTTCAAAATCGTGCGCTGGATCGTGCGTCCGCCCGGCAGTGACCGCCAGGATCTGATCCGCCAGATCGTGGAGTGGAGCAACATCGCCCGCCGCCAAGGCCTGCTCGGCCTGGAAGCGCAGGTTGATGCGCAGGACGACCCGTTCCTGCGCAAGGGCCTGCAGCTGCTGGTCGACGGCGTCGAGCCCGAGTCCATCCGGCACATGCTGGAAATCGAACTCAGCAACCAGGAAAGCCAGGACCTGGCCGCCTCCAAGGTGTTCGAAGGCATGGGCATCTATGCCCCCACCCTCGGCATCATCGGTGCAGTACTGGGCCTGATCGCGGTGATGAAGAACCTCGCCGACCCGAGCAAGCTCGGCCACGGCATCGCCGCCGCGTTCACCGCCACCATCTACGGCATCGCCTCGGCCAACCTGCTGTTCCTGCCGATTTCGGCCAAGCTCAAGAGCGTGATCCATCACAACTCGCGCGACCGCGAAATGATCATCGAAGGGTTGATCTCCATTGCCCAGGGTGAGAACCCGCGCAACATCGAAACCAACCTGTCCGGGTTCCTGCACTGACATGGCGCGCCGCAAAGCCCACGAAGAGCATGCAAACCATGAGGCCTGGGCGATCCCCTACGCCGACCTCATGACGCTGCTGCTTGCCTTCTTCGTGGTGATGTACGCCATTTCGTCCATCAACGAAGGCAAGTACCGGGTCATGGCCGATGCGCTGACCACCGCCTTCGGCGGCGCACCGCGCACCATCAACCCGGTGCAGGTCGGCAACCAGCAGGTACAGGGCGGTGGCTGGGACAGCCCCAACGTGATCAAGGCCGGCAACCGCATCGGCCCTTCCGCGCCAGCCCCCTCCAACGACCCCACCCTGCTGCCGGCGATGGCGTCGCAGATGCGCATGCCGGTGTCGGTGCACGACCAGGAACAGATCCGACGTGCCGAGCAGCAGCTCAACGGCATCGCCGACCGGCTGACCGCGACACTGGCCCCGCTGATCGACCGCGGCATGATCACCGTGCGCCGCACCGAACTGTGGATCGAGGTCGAAATCAACAGCGACATCCTGTTCACCACTGGCTCGGCCTCGCTGGACGTACACGCCCGCCAGACCTTGTCCAGCCTGGCCGAGGTCCTGCGCGACGCGCCCAACGGCGTGCGCGTGGAAGGCCACACCGATGACGTGCCGATCGCTACAGCGCTGTTCCCCTCGAACTGGGAACTGTCGGCCGCACGCGCCGCCAGCGTGGTGCACCTGTTCGCCGACCAGGGCCTGCAGCCGGCCCGGCTGGCAATGGTCGGTTACGGCCAGTTCCGTCCGCGCGAAGACAACAGCAGCGCGGCCGGTCGCAACCGCAACCGCCGGGTGATGGTCATCATCCTGGCCGACACCGCGCAGTCGGTGGATCCGCTGGGAGCCAAGCTCACCGCCGAGACCACTCCCGAGGCACTCGGACAGCCGGCCGCAACACCCCCCGTTTCTCCCATCGCACCGGTGCAGTTGCCACCGGTGCCGGCCGGCAGCCGCGTAGGCGCCGCCGTTCCCCCTGCAATGAAGGAGTGAAGCAATGCGTATCTGGGCAATTGCCAATCAGAAGGGCGGCGTCGGCAAGACCACCACCACGCTGGCGCTCGGCCGCGGGCTGGCTGCGCAGGGTCACCGCGTCCTGCTCATCGACCTGGACCCGCACTCCTCGCTGACCCGCGCTTTCAATGTGCCGCTGGATCCACCGCCTGCCGGTGTGCTGGAGCTGTTCGCCGCGCCGCCGGCCGAACTGGCCACGCTCGCCCATCGCAGCGAGATCCCCGGCCTGGACTTCGTCTGCGCGCAGGCCGCACTGGCCACCCTGGAACGCCGCAGCGCCAACCAGCCCGGCCTCGGCTTGGCACTGCAGAACGCCATGGCCCGCCATCAGGGCCAGCACGATTACATCCTGCTCGACTGTGCGCCCACGCTCGGCCTGCTGATGATCAACGCACTGGCCGCCGCCGACCGCCTGATCATTCCCACCCAGGCCGAGCCGCTGGCCCTGCACGGGCTGGACGGCATGGTCCGCACCGGTGAGATGGTCGAGCGTTCGCGCCGCCGCGCGCTGCCGATGAGCATCCTGCCCACCCTGTTCGACCGCCGCACCCGTGCCGGCAACGAAACCGTCAAGGAAATGCAGGACCGCCACGGCCACCGCGTGTGGGAAGACGCCATTCCGGTCGACACCCGCATCTGCAATGCCGCCAGCCTGACCGTGCCGGCGCAGTCCGATGACTACCCGGGGCGCGGTTTAGCCGCCTACCGGCGCGCACTGGAGTGGATCCTGGCCGACGACGCCCAGCAGATGGAGCGCGCCGCATGAGCACGCCTGGTGTACTGGACGATTACCTGGAAGAGCTGCTTGGTGATGCCATCGCCGTAGCACCGACCGCGCCTGTGGAACCCGACGCCCCCGCGCCGGCCTTCGATACGCCGACCTCGCCGGGCGCGCCGGCCAACCTGGCCTTGCTCGACGAGCTGATGAACGACCCGGCCCTCGGCCCGATCACGGCCTTCGACACCCCGACGTCCCCGGGTGCACAGGCCAACCTCGCCCTGCTCGACGAACTGATGAACGATCCTGCACTGGGCCCGGTGGTCGATGTAGAGCCGGGCCTTGCCCGGCTTGCGTCCGAAGACGACCGCCCGGACTGGAACGACCTGCCCGACGAAGCCCTGCACGACACGCCCGTCGTCGCCGCACCCGTTGCCGCACCACCCCCTGCCCCCGCAAAGCCGGCACCCGCCCCCCTGCCGCCGCGCGCCGCGCCCACCCCGACCGCCCGCGCTGCCCCGATTCTGCCGGCCAACGCCCCCAACCCGGCGCGCCCGGGCAGCTGGCAGGAACTGCAGGCGCAGGCCCTGAACCCCGCGTCCAGCCCGCGCGAACACCGCCGCGCCAACGAGCGCACCTCGCGCTGGCTGCGCATGCGCTGCGGCAGCCAGGCGTACGCATTGGAGCTGCTCAAGGTGCAGGAGGTGGTGCTGCCAGTCCCGCTGCTGCCGCTGCGCGGCACCCCGGCGGCCATGCTGGGCATCATGAATCTGCGTGGCCAGGTCGTCCCGGTGATGGACCTGGGCACCCACCTCGGTGCCGGCCCCGCGGTCGACGACGCCAACACCCGCATCGTGGTGCTGGAAGAGAACGGCGAGACCATGGGCCTGCGCGTCTCGGCCGTTGAAGACGTCGCCAACCTCACCGATTCGCAGATCGAACCGCCGGATACCGCCCGCATCTGCCAGATCTCCAACGACCTGTTCCGGGGCGTGGCGCGGATCTCGGCCCAGCCAATGATCCTGCTCGACGCCACGCAATTGTTGAACTGAGAACCAAAAATCACATTAAAGGTTCCCTCAACCCCGCCGTTATTGACCTAGGAACCGTTTGTCCGGAGCAACGATGAGCACTGTGGCCCTGGGTGATGATCTCGGTATCGAGAACAGCACCGAGCTCAAAACCCGCCTCGCCCCCCTGGTGGACCAGGAAGGCGACCTGACGCTGGACGCCAGCCAGGTCGGCCGTATCCATACCGCCGCCATGCAGGTGCTGTGCGCCTTCGTCGACACCCGCCGCCAGGCGGGCTACGCGACCGGATTCGACGGCTGCACCCCTACCTTCCGTGATGCCGCGCGCCTGCTCGGCCTCACCCAGGCCCTGGGCCTGGATGCAACCCATGACAACCTGAAATCTGTGGAGAACGCGGCATGAGCGCACGTATCTTGGTGGTGGACGATTCGGCGTCGATGCGCCAGATGGTCTCTTTCGCCCTCACCTCGGCCGGCTTTTCTGTTGAAGAGGCCGAAGACGGTGCGGTCGCGCTTGGCCGCGCCAAGGGTCAGCGCTTCAATGCGGTGGTCACCGACGTGAACATGCCGAACATGGACGGCATCTCGCTGATCCGCGAGCTGCGTCAGCTGCCGGACTACAAGTTCACCCCGATGCTGATGCTGACCACCGAGTCGGCCGCCGACAAGAAGTCCGAAGGCAAGGCCGCCGGTGCCACAGGCTGGCTGGTCAAGCCGTTCAACCCGGAACAGCTGGTCGCCACTGTCCAGAAAGTCCTGGGCTGATCCCCAACCGCCTTCCCTCTTCCCCGTAACCGGACCCGAACTGTCATGAGCATGGACCTGCAACGCTTCCACGCCACCTTCTTCGAGGAAAGCCGCGAAGGCCTGGACGCGATGGAAGCTGGCCTGCTGGCACTGGAATCGGGCCAGCAGGACCCTGAAATCATCAACTCGGTGTTCCGCGCCGCCCACTCGATCAAGGGCGGTGCCGGCACCTTCGGCTTCGATGCCATCGCCGCGCTCACCCACGTGCTGGAAACGCTGCTGGATGAGCTGCGTGCCGGCAAGCGCGCGCTGGAACCGGTGGCGGTGGATGCCATGCTGTCGTCGGTGGACGTGCTGCGCGCCCTGTTGCGCGAAGCCGAACACGGCCAGCCGGCCGACCCGCAGGCCGTCGCCGCAGTGAAGGCGCGCCTGGAAGCTGTACTGTCCGGCACCGCCGCCAGCACCGCAGCGCCGGTCGCGGCCAAGGTCGACGACACCCCGGAAGCGTGGCAGATCGGCTTCGTGCCGGCTCCGTCGCTGTTCATGAGCGGCAATGATCCGCTGCGCATCATCCGCGAACTGGAACACCTGGGTTCGCTGCAGGTGGCCGCCCGCCTTGAACGCCTGCCTGGTTTCGACGCGCTGGATCCGCTGGAAGCGCACCTGGCCTGGGACCTGGGCCTGGTCGGCAAGGTGCCGCGCAGCAAGATTGAAGACACCTTCGCCTGGGTGGTGGACGACTGCGAACTGGACATCCGTCCGGCCGCGCCGCCCAGCCTGGCGACCAGCGCGCCGGCACCGGCTGCACCGGTCGCCGCCGCCACGACTCCCGCTGCTGCACCCGCCGCCGGAGCCGCTGCGCCGGCCGCTGCGCACGAAGCAGAGACCTCGATCCGCGTCGCGGTTGAAAAAGTCGACGCCCTGATCAACCTGGTCGGCGAACTGGTCATTACCCAGGCCATGCTGAAGCAGGTGTCGCACGCACTCGACCCGGTGCATGCCGAGCAGCTGTTCGCCGGTCTGGACCTGCTGGAACGCAACACCCGCGATCTGCAGGAAGCGGTCATCGGCGTGCGCATGCTGCCGGTGGATGCGGTGTTCCGCCGCTTCCCGCGCCTGGTCCGCGACCTGTCCAGCCGTCTGGGCAAGCAGGTCCGCCTGCGCACCGTCGGCGAAGGCACGGAACTGGACAAGGGCCTGATCGAAAAGATCGCCGATCCGCTCGTCCACCTGGTCCGCAACTCGATCGACCACGGCCTGGAAATGCCCGACGTGCGCAAGGGCGCGGGCAAGGACGAAACCGGCACCATCACCCTGGCGGCCTCGCATCAGGGCGGCCACATCGTCATTGAAGTCAGCGACGATGGTCGTGGCCTGAACCGCGAAAAGATCCTGGCCAAGGCCCAGGAACGTGGCCTGAGCGTGCCGGAGAATCCGACCGACAGCCAGGTCTGGGACCTGATCTTCCAGCCGGGCTTCTCCACCGCCGACGCCGTTACCGATCTCTCCGGTCGTGGCGTGGGCATGGACGTGGTCCGCCGCAATATCCAGGCGCTGGGCGGCGAAGTCCAGATTGAAAGCAGCCTGGGCGCGGGCACCCGCACCCTGATCCGCCTGCCGCTGACCCTGGCGATCCTGGACGGCATGACCGTGTCGGTGGCCGGCGAAACCCTGATCCTGCCGCTGGCCTACGTATTGGAAGCACTGCAGCCGCAGGCCGAAGACGTCCGCACCATGGCCGGCGAAGGCCGCGTGCTGCGCGTCCGCGGCGAATACCTGCCGATCCTGTCGCTGAGCGAGTACTACGGCTACGGCCACCGCGCCAATGACGACTCGCTGGTCGTGGTGGTGGAAGGCGACGGCCAGAAGATCGCGCTGGAAGTGGACGAACTGGTCGGCCAGCAGCAGGTGGTGGTCAAGAACATCGAGAACAACTACCGCCGCATCAGTGGTGTCTCCGGTGCCACCATCCTCGGCGACGGCCGCGTCGCCCTGATCGTCGACATCGGCGGCCTGGTACGCTCGCTCCGAGTACCGCAGGCGGCGTAACGCTTGTTGGTTGATCGCATAGAGCAAGAGCAAAAGCCCTGCATCGCGGGGCTTTTTGTTGTCTGCGCGAAACGCCGATGGTCATCGGTTTCCGTGCTTTGGCGCGCCGGGGTGGGTTTGCGGGACACGCCGTGAATCCATCCATGGAGGCTCGTCAAAAACATCCATGTTTTTGACGGTCCCCGCAAACCCACCCCGGCACGCCCCAGACAGTTGGCCGGTGGCCATGGAAGATCAAAAGCACGTATCCGCCGTTGATCTGGCATTTCCCATGGGCCGCCGACCATGTATCGAGGGGCCATCGGATGGGGGGTACGGGACCGTTGAAAACATGGATGTTTTCGACGAGCCCCCATGGATGGGTTCACGGCGTGTCCCGTACCCCCCATCCGATGGCCCCAGGCACGTAGATCAGCAGCCAAGGGCTGTTCGCCAAGAACCCACAGCAGCCGGGCAGCGCCCGGCGATACGTAGATTTCGCAATCGCAGCTGTTCGCGACCAACACCCCGCCGACAGACATCACAAAAAAAACGTGATGCGGAACACTAAAGTCCGCGCGTGAAGACGCCGCTAACCGGAGAGATGGTGAAGGAACACTGTCATGTTCCGCGCCCCACCTGCATCCATGCCCCCTCGCCCAGCGCCCCCACAGCTGCGCGCCCCGCCTTGTCCGGAGTTCACAGTATGAAGTGGTTCTACGATCTGCCCATCGCCCGCAAGCTTGCGGTCGGGTTTGCCCTCACTACCCTGATGACCGTTGCGCTGGGCGTGTTTGCCCTGGTGCGCCTCAATGGGGCCAACGCCCAGTTGGCGGGCATGGCCAGCAATGACATTCCCTCGGTGGAACACCTGGGCGAGGTGCGCTCCCTGCTCGGCGAATTCCGTACGTATGAGTTGGCGCAGCTGAGCATGCTCGACCAACCCGACAAGGTGGCCGATTACAACAAGCGCATGGACACCACCGCCAAGGCCGCACGCGACGAACTGGCCGCGTATGCCGAGCTGCCGGCTGGCGAGGAAGAGAAGAAACTCTACGGCCACGTCGCCGCCGACCTCGACGCCTACTTCGCCGCCAACACCGACATGCGCGCCGCCATTGCCGCCGGTGACGGCGTGCTGGCCCAGCAGATTTCCGATGATCGCTCGCGCCCGGCCCGTCGCAAGATGTTCGACGACCTCAAGACCCTCGGTGCCTTCAGCAGCAAGCTGATGCAGTCGCGCATCGATGAAGCCAACGCTACCCACCACAGCAGCGTTGTCGCCATCATCACCACCGTCGTGCTGCTGACCCTGCTCGCCATCGGTGCCGGCGTGGTCATCGCCCGCGCCATCACCCGCCCGCTGGGCCAGGCCGTGCATGCCATCAAGTCGGTGGCGCGCGGTGACCTCAGCGTCAGCACGCGTGCCACCAGCAACGACGAAGTCGGTCAGATGCTGGTCGCCACCGGCGACATGACCGCCATGCTGCGTCGCTACTCCGACGAAACCCGCAAGATGGCCGAGATGCATGCCGGCCCGGACATCTCCCACCACATGCCGATCGACTTCCCCGGCGTGTACGGCGAACTGGCCGTGGGCACCAACACCGTCATCTTCGAACACCTGGACGCGATCAAGGACGCCATCGCCGTGCTCAACGAGTACGCCGCCGGCGATCTCTCGCGCGATGCCCGTCGCCTGCCTGGCACCCGCGCAATCCTGCACGAATCCATGGACGCGGCCAAGGCCAGCCTGCTGGCCATCAACACCCAGATCCAGTCGCTGGCCCGCTCCGCCGCCGCCGGCGACTTCAGCCAGCGTGGCGACGCCCTGCGTTTCGAACATGACTTCCGGGTCATGATCGAAAACCTCAACACCATGATGGAAGTGGCCGACGGCAACCTCAACCAGCTCTCGCACCTGCTGCAGTCCATCGCCGGCGGCGACCTCACCGCGCGCATGCACGGCGAGTTCCACGGCGTGTTCGCCGCGATGCGCGACGACGCCAACACCACCGTCGCCCAGCTGACCCACATCGTCAGCCGTATCCAGCAGGCGACCGGCAGTATCAGCACCGCAGCGGGCGAGATTGCGTCGGGCAACAACGACCTGTCGCGTCGTACCGAGCAGCAGGCAGCGAACCTGGAAGAAACCGCCGCCTCGATGGAGGAACTGACCTCCACCGTACGCCAGAACGCCGAGCATGCCCGTCAGGCCAACCAGCTCGCCATTGGTGCGCACAGCGTGGCCAGCCAGGGCGGCGAAGTGGTCGGCCAGGTGGTCACCACCATGAGCGCGATTGAAACCTCGTCGAAGAAGATCGCCGAGATCATCTCGGTCATCGACGGCATCGCCTTCCAGACCAACATCCTGGCGCTGAACGCCGCCGTTGAAGCAGCCCGCGCCGGCGAGCAGGGCCGCGGCTTCGCCGTGGTGGCCTCCGAAGTGCGTACCCTGGCCCAGCGTTCGGCCAGCGCCGCCAAGGAGATCAAGAGCCTGATCGACGAATCGGTCGACAAGGTCGCCGAGGGGTCCGCGCTGGTCAGCCAGGCCGGCAGCACGATGGACGAGATCGTCGCCTCGGTGCAGCGCGTCACCGACATCATGGCGGAGATTTCCGCCGCGTCGCAGGAACAGTCGGCCGGTATCGAGCAGGTCAACCAGACTGTCGTGCAGATGGACGAAACCACGCAGCAGAACGCCGCGCTGGTGGAAGAAGCCACCGCCGCTGCCCGCGCCATGGAAGAACAGGCCGGTCACCTCACCGACGCCGTCGCCCTGTTCAAGCTGGAAGGCCAGGCATCGCGACCGGCCCCAGCGCTTGCCACCGCGCCGGCACCGGTGCGCCCCTCGGCCCCGGTGCGCGGACGCGCGCCCACTCCTGCCAAGCGCGCGCCCGTGCGTGAAGCGGCACTGGCCAGCGAGGGCGACTGGCAGGAGTTCTGACCAGAAGCATTGTTGCTTCGGCAATCCCACACACCCCGCTTCGGCGGGGTGTTTTGTTTCTCCCATGAAAAATGCGCAGTGCGTCACACAATTGAAAGAAACTCGACCGAATTCGGCAAAACGCGCGCTGAACAGGATCAAGTCCGTACGCATGCGGGCCGTTAAGAAGGGACCGTTGTGGCCTGGGAGGGCGGCACATGGCAGCACCCTCATCGTCGCCAGGCGCACCGCGCCCGGTCTCTACCGCCCGCGCCGTGGCCGGCCTCACCGCGCTGGCGCTGTGGATCGGCTGGGTGATTCCGCTGCTCTACCAGGCACCGTCGTCACGCGTCACCACTGTGGGAATCACACAAGCCGTCTGCTCGCCCGCCGCCCCCAGCAGGTAAGCGACCCACCCGTTGCTCATGCCCGAAGGAGTCGACCGCATGTCCGCACCCCGCCCTGTTCCCCATTCACTGGTAGGCCACGAGAACGTGCCCTATCTGCAGGCCCTTGCCGCCGAGGCGGATCGCCTGTTCCTGGCGGTCACCGCGCTGCTCACGGCGATCTCGCTGGTGCTCGCCTGGCGCAACGGCGTGTGGACGCCGGCATTGGCAATCAGCTTGCCCAGCCTGGCGTTGGTCGCGCTGCAGACGCGCTGGCTGCCCGGCACCCGGCTGTCGCGCTGCACCGTGGCGCTGGTCTGGATGGTGCTGGCCGCCACCCTGATCCACCAGACCCACGGCATGCTGGAAACCCACTTCGGCGTGATCGTGCTGATCGCGCTGCTGCTGTATTACCGCGACTGGCTGCCGATCGTGGTGGCCGCCGCCGCGATTGCCGTGCACCACGTGCTGTTCTTCGTGCTGCAGAGCCGTGGCCTGGACCTGCCGGTGTTTGCCGCCGGCAGCGGCTTTGGCGTGGTGCTGCTGCACGCCGCCTACGTGGTGGTTGAAACCGCCCTGCTCTGCGCCATGGCCGTGCAGATGCGTCGCCAGCTGCTGCTGCTCGGCCATGACCCGCGCGAACTGGCGCGACTGGCCCGCGGCGTCGCCAATGACCAGCCGCTGCCAGCCGACCTGCACGAAGCGCAGTTCCCGGCCGACTCGCTGGCCCGCGCCATGGTCCACAGCAGCCACCAGCTGCTCGCCCGGCGCGAGCAGGAACAGGCCGGCCTGGACGAGATGCTGCGCATCCGCGCCGCACTGGACGACGTCACCACCAACGTGATGATCGCCGACGCCCAGCGCAACATCGTCTACGTCAACCGGCCGCTGCAGCGCATGCTGACCGCCGCCGAGTCCGACCTGCGCCGCGACCTGCCGCAGTTCAGCGCCGCCGAGCTGGTTGGCCGCAACATCGACATCTTCCACCGCCACCCCGAGCACCAGGCACGGCTGCTGGAAACCCTGAAGAGCACCCACCGCGCGCAGATCCGCGTTGGCGGCCGGGTCATGCAGCTGATCGTCAATCCCATCATCGATGATGCCGGCAGCCGCCAGGGCTTCGTGGTGGAATGGGCCGACCGCACTCTGGAAGTGCAGGTGGAAGAAGAGCTGGGCCGCATCGTCGACGCCGCCGCGGCGGGCGACTTCAGCGGCCGCGTGGTCACCGAAGGCAAGCAGGGCTTCTTCCTGCAGCTGGCGCAGCGCCTCAACGCGCTGCTGGACGCCACCGCCGGCAGCATCGAGCAGGTCTCGCAGTTGCTGGCCGCCCTGTCGCGCGGCGACCTCACCGCGCAGATGCACGGTGATTTCCACGGCGTGTTCGCCCGCATCCAGGACGACGCCAACGCCACCATCGCCCAGCTCACCGACATTGTCGGCCGCATTCAAAGCGCGTCCCACAACCTCAACCAGGCCGCCGGCGAGATGGCCCACGGCAATGCCCACCTGGCCAGCCGCACCGAACAGCAGGCCGCCAGCCTGGAAGAAACCGCGGCCACCATGGAAGAACTCACCGCCACGGTGCGTCAGAATGCAGAACATGCACGCCAGGCCAACCGACTGGCCAGCGAAGCGGCCGATGTCGCCGCCCAGGGCGGTACGGTGGTTGGTGAAGTGGTCGACACCATGAGCGCGATTGAAGCCGCTTCGCGCCGGATCGGCGACATCATCACGGTGATTGACGGCATTGCCTTCCAGACCAACATCCTGGCCCTGAACGCGGCGGTGGAAGCCGCACGCGCCGGCGAACAAGGCCGCGGCTTTGCTGTGGTCGCCACCGAGGTGCGCACCCTGGCACAACGCTCGGCCGACGCCGCCCGCGAGATCAAGGGCCTGATTTCCGATTCGGTCGACAAGGTCGCCCACGGCGCTCAGCTGGTGAACCGTGCCGGCCAGACCATGGGGGGCATCGTCAGCGCGGTGGGTCAGGTCAACACCATCATGGGTGAGATCTCCGCCGCCTCGCAGGAGCAGTCCACCGGCATCGAGCAGGTCAATCAGAGCATCGCGCAGATGGACGCGGGCACGCGCCAGAACGCGGCACTGGTGGACGCTTCGCGCCAGTCGACCCATGCAATGGAGGAACAAGCCGGCACGCTGGCCGAAGCGGTCGCGCGCTTCCATCTGCACGACCCGGCCAGCCCACTGGGCGTCATGCAGCGGGTCCGCCAGATAGCGGATGCATCGCCATGACCCCATTTCTGGCCAGATTCGCCCTACAGAACTGTGACCGGCTGCCGATAAATGCAGGGAGACCCGGTAGCACCCAGCAGAATTCATGTCCGTAGGCAGCCTTGACGAACACGACACCGCCCATGCCGTCGGCGACGACGGCACGGATGATCGTTTCCTCGTTCGCAACCCACGCCAGATCCGGCAGCTGCTGCAGTCGCTGATCGACCAGCGTTCGTTGATCAACGCGCACCTGGGCGGCCGTGACCAGTCGTTCCCGACCGCGATTCTGGAACTGGACGAAGACGAGGACTGGCTGCTGCTGGACGGCAGCCCGTCGCCGGCGGCCAACCGGGCGGCGGAAGAAGCCGGCCACCTGCTCTGCTTCGCCCAGCTGGACCGGGTGATGGTGCGTTTCCGGGTAGACCACCTGGAGCGCACCGGCGACCACCGCCACGTCGGGTTCCGGGCCCCGTTCCCGACCGAACTGGTGCACCTGCAGCGGCGCGAACTGTACCGCCTGGAAACCCCGATCACGGATTCCCCGCATCTGCTGTTCCCGGTCAACGAAGACCGCAGCGAGGCCCTTCACCTGCGCGTGGTCGACATCAGCGCCGGCGGCCTGGCGGTCACCGTCCCGGCCAGCTGCAACGCCTTCGGCCTGCAGAAGCGCTACGACGCCCGCCTTGACATGCCCGACAGCGGCCCCCTGCAGGTCTCGCTGATCGTCTGCAACCAGCTCAGCATCAAGATGGCCAACGGCACCGAGACCAAGCGCATCGGCATGCGCTTCGACGGCCTCCCCCGCGGGGGCGACAGCGCCATCCAGCGCTACATCTTCCGCATTGACCGCCAGCGCAGCGCTAGAAAGAACGGCGACTGAGGGTAGGTTTCGATCCGGGGTCATGCGTTACCGGATGTTGGCCATTTCATGGCCGTCGTCTGTCGACCGACGCTACCAGAGCCACCTGCATTTGATCTTCCATGGCAGCCGACCCTCTGTCGTGGGCCATCGGGTACGGGGGTACGGGACCGTTGAAAACATGGATGTTTTCGACGAGCCCCCATGGATGGGTTCACGGCGTGTCCCGTACCCCCGTGCCCGATGGCCCAAGCTCGTAGACCGACCGCTCAGGCAGGCTGTTCGCGACAAACTTTGACGCTAAAGACAACAAGATCCAGGCCGATATCCAGCGTGACACCCGGTTTCTTTCGACCGCCACGCCCGACCCAGGATCTTTCCGATGAACGACAGCAACAAGAATGCCGCCAGCAGCGGCGGCGAATTCCTCAGCTTCACCCTCGGTGCCGAGCACTACGGCGTGGACATCCTCAAGGTCCAGGAAATCCGTGGCTACGACTCGGTCACCCGCGTGCCCGATGCGCCGGATTACATCAAGGGCGTCATCAACCTGCGCGGCACCATCGTGCCGGTCATCGACCTGCGCCTCAAGCTGCGCCTGGAAGATGCCCGCTATGACGCCTTCACCGTCATGATCGTGCTCAACGTCGAAGACCGCGTCGTCGGCATCGTCGTCGACAGCGTCTCCGACGTCATCCCGCTCAACGCCGACCAGATCCGCCCCACCCCCGAGTTCGGTGCCGCCGTCGATACCCGCTTCATCTCCGGCATCGGCACCCAGGACGATCGCATGCTCATCCTGCTCGATATCGAAACCCTGCTCGACAGCGCCGACATGGGCCAGGCCCAGCAGCTGGAAGATGCGGCCGCTTGACGCACCACCGTGAAGAATTGTGATGAACAGCACACATTCTCACTTCAGTTGTGTCGCGTTTGGCCGATAGCTCGTGTCAGGACCTCGAGCCGTGGGCATTCCACGGCCAGGCCAACCATCCAAATCCCCCGGAGTATCTCCCGATGAAGTCTCTGCTTGCCGTGTTCTCGGTTGCCGTGCTGGCCACCACCGCTTCTGCTCCCGTCTCCGCCCAGTCGGCCATGATTCCGCCGGAGCTGGCTCCGCGCTCGGTCGGCAAGGACGGCATGGTCTGCGGCAAGGTCGAAAAGGCCCGTTACGCTGAAGGTTCCGAAGGCCAGCCCACCTTCCTGTACATGGGCGGTGCCTTCCCGCGCCACACCTTCTCGGCCCGCATCGCCGGTTCCAACCGCGGCAAGTTCAACTTCCCGCTGGAATCCCTGGAAGGCAAGACCGTCTGCGTCATCGGCACCATCCAGCGCGACGCCTCGCGCGCTGAAATCGAAGTCAGCGGTCCGTCCGGCCTGAAGCTGGCCGACATCAAGTAATTCCCGTACGCCCTGCCACGCCGGCACTGGCCGGCGTGGTCGCTGCAACCGGGACACGCCCGGACGCGTTTGCCACTGGAGAGTGCACCACCATGCAATGGATCAACAATCTCAAACTGATGCCGAAGCTGATGCTGACGTTCGGCGTCCTGCTTCTGGTGATGCTGCTTCAGGGCATCGTCGCGTACCGCGGCCTGCACTCCCTCAACAATGTCACCACCGAGCTGGCCGGCAACCGGATGGAAAGCATCCGCATGGCCGGTGAAATGCGCGGCATGCTCGGCGAGTACCGCAATTCGGCCTTCCAGGGCCTGATCCGCGCCAGCGACGACGTCAAGGCCGAAGCCAAGACCCGCGCCGCCGACCTGCGCACCAAGATCGATGCCTCGATCAAGAAATACCCGGAACTGATTGACAGCCCGCAGCAGAAGAAGCTGTTCGATACGTTCGCCAAGGAGTGGGCCGATTCGCTGGCCTCCTACGACTCCGTCACCGAAATGCTTGAGCTGGACCTGCCGGACGACGCCGTTGACACCTTCGTCGGCGAAACCCGCGGCAAGCACCAGAAGGCCTCGGCCGCACTGGAAACGCTGATCGCCGAAGACAACCGCCTGGCCCGCGCCTCGCGCGAGGAAGCCTCCTCCACGTACGCCGCGTCGGCCACGCTGACCGTCATCGCCCTGCTCGGCGGTGCCGCCGCAGGCCTGGTGCTGGTGTGGCTGTTCGCCCGTTCGCTGGTCGGCAGCGTGCGCGGTGCCGTCTCGGTCGCCAATGAAGTCGCTGGCGGCAAGCTCGATGGCCACATCGACGTCACCCGCAAGGACGAAGTCGGCGACCTGCTGCAGGCCATGCAGCGCATGCAGCGCGACCTGCGCGAGCGCACCGAAACCGAACAGGCCGTCGCCCGTGAGAACCTGCGCATCCGCACCGCGCTGGACTACAGCTCCACCGGCGTGTACCTGACCGACGACACCCTCAACATCGTCTACGCCAACCGCGCCCTGGAACAGACCCTGTCCCAGTACGAGGACGAACTGCGCAAGGACCTGCCGGCGTTCGACGCCGCCCAGAGCCTGGTCGGCCGCCCGCTGACCGTGCTGGAACACAACGGCGAAACCGACCCGACCCTGCTCGCCAACCTGAAGCAGAACGGCGTCGCCCGTCGCGCCATGCAGTTCGGCGATGCCCAGTTCGCCCAGGTGGTCTCGGTCATCCGCAACGACGACGGCCACACCGTCGGCCACGTGGTGGAATGGCGCGACCGCACCCCGGAAGCGCTGGTGGAAGCCGAAGTGGCCCGCGTCATTGCCCAGGCTGCCGCCGGCGACCTCAGCGGCCGCATTGCCGCCGAAGGCAAGGACGGCTTCTTCCTGCAGCTGGCCCAGCAGATCAACGGCCTGCTCGACGCCAACGCCAGCAGCATCGAACAGATCTCCAGCCTGCTCACCGCGCTGTCGCAGGGCGACCTGACTGCGCGCATGCACGGTGATTTCCACGGCGTGTTCGCCACCATGCGCGACGACGCCAATGCCACCGCCGAACAGCTCAGCGGCATCGTCACCCGCATCAAGCAGAGCAGCCAGGCGATCAGCCAGGCCGCCAGCGAGATCGCCACCGGCAACAGCGACCTGTCGCGCCGTACCGAACAGCAGGCCGCCAATCTGGAAGAAACCGCCGCTTCGATGGAGGAACTCACCTCCACCGTGCGCCAGAACGCCGAACACGCCCGCCAGGCCAACCAGCTCGCCATTGGCGCGCACACGGTCGCTTCGCAGGGCGGTGAAGTGGTCGGCCAGGTGGTGACCACCATGAGCGCTATCCAGACCAGCTCGAAGAAGATTGCCGAGATCATCTCGGTGATCGACGGCATCGCCTTCCAGACCAACATCCTGGCGCTGAACGCAGCAGTTGAAGCTGCCCGTGCCGGCGAACAGGGTCGCGGCTTCGCCGTCGTGGCTTCGGAAGTGCGTACCCTGGCCCAGCGTTCGGCCGGTGCCGCCAAGGAGATCAAGGGCCTGATCGACGACTCGGTCGGCAAGGTCAATGACGGATCGGCGCTGGTGCACAAGGCTGGCCAGACCATGGGCGAGATCGTCGCCTCGGTGCAGCGCGTGACCGACATCATGTCGGAAATCTCCGCTGCCTCGCAGGAACAGTCGGCCGGCATCGAGCAGGTCAACCAGACCGTGGTGCAGATGGACGAAACCACCCAGCAGAACGCTGCACTGGTGGAAGAAGCCACGGCGGCCGCGCGCTCCATGGAAGAACAGGCCGGTCACCTCAGCGATGCGGTGTCGATCTTCAAGCTGGAAGACCAGGTCGTGGTCGCCGCCGCTCCGGTGCGCGCCTCGCGTCCGGTCGCCGCGGCCGCCCCGGCCCCGGCTCCGGCGCGCAAGGCACCGGCGCGTGCAGTAGCCGCCGCCGAACTCGCGGAAGGCGACTGGCAGGAATTCTGATGTAGAGCCGGGCTTGCCCGGCTGGTCTGACCTGCAGCCGGGCAAGCCCGGCTCTACCGCCGAACGCAACACAGAACGCCCCGATGCGCACGCATCGGGGCGTTCTTCTTTTCAAACCTGAACACGCTCAGTTTCCACGTCTCAATTCAAAGGCGTAATGGCCGATATCTCCTTTGCCTCGGCACGTTCGTCGACGTCGGCCTTTCCGGCCATCGCCACCACTCCAGGCATCGCAGCATGCCCCCGACTGTAAAGATCCTCTCCCATGACCTTGCTCAGCCGCTGGAACCAGTTCTTTTCCAACCTCTCCGTCCGCAACAAGCTCAACCTGCTGACCGTGCTGATTGCCATCGGCGTGATCGCGCTGGCCGTGGTCGCCGCGCGCAAGCAGTACCTGGACCTGTACGAGACACGCAAGGAAAGCCTGAAGACCCAGGTGGAAATCACCTTCGGGATCATGGACCACTACAAGGCCCTGGCTGACAAGGGTGAGCTGACCGAAACAGCGGCCAAGGAAAACGCCATGAAGGCGGTCGACGCGATGCGCGCCGACGGTGGCAGTGCCTACTACAACATCCTCACCACCGACTACGTGCTGCACGTGCATCCGTTCCAGCCCAAGCGCGTGGGCCAGATGGTGAAGGACTACAAGTCGGCCGATGGAGTGGCGCTGTACCAGCTGCAGGTGGACGATGCGGTCAAGAACGGCAGCGGCTACACCTATTACTCCACCACCAAGCCCGGTGCCGAAGGCCTGATCCCGAAGGCCACCTTTGCCTCGATGTACAAGCCGTGGCAGTGGGTGGTCACCAGCGGCGTCTACATGGACGACGTGCAGAACGACGCCCTCGCCTTCACCGCGGTGATGACCGCCACCGGTGGTACGCTGGTGATCATCGTGCTGGCCCTGAGCTGGATCATCGGCAACCGCATCACCGGTCCGCTGCGCCAGGCCACCGGCGTCGCCGAAAGCATCGCCAGCGGCAAGCTCGACAGCCGCATCGGCACGCAGGCGCAGGACGAACCCGGTCGCCTGCTGGAAAGCATGGGCCGCATGCAGCAGCAGCTGCACGCGGTGATCACCGCCCAGCGCGAGATGGCAGCGCAACATGATGCCGGCCAGACCCGCTACCGCATGGACGAATCCGCCTTCCCGGGCGAGTACGGCCTGATGGTGCATGAAACCAATGCGCTGGTCGGTGCGCACGTGCAGACCATGCAGGACGTGCTGGCCGTGGTCCAACGCTACGCCGTCGGCGACCTCAGTGTTGATGCGCCGCGCTACCCGGGCGACAAGGCCGCAATCAGCAGCACCGTCGATACGGTCAAACAGAACCTGTCCAGCATCAACGCAGAGATCAAGCGCCTGGGCAGCGCGGCCGCTGCCGGCGACTTCACCCAGCGTGGTGACGAAGCCCGCTTCGATCACGATTTCCGTCAGATGATCGCCAGCTTGAACGCGATGATGCAGGTCAGCGACGACAACCTGGGCAAGCTGTCGCAGCTGCTCTCGGCCATCGCCGAAGGCGACCTCACCGCACGCATGCACGGGGACTACCAGGGCGTGTTCGCCACCATGCGCGACGACGCCAACGCCACGGTTGCCCAGCTGACCCAGATTGTCGGCCAGATCCAGACCTCGGCCAGCAGCATCAACCTCGCGGCCAGCGAGATCTCCACCGGCAACAGCGACCTGTCGCGTCGTACCGAACAGCAGGCCGCCAACCTGGAGGAAACCGCCGCGTCGATGGAGGAACTGACCTCCACCGTACGCCAGAACGCCGAGCATGCCCGCCAGGCCAACCAACTCGCGATCGGCGCACACACCGTCGCCAGCCAGGGCGGTGAAGTGGTCGGCCAGGTCGTGACCACCATGAGTGCGATTGAATCGAGCTCCAAGCGCATTGCCGAGATCATCTCGGTGATCGACGGCATCGCATTCCAGACCAACATCCTGGCGCTGAACGCGGCGGTGGAAGCCGCACGTGCCGGCGAACAGGGTCGCGGCTTTGCCGTGGTGGCCTCGGAAGTGCGCACCCTGGCCCAGCGTTCCGCTGCGGCCGCCAAGGAAATCAAGGGCCTGATCGACGACTCGGTGGCCAGCGTCGCCGACGGTTCGGCGCTGGTGAACAAGGCCGGCAGCACCATGGGCGAGATCGTTGCCTCGGTGCAGCGCGTCACCGACATCATGGCCGAGATCTCCGCCGCGTCGCAGGAACAGTCGGCCGGCATCGAGCAGGTCAACCAGACCGTGGTGCAGATGGACGAAACCACCCAGCAGAACGCCGCGCTGGTGGAAGAAGCCACCGCCGCCGCCCGCGCCATGGAAGAACAGGCGACCCAGCTGGCCGATGCCGTGGCCATCTTCCGCCTCGACAACCAGGTCGCCGCCGCGGTCAGCGCCGTCACCGCCCGGGTCGCCCCGGTCAGCGCCGCCGCACCACGCCTGAAGCCTGTCGCAAGCACGCCGAAAGCCGCCACCAAGCCGCTGCCGCGCACCACCGGTGCAGACGAAGGCGACTGGCAGGAGTTTTAACCACTGACGTAGAGCCGGGCTTGCCCGGCTGATCGGCCGTAAAGCCGGGCAAGCCCGGCTCTACCGTTGCCCCCCTTCGATGGATGTCGCCCGTGACCACGCCTTCCGCTCCTGCTTCCGCCAACAGCCGTGAGTTCGACTTCGGCGACCGCGACTTCCGCCGCATCTGCGACCTGATCTACCAGCGCGTTGGCATCTCACTGGCCCCGGCCAAGCGCGACATGGTCTACGGCCGCCTGTCGCGCCGCCTGCGTGCGCTCGGCATGCGCAGTTTCGAGGACTACCTCAACCAGCTCGAAGCCCATGGCGGTGACGAATGGCAGGCATTCACCAACGCGCTCACCACCAACCTGACCGCGTTCTTCCGCGAGCCGCATCATTTCGAAAAGCTCAACGAGGAACTGCGCGCACGCGCCGGCCACGGCACCCTGCAGCTGTGGTCCTGCGCCGCCTCTACCGGTGAAGAGCCCTACTCCATGGCGATCACCGCCTGCGAAGCGTTCGGTACGCTGAAGCCGCCAGTGCGCATCCTGGCCACCGACGTGGACACCCAGGTGCTGGCCACGGCCAGCCGTGGCGTGTATGCGCTGGACCGGGTCAATGGTCTGGACCTGGCGATCAAGAAGCGCTACTTCCAGCGCGGCAGTGGCCCCAACGAAGGCCAGTGCCGGGTAATTCCGGCCCTGCGCGAGCTGATCGAGTTCCGCCCGCTGAATCTGCTGGCACCGCGCTACGACGTCGGCGGCCCCTACGACGCGCTGTTCTGCCGCAACGTGATGATCTACTTCGACAAGCCCACCCAGCGCGGCATCCTTTCGCGTCTGATCCAGCACATGGGTGATGACGGCCTGCTCTATACCGGCCATTCGGAGAACTACCTGCACGCTGCGGATCTGATCCAGCCGTGCGGCCGCACCCTGTACAAGCGCAACCCCGGAGCCCCGGCATGAATCAGGCCGCGCGCAATGACGACGTGATGCGCTACTTCGACAGCCGCTTCAAGGTGACCGCCGCCAAGCTGCTGCCGACCCAGTACCTGGTGGTGGACGATGACACCGCACTGACCACCACCCTCGGCTCGTGCGTGGCCGCGTGCCTGCGCGACCCGGTGCTCAAGATCGGCGGCATGAATCACTTCCTGCTGCCGGAAGGTAATGTCGGCGACGGTGCGCCCGCACGTTATGGCAGCTATGCCATGGAACTGCTGATCAACGACCTGCTCAAGCGCGGCGCACATCGCAAGCGCCTGGAAGCCAAGGTGTTCGGCGGGGCCAACGTGCTCAAGGGCTTCACCAGCAACCCGGTCGGCACCCGCAACGCCGAGTTTGTGCGTCAGTACCTGCAGGCCGAACACATTCCGGTGCTGGCTGAAGACCTGTGCGGCATTCATCCGCGCAAGGTGTGGTTCTTCGCCGACAGCGGCCGCGTGGTCGTGCAGCGCCTGCCGCATGCGCACGAAGCCGAAGTGGCCGCGACCGAATCGGCCGTGCGTGCCCGCCTGTCCAAGGCCCCGGTCACCGGTGGCGTGGAGCTGTTCGAATGATCACCGGAGCCCCTTGCCGTGTGTTGATCGTGGACGACTCGGCGGTCGTCCGGCAGATGCTCAGCGAAATCCTGGCCAGCGACCCGGGCATCGAAGTCGTCGGCACCGCCGCCGATCCGCTGCTGGCGCGCGAGAAGATCAAGCGCCTGGCCCCGGACGTGATCACCCTGGACGTGGAAATGCCACGCATGGACGGGCTGGCGTTCCTGGAAAACCTGATGCGGCTGCATCCGCTGCCGGTGGTGATGATTTCCTCGCTGACCGAGCGCGGTGCCGACACCACCCTTCAGGCCCTGTCGCTGGGTGCGGTGGATTTCGTGTCCAAACCCAAATTCGACGTCGCCCGTGGCCTGCAGGACTACGCAGAAGAGATCATTACCAAGGTCAAGACCGCCGCTCGCTCGCGCGTGCGCACGCTGTCACGCCCGGTGGTACCGCAGGTGCGGCTGGACCCGGCCACCGCACCGAAGCCGCGCTCCATCCAGTTCCGCACCACCGACCGACTGATTGCCATCGGTGCCTCCGCCGGCGGTACCGAAGCGCTGCGCGTGGTGCTGGAAGGCATGCCCGCCGACGCCCCGGCGGTGGTGCTGACCCAGCACCTGCCGGCGACCTTCAGCACCGCGTTTGCCGAGCGCCTGGACAAGCATTCGGCCATGTCCGTGCGTGAGGCCACCGACGGTGAAGCCGTGCTCGCCGGCCACGCCTACCTGCCGCCCGGCGGCAAGCACCTGCGCATCATCCGCGACGGTGCGCGCTGGCGTTGCCGCATTGACGACGGCCCGGCCGTGAATCGCCACAAGCCGGCGGTGGACGTGCTGTTCCGTTCCGTGGCCGAAAGCGCCGGTGCCAATGCCATCGGCGCAATTCTGACCGGCATGGGCGACGACGGTGCACGCGGGTTGCTGGAACTGAAGAACGCCGGTGCTCCCACCCTGGTGCAGGATGAAGCCACCAGCGTGGTCTGGGGCATGCCCGGCGCAGCGTTCAAACTGGGTGCCGCAGACGAACAGTTGCCTCTGGAACGCATTGCCGAGCGTTTGATGGCACTGTCCCGGTCGTAGAGGCACGCCGTGCGTGGCTGCCATCCGTTCAGGCACCGTGAGAATTTAGCCATTGACACGCATGGCGTGTCACTACGGAACGTCTGCCGTAGGGACGCGCCATGCGCGTCCGCTCTCCGTTCCGGCGTCATGAAAGCCTGGGGCCGGGCTTCATTCGCCGCTAAGCGTTGGCATTGCCTGGAACACGGCACCGGCATCGGCGTCGTCAGCTTGCGCCGCGCGGCGCGCGGGCACCACGCAGGGCGTGGTGTCTACGGGAATTGATGCGTGCGCAGGACGATTGCGTCGTGCACCAGTCGCGCTTCCGGCACTTCTTCTCTCCATTTTCAGGTGCCAAGCGCGCCGGATGCCCCGATCAATCGCCATTGATGTTTCGCATTCTGGAACAAGGATCTCATTTTCTGAATGCTGAAAGCGTCACCTCAATTTTTTCAACGGTCAAATACGAAAATCCCGCAAAAAATCGCGATTTCCATTTCGTCGGAACAAGGCGCAATGTCCGCTTCGGGTTTAGCGACCCATACCTGAGTCAAAATATTGTGCATCCCAGCGTCGGGAGGGTGGTTAATACAACACCCTCAAGCGGGGAAATACACCACACCCTCTACTCAGGTACGGTCGCTAACCTCCCGACACTCCTCGCCTTCCCGGCGAGGAGGCTTTTCCTGAAGCTGGAGATTGAACATGTCAAACAACTGGGCCACGACGCCCTTCAAGAACGCAGCCGCCAACGAAGACACCCGGCTGTATCAGCGCTGCCACTGCTGCAACAGCCTCCTTCGCCCCCCTGCCCTCAACCATGAACCCGTTCCTTTCATCATGCTGCACGGCACCTGGCTGCGCGACATGGGCATGGAGCCGGGCTCACGGGTGATCGTCGAAGCCGGTCTCGGCTTGATCACGGTGCGCTGTGTGGTTCACTGCAACCCATTTTCCCGGAGAAATGCGCCATGGAAAGGCCGGTTCGTAACCTCCTTCGCACACTCACACTGCTGGTTCTGATCTCCACCCTGCCCTCGCCCGCAGCGGCAACCGGGGATCTGTTCCGCTTCCATGCGTCTCAAGGTGAATTTAGCTTCTCACTTGAAATGGCGGGACGGATGGATCCTGGTTCTGTCCAGATCAGCTCGAGCGATTTCAAGCCGTTCATGCCGCGGCAACCGTACTACGTAGAGTTCAACCGCGCGCAACAGCGTGCCTACGTCCGTCCCAGAACGCGGGGTGAACTGCCATGGTTCGAAATGGACGTGATCGGTACCCGGGGTGTTCTCCACTACAACGGCCGCCGCATGGAGGGCACTGCCGAGTGGGGACCGTGGTAAGCACGGTAGTGCCGGCCGCTGGCCGGCACGAAGTCGCCGCCCCATGTCATGCGTTACCGGGCGCGGACGATTCCACGGCGTTCGTCTGTCGACCGACCCTACCCCTCCCAAGCATTCGAATGCCCCGTAGTGACACGCCATGCGTGTCACCGATAGCCCGTCCGCAATCCCCCATGACACAAACAAAAACCCCCGGCTTTCACCGGGGGTTTTCGTTCAACGCATCAACCGATCAGGCAGCAACCGTCTTGGCGACGTCCTGATATTCCTCGATCTGGTCGAAGTTCATGTAGCGGTAGATCTCGCTGCCGCTGGCAGCGATCACGCCCACATCGGCCATGTACTCTTCCTTGGTCGGGATGCGACCCAGACGCGAGCAGATCGCGGCCAGTTCGGCCGAACCCAGGTACACGTTGGTGTTACGGCCCAGACGGTTCGGGAAGTTGCGGGTCGAGGTCGACATCGCGGTGGAACCTTCGCGGATCTGCGCCTGGTTGCCCATGCACAGCGAGCAGCCCGGCATTTCCATGCGCGCGCCCGTGGCACCGAAGGTGCCGTACACGCCTTCCTTGGTCAGCTCGGAGGCGTCCATCTTGGTCGGCGGAGCCACCCACAGGCGGGTCGGCAGGTCACGCTTGCCTTCCAGCAGCTTTGCAGCCGCACGGAAGTGACCGATGTTGGTCATGCACGAACCGATGAACACTTCGTCGATCTTGGCACCGGCCACTTCGGACAGGGTCTTCACGTCGTCCGGGTCGTTCGGGCAGGCCACGATCGGCTCGTGGATGTCGGCCAGGTCGATCTCGATGACGGCGGCGTACTCGGCGTCGGCATCCGGCTCCAGCAGGTTCGGGTTGGCCAGCCACGCTTCCATCTTCTCGATGCGACGCTGCAGCGAACGCGGATCCTGGTAACCCTCGGCAATCATCCACTTCAGCAGGGTGATGTTGCTGGTCAGGTACTCGATGATCGGTTCCTTGTTCAGGCGCACCGAGCAACCGGCGGCCGAACGCTCGGCCGAGGCGTCGGACAGTTCGAACGCCTGTTCGACCTTCAGCTCCGGCAGACCTTCGATTTCCAGGATGCGGCCGGAGAAGATGTTCTTCTTGCCCGCCTTGGCCACGGTCAGCAGACCAGACTTGATCGCGTACAGCGGAATCGCGTTGACCAGGTCACGCAGGGTCACGCCCGGCTGCATCTGGCCCTTGAAACGCACCAGCACCGATTCCGGCATGTCCAGCGGCATCACGCCGGTGGCCGCAGCGAAGGCCACCAGGCCCGAACCGGCCGGGAACGAAATGCCCACCGGGAAACGGGTGTGCGAGTCGCCGCCGGTGCCGACGGTGTCGGGCAGCAGCATGCGGTTGAGCCAGCTGTGGATCACGCCATCGCCCGGACGCAGCGAGATGCCGCCACGGGTGGAGATGAACTCCGGCAGCGTGTGGTGGGTCTTCACGTCCACCGGCTTCGGGTAAGCGGCGGTGTGGCAGAACGACTGCATCACCAGGTCGGCCGAGAAGCCCAGGCAGGCAAGGTCCTTCAGCTCGTCGCGGGTCATCGGGCCGGTGGTGTCCTGCGAACCGACCGAGGTCATCTTCGGTTCGCAGTAGGTGCCCGGGCGCATGCCCTGGCCTTCCGGCAGACCGCAGGCGCGGCCGACCATCTTCTGTGCCAGCGAGAAGCCCTTGCCGGTGTCGACCGGCTGCACCGGCAGGCGGAACAGGTCGGTCGGAGCCAGGCCCAGCGCTTCACGCGCCTTGCCGGTCAGGCCGCGGCCCACGATCAGCGGAATGCGGCCACCGGCGCGCACTTCGTCGAACAGCACTTCGGACTTCACTTCGAACTCGGCGATCACTTCGCCGTTCTTCAGCGCCTTGCCGTCGTATGGACGCAGTTCCACCACGTCACCGTGGTTCATCTGCGAAACGTCCAGCTCGATCGGCAGTGCGCCGGCATCTTCCATGGTGTTGTAGAAGATCGGCGCGATCTTGCCACCCAGGCAGACGCCACCGGCGCGCTTGTTCGGGATGTACGGAATGTCATCGCCGGTCCACCACAGCACGCTGTTGGTCGCCGACTTGCGCGAGGAACCGGTGCCGACCACGTCGCCCACGTAGGCGACCAGGTGGCCCTTGTCCTTCAGCGACAGGATCTGCTGGATCGGACCGCGCTTGCCGTCTTCTTCCGGAGTGAACGGGGCGTCGTCGCGCTTGTTCTTCAGCATCGCCAGGGCGTGCATCGGAATGTCCGGACGGGTGGTCGCGTCCGGGGCCGGCGACAGGTCGTCGGTGTTGGTTTCGCCCGGCACCTTGAACACCGTGATGGTCATGCTCTGCGGCACCTCCGGCTTGCTGGTGAACCATTCGGCGTCGGCCCAGCTCTGCAGCACGGACTGGGCATTGGCGTTGCCGGCCTTGGCCTTGTCCTGCACGTCGTGGAAGGCATCGAACACCAGCAGCGTGTTCTTCAGGCCGTCAGCGGCGATGGTGCCGACGCTGGCATCGTCCAGCAGCTGGACCAGCGGGGCCACGTTGTAGCCGCCCAGCATGGTGCCCAGCAGTTCGGTGGCGCGCTCGCGGCTGATCAGCGGGTTCTGCTCGCTGCCCAGCGCAATGGCGGCCAGGTACGAGGCCTTGACCTTGGCGGCGTCATCGACGCCGGCCGGCACGCGGTGGGTCAGCAGGTCGAGCAGGAACTCGGCCTCGCCTGCCGGCGGGTTCTTCAGCAGTTCAATGACGTCGGCCGTCTGCTGGGCGGTCAGCGGCAGCGGCGGGATGCCAAGCGCGGCGCGCTCGGCTACGTGGTGGCGATAGGCTTCCAACATGACAACTCCCGGGTAATACGTTGAATGAAACAGTGAAAGGAATGCAGCGGGCTCAGGCGTTCGGCACGATCAGCTTCAGGCCCTTGAAGTAGTCGCGGTAAAACGTGTCGTTCCAGGTGATCAAGCCGTCGCACTGCAGCAGTGCATGGGCCCCCACCATGAAGTCGTCCAGGCTGCGGCGGGTACTGCCGCGCTGGCGGTGACGGCGGTGCATCTCACCGGCGCGCAGGGCGGACTTGGCCTCCAGCGCATTGAAATGGACACCCATTTCTTCCAGCGCTTCCAGCACCTCGGCTCCGCCGCGCAGGCTGGCGCAGACTTCGGCCAGTGTGGCTCCACACACCACCACCTTGCCGCTGACCAGGCTCTGCCGCAGGCAGGCTTCAACCGCGTCGGCCTGCGGGCCATTGCTCAGCAGTTCCACCAGCACCGGTGAATCGACGGCGATCATCACGGATCAGTCCTCGTCGCGCACCGCGCGGACGGCGGCCTGGGCCGAATCGAAGCCGTCCAGGGCGAATTTTCCACGGGCGCGCGATATGGCGTCGTCAACGCTCTTGCGCAGGATGATGCGGCTGCCGTCCAGCTCGACTTTCAGCTGGGTGCCCTTGGTCAGGCCCAGCGCGTCGCGCACGGCCTTGGGCAGCGTGATCTGACCGCGTTCAGCGACAGTGGCTTCCATCGGGTACGCCCTCTTCGGTATGCACAAATTATACATACTTTCGCCACCATACCGCCACTGCCCAGAGCGGATGGCCGAGATCAGGGTGGCCCTTGTTTCTTACCGTTCAGCGACTTGCGTCGCCCCTTCAGCCGGTAATTTGACGCAATTGGCAGTATTTCACCGGCATATCGGTACTATGGGCGCGCAGCCTCGCTGCCGGAGCAGGACGCCCCGTTGGGACCCTGCCCGACCACCCGGCTCACGCCACCCATCGAATTTGAGAAGGACATCCCAACGATGCGTATTTCCGCCCTCGCCCTGGCCGCCGTTCTGGCCGCTCCGCTTGCCTTATCCGTCGCTCCCGCACACGCCAATCCGTTCGGCGGCGTGAAGAGCGGCGTGGAAATCACTGACAAGACGCTTGAAGCGATCGAAGTCGGCAAGGCCACCAAGGACCAGATCCAGGACGCCTTCGGTGCCCCGACCCGCCGTGAGCAGCTGGGTGACGAGCAGGTCTGGTACTACGACTACGCCAAGATCGGCCACTTCAAGAACAAGCAGGAATCGACCGTGTTCGAGTTCGGCAAGGATGGCGTGCTGAAGAAGAAGTCGCGCGGCGCAGCTCCGGCCAAGACCGGCAACCCGTTCCTGGGCGGCTGAGTCCAGCGGACAATGCGGACCTGACGGGGTGCCACTGGCACCCCGTTTTCATTTCCGGGTGCCTTCTTGAAACGCATGGACCGTTTGGACCGTTTGGACCGTTTGGACTGCATGAACTGCATGAACTGCACCGGTAGGGTCGCACGACAGTCGACCGCCGATATCGGCACAACGACCGGTGGGGCATGAACGTTGAACGGAGGCATTGGCCAGATGAGGTCCATGCGTTAAAGCACCGATCGCCGTTATCGGCAGGCGTCTTGCGACCGCCTCTACCCATGCCAGATGCCAACACCTCCACTTAACAGGCAGTGGCACTACCATCCAGCCAGGTTCAGCGATGACGGGGGTCAACGCTTCAGTTCTGGAGGAACCAGACATGACCAGCAAAACCCCTCGCTATGAACATATCGGCATTCACTTTGAGCCGCCCGCGATGTACGTGTCCCCGATGGAGGGATACGGGGCTCAGTTGGCGACGATCCACACAACCGCCCCATTCCCCGATGCAGACGCCTTCTCATACACGCTCAATGGGATTGAAGGCCCGGTTCCGAACGTCAAGCTCTTCTTCTTCCATCAAGGCGGTGGCGTTCGCGTAGAGCCTGAATTCATCGAGAGTTACGACGGTCCGTGGCCCGCCCAGTTGGAAGTCATCTATTCAAAGAATGGAAAGCCTGCTGATCTGGGTCGACTACCGCTTCTCAACCCGCTTACCGCCGTTGCAGCCTATATGCGCATCGCGATGTCTGGATCGCCCTGCGTGATCCCGCAGGACGATTGGCCGGGACGGGTCGCGGTGAATCCTCACGTCTACGATGCCAATCATATTCCCATCACATACATGCACGGGGTGGAGGTCCAGTTGCTGGATCACGACTCAGGCATCGCCCAGAATCGCGAGTCGTTCTCCATTTACTCAAACGCTACGCCCGGGGATTACCGCGTACGCATCACGACGATCTGGGGGCTTGAGGAAACCGTCACGTTCACTCTGGTGTCGGGTGCGCCAATTTGAATGGCTTGCAGGCATGACGGCGGCGGCAAGACGGGATGCGCTTCATGCATCCCGCTTCTCCGCGGAATCTCCTCTCACGCGGTTCGAGGGCTCGGTAGAGTCGCACGACAGTCGACTGCCGATAGTGGTGCAACGACCGGTGGGGCATGAACGTTGAACGGAAGCGTTGGCCTGGAGGGGTCCATGCGTCAAAGCACCGATCACCGTTATCGGCAGGCGTCTTGCGACCGCCTCTACCAATGCCAAATTCCAACACCTCCACTTAACAGGCAGTGGCACTACCATCCAGCCAGGTTCAGCGATGACGGGGGTCAACGCTTCAGTTCTGGAGGAACCAGACATGACCAGCAAGACCCCTAGCTCCAAGCACAACGAAGACTTCATCGGCATGGCGTTCGTGCCCATCGCCCTGTATGCGCCGCAGGTGCATCACACGCTTCAGATTGCCATCATGCATACCCTGCTTCCATCGCTTGATCCGACAGCATTTGACTACACCGTCAATGGCGTCCCAGGCCCGGAAGAAGGCATAGAGTTGATCATCGTCGAAGGATCCGGCTTCGGCCAAGTGCAGGTGCACACGTACTTTGCCCGCCAATACAACGGCCCTTGGCCCGTTCTTTTGGAAATTCGCTATCTGAAGGAAGGCGTTCCAGTAGATCGCGCCTTCCTGCAGCTCAGGGAATCGAGCGACATGAAGCCACGGCACATGCATGTCCAACCCTCAACCACCTCCGTGAAGATCCCCCCGCCTGGCGAAGAGAGCATGGTCTACTTCTCCATCACCCTGTTTGACGAAGACCACGTTCCCCTTCCCTTCGATGACAACTACTGGGACCTGGAACTCGCTGAGACCGTGCAGGGTGTGTACGTGAAGCAGAACCAGTTGCGTGTCGCCCCCGGTGCCCAACCGGGCAGGCTGACTGCGCGGGTGACGGCGAAAGGCGGCTTGGCGCAGACCTTCAAGATCGACGTCGTAGCACCCTGAGTCAGCGGCGGGGTGCCATTGGCACCCCGTTTTCGTTACATGGACCGCATCGGTAGAGTCGCACGACAGTCGACTCCCGATAGTGGTGCAACGACCGGTGCGGCATGAACGTTGAACGGAGGCGTTGGCCAGATGAGGTCCATGCGTCAAAGCACCGATCAACGTTATCGGCAGGCGTCTTGCGACCGCCTCTACCAATGCCAACTTCCAACACCTCCACTTAACGGGAAGTGGCATTACCATCCAGCCAGGTTCAGCGATGACGGGGGTCAACGTTTCAGCTCTGGAGGAACCAGACATGACCAGCAAGAACCGTCGCACAGAACCTGCCGTGGATGTCGCCGCAACCGCCGAGGCAAAGCAACGCAACGAACATATCGGCATCGTTTTCCAGCCACGAGCGGTGTACGCCCCCGCCTGTCGCACCAGCGTACGCAGAAGGCCATCATGCAAACCCTTCTGGGAGAACTTGATCGGGAGGATTTCGATACCGCGTTGAACAGTAGTGCTGGGGAGGTTCAAGGGATCTACTTCGGCATCGGAGATGGCGCACATGTGGGAACCGTTCGGATTGACCACACATTTGCGGAGAACTACACCGGGCCATGGCCGGCCAATCTGGAAGTTCGCTATCTAAAGGACGGCAGACCGGTTGACCTCGGGGTGCTGCAGATACGTGATGGCCGGAATGTAGTCCCAACCCACATGCGCACCAAAATTGGGCCGCTGACGGTTCAGGTCCCTGTGCCGAACGAGGAGAAGACGGTCACCGCCCTGGCATTTCTGTACGATGCGGACTGGATCGAACTTCCTTTTGAACGCGATACCTGGGAGTTCCATCTGGACCATCCGCGCCTTGGCTTGGTACTCAATGACAACCAGCTCCTGATCCAGCACGGCGTCGAGCCCGGCCCTGTGCCGTTGCGGATTACCGCGATCGGCGGGCTGGAGGAACGCTTCATCGTCAACATCGTACCGATTGCGCTGCCCTGATACGACATCGCAATCACGGTGCCGGTGGGACCGGCACCGTTTGTGCCCTGCTTAGAACGCCACCTGCAACCGCGTATTGAACGTGGTGCCTTCATCCTTGCCCTGCACCGCGCCACTGCGGTTATCGGTTTCCCACCGGATTACATCGAACATCACCCGGCTGTAGTCGTTGAGGTACCAGTTCGCGCCCAGTGTCCAGGCGTGGCCGGTGCCGCCGGTGGGCAGCTCGGCGTAGTCCACGTCTTCATAGCGCCCGCGCAGTTCCCACGCACCGCGACCACCGCTGGTGACCGGGTCGGCCACCTTGACCTTGCCCCAGGTACCGGCCTTGGCCGAGTACGACGGGCTGGCCCCGCTCAGGAACCAGCCAGCCGACACTGCCCAGGCATCGTGGTCGAGGTCATAACGGCCGCTCGCGCCGGCCCCGCGCAGGTTGCGTGTGCCCCACTCACCCGTTGCCCAGCCCTGACCGAAATAACCGGCGGCTTCGAAGCCATAGGCGGTGCTGCGGTCGGTGCCAGCCAACGTCCCCGGGGTGATCTTGACCAGATCATTGAAATGGCCGGCAATCGCCGAGCTGCGCAGCACGCCGGTGGAGCCGGCGGCGATTTCCTCATGGAATGCCCACGCCCCCAGGTGCAGCGTGGCCGCCTTGCTGACCAGCGGGTTCCAGTGCACGCGGGTGGCCCAGGTCTGGCTGTCGTTGTTGTCGCCGACGTTGTTCAGATCGTTGCCGGCCACGGACAGGCTGGCGTGCCAGTTCTTGCCGTACACGCGCTCGGTGAAGCCAACACCGAACAGGCCGCGCTGCGGCAGCATCAGCGTGCCGACCACGTTGCGGTCCGGGAACGGCGTGTTGGAGGTGCTGCTGGAACCGTCGATGCCGCGGTCGTTCAAGCGATTACCCACGGTCAGGTCGGCGGGCAGCCCGAACAGCTTGTGGTCGACGGTGGCGTACACCGACTTCCACGCCACTTCGTTGTCGGCGAAGTCGCCTTCCACCGCCCAGCCCAGAATGCCGTAGCGCCCTTCCGCGCCCAGACGAACCGAACGGATCTCGGTACCGTTGATGTTGCGGTCGTTGCTGGACGAGCCGTCGGTGCTGGAACCGTCCACGAACAGACGACCGCGCGGACGGAAGCTTACGTTGCCGTCGGCGCTGGTGAACTCCGGCGCGCCTTTGCTGAAGGAAATCTTCGGTGCCTTCGACTGCTGGGTTTCCAGCTTGGCCACGCGGGTTTCGAGTTCCGGGGTCGGTGTAGCTGCAGGTGTCGCTACGGCGGTGCCGGTGCCTTCCAGCGCGTCAAGGCGGGATTGAAGCTGCTGGATCTGCTGCGCCTGCTGCTGCACCAGCGCGGTGAGCTCAGCCTGGCTCAGCGGAGCCGGCGGCGTGGACTGCGCGGCGGCGTGGCCGCTGGCCAGTAACAGGCCAAGCGCCACCGACAGCGCTACGCGAGGCAGCACGGGATACGTGTTCATGGGTTCTCTCCAACCCGCCGGCCGCTGGCCTGGCGGGTGCATTGCGATGATGCGGGGGAAATGTGTGTCGCGGTGCCCGGCGAGGCCGGGCACCTGACCATCAGCTGGTCGCGCCCTGCTGCGCGTTCGGACGCCAGGTGATCACCCGGTTCTCGACGATATCCAGCAGGGCGTCGATCACCAGCACGAAGGCCGCCAGGATGATGATGCCGGCGAATACGCCCACCGCGTTGAAGTTGCCTTCGGCCTGCGCGATCAGGTAGCCCAGACCGGCCGAAGCACCAAGGTACTCGCCGATGATCGCACCCACCACCGCAAAGCCAACCGACGTACGCAGCGAGGACAGGATCCAGCTGGCCGCCGCCGGGAAGTACACATGGCGCAGCAGGTCACTGCGGCTGGCCCCCAGAATGCGGGCATTGGCCAGCACTACCGGGTTGACTTCACGCACGCCCTGCATGGCGTTGAAGAAGGTGGTGAAGAACACCAGCGTCACCGCCAGCGCTACTTTCGACCACAGCCCCAGACCCAGCCACAGCACGAAGATCGGAGCCAGCACTACACGCGGAATCGCATTGAAGCCCTTGATGAAGGGATCCAGGATGCGTGCCGAACGCCGGCTCAGCCCCAGCCACACACCACCGGCCACGCCCAGCGCGGTACCGATCAGGTAGCCGAGCGCGGTTTCGGTCAGGGTGATGTACACGTGCTGGTAGAACGAGGTATCCGACAGCCAGGTCCACGACTGTTTGGCAATGGCGGTGGGAGCTGGGAAGAAGAACGGGTCGATCCAACCCATTGCAATGCCGCCTTCCCAACCACCGAAGACAAGGATGATCAGCGCGAGCTGGATGAATTTGTCAGTCCTGGCGTGCATAGCTCTTCTCCACTTCGCCGCGCAGGCAGGCCCAGATATCGCGGTACAGGTCGGTAAAACGTTCGTCGAGTTTGATTTCCGCCACGTTGCGCGGGCGCTCCAGATCTACGTCGAAGCTGCGCACCACGCGGCTGGCGGGACCGGAAGACAGCACCACCACGCGGTCACCCAGCGCAATCGCCTCTTCCAGGTCGTGTGTGATCAGGATCACCGAGCGGCGATCTTCCTGCCACAGCCGCAGCAGTTCGTTCTGCATCAGGTGACGGGTGTGGATGTCCAGCGCCGAGAACGGCTCGTCCATCAGGATCACCTTCGGCTCCACGATCAGCGCCTGCGCCATCTGCACGCGCTTGCGCTGGCCGCCGGAGAGCTGATGCGGATACCGGTGTTCGAAACCGGTCAGCCCCACTTTCGCCAGCCACGCGTTGACCTTCTGCTTGCGCTCTGCATCGCTGACGCCACGGAACTTCAAGCCCAGTTCGACGTTCTGGTACGCGGTCTTCCACGGCAGCAGCGCGTCCTGCTGGAACAGATAGCCCACTGACTCCTGCACGCCGTTCACGGCGCGCCCGTCAATGCTGACCTCGCCGGCCGAGGGCTTCAGCAGCCCGGCCACAGAATTGAGGATGGTGCTTTTGCCGCAGCCGGTGGGGCCGACAATGGCGAGAAACTCGCCATTGCCCACCTGGATGTCGACGTCGCGTACGGCGGTGAAATCGCCGAAGGACATGGTGACCTGGTTGATCGCAACCATGGTCTGTGCAGGCTCCAGCTGCGGTGCGCCGTTGAGCTTGCGCACGGTGGCATTGGTGGCCATGGGTTACCTCCGCTTAGTTCTGGGCAGCCGGGGCCGAGGCGCTGGCGCGCTCGACGAAGGCATTGGTGTAGGTCTTGGACAGGTCGATATCGTGGTTGGCGACGTCCTTGTTGAACTCGCGCAGCACCTTCAGCGGTGTTTCCAGGTCGGCCGGGGTGAAGTGGCCATCCTTGGTGAAGATGGCGCGGGCGTTCTCGACCGCACGGGCATAGGTGGCACGGTCGCCGGAGACGTAGCTGTCCGGCAGTGCGGCGACGATGTCTTCGGCGCTGTTGTCGGCGATGAACTTCAGCGCCTTCTGCTCGGCACGCGCAATCTTCTCGGCCGCGTCCGGGCGCTGCTCCAGGAAGCTCTGGTTGGCATACATCACCGAGGTCGGGTACAGGCCGCCGTAGACCTGGCGGGCACCGTCGTCGCTGCGTGCGTCGATGATGATCTTGCCGACCTTGCGCTCGGTGATCAGCGTGGCGGCCGGGTCGTAGTTCACCAGCAGGTCGATCTTGCCCTGCTCCAGCGCGGCCACGGCCGCGGCACCCGAACCCACGCCGATCAGCGAAATGCTGTCGACCGGGATGTCATGCTGGGCCAGGAAGTGGCGCACGAAGAAGTCCGACGATGACCCCGGTGCGGTGATGCCCACTTTCTGGCCCTTGATCGTTTCCGGACGCGCCGGGTCGAAGGTCGCATCGTCGCGGCCGGCCATGACCAGGCCGGAGTTGCGCGACAGCAGCACGAAGGCGACAACGTCCTTCTGCTTGGCCTGCATCTGGATGGTGTGGTCATAGAAGCCCACCGCCACGTCGGTGGAATTGGCGACCAGCGCCTGCAGCACCTTTGAACCGCCCTGGGCGAAGTTCTCGGTCTTCACCTCCAGACCCACTTCCTTGAAGTAGCCCTTGGAATCGGCGATGAAGAACGGCAGATTGTTGAGGTTGTAAGACCCCACGCTGATGCGGACGGGTGCATTGTCGCCGCCGCTGGCGGCCCCTTCGGAGCCACTCTTGCCACAGCCGGCAACAGCCAGGCTTGCCGCGACCAGCGCGGTCATCAGAAATCGCTTGTACATCTATCCCTCCCAGGATGTGCTGCTACGTGTAACGGTGTTTCGGTGGAGGGCGGAAGGTCGTGCCAGGGGCGCGGCCTGCCGTCCAGGGTCAGGTCATGCCGCTGAAGTCCATTGCGTGGTTTCGGTGGCAATCGGCGTGGTGGCGAACACCCGGCCTTCAAACAGGCGGCGGGCCGTGCGTACCACGCTGGCCACAACCGGCGCGTGTTCCGAGCTGCGACTCAAGCCCACGTCCAGGGCACCGCTCGGATGTTCGAGAGTAATCAAAGTGGGCACTGCGTCACACCCGACAAACGTGTTAGCCAACGTGCCCGGCGTTGCAACCGCGGTTGCAATGCCCACGCCGCCGGTGATCGCCAGCGCCGTATGGCATTGATGTGGCATGAAATAACGCACCTGCAGGGTGCCGCCATGTTGCGGTGCGGAAAGCAAAACGGGTTTAGGAATCACCTTGTTGCCCGCATCGGCGATGCCCATGCGTTCGCCTGCCTGGATGCGAATGGCTTCCATCCGCGCCATCAGCTCACGGTTGGCGTTGAGCTCAGCCGGCGATTCCCCACCCTGCACGCCCAGGTCGCTGGCGCGGATCAGCACCATCGGCATCGCACAATCAATCAGGCTGACATCGGCACCATCGATCTGCTCCATCGCATGTCCACTGGGCAGCAGCTTGCCGGTGCGCGCGCCCGCCGCGTCGAGAAACGCAAGCTGCACCGGCGCGGCACCGCCGGGTGCGCCGGCAATATGGGTGTCACCGCGATACACCACCTGGCCGCCCGGCGTTTCCACCGTTGCCACGATCACCTTGCCGGTGTTGACGTTGTGGATACGCACCTCAGTGCGCGGATGATGCGCCTGCACCAGGCCCCGTTCGATGGCGTACGGACCCACTGCGGCCAGCATGTTGCCGCAGTTCGGTGAGGTATCCACCAGACGCTGCTCCACTTTCACCTGCGCGAACAGGTAGTCCACGTCGGCATCTTCGCGGCTGGCCTTGTCGATGATCGCGACCTTGCTGGTCAGTGCATTGCCGCCACCAATCCCGTCGATCTGCAGCGGATGCCCCGAGCCCATCACCTCCACCAGCAGCCGGTCACGTGCCGCGGTGTCGGCCGGCAGGTCGGATGCCAGGAAGAACGGCCCCTTGGAGGTGCCGCCGCGCATCAGGACGCAGGGAATCGAGGTGAGATCGTTGGACATACGTGTGGTAGATTGATGCTTATAGCGGATGAATATCACCCTGTGATTCGATACTGGCATGACCCCGATTGATCTGTGAATTGCTGATTTTTGGATGATTAATGCCCCATGAGCATCAATTGCGAAATTCTCGACCTGCGCGCCTTTCTGCTGGTGGCCGAAACCCGCAGCTTCCACCGTGCCGCTGAAACGCTGCACGTCTCGCAGCCGGCACTCAGCCGGCGCATACAGAAGCTGGAACAGGCGGTCGGTTCACCGCTGCTCGAACGCACCACGCGCAGCGTCAGCACCACCGCCGTAGGTGAAAACCTGCTGCCGCTGGTACGACGCATGATTGAAGAGTTCGATGGCTCGCTGTTCTCACTACGTGGCCACGACGACACGCGCGGTGCCACGGTGACCATCGCCTGCCTGCCAACGGCCGCGTTCTACTTCCTGCCGAGCGTGATGGCTCGCTTCCATGACGCGCACCCGAACGTGCGCTTCCGCATTCTCGACATTCCCGCCACTGAAGGCCTGCAGGCGGTGGAGCGTGGTGAAGTGGAGTTCGGCATCAATTTCATGGGTGCCAACGACCCCAACCTGGACTTCGACGTGCTCGCCGAAGATCCGTTCGTGCTCGCCTGCCGCCGCGATCATCCGCTGGCGAAAAAGCGAAAGGTGGAATGGTCCGACCTGGCCCGCCATCAGTTGATCACCGTGCACCGCACCAGCGGCAACCGCACCCTGCTCGATGGCGCATTGGCACGCGAAAACCTCAAGCTCAGCTGGCACTACGAGGTGACTCACTTGTCCACCTCGCTCGGCATGGTCGAAGCCGGCATCGGCGTATCGGTGCTGCCGAAGATGGCCACGCCGGACGGTGACCACCCCATCCTGGTCACCCGCCCGATCGGCAACCCGGTCGTGTCGCGCACCATTGGCATCGTGCGCCGGCGCGGCGCCCTGCTCTCACCCAGCGCCGAACGTTTCCTGCAGATGCTGATGAGCCAGTGGCGAGGGAAGCCGTGACACGAAGGCTACATACGAATGTATAACCTTGCGTTCTGAGCCCGTGGTGCTGCGGGCCTGCCGGCATCGGCCATACTGGGCCCCTGCCCGGCCGGCCCGTCCCGCCGGCCACCGCAAGCAGGCCCGTGCGCGGGCCATTGCAAGCCATCCGCAAGAGGAGTTTCCCCGCATGAGCGATTCGTTCTCCACCCGCAGCCAGCTGGATGTCGGCGGCGCGGCCTACGACTACTTCAGCCTGCTTAAGCTGGGCCAGCAGTTCGACATCTCCCACCTGCCCTATTCGATGAAGATCCTGCTGGAGAACCTGCTCCGGCACGAGGACGGCGGTGCCACCGTCGGCCGCGAGCACATCGAGGCCGTGGCCAAGTGGGACCCCAAGGCCGAACCGGACGTGGAGATCGCCTTCATGCCGGCCCGCGTGGTGCTGCAGGACTTCACCGGCGTGCCCTGCGTGGTCGACCTGGCGGCGATGCGCGATGCGGTGGTCAAGCTGGGCGGCCGCCCGGAACAGATCAACCCGCAGATTCCCTCCGAACTGGTCATCGACCACTCGGTGCAGGTGGACGTGTTCGGCAAGCCCGAGGCACTGGACCTCAACGGCAAGATCGAGTTCCAGCGCAACCAGGAACGCTATGGCTTCCTGCGCTGGGGCCAGAAGGCGTTCGACAACTTCAAGGTGGTGCCGCCCAACACCGGCATCGTCCACCAGGTGAACCTGGAGAACCTGGCCCGTGTGGTGATGACCGCGGACAAGGACGGCAAGGCAGTGGCCTACCCGGACACGGTGTTCGGCACCGACAGCCATACCACCATGATCAACGGCATTGGCGTGCTGGGCTGGGGCGTGGGCGGCATCGAAGCCGAAGCGGCCATGCTCGGCCAGCCTTCTTCGATGCTGATTCCGCAGGTGGTGGGCTTCAAGCTGACCGGCAAGCTGCCGGAAGGGGCCACTGCCACCGACCTGGTGCTGACCGTCACCCAGATGCTGCGCAAGCACGGCGTGGTCGGCAAGTTCGTCGAGTTCTTCGGTGAAGGCCTGCAGCACCTGCCGCTCGCCGACCGCGCCACCATCGGCAACATGGCACCGGAATACGGTGCCACCTGCGGCATCTTCCCGATCGACCAGGAGTCACTGAACTACCTGCGCCTGTCTGGCCGCAGCGAAGAGCAGATCGCGTTGGTCGAAGCCTATGCCAAGGCCCAGGGCCTGTGGCACGACGCCAACAGCCCGCACGCCAGCTACAGCGCCACGCTGGAACTGGACATGGGTGAGGTGAAGCCGTCGCTGGCCGGCCCGAAGCGGCCGCAGGACCGGGTGCTGCTGCAGGACGTGAAGCAGAATTACCGCGACAACCTGGGCGGACTGACCACCAACCGCGACAAGCGCAACGAGGACGTGTCGAAATTCGTCAACGAAGGTGGCGGCGCGGCAGTCGGCAACGAACAGCTGGCCAAGGGCTATTCGGATGTGGAGCTGGACGGTCAGCGCTTCCGCCTGAAGGACGGCGCGGTGGTCATCGCGGCGATCACCTCATGCACCAACACCTCCAACCCGGCGGTGATGATCGGGGCCGGCCTGCTGGCCCGCAACGCGGCCGCCAAGGGGCTGGACCGCAAGCCGTGGGTGAAGACCTCGCTCGGCCCAGGCTCGCGTGTGGTGACCGACTATCTGGAAAAGGCAGGCGTGCTCACCGAACTGGAAAAGGTGGGCTTCTACGTGGTCGGCTACGGCTGCACCACCTGCATCGGCAACTCCGGCCCGCTGCCCACCGAGGTCAGCGCCGGCATTGCCGCCGGTGACCTGGTGGTGACCTCGGTGCTGTCGGGCAACCGCAACTTCGAAGGCCGCGTGCACCCCGAAGTGAAAATGAACTACCTGGCCAGCCCGCCGCTGGTGGTGGCCTATGCGATTGCCGGCACCACCGACATCGACCTGACCACCGAACCGCTCGGCACCGGCAGCGATGGCCAGCCGGTCTACCTGCGGGACATCTGGCCGAGCAACAAGGAAATCGGCGACGTCATCGCCGCGACCATCGGCCCGGAGATGTTCAAGCAGAACTACGCCGACGTGTTCAAGGGCGACTCGCGCTGGAACACCATCCAGTCGCCGGAAGGCAATCTGTATGAGTGGGACGGTGCATCGACCTACATCAAGAACCCGCCCTACTTCGACGGCATGACCATGCAGGTCGGCCATGTCGACGATGTGCACGGTGCGCGGGTGATGGGCCTGTTCGGTGATTCGATCACCACCGACCACATCTCGCCGGCCGGCAACATCAAGAAAGATTCACCCGCAGGGCGCTTCCTGCAGGAACGCGGTGTGCAGCCAGCCGACTTCAACAGCTACGGCAGCCGCCGCGGCAACGATGACGTGATGGTGCGCGGCACCTTCGCCAACATCCGCATCAAGAACCTGATGTTCGGCGGTGAGGAAGGCGGCAACACGCTGTACTTCCCGAAGGCCGGTGGCGAGCCGGAAAAGCTGGCGATCTACGACGCGGCGATGAAGTACAAGGCCGACGGTGTGCCGCTGGTGGTGTTCGCAGGCAAGGAATATGGCACCGGTTCATCGCGCGACTGGGCGGCCAAGGGCACCAACCTGCTCGGGGTGAAGGCGGTGATGGCCGAGAGCTTCGAGCGCATCCATCGTTCCAACCTGGTCGGCATGGGCGTGCTGCCGCTGCAGTTCCAGGCCGGCGAGAACGCACAAAGCCTGGGCCTGGATGGGTCGGAGGTGGTCGACATCACCGGACTGCAGGACGGGGCCAGCAAGACCGCCACGGTCACCGCGGCCAAGGCGGATGGCACGGTGGTGACCTTCAAGGCCCACGTGATGCTGCTGACGCCGAAGGAAGTGGAGTACTTCAAGCATGGCGGCCTGCTGCAGTACGTGCTGCGGCAGTTGGCGGCCAAGGGGTAACACACCCCCGGTCACGACCAACGGTCGTGACCTACCGGAATCGGGGTGGCGCATGGCGGTTGGTCGTGCGCCCAACCTGAATCAGACATTTTTCCTATTTTTCATTAAATTCCCATTTTATCCCATCCGCGCTATGCTCGGGCCATCGCTGCTGCCGGAATCTCCGCCATGTTGCACGCCCTCAAGTTCGACCCGATCACCGAGCTGACCCGCACCACCGCCTCGTCGGTGAAGGAGCACTGGCGCAAGGTCATGCAGGACGTGCGTGACCAGCAGGCGGTGCTGGTCACCAACCACAACGAACCGCAGGCGGTGATCATCTCGGCCGAGCAGTACCAGGCCCTGCAGGCGCAGGTCGTGGGCCTGCAGCGCGACCTGGCCTCGCTGCGTGAGCAGAGCCCGGTGCTGCAGCAGCTGCGCGACAGCTTCGACGCGCGCTTGTCCTCGCTGGATGCGGCCGGGGCCGGCAACAAGGCCCGCGCCCTGTTGCGCAAGCCGGCACGCCTGAAGGGCAAGGTCGCGGCCGGTACCGGCTACTGATGCCGCGTCCCTTCCTGTTCGTACTGGCCGGCGTCAACGGGGCCGGCAAGAGTTCCATCGGTGGGCACCTGCTGCGTCAGGCCGGGCTGGACTGGTTCAATCCGGACAGCTGGGCCCGCCAGCTGCGTACCGAAATGGGCATGGATCAGGCCCAGGCCAATGCGCAGGCCTGGACCGAAGGCGTGGAGCGGATCAAGCGTGCGCTGACCGAGCGCCGCAACCACGCGTTCGAGACCACCCTGGGTGGCCGCTCCATCGCCGCACTGCTGGCCGAAGCCACCGCCACCCACGACGTGCTGATGTGGTACTGCGGGCTGCCCTCGCCCGAGCATCATCTGGCCCGCGTGCAGGCCCGCGTACGCGCAGGTGGCCACCCGATCAACGAAGCCGACATCCGTCGCCGCTACCCGCTGGCGCTGGCCAATCTGGCCACACTGATGCCGCGCCTGGCCCAGCTGCAGGTCTACGACAACAGCGCCGATGCTGCCCCCGGCGAGGCGGTACCGGACCCGCAGCTGGTGCTGCAGATGGAGGCCGGGCAGCTGGTCTGGCCTGAGCCGGACGATGCCGAGCAGCTGCGCCAGACCCCGGATTGGGCCGTGCCGGTGATGGAAGCTGCGCTGCAGTGCAGCGAAAACAGCGCCGGCGGAAGTGCCGCATGATGGGCAAACGCCTCGCTACGGCCAGGCTGAACGGGCCTTGTGCACACCTGCTTCACAAATCCTTCGCGTTTTCCATTCGGCCCGGTATGCTGCCCACTGCCGAAACGACGGATACTCACCGTCACCGCACACCATCAACGTTTCCTGGAGGGGGAATATGAGTCTGGAACGTCCCTGGCTGAACAGCTATCCCGCCGGCGTGCCCGCCGAGATCGACGTCAACGAATTCGCTTCGGTCTCGGCCGTATTCGATACCTCGGTTGCCAAGTTCCGCGACCGCCCTGCCTACTCCAGCTTCGGCAAGGTACTCACCTACGGTGAAACCGACGCCCTGGTCGAACAGTTCGCCGCGTATCTGCTGGGCGAACTGAAGCTCAAGAAGGGTGACCGCGTCGCCCTGATGATGCCCAACTGCCTGCAGTACCCAGTGGCCACCTTCGGCGTGCTGCGCGCCGGCCTGACCGTGGTCAACGTCAACCCGCTGTACACCGCCCGCGAGCTGAAACACCAGCTGGTCGACTCCGGCGCGGCCGTGCTGGTGGTGGTCGACAACTTCGGTGACACCGTGCAGCAGGTCATCGCTGATACCCAGGTCAAGCAGGTCATCACTACCGGTCTGGGCGACATGCTCGGTGCCAAGGGCGTGCTGGTGAACTTCGTGCTGAAGTACATCAAGAAGATGGTGCCGAACTACAGCATCCGCGGCGCGATCCGTTTCAATCAGGCGCTGAAGCTGGGCAGCCAGCACACCTTGCCGAAGGTGGAAATGGACCACGACGACGTGGCGTTCCTGCAGTACACCGGCGGCACCACCGGCGTGGCCAAGGGTGCCATGCTGACCAACCGCAATCTGGTCGCCAACATGCAGCAGGCCTCGGCGTGGATTTCCGCGTCCGGCATCGAGATGGGCAAGGAGTGGATCATCACCGCCCTGCCGCTGTACCACATCTTCGCACTCACCGCGAACGGCCTGGTCTTCATGAAGTTCGGTGGCTGCAACCACCTGATCACCAATCCGCGCGACATGAAGGGCTTCGTCAAGGAGCTCAAGTCGACGCGCTTCACCGCCATCACCGGCGTCAACACGCTGTTCAACGGCCTGCTCAACACCCCCGGCTTCGACCAGATCGACTTCTCGTCGATGAAGGTCACCCTGGGTGGCGGCATGGCCGTGCAGCGCGCCGTCGCCGAGCGCTGGAAGAAGGTTACCGGGGTCACTCTGGTGGAGGCCTACGGCCTGACCGAAACCTCGCCGGCCGCGTGCATCAACCCGCTCAACCTGGCCGAGTACAACGGAGCCATCGGCCTGCCGATTCCGTCCACTGATGCCTGCGTGAAGAACGACGACGGCCAGACCATGACCCCCGGTGACGTCGGCGAGCTGTGCATCCGCGGCCCGCAGGTGATGAAGGGTTACTGGCAGCGCCCGGAAGAAACCGCCAAGGCGATCGACGCCGACGGCTGGCTGCACACCGGCGACATGGCGCGCATGGACGAGCACGGCTTCTTCTACATCGTCGACCGCAAGAAGGACATGATTCTGGTGTCCGGCTTCAACGTCTACCCGAACGAAGTGGAAGACGTGATCGCGATGATGCCGGGCGTGCTGGAAGTGGCCGCAGTGGGCGTGCCGGATGACAAGTCCGGCGAGATCGTGAAGGTGGTCATCGTCAAGAAGGACCCGAACCTCACCGCCGAGCAGGTCAAGGAGCACGCACGTGCCAACCTGACCGGGTACAAGCATCCGAAGATCGTGGAATTCCGCAAGGAACTGCCGAAGACCAACGTCGGCAAGATCCTGCGCCGCGAACTGCGCGACGCACCGGCGGAGTAAGGTCTGAAACAAAGAAGGCCCGGCGATTGCCGGGCCTTCAGTTCCCCCTGATTCCGGCGTTACGCCGCATCGGACTGGGCACGGCGCGTCTGCGCCTTGATCAGCCGGTCCATGGTGCGCAGCGACTTGTCTTCCAGAGCGAGCGCGGATTCCACCCAGATCTTGGTGATTTCCAGCAGCTCGTCATAGCTCACCGCCTGAGCCAGATTGCGCGCCGCGTTCATGGCCAGGTACGTGCGCGGGGTGCGCTGGTGCTGGCGAATCAGGTCTTCCACGGCCTTCATGCCCTGCCCCTTCGGCACCAGCACGTCGACCACGCCCATCGCATACATTTCTTCGGCGCTGTACACACGCCCTTCCAGGATGATCTTCTCGGCGACCTGCGGGGCGACGCGGCGGCACAGGAACGAGTACGCGCCCATGCCCGGGAACAGGCCAAACAGCACCTCAGGCAGGCCCATGCCGCTGCCCGCTTCGGCCACGATGGTGTGGCAGGCCAGCGCCATTTCCAGGCCGCCGCCCAAGGCATCGCCCTGGATCAGCGCAATGGAACGCACATCGCCGCCGAAGCCGGTGTGCAGGTGATGCACGCCTTCCACGCAACGCTGCGCGTAGGCCAGCAGGCGGTCACGGTTGCCTTCACGGATGAGCCGTGCGAACAGCTCCAGGTCGCCGCCGAGGTTGTAGGCGGTGGCATCGGATGCCAACACGAAATGACGCAGCCTGCCACTGGCGCGCTCGGCCGGGCTGGCGGTGATCTCGCTCATCACTGTCCACATTTCATCCAGCATGTCCTTGCGGCAGCAGGGGCGTATGCCGGTGGCGGCGTCGGCGTGCATGAACAACCAGTGCGCGGCGTTGTCATGCGTGGTCTCGGTGCGGATGGTGGCGTAGCCGCGGGGGGTGGTGGGGAGCTTTTCGATCGTTTGCATGGCAATTTCCTCGGCGAGTTGGCCTGGAGGGAGGACGGTGGGCGGCAGGCCTGACGGGTCCACACGCCGCGATCCTACACCGGGGAAGCGCGGCGCAATGCAAACATGCATACGAGCCGCAACGGCTCCTATGTGAACGGTGTTCAGGGACGACGGAATGCTGCATGACGCGCATGGCGCGTCACTACGCGGGTCCACGCATGGCCCGCGGAATGCGACGGATCACGGTTCACCTGTAGGGACGCGCCATGCGCGTCCGCCGGGGCATCAGCCGATGTCGATATCGCTGTCGCCGGTGACCGCACTGGGGTGCATGCGTGCCGCCAATGCCTGCCGGCCTTCCTTCACTGCCGCGCGGATCTGCTTCATCCGCTCCTTCCACTCGCTCTTGAGCTGCCAGTCGGCCATGTGCATGACCTCACCGGAACGGAACGCCACCCGCACCAGACCCAGGTTGCTGGCCACGCCTTTGATCGCATGCGCCTGCTCACGCAGCAGCACCCAGTCGCCGCGCTCCCCCGCCTCGTTGGCCGTTACCAGGCACTGCTTGGCGTCCACCAGACACTGCCGGATGAACTCCTGCTCGAAGCTCTCTCCCATGCCCAGCGAGGCCAGCTCATCCAGCACGCCGGAGTCGAGCACGCCGACCCCGACTGCAGGAGCGGGCACCACGTTGACCCGCGGCTTGCGCGCGTCGTTGCTGGCAATCTCCGCCAGCGTGTCGAGCAGGCGCACCGGCACCACCGGCTTGCCGAAGAAGGTATGCGCACCGGCCTGGGTGCACTGCTGGATCGACTCGGGGGTCACATCGGCGCTGAGCACCAGTACTGGCGTACGCGCTCCACCGCCGGACTGCATCACACGCAGCTCCTTCAGCATGTCCAGCCCGCTCATGCCCGGCATGTGCAGATCGACAATGGCGACGTCGTAATCGCTTTCGGCCATGGCATCCAGCACGGCTTCGCCGCCGTTGACGCACACCACCTTGTGCCCGGCCTTCTGCAGCAGGCGCTGCAGCACCAAGCGGTTGGCCTGGTGATCGTCGGCCACCAGCACCTTCATGCTGCGCACGCGCGCGCGGTGGCGCAGGAACGGGTCGGCGAAGGCAATGACGTTGCCTGCCCCGCCCGGTGCGGACTCACCGACCACGGCCGGGGTGAAGCGGCCCTGCTCCACCGGCGGCAGCGCGAACGGCAGCTCGAACCAGAAATGGCTGCCCTGCGGCGGGTTGTCGGCGAAGCCGATGTCACCGCCCATGGCCTCGACCAAGCCACGCGCAATCGAGGTGCCGAGGCCGGAGCCCTCATGGCGGCGGCCGAGACTGACGTCGGCCTGCTCGAACGCCCGGAACAGACGCGGCACCATCTCCGGATTGACGCCGATACCGGTATCGAAGATGTCGAAGCGCAGCCGCACCCGGCCGTCGCCCGCTTCACCCAGTAATCCGACCCGGATCTCCACCTTGCCATGCTCGGTGAACTTGACCGCGTTGCCGGCCAGGTTGAGCAGAATCTGGCGCAGATGGCCAAGGTCGCCGCGCAACAGCAGCGGCACCGCCTCGTCTACCTTCACTACGTAGTCCAGGCGCTTCACCCGTGCCTGCGGCATCAGGATCAGGCCCATCGACTGGATCACATCGGCCAGCGCGAAGTCTTCCTCGACAACACGCAGCTTGCCGGCCTCGATGGCCGAGATGTCCAGCACCTCCTCGACCAGCGTCAGCAGGCTGCGCGACGAGGCCTGGATGGTGTTCACGCATTCGCGCTGCTCTTCATCCAGCTGGGTGGTGGCCAGCACCTCGGTCATGCCCGAAAGACCGTTGAGCGGGGTGCGGAACTCGTGGCTCATGTTGGCCAGGAAGCGGCTCTTGGCCTCGCTGGCGCGGCGCGCCTCGTCCATGGCGCGGGTCAGCTGGCGCAGCAGGGTGGCGAAATACAGCGGCACTGCGGCCAGACCCAGCCACAGGCCGAAGCCCAGGCGCGCGTTGTCACGCCAGTAGTCAGTGGTCAGCATGGTCACGCCGAAGCTGACCAGCGCCATGCCCACGGCGGCATACAGGTAGCGGTTGCCGAAGCGCATGCCGTTGCCCACCGTGACCCACATCACCACGATGTAGACCCAGGCCAGCGGCTCACCCATCTGCACCATGCCTGCGGCGATCAGGCCGTAGTCGGCCAGCATGCCGGCCACGCGGCGCGGGTCCGAACGCCCCGGCCGTGCCAGCAGCCAACCGAACAACATTACCGACAAGGTCAGGCCGGTCAGCACGATGCCCAGCACCACCTGGTACTGGTGGTGCGGCAGGTCATTGCGCACGTTTGGCATCAGCACGTAGGCGAGGATCAGCACGATCAGCACCATGCGCACGATGGCCTGCCCGTGCTCGCTGTCCGGGCGACCGCTCAGCCGCGCGCGCAGAAACGCCAGGGCACCGCTCGCACCGAGACGCTGCCTCACTTTCTGGAACACACCGCCCATGTCACATCCCCGGTCGGGACGACGCAACGGAATGCTGCGCGCAGATCTCGTCCAACTGGACGCGACCGCGCAGCAGCGCATCCACGCAGCGCGGGTCGAACAGACGACCGCGTTGCGCGTACAGATAGGCCAAAGTGGCTTCCATGCTCCAAGCTTCCTTGTAAGGTCTCGGCGAGATCAGGGCGTCGAAGACGTCGGCCACCGCCACGATCCGCGCTTCCAGCGGGATCGCCTCGCCAACCAGGCCGTCGGGATACCCGCTGCCGTCATACCGTTCGTGGTGGCGCAGCGCGATCAGCGCGCCCACCTGGATGAACCGGTTCTGGCTGCCACTGAGCAGCTCGTAACCGATTCGGGGGTGCCGGCGCATGATCGCCAGCTCTTCGTCGTTGAGTTTACCCTGCTTGAGCAGTACCGAGTCGGGAATGGCGATCTTGCCCATGTCGTGCAGGGGCGCGGCCATTTCGATCAGTCGCACCTCTTCTTCGGGCAGACCCAGCTGTTCGGCAATCAGCCCGGCCACATGGGCCATGCGCTCCAGGTAGGCACTGGTGCCGGCGTCGCGGAACTCGATCGCGCGGGCCAGCCGCGACAGCGTTTCGCGCTCGCGCTCTTCCACCTCGTGCATGCTGGCCAGCAGGCGCTGTTCCAGTGACAGTGCACGCTGCTTCACGTTCTCGGATTGCTGGCGCAACTGCAGCAGGTTGTAGCAGCGCGCGCGCAGTTCGCGCGGGCGGATCGGTTTGACCAGGAAGTCGATCACCCCGGCTTCCAGAGCGGCCTGGCGAATCGGCTCGTCACCCACCACGGTGATCAGAATCACCGGAATATCGCGGTGTTTGGGCAGACGGCGGAAGCGGCGGGCAAACTCCAGCCCGTCCATTTCCGGCATGCGGTAATCCAGCAGCAGCAGATCGACGGCATTGGATTCGCACCACGCCAGCGCGGTGAGCGGGTCACCGAAATCGTGCACGCTCAGTTCCGGCGCGATGTCTTCGATGACATGGCGCAGCATCGTGCGCGCGGACGTCTGATCGTCAACGATGACAATATTCAAGGCTGCTTCCGTCGTCTGCCGGGACCACATTGGAACAGGCTGTGTAAAGGATACTCCGCCACCTTGCACACCGGGACCTTGCACGCGTCACCTCCGCTCATGATCGCCCCAGTTCATGATCGTGGTCACAGTGTGAAGTCAGCGTCAGCTGCCCGCAACCCACCATGATCCGTGGCCAGAGTGCCTGGGAATCCATGAGGCCACGCAGAAACCATACTCGCGCGGCCATGTCGGCGAAAGCCCCGGGGGACGGCCCTTTCCGGGCCATCCGAGACGCCGGTCTCAGTTTTCCGGGCGCATGTAGGGGAACAGCAGCACGTCGCGGATCGAGCTGCTGCCGGTCAGCAGCATCACGAGGCGGTCGATGCCGATGCCCAGACCCCCTGTCGGGGCCATACCGTACTCCAGCGCACGGATGTAATCGGCGTCGTAGTGCATGGCCTCGTCGTCGCCGCCTTCCTTCGCCGCCACCTGCGCCTGGAAGCGCGCTGCCTGGTCTTCCGGGTCGTTCAGCTCGGAGAATCCGTTGGCCAGCTCCTTGCCGTTGATGAACAGCTCGAAGCGGTCGGTGTAGCCCGGGTCGTTGTCGTTGGCACGGGCCAGCGGCGAGACCTCGACCGGGTGGTCAGTGATGAAGGTCGGCTGGATCAGGGTGTGTTCCACCGTGGCCTCGAAGATCTCCAGCAGCAGCTTGCCCCAGCCGTAGGACGGCTTGACCCGGATCTTCAGGCGTTCACAGTGGCGCAGCAGGGCGTCACGGTCGGTGCAGTCGGCCGCGCTGATTTCCGGATTGTGGTGGCGGACCGCCTCGTCCATGCGCCAGCGGCGGAACGCCGGGCCCAGGTCGATCTTTGCGCCGTCCCATTCCACCTCGGTGGTGCCGAGCACGCTCTGGGCGACGTCACGAATGACGTTTTCGGTCAGATCCATGATCTCGTTGTACGTGGCATAGGCCTCGTACAGCTCCATCATGGTGAATTCCGGGTTGTGGCGGGTGCTGACGCCTTCGTTGCGGAAGTTGCGGTTGATCTCGTACACCCGCTCCAGGCCGCCCACGGTCAGGCGCTTGAGGTACAGCTCCGGGGCCACGCGCAGGTACAGGTCCAGGTCGAGCGCGTTGTGGTGGGTGGTGAACGGCTTGGCCGTGGCACCGCCGGGGATGTAATGCATCATCGGCGTCTCGACTTCCAGGAAGTCGCGACTGTCCAGCCACGCACGCATCGCACGGATGATGCGCGAGCGCTTGATGAACACTTCGCGCGATTCCGGGGTGACGATCAGGTCGACGTAGCGCTGGCGGTAGCGCTGCTCCACATCGGCCAGACCGTGCCACTTGTCCGGCAGTGGACGCAGCGACTTGGTCAGCAGGCGGATGCTGGTGGCCTTGACCGACAGTTCGCCGGTCTTGGTCCGGGTCAGCCCGCCTTCAACGGCGATGATGTCGCCCACGTCCCAGCCCTTGAACGCGGTATAGACGTCGCCCAGGGCATTGCCCTGCAGGAACAGCTGGATGCGGCCGGATTCGTCCTGGATCTGGGCGAAGCTGGCCTTGCCCATCACCCGCTTGGCCATCAGGCGGCCAGCCATCTTCACCTGGCGGCCGTTGGCCTCCAGGGTTTCGGCGGTCCACTGCTCGGCATCGGCGTACTCGGCCTGCAGGCTGCCGGCGAAGTCTTCACGGCGGAAGTCGTTCGGGTAGGCAATGCCCTGCCCGCGCAGCGCGGTCAGTTTCGCGCGGCGCTCGGCGATGAGGCTGTTCTCGTCGACGGGGGTCTGCGGCGCGGGGGTCTGATCGTTCATGGCGTGGTCGCTGGTCTTGTGCGGGGGATACAAAGGGAGGGAATTACGCGTCGAGGCGCTTGGAGCCGACTTCCAGGCCGGACTTCAGGCTGGCTTCGACGAACTCGTCGAGGTCGCCATCGAGCACCTTCTGCGTATCGGAACGCTCGATGCCGGTGCGCAGGTCCTTGATACGGCTCTGGTCGAGCACGTAGTTGCGGATCTGGCTGCCCCAGCCGATGTCGGACTTGGTCGCTTCCACGGCGTCCTTTTCCGCGTTGCGCTTCTGGATTTCAAGCTCGTACAGCTTGGCGGCCAGCATCTTCATCGCGTTGTCGCGGTTCTGGTGCTGGCTGCGGCCAGTCTGGCAGGCCACCACGATGCCGCTGGGCACGTGGGTGATACGCACCGCCGACTCGGTCTTGTTGACGTGCTGACCACCGGCACCGGAGGAGCGGTACACGTCGGTGCGCAGGTCAGCCGGGTTGATGGTGATGTCGATGTTGTCGTCGATTTCCGGCGACACGAACACCGAGGTGAAGCTGGTGTGGCGACGGTTGTCGGAGTCGAACGGCGACTTGCGCACCAGGCGGTGCACGCCGGTTTCGGTCTTCAGCCAGCCATAGGCATAGTCGCCTTCCACGCGCAGCGTGGCCGACTTGATGCCAGCGACGTCACCGCCGGAGACCTCCATCAGTTCGGTCTTCCAGCCGCGCGATTCGCACCAGCGCAGGTACATGCGCAGCAGGATTTCGGCCCAATCCTGGGCTTCGGTGCCACCGGCACCGGCCTGGATGTCGACGAAGGCGGCCGCGCTGTCCATCTCGCCGGAGAACATGCGCTGGAATTCCAGCTGTTCCACGTGCTTCTGGTACTTGTCCAGGTCGGCGACCACGGCCAGCGCGGTGTCTTCGTCCTGCTCGCTTTCAGCCAGTTCCAGCAGTTCGGTGCTTTCGGTCAACCCGTCCAGGATGGTGGCGATGCCGCCCACCGTCTTGTCCAGCAGGGAGCGTTCCTTGCCCAGGTTCTGGGCATACTCCGGGTTGTTCCAGATGTCGGGGTTTTCCAGTTCCCGGGTTACTTCTTCCAGACGCTCTTTCTTGGCGTCGTAGTCAAAGATACCCCCTGAGCGAGACCACGCGATCGGTCAGATCGGTGATTCGCTGGCGCACGGGATTGAGCTCGATCATATCGGCAGTCATGAAGGCTTGGACAAGACCGCCGATTATAGCGCCAGCGGCCCCGTTCATGTTGGGATCGGCCGGTGCTGTCACCTCACCTCGAATTCGCCCACCAGCACCGTCTCACTGTCATCCTTGAGCCGCATCGTCACGTACTGGTCCTGCTGCCCCTTGGCACCCCACTTCGTGGTCAGCCGCAGCATCAGCGTGGTCGCCCCGGTCACCAGCTGCTCGCGGCTGCCGAAATAGTTGGCTTCCACCTTGTAAACACCGGGCTTGGCTTGGCGCAGCGAGAACTGCTCCGGTCCATAGCCCCCGGTGAAGTCCCGCGACATCTGCCCGCCCTGCCAGGTCAGGCGGTTGCCGTAATAGGCGCGCTCGCCATTCGGATCGGTCACCCACAGGTCCATGTCGCTGTTGTCGCTGTCCCAGCCCAGCACCACCCGCAGGTCCAGCGGCATGGGCCGGCGCAGGCGCGGGTCGACCTTGTCCAGATTCACCTTGGTGCGGCTGGCCAGCGTGTTCAGTTCATCCAGTGCGATCAGCGAAATGCCGTCGAAGCGGGCGTCCCACGGGCGGATCACCACTTCGTTGAGCGCATCCACCGCGGCCTGCGCCTGACCGGCCGCCTCCAGCGCCAGGCCCAGGTCGCGGAAGCTCTGCGGCTCCTCCTCGCCCATCGCCAACACCTGCCGGAACACCGGCACGGCCAGTTCCGGGGCGTTGGCCTGCATCAGCCGGTAGCCCAGCACGCGCAGCACATGGCGGTTTTCCAGCTGCATTTCGGCCAGGTTGGACAGCACCCGGATGGCCAGCTCGCGCTGACCTCGCTCCAGCAGGATGTCGGCCACGTCCAGGTAGAACGCGCTGCTGTTGGCGTGTTCATCGCGCTCCTTCAGGTACAGGGCGTAGACCTGCGCGGGTGCGGCGGCGCGCAGCTGGCGGGCATACCGCGAGTCGGGCTGCCAGGCACTGAGGGTGATCCGCAGCTGACCACCATTGGCCGGCGCATCCGCTGCGGCAGGCGCGTAGGCTTCCTCCTGGATACGGCTGCTGGTCACGCTGATGGCATCCAGTGTCTGGTTGTCGCTGGCGTTCGCGGCAGCCAGCGTCATCGCGGGTGCAGCCGGTGCCGGCGGCGGCGGCGCAGCACGCGCCTCGCGCGCGGCCTCACCCCATCCCGCTGACCGCTGCTTGCTGCGCGGGTCCGGTTCCTGCGGACGCGATCCTTTGGGCCAACTGCGGTTCCACCATTGCTCACGTTCGGCAAACTGGCGCGCGATGGCATCCAGACGCTGGCGGCGCTGTTCGGCCTCGTCACGGATCTGCAGGGCGTGGCGCTTGTCGTATTCGGCCTGCAGCGGAACCGGCGGGCGGATGCCGTAACGCAGGTAGTCCTCCAGCGTTTCCAGTACCAGCAGCGAGGTATCCGCGCTGACCAGGCCAAACTTCAGCGCGAACGCCTGGGTCGTCGACATCGGCACCGTGCGGTCGCTCTGCATCCGTTGCAGCTGATGCGACGCCCAGGCGTACGCGGCCATCCCGCCGTCAGCATCGGGCAGTCCGTTCATGGCCATCGTCTGTTCGGTGGTGGAGCCGTCTGCGCTGGGCAGGCGCAGTCGCAGCGATGCCGGCTGAGCGGTGATGCGCCCCATTACCCGCACCCAGCCCTGACCCGCCTGCGTGTCATCCAGCAGCAGATCGGCAAGACCTTGCCCCTGCGGTTCGATGCGAGCCGGCGCCTGCCGCAGCAGGCGTTCGGCGACCGAGGTCACGTCATCCACGCCAGCGAGGACCAGCACCTGACCGCCGCTGCCTTCCACCCAGTAGCGCAGGTGCGACGCATCGGTCCGGGCACCGGCACCGCTCAGCGCGTACAGCGGCTGCCCGGGCTGCAATGCGGGCCGCGTGCGGGCACCAAAGTTGCCGATGCCATCGCTGACCACCAGGGTTTCATCTACATCGGGACTCGCCGCCCAGTCGTTGAGCGCACTGCCCCCGTCATAGACCAGGCCTTCCAGCTCACGACGCAGCGCGCTCCAGTTGCCGCCCTGCACGTTGAAGCGACGCATCGGCTCGGCGCGATCACGCAGTACGGTCAATTGCACCTGGGCCTGGCCCACCGCCTGGAAGTAGCGGTCCAGCACCGTCAATTCGGCGGCGGTGTCGCGCTGGCGGCCGGAGCCGGACGCATCCCAGACCAACCCGATGCGGCGCGGCAGCGCACGCGGCCGGGGCTGGCCCGTCACCGGCACCTGCAGCATGAAGTAGCGTTCGCCGTTGAACAGGCCCTGCACGCCGCTGATGCCCCGCGGCAGCGGCAGGGTCCAGCCCAGCTGCGCGGGCAGTTGGTCACCGCGCCCCTGCCAGCGTGCCCGCCAGGTGGCACCGGCCAGGGTGAGTTCCAGCGGAGAGGTACCGCGCTTGACCGGAACGCCGGTACCGACGGCGTCCAGCTGCACCTGCACCTGCTGCGCGCCCTGCGCGAACTGCATCGGCAGGTTCCAGCGCAGCCCCTTGGCATCCAGCGGCAGCGTCTCGCGCACGGTCAGGGCGACCCGGCGTGTGCCGTGCGCCGGTATCGGGTAGATGCGCAGCCGGAACTGGTTGCCGGCGGTCTGCTCCAGAAGGCCCGGGTCCACGCCGCGTCGTTCGATGGCCTCGAACACCTGTCGGCCCTTGTCCTTGGGCACCGGCACCGCGTCACGCAGTGCTCCATCAATATCCAGCGCAAAGGCGGTCACCTGCTGGCCATCGGCCAGCGGAAACTCCAGGTTGCCTTCCAGCACGCGGTTATTGAGATTGCGGAAGACCAGCTCGATCCGGGTTTCACCCAGTCCGGCGGCGACCCGGCTGTGCAACTGCGCGCGTTCCAATTGCACCTCACGCTCGGCTCCCGCCACCTTCAGCAGGCCCTGCCCAGCCGACTGCGCGGCCGCACCCTGCCCCACGGCAACAGCAACCCACACCGCGATCCCCCACCCCAACCTGCGCAGCACGCTGTCCATGTGACGCTCCTGATGACGATGACGGAACCTTGAACGCACCAGCGTGGCAAACGGGGTTGAAGCCATTGCACATGGACAGAAGGGTCGCCTTGCGCCACGCTGACAGCCCCACGGACCGTACCCTACAAGGAAGATCGCATGCGCCTGCCTCTGGCCTGCCTGCTGCTTGCCACGCTGTTACCCGCTGCCCATGCCGCCCCGCTGAAGGGGGTTGAGTTCACCCACAACGATTGGACCCTGGCCTGCGACAACACCCGCACCTGCCGCGCGGCCGGCTACCAGAACGAAGACGCCGGCGATGACCCGGTGTCGGTGCTGCTGACCCGCAAGGGCGGACCGAACCAACCTATCACCGGCCAGCTGATGCTCGGCGAGTATGAGGAGAGCGACCTGCCCAGCGCAGTCAGCCTGCAGATCAATGGCACTTCATTGGGTGCGGTGAAGGAGAACACAGACTTCTCCGCGGCGCAGGTCAGCGCCCTGCTGAAGGCGCTGGTCAAGGACAGCCGGATCGAGCTGATCGGCAACAATGGTCGCCGCTGGGCGCTCTCCGATCGCGGCGCTTCTGCGGTGCTGCTGAAAATGGACGAGTTCCAGGGCCGGCTGGGCACGCCCGGTGCGATCATGCGCAAAGGCAACCGTGCCGAAGCCAGCGTGCTGCCGGCGTTGCCGGTGCCGGTGGTCACGCTGGGCAAGCGCGTGCAGACCACGGCTGCCGATGAGGCATTGGCCAGTGTGCCTGCCCTGCGCGCAGCCCTGGCGGCCGCGACGTCTGCCGACGACTGTGATGCGCTGCATCCGGCCGAAGGTACCCAATTCGACGAGGAGCCGCAGCCGGTCACGGTCAAGCGGCTGGACAGCAAGCACCTGCTGGCTTCCACCGTGTGCTGGCGCGGAGCCTACAACGAAGGGTCCGGCTACTGGGTGGTCAATGACCGCGCGCCGTATCAGCCGCGCTACATCACCAACCTCGGCGTGGACGACGACACCCGCACCATTAGTGCCTCGCACAAGAGCCGTGGTCTGGGAGACTGCTGGAGCACGGCGGCCTGGGCGTGGAACGGCAGCGAGTACGTACAGACCGACGACTCCAATACCGGGTTGTGCCGTCTGGTCGCCGCTGGCGGTGCGTGGCAGATGCCGTCATTGGTGAGCGAAATCAAGGAACCCTGAGTCGCGTGTCTGCTCGGCAACGGGTCATGCGTTCGCCGCACCGATCGCCGCTATCGGCAGTCGTCTGTCGACCGACTCTACCATTTCCCCGCATTGCCACTACGGCCCTGTAGTGACACGCCATGCGTGTCACCGCAATCCCTCACGCGTCAGCGCAATGCTCGATGATCAACTGAATCGCGCCACCACCCCGGTAATCATCACTCACCAACCGGTACGCGATATGCACATGGTTGGCCGGTGCATTGCCGGTCCAGCCGCTGAAGTGAATCGCATTGAGCGGCTCAGCCCGGCCCGGCACGCGCAGGCTCAGCTTGAGATGCTTCTCCTTGAGCACCTGCCAGCGTGCCACCTGGAAATGCCCGTCGAACAAAGGCTCAGGGAAGCCCTGCCCCCATGGTCCCGCAAGGCGCAGCGCTTCGGCGTGGCGGAAATCCAGCTCATCCGCGCCCAGCTCGCCGTCACTCATCAATAGTTGCTGCAGTGACGCAGGATCCATCTGCCCCTGCACCACCGCCAGGAACGCCTGCTCGAACACAGCCAGATTCGCCCGCGCCAGGCTCAGCCCCGCCGCCATGGCGTGACCGCCGAACTTGTCGATCAAGCCCGGGTGCGCGGCATTCACCAGCGCCAGCGCATCACGGATATGGAAGCCGGCAATTGAACGTGCCGAACCACGCAGTGAATCGCTACCGGGCTCGGAAGGCGCGAACGCAATCACCGGCCGGTGCAGGCGATCCTTCATCTTCGAAGCGACCAACCCAACGACACCCGGATGCCATTCGGCATCGAACAGACACGCCGCAATCGGGCGCTCACCCTCGGCCGTGAGCACGGCGCGTGACACCGCCAGTTCGGCATCGTCGGTCATCAGCTGCTGCACGGCGCGACGCTCGGCGTTGATCTGCTCGAGGGTCTGGGCAATCTCACGGGCCTGGGCGCGATCTTCAGTGAGCAGCAGCTCGATGCCGAGCGCCATGTCTTCCAGTCGCCCGGCCGCATTGAGGCGTGGCCCCAGCGCGAAGCCGATATCGGTCGCGCTCAATCGCTTGGCGTCACGCCCGCTGGCTTCGATCAGTGCCTGCAGACCGACACAGCCCTGCCCAGCCCGCAGGCGGCGCAGGCCAGCCGACACCAATGCGCGGTTGTTCGCGTCCAGTGCGACCAGGTCGGCCACGGTGCCGACCGCGACCAGGTCGAGCAGGGTCAGCAGGTCGGGTTCGGGGGCGCTGGCGAAAGCGCCCTGCTCGCGCAGGTGGCGACGCAGTGCCATCAGCACGTAGAAGATCACGCCAACGCCCGCCAGCGCTTTGCTCGGGAACGCATCGCCCTGCAGGTTCGGATCGACCAGCGCGTCCGCGGGTGGCAGGTGTTCGCCGGGCAAATGGTGGTCGGTGACCAGCACCTTCCAGCCCAGCGCCTTGGCGGCAGTGACACCGGCGTGGCAGGCGATGCCGTGGTCTACCGTCACCAGCAATCCCGGCTGCAGCGCTGCAAGCTCGGCCACCAGCGAGGGCGAGAGGCCGTAGCCGTGCAGCATGCGGTTGGGCACGGCGTGCACCACGTCACGTGCGCCGAGCAGGCGCAGTCCGCGCACGCCGACCGCGCAGGCGGTGGCACCGTCGCAGTCGAAGTCACCGACCACGAGGATGCGTTCGTTGTGGGCGATTGCGTGCGCCAGCAGGTCGACCGCGGCCTGCATGCCGCCCATGAGGTCGGGGGCGTGCAGCTGGGCCAGTTTTGGTTGCGCCTGAGCGGGATCGGTAACACCGCGCGCGGTGTAGAGGCGCTGCAGCAACGGCAGCGTGTCGGCGGGCCAGCCCGCGCATTCAATGATCGGGCGACGTTGAATTCGGGCGGTGTGGGAGGTGGTCATGCGTCCTGCAGTTGCAACGGCTTCTTCCACAGTTTCCAGCGCTGGCCTTTGTCCAGCTCAAACCGCAGACCATCCTCGAAATCCAGCACGAGCCGGCGCAACTCGCCGCGCTGCAATGCCGCCAGCAAGGGACGAATCGCCTCATTCCCCAGCTGTTCCAGCGAACGCAGCTGGCGCAAGTCCACCAGTGCATCCACCGGCTGGTCACCACCGACCTCGACGCCGGCCGCCTTGGCCAGCGCCTGCAGCAGCGATTCACGGCTGCGCACCTGCGCATAGGCCGTGCTGACGCTCTGCGGCAGTTCACCACCGCCCCAGAACCACAACGAATTGATCGGGCGCTTGCCCGCGGCCACGCGACGCGCATTCCAGTCGTGCTGATGCAGCATGACCTGGGCCTCGGTCAGCAGCGCCCGCCACAACCGACCGGTGTCACCGGGCGGCAGATGGTCGAACAGATCATCCCCCAGCACATCATCCGGCGCGGCAAACGCGGGCAGCTGGATCTCTTCAGGCAAGCGTAGGTACCACCGGCTGGGCACCGGGGCATCCAGGGTGAAACCGTAGCCGGCAAACAGCGGCTGCAGCGCAGGCAGCAGCGCGGCCACGTCCTCGTCGTCCGGGCGCAGCGTGTCGCCATGCCCCATCATCCGAGCGCCCTGCATGTCCGGGGCCACATTAGCCGGATCGGCACGCAGCCAGACGCCGTCCACCGCATCGCCGACATCCAGCTGGCGGGTCAGCGCGGCCACCGGCCAGTGCGCCGGCTGCAGCTGGAAATGCCGCTGCAGCTGGGCGCGCTCGCCCGCCTCCACCGTACTGCGCTCGGCGCGGCCCAGCGCCCTGGCCACATCATCGGGCAAGGGCGCGGCCGGGAACCGGCTGCGCGCCGGCAGCAGCAGGGTCGCGCTGGCCACGGGTCAGGCCAGGTACTGCACACTGACGATTTCGTACTCGCGCTGGCCGGCCGGCGCGTCGATGGTGATGCTGTCACCTTCGTTCTTGCCGATCAGCGCACGGGCCACCGGCGAGGAGATGGCAATCAGCCCCTGCTTGATGTCCGCTTCCAGGTCACCCACGATCTGGTACTGCTTCTCTTCGTCGGTGTCCACGTCGGCCAGGGTCACGCTCGCACCGAACACCACCTTGCTGCCGGCGTTGAGCTTGCTGATGTCGATGATCTCGGCATGCGACAGCTCGCCTTCCAGCTGCTTGATGCGGCCTTCAATGAAGCCCTGCTCTTCGCGCGCGGCGTGGTACTCGGCGTTTTCCTTCAGGTCACCGTGCTCACGCGCTTCGGCGATGGCAGCAATGACCTTCGGGCGCTTGACCGTCTTCAGGTGATCCAGTTCGTCGCGCAGCTTCTGCGCGCCTTTCAGGGTGATGGGTGCTCTCATGCATTCAACTCCTTGTGCAGCTCCTGCAGCGACCAGACCGGGCCGGTCCCGCGGAATTCCAGTGATTGCACCAGTGCCTTGGCACCGGCAATGGTGGTCGAATAGGTGACGCGGTGCTGCAGCGCCTCGCGACGGATCGAGAACGAGTCGTTGATCGCGGCACGGCCTTCGGTCGTGTTGACGATGTAGACGATTTCACCGTTCTTGATCAAGTCGACGATGTGCGGACGGCCTTCGACCACCTTGTTGACGATCTCGCAGTCCATGCCGTGCTGCTGCAGCCACGCGGCGGTGCCACGGGTGGCGACCAGGGTGTAACCGCGTTCCAGCAGCGCCTGGGCGACCGGCAGCACGCGCTTCTTGTCCGGGTCGCGGACCGAAACGAAGGCCTTGCCCTGCGGCGGAGCCTTGATGCCACCGGCTTCCTGCGCGCGCGCAAACGCGGCACTGAAGCTGCGGCCCACGCCCATCACCTCACCGGTGGAGCGCATTTCCGGCCCGAGGATCGGGTCCACGCCCTGGAATTTGGCGAACGGGAAGATCGCTTCCTTGACCGAGTAGTAATCCGGCACGATTTCCTTGGTTGCGCCCTGCTCGGCCAGGGTCTTGCCGGCCATGCAGCGCGCGGCGATCTTGGCCAGCGCCATGCCGGTGGCCTTGGACACGAACGGCACGGTGCGCGAGGCACGCGGGTTCACTTCCAGCAGGTAGACGATGTCGTTACCGTCTTCGCCCGCCTGGATCGCGAACTGGGTGTTCATCAGGCCGACCACATTCAGGGCCTTGGCCAGTTCCACCACCTGACGGCGCAGCTCGGCCTGGGTTTCAGCCGACAGCGAATACGGCGGCAGCGAGCACGAGGAGTCGCCCGAGTGCACGCCGGCTTCTTCGATGTGCTCCATCACGCCGCCGATCAGCACGTTGCCGTCCTTGTCGGCAATGATGTCGACGTCGCATTCCACGGCGTTGTCGAGGAAACGATCCAGCAGCACCGGCGAGTCGTTGGACACCTTCACCGCGTCACGCACGTAGCGGGCCAGGTCGGATTCGCCGTACACGATTTCCATCGCGCGGCCACCCAGCACGTAGCTCGGGCGCACCACCAGCGGGTAGCCGATCTCGCGCGCCAGCAGCAGGGCTTCCTGGTCGTTGCGGGCGATGCGGTTCGGCGGCTGCTTCAGGCCCAGCTTCTCGACCAGCTGCTGGAAGCGCTCGCGGTCTTCAGCCAGGTCGATGGAATCCGGGCTGGTGCCGATCACCGGCACGCCGTTGGCTTCCAGCGCGCGCGCCAGCTTCAGCGGGGTCTGGCCGCCGTACTGCACGATCACGCCCTTCGGCTGTTCCAGTTCGACGATTTCCAGCACGTCTTCCAGGGTCAGCGGTTCGAAGTACAGGCGGTCGGAGGTGTCGTAGTCGGTCGACACGGTTTCCGGGTTGCAGTTGACCATGATGGTTTCATAGCCATCCTCGCGCAGCGCCAGTGCCGCGTGCACGCAGCAGTAGTCGAACTCGATGCCCTGGCCGATGCGGTTCGGACCGCCGCCCAGGATCATGATCTTGTCGCGGTTGCTCGGCGCGGCTTCGCACTCGTCCTCGTAGGTCGAGTACAGGTAGGCAGTGCCGGTGGCGAACTCGGCGGCGCAGGAGTCGACGCGCTTGTACACCGGGCGCACCTTGTGGGCACGACGCAGCGCGCGCACGGCCGCTTCGTTGGTGCCGGTCAGCTGGGCCAGGCGGGCGTCGGAGAAACCGGCGCGCTTGAGCTTGCGCAGGCGCGCAGCGTCGAGCGCATCGATGCCGTCGGCAGCGACCTTGGCTTCTTCGGCGATGATTTCTTCGATCTGGTCCAGGAACCACGGATCGATGAACGACAGGTTGTAGATCTCTTCCACGCTCATGCCGGCGCGGAATGCGTCAGCCACGTAGAACAGACGCTCCGGACCCGGAGCCTTCAGCTCGCGGCGCAGGGTCTGCAGGTCGTCTTCGCTGCTCAGATCCAGCTCGGTCGGGTCGAAGCCGACCTTGCCGGTTTCCAGGCCGCGCAGGGCCTTCTGCACCGACTCCTGGAAGGTGCGGCCCATCGCCATCACCTCACCCACCGACTTCATCTGGGTGGTCAGGCGGGCATCGGCGGCCGGGAACTTCTCGAAGGCGAAGCGCGGAATCTTGGTGACCACGTAGTCGATCGACGGTTCGAACGAGGCCGGGGTCAGGCCGCCGGTGATTTCATTCTTCAGCTCGTCCAGGGTGTAACCCACGGCCAGCTTGGCGGCGACCTTGGCGATCGGGAAGCCGGTGGCCTTGGAGGCCAGTGCCGACGAACGCGACACGCGCGGGTTCATTTCGATGACGACGACGCGACCCGTTTCCGGGTTGATGCCGAACTGCACGTTCGAGCCACCGGTATCCACGCCGATCTTGCGCAGCACGGCGATGGAGGCATCGCGCAGGCGCTGGTATTCCTTGTCGGTCAGGGTCTGGGCCGGAGCCACGGTGATCGAGTCACCGGTGTGCACGCCCATCGGGTCGAGGTTTTCGATCGAGCAGACGATGATGCAGTTGTCGGCGGTGTCGCGCACCACCTCCATCTCGAATTCCTTCCAGCCCAGCACCGATTCTTCCACCAGCACCTCAGTGGTCGGCGACAGTTCCAGACCGCGGGTGACGATCTCGACCAGCTCTTCGCGGTTGTAGGCAATGCCGCCACCGCTGCCGCCCAGGGTGAAGCTGGGACGGATGATGGTCGGGTAGCCGACGCGGGTCTGGATTTCCAGCGCTTCGTCCAGGGTATGTGCGACAGCGGCGCTCGGGCATTCCAGGCCGATTTCGCCCATGGCGACGCGGAACAGCTCGCGGTCTTCGGCCATGCGGATCGCTTCGCGCTTGGCACCGATCAGCTCGACGTTGTACTTCTCGAGTACGCCGTTGTCGGCCAGGTCCAGCGCGCAGTTCAGCGCGGTCTGGCCGCCCATGGTCGGCAGCAGCGCGTCGGGCTTTTCCTTGGCGATGATCTTCTCGACCGTCTGCCAGTTGATCGGCTCGATGTAGACCGCGTCGGCCATCTCCGGGTCGGTCATGATGGTGGCCGGATTGCTGTTGACCAGCACCACGCGGTAACCCTCGTCACGCAGCGCCTTGCAGGCCTGTGCGCCGGAGTAGTCAAACTCGCAGGCCTGGCCGATGACGATCGGGCCGGCACCGATGATGAGGATGGTCTTGAGGTCAGTGCGCTTGGGCATTTTCTTCTCTAAGTCAGTACAGCGTGTGTGGGGTGATCGCACGCTGTCGATCAGGAAACTGGGGGTGGAACCGCGCCGCGCCTGGGGCAGCGGCGCGTCGCATCAGGCCTTGGCCTGCGCCATCAGCGCCACGAACTGGTCGAACAGCGGGCTGACGTCGTGCGGACCGGGCGAGGCTTCCGGGTGACCCTGGAACGAGAACGCCGGCACGTCGGTGCGGGCGATGCCCTGGTTGGTGCCGTCGAACAGCGAGCGGTGGGTCACGCGCAGGGTGGCCGGCAGCGTGGCTTCATCCACCGCAAAACCGTGGTTCTGCGAGGTGATCATCACCCGGCCGCTGTCCAGGTCCTGCACCGGGTGGTTGGCACCGTGGTGGCCGTGGCCCATCTTGACGGTCTTCGCACCGGAGGCCAGTGCCAGCAGCTGGTGGCCCAGACAGATGCCGAAGGTCGGCAGCTTCTTGTCCAGGAACACCTTGATGGCGTCGATGGCGTAGTCGCACGGCTCCGGGTCGCCCGGGCCGTTGGACAGGAACACGCCGTCCGGATTCAGCGCCAGCACTTCGGCGGCCGGGGTCTGCGCCGGCACCACGGTGATATCGCAGCCGCGCTCGGCGAGCATGCGCAGGATGTTCAGCTTGGCACCGAAGTCGTAAGCGACGACCTTGTATTGCGGCGCGGCGTTGACGAACGCGTTGCGGTCCAGGTCCAGCTGGCCCTCGTTCCAGCTGTAGGTCGCATCCGTGCTCACCACTTTGGCCAGGTCCATGCCCTTCAGACCCGGGAATTTGCGCGCGGCTTCCAGCGCTACGTCGACATTGATGTCGTCACCGGCCATCAGTGCGCCGTTCTGCGCGCCCTTCTCGCGCAGGATGCGGGTCAGCTTGCGGGTGTCGATGCCGGAAATGGCCACCACGCCACGCTGGTTCAGCCAGTCCTGCAGCGACACCTGGCTGCGCCAGTTGCTCGGACGGCGCGGCACATCGCGCACGATCAGACCGGCCGACCACACCTTGCGGGCTTCGTCGTCCTGGTCGGTCATGCCGGTGTTGCCGATATGCGGGTAGGTCAGCGTGACCATCTGCCGGGCGTAGGAAGGATCAGTCAGCACTTCCTGGTAACCGGTCATGGCGGTGTTGAACACCACTTCACCGACGGACAGGCCGGGCGCGCCTACGGATTCGCCCTCGAATACGGTGCCGTCTTCGAGGACGAGGATTGCGGCTTGGGTCACGGAAATCTCACTTTGGCTACCGAGGGGTCACCGAAGTCACGCCGCGCGATCCACTGAAAAGCGGTTGCAAAAAAGCGCGGACGTCGGTTTTTATCCGGTCCGGCTGTCGTGATTCGGCGAGCGGGAATTGTAATAGGAAGGTCACGCCAGCGCCAGCGTTTGCGTGCATTCCGTTGCGCCCGGCGGCGCGTGGCTGCCTGTTCAGCCACGCAGGGCGTGGCTCTACGCCGAAAGCAGATCCCGTACCCGGTAACTGCCTGCCGCCCGCCCATTCAGCTGAACGGCGGCAAACAGGGCCCCACGGGCAAAGATGTCGCGATTGGTGGCCCGGTGGGTCAGCTCGATGCGCTCACCCATGCCGGTGAACTGGACCAGGTGCTCGCCCACGATGTCGCCCGCGCGCAGGCTGGCGTAGTGCGGCTGGGCCCCGCCCTTCTGCGCGGCTGCGCCCAGGGTGAGCGCGGTGCCCGACGGCGCATCCTGTTTGTGAATGTGATGGGACTCGACGATGTCGCAGTCCCAGCCCGCCAGGGCGGTGGCGGCGCGTTCGACCAGCTCGTCCAGCACAGCCACGCCGAGGCTGAAGTTGGAGGCCCAGACCAGCGGAATGCTGGCGGCGGCCTGGATCAGCGCCTGGCGCTGGGTTTCGCTGATGCCGGTGGTGCCCGACACCAGCCCAGCCTTGCGTTCCAGGCACAGCGCCAGGATCGGGTCGAAGCCCTCCGGCAGGCTGAAATCGATGGCGACGTCGAAAGCCGGCGCACCAGACAATTCGCTGGCGGCGAAGTGCGGCACGCCCTCGACCACGCGCTGGGCCGGCGAGCGGCGGGTAATGGCGGCGACGACCTGCAGGTCGTCACGCTCGGCGGCCAGGCGCAGCAGGGCCTGGCCCATGCGCCCGGAGGCACCGTGAATGAGCAGACGAAGGGGGGAGTTGTTCATACAGAAAGGCTAGCGGAAAGGCGGCCCAAACGGTAGGTGACGACCGCTGGTCGTCACACTGGACGTCGCACGACCAACGGTCGTGCGCCACCGGAAACGATCAATGTTGTTTCGGCGTACTCGGCCCACAACTGTCGCAACCACCACACGCGCCACCGCCCACATTCGCCGGCGGCGCAATCTTCCGCCCCAGCGCCTGCAGCCGCGCCCCACGCTGCGGCTTCAGCAGCCACAGTGCCAGCCCGCCCCTCAGCCTGCGCGCCGCCCCCGGGAACTGCTTCTTCAGCACCACCCACGCGCTGACCAGGGCGGCCAGCGCGATCACCAGGTACTGCAGCAGCAGGCTCAGCTCCATCAGCCGCCTCCCAGTGCCTTGGTCACCTGGTAGGTGATCAGCGCCGCCACGTAGGCCGCCGCGAACAGGTAGAAGGTGGCAAAGCCGACCTGCTTCCACGAGTTGGTTTCACGCTTGATCGTGGCCAAGGTGGAAATGCACATCGGCGCATAGATGAACCACACCAGCAGCGACAGGCCCGTGGCCAGCGACCAGCCATTGGCCACCACCGGGGTCAGCGCCTGGATCGCCGCGTCGTCATCGGCGGCTGACAGCGCGTAGATCGTCGCCAGCGAGGACACCGCGACTTCGCGCGCGCCCATGCCCGGAATCAGCGCGATGCAGATCTGCCAGTTGAAGCCCAGCGGGGCGAAGAACACCGCCATGGCGTGGCCGATCTGACCGGCGAAGCTGTAGTCGATGGCCGGCATGGTGGCGTTCTCCGGGGCACCCGGGAAGCTCAGCAGCACCCACAGCAGGATGGTGAGCGACAGGATGATGCCGCCCACCCGCTTGAGGAAGATCATGCCGCGCTCGTACAGGCCCACCGCCAGATCGCGCGGGTGAGGAATGCGATACGACGGCAGCTCCAGCATCAGCGGATGCTCGCTCTTGTCCCGGCGCCACTTCTTCATCACCCACGACATCAGCAGCGCGCTGAAAATGCCGGCCACGTACAGCCCGAACAGCACCAGTCCCTGCTGGCTGACGAAGCCCCACAGGGTTTTCTGCGGAATGAAGGCACCGATCAGCAGCGCATACACCGGCAGACGCGCCGAACAGGTCATCAGCGGGGCGACCAGGATGGTGGCCAGGCGGTCACGCGGGTCCTGGATGCTGCGGGTGGCCATGATGCCCGGCACCGCACAGGCGAAGCTGGACAGCAGCGGGATGAACGAGCGCCCGGACAGGCCGGCCGAGGCCATCATGCGGTCCAGCAGGAACGCAGCGCGCGGCAGGTAGCCGGATTCTTCCAGGGCCAGGATGAAGGCGAACAGGATCAGGATCTGCGGCAGGAACACCACCACCCCGCCGACACCGGCGATGATGCCGTCGGTGAGCAGGCTGGTCAGCGGTCCTTCCGGCAGCGTGGCGGCGACCGTTTCGCCCAGCCAGCCAAAGCCGGCCTCAATGCCGTCCATCATCGGCGTGGCCCAGGCAAACACCGCCTGGAAGATCAGGAACATCACCACCACCAGGGTCAGCAGCCCGAACACCGGGTGCAGCAGCCAGCGGTCCAGGGTGTCGTCGATCTTCGCGGTGCGGCTGGGCATGCTGACCGCGGCAGCCAGGATGTCACGGACCTGGGCGTGGTAGTCGGCGGCCTTGTCGGGCACCTCCACCGGGGCCTGCAGGTGCGGCACCATCGCGTCCAGGCGCTCGACCAGCGCCCTGGCCCCGTGCCGGCGCACGGCCACGGTTTCCACCACCGGCACGCCCAGCGCCTTTTCCAGCGCCCGCACGTCGATCTGGATGCCGCGACGCTGGGCGGCGTCGACCATGTTCAGGGCGACGATCATCGGCTTGCCCAGCTCGCGCAGTTCCAGCGCGAAACGCAGGTGCAGACGCAGGTTGGTGGCATCGATCACGCACAGCAGCACGTCCGGCGCAGCCTCGCCCGGGTAGAAGCCCCGGCAGAAGTCGCGGGTGATCGCCTCATCCAGACTGGCGGGCTGCAGGCTGTAGGCACCCGGCAGGTCAAGCACGGCGAACTCGCGGCCGGACGGCGCGCGCAGGCGACCTTCCTTGCGTTCCACGGTGACGCCGGTGTAGTTGGCCACCTTCTGGCGGCTGCCGGTCAGCTGGTTGAACAGCGCGGTCTTGCCGCTGTTGGGGTTACCCACCAGCGCCACGCGCAATGCGGCGGCCGCGCTCATGCCTGCGCTCCTTCAGCCAGCGGACGCACCTGGATGCGCTTTGCCTCGGCAATGCGCAGGGCGAAACGGGTAAAGCCTACCTGCACCAGCAGCGGCTCAGCGCCGATCGGGCCACGGGCTACCAGACGCACATTCTCACCCGCGACGAACCCCAGTTCCTGGAGTCGTCGGGCAATGGCGTCGTTTGCATGAATTTCCTGCACGGAATCCACCAGAGCGGAGCCGTTCAGCGGCAGATCGGACAACGTCACAGGTCGCCTTCGGGTCGATAAGAATGGTTATCAATATTAGCATCGCCGCGCCGCGTCATGGCCGCGCGCCCCTGCACCGCTATGATCCGTACATGTATATGGAGCAACTGCAGGTCCCCCATGAGTGATGCCCTCAAGCGTGAACGCCACGGCGCGGTACTGACCCTGACCCTGAACCGCCCCACCCTGCACAATGCCTTCGATGCCGGGCTGATCGCGCAGCTGACCCTGGCCCTGGACGCGGCCGGCAACGACCCGCAGATCCGCGCGGTGGTGCTGGCCGGTGAAGGGCCGTCCTTCTCGGCCGGGGCCGACATGCAGTGGATGCGCGGCATGGCCGCCGCGGGCGAGGAGGAAAACCGGCAGGACGCGCTGGCCCTGGCCCGGCTGATGCGCACTCTGGACGAGCTGCCCAAGCCCACCCTGGCCCGCGTGCACGGCGCGGCCTTTGGCGGCGGGGTCGGCCTGGTGGCCTGCTGCGACATCGCCATTGCCAGCACCGCTGCCCGTTTCGGTCTGACCGAAAGCCGGCTGGGCCTGCTGCCAGCGGTGATTTCCCCCTATGTAATCGAGGCCATCGGCCCGCGCCAGGCCCGCCGCTGGTTTGCCACCGGTGAACATTTCGATGCCGAGACCGCCCTGCGGATCGGCCTGGTTCACCAGCTGGTGGAACCGGAGCGCATCGACGAAGCCGTCCAGCGCCAGCTGGGCCTGCTGGACAAGGCGGGGCCGATTGCCGCCGCCAGCGCCAAGCAGCTGGTGCGCCGGGTGGCGCAGGGGCCGGACCGCGACGCGCTGGACCATGACAACGCCGCGTTGATCGCCCGGCTGCGGGTATCTGCGGAAGGACAGGAGGGCCTTGGGGCATTCCTCGGCAAGCGCTCGCCGCATTGGGTGACACAGGATTGACTCGCCCTGCGTACCGACCAACGGTCGGTACCTACCGGCGTGTCCACCCCCACGTGATCCCCGTCCCACCCTTCAATGGCCGCTTTATCGCTCATCCCGCGTAACACCCTGTCGTGGCCTGCCAGGGAACTGCGGTCTCCAATACGTTGCCAGGAATTTTCGTGATCGAACCTGTTCGCTGCCCGCTGTGTGATCTGTGTCTTTCCCGCCAGGAGGCGCACTGCCATGGATGACTTCGTGCGCATTGTCGAGGTCGGCCCGCGTGACGGGCTGCAGAACGAGGCCCAGCCGGTGGCCACCGCCGACAAGATCGAGTTGATCCGGCAGCTGTCGCTGACCGGCCTGCGCAGCATCGAGGCGACCAGCTTCGTCAGCCCGCGCTGGGTACCGCAGCTGGCCGACGCCGCCGAGGTCTACGCCGGGATCGAGCGCCGGCCCGGCATCGACTACCCGGTACTGGTGCCCAACGAACAGGGCTATAACCGCGCCCGTTCGGTCGGTGTGGAGGAAGTGGCGGTGTTCACCGCTGCTTCGGAAACGTTCAACCGCACCAATACCAATGCCGGCATTGACGAATCACTGGCGCGCTTCGCGCCGATCCTGGAGCGCGCCCGCGCCGACGGGGTGAAGGTGCGCGGCTACGTCTCCACCGTGCTCGGCTGCCCCTACCAGGGTGAGGTCGCGGTCAGCGAGGTGGTACGGGTGGCCCGCGCCCTGCATGACATGGGCTGTTACGAAATCTCGCTGGGCGACACCATCGGCGTCGGTACGCCGCGCAAAGCGCGCGCCATGCTGAAGGCCGTGGCCAGTGAAATCCCGATGCCGGCGTTGGCGGTGCACTTCCACGACACCTATGGGCAGGCACTGGCCAACATCGACGCCTGCCTGGACGAAGGCGTGCGGGTGGTGGATGCGGCGGTTTCCGGCGCGGGCGGCTGCCCCTACGCCAAGGGGGCCAGCGGCAACGTCGCCAGCGAGGACGTGGTGTACCTGCTGCACGGCATCGGCATGCGCACCGGCATCGACCTGTTGGCCCTGGCTGCCACCGGCCGCTGGCTGGCTGCGCGGCTGGGCCGGGAAACCGGCAGCAAGGCCGGCAAAGCGCTGGCCGCCTTATGAGCCGGGGCGGCCCGCGCAGGGATGCAGCGGTCGGTGACCATCTCACCGGCCATCTGCACGCGCTGGCCGCCCTGGAACGCGCCCTCGCCCACCCGACCGGCGAGGACCTGCACGCCGTGCTGCGCGATGTGCAGCAGGCCCTGCAGGAGGCGATGGACGAGCGCCAGCTGGCACTCCGGCGCTATGCCGCGCTGTTCGACGCCGTGCCCGACCCGGTCAGCATCCTCAGCGAAAGTGGCGTGGTGCTGGACCTCAACAACGCCGGCGTGCGCGCCTATGGCCGCCCGCGCGAGGACATCGTCGGACAGCCCATCGAGATCCTCAATCCCGACCTGCCCAGCGACCACCTCGATCCGGTCTGGGAAGCCCTGCGCCGGGGCGAAACCTACGTCATCGAAGTCACCAACATGCGCGGCGACGGCAGCCGCTTCCCGGTTGAAGTGCACTCGGCCGGCTTCGAGCACCAGGGCGAGCACTGCATCGTGGCGGTGGCACGCGACCTGAGCAGCCGCTGGCAGGCTGAATCGCGCTACCGGCTGCTGATGGAATCCATCGACAAGGGTGTGATCCTGTTCGACCGCAATCTGCAGGTGGTCTCGGCCAATCCGGCTGCGCACCGCATCCTCGGCACCAGCGGCGGCAGCCTGCAGCACCTGCTGGCCCCGGAAGACTGGATCAGCGTGGACGAACACGGCCATCCGCTCACCCGCGAGCAGTGGCCGGCGGCCGAGTCGCTGCAGCGCGGACGCATCATCCGCAGCACCATCGTCGGGCTGTACCACCGCCCGCGCGGGCGCATGATCTGGATCTCCACCACCAATGTGCCGGTGTACAGCAACGGTCGCGACACCCCGGACCACGTGTTCGGATTGTTCAGCGACATCACCGAGCTCAAGCGCAACAACACCCTGTTCGACCGCGCGCAGTCGCTGGCGCATATCGGCGGCTGGGAGTGGGACCGCGGCCTGCAGCGGCTGTACCTCACCGACGAGGCCGCGCGCATTCTGGGCCAGGACCTGCCGATGCAGGACATGGCCCACCTGATGGACTGCCTGCGCACCGACGACCGCCTGCAGCTGCAGCAGGCGCTGCTGGAGGTGATCGACCGGCAGGTGCCGTTCGAGCTGGAACTGCAGGGCACGCGCAGCGACGGCCATTCGTTCTGGGTAAGAATGATCGGCGAGGCCGAGGCCGGCGACGTGGACGCCGCGCGCATCGCCGGCACCGTGCAGGACATCACCGCACGCAAGCACGCCGAGGAAACCCTGCGCATCCAGGCGCGCACCGACCCGCTGACCGGCATCATGAACCGCGACGCGGTGCTGGGCGACCTGGCCACGCGCATGGCCAGCCCCACCCACAGCCGGGTGGCGGTGCTGTACATCGACCTGGATCGCTTCAAGACGGTCAACGACATGCTCGGCCACAACGCCGGCGACGAACTGCTGATCGACGCCACCCGGCGCATCTCCACCGCCATTGGCACCGAAGGGCTGGTGGCGCGCTTCGGCGGCGACGAGTTCCTGGTGGTGTGCGACACCCGCGACCAGCCCGACCAGCCCGAGCGGCTGGCCGAGGCCATTACCCGCGCCTTCATTCCGCCGTTCCGCTTCGGCAGCGACGAGTTTGCGGTGACCACCAGCATCGGCATCGCCCGCGCGCCGCAGGACGGGTTGCGGCCGCAGGTGCTGATCCAGAACGCTGACATCGCCATGTACGACGTCAAACGCCGCACCCGCAATGGCTGGCAGGTGTTCTCGCCGGAACTGGCGCAGCGCCAGCACGACCGCCTGCAGATTGAAAGCCGCCTGCATCGCGCGCTGGACGACGAGGAGTTCCATCTCGTCTACCAACCACAGGTGGACCTGAAAAGCGGCCAGCTGATCGCGGCCGAGGCGCTGATCCGCTGGCGCAACTCACAGCTGGGCGAACTGCGCCCGGATGTGTTCATCGGCCACGCCGAAAGCACCGGCGACATCGTGCGCATCGGCCAGTGGGTGCTGCGCGAGGCCTGCCGGCAGGTGCGCCTGTGGCAGGACGCCGGGCTGGGCATCGTGCGGGTGGCAGTGAATGTGTCCTACCGCCAGTTCGTCGGTGAGGACCTGGCCCGCAACGTGCGCCAGGTACTGGAGGAGTTCGACCTGCCAGGCACCGCATTGGAGCTGGAGTTCACCGAGCGGGTGCTGATCGAGGACGCACCGGACACCCTGCAGACCTTCGGCCGCCTGCGCGAAATGGGCGTACTGCTGACCATCGACGACTTCGGCGAGGGCTACAGTGCACTGAACTACCTGCGCCGGTTGCCGATCCACGGGCTGAAGCTGAGCCAGATGTTCGTCGAGGGCGTGCCGGGCAACCGCTCGGACGTGGCGGTGTGCGAAGCGGTGTGCGGCATCGCCCGCAGCCTGGGGTTGGGGCTGGTGGCCGAGGGCATTGAATCGGAGGAGCAGCGCCATGCCCTGCACGGCATGGGCATCAGCGTCGGCCAGGGCTTCCTGTTCGCGCCGGGGCTGGCTCCGGACGATTTCGCCCGCCGGCTGGCGCGTCGCGGCTGAGCCGCAGGTGGCAGTGCACAACGGTGCAAGGCCCGGCTTCGGCTAGAATCGGCGGTTCTTGAACCTGCGGAATCACCTGATGCAGCTGTCTTCTGTGCGTGCCGTCGTCACCGGTGGCGTTTCCGGCCTGGGCCTGTCCGTGGCCCGTCATCTGGTTTCCCATGGCGGCAAGGTCGCCCTGTGGGACCTCAACGACGAGAAAGGCGCGGCCGCGGTGGCCGAGCTGGGCGCGGACAAAGCGCGCTACTTCAATACCAACGTCAGCGACGAAGCGGCCGTTGCGGCGCAGATCGACGCCGCGGCCGAGTTCCTGGGCGGCCTGAACGCGGTGATCAGCTGCGCCGGCATCCTCGGCGCGGGCCGGGTGCTGGGCAAGGAAGCGCCGATGCCGCTGGCCAACTTCCAGGGCACGGTGATGGTGAACCTGGTTGGCAGCTTCAACGTCGCCAAGGCGGCCGCCAATCGCATGCAGCACAACGAAGCCGGCGACGACGGCGAGCGCGGCGTGATCATCAACACCGCCAGCGTGGCCGCTTACGAGGGCCAGATCGGCCAGGCCGCCTATTCCGCCTCCAAGGGCGGCGTGGTCGCGATGACCCTGCCGATGGCGCGCGAGCTGTCCCGGTTCGGCATCCGCGTGATGACCATTGCCCCCGGCATCTTCTGGACGCCAATGGTGGACGGCATGCCGCCTGCGGTGCAGGAATCGCTGGCGGCGTCGATTCCGTTCCCGCCGCGCCTGGGCAAGCCGGAGGACTTTGCCGGCCTGGTCGGGCACATCCTGGGCAACACCTATCTCAACGGTGAGACCATCCGCCTGGACGGCGCGGTGCGTCTGGCCGCCAAGTAATCCCTTACCTCCCACACCACCGACCTTCATTCCCATGAAAGCCAACGACATCAAGAAAGGCAACGTCGTCGAGTACAACAACGGCGTCTACCAGATCCGCGACATCGAGCGCAGCTCGCCGCAGGGCCGCGGCGGCAACGTCCGCTTCCGCTTCATCATGTACAGCGTGCCGGGCGGCAACAAGCTGGATGCCAGCTTCGACGCCGACGACAACCTGCCGGAAGTGGAACTGCTGCGCCGTCAGAGCACCTACTCGTACAAGGATGGCGACGCGTTCGTGTTCCTGGACGACGAGGACTACACCCCGTACACGCTGGACGCGGACGTGATCGGTGACGACGCGGGCTACATCACCGACGGCCTGACCGGCATCTACGTGCAGGTGATCGACGACCAGCCGGTGGCGGTGCAGTTGCCGACCAGCGTGGTGCTGGAAGTGATTGAAACCCCGCCGGAACTGAAGGGCGGCACCGCGACCAAGCGTCCGAAGCCGGCCAAGCTCAACACCGGCATTGAAATCATGGTGCCGGAGTACATCGCCAACGGCGAGCGCGTGCTGGTCAACACCACCACCGGCGAATTCGCCGGCCGCGCGGATTGATCTGATCGCCTGCAACGCGGATGGTCCGCCATCCGCAACGCCCATCGTTCGCCGTCCCGGACACCGCAAACGCCGATCGTTCGCCGTCCCGTTGAGCCGGGCTTGCCCGGCTGCTTTCGGCGCTATCGCCAACGGCCACGGCGTTTCCACTGTTCCGTGCGGGGAGGCCTACGGGCAGCCCCGCTCCGGGACACGCCGCAAGTACGTCCATGTAGGCTACTCCACGGCATCCATGCCGTGGAGTGTCCCTCCGGAGGCTACCCGCAGGCCTCCCCCGATGGATCATCTGCAGCGGTTACAAAAGTCCAAAGCGCGAATCCAAAGCGCGGCAATGCGCCCGATCTACGGCTTCACCGCCACCTTTGGGGCACCGGAAAAATCACCACAGCCGTGGAACTGCCTGGCACCCACAGTCAGCATCACCGTCGCGCCAAACGCCTTTCCGCTCATGTTGTCCTCGCACACCGTGCGCTGGAACGTCAGCTTGATCTCAGTGCCATCATCGGCCCTGCCTGACCAGCCATCCTGGCCCTGCGTCGGTGCTGCGATCTCATACTTCTTCTCGCCATAGTCGGTCTCGACATGCAGGCGCGGTACTTCACCGTCGCTGACCTGCGCAAGCCAGCCGGGTTCATTGCCAGTGGCGCGGAACGTGGCCGTGGAAGCTGCCGGCGTGGTCGCCGCCGGTGCCGCTTCGCCTTCCGTACCGGAACCCGTGCAGCTACGGTCGGGCTCGCCGGCGAGGGTCAAGGTGCCTTCAGTGGTGCCCTTGGTCCAGAACACATTGCCCTGGCCATCACCGTACTTCGCGCCCGAGGCCGCAGTTTCAGAGGACATCACGAAGGTGCGCCCACCGACCACGACGGTGGCCGAATCCTGGCCGCGATAGGTGGCCTGCACGGCGAGGTCGCCGCACTGGAACGCGTAAGTGCGTTCATCGCTGGTGGCAGTGCCGGCGGGCGGCGCGACTTCGGCGGTGCCGGTGTTGGCGTCCTGCGCGGCGGGCTGGCAGGCGGCCAGGCTTGCGGTGATCGCGGCGCTGAGAATCCAGGGGGAAATGCGCATGTTCGACTCCTTGCCGATCGGTTACGTCAGCCGTTCATCGTAGTCGGACCGATGTATAGGCAGGTGAAGCTGGAATGACCCGGGTTACGCTGACGCGCATGGCGCGTCACTACGTAGGGACACGCCATGCGTGTCCTCGCGGTGCCGGATCATCACGACGCCACTTCATCGCTCGCCAACTGCCGCATCCTGTTTCCCAACCGCTCAAGGCTGCGTTCGATCATCTGCAGTTCCTGCTGCTGGGCGCTTGGCAACCGCTCGCGCAGCTCCACCTGCAACGCCTCCCACCCACTCACACCCCGCGCGCTCAGCCGCGCCGTCGCAACTTCCGCAGCCGCGCGCTCGTCGCCCACCGGGACGCCATACCCACCCGGCGGCAACAACCCGGCCGGACTCACCAGCTGCCCGGCGTCATCCAGCAACGCCATCAACGCCGCATGCGCGGCATCCACCCCACCGTGCGGATCGCTGAGCGCGCGCTTCAACCCCGAGCGCGCACGCAGCTCTTCGCGATTGCGCGCGGCCTGTTCAAGCAGCAGCATCGCCGAAGTGGCACGCAAGCCGCCCTGCTCCACCCAGACTGCGCGTTGTGCGGCAGGCAGTTGCAGCCAGTCAGTGACATCGGATGCCGGCACCGCCAGCTCGGCCTGCACGACCTCAAACAACTGCTGGTAGTGCGCCTGCGCGGACGCGAAGTAATAGCCCTGACGAGTCGCCTCGCGGCGGTCATCCAGCACGGACGTATCGGCAACGCCCTGCCGCTGCAGCCGCGACAGCAGGCCGCGCGGGGTGATCCGGTTCAGGCCTTCCACGCCCAGCCGCGGCACGCCTTCCTGCAGCAGTTTGCCGGTCTCCACTGCGCAGTTGTTGCTGATGAAGCGGTAGCGGCCGTCGTAGCTCCAATGCACCTGTGCGACCCGTTCCAGCAGCGAGGCGATCTCGGCGTCACTCAACTGCAGCGGAATCGACGACAGCCCGCGCAGTTCGACCTGGGTGTACTCGTTGATCACCTGGTTCAGCGGCAGCACGAACAGCCGCGAGGGATACGCGCCGGTCAAACCGGCCCAGCTGGAGATCTGCACATCACCGACGAACGCGCGGAACGACAGCACCCGATGGTGGGCCAGATCCATGCGACAGGCCGGTCCGCGCGGCCGTCCGGGGGCGCAGATCACCAGCCGCAGCATGCTGTGGCCCCAGCGGCTCATCAGCGCGTCATTGCCTTCGGCCAGCAGGTACTCCACTGCATAGACGCGCGACGGGTCCAGTTCCAGCAGCGAGGCCTGGCCGCTGACCTCGCCGGCCTGCACCAGCGGCACGCGTGCGTCGCACCCGGTCGCGGGGGTGTCGCGTTGCCCGATGTGCTCGGCAAACCACGCGGCCAGCGCCGGGCGGCGGCAGGCATAGTCCGGATCCAGCAGATAGTGCTCGGCGTTGACCGCCAGGAACTCGGCCGGGCTGTGCCGCTCATAGGCATCCGGGCTGCGCGCGCTGAACGCATTGGCACCACGTCCCATGCGCCACGGTCGCTGCTGCCAGCCGGCGAGGTCGCGCCAGCGCGCGCTGCCGGACCAGCCGCCGTCGGCAGCGCGGTCCAGCACGTGGGTCAGTTCATGGATCAGCGCCGCCTGCAGCGGAAGCGGCAGCGGCTGCCCGGGTTGTACGTCATTCAACAGGGCGCGCCTGAGCATGATCGTCCCGCCCCGGGCGCGGCCATGCACGCCGTCAGGAAGTCGATCAGACCAGCGCACCGGCACCGGTGCGTGGAAACGAGCCTGCCAGCCGACCGGCAACAGATCCGGCGCAGCCGCCAGGACCTGTGCGGCCGCGGCCTGCTCGGCGGCGGTCAGACCCGCCGGCTGCAACTCCAGTTGCAGCGCGGCGTGGGCGGCGGGAACGGCCAGCAACGCCGCCAGGACCGCCGCGCACTGGCGCAGGGCCCAGCGGCGTAAACGCATCAGCGCGCCAGCAGGGTCCGCGCCAGGGCCATGTCGCTGGCCTCGCGCTGTGCGGCATCACGCTCGCGCAGGTGCAGCAGCGCGGCTTCCAGGCGGGCACCGCGGATCGCGCCGTCGCTGGCCACGAAGGCAGCCGCGTCTTCGCGCGCGTCCAGCACCACCTTGTCATCATCGGAACTGGACGAACCGGCCGACGAGGCACCGGATGCGGAACCGGCCGAAGAACCGGCGAAGCTGGAAGCCAGGGCCGACAGCGGCAGCGACAGGGCGAGCACGGCAACAACAAGAATCGGACGCATCATCAGGGTGTCATTCAGGCGGGAAAGCACAGAGCGTATCGGGTGCGTGAAGAGCTGTCGCGCCCTACAGGTCAAAAACCTTGCCGGGATTCAGCAAACCTTGGGGATCAAACGTGCGTTTGACCGCCTTCATCAAGGCAATTTCGGCCGGGCCGCGGGTGCTGTCCAGATAGCCTTTCTTGACCAATCCGATCCCATGTTCGGCGGAAATGCTGCCATCGAAGTCTTTCAGCACCTGCGCCAGCAGCTTGGTCACGTGCTCGCACTGCTGCAGGAACTCGGCATCGCCGGTGCCGTCGGGCTTGAGCACGTTGATGTGCAGGTTGCCGTCGCCGATATGGCCGAACCAGACCACGTCGAAGTGCGGATAGGCCTCGCCGATCAGGGCCTGGGTGCGGGCCAGGAACGCCGGCATCGACGAAATGCGGACGGAAACGTCATTCTTGTACGGCTTGTAGCGCGCCACCGCCTCGGTGATGCCTTCGCGCAGACGCCACAGCTGGGCGGCCTGCGCATCGCTCTGGCTGACCACGCCATCACTCACCCAGCCCTGCTCCATGCAGGCCTCGAACGCGGCCATGGCAGCCGCCTCCTGGACCTCATCGCCGGCGGCGAACTCGGTGACCACATAGAACGGATGCACCTCGGCAAACGGGGCTTGTGCGCCATGCGCAAGCACGTGCTCCAGCGCCCGGTCGGTGAAGAATTCGAAGGCCTGCAGCTGCAGGCGCTCGCGGAAGGCCGCGAACACCTCCATCAGCACCTCGAACGAGGGCAGCGCCAGCAGCATCACGTTGCTGGCCGGCGGCGGGTCGGTGAGCTTCAGGGTGGCCTCGACGATCACCCCCAGGGTGCCTTCCGAGGCAATCAGCAGCTGGCGGAAGTCGTAGCCACTGGAGTTCTTGATCAGCCCCTTGTTCAGCTCCAGCAGTTCGCCGTTGACGGTGACCACTTTCAGGCCGGCGATCCATTCGCGCGTGTTGCCGTAGCGGATCACCCGGATGCCGCCGGCATTGGTGGCGATGTTGCCGCCAATCGAGCAGGAACCGCGTGCGGCGAAATCCACCGGGTAGATCAGGCCGTGTTCCAGCGCCGCGTTGTGTACGGCTTCCAGTGCCATGCCGGCCTGCACGGTCAGGGTGCGGTCCACGGCATTGAACGTCAGCGGCTTGTTCATCCGCTCCAGGCTGAGCACCAGCTCGCCATTCGCGGCAACGGCCCCGCCAGACAGCCCGGTACGACCGCCCGAGGGCACCACCGCCACGCCCTGGGCACTGCACCAGCGCAGCACTGCCTGCACCTCCTCCACGCTGGCCGGCAAGGCAATGGCCAGCGGGGCCGGCGTCCAGCGGCGGGTCCAGTCGCGCCCGTAATGTTCCAGATCGGCCGCATCGGTCTTGAGCCGCAGCCCGGGGCAGTCCTGCAACAGCGATTCAAGGCGCGGGTCGGTCATGGAACTCACGGGGCCGGGGAAACCCCGAAGGGTAGCGCACGACCGTTGGTCGTGCGACCTCGACGGACGGCGCAATGGATGCATCTGAAACCGTTGCCGCGCCGCACCATCGCGGTGCCGTTCTGGCATAGTGGTCCACCCTCTCCACCGTGCTGCACTTTGCCCATGTCGCCGAAGAAGACCTCGTTCCCGAAGCAGGATATCCGTGTGCTGTTGCTCGAGGGGGTCAGCCAGACCGCCATCGACGTGTTCAGCGCTGCCGGCTATTCGCAGATCGAGGTGCACAGCAAGGCGCTGCCGGACGAGGAGCTGAAGGCGCGCATCGCCGAGGCGCATATCGTCGGCATCCGTTCGCGCACCCAGCTCAGCGCTGACGTGCTTGCGCATGCGAAACGTCTGATGGCCGTGGGCTGCTTCTGCATCGGCACCAACCAGGTCGACCTGGAAGCGGCGGAACAGGCCGGCATTCCAGTGTTCAACGCGCCCTACTCCAACACCCGCAGCGTGGCCGAACTGGTCATTGCCGAAGCGATCATGCTGACCCGTGGCATTCCGCAGAAGAACGCCGAATGCCATCGCGGCGGCTGGTCGAAGTCGGCCGCAGGCAGCCATGAGGTGCGCGGCAAGACCCTGGGCATCGTCGGCTACGGCCATATCGGCACCCAGGTTGGCGTGATGGCCGAAGCCATGGGCATGCAGGTGATCTTCCACGATATTGAAACCAAGTTGTCGCTGGGCAATGCGCGCGCTGCGATCGATCTGGACGACCTGCTGGCCCGCGCCGACATCGTCACCGTGCACGTGCCGGAAACCGCCGCCACGCAGTGGATGATCGGTGCCCCGCAGCTGGCGAAGATGCGCCCCGGCGCGCACCTGATCAACGCCGCACGCGGCACCGTGGTCGATATCGATGCGCTGGATGCAGCGCTGCATTCGGGCCATATCGGCGGCGCGGCACTGGACGTGTTCCCGGTCGAGCCGAAGGGCAATGGCGACGCCTTCGTCTCGCCGCTGACCGCGCATGACAACGTCATTCTGACCCCGCACGTCGGCGGCAGCACGCTGGAGGCGCAGGACAACATCGGCGTGGAAGTGGCGGCCAAGCTGGTGCGCTACAGCGACAACGGCAGCACCCTGTCGGCGGTCAACTTCCCGGAAGTGACCCTGCCGGAGCACGCCGACAGCCTGCGCCTGCTGCATATCCACCAGAACGTGCCGGGCGTGCTGTCCAAGGTCAACGAGATCTTCTCGCGTCACAACGTCAACATCGACGGCCAGTTTCTTCGTACCGACCCCAAGGTGGGTTATGTGGTGATCGACATCACCGCCAGCGAGGAGCAGGCCGCGGGCGTGCGCGAGGAGCTGGCGGCGATTCCGGGCACGCTGCGGACGCGCGTTTTGTATTGATCGTCACGACCAACGGTCGTGACCTACCGCGCCAACCACCGTTTCGCCATGCGCGGCAACGACTGATCCCCATCCGGGGTCGCAATCGCCTCCGCCGCCACCTCGGCCACCGTGCGCCAGGCCAGTGCCAGCGACTCCTCGCTGACCACGAACGCCTCGCTGCCCAGCGCCCGCACCACGTAGCGGGCGTCGTAATGCCAATGCCCCGGCACGTCCTTGCGCTCGGGAATCCAGTGCTTGTCGATGTCGAACAGCACCCCGTCCTCCAGCACCAACCCGCCCAGGCCGGATTCCTCCTCCGCCTCCGTCAGCGCCACCTTGGCCAGGTCGCGCTCGCCGTCGGCATGCCCACCCAGTTGCAGCCAGCGGTCGAGCTTGCGGTGATGGGTCAGCAGGATGCGCTCACCGTCGGCGCTGACCAGCCAGGCACTGCCGGTGAAATGCCCGGCCAGCCGGCTGCGCAGGAACGGATTCTCGGCATCGTCCAGAAGTGTGCTGAATTCGTCAGCCAGTGCGGCGTGTTCGGGGTGCCGGCGGGCGTAATCCGCCAATTGCGCACGCAGAGCGGCGTCTTGTCCTACAAGGGATTCAGAGTTCAGCGACATGGAATCGGGGGGCGAAGGCGGATTTGACCCATTATCGCCGCCGATGCTGCATTTGCGCTTGTGCGCAGGCTTCAGCTTTGGCTAAGGTACAGCGGGCCGTCCGCTGGGGCGGCACCACCCCAATCAAGGGGGCGCGGCAATGTATCGCGCCCCGCTCATTCCATTCAGCGGGGCCTGGCCTCGCGTTACGGGAAGCACTGCATGCTGAAGTCTCTGTTGAGGGTCAAACCGGTGGCACCGGCCGGGCACGTCGATGCCGGTGAGCCGATCGAAGGCAGCCTGGATGGCGAAGCCACACTGAAACGGACCCTCACCGCGAGACACCTCATCCTGCTGGGCATCGGCGCGGTGATTGGCGCGGGTATCTTCGTGCTGACCGGTCAGGCTGCAGCCAACCATGCCGGCCCCGCCGTCATGCTGTCGTTCGTGATCGCCGGCTTCGCCTGTGCTCTGGCCGGCCTGTGCTACGCCGAGTTCGCGGCGATGATGCCGGTCTCCGGCAGCGCCTACTCCTACTCGTATGCCACGCTCGGCGAAGGCATGGCCTGGTTCATCGGCTGGTGCCTGGTACTGGAGTATTTGTTCGCCTCGGCCTCGGTCGCGGTGGGCTGGTCGGCGTACCTGATCAGCTTCATCACCACCACCCTGCACATGCCGTTCCCGGACGCGCTCAGCGCCGCGCCCATTGCCTGGACCGGGCAGGAGTTTGTCTCCTCCGGCAAGCTTTTCAACCTGCCGGCGGTGCTGATCGTGGCGGCGGTATCGGGCCTGCTGTACGTGGGCGTGACCCAGTCGGCGTTCGTCAACGCGATCATCGTGGCGATCAAGGTCACGGTGATCTGCCTGTTCATCGGCGTAGGTGCCGCGCATATCGACCCGGCCAACTGGACCCCCTTCATTCCGGATAACACCGGCGTGGACGGTGAGTTCGGCTGGAGCGGCGTGTTCCGTGCGGCCACCATCGTGTTCTTCGCCTACATCGGCTTCGACGCGGTCTCCACCGCCGCCGGTGAAACCAAGAACCCGCAGCGCAACATGCCGATCGGCCTGCTCGGCTCGCTGGCCGTATGCACCGTGGTCTACATCATCGTCTGCGCGGTGCTGACCGGCATGATGCCGTACCACCTGCTGGGCACCGACAAGCCGGTGGCCACCGCGCTGGAGCCCTACCCGACCCTGAGCTGGCTGAAGACCTTCGTGGAGATCGGTGCCATCGCCGGCCTCTCTTCGGTGGTGCTGGTGATGATGATGGGCCAGACCCGCATCGCCTACACGATCTCCCGCGACGGCCTGCTGCCGAAGGTGTTTGGCAAGGTCCACGCCCGCTTCCGTACGCCGTACTGGGCCACCATCGTGGTCGGCGTGATCGCCGCCGCACTGGCCGGGCTGGTGCCGCTGAACGTGCTGGGCGAACTGGTCTCGATGGGTACGCTGCTGGCGTTCGCCACGGTCTGCATCGGCATCCTGGTGCTGCGCCGGACCCGTCCGGAGCTCGAGCGCCCGTTCCGGGTCCCGGCGGTATGGCTGATCGCCCCGCTCGGCGCGCTGACCTGTCTGTTCCTGTTCTGGCAGGCGTTCGTGGTGCACTGGCACCTGTTCGTGGGCTGGACGGTGTTGGGCCTGCTGATTTATTTCGGCTACGGCATCCGCAACAGCAAGCTCGCCAAGCAGTCATAATTCCGCAACGGGCCGGCCCACTGCCGGCCCGTTCGTTTTCACCCGAAAAGACCCAAACACATGCTCAAACAACTGTGGGCCACCAAGCACCCGCATGCCGCCCATGAAGACGCCAACGGGCTGAGCCTGAAGCGCCATCTGGGCCCCTGGGGCCTGACTGCGCTGGGCATCGGCGCGGTGATCGGCGGCGGCATCTTCGTGATCACCGGTCAGGCCGCGGCCAACCATGCCGGCCCGGCGATCATGCTGTCGTTCGTGCTGGCGGCGATCTGCTGCGCCTTCTGCGCGCTGGCCTACGCCGAGTTCGCCTCGATGGTCCCGGTGTCGGGCAGTGCCTACACCTACACCTATGCCACCTTCGGCGAGCTCTCGGCCTGGTTCATCGGCTGGATGCTGGTGCTGGAGTACGGGGTCTCGGCCTCTGCGGTGGCGGTCAGCTGGACCGGCTACTTCCTGAGCCTGCTGAGCCATTTCGACATCCATCTACCGGCCGCACTGGTCAGCGCGCCGCTGGACGGGCAACTGCGTCCGACCGGCGCGATTGCCAACATTCCAGCCGCCATCCTGGTGCTGCTGCTGACCTGGCTGTGCTACGTGGGCATCAGCAAATCCTCGGCGATGAACATGGCGATGGTGGTCTTGAAGACCGGCCTGATCATTCTGGTGATCGTGGTGGGCTGGAAGTATGTGGACCCGGCCAACTGGACCCCGTTCATTCCGGAGAACCAAGGCCCGGGCAAGTACGGCATGGAAGGCGTGCTGCGCGGTGCGGCGATGGTGTTCTTCGCCTACATCGGGTTCGAGGCGGTGTCGGTGGCGGCGCAGGAATCGCACCGGCCGCAGCGTGACATGCCGATCGGCATGATGCTGTCGCTGGTGATCTGCACGGTGCTGTACATCGCGATGGCTGCGGTGATGACCGGCCTGGTGCCGTACAACCTGCTGGGCACCGACGAGCCGGTGGTGACGGCGGTGGCCGCGCATCCGCAGCTGGGCTGGTTGCGGGTGGTGGTGGAGATAGGCGCGCTGATCGGCTTGTCGTCCGTGGTGCTGGTGATGGTGATCGCGCAGCCGCGCATCTTCATGATCATGGGCCGTGACGGCCTGCTGCCGCCGGTGTTCACCAAGATCCATCCGACCTACCGCACGCCGCACATCAATACGGTGATCACCGGCATTGGCATTGCGCTGCTGGCGGCATTGTTCCCGCTGGACGTGCTGGGTGAGTTGACCTCGATGGGCACGCTGATCGCGTTCGCAGCGGTGTGCGCGGGCGTGCTGATCCTGCGCCGCACCCAGCCGGACCTGCCGCGTCCGTTCCGGATTCCGGCGGCGTGGCTGGTGTGCAGCCTGGGGGTGCTGAGCTGCCTGGCGCTGCTGTCGGCGATGACGATGCACAACTGGATGTTGATGATTGGCTGGACGGTGATCGGGTTTGCGATCTACTTCCTGTACGGCTTCCGCCACAGCCGCCTGCGCGGGCGTTGATTCACGCCCCCTCCAGCCCATCCCGACCCACCCTCGACAGTGCGTCGGTGACGGAGCCGAAAAGCAAAAGCGGCGCCCGTGCCGCTGGTAGATGACGACCGTTGGTCGTCATGCCTTGGAGCCGGCCACTGGCCGGCTCTGCTTTTTCTCCCCTCCCCCCAAGTGCTGGCACACGCAGAATTCTGTCGAAGGCCGGTCGGGGTGGGGTTTGCGGGGGTTTGAGCCGCATGGATGCGGCGACAAAGCTTACATGGACGTACTTGCAGCGTCCCCCGCAAACCCCACCCCGACCGGACTCCCCCAGGAACCCGGCTCTTCGCGACCAAACAACCGAAAGCCAGTTAAAATCACCCCCATGAACACCCCCTACGACACCACCCGCCTCAGCCAGCTTGCCCAGATCCTGATCGACAACGTGCGTGAGCTGGCCCAGGCCGGCTGGACGCCGGCGACCAGCAGCAATTTCTCGCACCGGCTGGATGACCAGCATGCGGCCATTACCGTGTCCGGCAAGGACAAGGGCCGGCTGATCGAAGACGACATCATGGTCGTGGACTTCGATGGCCAGGCCGTGGGTCGGCCGCTGCGGCCGTCGGCGGAGACCCTGCTGCACACCCAGCTGTACCGCCGCTTCCCGGAAGTAGGCTGTGTGCTGCATACGCATTCCCCGGTGCAGACCGTGGCCTCGCGCCTGTATGCGGCGCAGGGGCATATCCGGCTGGAAGGCTACGAGCTGCTGAAGGCCTTCCATGGCAACAGCACGCACGAAATGGCGATTGAAGTGCCGGTGTTTGCCAATACCCAGGACATGAACGTGCTCTCCGCACAGGTCGATGCCCTGCTCGACCAGCAGTGCCTGTGGGGGTATCTGATTGATGGCCACGGGCTGTATGCCTGGGGCCGGGACATGGCCGAGGCGCGCCGGCACCTGGAAGCGTTTGAGTTCCTGTTCCATTGCGAGCTGGAGCTCAGGAAGCTGCGCGGGCTCTGAACGCCCGTGTAGAGCCGGGCTTGCCCGGCTGCCGTTTAAATCAGCCGGGCAAGCCCGGCTCTACGTTGCATCATGAATACGGGCAATGTGCTGCTTCCCCCGCGTCATTACGCCGCGCCCCCAACCGCGGGCTGCGGCTGCTACCCTTTAAGACCCCCGTTCCCACGTTCAAGCTGCCGCCATGAGCCGACTGCGCATCTTCAATGACACCGCCCCCGAGGCCCCGTTGCTGGATACCCAGGACGGTGCCGTGATTGCCGATGAACTTAAGAAAATCGGCGTGACCTTCGAGCGCTGGCAGGCGGCCCATGAAGTGGCCCCCGGTGCCAGCCAGGACGAGGTGTTCGCGGCCTATCGCAGCGACATTGACCGGCTGGTCGCCGAACGTGGCTTCAAGAGCGTGGACGTGGCCTCGATCGCCCCGGACAACCCCAACCGTGCGGAACTGCGCAAGAAGTTCCTCGACGAACACTTCCACAAGGAAGACGAGGTGCGCTTCTTCGTTGCCGGCTCCGGCCTGTTCACCCTGCACGTGGGTGACAAGGTGTACGAGATCGAGTGCGTGAAGGACGACCTGATCGCCGTGCCGGACAGCACCACGCACTGGTTCGACATGGGCGAAGAGCCGAGTTTTGTCGCGATCCGCTTCTTCACCGAGCCGGACGGCTGGGTCGGTCACTTCACCGGCACCGATATCGCGCAGAAATTCCCCCGTTACATTCCTACCCAGGCTTCCTGATCCATGTCGCAGTCGCCCCGCGTTGTATTGACCGATATCGAAGGCACCACCAGCAGCATCTCGTTCGTCAAGAACGTGCTGTTCCCGTATGCGCGCAAGGCGCTGCCGGCATTCGTTGCCGCGCATGGGCAGGAGCCTGAAGTGCGCCGCTGGCTGGACGCGGTGGCCGCCGAGATCGGCGGTGCCTGCCAGGACGCACTCGTGGTGGAAACCCTGCAGGGCTGGATCGACCAGGACCGCAAGCACACCGCGCTGAAGGCGCTGCAGGGCATGATCTGGAAGAGCGGCTACGAGCGCGGCGACTACCAGGCGCACTTCTATCCGGAAGTCGCTGCGGTGCTGAAGGGCTGGCACGCACAGGGCAAGGCCCTGTACGTGTACTCGTCCGGCTCGGTGCCGGCGCAGAAGCAGTTCTTCGGTTTCAGCGAAGCCGGCGACCTGACCGCGCTGGTGTCGGGCTGGTTCGACACGGAGATCGGCGGCAAGCGCGAGGCCGACAGCTACCGCAACATCGTGCAGGCGATAGGCGTGCCGGCCGGGGAGATCGTGTTCCTGTCGGACGTGGTGGAAGAGCTGGATGCGGCGCGAGAGGCCGGGCTGCAGACGCGTCTGCTGGACCGCCTGCAGGATTACCCGCTGCCGCGCACAGGTGAGGCAACGCACGGCCACGACCGGGTCGAGAATTTCCAGCAGATCACGTTGTAATTCCAGCAGCGCGGCGGACGCGCATGGCGCGTCCCTACGCGGCATCGATGTAGGGACACGCCATGCGTGTCCACGACCATCCCGGGCCGCGTTCGATTACCGGCCCATTGCCTCGGCCACGCTCCGCACCCGCAACGCGTCGGCCAACGCCTTGGCACTCTGATCCGCCTTCACCCGGATCCGCACCGGTTCCCCCGGCACCAGGTCCAGCGCGTTGTCGTCCAGTACGGCATCAAACCCGTCAAATTCCACCCACACCCCCCGCGCCAGCTGCGCAGAGCGCAGCTCCAGCACGCTGTCATCACCCTCGCGGACCCAGCGACTGACGATCTTTGCCTGCGGCAGACGCATGTCCTTGGCCGCAGCGAAATACACCACCTGCCGCGATACCACCTGCTCGCCGTCCAGCAGCTCCGCCACGGCCACGGTGCGCCTCGGATCCGCTTTGCCCAGCAGCTGCGCATCGGTGAACCGCCCGACCTCCAACGCAGCCAACGGCGGCACCGTCACCGCCTTGCGCTCATCACTACGCACGCGGCCATCCACATCCATCACCCGCAACCGCCACGCCCCGCGCAGCGGCTCGGCACGGTCGTTAAGCAGACTGACCCGGGTCACACCTTCGTCGCGCAGCGCGGCAACGGCATGCCCGGCGAAGAAGCGCTTGGCATGGAAATGCAGCGCTTTCCAGCGACCGTCGTGATCGACACTCGACCACGACGCGCCCGGCCACACATCGTTGAGCTGCCAGTACAGCGAGCCCATGGTGTACGGGCGTGAGGCGCGGTGATGCAGCGCGGCCAGGGCAATGCCTTCGGCCTGGGTCACCTGGCTCAGGTAGACGAAGTCATCGAAATTGCGCGGTGTGCCGAACTCACGCTCGATGTACTGCAGCAGGCGCTGATTGCCCTCGCCCGCCATGAACTTCTGGTGCGCCTTCACCACCGGGCTGTCCACCTGTTGCTGGTCGGCGGGAATGATCCCCTGCAGCGTGCGCAGCGACGGCCACGCCTGCAGGCCGTACTCGGACATGAAACGCGGGGTCTCGCGCAGATACGCCTGCACCGGCAGCGCCGGATTGCCCCACACCTGCCAGTAGTGCTTGTCGCCACGGGTGGAGTCGTTGGCTTTCTCGTCCAGGTCGTTGCTCGGCGAGCTCGACCAGTACGGCACGCCCAAACCGTGCTCGCTGACCACCTGGCGCAGGTCGTGGCCGAACAGATCCACATAGCCCTGCCACACCTTCTTCGCGAACACCGGGTCGGCCGCGGTCAAATCGCGGCCGTGGCCCCAATCCTTCCACGCGGTCTCTTCTTCGTTGTTGCCACACCACAGCACGATGCTCGGGTGGCGGCGCAGCCGGCGCACGTTGTCGCGTGCTTCGGCCACCACATTCTGGCGGAACGCGGGGTCGTAGCCGGGCTGCATGCCGCCGCCGAACATGAAGTCCTGCCAGACCAGAAGGCCGAGCTCGTCGGCGATGTCGAAGAAGGTGGAATCCTCGTAGTAGCCACCGCCCCAGTTGCGCACCATGTTCATGTTGGCGTCGCGTGCAGCGGTGAGGTCGCGGCGCAGACGTGCGGCGTCCACCCGGGCCGGGAACGCGTCGAACGGAATCACGTTCGCGCCCTTGGCGAAGATCGGCACGCCGTTGATGACGAAGGCGAAGCCCTGGCCGCCATCGCGGTCGACCTCGCGGCGCAACTCCACCGTGCGCAGGCCGGTGCGCAGTTGCTGCTCCACCCTGCCCTGCTTGCCGGCGTCGACCACCGTGCGTACGGTGTAACGCGCCTGTTCGCCGTAGCCCACCGGCCACCAGCGACGCGGGTTGGCCACCTGCACGGGTACGGAAACCACCTGCCTGCCCTTGCGCAGGCTGGCCTCCTGTTCGACGGTGGCGGCGACGCTGCCATCCGGGTCGATCAGGGTCACCTGTACCTGGGCGGTGCCGGCCGCAGCTCGCTCCACTTCCACGTCCACCTGCAGCTCGGCGCGCTGCTCACTCAGCGCCTGCGTCTGCACCGCCACATCGGTGATGCGCTGCACGTCCCAGCTGTCCAGCGTGACCGGACGCCAGATACCCGCCGTCACGTAACGCGGGCCCCAGTCCCAGCCGAAGTGATAACCGGGCTTGCGCACAAAGTTGCCGACCATCGCGTCCTTGGGTTCATCGCCGTAGGGAGACGGATAGTTGCCGGCGATCTTGTGCGGCATCGCCTGCACGCGGGGCAGCAGCGTGGTGATCGGTGAACGGAACACGATGCGCAGGGTGTTGTCGTGCGCCTTCAGGCGACCATCGACGCGGGCGCGCCAGCTGCGGTGGCTGTTGTTGGCTTTCAACAGCGGGCGGTCGTTGAGGGTGACCTCGGCAAAGGTGTCCAGGCCCTCGAACGTCAGTTCGGCGTGTTTGCGGGCCAGCGTGGCGGCGTCGACGTCGAAGCGGGCCTGGTATTCCCAGTCGGCCAGCCCGATCCATTGCAGGCCGGCTTCGGGTGCGCCTGCGTAGGGGTTGGGTATCAACTCGTGTGCGAGCAGGTCGGTGTGGACCGAACCTGGGATCTGGGCACTGCGCCATTGGGTGACTTCAGGGTGGGCGCTTGCCTGGGCGTTGCCTGGGAGCAGGCGGAAGGACCATTGGGCTGACAGCGGGGTGGCTGCGGCTGGCAGCGCCCAAAGCAGAGTGAGAAGCAGAACGCCCAATCGCCGCATACATCCTCCTGTAGAGCCACGCCCTGCGTGGCTTCGACCCACCCCGGCACCGCGCAGACGCGCATGGCGCGTCTCTACGGCCGATCATTTCCGCGAAGCCACGCAGGGCGTGGCTCTACGGTTGTTTCCCATTCCCCAGTCAACGCACCACGTTCAACACTTCGTGGCAGGCGCCCATGGTGTGGTAATCGGTTTTGCCGGCCGGGCTCTTCTCATCGCTGTACTTGCGGTTGTCCGCATCCAGGATGCGGTACCACGCGCCGTACTGGTGGTCGATCATGTGCTGCCAGGCATACGCCCACAGCTTGTCGTACCACTCCCAGTACACCGCTTCACCGGTGCGCTTGGCCAGCAGCGCCGCGGTGGCCAGCGACTCGGCCTGCACCCAGAAGTACTTGTCGTCGTCGCACACGCTGCCATCCGGCGCGAAGCCGTAGTACAGGCCACCGCGTTCGGCATCCCAGCTGCGTTCCACGGCCACGTCGAACAGATGACGCGCGGTCGGTACCAGCCAGTCGGCCTGCACGTGACGATCCAGGATCAGCAACAGCTTCGCCCACTCGGTCTGGTGACCGGGCTGGAAGCCCCACGGACGGAACAGGTGCTTGGGGTTGTCGAGGTTGTAGTTCCAGTCGATCTTCCACTGGGTGTCGTAGTGCTCCCACACCAGACCCTCGCCCTGCGCGGCCTGACGGCGGGTCATGTGGTCGGCCAGCAGCAGCGCACGCTGCAGGTAGCGCTGTTCGCCGCTGGCCTCGAACGCCGCCAGCATCGCCTCACACATGTGCATGTTGGCGTTCTGGCCACGGTAGTCGCTGAAATTCCAGTCGGCGTCGGCTTCGTCCTTGTACAGGCCGAACTCCGGCTCCCAGAAACGCGCTTCCAGCAGTTGCCAGGTTTCGTCCATCCACTGCCGGGCTTCGCCGATGCCGGCCTTCAGTGCGCAGCTGTAAGCCAGCAGCACGAAGGCCACGCCGTAGCAGTGGTTGGTGGCATCTTCGACCACGCCGTCGCGCAGCGTCCAGGCGTAGCCGCCGGTGACCGGGTTGCGGTGCACGTCACGCAGGAAGGCGATGCCGTGTTCCACCGCCTTCAGGTCTTCCGGCTTGCCGAACTCGCGGTACGCCATGGCGTGGTTGAACACGAAACGGGTACTGCTGACCAGGTGGCGGTGGCTGGCGTCGTACACGCTGCCGTCGTCACGGTAGTAGTGGAAGAAGCCGCCGTTGGGGTCGATCTCGTGCGGCTGGTAGAACGCCATGGTCTGCGCGATATGCGCACGCAGGAACTCGGGCGAACGGAAATCAGGCTGGGGCGGAACATGCGGGGTCATGCGGCGGTGTCCTGTTGTTGCTGCAGCAGTTGTGTCACTTCGGCCAGGCTGGGCATGGCGGCGAACGCGCCCTTGCGGGTGACCGCGAGAGCGCCCACGGCGGCCCCGAAACGAATCGCCTCGCGCAGACCGGCCGCGTCACGGCAGAACGCGGCGAAGGCACTGCCATCAGCCCCGCGCTCGCCGAGTGCGAACAGCAGGCCAGCCACGAAGGCGTCGCCAGCGGCCGTGCTGTCCACCGTCGGCACCTGGAAGCCGGTCACCGTGCCCTGGTCATGGCGGGTGAACCAGCGCATCGGCGCGGCCCCGTCAGTGACCACCACGGCCTGCGCGTTGGCACCCAGCAGACGCTGGATCACCGCATCGCCACCGTCGATGCCGAGCGGTGCCGCCAGATAGTCGAGCTCCTCGCGCGACAGCTTGACCAGCTCGGCCAGCTTCAGTGCCTCCCACAGGCGTGGGGTCGGGTCGACCTCGGCCGGCCACAGCGAGGGACGGAGGTTGAGGTCCAGGCTGACCAGGGCACCGGCAGCGCGGGCGCGCTGCATGCCCTGCAGCGTGGCCTCGGCGATCTCGGCCTCGGTCAGGCTGTTGGAGCACACATGGAAGGTGCGCGTGCCTTCAAAGCACGCCGGCTGGAAGTGCTCGGCGCGGAACAGCAGGTCCGCGGCCGGCGGCCGGTAGAAGCTGAAGCTGCGCTCGCCCTGCGCGTCCAGCGCCACGAACGCCAGCGCGGTCTTGGCCTGGTCGGTGCGCACGATGCAGTCGGTAGCCACGCCGGCGTCGCTCAGGCTCTGCGCCAGGAAGTCACCGAACATGTCCTGGCCGAGCATGCCGGCAAAATGGGTGTCCGCACCCAGTTTGGCGGCGGCCACGGCAACGTTCGCCGGCGCGCCGCCGGCGTACTGCAGGAACGCGCGCGGGGTATCCGGCGTGGCCGGTGGCTGCGCAAGTAGATCGATCAAAATTTCGCCGAAACACACAATCTTGGTCATGACGCGCTCAGCCCCCCTGGCTGAAACCAGCACGCGGGCGCGAGCCCCACATGCCATAGAACAGGATGTAGCCGTAGCACAGCAACGGCAGGATGAAGGACAGATGCAGGCCGATGCGGTCGGCCAGCAGGCCCTGCAGGAACGGCACGATCGCGCCGCCGACAATGGCCATGATCAACAGGCTCGAAGCCTTGTTGGTCAACGGACCGAGGCGTTCAATGCTGAGCGCGAAGATGGTCGGGAACATGATCGAGTTGAACAGACCGATGGCGACCACCGAGTACACCGCGACATGGCCTTCGGTGCTCATGGTCAGCGCCAGCAGCGCTACGTTGGCGGTGGCGAAGATCGTCAGCAGCATGCGCGGTGAGAACATGAACATGATCGCCGAGCCGGCGAAGCGACCGAACATGGCCATGGTCCAGTACAGGGCGACAAAGCCGGTGGCCTGTTGTTCGCTGAAGCCACCGATGTTCGGCATCGACAGGTAATTGACCAGGAAGCTGCCGATCGACACTTCCGCGCCCACGTAGAAGAAGATACCCAGCACGCCGAACAGCACATGGCGATGGCGCAGCGCATCCATCAGGGTGTGCTTGACCGGGTCGGCCTGCTCGGTGGTTTCATTCAACGCCGGCAGGCGGAACAGATAGACGAACACCGCCAGCAGCGCCAGCGCGATCGCCAGACCCACGTAAGGGCCCTGCACCGACTGGGCTTCCTGGGTGCGGTAGGCCAGCTGTTCGGCGGCGCTCAGCGCGGCCAGCTCATCGGCGCTCTTCACGGTGTTGCCCAGAATCAGCAGGCCGCCGAAGATCGGCGCGATCGCGGTGCCCAGCGAGTTCAGCGCCTGGGCCAGGGTCAGGCGGCTGGACGCGGTCTTTTCCGGCCCCAGCAGCGCCACATACGGATTGGCCGCCACCTGCAGCACGGTGATGCCGGTGGCCAGCACGAACAGCGCGCCGAGGAACGCTTCATACACGCGCAGTTCGGCGGCCGGCCAGAAGCCGAGCGCGCCGACGGCCGCGATGGCCAGACCGGCCACGATGCCCTTCTTGTAGCCCAGGTGCGCCACCAGCCGACCCGCCGGCAGCGACATCAGGAAGTACGCACCGAAGAAGGTGAACTGCACCAGCATCGCGCGCGCGTAGTTCAGTTCGAACACCGCCTTCAGATGCGGAATCAGAATGTCGTTGAGGCAGGTCAGGAAGCCCCACATGAAGAAGATCGTGGTGGCCACGGCCAGCGCGACGCGCGTGTTGACCACGGGCGCGGACGAAGACGAAGTGGGCAGTCGGGGCGTTGGAGAGATGGGCATGCGGGACGCGTCTCAGGGTACGGGCAGATGAAAGGGATGCGATGTCAGGCGGCGGTGCCGCTGCTGTCGCGGATGCGAAGCTGCACCGGAGCCACGGTGCGCTGTGGCGGTGCGGTGGGGTTGTCGAGCCGGTGCAGCAGCAGCTCGGCGGCCTGCCGGCCCCGCTCGCGCGGATTCACGGTCAGGGTGGTCAACGGCGGCAGGGCCACCGCTGCTTCGGAAATGTCATCGAAGCCGGTCACCGCGAACTCGGTGCCGGGGCGTACGCCACGTGAAGCAAGGCCCAGCATCAGGCCAAGGGCCACGGTGTCGTTGTAGCAGACCGCCGCGGTCGGCTGCGCGCCCTCGGCGAACAGTTCGCCGGTGCGTGCGGCCGCTTCCAGCCGGTTGGGCGCGGATTCGATCATCCACTGCGGCGGTACCTGCAGCCCGGCCTCGCCCAGCGCCTGCTTGTAGCCGGCACGGCGCTGATGGCAGGAGCTGGAGTCGGCATGGCCACCGAAGAAGGCAATCCGGCGATGCCCCCGTTCAATCAGGTGCTTCGTGGCCAGGTAGGCCCCCTGCTGGTTGTCCAGGGTCAGGAAGTCCCAGTCCCCGCCTTTCAGCTCGCGGTTGAACAGCAGCACGTTGGCATTGAAGCCCAGCGCCTGACGCAGCTCGGTGGCGTCGGTGCCCTCGGCCGGCGACAGGATCAACCCGGCCGGGGTGTGTTCCATCAGCGTGGATACCACCGCCTGCTGGCGCTGCGGCGACTCGCCGGTGCTGCCCAGCAGAGTCACGTAGCCCTTCGCGCCGAGCGCCTCGTCCACGCCGGAAGCGAATTCGGCGAAGAACGGGTTGGACAGGTCGTTGATCACCAGCGCCACGCTGCTGGAGGTGCGACGGCGCAGATTCGCTGCGCTGCGGTTGTAGACGTAGCGCTGCTTGCGCAGCTCGGCCTCAACCCGCGCACGGGTGTCCACGTTGACCAGCGGGCTGCCACGCAGCACCAGCGACACGGTCGCGCGCGAGACCCCGATGGCCTCGGCAATGTCGGTCACGGTCACCGCACGCCCGCTTGCGCGAGACGTGGGTGCAGCGGCCCCCTTCGAAGACGATGCCTTCGTGGCGGCCCCTCTGGCAGTAGAACGTTCCTTTTTCATCGTGGCATCGGGCGGGTCAAGGGAGATGCAAGCCTAAACGATCGCATCGGCCTACGCCGCGCTCATTCCAGGGACGCCCCCGGGGTCGCGCAGTACGACACCGGCAGCGCCCCGGTCGAGGTGCCCCACCCGCTTTCCGGGGCCTGCGTGCCCAACGCATAGCGGATGGTGCCGCCCTGCTGCAGGCGGTTCCAGTCCAGCCAGACCTTGTCCTGGTCCTGGCCGTCGACCTTCACCGACTGGATGTACTGCAGGGTGCGGCCTTCGGCCCCCGGGGCCTGCAGCTTCAGCGTACGGCCGGTGCCCAGGTCCACTTCCACATTGGCGAAGCGCGGGGTGTGCAGCAGGAACTCACCGGTGCCCGGCACGGCCGGGTACAGGCCCAGCGCACTGAACAGGTACCACGCCGACATGGTGCCCAGGTCGTCGTTGCCGGTGACGCCATTGGGCGCGTTGGTGAACAGCTGCTGCGCAGCGCGTACCACCGTGGCGGTCTTCCACGGCTGGCCGATCAGGGTGTACATCCACGGCGCGTGCAGGTCGGGTTCGTTGTTCGGGTTGTAGCGGTACTGGTTGTAGTAGCTGTACGGCCCCACCACCCATTCCTTGCGCGCAGCCTGCAGCGGCGACTGCAGCAGCGCGTCGTAGGCGAAGAAGGCGTCCAGGCGCTTGCCGGCCTGCTCGCGGCCGTGCATGGCCTGGACCAGGCCCGGCATGTCCTGCTGGGCCAGCCACTGGTACTGCCAGGCGGTACCTTCATGGAAGCCGTGGTGCGAACGCGGGCTGTAGTGACCGTCGGCCGGCACGTACCACTTGCCGTCGTCCATGCGCGGACGCGGGAAGCCGCTCATGCCGGTCTCTTCATCGCGCACCGAGGCATCCCATACCTTGTTCCAGTTGCGGCCGCGCTCGCGCAGCACGCCGGCATCGGCACTGTGGCCCAGGCCGTCGGCCATCTGTGCCAGCGCGCAGTCGGCCAGGGCGTACTCCAGCGTGGCCGAACCGCCGTGGTGCGGGTCGACGTCCATGCCCTTGGAGGGGAATGCACGGTCGTAGGCGACGAAGCCGTTCTGCACATAGCCCGGGTTGCCGGAGCGGCCGGCATGGCGGGAGTTCATCGGCGGCAGCTCGAACGCGTTGCGGCGCAGCGCGGTGTAGGCCTCGGCTTCACGCCCCTTGAGTGCGCCGAAGCGCCACAGGTCGGCCATGAACGGGGTGACCGGGTCGCCGGTCATGATGTTGGTTTCAAAGTTCGCGTAGCCCCAGCGCGGCAGCCAGCCGCCCTGTTCGTTGATCGCCAGCAGGGTGCGGCCGATGTCGCGGGTGACCTCCGGACGGGTCAACGCCAGCCACTGGTTCTGCGCGCGGTAGGTGTCCCACAGCGAGAAGTACTCGTAGTAGGTCCAGCCGTCGGCGCGGTGGATCTGGTCATCGTAGCCGCGGTAGCGGCCGTCGGCATCGCTGCCGGTCAGCGGCTGCAGCAGCGCGTGGTACAGCGCGGTGTACAGCACGGTGCGGTCGTCGGCGTGCTTGCTGTCCACGCGCACGGTGTTCAGTTCCTTGCGCCACTGCTGCTGGGCCAGGCTGCGCATGCGCTCGAAGCCGATCAGCTTGCCGTTCTGCATGCCGTCTTCGCGCAGGTTGGTACGCGCGCCTTCCGCGTCTACGTGCGAGATGGCGCTGACGGCGGTGACCGCACGGCCCTTGGAGGTATCGAAACTCAGCCAAGCACCGCTCGGCTTCTGCTCACCTTCCATGCCATGGCGCGCACCGGGCAGACCGCCGGCCTCACCCCAGGTGCCGAACGCCTTGAACGGGCGGTCGAACTCGATCCGGAACCAGGTGGTGTACTGGTGGCCGCCGCAGAAGCTCTTGGTGACCAGCTTGCCTTCCACCACACGGTCGCCGACCACGTCGATGACGCTGCCGATCACCGAATGGCGTTCATTGGCCTGGCCGACGTTGACCAGCACGTGGCCTTCGGCCTGGTCGGCCGGGAAGGTGTAACGCTCGGCGGCGGCGCGGGTGCGCGCGGTGGCCTCGGCGTCGATGCCGCCGTAGCTGGTCAGGCGCACCTTGTAATAGCCGGCCTGCCCTACTTCGCCTTCATGGGTGTAGCTGGAGGCATACGCCTTGTGGTCGAAGCTCTTGGCGTTGTCGGTATCGAAATCGCCGCCCGGGCCGATGCTGCCGGTCACCGGCAGCACCGAGACCTGGCCGCCCTGCTCCCAGCAGCCGGCCCCGGACAGGAACGAGTGGCCGAAACCGCGGATCTTCGGGTCGTCATAGCGCCAGCCGGCGTAGTGCTCACCGATCGGGCTGACCTGGATCAGGCCGAACGGGGCCGAGGCACCCGGGAAGGTGTTGCCGTCGTCCTTGCTGCCAATGAAGGTGTTGACCTCACGCTCCAGCGCGGCCGGGGCGGCCTGCAGCATCGGGGTGAAGCCCAGCACGGTCAGACAGGCCAACCCCAGCAGCGGGCGGCGCAGGGCAGGAAGGGGGCGAAGGGACGGCAATCGGCGCATGCAGTGGGTTCCTGTGGGTCGATGGGCGTGCAAATCCCCGTTGGCGGGAATTTAGATCGATTTAAGTGGCGGAGTAAACCACGCCGGTTTGGATCGATGCATTCTGCGCCGCAACATGAACGACCGTCTCCCTGTTCAGTTATTGCGGAGCAGCATGCGCTTTTGTTTCAGCCATGTTTAAAATTCCCCGGTCGGCAGTTTAGATCGATCCAACTCTAAACCGTCATACAGCGGCCGTGGCGCGCTGGGGGGAGCAGCCCGGATACCCCAGAGAAATCGGCACACAAGATTAGATCGATTCAATCACATCCGTGTACCAGCACCCCAGTTCGATCCAGGAGAGGGAGAGAGTGGAAATGAAACAGATGTCCCGTAAGCACGGTCGCCATGCCCTGTCGGCAGCGATCACCTTCGCCCTGACCGCCGCCTTTGCGCCGGCCGTCCTCGCCCAGCAGGCCGCCCCCGCCGCTGCCCCGGCCCAGAGCGCCGACGCCACCACCCTGGACAGCGTCCAGGTTACCGGCTACCGCTACGCCATCGAGCAGAGCCTGCAGCAGAAGCGCGACGCCAACGCCGTGGTCGAAGTGATCACCGCCGAGGACGTGGGCAAGTTCCCCGACAAGAACGTCGCCGATTCGCTGCAGCGCGTGCCGGGCGTGGTCATCACCCGTGACGGCGGCGAAGGCAAGAGCGTCAGCGTGCGCGGCCTCGACCCGGACCTGACCCTGACCCAGTTGAACGGCAACTACATCGCCACCTCGGAGACCAACGACGAGGCCAGCCGTTCCTTCAACTACACCCTGCTGCCGTCGAACATGCTGTCCAGCGCCGAGCTGTTCAAGTCGCCGGAAGCGCGCATCGACGAAGGTGGCATCGGCGGCACGGTGATTCTGCACACCCGTCGCCCGCTGGAGATGGAATCCAACTCCGGCTACGTAACCCTGGAAGGCACTTCCTCGGACACCCACAAAGACGTGGATCCGCAGGCGTCGGCGCTGTACTCCTGGCACAGCCAGGACGAGCGCTTCGGCGTGCTGGTCGGCGTGACCCAGCAGAAGCGCACCAGCCGGACCATGGAGGTCACCTCCGAGAACTACCAGTGGTACGGCATGGATACCATCGCGCGTGACGTGCATGGCCGCGACATCACCCAGGGCGGTGTCAACTACTGGTGGGGCAACTCCGGCTTCAACGACCAGAACGGTGGCAGCTACACCGACTTCTTCATGCCCACCTCGGTGAACTTCGCGGTGAAGGAAGAAGAGCGTGAGCGCAAGGGTGGCCAGTTCACCTTCCAGTTCAAGCCGATCGACAACCTCACCATGACGGCGAACTACTTCCGTTTCGAACTGGACGGAAACTACGAGCAGCACATGCTGAAGGTGCCGGAATGGAACATGGCGCGCTACAACCAGGACGGCAACTGGGCTGGCGGTCGCCTGCTCAATGGGCTGACCATGGACCCCAGCGGCACCATCGTCACGGGCGCGCAGTTCGAGAAGCAGGCCGGCAAGACCTATTACTGCAGTGAAGACCAGGCCGCTGCCGCCGGCATGGCCCCGGGTGGCTGGGGTCCGGACGACTGCACCGTGCCGACCCCGCAGCTGACCGGTGGTTACAGCCGCGAAAAGGCGCTGTCGCAGACTGCCGACCTGAGCATCGACTGGGACATCAGCCCGCTGTGGAAGGCGTCGTTCACCGGCGGCCGTACCTGGTCGGAAGGTGGCCCGTCGATGAACTTCCGCATGTCGGCCAAGCCGCGTCGCCGCGTCGATGGCGTGTGGGAAGCCGGCAACCGCTACACCGCGTGGGACCTGACCGGCACGCCGTCGGTGACGTTCTCGCCGGACCTGCAGCAGCAGCTGATGAACGGCATTGCCGAAGTGGACACCGGCTCGACCGATTCGTCCTGGATGCAGACCGAAGTGGAGCAGAACTACTTCCAGGCTGACTTCACCAAGCTGTTCGAAACCGGCTGGCTGGATTCGATCCAGTTCGGCGCGAAATACCGTGACGGCAAGGTCCACCGCAACACCGGCAACACCTACTGGGTGTGCCCGGGCACCGACCCGGCCGACTATGACAACAACCGCTACCAGGCGGGCTGTGACAGCACGGCAGGCATCGCCCAGCCGGGCTTCTTCCTGTCCAACCCGATCAGCGGCATCCGCGGTGGCTTCGATGCGAACGTGTTCCCGGGCATCAACTACCCGGCGTACATCAACTATCTGAACCAGACCTACGGCGGTTCGCACAACCGGGTCGAAGAAGACTTCGTCTACAACGTCAACGAGAAGATCTACTCGGGCTACTTCCAGGTCAACTTCCGTACCGAGCGTCTGCGCGGTAACGTGGGTGTGCGCATGGTGCGTACCGAGCAGTTCGCGCAGTCGAGCGATTCGATCGAACGCTTCAACGACTACTTCCTGGACAACGCTTCGGGCGCGCCGATGTCGTGCGACGACCCGGCTGCGGCCGCGTTCCCGACCTACGGCTGTGAAAGCGGCTTCGTGCGTCTGCCGGACAACCTGGCACGCGAGAAGACTTTCGAGCTGATCGGTTCGGACAAGACCTACACCGACTTCCTGCCGAGCTTCAACATCGCGTGGGACATCACGGACAACCTGGTGCTGCGTGGTGCGGCCTCGAAGGTGATCGCACGTCCGAGCTACACCAGCATCGCGGCCCCGGGCGCACTGAGCTACTACAGCGCCGAGTACGTGAACGACCGCCGCGTGGCCGGTGGTGCACCGGAGGAAGGCTGGGCGGGCCATGGCAGCAACAAGAACCTGGAACCGTTCGAAGCCAACCAGTACGACATCGGCCTGGAGTGGTACTTCAAGCCGGGGGCGGTGGCGGGTATTGGCCTGTTCCGCAAGGAAGTGAACAACTTCACGGTGCCGGTGGTGCGTGACCTGCAGATGGAAGTGGGCGGCCAGACGGTGACGGTGCAGGACTACGAAACCGAGGCAAACGGCCGTGACGGCGTGTCGCAGGGCGTGGAACTGTACGGCCAGTACACCTTCGACTTCGGTCTGGGCGTGCAGGCGAATTACACCTACAACGACACCAACCTGGCCTCGATCGTGCTGGACGGCCAGGACCTGGGTGCCTCGCCGCTGGTCGGCAGCGCGAAGAACCAGGCGAACGTGACGGTGTTCTACGAGAACGAGAAGTTCCTGGCCCGTGCCTCGTACAACCGCCGTGGCGAAATCGTGGGTGGCCTGACTGCCGGCATGACCGAGTACAGCGAACCGTACGACCAGCTGGATCTGAACGTGGCGTACAACTTCACCGACTCGCTGACCTTCACCGCCTCGGTGCTGAACGCCACCAAGTCGGAGCAGCGCATCCACCTGGGCAACGACACGGATGCCCGCCTGATCTCCAACCTGTACACCGGCCGCCAGCTGTACTTCGGCGCGACCTACAAGTTCTGAGTTCCACCCCCGCCGCACGTCACGGCGGGGGATGTTCCTCCACGGCAGCCGCGCTGGTACAGGTGGCTGCCGTTTTTTTGTCTGTTGGATTTGTGCGAACAACCGTCGGCTGACGGCATCCGTGGTTTGGCGGCTCGGGACGGGCGTTCCGGGGGACGCTGCAAGTACATCCTTGTAAGCTCAGTCGCCGCATCCATGCGGCTCATGCCCCCTCCAGCCCATCCCGACCCGCCATCGACAGATGGTCGGTGGCCATCGAAAATCAAGAGCACGTAGCCCCGGTGGGATCGGTCGACAGACGATCGCCGTGAAATCCCCAACATCCGGTAACGCATGACCCCGAATCGACACCGCCGTTAATCCGGCCATGCCAATGCGGAGGTCAGGCCAATGCCGCGCGCAAGGCGGCGACTTCATCGGCATCTGTGGCGACCCAGTCGGGCGACAAGCCAACCAATGCCGGATTCTGGAATCGCACGTCGGAACGCCGCGTACCCTTGGCCGAGGCGTGCAATTCATTGCAACCGGTCGCCTTCGCCACCGCCGCGATGTTGCCGGGCGTGATCCCCGCACCGGCCATGACGCTGATACGTCCCGCTGCCCGATTCACCAACGCTGCCAGCACACCCGCACCGGCCTCCGCGCTGGCGTGGCCTCCGGAACTCAGCACCCGCTGGCAGCCGAGCGAGATTACGTCCTCCAACGCAGCCGACAGATCCCGCGCCGCATCGAACGCACGATGGAAGGTGACCTGCATCGGCCCTGCGGCCTGCACCAGTTCACGGCACAACGGAACGTCCACGTTGCCTTCCGCATCCATTGCGCCAATCACCACACCGTCGCAGCCCAGCGCCCTGCACTGCTGGATGTCACGCAACATCAACTCGCGCTCCAGCGCGTCGTAATGGAAATCACCCGGGCGCGGCCGGATCAAGACGAACAACGGAATCTGCAGCTGCTCGCGCGCCAGCGCGATGCTGCCGAACGACGGCGTGGTGCCGCCCTCGGCCAGGTTGTCGAACAGCTCGATGCGATCCGCTCCACCCCGCTGCGCGGCCAGCGCTGAAGCCACGGAGTTGGAGGCGATTTCCAGCACGTAACCCATGCTCAGGTCTGCTCCGTGGTGTAGACCGAGGCCGCATCACGAAGGTCGTCCTGGCGCTCGGCATCGCACACCGCGTACACGAATCCCCGGTGCAGGGCGTACGCCCCCACTTCACCATTCCTGCCCAGTGCCAGGAAGCACACCTGCAGCGTCTTGCTGGCTTCCGGTCGTTTACGCACTACGCGTGCAATCGCCTCGCGACAGGCCTGCGCCGGGGTGCGGCCCTGGCGCATCAGCTCCACCATCAGGAACGAGGCTGCGTTGCGGATCATCTCTTCGCCAACGCCCGAGGCGGTGGCTGCGCCTACTTCGTTGTCCACGTACAACCCCGCGCCAATGATCGGGCTGTCGCCTACGCGGCCGTGCAGCTTCCACGCCATGCCACTGGTGGTGCACGCACCGGCCAGTTGACCCTGCGCGTCCACAGCCAGCATGCCCAACGTGTCGTGATTGCTGCTGTCACCCGGTCGACTGCGGCGCTCGGCATTGATTTCCGGCGTGTACTGCGCGGTCTTCAACCACTCGCGCCAGGCCTTTTCCGCTTCCGGCGTGAGCAGCTTCCCGCGTTTGAAGCCCTGCTGCATGGCGAACTGCTGTGCACCCTCGCCCACCAGCATCACATGCGGGGTCTGCTCCATCACCTTGCGGGCAACCGATACCGGGTGCGCGATGTCCACCAGCGCCGCCACCGAACCGCAGCTGCCGTCGCCGTTCATGATGCTGGCGTCCAGACTCAGCACGCCGTCGCGGTCCGGATTGCCGCAACGCCCCACGGTGGGATTGCACAGCTCGCTCTCGGCCCAGCGCGCACCGGCTTCCACTGCGTCCAGCGCGCTGCCGCCGTTGCCCAGCACCTTCCACGCCGCCTGGTTGGCCCCAACGCCGAAATCCCAGGTCGATACGACGCGGGCCCTGCCATTGGCCTTGGCCTGCACGCGCGGAAACGCGGCCACGCCAGCGGCCAACGCACCGGCCTGAAGAAATGTTCTGCGATCAGTCACGCGCTGCCTCTCCCGTTGCCATGCGCCGACCCCGGGAGGGCCGGGTCTTTTTTTGTCAGGCCGCTGCGCGGCGATGTTCGTCGTACCACACGGCCGCGCCGAGCACGCCCAGTTCGCCGTGCTCCACCCGCCATACCGGCACCTGCTCCAGCACCGGACGCATTACGCCCTTGGCCAGGAAGCGGTCGCGGAATCGGCCGTCGTGCAGGAAGCGGGCCACGTGCGCAGAAATGCCGCCGGCCAGATACACCGAGCGCGCGCCGAAGCTCACCGCGAGATCGCCGGCCAGGCTGCCCAGCCAGCCGCAGAACACTTCCAGCGTTTCCACCGCCAGCGCGTCTTCGCCACCCAGCGCCGCGCTGATCAGCGCTTCCGGGCTGGTCCACTGCACGCGCACGCCGCGCAGCGCGCACAGTGCCGGGTACAGATTCATGAGACCGGTGCCGGACAGCACGCGTTCGTTGTCCACGTGCTCCCATCGCTGCAGCAGTTGTTGCAGCATCTGCAGTTCCAGTGCATTGCCAGCACCGAGCGCGGCGTGCCCGGCCTCGCTGGCCAGCACCGCGCGTGAGCCTGCTTCGAAACGCAGCGCCGCGCCAAGGCCGGTGCCTGCGCCCAGCACCAACGCCGGCCACGCGTTGGCCTGCGGCGCGTCCGGGGTGAGCGACACACGCGCTTGCGCATCGACGAACGGAATCGCGTAGGCCACCGCTTCGAAATCGTTGATCAGTTCCAGTGTGGACAACTGCGCGTCGCGGCGGGTGGCCTGCATCGATACCGACCATGGCAGATTGGTGTTGACCAGATCGTCGCCTTTCAGGACACCGGCAATGGCGACCACGGCGGCGTTCGGAGCCTGTGGCAGGCTGGCACGGAAGTCGGCCAGGATCGCGGCCAGGCTGGCGTGTTCGGCGCAGGCGTAGCGGCGCAGCGCGCTGATGCGTGGAGGTGCGCCGGCGACCACGTCGGCCAGTGCCACGCGTGCATAGGTGCCGCCGACGTCGGCCACAATCAGGGTTTCAGCAGGAGCAGAGCGACGCAGCGCCGGATTGGGAAACGGGGTTGCAGCGCTCACGCACGGGCCTTGGTAAGAAAATGATGCATTGAAGGGATTTTCGTTGATCGATGGTCGCTTGCAAACCAATACGCACCGTACCGTTGCGTATGGGGATCGAACGAACCGAACGGGTGCCCGATCAACCCGCGTCGCCCGTCCCCAGCCGGGCAAGCCCGGCTCTACGGGGCGGCGACATCGTCCACCGCAGGTCAGGGCTTGGCCACCTGCAGCCGGTACGTAGTGCTGGCAGTCGCGGTGGAGCCATCCGCCTGCGCGGCGCGCACTTCCACTTTGTGTTCGCCGGCGGCCAGGTCGGTCGGCAGCGCGCCGCGCCACAGGTGCGGCGAGGCGGTGGCTTCGGGCGAGCGGTCGAAGCCGCGCAGCTTCTCGGCGGTGTCGTCGGCCACGTTTTCCACCAGCAGACGCGGGTCCGGCTGCTCCACGCGCTTCATCGGCTGCCACGCGCCACCGTCCACACGGTACTCCACGGCGGTGTCGTCCTGGCCCATGAACACGTTGGCATACACGCCCCAGGCCGGGTACGCGCCCTTGCGCAGCACCTTCGGCGCATGCAGGGAAATCTGGTAGTCATCCGGCGCGCGCGCCACGTAGTAGCGCAGCGCGTACTCGCCGGCCGGCTTCACGCTCAGCACCGCATAGCCGTTCGGGGTGCCGTCGCTCATGGTGGCGTCGGGAATGCCGTTGCTGTCCTTCACGCCCGACCAGAACGCCCCGCAGGCCGCGCCGACGTTGTACTCGTGCAGCGGCTTGGCACCCTGCCAGCCCTCGGCCGCACCATGGTAGTAGTGCTGCTGGGTGTGGCTGTGCCCGCTGAGCACCAGCACATGCGGGAAGTCCTTCAACAGCGCGAACAGCTTGGCGCGGTCGGCGTGACGGAAGGTCTCCCGGCCCGGCGCAGCGTCGAACAGCGGAATGTGCATGCCCAGCACCAGCAGGCGATCGCGCGGCAGGGCTTTCAGATAATTGGCCAGGAAGGTGAACTGATCCGGGCGCAGCCCGCCGATGTACTTCGGCTTGCCATTCGGGTCGTACACCACGTCGTCCAGGAACACGAAGCTGGCCCCGCCCTCTTCCACCGCATAGGTGTCGGGACCGTACACGGCGCGCCAGCTGTCCAGCGAATGCTGGTCGGTGGGGGCATCGAAGTCCAGGTCGTGGTTGCCCGGCACATGGAACCACGGCACCTGCAACTGCGCGGTGGCTTTGTTGAGTTCCGGGTACAGGCTCAGGTCGTCGTTGACGATATCGCCCAGCGTGGTGCCCAGCCGCGCCTTGTGCTTGCCGATGATCGGTTCGACGATGGCGCGCTGGTAATACCCCACTTCCTGGCGGGTGGCGGTCTGCGAATCGGTGAACACCAGCATGTCGAAACCGTCGCGCGCGCCGTCAGCGTCCTTCAACGGCTCCAGCGCGAAGTCCCAGTTGCGGGTGTTGCTGCCGGTGGCCGCGATGCCGTCGTACTTCAGCTTCGGCGAGCCCTGCGGTGCGAAGTGCCGCCAGAAGCCCGGCATGCCGTCAGCGCGGGCCGGGAAGCGGAACTCGTCCGGCTTGATCACGAACACCGTCTGGCCATCACGCACCGGCAGGCTGTAGCTGCCATCCGCCGCCGTACGCACGATCACTTCGCCGTTGGACATCTGTACGCCGGCCAGCGCCGGGTCGGTCGGGCCGCGGCCCGGTTTGCCGTCGCGCTCCTGGTAGACCTTGCCGGTGACGGTGGCCTCGCTGGCGGCCCAGGCCGGTGCGGAAATCAGCAGCAAACAGGCCAGCCAGGCGGTCTTGCAGGTCATCGGAGCGGTCCGTATCGAAGGGGGCGATTGTAAAGCCGCACATCATCGCGCGGACCGCGTTTCACCAACGTTAAATGCGTGCCCGCCGCATCAGCGGGCGTGTCGTTCCTGCAGCACGGCGACCGCGTCGTCCAGCGAAAGGCCGCGCGCGCGCAGCAGCACAATCAGGTGGAACAGCAGGTCGGCCGACTCGCCCAGCAGCGCGGCGTCGTCCTGCACCACGCCGGCCAGCGCGGTTTCCACCCCTTCCTCGCCCACCTTCTGGGCGATGCGGCGCACGCCAGCTTCGAACAGACTCGTGGTGTAGCTCTTCTCCGGGCGCTGCTGCTCGCGCCGCTGCACCAAGGCGTCCAGCCGCCCAAGGAAGTTGCCCGGGGCACGCTCGAAGCAGCTTTCCGCGCCGGTGTGGCAGGTCGGTCCGGCCGGGCGCGCGGTGACCAGCAGGGTGTCGTTGTCGCAGTCCACCCGTACCGCAAGCACGCTGAGCACGTTGCCCGACGACTCGCCCTTGGTCCACAGGCGCTGTTTGCTGCGGCTGTAGAAGGTCATCTGGCCGCTGGCCAGGGTGGCCGCCAGCGACTCGGCGTTGGCATAGCCCAGCATCAGCACGGCCAACGTATCGGCGTCCTGCACCACCACCGGCAGCAGGCCGTCGCCCTTGCTCCAGTCCAGCTGCTCCAGCGCCTGCCGGGACGGCAGCACTTCAATAGACATCACGTACCTCGATCTGTTGCATGCGCAGGAACTGCTTCAGCGCGGGAATGGCAATCGACCCACTGTGGAACACGCTGGCGGCCAGCGCCCCGTCCACGTCGGCCTGGTCGAACACGTCGGCAAAGTGCTGCATCTCGCCAGCCCCGCCAGAGGCGATCAACGGCACCTGGCAGACCGCACGGGCCTGGGCCAGCTGCTCCACGTCGTAACCGCGGCGCACGCCGTCGCTGTCCATGCAGTTGAGCACGATCTCGCCCGCACCCCGGCGTTGTACTTCCTGCACCCAGTCCAGGGTACGCACCGGTACCGCCTGGGTTTTGCTGGGATCGCCGGTGAAGCGGCGCACGCGCCACTGGCCATCCGGCTCGCGCACGGAGTCGATGCCGACCACCACACACTGCACCCCGAATTCGTCGGCCAGTTCGGTGATCAGCTCCGGCCGGCCCAGCGCCGGCGAGTTGATGGAGATCTTGTCGGCACCGGCAAACAGCACCCGGCGCGCGGTTTCAACGCTGTCGATGCCGCCGGCCACGCAGAACGGAATGTCGATCAGGCGCGCGATGCGCTCGATCCAGGCCACGTCCACCGAGCGCGCTTCCGGGCTGGCTCCGATGTCATAGAACACCAGTTCGTCCGCGCCCTGGTCGCGGTAGCGCTGCGCCAGTTCGGCGATGTCGCCCATGTCGACGTGGTCGCGGAAGCGCACGCCCTTGACCACGCGGCCATCGCGCACGTCCAGGCAGGGAATGATGCGCCGGCTCAACATGCCAGTGCCTCGCCCAGGTCCATGCGCTGTTCCAGCAGCGCCTTGCCCAGTACCGCACCAGCACAGCCGGCCGCACGTGCAGCGGCCACGTCGGCCACGTCACGTACACCGCCGGAAGCCTGCACTGCCACGCCGGGCAGACGTGCAGCGAGGTGACGGTAGAGCTCCAGATTCGGGCCGGCCAGCATGCCGTCGCGCGCGATGTCGGTGCACAGCAGGTGGCGCAGCCCAGCGGCCGCATAGCGGTCGGCGAGCACATCCAGGGTAACTCCGGCGTTTTCGGTCCAGCCGTGCACCGGCAACTGCCACAGGCCCTGCTCGTCCTGGCGTGCGTCCAGCGCAATGGTGATGCGTTCCGGGCCGAACTCGCCCAGCCAACCGATCACCTGTTCCGGCTCGCGCACTGCCAGCGACCCGACCACCACGCGGCTGGCACCTGCCTCCAGAATGCGCGCCACGTCATCGCGGCTACGTACGCCGCCGCCGGTCTGCACCTGCAAACCGGTGTGGGCGCGGATCGCACCGAGCAGCGGAGCCAGCGTGTAGCCGCCGGCGCGGGCCGCGTCCAGGTCCACCAGATGCATCCAGTTCGCGCCCTGCGCTTCAAACGCCTGTGCTCGCGGCAGCGGATCGTCGCCGTAGTGGGTCTCCTGCGCATAGTCGCCCTGACGCAGGCGCACCACGCGGCCTTCGCGGATATCCAATGCGGGGTAAACGGTGAAGCTCATACAGCAGTGCCCTCAAGGAAATTACGCAGCATCAGCGAACCGGTGTCGCCAGAACGCTCGGGATGGAACTGGGCACCGAAGTAACGGCCCTGCTCCACCATCGCGGTAAACAGCCCACCGTGATCGCAGGCGGCCACGGTGTGGGCGTTCAGCGGTGCGGCGTAGCTGTGCACGAAGTAGGCACTGGCGCGCTCGGGAATGTCCTTCAGCAGCAGCGACGGCTTCAGCGGCAGCAGCCGGTTCCAGCCCATGTGCGGCACGCGGATGCCGGTGGCCGGCACCAGCTTGCGCACCGTGCCGGGAATCAGCGCCAGCGTTTCCACGCCGGACTCTTCCGAATGCTCGAACAACAGCTGCATGCCCAGGCAGATGCCCATCAGCGGCGCTTCCAGACGCCGCAGCGGTTCCACCAGTCCCTGCTCATGCAGGCGTTGCATTGCTGGCTTGGCCGCACCCACACCGGGCAGGATCACCCGCTGCGCGCCTTCCAGCCCGGCTGCGGTGCGCACCAGCTGCACGCGCGCGCCGAGGCGCTCCAGTGCATAGCGCACCGAGCCCAGGTTGGCCCCACCGGCATCAATCAGCGCAACCTCGGTCACAGCGCCCCCTTGGTGCTGGGCAGTGCCGTGCCCTGGCGCGGTAGCGCCTGGCGCAGCGCACGCGCCAGCGCCTTGAAGCAGGCTTCCACCTTGTGGTGGTCGTTGTCGCCGCGCACGCTCAGGTGCAGGTTCAACCCGGACGCATCGCACAGCGAGCGGAAGAAGTGCGGCACCAGTTCGGTCGGCATGTCGCCTACCCGTTCGCGCTTGAACTCACCTTCGAACACGAAGTACGGGCGGCCACTGAAATCCAGCGCGGCGCTGGCCAGGGTTTCGTCCATCGGCAGGGTGAAGCCATAGCGACCGATGCCGCGCTTGTCGCCCAGCGCCTCACGCAATGCCTGACCCAACGCCAGCCCGGTGTCCTCAATGGTGTGGTGTTCGTCGATGTGCAGGTCGCCCTCGGCCTGCACGCTCAGCGCGAAACCGCCGTGCTTGCCGATCTGCTCCAGCATGTGGTCGAAGAACGGCAGGCCGGTGTGGGTTTTCGGCTCGGCGGTGCGGTCCAGGTCCACATCCACGCGGATGCGGGTTTCTTTGGTATTACGCTGCACGGTGGCGCGGCGCGGGGCGTCGGCCAGTTCGTGGGCAATGCCGTTCCAGTCCCACTCGCCGCCGAACTGTCCGGTGCGTAGCTGGAAGCCGCGGATGTTCATGTTCTGCGCGAACTGGATGTCGGTCGGGCGGTCGCCCACCATGCCCGAACGCGCCCAGTCGATGTTCCGGTCCTGCAGGTACGGCAGCATCATGCCGATGCCCGGCTTGCGGGTCGGCGCGCTGTCGTGCGGCCAGGTGCCGTCAATCAGCACGTCACGGAACACGATGCCCTGGCTTTCGAAGATCTGCAGCATCAGGTTGTTGGGGCCGTCGAAGCTTGCCTGCGGGTAGCCCTCGCTGCCCAGCCCGTCCTGGTTGCTGACAATCACGAACTGGTAGCCGGCATCGCGCAGCTTGAGCATGGCCGGAATCACATCGCGTACGAAGCGGATCTTCTCGTACGCGTCGATCTGGAAATCGGCCGGCTCTTCAATCAGGGTGCCGTCGCGGTCGACGAACAGAATAGGGGTCATGCGGCGGCCCTCCCGGCGGTGAGTACCTGCAGCACACGGTCGTTCTCGGCCGGGCTGCCCACGGTGATGCGCAGGGCGTCGCCCAACTGCGGTGCGGCGCGCTGGTCGCGCACCACCACACCGGTGGCGAGCAGTGCGTCGAATGCCCTCTGCGCGTCATTGAAGCGGACCAGCAGATAGTTGCCCTGTGAGGCATACACGCGGCGGACGCCGGGTGCATTCTGAAGTGCCTGCTGCAGGCGGGCGCGTTCGGCCTTCACTTCGGCCACGCGTGCTGCGGTGGTGGTCAGTGCCGCCGGCTCCAGCGCGGCCAGTGCCAGCGCACTGCACGGTGCCGGCACCGGGTACGGGGCCTGGCAGCGGCGCAGCAGCTGGATCAGTTCCGGCGCGGCGATCAGTGAGCCGATGCGGGCAGCGGCCAGGGCGTGCGCTTTGGACAGCGTGCGCAGCACGGCAAGGTTGTCGTAACGGTCCAGCAGGGTCACTGCGGAAGGCTGCTCGGCGTACTCGCCATACGCTTCGTCGACCACCACCACTGCCCTGCCCCGCAGCGCGGTGGCGACGCGTTCGATGTCGCTCAAGGCGATGCTGCTGCCGGCCGGGTTCGACGGCGTGCACAGGAACACCAGCTTGGCCTTGCCCGACAGTGCGGTGGCAATGATCGCGTCGATGTCGGCGTTGAGCCCAGTGTCGCTGTCCACCAGCGGCACTTCCAGCAGCGGCGCGTTCTGCAGACGCGCACACACCGCGTACATGCCGAACACCGGCGGCGTCACCAGCACCGCGTCGCGGCCGGGCTCGCACAGGGCGCGCACCAGCAGATCAATCGCTTCGTCGCTGCCGCGCCCGATCAGCAGCTGCTCGGGCGTGCAGCCATACAGCGCGGCCAGCCGCGCGCGCAGCGCCTCCGGCTGCGGTTCCGGGTAGCGGCGTGCGCTGCCCTGTGGGTCGGCCGGGTTGGCCCAGGCCGACTCATTGGCGTTGAGCCATACATCGCCCACCAGCGCGCTGCTGCGCGCCGAGGAGTAACCCGCAAACGCGCGCAGATCCTCGCGCACCAGCGAAAGCACGGAGGAGGCGTTCATGCCGCCGTCTCCATGCGCAGCGCCACCGCATTCTCGTGCGCGTCCAGGCCTTCCGCGCGGGCCAGCACGCGTGCACTGTCACCGATTCCGGCAATGCCCTGCACCGTGGCCTGCTGCACGCTGATCATGTTCTGGAAGCTGGACACGCTGACGCCGCTGTAAGCGCGCGCGGCACCGGCCGTGGGCAGCACGTGGTTGGTGCCGCTGCAGTAGTCGCCCAGCGCTTCCGGCGTGTAGTCACCCAGGAACACCGAACCGGCGGCCTCCACCTGCGGCAGCCAGTCACGCGGCTCGCGCAGGGCCAGAATGAGATGTTCCGGTGCGTAGCGGTTGCTGATCTGGAAGGCCTGCACCAGCGACTCGACCAGGATCAGTCGTGAACTGCCCAATGCCTGCGTGGCAATATCCGCGCGGGACAGCTGGGCCAGCTGTTCCTGCACCTGCGCCTCCACCTTTTCCAGCAGCGCGGCATCGTCGGTGAGCAGCAGCACCTGCGAATCCGGGCCGTGCTCGGCCTGCGAAAGCAGGTCAGCGGCCACGAACGCGGGGTTGGCACCCGCATCGGCAATCACCAGCACTTCCGACGGGCCCGCTGGCATGTCGATGGCGGCGGCCCCGTCCTGCGCAACCTGCTGCTTGGCTTCGGTGACATAGCTGTTGCCCGGCCCGAACAGCTTGTCGCAGGCCGGTACGCTGTCGGTGCCGTAGGCCATCGCGGCAACCGCCTGCGCACCACCGAGCTTGAACACCCGGTCTACGCCGGTCAGACGCGCCGCGACCAGCACCGCGGGATCGGCGGTGCCATCCTTGCGCGGCGGCGTGCACAGCACCACTTCCCGGCAGCCGGCCAGCTGTGCCGGCACGCCCAGCATCAACGCGGTGGACGGCAACGGTGCGCTGCCTGCGGGCACGTACAGGCCAACGCGGCCAATCGCACGCACCATGCGCTCGCAGCGCACACCCGGCGCGGTGTCCACCGCATAGCCCTGGCTCATGCCGGCCTTGTGGAAGACGCGGATGCGTTCGGCGGCATCGATCATCGCCTGGCGCAGTTCGGCCGGCACCGCACGTTCGGCGGCGGCAAATTCCTCGTCGCTGACTTCAAAGCTGTCGGGCGCGATGCCGTCGAAGCGCAGGCTGATTTCGCGAAGCGCGGCATCGCCGTCTTCGCGCACGGCAGCAATCAGGGCGGCGACCGATTCACGGGTGCGTGCGGCCACCGCCTGTACCGGACGCTGCAGCGCATCGGCCTGCGCAGCGCTATCAAGTTGGTTCCATTGCAGACGATTCATGCCAGCGACCGCTCCACGCTCAGTACCTTCAAACCCTGCGCACCGGCGCGTTCCAGTTCTTCCAGACGCTGCCAGGTGAGCGCGCCGTGGCACATGGTCTGCAGCCGCAGGTGGCCACCATCGTCGGGCAGCTGTTCCAGCGGATCCGCATCCGGCAGCAGGCGGGTCAGTTCGCTGACGCGTTCGGCGGCCGCGCGGAACATCAGCAGCTTGCTGTCCTGTTGCTTGACCACGCCGTCCAGGCGACGCAGCAGCATGGCCATCAGGCCGGCGCGGGCGTCGTCGGGCGTGCGCACCGGGCCGGCCAGCACGGCTTCGCTTTCAAGCAGAGTCTCGACGGGCTTGAGCTGGTTGGCGGCCAGGGTGGCACCGCTGGACACCAGGTCGCAGATCAGGTCGGCGGTGCCCAGGCGTGGGGCGATTTCGACCGAGCCGGACAGTTCCACCACCTGGGCATCGACGCCCTGGGCGGCCAGCCAGTCGGTGAGGATGGCAGGGTAGCTGGTGGCGATGCGCTTGCCGGCCAGTTGCTGCACGCCCTGCCAGTCCCATTCTTCGGGCACGGCGAGCATCAGGCGGCACTGGCCGAAGTTCAGGCCTCGCAGGGCCTGGTAGGTATCGGGCAGACCGATCTGGCGGCGCGCGGCGGCCTGCTCGTCCAGTTCGTTGCGACCGACGATGCCGAAGTCGCAGACGCCATCGGCAATCAGGCCGGGGATGTCGTCATCGCGCACCAGCAGCAGGTCCACCGGCAGCGATTCGCCATAGCAGAACAGCTTGTCGCGGCTCTGCCGCCAGCTCAGGCCGCAGGCGGTAAGCAGGCTGCGGGCGGGCTCGGCGAGGCGGCCACTCTTCTGGATGGCGATACGCAGCCGGTCACGTGCCGGGGCGTTCTGGGTTGCACTCATGGGGGAGGTCTCTACTCGGATTCGGGGGTGGCAGACGTGACGGCGATGGCGGCGGCATAGCCGCGATGCCCATGCTCGAGGGAACGGGCGACGCGCCCGGTGGTGGTCACGCTGACACCGGTCAACTCATGGATTTCGCGATACGGCACGCCCTGCTGCAGCAGCGGCACCACCTTCCAGCGGTCGGCCAGGGCCTCCAGCTCGGCGGGGGTGCACAGGTCACGCAGGAAGGCGGTGACTTGTTCAGGTTCAGTCAGGCCAGCAAAGGCCCGCGCCAGGCACTCAAGGTCAGCCTGGGGGTCCTTCTGGCGGGGGTCGGGGCGTGTTTTCATCGTATCAATGTAATAGCGTGCTATTACATTAGCGCAAATTTTCCCCCATGCCAAATCGCTGAGGCTTCCGATTCATCTGGGGCTTTGGCTTTACGTAGAGCCGGGCTTGCCCGGCTGCTGTTGGATTCAGGCGAACGACCGGTTTTGACTGCATCCCTGACTTTGTTGGCCCGGTAGCGTCGGTCGACAGACGACGGCCGTGAAACCCCCAACATCCGGTAACGCATGACCCCGGAACGACACCGCCGATGCTCCGGCATGTCCCTATAGATCGAAATCAGGAAGCGCCTGCGCCCGCCGCATCAGACCATATCGCCCCCATTGCAACCGCTGACCGTCTCAGCCATACCGCTGTCATGCCCATCGAGCCCCTTGCCGCATCAACCTCCGCATCGCGCGCAATCAACCACGACACCAACCACACCGTTCAATCAGACTCCGCGCTGCCCCTGGGCAGCCTGCTCAACGGCCCCTCGCCGCTCCCCTCTGATGCAACGACGCCGCAGAAACACACACCGCAGTTCGCAAATCTCAACCTCATCTCATGCGAAAGCCGGCAATCACTTCTCGAAAAGCTGACTACACAGGATCTGGCTTGCCTGGTGCAGGCAGCCAACGCGTTGCGCGCTGACTGCCTCACTGCGGCAATGTCCAAGGACCCTGCAACGCTTAACGCGCAGTGGTTTGACGCCGCTGGCCGCAACGACACGGACACGATCAGCGTTCTGCTCGAGGCTGGCTTCGACCGTAACACCCTTGACCACGACAGAAAGACGGCTATTTACTACGCAGCCGGAAACGGAAACCTTGAAGCGACAAAATTGCTGCTGGATCCGGTAGGAGACGGGCTAGGCGTCACCACAGTGGATGGCGCTTCAGGGGCGTCTCATCTGCTTCACTATTTCGCCAGCTGGGGCCATGCCACTGCCGTCAGCACACTCATCGCCGCGGGCTGTCATCCTGACTCCATGGAATCAGGAAAAACCGCGCTGATGGCTGCAATCGAGGTAGGCAAAGAGGAGTGCATTCGAACGCTGCTGGACGCAGGCGCGAGCGTGAATGGGACCAACACTCCTGGCAACGATAGTCCCCTCTCCATCGCGGTTCGAGAGAAGCGAAACACGGTCGTCCAGATGCTGCTTCAAAAGCCAGGCATCAACCTGACAAACTACGACAGCGAAGGACTGACCCCGGTCGGTAGAGCGAAGCAGGACCGTCTGTACGACCGGCTCAAGCCCAACATGCTTGAGCTTTTTAAAGAGCATATGGCAAAACGCGAGCATCCCGAGGCAAGAGCGTGGACCCGGGCTGCTGTTGCCGGTGACATCAGCACGCTGACCGACATTCACTCCCGGCATGGAAGCGATTTCGTCGATGCGTATTCCCCTGGTTCCAACAGCGCTCTCCATTTTGCCTCAATGAATGACCGCCAGGAGGCGGCCGCATTGCTGCTCAGTTGGGGTGCAGATCCGGGCGCACACGTCGGGGATGGTATGACGCCAACGGGGGTCGCAGTGATCAAGGGCCATGCAGGCATGGTTGCGCTGCTGTTGAAAATCCCCCAGAACCTCGACGTCCTGGACGTGTGGGGGACATCGGTTCTGCTCAAGGCCGTCGCCATGAAGCGAGCTGACATCGTCAGCCTGCTTCTAATTGCCGGAGCCTCAGCCAATCTCCCGGAAAACAGACACCAGGAGACGCCGCTTCATGCTGCGGCGTGGAATGGAGATACAGCCACACTGAGGTTGCTGCTCCAGCACGGGGGCGATCTGCGCGCCTTGAACAAGGGTGGATTGACACCATTGGATCGTGCTCGACTGTCCGGCTCGGCTGAGACTGTCAGCGTGATCGAGGATCACCTGCGAAATACTGAAGCCAGCAGAGCGTAGGAACGTCCGCGAGGCTCATCCTGGTGGCGTCGCCGCCGGACGACACGGGCAAGCAAAAATCAAGCTGGTGTCGATCCGGGGTCATGCGTTACCGGATGTTGGAGATTTCACGGCCGTCGTCTGTCGACCGACGCTACCGGGTGCGCGAATGGGTTTTGATCTTCCGTGGACACCGACGCACTGTCGATGGCGGGTCGGGATGGGCTGGAGGGGGCGTGAGCCGCATGGATGCGGCGACCGAGGCTCCAGGGATGGATTCACGCCGTCCCCCGGAACGCCCATTCCGAGCCGCCAAACCGGGGATACCGCGAGGCGGGGGTTGTTCGCATGAGCCCAACAGCAGCCGGGCAAGCCCGGCTCTACGTAGCCTTCCGACCGCCGAAAGAACAACGGCACCGTCAGGTGCCGTTGTTGTTTCAAGCATTCGACAATCCATCACGCCATCGCGCGGGTCTGTTCCAGTTCTACCTGCAGGGCACTGGCCAGTTCTTCGCGGGCGACTTCGAACTGCTGTTCGCGCAGCAGGTCCTTTACCGCCACCACGCCGCGGGCCAGTTCGTCTTCGCCCACCAGCACCACGAAGCGGATGCCCGCCTTCGCGGCGTACTGGAACTGCTTGCCGATCTTCTTCGGCTCCATCTGCACTTCGGTGTTGATGCCACCGGCGCGCAGGCGACGGGCCAGGTCCAGCGAATCCGGCAGGCCGTTGTCGTCCATCAAGGCCACCAGCGCGTGCACGCTGCTGTCTTCGATGCCGGCAATCAGCCCGGCTTCCTGCAGCTGCCAGAACAGGCGGCTCAGGCCGATGGAAATGCCCACGCCCGGCAGCTTCGACTTGGTGTAGTGGCTGGCCAGGTCTTCGTAACGGCCGCCCGAGCAGATCGAGCCGATCTGCGGGTGGTCGGTCAGCGTGGTTTCGTACACCGTGCCGGTGTAGTAATCCAGGCCGCGCGCAATCGAGAAGTTCAGGCAGTACGACGTTTCCGGCACACCCAGTGCCTTCACCAGCGTCAGCACCTCGCGCAGTTCGGCCACGCCCACCTTCAGCGTTTCGCTTGCGGCCGCGTCCGCCACCAGCGCGTCCAGCTGCACCAACGCATCGGCGTGGCTGGTCGAACGCACCGCCACGAACGCCAGGATGCGTTCCACCTGCTCGGCGGGAATACCAAACCCTTCGCCGGTCAGCGTTTCACGCACGTAGTCCGCGCCGCGCTTGTCCAGCTTGTCCACTTCACGCAGCACCGCCAGCTGGCGCTCACCGTCGGCCACGCCCAGGCTTTCGAAGAAGCCGCGCATCAGCTTGCGGTTGTTCAGCTGTACCGAGAAATCACCAATGCGCAGTTCCGAGAACACCGCGTGGATCACCGCCAGCACTTCGGCGTCGTAACGCGTGCTCAGCGTGTCCTTGCCGATCACGTCGATGTCGCACTGGTAGAACTCGCGGAAACGACCGCGCTGGGCGCGCTCGCCGCGGTACACGCGCTGCATCTGGTAACGGCGGAACGGGAAGGTCAGGTCGTGCTCGTGCTCGGCCACGTAACGGGCCAGCGGCACGGTCAGGTCGAAACGCAGGGCCAGTTCCGGCAGGCTCTTGTCGCCGGCTTCGGCCGCGTTGGCCAGGGCACCGGTGGACTGCGCGAAGTACACCTGGCGCTCGGTTTCACCGCCGGACTTGGTCAGCAGCACATCCGACAGTTCGAACACCGGCGTTTCGACCGGCAGGAACCCGAACCGCTCGTAATTGCGGCGGATGACGTCCAGCATGCGCTGGAACGCGATCTGCTGGCGCGGCAGCAGTTCCAGGGTGCCGGACGGCGTACGGGGCTTGATCACTTGCGGGGCTCCTGCTCGAACGTGGGGTGTGCGGACCGTCTATTGTAGCCGCAGCCGGCCTTCCGGCCCCAGCGACGGGCTGTAATCCGGCTGAACCGCCGCATGAAGTATCATAGGGACGTCCCGCTCACTGGCTGCACATGTCCCGGCCCCACTCCGGCACCGCACTTTCCGCTGTAGACGACCCCGCACCGGGGTGTTCAACGCTGAAGGACTGCCTGCACTGCTCGGTCCGCCATCTGGCGGTCTGCTCGGCGCTGTCGCCGGATGAAGTGCAGGCGCTGGAACGGGTGACGATCTCGCAGCCGTTGCCGCTGGGGGCCACCCTGGCCCGCGCCGGTGAGCCGCGCCAACATGTCTATACCTTGACCAGCGGCGCGCTGCGGCTGGTTCGCACCCTGGCCGACGGCCGCCGCCAGATCAGCAGCTTCGTGCTGCCCGGCGACTACCTGGGCCTGACCGGCAGCGACCATCACCGCTACGACATCGAGGCCATCGCCGACAGCCGGGTGTGCCGGGTGGCGCTGAGCCAGATGAAGGACCTGCGTGCGCGTTATCCGCACCTGGAGCGCAAGCTGCTGCAGCGTGCCTGCCAGGAACTGGACGCTGCCGCCGATGCGGCCTTGGCGCTGGGCCGGTTGCAGCCGGCGGAAAAGCTGGCTGACTTCCTCCTGCGGCTGGCGGCACGTGAGGCCCCGCTGGGCGGGAATGCGCTGCGGGTGACCCTGCCGATGGGTCGCGGTGATATTGCCGACCATCTGGGGCTGACGATGGAAACGGTGAGCCGTACGTTTACCAAGCTGCGCCAGTCGGGGCTGATTGCCCTGCCCCATCTGAACACCGTTGAGATTCTGGATCAGGACGGGTTGCGCGAGCTTTCGGCCGACGAAGGCTGGGCGTAATCGCGTAGTGACGGGCCATGCCCGTCAGCCGTTCGCGCCAACGCCTGTCACCCCAACAACACCTCCCGCAACGCCGCATATTCCGGCGCACACGGCTCGGCCTTCGCCGGCCGCTCCAACAAAGCCGCCAACGCCGCCGGCACCTCCAGCGGCCGCCCGATCAACGGCTCCACCACCGATTCAAACTTGGCCGGGTGCGCGGTCGCTGCCACAGCCCAATGCCCCTGCACGCCTTCAGCCCGCAGTTGCTCCAGCAGATGCACCGCGGTCGCCGTATGCGGGCAGAACACCTCCCCCGCCTCGGCATAACGCCGGCTAATCACCTCCTGAATCGCCGCGTCATCCACGGACTCGCTGCGGAACGCCCCGCGCAGCGCAACATCATCCTCGCCAAACAACCAGCGCAACCGCTCAAAGTTGCTCGGTGCGCCCACATCCATCGCATTGGCCAACGTCGCCACACTGGTCGCCGGGCTGTACGCCGCACCATGGAAAAAGCGGGGCAGCACCGCATTCGCATTGGTGGCCAGCGCAATCTGCCCGATCGGCAGGCCCATGCCACGCGCCAGCACTGCGGCCATGGCATTACCCAGGTTGCCAGTCGGCACCACCAGATTGAGCACTTCCCCGGTGGCCGCATGGTGATTCAACGCGGCATCGGCGTAGTAACTCATCTGCGGCAGCCAGCGCCCGAGGCTGATGCTGTTGGCCGAGCTCAACGGCACCTGCTTCTGCAGCTCCTCATCACCCAGCGCCTGCTTCACCATCGCCTGGCAGTCGTCGAACGAACCGGCCACGCGCAGGGTGTGGATGTTGTCGCCAAAGCACCCCAGCTGATGCGCTTGGCGTGGCGACACCCGGCCGTCTGGATACAGCACCACCACGCGGATCCCCGGCAGGCGATGGAACGCCGCCGCAACCGCCGCACCGGTGTCACCCGACGTGGCGACCACAATGGTCAGCGGACGGCTCTGGTCGCGCTGCAGCCGCGACAGGCTGGCGGCCAGGAAGCGCGCACCGAAGTCCTTGAACGCAGCAGTGGGTCCATGGAACAGCTCCAGCACATGGTCCTGCGGCGTGGACAGAGGCACCAGTGGAGCCGGGAAGGTAAACGCCTGTTCGCACAGCGCAGAAAGGTCAGGCTGCAAGGCATCACCGGCAAAGTACGGTGCGAGCACGGCTTCGGCATTGGCGGCCAGGCTGCCGCGCGTCGACCATGCCTGCGGCTGCGGACGCACTTCTGGCACATACAGACCACCATCCGGCGCGAGACCGGCAGCCAGCGCCTGGCTGAGCGACGCGGCGGGCGCGGCATGACGCGTAGAAACAAAGTTCATGAAAAGTCCTGAAAGTAGAAAGACGAACCCGTGCTCACAGCAGATGCGCCGCCGGCGCGTTCAACGGCGATACCCACGCCTGGCTGTCGAATCCGGCGTCGGCAAATGCCTGCTGCACCGAGGCGCGAGCGGCTTCCGCCGCTTCGCGCTGCTCGAACCAGGCAAACACGCTGGGCCCGGCACCGGAAATGCTGGACCCCATCGCACCGGCCGCCAGCGCCGCATCGCGAGCGGCTTCAAAGCCGACGATCAACGCGGCACGGCGCGGCTCCACCAGCACGTCACGCAACCCTGCCCGCACCCGCGCGCCGTCCCCGCTGTAACAGCCGCTGATCACCAGCGCCAGATTGGCGCTCTGCGCCACGAATTCGGACAACGCGTAATGCCCCTGCAGGGCGGCACGTGCGCGGCGCGTTTCCAGCACCGCATCCGGATGCACCAGCAGGCTGTGCCACGCCTCTGGCACTGGCAGCTTCACCAGCTGGTCTGCGGTGCTCAGCACCAGCCCACCCAGCAGCATCGGCCCCAGGTTGTCGCCATGCCGGCCGCCGCTGGCCACTGCTTCACCGGTCAGCGCGAAGGGATACAGCGCTTCGCGCGACAAGGGTTCGTCCAGCAGCGCATTCGCCGCCACCAGTGCCGCTACGCAGGACGCGGCCGAACCGCCCATGCCAGAGCCGAGCGGAATGCCTTTGTCGATCTCGATCTCAAAGCCGAACGACAGCGCCAATGCCTCACGCAGTGCAATCAATGCCGCACCGGCGGTGTTGGCGGCGGCCTCCAGCGGCAGATCCACGGTGGTGCCACGAATCGCGACGATGCGCACCTCGGGTTCTGCGATGCGCCGCACCGTGACGGTGTCGCCCACGCCGGTGATGGCGTGGCCCAGAATGTCGAAGCCCACCGCCACGTTGCCGACCGAGGCTGGCGCAAACGCCTTCGCAATGTCGCTTTCGCTCACAGGCGCGCCCCTTCGCCGGCGGCCACGCGCAGCACATCGGCGAACACGCCGGCGGCGGTCACTTCCGGGCCTGCGCCCGGGCCCTGCACCACCAGCGGGTTGTCGCAGTAACGGCGCGTGGTGAACGACACCACATTGTCGGTGAGGCGCAGGTTAGCGAACGCATGGCTGACCGGCAGTTCCACCAGCCCGACCTGTGCGCCTTCATTCGACAACCGCGCCACGTAACGCAGCACCGCGCCACGCGCCTTTGCCTGCGCCAGCCGTTCGGCAAAGGCGGCATCCACACTGGACAGTCCGGCCATGAAATCGGCCACGCTGGATTCGCGCAGGGACGCCGGCACCAGGCTTTCCACCTGCACCTGTTCCAGGCTCAACTCGCGCCCGGCCTCGCGCGCCAGAATCACCAGCTTGCGCGCAACGTCCACGCCGGAAAGGTCATCGCGCGGGTCCGGTTCGGTATAGCCCAGACGGCGCGCTTCGGTGACCAACTGCGAAAACGGAGCCTGCCCGTCGTACTTGTTGAACAGCCACGCCAACGTGCCGGAGAAGATACCGTCGATGGCCAGGATCTCATCGCCGGTGTCGACCAGGTCGCGCAGCGTGGTGATCACCGGCAGCCCGGCCCCCACAGTGGCCTCATAACGGAAGCGCGCGCCGCTGGTCGCCGCGGCTTCACGAATGGCGTGGTACCGCGCCAATGGGCCGGCCCCGGCCTGCTTGTTCGGGGTGACCACATGGATGCCGGCCGCCAGCCAGCCGGCATAGCGCTCGGCCACTTCGGCACTGCCGCTGCAATCAATGATCAGCGCATGCGGCAGATGGGCCGACTGCAGGTGCTCGGTGAATTTATCCAGATCGGACGCCTCGCCCTGCCCGGCCAGCGCGGCGCGCCAGTCGCCACTGAGTCCCCGCGGCTCCAGCCGCATGCGGCTGCGCGAGGCCACCGCGCGCAGCCGCAAGTCCACGTTGGCGCGGGCCAGCAGCCCACCGTGCGTGGCCAGCAGCTGATCCAGCAATGCCGCACCCACGTTGCCCGGCCCGATCACGCCCACCGAGAAGGTCTGCGGCGACAGCCAGAAGCCCGCGTGCGCCGCGCGCAATGCCTTGGTTGCCTGGCCGCTGTCGACGGCGACGGAGATGTTGCGCTCGGATGAGCCCTGCGCAATCGCCAGAATGTTCACCTGCGCGCGACCCAACGATTCAAACAACCGCGCGGCCACACCCGGCTGCCCGGCCATGCCGTCGCCCACCGCCGCCAGCACGCTGACGTTGCCGGTCAACTGCACGCGCTGCACCTGGCCCACGCTCAGTTCATGTGCGAAGGCCTGCAGCAGCGCCGCGCGTGCCGCCGCCGCTTCGGCCTGGCGCACCACACAGCAGATGGAATGTTCCGAAGAACCCTGGGAGATCATCACCACGGACACGTGGGCGTTGCGCAGCGCCGCGAATACGCGCTCGGCAGTGCCCGGCACGCCGATCAGCCCGGTGCCTTCCAGGTTCAACAGGGCCAGGTCCGGGCTCAGGGTCAGGCCCTTGATCGGGCCGCCCACGGTGCGCTCACCGGTGATGCGGGTACCGGGGTGATCGGGCTGGAACGTGTTGCGGATGATGATCGGCAGGCCGCGCTCGATCGCCGGCGACATCGTCTGCGGATGCACCACCTTGGCGCCGAAGTACGCCAGTTCGCAGGCTTCGTCGTAGCTCAGCGCTTCCAGCTGCACCGCTTCGGGCACCACGCGTGGGTCAGCGGACAGCACGCCGTCCACGTCGGTCCAGATATGCAGTTCATCGGCATTGAACAGCGCCGCGAAGATCGCGCCGGAGTAGTCGCTGCCGTTGCGGCCCAGCGTGGTGATGCGGTCGCGGCGGTCGCGTGCCACGAAGCCGGTGGCCACCACGCGCGGCCCCGGATTCGCTTCGCGCCATTCGGCCAGCCGCAGCGCGCTCTGCTCCCAGTCCACGTCCACGCCCAGTTCACCGCGGTCCACCACCAGCACGTCGCGCGCATCCAGCACCGCGCAGTCGTGACCGATGCTGCGGAAGTAGTACCCCAGCAGGTGCGCCGAATACACCTCGCCCAGACCCTGCACGCGGTCCAGCACTTCCGGCGGCAACCCGCCGATCACCCCGAGTGCCGCCAGCACTTCAGCCAGGTGGTCGAAGCGCGCATCCAGCCATTCCACCGTGGGACCGGAATGCTCGCCCAGCAGCGCCACCGCCGCACCGCGATGGCGTGCGCGCAGGGCGTGCCAGTCATCGCGCCACTGCGGGGCATCTTCGGCGGCGCGTTCGGCCAGTGCGATCAGCGCGTCGGTGACGCCTTTCATCGCTGAGACCACGGTGACCTGAACAGCCTCGTCGCGGGCCAGTAGCAACTGGGCCACATGGCGGTAACGCTCGGCGTCGGCCACCGAGGTGCCGCCGAACTTGTGCACCACCGTGGCGGTGGCGACTTTCAGCGGCGAAAGCGGCGCGGAAGCAGCGGCGGCGTCAGAAGATGGAGCGGCAGCGATGGACATGTTGACCTCGATTGAGGCCCCGCGTCATCCAGGCTGAAGGGAATTCCCCGCCACCTGGTCTGGTGCGGGGCCGTGGTTTTCGGAAGTTACGCGAAGACGACGGACCGCACCGGACGAGTGGTACCGGTGGTAATGGTGGTGGTGCCGATGCTGCGACCAGACGTCTGCGCGCCGCCGATAAGGGCGGTGGTGAGCAGAGCAGCGGTGGCGGCGATCAGGACCATGCGCCAAGAAAACAACGCGGCCGGGCAGCTTGTCAAGTGTTGCGCCGCAAAAATCCAAAGCCACCCATCTTCACGCAATGTCGTTGAAAACGTTACGAATGTGACCATCCATATCGCACAACGCTTTCACCCCACATGCTCCGCCACCGCACGCGGCGGCCGGTGTGCATGCGCACACAGCAGCACCCCCGACACGAGGCAGGCAATCGCCAGCAATTCCATCAGCGTCGGCCAGCGCTGTTGCCACGCGAACCCGTACAACAGCGCAAACAGGGTCTCAAACACGATCATCTGCCCGGTCAGCGTCAGCGGCAGGTTCTGGCTGGCGCGGTTCCAGCAGGCATTGCCCACCACCGAGGCCACCACCGCCACGCCGGCACTGATCACCCAGAACCACACCCAATCCGACGACACATGCACCGTCGCCGAAGGCAGCACGAACGCACTGGGCACCAGCAACAGCGCCAGCCCGCCGGTGGCCACGCCGGTCAGCAACGACCAGTCGTGCCCGGACAGATCCGGCCGCCGGGCCAGCCAACGGCTGTTGCCGATGGAGTACAGCGCCCACGAGAACAGCGCGCCGAACGCACACAGCAGCCCCAGCAGACGCCGGCCTACCGAACCTTCGGCATGTTCGGCCTGCAACGCTTCGTAGCCGACCAGCGCCACGCCCAGAACACATAACGCCAGCGCCGGGGCCAGCTGCTTCAAAGGCACCGCGCCTTTTTCGCGCACGCCCACCAGGGTCACCACGACAGGAATCAGTCCCACGATCAGCGAAGCCGCCGCACCGCCGGCCCATTGCACCGCGTTGGAGAGCAGCACGAAATACACCAGGTTGCCGGCGAGGCTGAGCCAGAGCAGCCCCTTCCATTCGGCAGCACCGATGCGCGTGCGCAGTTCCTTCCAGCGCGGGGCGAGCAGGATGATCGCGATCAGGCCGTACACCAGGTAGCGGCCAGCCGAGAGTTGCACCGCGCTGAACTGGCTGAGCACGGCAGGAGCCAGGAACACCACGCCCCACAGCGCGCCAGCGGCGACGCCGTTGGCAATGCCAACGCCCATTGAACGGTTCATCAGACTACGGGGCTCCAGGTGGGGGGAGCCGGGAGTTTAGGGGGAGTGGCGGGGGGATTTCTTGACCGAGACTCTTGCGCGCCGATACTCCGCCGGCGTCATTCCCCATTCCCGCCGCAACGCGCGGGTCAACGCGCTCTGCTCGGAATACCCCGCCCGCTGCGCGATCTCCGCAATCGAAGCGTCGCTTTCCACCAACTGTGCCCGCGACCAGCGCAACCGGCACCCGCTCAGCCACGCCTGGGGGCTTAGTTCAAACGCCTGCTGAAACAACGCATGCAGGCGGCTGCCACTCACCCCCACCGCCGCCGCAATCCGCGCCACCGGCCAATCCTGCCCCGGTGCCTGCGCAATCCGCGCGCACACCGCCTGCAACCGCGTCGCAGTGCCCGCCGGCGAAAACGCCTGCAACAGCACCGGCAGTTCGCGCTCAACCACCGCGTCGTCCACCGCCTCTCCCGGCAACATCGCCAGCCGCCGCGCCATCGCCCGCACCGGGGCCGGCAACGCCAGGGTGGGCAGCGCGTTCAAGCGCTCCAGCGTGTGGTCGTCAAACATGTCCGCCGGGCAATCGACAATCAGGAACCGGTCGCGGGCCGTCGCCGTCTGCGCATGCCCCGCATGCGGGGCCACGAAAATACCCTGCAACACATCCAACCGACTGCCCCGCCCTTCCAGTTCAAACGACAGCTCACCCTGCAGCGGCACCACCCACTGCGCCACGTCATGCCGGTCTACCGAAGAGGACGACCCATAACGGCGCAGGTTGAAGGCGGCGGACGACATGAAAGAACGTGGCGAAACCCAGGTAGGACAGCCAGTCTGCCCCCGCAGCCGCCCCGCTGCAATCCGCCAACCCGGTGCAACGAAGACTCGGATCCCCGCACGTCCAACAACCCGCCGAAGCCGCGCTTTCGTAGAGCCGGGCTTGCCCGGCTGCTCTTAGCGCAGCCCCAATACTCTTATGTAACCTCCCCCAAAACCCCCGGTGCTATATTCCAAACCGTCCCGTACAGCAAAGGAGTGCCGAAATGACGAAATCCCGCCTCTCCACCCTGCTGGCCCTGGCCCTGGCCCTCGCCGCCACCCCACTCGCCAGCGCCGAAACCGCCACCACCCCACTCCCGTCCAACTCGCCCAATCGCGTGGCCCCGGCCCCGAACTGCATGGACGCGCGCGGCCTGCGCGAAATGAACCAGGTCAGCGACACCCATATTTCCCTCCGGGCCGCCGACCAATCCACCTGGAAGGTGACCTTCAAAGAGAACTGCCCCGGCCTGATGGCCTCTCCCAACCCGCGCATCCTCGCCGAGGAAAGCTGGGTCTGCGGCACCGGCCAGGAACGTGTCGTAGCCGATGGCAAGGACTGCGGCATTGCTTCCGTTGAACAGATGACCCGCAAGGATTTCGCCGAGGAAGCCCGCCAGGCCGACCGTGGCGGCATCGCCACCCTGGCCGCCGTCAACGTCAAAGAATCCAAGCGCACCCTGCGTGGCTCCCCCTCGTACTGCTTCGACACCCGCCACGTGCGCAGCTACGGTGACAACATCAAGGGCTTCACCGTGCAGACCAACCCCAAGCGCTCCGGCGGCAACAGGGAGTATGTGGTGGAAGTGGGAGCCAACTGCCGCGCCCTGATGCACTCGCCCGCCATCCAGTTCCGCTCCGGCTTCGGCACCAGTCTGATCTGTGGCAACCCCGGCGACGTGGTGGTGATGATCTCGCAGGCCAACGCTCCAGGTGGCGGCGATGCGACCGGCGAGGATCTTTCTTTCATCAACCGCAGCTCCGGCCTGCCGCGCGCCTCCATGGGCATCGGCGACCGCTGCGATGTGCTGGCCGTGTACCCGGCCGGCTGATCGGCGCTCAGCGCCGCTGAATGGGCGTTACCGGTGGCCGATCGTCCAACGTTCCCAGCGTAAACCTGTAGCCTGCATCTTCCAGCAGCCGCCGCATGCGCAACTCCGCGCGTTTGGGCGAACCCAGAGAAACCGGTGCATGCAGCGCGTAGGCAACCGGCTTGCCATCCAGCGCCTCGCGAGTAACCGACGAATGGTTGGTCTCACATGCTGCAGCCCACAGATCCTGCAGCTGCCTGGGCCCGATGGACTGGTTGTGGCCGAGGCGGAGCGTCAGCCAGCGCATGCTTTCCATGGCAGTTCCAGTAAGGATGTCGTTCGAGTATGCCCCATCTGCGCCGCAGGGGTTGGAAAAAGAAAATGCCCCGGCTGGGCCGGGGCATTCCTCAAGTGCTAACAGCACTTAGTGCAGCGTTTAGTGCTTCATGGCGTGCTTGCGGTCGCGCATCACCGCATGGGTTTCCTGCACGGTCGGCAGGAAGCGGGTGATTTCCTGGCGCGCTGCCGGGGTCAGATCGTTATCGGTGGCGGCGTCCTTGAACGCCTTCAGCAGACGATCTTCGGATTCTTCCAGCTCGGCCACATATCCGTACTGGGTGTCGCCGAGCGTAGCCCGGACCTTGCCGTAGAACTGCTGCATGGAACCGACCATCGTGCCGTGCTTGGCCGGCTCGCCACCGGTGGCGACCACGGTGCTGCTCAGCGAGGTGACGATTTCAGACTTGACGCCAGCGATGCGGGTGAACAGCGCGGACAGCTCGGCGTCCTTCACCTTGCCGGCGGCTTCGGTGTAGAAGTCCTTGCCGTCGCGGGCGATTTCGATCAGGTCGTTGAGGGTGTGCTCGGTGTTGGACTGGGTGCTCACGTGTATCTGCTCCTGTTGTTTCGCGGATGTATTTCGCGGATGGCCCGTCTTGGGTGGACTCACTCTTCCCGATTGCAAATGAAGTCCGCGTGACCTTCAAATCACATGGTTAAGCCTTGTATTCCTGCTGAAAAACGAATGTCTTCAAGATGTATACGATGCACAGGTTGAACATCACCTGGTGTTTCTTCGTTGCTTCAACTTAGCCAGAATCTGACCGGCTACTGCGGTCAGCAACACCAGGCTGTTGGTGACCACGAATACCCAGGATTTCAGCAGTGCGCTGTACAGAATGAACAGCAGCGAGGCGGTGATCTGCCCTACAAAGAGCCAGCCCGAAACGGCTTCTGTTCCGTCGGCCTGCCACTGTTTCCAGATCTGCCGCCACAGCGTGACGACCAGCACCAAGGTCGCTGCCCAACCGATGAGATCGACCGGTGCCACGGTCAGGCCCATTCAGGGATCAAGACGCCCCCGGCAGCGGAGGAATCCGGCACGCCCGTTTCCAGACACTTCAGGAAGTGGCTGAATCCGTTCGGAGTACGGGCTTGTCTCCGTGCACTGGTTACAACACGCGGGGCTCCCAACCGTGCCACATTGCCGCCTGCGCGCTCAATCGCGTCGATCAGTGCCACATCCTCTCCACATGTCAGTGGTTGGAACCCGCCGCTGCGAAGGTAGACAGCAGCGCTGAAACCCATGTTGGCCCCGTGCACATGCCGGTGGCCGTTGCGCGCGCGTTCGCTGCGGGCGAAGCGCCGACGTACAGCCGGGCTGAAATCCTCCCAGTCCTCCACCTGCACCACGCCACAGAATGCATCCGCTGTGCAGGCCGACTGCGCCACGAACCAGTCGTGCGGCACGGTGGTGTCCGCATCGGTGCAGCTGATCCATCGCGCCCCCTGCGCCACGGCCACTTCAGCAAGGCGCGCACGCGCCACCCCCACATTGCCGGCGTCCACAAAGACGGTTTCTACCCCGAAACGCATGCATACCGCTTCGGTGCCATCGGTGCACCGGTCCAGCCCGACAAGTATGCGCACTTCTTCCCGCGCAAGCGCAGGGTGCCCTGCGGCCTGTTGCAGCGACTGCAGGCAGGACCCGATCAGCGCCGCCTCGTTGTGAGCGGGCACAATAGCCGTGATCATCGCAGCCCCTCGCGCGCGGCCACGGAGGTGGTCATCCGCGACCAGCCCTGCAGCAGCAGGTCTTCATCGCGGTAACAGAACAGCTGAGGCAGCCGCGCGTCGAACTGGGCGTGCACGAAGTCTGCACTGCAGCGCGCCTCATCGAACGCGTGCAGCCAATGGCAACTGACCAGCACACCATCAAAGGAAAGACTCCCACACAGCCGCCCCGCCATGTCACGCATCTGTTCGGGTGACAGGTAGTATCCGATCTCGCTGAACACGATCAGATCGAAGCGACCTTCCGGCCACTGCTGCGGGTGCTGCGCACATTCCAGGGTGACGTGGTCCTGGTCGGCCAGCGACGCGCGCGCGGTGGCAATGGCTGCCTCACTCAGGTCGGTGGCGTGCAGCTGCGCACAGCGGTGCGCCAGCTCTGCGGTCAACACGCCGTTTGAACAGCCCAGTTCCCAGCCGCGCTCATAGCGTGGCGAAGGCAGGCTGGCCAGCAACAACGCGCGCTTGCGCACCTCGTACCAGCGCGTGCGGTAGCCAAACGGGTCGTCATTTTCGTAGACATGATCGAAGTAGGCGACGTTGCTCATGAAAGCAGCACCTCGTAGTCGCGTTGGAACCGCCGCAGCACGTATTCCGGAAGAATCGGCGGAGCGGTCAGCTCGCGCACGGCTCCGGTCTGGGTCACAAATTCCTCGATGGCCTGACGTTTCCGCAGCAGCAGCGAAGGGGCCAGTGCAAATCGCGAAGCCCCCTCCCACACACGGGGTGCTACCGCCGGGTCGAGCCAATGCCACCCCCACACGGGATACTCGCGCAGCCCACAACCGCATGCCGCCGCTGCCTGCGCGCACGCGCGCCCCACCGCTTCATGATCCGGGTGCCCGTCCAGATGCCACGGTGCCAGCAGCAGATCTCCGTCCCGCAGTACCGCACGAAGCCACCGCTGCAGGTCCGCTTCGTGCGCGGCCACGGCACCATCGCCTACATGCCAGGCAATTCTCGGCGTTTCCGCCAGCCCCAGGCGCTCCAGCGCCCGGTCCAGCTCCAGCTGCCGGGCATCGCGCAGCCGCTCGGGCGGCCAGTCCGGTTGATCCGGATAGCACGCCTCCCCATCGGTGACGGAGATCACCAGCACCTCGCGCCCGGAGGCATGCGCGCTGGCCATCAGCCCGCCGCACGCAAGCACCTCATCGTCAGGGTGCGGGGATACCACCACCAGACGCTGCACACCGGCGAACAGATGCTCGGGGTCCTCTGTTGGAAGCTCACGCAGCCAGGCAGACTCGCGCCACGCCTGCTCCGGCACACCGTCGCCTTCAATCCGACGCAGTTCTGCATCGGCATTGATGGCGGGCTTGTTTACAGACGCCATGGGTGTTCCTCCGCGTGGCACAACGCGCCGAGCTCCTGCCAATCCCGGTCGGCATGGCTCTGCCGGATGAAGACCGTCAGGTCACTCCAGCGCTGCGCATGGAAGGTGTCCAGACACATCGGCCCCGGCCCCAGTGCGCGCCCGACCAGATCCAGTGTGTGCATGCACGCCCGCTCGACCACGCTGCGCACACGAATGACCGCCATGCGGTGGGAGGCATGCGGTTCGGCATCGATCTGTGCCGCCAGTTCGCGCAGCAGTGCGGCACAGCTGGCCAGGTGCATGTCGACCTCGCCCAGCAGGCCGGCAGCGACGCCCGGCTGCGCGCAACGCTCGGAACGGCGCAGCGGCTCGGCCAACGCCACCGCCGCGCCATACCAGCACGCCGCAATACCGGCCCCGCCGTGCCAGAAGCCCGGCCTTTCCAGATAGGCATTGCTGGCCCCGATCTCCACCGCCGGCACCTGGTTGAAATGCGCGGTGCCGCTGGGAATGCGCGCCATGCCGGTTGCGACCCACCCATTGGTGTCGAACTGCAGCCCGGGATGGCGCGCATCCACCAGGAACAGCCGCGTGCGTTCCTCGTCGCGTACGGTCACCAAAGCGATGTCCACCCAGCCTGCACCCGAGCACCACGGCTTGCTGCCGCTCAGCGTGCGGCCGCACGGATCCAGCTGCAGGGTTTCCTGCGGACCGTGCGCCGCCCACACCGCACCCAGCGCCTGTGCCGGCGGCAGGCGTTCGGGTGCCAGGGCCAGCAGAATGGCGCGTGCGTCGTAATGCGCTTCCAGTACTTTCACCAGGCACAGGTCCTGCGCCGCCATGTGCGCCAGCGCCTGCCAGCGGCCGAGCGTGTCGCCACCTCCTGGCATGGGTAGCGCGGGCACTTTGGCCACCCAGCCGCGGGCAGCTGTTTCGACCGGGTCGCCGGCCCGTGCCGGGGTCGTTTCGTGCAGCACCGCGATCATCAGGGCACCTTCCCTGTCACACGAGGCATGAGCATCTCCAGGAACAAAGCTCCTAGATACCCACCCCTGCATGCGAACGTCGTGACCAGCATGTAGGCACCGCGTGCAGCAGATGCTCTCGGGTGTTCACCGCAGTGTCGTCATGACCCTTACGCAGCGCTATCGCCTTGCGTTGACATGCAGCGTGAAACCATCACGTTGTCCCCGTCCCCCGCATTGCCCATGCAGCAGATCGAATCCCCCCTCCAGGCCCTGCGCGCGCAGGTGCCGCCGCCGCCCCAGACGCCCGAACCCACTGCCCCGCCGGTAGAAGCGCCGCCGCCGGAAGAGCCCACCCGCGAAGATCCGCCGAATGAGGCGCCGCCGGAGCGCGATCCGCCGCCGACCAAGCCGCCGTTGGAGGCCCCGGTACCGCCAAGGGAGCGCGCACAGACGCGCTACGTTTTTGCGCAAGGCCGCTGGCAGCATCTGGACCGGGAAGTGCTTCCACTATACGCCGCAACCGCGTGACGGCCTTCCGGCTTCAACGAACCCTCCACAAGGTGTAGCCAGGTGAAGTGGCTTCGGTAGGGTCGCACTACAGTCGACCGCCGATAACCGCTCAACACGCGATAGGGCATGACCAACGAACGCAGGCGCGCTCCAAACAGAGCCCCCGCAAACCTCAGCCCTTCACCCGCCTGATCGAGCGAACATAAATAATGTCCTCCGAACACCCCAACCCATCCACCTTCCGATCCCCGATCTCAAACCACATCATCTCGGGCATGCTCAGGACAGGTCGAAACTGCAACTCGCCGGACAGAACCACCGCCTTCTGATTCCAGCGCCGACGGTTGCGCACCACCTCTTTCGGCAGTGCCAGATCATAGCAACGCCCATCGTCGGCCTTGATCAAACCCAATCCGCCGCCGCCATGGCCACCGGTGAAGACCTCCACCACCCCTCTTACCTCCATCACCTCTTCCCCGTCGAAGGGGGATGGCGTCTCCAGGAACGTCTGGCACCCAGACGCAGACCCGCAGATGGCAGCAATGACCAACAGCTTCCGTACGCGCATGGCAGCACCTTCAGAGTGATTGTGCGCGACCGGGTATTACGCCGACCCGCTCCGCTTTGGTAGCCTCGCACGACAGTCGACCGCAGACAACGGCCCAACGCGCAGTGGGGCATGACCGCTGAACGCAGCCGCCTCCCCGAAGCCGACCATACGTCCACACACTGACGGAATCGAGCTCCGCAGCAGCATCCCGTATAGTCTCTTCCTGGAGTACACACGCGGCACGAAAGGCCATCCCATCAAGGATCGAGGGCAATGAACAACATTCATCCGGAAGAACCTGGACGGCGTCACCGCGCCGGAATCAGAATAACTGTCCTGACGATACTCGCTGCGGCGCTGGTATCAGGCAGCGCCATTTCAGCACCGCCGTACATTGAAGACGATGTCGCCACGAGGGCATACATGCTTGATGCGGGCGTTTCGTTTGAGGAAGCGCAAAGCCGACTTCGAGTTCAGGCAGAACTTGATCCACATATCGTAAGGCTCCGCACCCAGTACGCCGAACGCATTGCGTTTCTCTCCATTGAGGCACATCCCGATCAACACCTGCGCATCGGATTGAAGGGTGCTGCAGTTGAACCTGACCAAGTGATCACCGTTGCCGGGACCCCGGTTAGGGTCCAGTTTGAATCCGGACAGCCATACACCGACGAGGAGTTCAGTCAGGTACTGGCGAAAAGCGCTCCCGTCATCTACGCACTCATCCCCGACGTCACGGGAATCTCGGGTCAACCGGAGCGCCGTGCAATCGAGATCCATGTGGAGGGCTTTGATACCGATGTGTACGAACCGGCCGTCGAGGAGCTCGAGGCGATGACGCGCCTGAAGATTGAGTTCAGACCTGGAATGTCCAGATCACGCAACCTTTGAAGATGACGAACGGACATTGCGGGTGCGGGTGCTGGTGCTGGTAGGGTCGCACGACAGTCGACCGCCAATAGCGCCTCAACGCCCGGTGGGGCATGAGCATTGAACGCAGAAGCGCCTCCGACAGAGGTCCCTGCGTTAAAGCACCGACAACCGTTATCGGCAGGCGTCTCGCGACCGCCTCTACCAGGTCACACCTCGGGAACGCCCTCGCCCATCCAGGGTTACCCGCCAGCCTTGAATGCGCCCAGGCACAGATCGACAAAGCTCCGCACCTTCGGGTCCATGTAGCGGCTCGAAGCGAACACCGCGTGCACTGGTGCCGGCGCTTCCGCCCAGCCAGGAAGCACGCACGAAAGCGCCCCTGCCGTCACTAAAGGGTCCGCCATGAAACGCGGCAGATGCGCGACACCCAGCCCTGAAAGCGCGAGGTTTCTCGCCGCAATCGTGCTGTTGACGGCACAGCGCGGAGACACTGTGATCTTCTCGATGCTCTCGCCGTTCAGCAGCGTCCAGTTGGAGCGCCCGCGCGTCGTCTTCATGATCAGACTGTGACGTTTCAGGTCTGCCACGGTCGCGATCACCGGACTGTCTCTCACGTAGCCTGGTGCCGCATACAGACCGTAAGAAACCTCGCCCAGTCTGCGCGCGGAGAGCCCGGAATCTTCAAGCACGCCCACCCGGATGGCGACATCAAAGCCCTCATGGATGATGTCGACCAGGCGGTTGGTGTATTCCGCTTCCACGCTCACTTTCGGGGCCATCTTCAGAAACGCAGCGATCCAGTCGTCGACCACCATGGTGCCGAATTCGGATCCGGCGGTGAGCTTGAGCAGGCCCTTCGGCTCCTTGGACTGCTGTGCCACTGCCGCCTCGGCGGCTTCGGCGGCGGTCAGGATGGACATCGCGCGCTCGAAGTAGTCACGCCCGACCTCCGTCACGCTGAGACGGCGGGTTGAGCGGCTAAGCAGCTGCGCCCCCAGCTTCTTCTCCATACGGCTGACGATTCGACTGACGCGCGCCTTGTCGGTGCCCAGCCGATCCGCCGCCGTGGTGAAGGAACCGTCGGTCACAACTGCCACAAAGACGCGCATCTCCGGCAGATCGATTGATGTATTCATGGACAACAGTCTTTGTCATATCGGCCCATTTATCACTAATGAGCCTACGTCCATAGTGCGCTCCGTGCAACACGTCGCCGCCTTCCCGGCAGATCGACCTGCTCGCACCGCGCCGCGCTCAGCCGCGCGTCCCCCGAAAGCTGTCGGCGGTCCCTCCGCCACATAGAAGGAATGCAAGATGAAACACACCATTGGCATCATCGGCACCGGCCTGGTTGGCAAGGCCGTTGCGCGCCTGGCGGTTGCCGCCGGGTACAACGTCGTGATCAGCAACTCCCGCGGGCCTGATTCTCTGTCGGAACTGGTCGAAAGCCTGGGTCCGCTGGCGCGTGCCGGCAGCGTCGAGGATGCGATCGCCGCTGGCGATATTGTCACCCTTTCGATTCCGATTGCCGCCTTCGAGAAGCTGCCCGGCAATGCATTCGCCGGCAAGGTGGTCCTCGATCAGACGAACTACTATCCCGGCCTTGGCGACTTCCGCCGTGAGGATCTGGACAACGGCGAGCTCACCTCCAGCGAACTCATCGCCCGTCATCTCAAGGGGGCCAAGGTCGTCAAAGGCCTTCATAACCTGAGCTGGATCCACATGCAGGCCAACGCCGCGCCCAAGGGCGATGCCAACCGCACCACCTTGCCCGTGGCCGGCGACGAAGTGGAGGCCAAGCAGGCTGTCAGCACCTTCCTCGGCAATATCGGCTACGACACCATCGACGCCGGCTCGCTCGCCGACAGCTGGCGTATCGAGCCCAGCACGGACATCTACTTCTGGCGCTATGCGCCCAAGGTATCGCTCGAAGCCACCGACGAGGACACCCGGCGCGCGTACCAGCGGCCCGGCAAACCGCTGACGCAGGAAGAGGCGGCAAAGCTCGTTTCCGAAGCGGTGCGTCCTTCCCCGATCGGCGGCACATTCGAAGGCATGCCGCAGATCCACGTTGCCCTGTTCTTCGAACAGGCCAGCGCCGACACGGTCAAGCAGTAACGCTCGTGGGTCGGGCACCCTCTCACGGGTGCCCGATACCTTTCAACTGAGGAGAAACTCATGTCAATGTCACTTGGTGGCAAAACGGCGCTGGTCACAGGCGGATCGCGCGGGATCGGCCGCGCCATTGCGGAACGGCTCGCAGCAGAAGGCGCAACCGTCGCCATCACTTACAACGCAAGCCGCGCAGGTGCCGACGACATCGTTACGACCATTGAGCGCAACGGCGGGAGCGCGTTCGCGTTGCAGGCTGATCTGGTCGATACAGCGGCAATCCCAGTCATGTTCGACGCACTCGACCGTGAATTGGAAGAACGGAAGGGCAGCAGAACGCTCGACATCCTGGTGAACAACGCTGGCAACTCAGGCTGGGGCGGCCTTGCTGATGCAACGCCAGACGCCTGGAACACGATGTTCGCGGTGCATGCCCGCGCTCCGTTCTTCATTGTTCAATCCGCACTCAGCCGTCTTTCCGATGGTGGCCGGATCATCAACACGTCCTCCGGTCTGGGTACGCGCCCATTGCCGGCAGTTCCGATCTACTCCATGGCCAAAGCCGCCATCAACAACCTGACCCATGCGCTGGCGATGGAACTGGGTCCGCGCGGAATCACGGTGAACGCTGTCGCACCCGGCTGGACGCGAACGGACATGAACGCCGCCGTCCGCGAGAATGCGGACATGGTGAAGGCGATTGAAGCCGATACCGCGCTGGGGCGCTTCGGCGAAACCTCGGACATCGCCGCCGTCGTTGCTTTTCTCGCATCTGATGAAGGCCGCTGGGTCACCGCCCAGGTCATCGAAGCGAGCGGCGGCTACAAGCTTTGATTCTGTCGGGCCCGCTTTGGTAGGGTCGCACGACAGTCGACCGCCGATAACGGTTCAACGCCCGATAGGGCATGAACATCCAACGCAGAAGCGCGTCCGACAGAGTTCCCTGCGTTAAGGCACCCACAACCGTTATCGGCAGGCGTCTTACGACCGCCTCTACCAAAGCCCACCACGGCCACCATCACGCAGCGTCTAGCTCCCCACCCGCCCATACCGCCCAGGCGCAACCCCCACCAGCCTCACAAACGCCGCACTGAACGTCACCGCGCTCGCATACCCCACCCGCTCCGCCACCTGCTCCAGCGTCAACGCCTGCGACCGCAGCAACTGCTTCGCCAACGCCATCCGCCACGCCAGCACATATTCCATGGGTGCAACCCCCACCACCTGGGTAAAACGCGCGGAGAACGAGGACCGCGACAACGCCGCCTCTACCGCCAACGAAGCCACCGTCCACGCATGCTCGGGCCGCTCATGAATCGCCCGCAGCGCCCCGGCCAGCCGGTCATCGGCCAACCCATACACCAGCCCCGCTCCATCGGAATACTGCGCGGCACTCCGCAACGCCTCGATCAGCAGCAGTTCCAACAGCCGCTCCAGCACCACCTCGCGTCCAGGCCGCGCCGAGCGCGACTCATCACCCACCATCTCCACCAGCGTCGCAAGCCGTTCCACACCGCGCACATGCAGCACCTGTGGCAGCAGCGACACCAGCAAGGGCGCATCCGGCGACTCAAACTGGCAATGCCCGATCTGCATCAGGACCTCCGCCGGTCCTTCCTGCCGACCCACGCGGAACCATCCGTCACCCAGCCGTACCGGCAGCTCGGGCAAGGCGTCCACGCCCGCCCCGGCGCTGCAATTGAACAGGGACCGCAGCGCAGGTACCAGAACGAAGTCGCCCGCCTGCAGATGCAGCGGTGGTTGATCGTCCACCGTCAGCCGGCACTCCCCGGCCAACAACGCGACATAGAAAGGCTCACCCTCACCCTCGCGATGCACGCACCACTCTCCCGCCCCCTCCACCCGCTTGGAGAAGCGGGCAGTGGGATGCAGCAGGGAGACGACCTGGGCCAGGGGATCTGCCATGTCCGGACGATCTACGAAGAATGAGAGATTCCTCAGCATATACCGTCCAGCCCCAACCGGTGAACATGGGTTTCCCCCACCCATCAAGGAAACACCGGATGCCCACCGTACTGATCACAGGCACCTCCTCCGGCTTCGGCCTGGACACCGCCAAGCTCTTCCTCGACCGCGGCTGGAACGTGGTGGCCACCATGCGCACACCGCGCGAAGACCTCCTGCCCCGCTCCGACCGCCTCAGCTTACTGCCCCTGGACATCACCGACCCGGACAGCATCACCCGCGCCATCGAAGCCGCCGGGCCGCTCGATGCCGTGGTCAACAACGCCGGTGTGGGCGCGGCGGTGCCGGTGGAACTCACCACGCAGGAAACCGCACGCACGCTGTTTGAGACCAACACCCTCGGCACCCTGGCCGTCGCCCAGGCCGTGCTGCCGCAGATGCGCGCCCGAGGCGAAGGCGTGATCGTGAACGTCACTTCCTCAGTTACGCTGAAGCCACTGCCGCTGGTAGGCGTCTACTCTGCCAGCAAGGCCGCAGTGAACGCCCTCACCGAGTCGCTGGCGATTGAAGTGGAACCCTTCGGCGTGCGCGTACGCCTGGTACTGCCTGGCAGAGCGCCCAGCACGCAGTTCGGCTCCAATGCGCTGGCAGTCCCTCGGATGGATGACCAGAACGCCTACAGCGAGTTTGCACAGAAGGTGTTTGCAAGCTTCCGCGACAGCAGCGGTCCGATTACCGAAGGTCAGGATGTGGCCGAAGCGGTCTGGCGTGCGGTGACCGACCCGAGTGCCCCAATGCGCATTGCAGCCGGCAAGGACGCAGAGGCGTTGATGCCTAAGGCCGGATGAGCGCAGCGGGGACTGTCAGGAATTTTGTGTTCGGGCATAACATGTTGAAAAGGATCATGTATGCCACCCAAGAAAAAGACCGCCAAGGCCGCTGCCCGTCAGCTGCCTACCCTGCCTGCCGAGCTCGTTGAGCAGCTTGCCAACGGAGCGACGACCGCGGGCGAGATCCTGGACATCACCACAGCCCTGAAAAAGGCCTTGATTGAGCGGGCACTGAAGGGCGAGCTGGGCCATCACCTGGGGTACCCACCCGGAAGCGAGCGACCGGAATCGACCGGCAATCAGCGAAATGGAACGTCCAGCAAAACCGTTCTGACTGAGGATGGCCCCCTGCGACTGGACGTTCCCCGGGACCGGGATGGCAGCTTCCAGCCCATCCTGATTCCCAAGCACGAGCGGCGTTTCACTGGTTTTGACGACAAGATCGTCGCGATGTACGCGCGCGGAATGAGCGTCCGCGACATCCGCGCGTTTCTGTCTGAACAGTATGGAACAGACGTGTCGGCGGACTTCATCAGCTCGGTGACCGACGAGGTTCTGGAAGAGATTTCGGCGTGGCAGACGCGTCCGCTGGAGCTGATGTATCCGGTGGTGTTCTTTGATGCCCTGCGCGTCAAGGTGCGTGACGAGGGCGTAGTGCGCAACAAAGCGATCTATCTGGCATTAGGCGTTCTACCTGATGGAAGTCGCGACATCCTGGGCATCTGGATCGAGAACACAGAAGGGGCCAAGTTCTGGATGAAGGTCTTCAACGACCTCAAGACGTGCGGCGTGGAGGACGTACTGATAGCGGTGACCGATGGCCTTAAAGGCATGCCCGAGGCGCTGGCGGCGGTCTATCCAGCGACCACTCTCCAGACCTGCATCGTGCATCTCATCCGTAACAGCTTGGACTACGCCGGCTGGAAAGATCGAAGGGCCCTCGCAGCCGAGCTGAAGCCCGTCTACCAGGCCATCAACGCAGAGGCCGCCGAACAGGCCCTGGAAGCGCTGGAGGGCTCGCCGCTGGGCAAGCGCTACCCCTCGGTGGCCCAGGCATGGCGACGGTCGTGGGATCGCGTCATACCCTTCTTCGCGTTTCCACCTGAGATCCGTCGTGTCATCTACACCACCAACGCCATCGAGAGCGTTAATGCGCAGCTGCGGAAGGTCATCAAAACCCGAGGGCATTTTCCAACTGACGAGGCGGCGATCAAGCTGATCTGGCTGGGGCTGCGCAACATCACGGCCAACTGGGGAGGCACCAGCCACGGCTGGAAGAACGCGATGAACCAATTTGCCGTACTTTACGGGGACCGATTTATCCGGAGCCCGTACTAAGAAGCCGGGCTGTCACAGGGCAGCCCACGTCGCCCGAACACAAAAATACGGACACTCTCGCGCAGCGCGGGTCGGCCCCACTTGCCCGCGCTATTAAACTGGAGCCTGACTATCGTTCCTCGCACCTAGAACAAGGCACCCAATGTCCCCAGACGTTATCCGGATCGCAGCAGCCGTCATCTCCCGCGATGACGGCAAAGTGCTGGTGGTAAGAAAGAAGGGATCACACGCCTTCATCCAGCCCGGCGGCAAGATCGAGCCCGGCGAAGACCCCATCCAGGCCCTCTGCCGTGAGCTGGACGAAGAGCTCGGCCTGAACATCGCCCCCACACTGCCAGTCTTCATCGGCACGTTCAGCGCCCCTGCCGTCAATGAACGCGGCAGCACCGTAACCGCACAGGTGTACACCTTCAGCCACACCGGCGAAGTCCGCCCCAAAGCAGAACTGGAAGAAATCGCCTGGATCAACCCGAAGGACCCCGGGGACCTGGAACTCGCCCCACTAACCCGCGACCACATCTTCCGCGCGCCCCAACTGCGCTGACCGGGCTCCGGCCCCAACTCTGCGCGAACCTCGCCCCACTCCAACCGTGCGCTAACCTGCCTTGGTAGGGTCGCACGACAGTCGACCGCCGATAACACGTCACCGCCCGGTAGGGCATGACCAACGAACGCAACCATCTCTCCGCACGACTGGTGCACCAAACACACCCACGTCACAAACAATTGACCTCACCCATCCAGCGCTCGGGTTTCAATGCTCACAACCCCACACCCCGCCCGCCCATGCCAACCACAGGTCGATTCAACATCCTGCACGCACAGGCTCCAGCACCCGCCTACCCTCACCAATGCGCAAATGTGCAGCAACTGCACGCAGAATGCCTCAACTGCAGCACCACATTACGCGCGCGCCCGGGGAAGGGACTGGAAACCGTAGATGGCGGGGTCGTCATCACGTGCCCCGCCTGCGGCTCACGGCAAGGCATCAGCAATCAACTCTTCGCGGAAGTCACAGACAAGATCTGACCCTTCGATGTACTGCAGAAGTCGCTTCCCGTCACACGGCAAAACACCCGTAACACCGGTCAAACGAAAGCCCGGCCAATGGCCGGGCTTCTGTCCCATCACGAGAATCCAGCTCACTCTTCTTCCTGGTCACCCTGCTGACCAGAGCGCTCGCGCTTCTGATCCTGCTGTTGCTGCTGCTGGCCTTGACGCTGATCTTGGCGATCCTGCTGGCCCTGCTGGTTCTGCTGTCCTTGCTGGTTCTGATTGGTCATGATCTTCTCCGAACTCGGCGTCACCATGAGGCCGATGGATCGACTCTGCGCTTGTGTCAGTGAGACTGATGTGCCGGAAACGAGCCTACGCGCAGACACGAAGCGCACCAACGTAAATCATTCAGAACAGACTAGTAGCCATGACCGTCCGATCGTGTACTTGTCCCGCTCGATATCGATGTTCTCGCAGATCGGCACACCCCGACCTCTCTTCGAACCCACACACCGACCTGGCTATGGCAACGCACCATCGGATACCGATCCGCTCGCGGGCACGGGAAACCTGCCCTGATAACACGCACGCGGAAATGGCTCCGGTAGGGTCGCACGACAGTCGACCGCCGATAGCAACCAAACGTTCGATAGGGCATGACCAAAAAACGCAGGAACACCCGCCTCACCCCGCCTCACCCCGTCTCCCACCAACGACTTCGCTTCCGGCCCTTCCGGCGGTCAGCCTCTCTGATCATGGCAGCCCACTGCTCCTCAGGCGTTCGCTCGTCACGAAGCAGCAGATGCCCGAAGCTCGGCGCGAGCTTGGTGGGGTCAGACCGGTCGGATACCGGTGCGAGGAATTCGATGTCTGGGATGTGCATGGGCGGACTGTAGCCTTCGCCCAGCGCACGTCATGAGACTGTATGCCGACTTCCATGCACGTCGGCCAACGGCACCAGCACTGCTCACGGAAGAGATTGACGCGAACCGCCCTCAACCCCCAATCAGTGTCTTGATCGTGCCGGTCTGCTCAGCCCGGATCTTCAGGCCATCAAGGCGCTCGGGGAGGTTGTCGATGACGCTATCAGCCACCACGTAGACAACCAACTCTCTGTCGCCAGACAGCCCATAGCCGGTCACGCCGGCGATACTCATCAGCTCGTCCAGTGAGGACTTGGACAACGAGATCATCGGACCCTGCTCTGCAGATGTTTGCTGGGCAGCGGACGCTAGCTTAAGAGCGTCGAGATCAATCGGAAGGAATTCTGGGGACATAGGCACCTCCACAACTTGGCAGCCGATCGCTGAGCCGCCTTCGGCCGGCTGTTCCCCGATTGACGGCATACACACTGCGCGCCATGCGCACACCGCCAACCGGGGTGGCTAAGCCGTTAATGTCAGACCTTCATGTTGCGGAGGATGATGCAGTCCTCCTTCCATTCAATCGCCAGCCGGCTGCCCACCTCCCAGCCAACCCGGGACATCCACATGCCGCGCAGCCACAGGCAGGGGATGCGGTTGCTGGCCAGGTTGCGCTTCCCGGTCGGATCCTGGATGGCCCTCACTCGGAGAGTGTCGGGCTTGGTGAAGTAGAGCCGGCCCTTGGGCTTGTTGTCGCTGCCGTTACTGCCGTTGTTATCGGAGCTTGAAACTGTCATATGTAACCTCGTCAAGAGTGTTCTCCCCCGTCGAAATGACGAGGAAGCCGGGAGGCTGACAACCGTACATAGGAACGGCGCGGCGTATTTCCTCGGAGGTGTTCTATTTCGCCACCCTCCCGGCATACGACGTTCAAGCGTTACCTATGTAGAGCTGTCAGGCTCCCTGGACACACCTTGCGAAATCACTCACGCGATGTGAAGCAGGCTTCCGCGCATGATATTTCGGAGATGGCGAGAAACGCCAACGACGCGACGCAATCGGATCAAAAATGTCGAATACAGCGTGAGAAAGCGCCAACCGCATCACATTCTCGCCAAGAGTTCGTCAGGCCCGCCATTTTTCAGTCAGCCCTACCGGAGTGTCGCAATCGCCAGTAGTTGCGGCTCCGCGCCTTGAATTCCTCGCCGTTTGGAGACGCCCCAGAACCCTCTGCATCTATAAGAGCGGCGGCTCGAGCAAGGCTTCTCCGTTCCCTAGCCGGCGAACTTCGGAGACATGGACGACCCGTGGCAACTCTGCCGCGCCTTCTACCGTCGATCCGACGACTTCCACTCGCTCTCCAGCAAGACGCTGAAGATCGATGAAGACTTCAGGTCGCCTGAAGGAATCAGGTGACCCCGGCCCGATTCGAACGGGCGACCTTCCCCTTAGGAGTGGGCGACTTACAACTGACCTCCGCTCCGCAATTGCTTTGCGTACCACCTCCATCTCGCCCGGCTGACTCGCACGCGAGGCTTAGAGCCAGTTCGCCAGCGATTTAACAGCAACGTTGAGATGCCGGGCAGCGGCGGTAGGCCCGATGGATTCAACCAGGATGACGGCTTGGGCTTTCTGATCATCGGTGTAGCGACGGCGAGGGGAACGTGACGTAGGCCTAGGGAGCGTCTACAGCTCCTTAAAATCCATGCCCCCCTCAGTATTGGTTCTTTGGCTTAGACTAACCGGCCAGGGCCCAGTGCCCCGTGCAAAGCTGGTTTAAGCAAGAAAATGGAGAATTTGAAGATGGGCGACGAAAGGATCACGTTTGAACGGCTTGAGGCCCTGCCTGACGGGGCAACCAAAGACTTGGCAAAGCAACTCTTTGAGGTGGGGGATGCTTGGACCATCGTGCCGGCGGTTCGGTGCGCGACAACCACCGCTTGGAGGCCAAATGCGCAGTTCATGCTCATTGACGGTGACCTCGAAGTGGAAGGCAATGTCGTTGTTGCCACGGGCTCCCACGACCATGGAGCCCTGATCGTGCTTGGAAGTCTGCGGTGTCAGCAGCTCATTACCGGCCATGGGCAGAACTTAGTCGTCACGGGCGACCTCGTCGCCAACGACGCTATCATCGCGGAGCTGGCTGACAGCACCACTCACGTTGGAGGAATGGTGTTGACCGACACCCTGCTTTCCGGGCGCGGCGCGTGGGTATCGCTCGCCTCCGCTGACGGCTTCAAGGCCAAGCACTGCTCTGCTTATGTGATGGTCGGCAATAGTCCGCTCAAACCCGCCGCGGCGGCGTCAACGGTTGCCCGCTTGGTGGACGATGTGTTGGATCGGGATGAGTGGGACTCAATGGATGAAGAGGATCGACAAGGCGAAGATATTGACGATCTAATCATGCTCGACGAGGTCGCCGCCTTGCGACACGTCGCAGAAGGCCGTGGTCTATTGCGCGGTTGAACGGAGTCCTCGCAGAGCCCAATCGGCCTATTGATGGACCAAACCTGAAGATCTCGACGGCCACCGATGTAAGAGCGGGGCGCACGCAAGTTTCGCCCGTACTCCCGAGGATTCGCTGCCCTCCCCGATAATTGTCGGAGTTGAAGCCTATCAAGCGCTCTTCCAGTCGCATGAGCAGAATCGAGTCGAAAGCCGCAGAGCAGAGATTCGCGCCGTAGTCGCTTACCGAGGTGACGAACCAAGTAACTGGTGACCCCGGCCCGATTCGAACGGGCGACCTTCCCCTTAGGAGGGGGACGCTCTATCCAGCTGAGCTACGGGGCCATGCGGGCGGAAGCATACCGCCGATGCGTGACGGGCCGGCATTGCACCGGCCCCGCATATAAGGATACCTGCATTCAGCGAGGTGACCAAGGCTGGCCACCCCGCAAACCCGCCGGAATCAGCGGATATCCAGCTCCGGGAAGCCCTTGACCAGCTCGTCCACGGCCTTGATCTGGGTCAGGAACGACTCCAGCGCGGCCAGCGGCAGTGCGCTGGGGCCGTCGCAGCGGGCGTGGTCCGGGTCGCGATGGGCTTCCAGGAACAGGCCGGCAAGGCCCAGCGCCATGCCGGAACGGGCCAGTTCGGCCACCTGACGGCGGCGGCCGCCACTGGCTTCGCTGCCGGCGTCGCGGCGCTGCAGGCTGTGGGTGACATCGAAGATGGCCGGCAGGCCGCCGGTGGACTCGATCATCTCGCGGAAGCCGAGCATGTCGACCACCAGATTGTCGTAACCGAACTGGGAACCGCGCTCGCACAGGATGATGTTCTCGTTCCCGGCTTCGCGGATCTTGCTGACGATGTGCTTGATCTGGGTGGGGCTGAGGAACTGCGGCTTCTTGATGTTCACCGCCCTGCCCGTTTCGGCGATGGCGACCACCAGGTCGGTCTGGCGGGCGAGGAAGGCGGGAATCTGCAGCACGTCGACCACTTCAGCCACGGGGGCAGCCTGGGCCACTTCGTGGACGTCGGTGATGACCGGAATGCCGAACTGGCGCTTCACTTCTTCAAAGATGCGCAGGCCTTCTTCCAGGCCGACGCCACGGAAGGACTTGATCGAGGACCGGTTGGCCTTGTCGAAGGACGCCTTGAAGACGTAGGGAATGCCCAGCTTGCGGGTGACCGTGGTGAAGTGTTCGGCCGCGTGCAGGGTGGAGTCGAGGTCTTCCAGGACGTTCAGGCCGCCGAAGAGGACGAACGGGAGACGGTTTCCTACGGTTACGCCTTCGGCGACGGTGACGTTCATTCAGGTTCCTGGGGGATGTTCAGAAAGGGATTGTAACGGGTTGGATATGGGGGCGGCTTTGGGGGATTGCATGGGTGATGGGTTGGTCGCGGAGAGCAGCCGGGCAAGCCCGGCTCTACGTTGCACCGCGAACGATCATCAATTGCCCCAAGGTGCAGGCGTGGGAAGGTGCGGTGCGGCGCTGCGTCATGGGGCTGCAAAGCAGACTGATAGAATGGTGGGTCTGCACCCATTTCGATACGCAACAGGAGTTTGCATGTCCTCTGCCCTGCTCAAGGCCCTTGGCCTGGATGCAACCAACGCTGGCACCTACCTTGGCAATGGCGAATGGTCCACGGCCAGCGCCGGGGTGATCACGCCGGTGAACCCGACCACGGGTGAATCCATCGCCCAGGTGCATGCCACCACCGAGGCCGACTACGAAACCGTGGTTGCCCGCGCCCAGGAAGCCTTCAAGGTGTGGCGCACCACCCCGGCCCCGCGCCGTGGCGAAGCCGTGCGCCTGTGTGGCGAAGCGCTGCGCGCCAACAAGGACGCGCTGGGCTCGCTGGTTGCGCTGGAAATGGGCAAGAGCAAGCCGGAAGGCGACGGTGAAGTGCAGGAGATGATCGACATCGCCGACTTCGCCGTGGGTCAGAGCCGCATGCTGTATGGCTACACCATGCATTCCGAGCGCCCGGGCCACCGCATGTATGAGCAGTACCAGCCGCTGGGCCTGGTCGGCATCATCAGTGCGTTCAACTTCCCGGTTGCGGTGTGGGCGTGGAACTCGTTCCTGGCCGCCATCTGCGGTGATATCTGCATCTGGAAGCCGTCCAACAAGACCCCGCTGACCGCTATTGCCTCGATGCGCATCTGCAATGAAGCGCTGCGCGATGCCGGCTTCCCGGACATCTTCTTCCTGATCAACGACGCCGGCACCGCGCTGTCGGAAAAGCTGGTGGAAGACCGCCGCATTCCACTGATCAGCTTCACCGGCTCCACCCAGGTGGGCCGCACGGTGAACGAAAAGGTCGCGCGCCGCCTGGGCCGCTGCCTGCTGGAACTGGGCGGCAACAACGCCATCATCCTGGACGAAACCGCCGACCTGAAGCTGGCCGTGCCGGGTATCGTGTTTGGCGCGGTCGGTACGGCCGGCCAGCGCTGCACCACCACGCGCCGCCTGATCGTGCACGAATCGATCTACGACAACGTGCTGGCCACGCTGAAGAAGGCGTACAAGCAGGTGGAAGGCAAGATCGGCGACCCGACCGACGCCGCCAACCTGATGGGCCCACTGAACAGCGACAGCGCGGTGCAGCAGTTCCTGGCCTCGATTGAGAAGGCCAAGGCCAGCGGCGGCACGGTGGAAACCGGCGGCACGCGTATTGATCGCCCGGGCAACTTCGTGCTGCCGGCGATTGTCACCGGCCTGAAGAACAGCGACGAAGTGGTGCAGCACGAAACCTTCGCGCCCATTCTGTACGTAATGAAGTACAGCACGCTGGACGAAGCCATCGACATGCAGAACGGCGTGCCGCAGGGCCTGTCGTCGTCGATCTTCACCCAGAACCTGAAGGCGGCCGAGCGCTTCCTGTCGGCGGCCGGTTCGGACTGCGGCATTGCCAACGTCAACATCGGCACCTCGGGTGCGGAGATCGGCGGCGCGTTTGGCGGCGAGAAGGACACCGGCGGTGGTCGTGAGTCGGGTTCGGATGCATGGAAGGTCTACATGCGCCGCCAGACCAACACCATCAATTATTCGGATTCGCTGCCGCTGGCACAGGGCATCAAGTTCGATCTGTGATGGCGAACGTGCCGGGCAATGTGCCGACCAACGGTCGGCACCTACCGGGGGCCATCAGCGCCCCCGATGGCGCGATAGATGGCCGGCGCGTGCTGGATTTTTCCGGCCGCCGCGTTCTGGTGGCCGGGGGCAGCAAGGGCATTGGCCGGTGCATGGCACTGGCCTTTGCCCGCGCAGGGGCCCATGTTTCGGTGTGCGCACGTGGCGAGGCCGGGTTGGCCGCGCTGCGGGCGGATGCGTCGCTGGCCGGTATGGACATCCACACCGTGCCTGCCGATCTTGGCAAACCCGAGGACATCCAGCGCTGGCTGGAAGCCGCCGCCAACGCCTTGGGCGGCATCGATGTACTGGTGAACAACGCCACCGGCTACGGCATGGTCGACGATGACGCCGGCTGGGAAGCCAGCCTCAACGTGGACCTGATGGCCGCCGTGCGTACCTCGCGCCTCGCCCTGCCCTGGCTGCGGCAGGCCACCGATGCCTGCATTCTCAACCTGGGCTCCATTGCCGGGATGCAGCCGCGCCCCGGTGCGGCACCCTACGCCGCCGCCAAGGCGGCACTGATGCACTACACCACCTCGCAGGCGCTGGGTCTGGCACCGGACCGCATCCGGGTGAATGCCATCGCACCCGGCTCCATCGAGTTCCCGGACGGCCTGTGGGACCGCCGGCGCACGGAAGACCCCGCCCTGTATCACGGCACGCTGGCCAAGATTCCGTTCGGTCGCTTCGGCGCACCGGAAGAGATTGCCGATGCCGCCCTGTTCCTGTGTTCCCCGCTGGCCCGCTGGGTCACCGGCCAGACCCTGGTGGTGGACGGCGGTCAGGTATTGATGGGCTGAGACCTGCGTCGGAATTCCGGCGGTTTTGATGGGCTAAACCCCAGTCAGGCTCTATCATGTAGGTCCTGCCATGGAGGACCCGGATGAACCTGCCCGTACGTCAAACCAACACCATGGCCCTGATCAGCCTGATCGCCGGCATTCTGGGCTGGACCGCCCTGCCCGCGCTGGGCAGCATTGTGGCGATCATCACCGGGCACATGGCCCGCGGGGAAATCCGCCGCAGCGCGGGCACTCAGGAAGGCGACGGCATGGCGCTGGCCGGCCTGATCATGGGCTACCTGATGGTGGGGTTGTGCCTGCTGGGCATTCTGCTGTTCGTGCTGTTCATTGGCGGTCTGCTGTGGATGGTCCCCAACTATTCATGAGGTGCGCATGAGTCCTTCTGACGCCACCGAGCGCTTCAGCAACCGCGTCGCGGATTATGTCCGCTACCGGCCGGGCTATCCGCCGGCGCTGCTGGACTGGCTGCACCACGACATGGGCGTGCCCACCGAAACGCTGGTGGCCGACATCGGAGCCGGCACCGGCATCTCCACCCGTCTGTTCCTGGCCGCCGGCCACCCGGTGATCGCGGTGGAACCGAATGCGGCCATGCGCAACGCCGCCGACGCCTGGCTCAGCCCGGACTATCTGCGCCTGAAACTGGTGGACGGCACCGCCGAAGCGACCACCCTGGCCGACGACAGCGTGGGTCTGGTCAGCGCGGCGCAGGCCTTCCACTGGTTCGACATGGAGGCAGTGCGCGCGGAATGGCGGCGCATTCTGCATCCGGGTGGGCAGGCACTGGTGTTCTGGAATTCGCGCCTGCTGGATTCCTCGCCGTTCCTGATCGGCTACGAACAGCTGCTGCTGGAATTCGGCACCGATTACACCGAAGTGGCCGAACGCTACCAGGACGATGCCACCATGAAAGCCTGGTTCGGCAGCGGTTTCCGTGCCATGGCCAACTTCCCCAACGTGCAGCACATGGACGCCGACGGCCTGCGTGGCCGGCTGCTTTCTTCCTCGTACGCACCGCCGCCGGAGCATCCGCGCCACGCGCCGATGCTGGTGGCCCTGCAACAGCTGTTCGACGCACACGCGGTCGACGGTCGCATTGCCTTCGAGTATCAAACCCGTGCCTTCATCGGCACGCTGGACTGACTGGACCCTATGTATTCGCTTGCCCGTCCCCTGCTCTTCTCGCTTGATGCCGAACGCGCCCACGGCCTGACCCTGAGCGCGCTGGACATGGCCTACCGCACCGGCACCACGCCGCTGCTGGCCGCCCGCTCCGCGCCACTGCCCACGAATGTGTTCGGGCTGCGCTTCCCCAACCCGGTCGGCCTGGCCGCCGGGCTGGACAAGAACGGCGACCACATCGATGCGCTGTTCGCGCTCGGATTTGGCTTCGTGGAGATCGGCACGATCACCCCGCGTCCGCAGGAAGGCAACCCGAAGCCCCGCCTGTTCCGGCTGCCGGAACAGCAGGCCATCATCAACCGCATGGGCTTCAACAATGCGGGCGTGGACGCGCTGGTGCGCAACGTGGAACGCAGCCGCCGTCGTACCGGGCTGCTGGGCATCAACATCGGCAAGAACAAAGACACGCCGAACGAGAATGCCTTCGACGACTACCACCACTGCCTGCAGAAGGTGTATCCGCTGGCCGACTACATCACGGTGAACATCTCGTCGCCGAACACCGCCGGTCTGCGTGAACTGCAGGAAGAAACCGCGCTGCGACAGCTGATCTCGCAGCTGCGTGACAGCCAGGAAGCGCTGGCCGCGCAGCACGGCCGCCGCGTGCCGATGCTGGTGAAGGTGGCCCCAGACCTCAGCGACCGCGACATTGATGCCGCCGCCCGCGTGCTGGGCGAATTGAACGTGGACGGCGTGATTGCCACCAACACCACGGTGGACCGCAGCCTGATTGCCGGCAGCCCGCTGGCGTCGGAAGCCGGCGGCCTTTCCGGTGCACCGCTGATCAGCCAGAGCACGCTGGTGCTGCGTCGTCTGCGCGCACGCCTGCCCGAATCGGTGCCGCTGATCGGCGTGGGCGGCATTCTGTCCGGTGCTGATGCGGTGGCCAAGATGGCCGCCGGTGCGGCGCTGGTGCAGTGCTACAGCGGCCTGATCTTCCGTGGCCCGGCGTTGGTGCATGAGTGCGTGGAAGCCATCCGCCGACGACGCGAAGCCCCCAGCCGTGGCGCGGTGGCTCCCCTATGAGTGACGCAATGCCTGCCATGACCGCCTGGACGCTGACCGAGAACGCCTCGCTGAAGGCGCTGAACACCTTCCACGTTGATGCCAGCGCCGAGCGCCTGCTGGAACTGCACGACGTCACCCTGCTGCCGGAAGTGCTGGCCCTGCCTGAAGTTGCCGGCAAGCCGCTGCTGGTGCTGGGTGCCGGCAGCAACGTGCTGATTGCCGACGATGTGCCGGGCACCGTGCTGGTGTTCGCCAACCGCGAGATCACCGCGCTGGAACACCGTGCCGACCACACCGTGGTGCGCGCCGGGGCCGGCGTGAACTGGCACGGGCTGGTGATGTGGTCGCTGCAGAATGGTCTTTCCGGGCTCGAGAATCTGGCCCTGATTCCCGGCACCGCCGGTGCCGCGCCGATCCAGAACATCGGTGCGTATGGCGTGCAGGTGGATGAATTCATCAACGCGGTGGAAGCGTGGGACCGTGCCGAGCAGGCATGGGTGCGACTGGAGGCCGACGCCTGCCAGTTCGGCTACCGCGACAGTCTGTTCAAGCACGAACCGGACCGCTACCTGATCACCGCCATTGAACTGCGACTGCCGCTGCTGCACGACCTGCGCGTGGGTTATGCCGGCATCGCCGAGGAAATGCAGGCGATGGGCGTGGAACTGCCGGTGGCCGCTGATGTGGCCAACGCGGTGATCGCGATCCGCCGCCGCAAGCTGCCCGACCCGGACGTGCTGGGTAACGCCGGCAGCTTCTTCAAGAACCCGGTGCTGCCGCTGGACCAGGTGGACGTGCTGCTGCAGCAGTACCCGGACATTCCGGTGTACCCGGCCGCGCAGGACACCCACCGCAAGGTATCTGCTGCGTGGATGATCGAAGCCTGCGGCTGGAAGGGCTATCGCGACGGCGACGCCGGCGTGGCTCCGAGCCATGCGTTGGTGCTGGTGAACCACGGCAACGCTACCGGCGGCCAACTGCTGGATCTGGCCCGGCGCATCTCCGCTTCGGTGCTGGAGAAGTTCGGCGTGCCCATTGAACCCGAGCCGCGCCTGATCGGCGCACAGTGGTGAGCCCGGCCCCGCCAGCCCTGCCCGCCCCCACTCCGATGCGGGCGGCGCTGCTGATGCTGGGAAGCACGATGGCGTTTGGCCTGATGGCCATCGCCATCCGCTATGCCACCGCGCACGTGCCGACCCAGGAAGTGGCGTTCTTCCGCAACGCGTTCGGCTTGGTGGCCCTGCTGCCGATGCTGCTGCGTTCGGGGCCGAAGGTGTTTCGTACCCAGCAGTTGCCGCGATACCTGCTGCGCAGTGTGATCGGGCTCGCTTCTATGCTGTGTGCGTTCTGGGCGATTGGCCATCTGCCGATCTCGCAGGCGATTTCGCTTTCGTATGCCACGCCGTTGTTCGTGACCATCGCTGCGGTGTTGCTGCTGGGCGAAGTGGTGCGCGTGCGGCGCTGGGCCGCGGTGGTATGCGGCTTCATCGGCGTGCTGATCATCGTGCGTCCGGGCGCGGATTCGTTCACGCCCGGCGTGCTGGTCGCCGTGCTGGCCGCCTTGTTGAGTTCGCTGGTGGCGATCCAGATCAAGCAGCTCACCCGCGTGGATGGGGCCGATACGGTGGTGCTGTACACGTATGTGTTCTGGGTGCCGCTGTCGCTGGTGCCGGCACTGTTCACCTGGGTGTGGCCGACCGGCATCGCCTGGGTCTGGCTGGCGGCAACCGGCGTGCTGGGCACCGTGGGCCAGCTGCTCTGGACCCGGGCGCTGCGCCTGGGCGAAGTCTCCGCGCTGACCCCGATCAGCTTCATGCAGCTACCGCTGGTAACGCTGCTGGGCTGGTTGCTGTTCAACGAAACAATCGATCGGTACACCGTGATCGGGGCCAGCATCATCCTCGGGGCCAACGCCTACATCGCCCACCGCGAGGCGGTGCTGGCACGCCGCGCAGCATCCAACGCCGCCACCCAGGCCGCCCATCAGGAGTAACGGCACACGCGGTGCGGGATACCCCTGTAGGGACACGCCATGCGTGTCCACGAGGCGCTGGACATCCCCGTAGCGCCACGCCCAGCGTGGCTGGACTCGCCAATTCAAACAGCCCGTTAAGCGTCACAAATGGCCATTTAGGCAGCCTTTTCGCACCTAAAGCGACATATCTGACGCCTTAAATAAACACACATGAAACGACATAAAGCGTCATCCTTGACACTTTATCTTGGAAATGCGACATAAAGCGCCACAAGGGTCACTTTATGCGCATCCAAACCACCAGCACCGACGACGCCATCCTCATCGAACTGGGCCAACGCCTGGCCACCCTCCGCTTGTCCCAGGACATGACCCAGGAGCAGCTCGCCACAGCCGCCGGCGTCTCCAAGCGAACAGTGCAACGCCTCGAAGATGGCTCTCCTGCCCAGCTCGTCAACCTGATCCGCTGTCTGCGGGTGCTGGGGCAGCTGACCGCATTGGATGCGCTGTTGCCGCCAGATGCTCCCAACCCCATCGACCTGCTGGAACGGCGTGGGCAAACACGACAGAGGGCGCGACCTTCAGTCGCCGAGCCACCGCCGACGCCTTGGGTATGGGGTGACCAGAAGTGAGCACCACCGCCGAAGTGCGCCTGTGGGGCAGCCGCATCGGTGCTGTCAGCTTGGCCAACGGCGCACGTGTGGCCGACTTCGCCTATGACCCGGAGTTTGCCAACTCAGGTATCGAAGTCGCACCACTGATGATGCCCTTGGCAGCGCGCCGGACCTATCGCTTCCCTGATCTGGCAACGAACAGTTTTCACGGTCTGCCTGGACTTCTAGCCGACGCCTTGCCCGACAAGTACGGCAACACGCTGATCGACGCCTGGCTCGCAACCCAGGGGCGTACCCCGCAGAGTTTCAACGCCATAGAGCGCCTGTGCTACACCGGCACTCGAGGCATGGGCGCGCTCGAGTTCGCACCTGTACACGGGCCGCGTGTCCGAACGGCCCAGCGAATCCAGATCGACGCGTTGGTGGCCCTGGCCAGTGAAGTACTGAGCCACCGCGATAACCTGCGCGGCTCATTCGGCGACGAATCCCGCGCCGATGCCCTGCGCGACATCCTGCGAGTTGGCACGTCGGCGGGCGGTGCCCGCGCCAAGGCGGTGATTGCCTGGAACGAAAAGACAGGTGAGGTGCGTTCAGGTCAAGCCGTGGCAGATGCAGGCTTCGGCTATTGGCTGCTGAAGTTCGATGGCGTGCGCAACAACCGCGACAAGGAACTCGCAGACCCCAAAGGTTATGGCGCGGTCGAGTACGCGTACTTCATGATGGCACGCCAAGCGGGCATCAACATCAGCGAATGCCGCCTGCTGGAGGAAGGAGGACGTCGCCACTTCATGACCCGTCGCTTTGACCGTGACGCGAATGGCGACAAGCATCACATGCAATCCCTGGCCGCCATCGCCCACCTCGATTTCAACGACGCCAGCGCGTACAGCTATGAACAAGCGCTACTGGTGATGCGCCAGCTGAATCTGCCGATGGAACAACTGGAAGAACAGTACCGCCGCATGGTGTTCAACGTAATCGCCCGCAACCAGGACGATCACGTCAAGAACATCGCCTACCTGATGGACCGGCAGGGACGCTGGTCGCTGTCACCGGCGTTTGACATCACCTGGGCATACAACCCGAGTGGCGAATGGACCGCGCGCCATCAGATGTCGATTCAGGGCAAACGAGAGGACTTTACGCTGGAAGATCTTGCGGCGTGCGCTCGCACCGCTTCACTCAGCGCACCAAGAGCGCGTGACATCGTGGAGCAGGTACGCGCCAGTGTGGGCCAATGGCAGCGCTTTGCCGAAGCTGCTGCCGTGGAGCCAAGCTGGCGCACCCAGATTGCGGGCAGCCTGCGAACTGACCTCCGTTGAGGCCCGGACTAACGCACCGCCCCTTCCGGCGATCCCCCATCGGTAGAGACCGTCAGAGACTCCCACTCACGCAGTTCCTGCTCCAAGGCTTTCAGCTTTGCATGCACCAGCTGCAGCGCGTCGGTGCCCAGCAACAGATGCACAGGGGGTTCTGGACTGTCGATGACGGCAAGCATCGCCTGCGCGGCCTTCTGCGGGTCGCCCAGCTGCTTCCCACTGACCTCCTGCCGCCGCTGGCGAATGGGATCGAACAAAGCGTCATAGTCGGCAATCGCGCGCGGACTGCGCACCATCGAACGACCTCCCCAGTCGGTACGGAATGAGCCAGGTGCCACTGCAGTCACCCGGATACCCAGCGCCGCCACTTCCTTGCCCAGAGCCTCGCTGATGCCCTCCAAAGCAAACTTGCTGCCGCAGTAGTACGCAATGCCCGGCATGGTGATGAACCCGCCCATCGAGGTGATGTTGAGGATATGTCCCTCGCGACGCGGGCGCATGTGCGGCAGGACGGCCTGCATCATCGCCACTGCGCCGAACACATTGACCTCGAACTGCTGCCGCATTTCTGCCAGCGGGGATTCCTCCAGCACGCCCTCATGACCGTAGCCGGCATTGTTGACCAGCACGGATATGGGGCCGAGATACGCTTCAATCGCCTCCACCAACGGTGCAATCGCAGCGGTGTTGGTGACATCCAGCATCCGTGCAAAGGCGCGCCCCGGGACCAGCGCTTCGAAGTCCTGCGCCGCTTGCGCGTTGCGCACCGTGCCCACGACCCGGTGCCCGGCGGCAAGCGCTTCCACTGCCAGTGCACGACCGAAGCCGCTGCTGACGCCGGTAATAAGAATGAGTTTCGAAGGTGACATGTTGGCCTCGGGGGATTCGGGGAGGAGTGCATAATAGAAATGCCAAACCCGCGCCATAAGGCCATCCAGACTCAATCTATTGCCTATTCCTATGATCCGCCCATCCTCGAAAGCGCCCTCCCCCATGTCTGGAGACCTGCTGCCCCTGGCTCCGCTGGTGCAGGCGCTGGCTCCGCACGAGGGCTACACCCAGACAGCATTGGACAGCGTGCGCCTGCTGCGCTCAGACCGACCGCTGGCAAGGGCCCCGGTGCTGTACGACCCGGGCATTGTGATCGTCTGCCAAGGCCGCAAGCGCGGGTACTTCGGTCAACAGACCTATGTGTACGACGCCCATCAGTACCTGGCCGTTTCGGTGCCGGTTCCGTTCACCATGGAAACCGACGCAAGCGCAGACGAGCCTTTGCTGGCCGTTTACCTGCATCTGCAGTTTCCACTGGCGGCCGAATTGATGCTGGAGATTGACCGCCACGGCGGTCCACGGTCGAATGCAGTACCGCAAAGCATGATGTCCAGTCCGATCGATGCTCCGTTGCACCAGGCCGTACAGCGGCTGCTGCAGGCGCTGGCGAATCCGATGGACGCTGCTGTGCTGGGCCCAGGCCTGCTACGCGAGCTCTACTACCGCGTGCTCACCGGGCCGCAGGGCCACACGTTGCGCGCCGCGCTTGCGCATCAGGGCCACTTCGGCCGCATCGGCAAGGCATTGCAGTACCTGCACGCGGCATATGCGCAGCCGTTGACTGTGGCGCAGCTCGCAGATGAGGCCGGCATGAGTGCACCTTCCTTCTACAGCCATTTCAAAGCTGTAACGTGCGCTTCGCCCATGCAGTACCTGAAGTCCACGCGCCTGCATCAGGCGCGTCTGCTGATGGTGCGCGAAGGAATGACCGCTGCCGCTGCCTGCCATGCGGTGGGGTATGAGAGCACGTCGCAGTTCAACCGGGAGTTCAAGCGGTTGTTCGGATTGACGCCTGGGCGGGAGGTGAAGCGCATGCGCGAGGCATTTTCTGTGCCGGCTACGCCGGGAGGGTCTGGATTTGTTTCGTCGCATTGATCGCGGTGCGATGACGCGCATGGCGCGTCACTACCGGACGTTGCCTATTCCAAGCAGGAATGCCAGCAACGCCAGTCCGTAACCAGCCAGGAGTGCAATCCCGGTGCATTGTTTGCGGGTGTCACCCAAGACAGCCGCAACCCCGGCGCTTCCCCCTGCAGCAAGTGCACCCAGCACGAACAACTGTGCCGCCGCGAGCATCCCTGCGCCGGCACCGCTGGTGAAAAGCAGCCACGTCGAAGTCACACCACACAGCACCGACACGGCGACAAGCACACGCCAGAGCGGCTTCATCGCGGACACCGCCTACTCCAGCGGCAGCCGCCGCGCGAGGAAGTTAACTGCATTCTCCATCGCGTCAGGGTCGTTGTTGCTGAGTCCAATGACAACATACTGCCTGCTCGGGATCACCACGAAAGCGGCATTGGCACCCGACGCCCCGCCTTCGTGTCCGAACTGACGTGCGGTACCATTACCACTGACCATGAACCCGTATCCGTACCACTGCTTGTGATTCTGCGGCGAAGTGGCCTGATCCAGCAGCGCGGGGGAGACCAGATCACCTCGCAACAGCGCGTCACCAAACCGCTGCAGGTCGCCGATCGTGCTGTAGCCACCACCTGCCGCTGTGCCACGCCAGGGCAATGACGCGGACTCGACCTTCCATTGGCCATCCACCTTCGTATACGGCACTCCCCGTCCAACCACGAGACTGGACTCGGGCTCCGACCCGGTAGAGGTCATGCCCGCCGGAGCGTAGATGTGCTTCTGGATATAGTCGTAATAGGACTGCCCGCTCACCGCCTCGATGATCGCACCCAGCACCACATAGCCGTAGTTCGAATACCCGTCCTGGACTCCGGGTGCGTGGTCGGGTGCCCGCTTCCCGAAATGTCCGATGTAGTCCGAATGAGTCTTCAGCCTCTGCGAGTAGCTGCTGAAGTCATCGCCGAAGATGTCACCCAGCCCGCTGGTGTGGTTGAGCAGCTGGCGGATCATGATCGACTCGGCGATGGCTGGGTCCGGGTAGTCGGGAAGATGGCGACGGATGCTGTCGTTCAATGACAGCTTGCCGTCCTGCACCAGCTGAAGCACGGCCACGGCAGTGAACATCTTGTTCAACGACGCAATGCGGAATCGCGTCTCCGGCGTGATGGCCAGCGTCGCCTGACGATCTGCCAGCCCACCCCACCACTGGTAGACCACCCTGCCGCGCTCTGAGACAAGCAGTGCACCCGATAACACATCGGAAACCACCAGTGCATCCAGGCGCTCGTTCGCTGCAGCTCTCAGCTCGCGAAGTGAAAGGCGACTCGGAAGATACGCGGTGGGTGTCTCGACGCCTTCGATCTGGAAAAAGCTGACGTCGGCGGGATCAGCGGCGTCGACCTTGACGGTCACCAGCAGCGAGCGTTCGCTGGATTCAACGTTGACGATGGCTTCGGCCATGGAGGGCGTGTTCGACCTCATTTCCAGCAGCCGCCATGGCCCCATGGAGCTGCGCAGCTCCATGTCGCGCTGCGCGCTGTGTTCCATCTTGTAGGTGGAGATTACTGACTGCAGGCGCTGGAGTTCACCGCTGTTGTAGGCGGACAGCCAGTGGTCGAATATCTGTTGCAGGGTGGGGTCTGGGCGCTCTTCGGCGCTGGATGCGTTGCCGCTGATGAGGAGGAACGCTGCGAGAAGAATGGCTGACAACTTCATGCACTGCCCTCCTTGGTCTCTGATGTCATTTGGCACCGCGATGACGCGCATGGCGCGTCACTATGGGGCCGCGCTGACCGCGGCCCAGCTGCGGGCGGCGGCGTCTACTACGTTGTTCGGGGCGAACTGATCCTGCATGTAACGCAGTGCCTGCAACCGCTGGCTGGGTGGTCGTGCCGCCGCGCCCGGCTCCAGCAGCAGGTCGTGGAACTCCTGGATGTCGTGCAGGATGCGCCAGTGACGGTAGCAGGCCAGCCTTACCGGGTCGAGCGTGACCGGACCGTAGCCTTCGGCAAAGCCGGGCGGGTCGTCGCGGCCCCAGCGGCCGCCGACGCCGGCTCCGATGAACATCAGGTCGCACTCGCGCGGGGCGCGCAGCATGCCGTCCCAGTCGATCAGGCACAGGCCGCCGTCCGGGCGCAGCAGGACATTGCCGGCGTGTACGTCGCCGTGGCAAAGCACCTTGCTCGCCGGTTGCCCGGCCAGCCGCGCGCGCAGCTTGACGCAGCGCTGCCAGACATCGGCGATCAGGGGCCGGTACAGACGCCAGCATTGGCGGAAGCGCTCGGCCAGCGGATCGGAAACCGTCCAGTGGGTGTCACCGTTGAGCAGCCAGGCTCCCACCCGCTCCACCGCAGGCTCCTCTTCCAGTTGCGGCTGGGCCAAGGGAGCCAGCAGCGCGGCGGGCACCTCGGCCTCGTGCACGCTGCGCAGCACTTGCCCCAGCCGCTGCCACTGCTCACGTGAGAGCGCGGCTTCAAAGCCGGATTGGCCTTCAATGTAGGGGAACAGGGTCCATTGCAGGCCGTCGGCGAGTACGGCCGGTGCGCCGTTGCAGGTGTTCTGGGGGGCGGCGACTTCAGTCAGCTGCAACTCGCTACGCAGGTACTGCAGCACGTTCCAGACGGCATCGCCCACCGCATAGCGACGGCACTTCAGCCACCAGCGTCCGCCGTCCTGGGCGACGATTTGATACACGGTGGCACCGGCATCGGCACCGGCCGGCCGCTGCACGACCTGTTCGGCGTGCACGTCGTACGCCTGGGCCAGGACGGTGGTGATCTGCGCGACGGATAACTCCTGGGGGTGCCGCATGTGTTTCCAATTGAGACGTGCGTGAACTGACTATCTCAGAATCGCTGGATGGCAGGTAGGCAGTCCGTCACGATTGCGCGATGCCCGCCTGCAGCTCACGCTGCAGCAGCGCCTCCACTTCTTCCCGTTGGAACTGCGTGGCAAACAACGGCACCGCGAACACGTACTGCACGCCCTCGTTCTCACGCCGGATCACATAGGCCAGCTGCAACCGCGCCAGCGAATGACGCAGCTGTTCCGGGTCCACCTTCACTCCAGCAGCATCAAACCCGGCCAGCAGCTGCAGCAGGGAAACTCCCTGCGCCCCACCCGGCCCCAGCTGTGCACTGGCAATGCGGTACACCACGATGCGGTCGATCCGGCACGCCACCGGGTCCGGACTCAGCCGGGCCCAACCGGCCAAGGCGTCGAACACCGGTTCGGCGCTGAGCGCGGCATGCAGATTCGCCGGCTCGATCACCCGCTGGCCACGGCCGAGCTGGCCGAGCAGGTACTGGCAGACGATGGCAACCAGGTTGGCGCGACGACCACAGGCAGCCACCAATCGCTGCGGCAGGTCCGGGTTGGCGAAGTGCACACCCAGCCGGCCCATCGGTTCGGTGGCCAACGCCTGGCAAGCCGCTTCTTCCAGCCCGCCGATATGGATCACCTCACCAAAGTTGCGCAGGGGCGAGGCGAAGTCCAGGGTCACTGCTTCATACAGATCCCAGAATCCAGCCAGCATGAAATGGCAGCGGCCTTCCTCGCTGAGCGCACGCAACGCGGCCAGCTGCGGGTAACCGTTGCCGGCCTCGGCGCGCAGGAACAGATCGGTTTCGTCGATCAGCAGCAGCACGCTGCGACCGTGCGCCCGCTCGAACAGGGCCGCGCCCAGCGCGTCGATGCCGGTGTCTTCAGCCAGCCCAAGCTCCAGTGCCAACCGCGGCGTCAATCGATGGTCGCGCAATGCCACGTACTGACAGTGCACACGCGGATGCCCGTCGAAGCGGCGTTCAATGGCTTTCATCAGACTGGTCTTGCCCAGCTGCCGCCCGCCGACCAGGAGGTAGTTGCCGGGCTCACGGTTGAGCACGCGCGCCAACAGCGATTCGCGACCGAAGAAAGCGTTGGGCCGGGTAATGCCACCGTGGGTCTGGTAGGGCGAAATGCGGGTGACCTTCAGCTGCTGCGCCAGCAGGCTAACCAGTGTGTCCTGCGCGCGCGGCTGCAGCAGCCATCGGGTCTGGATGACCTGGTCGAGGCAGACACACAGGTTGGCCGGATCATCGGCGTACTGCATCAGCGCCGCTTCGGTTGCGGTGGAGGGGCTGACGACCAGCACCACGTCCTGCCCGTTGGGCAAGCTGCGCAGCTGCTGCACGATGGCCTCGCCACTCAGCGCTGGATCTGGCAGGTACAGCCACAGCTTCTCCAATGCGATCGGCAGCGTGGGCGGCAGCGTCCATTCGCGCACGGTGCCGTTCAATGGCCAGTCGCGCGCGGCGGCGTCCACCGCGCCAATACGTGCCGCCAGCTGTATGGCGCGCGTGCTGGGCGTGGCCTGCACATGGCGCAGTGCATCGCGCCAGCGGGTGCCGGCAATGCCGGCCTGCTGCAGCACGCGGTCACGCAGGCGCAGCCAGCCCAGTTGGCGGTCGAAGGTGGGCAGACGCTGCAGGGGATGGTCCAGCAGCGTGCGCGGCTCGCGCGCGACGTCGGCGACTTCTGGTCGCAGTCGCCACCAGATCACACCCAGGCCGATCAGGGCCAGTACGCACAGCACCAGGATCAAGGTCAGCCACTGCCCCGCCGTCCACGGCTTGTTGCTGCGGCAGTCCATTGCCAGCCAGCGCGATGGCGGCGAAGGATCGCCGGGCTGACAGGTCCAGCGCTCGGTGCGAGGGTCCAGCGTGTGCTCCAGGACGGTGCCGCGCAAGCCACTGTTCTCCGGGAAGCGGTTGGTGAAGCGCAGGCGCAGCACGAACGGGGCCGGCAGTTCAGCGGACAGCGTGGCTTCGGCCGGGTCGTGTACGCCGGGCACGTGGACCTCTTGCGGCCACTGCCCGTCCATCAGCCAGCGGCCATGTGCTTCTTCGCGCAGCAAGGTGGTGTCGATGCGCGCGGACTGCATCAGCATCATGCTTTCGCCGTCGTGTTTGACCTTCCACAGCACCCACGGGTTGATCCACGGGGCCACGAACAACGTGCCGAAGAAACCGATGAACGACACCACCAGCGCCAGTTTCACCCAGCGCCAGGCACTCCATCCTTCAAGCGCGATCATGCCGGTTGGGCCTCCAGCCCTTCGTTGACCTGCTGCACGGCCAGGCGGATGGCCTCGCAGCGCCATTCCAGCCAGGCACCGTCGGCGTGGCTGCGCGAAGCCAGCAGGTTCTCCCAGTAGAACTGGCGCAGCAGCGGATCCATCAGGTATGGCCGTGCTGGCGCGATGCGCTCGCGTGGCAGCCAACTGTTCACCGCAGTGCGGGCACCCGGTTCGCGCAGGATCGGCAGCAGCGCTTCCCACAGGCGGGGATGCGTGGACAAGGTCTGGTTGAGCGCGGCATCGTCCAGCGCCTCACCACCCGGCCCCGCCAGCAGATTCAATGCGGCCTGCGCCAGCAGCGGATGTCCGCCGGACACATGCAGCGCACGCTGCAGCACGTGCTCGGGCAAGCCGGTGGCGTGCCGTTGCAGGTCATCCACGCGGAGTTCGGGCCAGCTTTCGGTGGCGGCGATATTGAGCAGCGACAGATCGCCCCCTTGGTACTTCAGATCGGCCAGCGCCGCACCGCCACAGATCAGCAGGTGCAGCTTGCCGCTGTGCATTTCGCTCAGGCTGCGCAGAATGCCGGCCAGCACATCGCGTGGACCGGCCGCGCCCTGTTCAAAGCGGCTGACCAGACAGAACAGCGGCCCCGGCTGCTGCAGCCTCCTCGCCAGTGCGACTTCAAAGCCGGCATCGGAGCTCACCCCGTCCAGCCCACACTGCGCGGCCAGCAATGCGAAGTAGTCCTCGTCGCCCTCGCCTGCCCGGAACGGCGGCTGCAGGTGCAGCACGCGGTCCTGGCCGTAGCGGCGCGCGGCCTCGGCCAGCATCGCGGCGCGTTCGGGTGGCTGGCCCCAGTGGGCCTGGGTGAGCAGCAATGCCACCGGGTACGGGCGCAGCTGCTGCAGGCGGTCGAACAAGGCGGTGACTGCGGCCGGTACCGTGAGCGGGGGCGGCGACTGTGCGGGTTCCTCGGCACCTTCCGCCGGGAACTCCGGTTCGAATCCGGCCGACTGCAGCAGTGCATTGGACTCTGCCTCGGTCAGGCGCAGGTAGTTCGCGCAGGCCAACACGCGATCGCGATGGCGACGACTGGGGCGCGAGGTACCCGCGCGCCAGTTGTTGACCGCCTCGCGGCTGATGCCGATTTCGCTGGCCACCCCACCTGCACTGGCCCGGATCCGCCGCATGTGGCGGGACAACAGGTCCGAAAACTCCGGAACGGGCATGCAGACAGACCAGAAGGGTGAAGGTGTGCCCACCCTACCGTGGCCGGAAACCGTGTCAACCATCATCGCGCGGGCCTCCTGCTGCCTGGATCAGGCAGCCGGCAGGGCCGGCTCCCGGGGCACGATCAGCTTGCGGGTCAGCAACAAGTGGACAATGAAGGCCAGGATCGCCAGCATGCCCAGCGCCACGCACAGGCGGCCCAGCACCGCGCCCAGCCCCTGCATGCCCTGCAGGCGGTCGGCACGTTCGAAGTTGGCAGGGTTGCTGCGGGCGTAGGCGACCTGCACCTGCGCGTCTTCATCCAGATATTGGTCCGCGCTGTCCTCGGCGGTCGTGAACTCGCCCTTGTACGGCACGCCGTTGGCTTCGAAGGTGTAGCTGAAGTGGTACTTCAAAGTGGTGCGGCCCTTGCGGCGGCTTTCCTCGATGATGTCCAGCTTCACCGGGGCCTGCACCATCACCGCGTCCTTGAGGATCGCCTGCGCCTGGTTGTGGCCGCTGATCGCCGAGGTCGCGAAGACGGCCGTCGCGATGAGGTAACCGACGATGCAGAGCCAGCGCGAGACGCGGACGAAGCGGGTGTGGGAGGCGGCTGAAACTGGAATGCTGATCATGTGGTTCCCCAGGTGGATTCAAGGCCGGCAGCGGTGTGCTTTGGCAGTGGGGAAAGTGTGGGGATTGGGGCGCTGGGCTTGAATCCGTAGCCTGTCAACTTGGCGAGTTGGACGGTTGACGATGCGTCAAGTTGGGGTGGGCGGGTCACGTCAACCCAATGTCATGCGCGGGATTCACTGTGCCCGGGATGCCCTGAGTGTCTTCTGCGGCCCGATTGCCCGGGATGACTCGGATGACTCGGATGACTCGGATGACTCCGATCGCTCCGATCGCTCTGATCGCTCTGATCGCTCTGATCGCTCTGATCGCTCTGATCGCTCTGATCGCTCGCACGATCGCGACATGTGGGACCGGTAGGGTCGGTCGAAAGACGACCGCCGTGAACGCCGCACCAACCGGTAACGCATGACAAAAAAACGAAACCGCGTTTCAAGGGACCATCACTCGATAACTGGCAACACCTGAAGCAACCTCGCCTCAGGCAGCGCCGCATCCACATCCTCCAATGCACTACGCACGGCCAATGACGCCGTTGCCGCCTCCCGAGAGAACGCTAGCGCCAACCGCCCCGGTCGAGCAGTTCCTACAAGCGCATCGTCAAGACCGGCTTTGCCGAGCCGCTCAACCAACAAGCCAGGATCTTCATCTTCGGCGACCTGATAGATGAGGGTGAACTGGTACTCCATGATCTTGCTCCCATCAGAAAGAAATTGAACTGGACTGCGTGGATTCTGGTTCACGCTGCGAGAGTGAACATGTGATCGCGGTATCAGATTGCATCCTATGCAACTGGTTGCAGATCGCCTCTTCGCCACTGGTCACTCGTTACTGGGCGCTGTGAGCTTCACTGCGGTCGTCTATCGACCGACCCTACCGCGCACCTCTCGCATGTCACGGAGGTCGCGCAATGCGGCTGCAGATTTCACCGTGACGCTTCCAGACACTTAAGGGGGAACGGGCGCTGCAACTAATTGCAAAACGTTGAATTCCCGCATGTGCGTTTTCGCCAATGCGGTGTCGCTTCTTCAGCATTTCGCCCATTTATGGAACGGCAATCACAAAAATTCCGCGCCATTTGCGACGTTCGCTCAGCATTGTCAATGCAACGTAGGAATTGTCTGAAAACCATGGGCTTTTCTTTCGACGCGAATCTGCGCATTGTTCGCCCCGAGCGTCGAAGCTCATTCGCGGTAGTACTGTTTGTACGTCCCTGGTCGGGAGGGTGGCTAATACAACACCCTCAAACGGGGGAAATACGCCCGCCACCGCCGCGTTGGCTTCGAACCTCCCGACCCCCTCGCCTTCCCGGCGAGGGGATTTCCCCGATGGAGGCCTTTCCATGCCGAAGCTCTGGGCCGCTGTGCCCAATCTGCAGCACTTCCCTTCTCAGCATTGCCCGCATTGCGATGAGAGCGCGTCACTTTCCGTTGCGCACGACACGCCCCCGCCGTTACTCAGAAGCAGCGGCGCACGACTGACCGTCGAAGCGTCAGCGACGTCCGTGTTGATCACGGTGGACGGCGCGCTCGAGCGTTTGACCACGATCTCGGCCCGAGGATTGCAGACCGAAATCTGTTTCGCCGACGGCGAGATCGACATCTCGCGCTGATCAGCCCGGCGTGTCGATTCGACTCGTCCGAGAATCACCTGACCTTACGTAATCCCGGGCGCACACGTTGCGCCCGGGCGAGGATTGGAACGATGACCCAACTGGATCTGCTGGAAGAATTTCAGGACGCCGTGCTGGCCGAAGGGCACACCGTGGCCTACGTGTGGCGCGACTTGATGGAGATGTACGTGGAACTGCACCTGGACCCCATCTCTGCCGAAGCCATCCGCGAGTTCGGATTGACCAAGTGCGCAGCCGCCTGGTCCCTCTGCCCCAACCACCCGTAACGACGCGCCGTGCGCGTCGAAACCCCGGCATGTTCGATGACACAGACATACCGACCAACCGGTAGGGTCGCTCGACAGACGACCGCCATGGACAACGCCGCGCTCGGTGGGGCATGACCCTAAAACGACACCGCAAAGCCGGCCCTTGGCCGGCCTCAGCAACGCCTGGGCCGGCCAAAGGCCGGCGGCACGGCTGCGCTCAACGTCATGCGTTACCGGGCGTTGAAGCGTTCACGACAGTCGTCTTGCGACCGACTCTACCGCCCCATGGCTCCGTACTGTCATCGGGCTCCTCGCAGCGGACACCAAAACCGGCTAAGGTTCGGCCCAAGCGCACGCGAGAAGGAACCCGACGATGCACGGCTACCCGCTCCCCCCGGTACCGAAGAGGCTGCAGGAGATGCTGGCGGATTACCCAGATCTGATTGAGAGGCTTCAGCAAGTACTGAACAGCTCCGCCGAAAGGTCTCGCCGAGTCCCTCTTATGCCTTTTGACGACGCCATATCTGCGCTCGACGGACGGCTCAGCACCTTCCTCTACGAGGCGCGCGACGAACTGACGTTGGCAGAGGCCGGTGAAGACAAACGGATGATTGACGCTGCCAAGCGGAAGAAGTCAGCCGTTTCCATGGCTGCGGTCACCCAACTGTGGATCACCGATGAACAATTCCATGCATACTTCATTACCGGTTTCACATAACCCATGCTTGAGCCCGCAGGTTCTCTTCCTCCCAGGATAGCGGCAAAATCACGACATTCTGGGCACGTTGCCAGTTAACCACGCCCCTCATTTCCACATTCACACGAAATGGACTCTTCGCATGTCTCGTCCTTCTTTGCCCCCCGTCCCCCTCAAGCTGCGTGAAATGCTTGCGCCCTATCCGGACCTGATCGAGCGCATTCAAGATGTACTTGTGTACTCGGCCGAGCGCTCCAGAAAAATCAGGCTGATGCCGTTCGACGATGCCGTCTCAATGCTAGAAGGCCAGCTTGAAGAGTTCATTTCAGAAGCCCGCACTGACCTGGCGATGGCCGAAGCGAGCAAGGATGACTCAGCCATCGATCTCGCAAGTCGGAGAGAGTTGGCGGTCTCGATGGCTAGACAGAAGAGGCATTGGATCACCGATGAATCGTTGGCCATCTACTTCGGGAAGGATTTCTCATGACCTCTCCCGATACGCGACTTAGCCCTCAAGAACATCAGAGAGTTCTCGCTGAGAGCATCATCCCCAGAAGCGGCCTATTGGAATCCAGCCCAATTGAACGTCCTCGCGCCATTATTCTTGCGGGACAGCCGGGGGCAGGAAAGGGTGGCCTGACCAGCTCTGCTGAGGTTGAGTTTGCCGGAAACTCTGTCACATTGGACCCTGACGAGCTACGTAGCTATCACCCAAACGTACAACGCTTTCGCGAATCAAACCCCTACCTCTGGGCAGGCGACACTCACGAGGACGCAAGCCAATGGAACAAGGAGCTTCGAAGCGCCGCCATTGAAGGAAGGCGCAATCTTGTCGTAGATACCACGCTGGGGAGTGGCGACGGTGCAGTAAACCTAATTAATGATTTGAAGGCAAAGGGATACGACGTTGAGGTTCGCGGGCTGGTAGCGCATCGACTGGAGAGCGAGCTGGGCGTCGACAACCGTTTCGCGGGTCAGCTCGACAAGCTAGGTTTCGGCCGTTACGTCCCCGACTCCGTCCGGCAGCATGTCTACGAGGCTCTCCCGGGAAACCTGGACAAAGTACACTTGGAGACAGGCGTACAGATCCGACTTTTCAATCGGCAAGGCGAAGAACTCTACAACAATCGTCAAGATTCAAGATTGCCCGGAACTGCGCTCGATGCAGAGCGGGATGCCCGCCTCCGGGACCCGACCCTGACGCACACGCTTCGCGATGGCTGGAAGTCCATGCGTAATTGGCATCAGGATCTCCCAGACACAATTCAACACAATACCAAAGTTTCTCCGAACGCAGCTGAAGCACTTTTGATTCAACGATCAGAACTCAAAGTCGCCGAAGCCGTCTCCCGCGAAACCGCCACCGCCATCCAGGTGGACCACCAAGTCCGCGTCCGTCCCAACATGATCCGTGGCGCGGCCATCGGCGGCACCGCCGTTACCGCTGTAGAAGCCGTCACCGAGGGCCGCAAGATCGCCGACCTTTATGGGCGCGATAATCCGGTAGGTGCGCAGGCCGCCATCGTCGACTTTGGTGCGCGCAGTGTCGGCGGTTTCGCTGGCGCGGTGGTCGGTGCCAAGGTCGGCACCCTGATCGGTATCGAATCTGGACCCGGGGCCATCGTGACCGGCCTCATCGGGGCCGGCGTGGGCGCAATGGGTGCAAGCGCTGCGGTCGAGTGGATCGAGAATTACCAGATCAACAATCAGCGCGACGCCACGGGCAAGCTGTGGACGTTCGATCCGGAGAACCCGAGCGCTGGCTGGACCCGCACCGAGCGCGAGGTGATCGGCAGCGTTGGCACCCTGGTGGACCGGCCCATCTACGGCCCCACTCAGGAGTTCACGGCTGATCCGGCCCTGGCACAGGAACTGAACTACAAAGCATCCAGCGAAGCCATCGGACTGCGCCTGGGCGAACCGGATCGTCCCATTCCTCCCTACAGCATTCCGGGCGACTCACGCGATACGCCCAGCATTTACCCAGCCTCATGGGAGCGAAATCCCGAAACCGGCGTGTGGCGTCGCGAGGTGGTGGTTTCGGAGCTGGAGCACGGCATGAAGAACGTGCAGGTCGAGTTTGCCGACTCGCAGAAGGCCAAGCATCTGGACGAGTATGCGGCTGGCACGATTGCCTACAACGCATCGCGCAGCCCTGCCGCCATGGCGAAGACCTATGAAGACACCCACGCTCAGCTGGGCTGGCAGCAGCACGGCAAGGTGCCGGACGCGGTGACCTGGGCGCGCGACCACACCGACCAGGTGTTGGCCTCCGATGGTCGTACTTACCAGCGCGGCAAGGATGGCGAATGGACTCACGACGGCGTGTTCTGGGACTCCAAGGCCAATGGCAACCTGCGTGACGAACTTGACGCCACCTATCTACAGGTCCAGACGCACTACGCGCGTACGGCGGATGCACCCGCACAGGTGTCGGCGGTAGCCCAGAACACGCCTGATGCCGTCACGCCGTTGGCCACTGCTGCGGCGATGCCGGTCGACGATATGCGCCAGCCGGGACATCCGGGCAACCGCACGTACATGCAGATGATGGACCGCGTTTCACTGTTTGACTCGCAACAGGGTTTGCCAACCGGCGAACACAGTCAACGGTTGGCAGCATCGACATCCGTTATTGCCAATCGTGAGCGCCTGGACCCGGACCGCACCTTCGTGGAGAAATCCCCGCAGGGCGAGATCGCTCTGGTGGAGCGCCCGCGGCCCGGTCAGACCGGTGAGCGGCGTTTTGAAATCGACATTCGGGCGTTGTCTTCGCGTCCGATCGAGGAGACCTCGCGCGAGCTGGCCAATGATCGTTCACCGCACTACCTCAATCCGCCGGCTCCTGCACGGACTGTGGAGCAGGAGCTGGCGTTGCAGCGCATGGCCCCTTCGGACAAGGCCATGTTTGAGCGGATTCGAACCGGCACGCCTGTATCGGTGGCCGACGAGGCCGTGGTCAGTGCGGTGACCGCCAGCAAGCAGCGCGGTATCGATCAGGCCGACAAGATCAGCGCGGTGGCGATGGATGGGGATCGACTGTTTGTTGTCGGCAACACGCCTGGGTTTAGGGCAATGACCGATGTGTCGCAGCCGCAGCCGGAGTTGCAGCGCGGTGTGGAGCAGTTGCAGACGCAGAACCAGCAACAGTCGTTGGATCAGCAGCGGCAGCAGAGTGAGGAGCAGCAGCGGTCGGCCAGCAAGTCGGCGGCGATGTCGATGTGAGGAATGGGTAGCGCCGGCCGTTGGCCGGCGTTGCCTTCACGACCAAAGCGCGCACCGCCCATCCTATGAGGGCGACACGCAGGCGAGCTAAAGACCGCTCAGAAACTCGTCGACCTGGGCCACGCAACGCTCGAAACTTGCCGTGTAATCCAGGACCGCGATGGCATCGAACGCCGCACGCACGCTGGCATGTGGCGCGTGCATCTGCGACAGGAATGCCTCTCGATGGCGCAGGAGGAACGGCGTCGCAGCTAGAAGTTGTTGAGGCTCACGCTCGATCACAAGAGCAAAGTCGAACAGATCGCGCGCCGTCAGCCTGTCACCACGGTGGTACATCTTCTTGGCGATGATCTCGGACGCAGTCTCCACTTTTACCGAACGACCGCAGATCTCCCACGTGTCCCAAGCGTCCTCGAGCAGGTTCGGGGCGGCAACAAAGTCTACCTCGCCCTCCTCGAATTGAAGTTTTACAAAAGAGCCGGGCTGCTCTGTGTAGTCCTGAGTCAGGTCTGCTGCCGCATCGCTCAATCGAGGCGTGACAAAGCCGAGATACTGCGGGTCAGGCACGAAGATGTCGATGTCTTTGCTCAACCGGTGGTTGTAGCGAAACATCAACACCGTTCCTCCGCCCAGTGTCCAGAACGGATCCGCAATCCCACCATATCTGCTGATTTCGTCAATCAACTGCAGGGCCCTTGGGAACAGCTTCTCCCTTCATGCCCACAGCACGCGGCGATGCACAGACAAGGAACGGGCCAGCTTCGCCACGTTTCGCCAGATCTTTTTGGGTGGCAACTGCGCATGCGAGGCTGCCTCTTCCACAGCCATTACGACAACTGGTACGGGCGCCTCGTCGAGCAGATATGTCACATGCGGAGCAAATGGAGCAGGTACTTCGCCACTCACCAATGCCTCCTCCAGCGCCTCAGGCATCAGCTCACGTGTGTAACTGACGCTAGCCGTCTTGGCCGCCATCCAGAGGCCGCGCTTCTTGCGGCGTGCCTGCGTGTCCAGCTTTGGACTGTCCAGGCCCAACACGGCCGTTACCTGCCCAACCCGGTTTACCCCCAGGTCGCTCAGGGTGCCATTCTCCAAGCCAACCAAGGTCTGACGCGACAGCCCGCTCAAATGCGCGAGCTGCACCTGGGACAGACCCAACTCGGAACGCCGGGTCCGGACAGCATTACCGATGTCGATGAGGTTCATGGGCAGCGCAAACTCGCTGAGTGTCCAATATTTTGGTCACCCTATACCCGTACATCCTTACCTGCAAGTGTCGGCTATTTGGCATTGCCGGCGCGGATCCGCCGGCATTGCGCGGAATAACCCACCAAGAAGACCACGAGACACCCCAGCAACGCGTGCAGTACCACGGGGGCCATCGGGGCAGTGGCGATGGGATGCGAAACAGGCAAGCGAGTCAGAGTTTCATTGGTGCCGGGTACCAGTGACAACAGGAAACTGAAAGACAGCGCGAACGTCGACAGGTACGGCGCGAGTCTGCCCAGCCAGCGCATTCGGGCAGCGAGTACGCCGCCGAAAGCGATCAACAGCACCACCACACCGAACGCATGACCGGGATTGAGTCCTCCGGTACTTGAAACGGCGAAGGAGGACAGCACCGATAGCACGAGGCCGGCGAGGTAGACCCTGCCCGACCTGGTCGCTGGATCGATCGCACGATGGCGGACAAATCCGTAAGCGCCGGCGACCAGGGGGATCAGGCTGAGCGCGGTGTGCAGTACGCCGAGGGCAGAAAGTGGGTGAGTCATCGGAATCTCCAGTTGCCTGCAATAAACCTACTAGTAGGTAGGGTCTTCGTCTTTAGAAAAGGCCCGCCAATGGCAGGCCCGTCGTGGCTTCAGTTTGCTCGGGTCAAACGCGCGATCTGGAGCTTTGCCAGCGCTGCAAAGGTGTTGGCGTCGCCAAAGCCACGTGCCGCCAGCATGGCACCATGGACAGCGGACATGAACGCCTTGGCCTCGTCTTCCGGGCTCCCCTGCAGCAGCAGTTGGCCCTGCGCCGCGCCCTTCTCCAGGGTCAGTGCCAGCCACCCGGTCAGGTCCTCGAAATGCCCACGCACCTCGGTGGCGATCTCAGGCGGAATCAGCGGGAGTTCCGCGGCCAGCATCGCGCAGATGCAGAACGAGGATGTACCGCCTGCAATACAGGCCGACCAGTAGCCCACATACGCCTGCAGTTCGCGCAGGGGATCGTCCAGCTGCCTGTCCAGCAAAGCCAGGCCATCACGCGCCTCGGCGCGATACAGCACCACGACCGTGCGTACCAGTTCGGCCTTGCTGGGAAAGTGGTGGTGGATGCTGGCCTTGCTGATGGCGACCCGCTCGGCGATGTCGGCGTAGCTGAAACCGTTGTAGCCCCCCGCCTCGAGCAGGGCCCGGGCGTGGCTGACGATTTCGGTGGCTTTGGGGGACAGTTCGGGATGCATGACGCTCACTCTACTAGTAGGTAGATTGAGGGTCAATACCGACACTCAGACTCGACGCAACGCGTTTATTGCGTACACAATTCCGCACACATTCCATTCGGTGAGCGGTATGGCCATCTCAGCACGTGACGTCGTCTCGTTATCCCAGGCCCGGGCGAACCTCTCGGAGCTGGCTGAACAAGTGAAGGCCGGCGCAGAAAAAATCGTGACCAAGAATGGAGAAAGCTACGTGGCCATCATCGATGCGCAGCGCCTGGACTATTACCACCAATTGGAGCGGGAACGCATCCATCTTCTGCTGCTCGAAGACGCGAGCAGAGGTCTGGACGACGTGGCGGCAGGCAACGTGGAAGATGCGCGTACAGCCCTTGAAGCTATCAAACGCCGCCTTACCGAGAGCAAGGGGTAACGGGTGTCGAATGTTTCGACAGATCCGTGCACAGTAGAACTTACAAGGAACTTCACGCGAAACCTTTCGGCAATTGAAGTATTCCTTATTGAACATGCATCTACTGAAGCGCTGCACGTCCTGATTCGCGAATTGACCGGCACCATTGTTCCAAATTTGGAGCTGTTCCCGCGCATGGGGCGATTGTTGCTGAGCCACCCTACCCGGTCGGTGCAGGGGGTCCAAGCGGTAACGCGGCTGAGTGAAAAACTGAATGCTATCGCCGAGCTGGGTGAACTGCGCGAGTACCTGACCTCTGACTACCTGATCCTGTATGTGTTGGTAAACAGGACAGTCTCATTGCTATCCATCCGCCACCATCAACAGACATCGTTCGACATGGCAGGCCATTGGGATGCTATGTAAAGGGCAACAGAAACAACAAGGGCACCTTTTGGTGCCCTTGTTGGTTCACAGCAGCGGGGCAAGCCCCGCTCTACGTTATTCCCACTCGATCGTTGCCGGCGGCTTGCCGGAGATGTCGTAGACCACGCGCGAAACGCCGCGCAGTTCGTTGATGATGCGGTTGCTCACGGTGCCGAGGAAATCATACGGCAGGTGCGCCCAGTGAGCGGTCATGAAGTCGATGGTTTCCACCGCGCGTAGTGCGATCACCCACTCGTAGGCACGGGCATCACCGACCACGCCGACCGACTTCACCGGCAGGAACACGGCGAACGCCTGGCTGGTCTTGTCGTACAGATCGGCCTTGCGCAGTTCGTCGATGAAGATGGCATCGGCCTTGGCCAGCAGCTCGGCGTACTCACGCTTCACTTCGCCGAGGATGCGCACGCCCAGGCCCGGGCCCGGGAACGGGTGGCGGTAGACCATGCTGCGCGGCAGGCCGAGTTCGACGCCGAGGCGACGCACTTCGTCCTTGAACAATTCGCGCAGCGGTTCCACCAGGCCCAGCTTCATGTGTTCCGGCAGGCCGCCCACGTTGTGGTGGCTCTTGATGACATGGGCCTTACCGGTCTTGCTGCCGGCCGACTCGATCACGTCCGGGTAGATGGTGCCCTGCGCCAGCCACTTGGCGTTGCTGAGCTTGTTGGATTCTTCGTCGAAGATGTCCACGAACAGGTTGCCGATGATCTTGCGCTTGGCTTCCGGGTCGCTGACGCCCTCCAGCTTGGCGAAGTAACGATCAGCCGCGTTGACGCGGATCACCTTGACGCCCATGTGCTCGGCGAACATCGCCATCACCTGGTCGCCTTCCTGCCAGCGCAGCAGGCCGGTGTCGACAAACACGCAGGTGAGCTTGTCACCAATCGCCTTGTGCAGCAGCGCGGCCACGACGGAGGAATCGACACCACCGGACAGGCCAAGGATCACTTCGTCATCGCCGACCTGCTCGCGCACGCGGGCAATCTGGTCGTCGATGATGTTGGCGGCGGTCCACAGGGTCTGGCAGCCACACACATCGACCACGAAACGACGCAGCAGGGTCTGGCCCTGCAGGGTGTGGGTCACTTCCGGATGGAACTGCACGCCGTACCAGCGCTTCTCTTCGTTGGCCATCGCGGCAACGGGAATGCGGTCGGTGGTGGCGGTGATGGTGAAGCCCGGGGGAGCCTTGGAGACGTGGTCGCCGTGGCTCATCCACACGTTCAGACGCGGCTCGCCGCCGTGGTCGCTCAGGCCGGAGAACAGCGCATCGGGGTTGATGACGTTGACTTCGGCGTGACCGAATTCGCGCTGATCAGCGGCTTCAGTGGCACCACCCAGCTGTGCGGCCAGGGTCTGCATGCCGTAGCAGATGCCGAAGATCGGCAGGCCGCTGTCGAACACTTCCTGCGGCGCGGCGGGTGCGCCCGGCAGGGTGGTCGATTCCGGGCCACCGGAAAGAATGATGCCCTTGGCACCGAACGCGGCGATCTCGGCCGGGTCGTGGTCCCACGCCCAGATTTCGCAGTACACGCCGATCTCGCGGATGCGGCGGGCGATCAGCTGGGTGTACTGCGCGCCGAAATCGAGAATGAGGATCTTGTCGTTGTGAATGTTGGTCATGCGCGGTAGTTCGGCGGTTCTTTGGTGATCTGCACGTCGTGGACGTGGCTCTCGCGCTGCCCTGCCCCGCTGATCTTGACGAACTTGGGCTGGGTGCGCATTTCATCAACGGTGGCGCAACCCACATAACCCATGGTGGCGCGCAGGCCGCCCATCAGCTGGTGGATGATGCCGCCGACCGGACCACGGTACGGAACGCGACCTTCGATGCCTTCCGGCACCAGCTTGTCGGCGCTGGACGAATCCTGGAAGTAACGGTCCTTGGACCCCTTCTCCATCGCGGCCAGCGAACCCATGCCACGGTAGCTCTTGTACGAACGGCCCTGGAACAGTTCGGTTTCGCCCGGCGATTCCTCGGTGCCGGCCAGCAGGCCGCCGACCATGATGGTGGAGGCACCGGCGGCGAGCGCCTTGCCGATGTCGCCGGAGTAGCGGATGCCACCGTCGGCGATGAGCGGAATGCGGTCCTGCAGGGCTTCAGCGACGAGGTCGATGGCGGTGACCTGCGGCACGCCGACGCCGGCGACGACGCGGGTAGTGCAGATCGAACCGGGGCCGATGCCGACCTTGACCGCGTCTGCGCCGCTGTCCAGCAGCGCCAGCGCGGCTTCACCGGTGCAGATGTTGCCGCCGATGACCTGCACCTGTGGGAAGTTCTTCTTGACCCAGCTGACGCGGTCGAGCACGCCCTGCGAATGGCCGTGTGCGGTGTCGACCACGATCACGTCCACGCCTGCAGCCACCAGCGCTTCAACGCGACGGTCGGTGTCACCGCCGACGCCGACAGCGGCACCCACCAGCAGGCGGGTCGCAATGTCCTTGGCGGCGTTCGGGTAGTCGGTGTTCTTCTGGATGTCCTTGACCGTGATCAGACCACGCAATTCGAAGGAATCGTTGACCACCAGCACCTTTTCGATGCGGTTACGGTGCAGCAGCTGCAGCACTTCGTCCGAGGCCGCGCCCTCCTTGACCGTAACCAGGCGGTCCTTCTTGGTCATGATGTGGCGGACCGGATCGTCCAGCTCGGTTTCAAAGCGCATGTCGCGGTGGGTGACGATGCCGGCCAGCAGGCCGTCGCTGCCCACCACCGGCACGCCGGAGATGTTGTGCGCCTGGGTCAGCGCCAGCACGTCACGGATGGTGGTTTCCGGGCCGACCGTGATGGGGTCGCGGATGACACCGGCCTCGAACTTCTTGACCTTGGCCACTTCGGCGGCCTGCTGTTCAAGCGTGAGGTTCTTATGGATGATGCCCATGCCGCCAAGCTGGGCCATGGCGATGGCCAGGCGTGCTTCGGTGACGGTGTCCATGGCGGCCGACAGAATCGGCAGTTTCAGCTTCAGGTCGCGCGTCAGGCGCGTTTCCAGGCTGACGTCCTTGGGCAGGATCGTGGAATGAGCGGGGACGAGCGAGACGTCGTCGTAAGTGAGTGCTTCAGCCTGGATGCGCAGCATCGGCATACCCGAGATGTGGGGAAGCGCGACATTTTACCCTGATTTGCCCCCGATGGGCAGGGGGCGGATGCGACGCTGTGTCGCGTCCGCCAGCGTGGTTCAGGCGGGTCGAACCGCACGACCAACGGTCGTGCGCTACCGGGACACCCGGTAGGTCACGACCGTTGGTCGTGACCGGGGTCATCACGCCGCGGCTTCGGCGGCCTCGATGGTGTTCTGCATGAGGGTGGCCACGGTCATCGGCCCTACCCCGCCCGGCACCGGGGTGATCCAGCTGGCGCGCTCGGCGGCGGCATCAAAGCCGACGTCGCCGACCAGGCGGCCGTCGTCCAGGCGGTTGATGCCGACGTCGATCACCACCGCGCCCGGCTTGACCCATTCACCCGGCACGATGCCGGGGCGGCCAACCGCCACCACCAGGATGTCGGCGTTGCGCACGGCCTGCTCCAGCACGTCCTTGGGGGTGAACTTGTGGCAGCTGGTCACGGTGCAGCCGGCGATCAGCAGTTCCAGGCCCATCGGGCGGCCGACGTGGTTGCTGACCCCGACGATGGTGGCGTTGCGGCCGCGCACCGGCTGGTCGGTGTGGCCCAGCAGCGTGGTGATGCCGCGAGGGGTGCACGGGCGCAGGCCGAATTCACGCAGGGCCAGATGGCCCACGTTCTCCGGGTGGAAGCCGTCCACGTCCTTGCGCGGGTCGATGCGGTGGATCAGGCGGCTGGCGTCGGGAATGCCCGGCAGCGGCAGCTGGACCAGAATGCCGTGGATCTTGGGGTCGGCGTTGAGCTGGTCGATCAGGGTCAGCAGCTGGGCTTCGGTGGTGCCGGCCGGCAGGTCGTAGTCGAACGCTTCGATGCCGACCTTCTCCGCCGCGCGGCGCTTGTTGCGCACGTAAACGGTCGAGGCCGGATCACCGCCCACCAGCACCACGGCCAGCCCCGGGCGGCTGCCACCGGCGGCCAGACGGGCGTCCACGCGGACCTTCAGGCTGTCCAGCAAGTCTTCGGCGATGCGGCGGCCGTCCAGGATGCGGGCGGAATGGGGGGCGGCGGACTCAGTCATCGAAGGCAGGGCGTGAAGCGGCGGGGAGCGTATTGTCCCCGATTACCGTTGTCCGGAACACCGGTCATTCCTCCTCTTCGGGGACCTGGTCGGCGTTCAACGTGCGCGCCTTGCGCTTGGGTGCGGTGAACGGGGTCGGCGTGGGCACGCCGGGCAGCGCGCTGCCGAACACCATGTGCGCACCGGCACGCAGGTCGCCGCCGGCCATTTCCAGCTCGAAACGCTCGGCGTCGCGTTCGCGGATCTGCTCGGCGATGTCGCGGGCGTCATCTTCATCCGCACCCAGTTCCATCAAAGCGGCCTGCCCGAACATCAGCGCGCTCTCGAAGGTTTCGCGGATCTGGTAATCCACCCCGGCATGAATCAGGCGCAGCGAATGCTCACGATCGAACGAACGCACGAGCAGCTTGGCCTGGGGGAACTCGTGCGACACCAGCTCGACAATGCGGTCGGCATCCTCGGCATTGTTCACGCACACCGCAATCGCACGCGCACTGGCGGCACCGGAGGCATGCAGCACGTCCAGGCGGGTGCCGTCACCGTAGTAGATCTTGAAGCCGAACCGCTCGGCGTTGTGGATCATGTCAACGTCGTTGTCGATGATGGTCACGTCCACGTCGCGGGCCAGCAGCGACTGGCTGGCGACCTGGCCGAAGCGACCGAAGCCGATCATCAGCACGCTGCCGGACATGCCTTCAGCGGTGTCCACCCCATCCAGCGATACTTCGCGTGCCGGCATCAGCTTGTCGTGCAGCAGCACGAACAACGGCGTCAGCGCCATCGACAGCACCACGATGGCGGTGAAGTTGGCATTGACTTCCACCCCGATCACGCCGGCGGCGGCCGCGGCAGAGAACAGCACAAAGGCGAATTCGCCGCCCTGCGCCATCACCACGCCGCGATCCAACGCCTGCCGATGGTCACTGCCAAGCACGCGCGCGACCACGTAGATGCACACGGCCTTGGCCAGCATCAGCGCGAGCACGCCGGAGACGATCAGCGGCCAGTTGTTGGCGACCACGGTGAGATCCAGCGCCATGCCGACGCTGAGGAAGAACAGACCGAGCAGAATGCCGCGGAACGGCTCGATGTCCGCTTCAATCTGGTGGCGGAACGTGGATTCACTCAGCAGCACGCCGGCCAGGAATGCACCCATTGCCATCGAAAGACCACCGAGCTGCATCAGCAGCGCCGCACCCAGCACCACCAGCAATGCAGCGGCGGTCATCACCTCGCGCGCCTTGGCGGCGGCCAGCACGCGGAACAGCGGGTTGAGCAGGAATTTGCCCACCAGCACCAGGCCGACAATGGAGCCGGCACCGATGGCGATGCTGATCCAGCGCGAGCCTTCGCCGGGCTCGGCGTGCACCGGGGCCATCAGCGCGACCACGGCCAGCAGCGGCACGATCAGCAGATCTTCAAACAGCAGGATGGAGACGATCTTCTGCCCCGAGGGCAACGCGATGTCGCCGCGCTCGGCCAGCAACTGCATTACCACGGCGGTGGAGGTGAGCACGAAACCGGCGGCACCGATGAAGGCGACCGGCAGCGGGAAGCCGAACAGCATGCACACGCCGGTGAGTACCGCGCCACAGACCACGATCTGCAATGTGCCCAGGCCGAAGATTTCCTTGCGCAGGCTCCACAGGTGCGAGGGCCGCATTTCCAGGCCGATCACGAACAGGAACATCACCACGCCCAGTTCGGCCGTGTGCAGGATGGCCTGCGGGTCGGAGAACCAGCCGAAGCCGAAGGGGCCGATGGCCAGGCCAGCGGCGAAGTAACCCAGCACCGAGCCCAGCCCCAGGCGCCGGAATACCGGCACCATCACCACGGCCGCACCCAGCAGCGCGACTACTTTCACCAGTTCACTGCTGGCACCTGCTTCGACCGCCATGCGGTTTGTTCCTTGAATCCCCGATCAGCCGTCACGATAGGACAGATTGACGCAGGGACATAGCAACTATCGAGGGGTTGTTTGTGCCAGAAATGGAACGACGAAGCGGATCAAGGGGCGGCTGTTGCGTAGGGACACGCCATGCGTGTCCGAACGTGGCCAGGTTCCCATGGACACGCATGGCGTGTCCCTACACCGCCTCAGGCGGCACAGAACGCGGCGTAGTCGATATACCCGGGAAACACGGCATCCGGCGCACACAACGGACACCCCGGATCCGGCCGCAGCCGCACCTCGCGGAAACGCATGCCCAGTGCATCAAAACTCAGCAACCGGCCCACCAGCGGTTCACCGATCCCCAGCAGCAGCTTCAGCACCTCGGTCGCCTGCAGCAGGCCGACCATGCCCGGCAGCACGCCCAGCACCCCGGCCTCGGCACAGTTCGGCGCGAACTCAGCCGGCGGCGGCTCCGGAAACAGGCAGCGATAACACGGTGCGTGCCCGCGCTGGCGGCCGGCGTCGAACACGCTGACCTGCCCGGTGAAACGCTCCACTGCACCGTACACCAGCGGCAGCGCGTGCTTGATGCAGGCGTCATTGAGCAGATAGCGCAGCGGGAAGTTGTCGGAGCCGTCCAGCACCACGTCCACGCCTTCCAGCAGCGCGTCGATGTTCTGCGACGTCGCCCGCGCCTGCACCGCCTCCACCTCAAGGTGCGGATTCAGGGCCAGCAGGCGTTCGCGTGCGGAGGCGACCTTGGGCTGGCCGACACTGGCGTCGGTGTGCAGGATCTGCCGCTGCAGGTTGCTGCGGTCCACGACATCGTCGTCGGCGAGGCGCAGGTGCCCTACCCCGGCAGCCGCCAGGTAGAAGGCGGCGGGGGAGCCGAGGCCGCCGGCACCGAGTATCAGCACCCGCGCCTGTTGCAGGCGGCGTTGACCTTCCGCGCCGATCTGCGGCAGCAGCAGGTGGCGGGAGTAGCGCTCGTTGAAGTCGCGCTCGCCGTCGGTCTGCAGCGGCTGCACCAGCGGCAGGCCGGCGTTGCTCCAGGCGCTGGTGCCGCCGGCGACTGAGGTGACGTTGGAGTAACCCAGGGCAAGCAGGTGCTCTGCGGCGGCCAGCGATCGGCGTCCGCTCTGGCAGATGATCAGAACTTCGTGCCCGATGGTCGGCAGATGACCGGCGGGATCGGATTCCAGCTCGGCCTTGGCGATGCCGACAGCGCCTTCTGCCATGCCGGTGGCGCGTTCGTGTGCTTCGCGGATGTCGATCAGGAGTGCGCCCTGGGCGTGGCGCTGCCGGGCCTGTTCGGGGGATATCTCGGGGATGCTCATGGCGGCATTATCGGCCGCCATGACCGTATGCGCGATGCGTAGGGACACGCCATGCGTGCCCTTGGGAACCCGTGCCACGTTCAGCCACGCAGGGCGTGGCTCTACGCCTGGATCAGGCATTGCGTGGACACGCATGGCGTGTCCCTACGGGTGGCCCATATTGCGGGGTTGCCGGCCAGCGGCCGGCACTACTTGCCCTTGACGTGCTTCATCAGTCGGCGCTTGCGCGCGATCTGGCGTTCGGTCAGCACGTTCTTCTTGCCTTCGTACGGGTTGGTACCCTCGCGGAAGATGAACTGCACCGGGGTGCCGATCAGCTTGAAACGCTTGCGGAAGAAGTTTTCCAGGTAGCGCTTGTACGACTCGGGCAGGTCCTTCAGGCGGGTGCCGTGCACAATGAAGGTCGGCGGATTGGAACCGCCCGGGTGCACGTAACGCAGCTTGGACACGTGGCCGCGAATAGCCGGCGGCGGGTTCGACTCGTACGCCATTTCCAGCGCCTTGTTGACCTCGCTGGTGCTGAACTCATGCGTGGCCGAGGCGTGTGCCTGGTGGATGGCGCGGAACAGCTCGCGCAGGCCGGAGCCATGCTTGGCCGAGATGCGCACGTTTTCCGCCCACGGCACGAAGCCGAGCTTGCGCGACACCAGCGTTTCCGCCTGCTCACGCTGGTAGTCGGTCAACCCGTCCCACTTGTTGATCGCCACCACCAGCGCACGGCCGGCATCCAACACCGCGCCCAGCACGCTGGCGTCCTGGTCGGTGACGCCTTCGCTGGCGTCCAGCATCAGCACGGCGACCTGGCACTGCTCGATGGCCTGCAGGGTCTTGACCACGCTGAACTTCTCGACCACTTCGTCCACGCGCGACTTGCGGCGCAGACCGGCGGTGTCGATCAGGCGGTACTGGCGACCGTCGCGCTCCAGGTCCACGGCGATGGAATCGCGCGTGGTACCCGGCACTTCCGAGGCGATCATGCGTTCTTCGCCGAGGATGCGGTTGACCAGGGTCGACTTGCCCACGTTCGGGCGGCCGACGAAGGCAATGCGGATGCGCGCGGGATCGTTGTCCAGCTCTTCGCCGCTGCCCTCTTCCGGCAGGCGCTGCACGACTTCGTCGAGCAGGTCGTCCAGACCCTGGCGATGCGCGGCCGAAACGGTGAGCATCTCGCTGAAGCCATAGCGCGAGAACTCCGAGCGCACCGCGTCTTCATCGGTGCCGTCGATCTTGTTGATCAACAGCAACGTGGGACGCGACAGCTTGCGCAGCCAGCTCAGGATCTCGTCATCGAGCGCCGAGGTACCCTCACGGGCGTCGACCACGAACAGAATGAGATCGGCCTCACCTGCCGCCGCGCGGGCCTGGCGTGCAGTCGCACCGGCCAGGCCTTCCTCGTCCTCGGCGATACCGCCGGTGTCGACCACGAGGAAATGGTTGTCCTCGTCCAGTCGACACACACCATAGTTGCGGTCCCGGGTGACGCCGGGCTGGTCATGGACCAGGGCGTCACGGGTACGGGTCAGCGCATTGAAAATGGTGGACTTGCCGACATTCGGCCGTCCAACCAGGGCGACCAAAGGCAGCATCGCGGTAACTCCTTAGTTTGCCAACCGGAAGGCGGTCAGCTTTCCATCAACGTTCTGCACCAGCAGAATCCCATCGGCCACCACCAGCGCGCCCCGGACAGGGTCACCGCCGGACTTGGCCCGGGCCGCGAACTGACCGTCGTCGGTGCGCAGCCAGTGTACGTAGCCCTTGTAGTCAGCGACCACAACGTAATCGCCCTGGATGACCGGACCGGTCAGGGTGCGCCGGGCCAGCCCGGTCTGCGACCACATCGCGGTGCCACTGGTCTTGTCCAGGCTGAACACGCCGCCCTTGGCGTCGGTGACGATCACGTTGCCCGAAGTCAGGGCCACGCCACCGGCACCACCGTGGTCGCGCGCCCACAGCGGGCGACCGGTCGGGCCTTCAATGGCCATGGTCTGGTTCTTGAAGCTGCTCACGTAAAGCGTATTGCCTTCCAGCACCGGGGCACCGTCCACGTCGGACATGCGCTCCAGTTCGGTACGGCCTTCGCCGTTGGCGACCATCTGGTCCCACACGGTGCGGCCGTCCTGCATGCCCAGTGCGGCCACGCTGCCGTCATCGTTGCCGATGAACAGCACGCCCGGACCTGCCACCACCGGCGCGTTGCCGCGCACGGTCAGGGCGGGCAGCTCGCGCGGGTTGAACCACTTCTGGGTGCCGTTGGCGGCGTCGAAGCCGGTGACCCGGCCGTCGTTGCTGCGCACGAACACGATGCCCTGGGCAATGGCCGGGGCCGAGATCACTTCACCCGGCACCTTGGCGCGCCACTTTTCAGTGCCGTCGTTGGCATCCAGCGCAATGACTTCGCCGTTGAGCGTGCCGATCACCACCAGGCCCTCGCCCACGCCCGGGCCACCAGACAGACGCAGCTTCGGCTGCTTCTTGACCTTGGCCGGTTCATAGGTCCACACGGTTTTGCCGGTCTGCAGGTCCAGCGCCTGCACGCCACCGTAGATGGCGGCAGCGTAGACGCGGCCATCGGCCACCACCGGGCCCTGGCGGACGCCGATGCGCTTTTCACCCTTGCCGACGCCGGTGCTCCAGATCTTGTCGACCTTGAGGGTCGGCTCGAACTTGACCAGCTCAGCCGGCTCCTGTGCCTTCTTGGCTTCTGCGTCCTTGCCCGCGAACCAGCCCTTGACGGTGCTGCAACCGGACAACGCCACACCCATCAGCACCAGGGTGGCAACGCGCTTGATCATGACCATCTGCTTCATTACGCCGACTCCGCAGGATCGGTGACCGTGCCACCGGCATCCATCACCTTGATTTCCAGCAGTCGCCGCTGCGGCGCCGCCACGTCCAGCGTCTTGAGCGCCTTCTCATACTGACCGCGCGCTTCGTCGCGCTTGCCGGCCGCCATCAGGGCATCGCCGTGGATTTCCAGGCTGGCACTGTCGCTGGCCGAACCCAGCTGCTTGATCGCCTCGTCGGCCTTGCCGCCGGCGATGAGCAGGCGGGCAATGCGCTGGTCGATGGCGGTCTTGAATTCCGGCTCGGCCTGGATGCCACGCAGGGTAGCCAGGGCCTCGTCGTTCTTGCCGGCATCCACCTGGGCCTTGGCCAGCTGCATCGCTGCCAGGTCCGCATACAGCGAGGACTTGCCGCCTTCCAGCGCCTTCACGCCTTTGGCCGCTTCATCCAGCTTCTTGTCCTGCAGCTGCTTGAGCACCACCTGGTACTGCACATTGGCATTGGCCAGCTCGTTGCCCTGCTGCTTCTGCCACCACTGCCAGCCGGCAATGCCGCCAATGGCAATGGCCACACCGGCAATGATGCTCACACCATTCTTCCGCAGCCAGCCGCGGACGCGTTCACTTTGTTCGTGCTCGTCGAGCAGGTCGTCGATCGCCATGCGTACTCTCGCCCCTGCCCGTCAGGAGGGACCATTTGAATTGAATTGGAAATCGCAGCTCAGTGTGAAACCGGAGCCACGGAGCCGTCAGAGGATACCGTAAAGCGTGCCACGTTGGCTCGCTGGTACGGCGAAAGGTCGACGATAGCGCCGCCCTGCTGAACCTCGACCGCCGACGCGTTGCCCAGCACCATGCGCGCCACCTGGCCGGGACTGAAGCTGCGCGACTCACCGGATTTGATCAGCGCCTTTTCCACCGTGGCACCGTCCGGACCGGAGATGTCCACCCAGCTGTCGCCCTTGAACTGCAGGCTGAGGGTGCCGCCCGTGGCGGCAGGCGTGGCAGCACTGGCGGCCGGACGCGGCACCGGGGTCAGCGAGGCCAGGTACGGCGCAGATGGCTGCGACGCCGGGGCGGCCGTTGCCGGAGCCGCGGTGGCCGGGTTGGCAGGCTCGTTGCCACCGGTCACGGGAACCGCCGCTGGAATCACGTCCAGCGACGCGGTGTTCGGGGTGCTGCTGCCGGTGTCGAAGTGGCCGCGGGTGGCGAACCACACGGGCACCGCCAGCACGGCGGTAATACCGACATAGAGGGCGCGGCGGCCCAGGCTTTCGGCGATGCGGCGCGCACGCGGGGTGTGGGTGTGGCTGACCAGCTGCGGCGGCACCACCGGACCGATGTGGGCCTGTTCCAGTGCGTCGCCGAGGTCAACCCTGAGCAGGCGGGCGTAGCTGCGCAGCTGGCCGCGCACGAAGACCGGGGCCCCCAAGCGATCCCACTGCTCGGCTTCGAGCGACTTCACCACCTGGACCGGCATGCGCAGGTCTTTCCCCACCGCTTCGAGGGACAGTCCGGCCGCTTCGCGCGCCTGACGGAGTCGTGCTCCGCATCCGGCCGCAGCATCAAAAGCGTTCACAGTCTGGTCGTCAATCACAATGCTTCAACCCCGGGAATTAGGAGCCGCGTCGTGCGGAAATTCGTCGCGAATTCGCTGCAGATAGCGACCCGATGCCACTGCGTCGCCCAGCTGCGCCTCGATATCAGAGGCAAGTTGTAACACGGAACGTGTGGCCGGTGCAGCCGACAGACGCCGTTGCACGAAGGCCCGGGCCTCGAAAAAGCGCCCCTGGGTGTACTCGTTGCGGGCCATCGTCTCCAGTGCAAACGCATTGTCCGGGGCCAGCGCCAACGCCTTGCGCAGGTCACGCACCGCCCGTTCGGGCTGCCCGGCACTCAATGCACAGCTTCCGGCATTGGCCAGGGCCGCCGACGGGGTGCCGTAGCCGGGTGCGGCCAGGGCTTTGTCGAAATACGGCAGCGCTTCGGCAGCACGGCCTCGCCCACACAGCCACGCGCCATAATTGTTGAGCGCATCACCGCGCTGCGGTGCAACCTCGACCGCCTTGCGCAGAAGCTCGCCCACGTCGGCGTCGCGCCCCTGCGCACCGGCCACCTGGGCCAGCAACAGATAGACCTCGGGGCGGCTGCCATCCAGCTTCAGGGCAGCCCTGCCACGCTTCTCGGCCAGCGGCAGGTCGCCCAGACGCACCGCCTCGGCCGCCAGGGTGACATTGTTCTCGTAGGCCACCCGACGACGCGTGTTGTCGTCATCGCGGGCGGTGTATTCCGGAGCCACGCCCCGGATGTCATCAGGAATACGGATGCCCTGCTTGCCACAGCCGGCGAGTGCCAGCGCGACGAAGACAACGGCTGGCAATCGAAGGTCAGGCAGCGGCATTCCGGTTTTTCCCGCCCTGCAGGGTCTTGTTGAATTCGGCCTGTCGGCGCGTGCGGTCCATCACCTGGCCCTTGAGCTGGCCACAGGCGGCGTCGATGTCGTCGCCACGGGTACGGCGCACCATGGTCAGCACCTTGGAGTCCAGCAGGATCTTCTGGAAGGCGCGGATCTGGGTGTCGTCCGAGCGCTCGTAGCGCGTGCCCGGGAACGGATTGAACGGAATCAGGTTGACCTTGCCCGCGTTCGACGTCTGCACGGCGTTGTCGAACTGGCGCATCAGCCGCGCCAGCTGGCGGGCGTGCTCGGGCGTGTCATTGATGCCGCGCATCAGGGTGTATTCAAAGGTGACCGATTCGCGGCGCTTGTTGGCGCGCAGGTAACGGGCACACGAGGCCATCAGCTCGGCGATCGGGTACTTCTTGTTAAGCGGCACCAGGGTTTCGCGCAGCTCATCGTTGGGCGCGTGCAGCGACACCGCCAGCGAGACATCGCTTTCGGCGGAGAGGCGGTCGATCTGCGGCACCAGGCCGGAGGTCGACAGGGTCACGCGCTTGTTGGCCAGGCCGTAGCCCAGATCGTCGCGCATCACACTCATGGCGCGCACGACGTTGTCGAAATTCATCAGCGGCTCGCCCATACCCATCATGACCACGTTGGTCAGGCGGCGCTGCTTGTGCGGAATGTTGCCCAGATGGCGCGCCGCCACCCACACCTGGCCGATGATCTCGGCGGTGGACAGGTTGCGGTTGAAGCCCTGGGTGGCGGTGGAGCAGAACGTGCAGTTCAGTGCACAGCCGACCTGCGAGGACACGCACAGCGTGCCGCGGGTCTTGTCCGGAATGTAGACCGCCTCGATGGCGTTCTTGCCATCGGTGCCCATGGCCAGCAGCCACTTGTGAGTGCCGTCATTGGAGGGCTTCTCGAACACGATGTTGGGCACGACCACTTCGGCGTGTGCGTGCAGCTTGGCACGCAACGCCTTGCCCAGATCGGTCATCTGGTCGAAATCGGTCACGTAGTGGTGATGGATCCACTTCATGACCTGGTGGGCACGGTAGCGCGCTTCGCCGAGGGTCTCGGCGAAGAAGCGCTCCAAACCCTCGCGATCGAGGTCGAGCAGGTTCTGTTTGCCAGCAGTCGGTGCGGTTTTCGGCAGCGGCTGGATGGCGGGGGACTGTACGACCTCGTTCACGGCATTACTCTCAGCGCGAGACCACTTCGGTCGCGGCGAAGAAGTACGCGATTTCAATCGCGGCATTCTCGACCGAGTCCGAGCCGTGGGCGGCATTGGCATCGATGGAATCGGCGAAGTCGGCGCGGATGGTGCCCGGCGCAGCGTCCTTCGGATTGGTGGCGCCCAGCAGGTCGCGGTGGGCCAGCACGGCGTTCTCGCCTTCCAGCGCCTGGATCATCACCGGGCCGGAGATCATGAACTCGACCAGCGCGTTGAAGAACGGACGCTCCTTGTGCACGGCGTAGAAGCCTTCGGCTTCACGGCGCGACAGCTGCTTGTACTTGGCAGCCACGACCTTCAGGCCAGCCTTTTCAAAGCGGGCGTAGATTTCGCCGATGACGTTCTTGGCAACCGCGTCGGGCTTGATGATGGAAAGGGTGCGCTCCAGCGCCATGGGAGGTTCTCCGTTGGGCGGGCCACTGATCGACCCGAGAGTAACATGAAAAAAACCCGCGTCAAAACGCGGGCTTAGCCTATATACGTAGCGCAATTCTACAACGTCCTCTGGCCCGGCGCTACGCCGTAGTGCCACGCCATGCGTGGCAACCGCAGGGAACCTGAACAGCCGGACAGACCCTGAACGCCAGCGAGATCCTGTTGCGCCGCAGCATGCCAGCGGCGGCTGCCGGGGTCTAATATCAAACAATCGTTTGATTGAACCCTGCCCGACCCATGGCCAAGCCCGCCCACTTCTCCACCAAGGACCGCATTCTCGGGGCCGCCGAGGAGCTGTTCGCCCAGCACGGCTTTGCCGGCACCTCGCTGCGCCAGGTGACCAGCCAGGCCGACGTCAACATTGCGGCGGTGAACTACCACTTCGGCTCCAAGGAAAACCTGGTCAACGAGGTGTTCCGCCGCCGCATGGACGAGATGACCACCGCGCGCCTGGCCCAGCTCGACACCGCCCGCCGCGACTACCCCGGTCAATTACGGCCGGTGCTGGCCGCCTTCGTTGAGCCGGCGCTGGCCATGGCCCAGGACCGCCAGAGTGGCGGTGCCTTCGTGCGGGTCATCGCCCGCGCCTATGCGGAAAAAAATGACAACCTGCGCAAGTTCCTGTCCGACCATTACGGCCACGTGCTGCGCGACTTCGGCAAGGCCATCGCCGCCTGCGTGCCGGAGCTGAGCAAGGAAGAGCTGTACTGGCGGCTGGACTTCCTGGCCGGGTCACTGACCTACGCCATGGCCGACTTCGGGCTGATCAAGCGACCCGCAGGTGTCACCGAAGCGGCGCATCGTGCCCATGCCGCCCACGAACTGATCCATTTCGCCGAGGCCGGCTTCCGCGCCAGCGCAGCCGCCTCCCCTGCTTCCACCCCGTAATGCCGGGCCCCCTGCCCGACTGAACTGACCTCCAAAGGCTTACTGACATGTCCAATTCCCTGCTAGTCCGCCGCGCCGCCGTGCTGGGTGCCGGCGTCATGGGTGCCCAGATCGCCGCCCACCTGACCAACGCCGGCGTCGACACAGTACTGTTCGACCTGCCTGCCAAGGAAGGTCCCGCCGACGGCATCGTGCTCAAGGCGATTGCCAATCTGGGCAAGCTGAGCCCGGCCCCGCTGGCCAGCAAGTCCTACGCCGAGGCGATCACCCCGGCCAACTATGAGACCGGGCTGGAGCAACTGAAGGACTGCGACCTGATCATCGAGGCCATTGCCGAACGCATGGACTGGAAGCAGGACCTGTACAAGAAGATCGCCCCGTTCGTTGCCGACCACGCGGTGCTGGCCTCCAACACTTCGGGCCTGGGCATCAACAAGCTGGCCGACGTGCTGCCCGAGCAGCTGCGCCACCGCTTCTGCGGCGTGCATTTCTTCAACCCGCCGCGCTACATGCACCTGGCCGAGCTGATTCCGGCCAGCACCACCGACGCGGCCGTGCTGGAGGGCCTGGAAAGCTTCCTGGTCACCACCCTGGGCAAGGGCGTGGTGTACGCCAAGGACACCCCGAACTTCATCGGCAACCGCATCGGCGTGTTCTCGATCCTGTCCACCATCCACCACACCCAGCAGTTCGGCCTGGGCTTTGACGAAGTGGACGGCCTGACCGGCCCGCTGGTGGGTCGCCCGAAGTCGGCCACCTACCGCACCTCCGACGTGGTCGGCCTGGACACCATGGCCCACGTCATCAAGACCATGGGCGACACCCTGCCCAACGACCCGTGGCACGAATTCTTCAAGTCGCCGAAGTGGCTGGACGCGCTGATCGCCAAGGGTGCGCTGGGCCAGAAGACCGGTGCCGGCATCTTCCGCAAGGTCGGCAAAGACATCGTCGTGCTGGACCTGGAAAAGCAGGACTACCGCGCCGCTGACCGCACCGCCGCACCGGAAGTGGTCGAGATCCTGAAGATCAAGAACCCGGCCGAGAAGTTCGCCAAGCTGCGCGAAAGCCAGCACCCGCAGGCGCAGTTCCTGTGGGCGACCTTCCGCGACCTGTTCCACTACAGCGCCTATCACCTGGCGGACATCGCCGAAACCGCGCGCGACGTCGACCTGGCCATCCGCTGGGGTTACGGCTGGTCGCTGGGCCCGTTCGAAACCTGGCAGGCCGCTGGCTGGAAGCAGGTGGCGCAGTGGATCGCCGACGACATCGTCGCCGGAAAGAGCATGAGCAATGCGCCGCTGCCGGACTGGGTGTTCGATGGCCGCGACGGCGTGCACGCCGCCGAGGGCAGCTTCAGCCCGTCGCGCAACGCCAAGCTGCCGCGTTCGTCGCTGCCGGTGTACCAGCGCCAGCGCTTCCCCGATCCGGTGCTGGGCGAAACCTTCAGCCCGGGCGAAACCGTGTTCGAAAATGACGGCGTGCGCATGTGGCACGACGGCGACGGCATTGCCGTGGTCAGCTTCAAGACCAAGATGAACACCGTGTCCGACCACGTGCTCAACGGCCTGCAGGAAGCGATCAAGCGCGCCGAGCAGGGCTTCCAGGGCCTGGTGATCTGGCAGCAGAAGGAACCCTTCTCCGCCGGTGCCGACCTGGCGGGTGCACTGGGCCTGCTGCAGGCCGGCAAGGTCGACCAGTTCGAAGAGATGGTGCACAACTTCCAGCGCACCAGCCAGGCAATCAAGTACTCGCTGGTGCCGGTGGTGACCGCAGTGCGCGGCCTGGCCCTGGGCGGTGGCTGCGAATTCCAGATGCACAGCGCCAAGAGCGTGGCTGCACTGGAAAGCTACATCGGCCTGGTCGAAGCCGGCGTCGGCCTGCTGCCGGCCGGTGGCGGCCTCAAGGAACTGGCGGTGCGTGCCTCGCAGGCCGCCGGTCCGGGCGGCGACGTGTTCGCCGAACTGAAGAAGACCTTCGAAACCGTGGCCATGGCCAAGGTCTCCAACTCGGCGGTCAACGCCCAGGAGCTGGGCCTGATGCGCCCGACCGACAAGGTGGTGTTCAACAGCTATGAAGCGCTGTACATCGCCAAGGCCGAAGTGCGTGCGCTGGCCGAAGGCGGCTACCGTCCGCCGATGCCGGCACGTCGCATCCAGGTCGCCGGCGACGTGGGCATCGCGACCTTCAAGATGATGCTGGTCAACATGCTGGAAGGCCGTTTCATCAGCCCGTATGACTACGAGATCGCCGTGCGCATCGCCACCGTGCTGTGCGGCGGCGAAGTGGATCGCGGCACCCTGGTCGACGAAGAGTGGCTGCTGACCCTGGAGCGCAAGCACTTCGTCGAACTGGCCCAGCAGGAAAAGACCCAGGCCCGCATCGCGCACATGCTGAAAACCGGCAAGCCGCTGCGTAACTAATAGAGAGATCACCGCAATGACCAAGCAGATCCAGGACGCCTACATCGTCGCCGCCACCCGCACCCCGGTCGGCAAGGCACCCAAGGGCGTATTCCGCAACACCCGTCCCGACGACATGCTCGCCCACGTGCTCAAGAGCGTGGTCGCCCAAGCCCCGGGCGTGGACGTGAACCGCATTGACGACGCCATCATTGGCTGCGCCATGCCCGAAGCCGAGCAAGGCATGAACGTGGCACGCATCGGCGTGCTGTTGGCCGGCCTGCCCAACACCATCGCCGCTCAGACGGTGAACCGCTTCTGTTCGTCGGGCCTGCAGGCTGTGGCCATGGCCGCCGACCAGATCCGTCTGGGCAACGCCGATTTGATGCTGGCCGGCGGCACCGAATCGATGTCGATGGTGCCGATGATGGGCAACAAGATCGCGATGGCTCCGAGCGTGTTCGACAACGACCACGTCGCCATCGCCTACGGCATGGGCATCACCGCCGAGAAGGTCGCCGAGGAATGGAAGGTCTCCCGCGAAGAACAGGACGCGTTCGCCCTGGCCTCGCACCAGAAGGCCATCGCCGCCATCCAGGCCGGTGAGTTCAAGGACGAGATCAGCCCGTACGACGTGCGCACCCGCACCCCGGACCTCGCCGACGGCCGCCGCATCATCACCCGCGACCGCATCGTCGACACCGACGAAGGCCCGCGCCTGGATTCGTCCGCGGAAGGCCTGGCCAAGCTGCGCCCGGTGTTCCGCAACGGCCAGTTCGGTGGCACGGTCACCGCCGGCAACTCCTCGCAGATGAGCGACGGTGCCGCCGCGGTGCTGCTGGCGTCGGAACAGGCAGTGAAGGATTACGGCCTGAAGCCGCTGGCCCGCTTCGTCAGCTTCTCGGTCGCCGGCGTGCGCCCGGAAGTGATGGGCATCGGCCCGATTGCTGCGATTCCGAAGGCGCTGAAGCAGGCTGGCCTGACCCAGGACCAGCTGGACTGGATCGAGCTCAATGAAGCGTTTGCCGCGCAGTCGCTGGCCGTGATCCGCGACTGCGGCCTGGATCCGTCGAAGATCAACCCGTTGGGCGGTGCCATCGCCCTGGGCCACCCGCTGGGTGCGACCGGCGCGATCCGTACCGCCACCCTGGTGCACGGCCTGCGCCGCCGCCAGCAGAAGTACGGCATGGTGACGATGTGCATTGGTACCGGTATGGGCGCTGCGGGCGTGTTTGAGGCGCTGTGAATCGGTAAACGGGTACCGACCAACGGTCGGTACCTACCTAAACAATACGGGCGGCCCAAGGGCCGCCCGTTTCATTTGTGCGTGGTTGCCGGCCAGCGGCCGGCACTACCGGTAGCTGCCGACCGTTGGTCGGCAGTCAGCCTTCGTCGTCAGCCAGCATCTGCGCCAGCTTCTCACGCGCCGGCTTGCCCAGCTTGTGGCTTTCCAGTGCGAACCGAATGGTCGCCTCGACCAGACCCAGGTGGGTGCCGCAGTCGAAACGGGTGCCTTCAAAACGATAGGCGTCCACTTCCTCGGTCTGCAGCAGCGTGGCAATCGCATCGGTCAGTTGGATCTCACCGCCGGCACCGGTGCCGGTCGCTTCCAGCAGCTCGAAGATTTTCGGGCTCAGCACATAGCGGCCAACCACGGCCAGGTCGCTGGGCGCGTCTTCCGGCTTGGGCTTTTCCACGATCTGCGAGATGCGCCCCTTGCGGCCATCGAAGGCTTCGGTGGCGACAATGCCGTAGCTGGCGGTGTTCTCGTGCGGAACATCTTCCACCGCAATGACGCTGGCTCCGGTGGCCTCGTTGAGGTCCGCCATCTGCTTCAGCGCGCCGTCGCCACGGTTCCAGATCAGATCGTCGGGCAGCAGCACCGCGAACGGTTCGTCACCGACCACCGCCTTGGCGCACAGCACCGCGTGGCCGAGCCCCAGCGCCTCTGCCTGGGTCACGAACACCGCACGCACGCCGTTGGGCAGCACATGCCGGACCAGCTCAAGCTGTTCGTGCTTGCCCGCGCGCTCGAGCTTCTGCTCCAGCTCGTAGGCTTTGTCGAAGTAATCGGCGACCGCGTGCTTGTAGCGGTTGGTGATGAAGATCAGGGTGTCGCACCCTGCTTCGATGGCCTCGTCGACGGCGTACTGGATCAGCGGCCGATCAATGATCGGCAGCATTTCCTTGGGAACGGTCTTGGTCGCGGGAAGAAAGCGCGTTCCCAGTCCTGCGACCGGGAACACCGCCTTGCGGATACGCTTTTGGGTCACTGCCTGTTGGCCTCTCGTGCCGGAAAGGGCACCACATTAGCCGACTCGACGTGATTTTCTTGTTGCAACGGCGAGAACTCCGGCATCGTCGCGAACAGGATGCTGTTGATCGCATCGGTGTCGTAGTTGGCGATCGCCTCGCGCAGGCGCGGCACGTTGCCCAGCACCTGGTCGCGCGCGAAGGTGCGCACCCCGGCTTCCAGAATCTTCGGATGCGCGGTTGGGCGATAGTCTTCGTCGGAATAGAACAGGGTTTCGTGCAGCTTCTCACCCGGACGCAGCCCGGTGTAGATGATGGCGATGTCCTTGTACGGCTGCTTGCCGGCCAGACGGATCATCTGCTCGGCCAGCACCCGGATCGGCACCGGCTCGCCCATGTCCAGGGTGTAGATCGCCCCGTGCGATGCCGATGCGGCGGCCTGCAGGATGAGCTGGCAGGCTTCCGGGATGGTCATGAAGTAGCGGGTGACTTCGGGGTCGGTCACGGTGACCGGACCGCCCTTCAGGATCTGCTCGCGGAACAACGGCACCACGCTGCCCGCCGACGCCAGCACGTTGCCGAAGCGCACGGTAACGAAACGGGTCTGGGTGGTCTTCTGGTCCAGGCTCTGGCAGATCATCTCGGCGTAGCGCTTGCTCGCCCCCAGTGCGTTGACCGGGTCCACCGCCTTGTCGGTGGAGATGAACACGAAATGCTCGATATGCGCTTCCACGCAGGCCCGCGCCACCGTCTCGGTGGACAGGATGTTGTTGCGCACCGCTTCGCGCAGCTGGCGCTCCAGCACCGGCACCTGCTTGTAAGCGGCGGCATGGAACACCGCGTCGACCGGCGACAGCGACAGCGCATGGCGGATCACCGCCGGATCGCCACAGTCGCCCAGCACCGCCTCGACTTCCAGCTCCGGGAAGCTGCGCTTGAGCTCGGCCTCGATGGTCAGCAGCAGCAGCTCGCTCATTTCCAGCAGCACGATCCGCCCTGCCCCGTGGCGCGCGCACTGGCGGCACAGTTCCGAGCCGATCGAACCGCCTGCGCCGGTGACCAGCACCGTGCGCCCGCCCAGCCAGCCGCGGATCAGCGACCAGTCCGGCAGGATCGGCTTGCGACCCAGCAGATCTTCAATGGCCACTTCCTTGAGCTCGCCGGGCAGTGAATGGCCCAGCAGCACGTCGTTGATCTTGGGCACGGTGCGGAACGGCACGCCGGTGCTTTCGCAGATGGCCACCACACGCTGCATGCCCGCGGCATCCAGCGACGGAATGGCGATCACCAGCAGCTTTGCGGCGGTTTCGCGGACGATCGAAGGTGCATCGTCGAGGGTGCCGAGAATCGGCAGGCCCTGCAGCTTGGCCCCCTGCAGGTGCGGCGCATCGTCCAGCAGGCCGACGGGCTCGAAGTCGCCCGAGCGGCGCAGGTCGCGGACCAGCGCCTCGGCCGCCTGGCCAGCACCGAGAATCAGCACGCGGCGGGCGCTGGCATCGGTCTGCAGCGACTGGTAGTCCTTCCACGCGCGGTACAGCAGGCGCGGCGCGCCCAGCAGGGCCGACAGCGCGAACGGATAGATCACCAGCACCGACATCGGGACGCCTGCAAAGCGCTTGTAGGCCAGCACCACCACAATGGCGAGCAGGCCAATGAAGCTGGCTTTGAAGATGTGCAGGAGGTCCGCCACGCTGGCGAAGCGCCACAGGCCACGGTAGAGACCGACGCGCCAGAACACGATGGCCTGGATCACCAGCACCAGTGAGGTGTCCACATTCCAGAGCGGCAGCGACGGGGCTTCGGCCAGCATGGAGTAGCGGCCGGCGTGCAGCAGTTGCCAGCAGGCCCAGACCATGAACAGGTCGTGGACCACAATGGCAGCGCGCGGAAGCAGACTGGTGAAACGGTCCTGCCAAGGCGTCATAAAATCAAGCAATCCTGTTAGTGGCACATTCCCTTGCGCAGGAGCAGCCAAAGACCGGTTGCGAGGGTCAACCACGCAACGGCCACGGCAGCCTCCCACCTCGGCTGCAAATTAGTGCAAGCATTAAACACTGTAATACTGAACAGACCAAAAACAAAGTACGTTCCGGTCACAAAAGTGTGGCTTTTGCTACTTTTGACCGCGCGCTGGTAGACGTGTTGGGTGTGGGGCTCCATCCAGCGTTGTCCCGAAAGCATGCGGGACAAGAGTGTGAAGCCTGCGTCCACGAGGAAGGCGGTCAGCGGCACCAGCAGCAGCAACCAGGAGATGTCGGTCGCCACGCTGCCCAGACAGACCAGTGCCGCAATCGCATAACCCAGCGCCCCGCTGCCCACATCACCCATGAAGATCCGTCCACGCGGGAAGTTGAACGGCAGGAAACCCAGGCAGGCCGCGGCGAGCACCGCACCGGCCAGGGCCAGCGGGCCCGGCAGCACGCAGGCAAAGGCGACCCCGGCCAGCACGGCCTGGGTGGTCGCGATGCCATTGATCCCATCCATGAAGTTCCAGATGTTGATCAGGGACGTGGTGAACAGCAGCGCCAGCAGCGCCTGCACCGGGTTGTGGGTCGCCTGCCAGACCAGGCCGGCGATCAGCGCGGCGGCTATCACATGGACGAGCAGGCGACGAACGGCCGGTAATGGCCGATGGTCGTCCCACCAGCCAATCCCGGCCACCAACGCCAGGCCCAGGCCGAACACCGCCAGAGTGACCCAGGCGTCCGGCCACAGCAGCGCCGCAACCGCAGCCGCCAGCAGCAGGGTCAGCACAATGGCAATGCCGCCGCCGCGCGGGGTCGCCACCACGTGGCTGCGCCGCTCGCCGGGCTGGTCCATCAGGTTGCGCCTAAGCGCGTAGTGGCGCGCACCCCAGGTGAGCGCCGCCGAGGCCACCAGCACCGCCAGCAACCCCAGCCCGGCTGTCAGGGCCATGACTCAAAGCACCGCGTAGTTCAGCAGTGGCTTGACCGTCCCCCACTCCTTGCAGCTGGGGCATTGCCAGTGGTGGGTGCGCGCGCCGAAGCCGCAACGGGTGCAGCGGTAGGCGGGGTTGCGCACCAGCAGCTGGTCGGTGATGTGCTTGAGGTCGTGCAGGGTGGCCGTGGAATCGGCCCCCTCGGCCAGGGTCAGGTCGATCAGGGCGGACTCGCCACGCACCGACGGGCGGTCCTTGAGCTGGCGACCCAGGTAGGCGCGCGCCGGGGCAACACCCTCCTGCTCTTCCATCAGCTGGGTCAAGGCCAGCACCGGGGCAATGCCGCGGTAGTGTTCGGTCATTTCCGACAGGAACGCGCGCGCGCCGCCAAGATCACCGACCTTGCGGTAGTTCTGCATCAGCGGTTGCAGCACCTCGGGCAGATACTCGGGGTCGTTGCGGGCGGCACGCTCGAAGGCGCGCACAGCGGCTTCGGCATTGCCGGAGTCGGTTTCCAGGCGACCTTCAATGATGCCGGCACGTACAGACATGGCGTCAGCCTGATAGGCACGCGCGATGGCCGCCCTCGCCTCATCGATCTTGCCCGCACCGCGGTAGCGCTCGGCCAGTTCGCACTCGAACTGCCCGATCAGCTTGCCCATCGGCTCGCCGGTGACTTCCTCGTAACGGGTGGCGTTGTCGATCGCCTTTTCCCAGTCGCGTTCAGCCTGGTAGATGCCGATCAGGTGCTTGAGCGCCTGCGGAGCGCGCTGGTCGATCTGGGCCAGCTCGGTGAACACGGTTTCGGCGCGGTCAAGCAGGCCGGACTTCATGTAGTCCTCGCCCAGCGCCAGCAGCGCCTGCACGCGCTGTGCGTCGCTCAGGTCGGTGCGGTTGACCAGCCCCTGGTGCAGGCGGATGGCGCGGTCGACTTCACCGCGGCGGCGGAACAGGTGGCCCAGCGCGACCTGGGTTTCAAAGGTTTCCTTGTCCAGTTCGGCAATGTGCAGGAACAGCTCGATGGCCTTGTCCGGCTGCTCGTTGAGCAGGTAGTTCAGACCACGGAAGTACGTGCTGGACAGGCGGCTGACCTGGTTGTCGCCGTGGCGCTGGCCACCGCGCCGGCCGATCACCCAGCCAGAGACCGCTGCCAGCGGCAGGAACAGGAAAAACCAGAACCACTCGGAGACGAATTCCATCGGCGCTCAGCGTCCGTCAAAAGAAGAAGTAGAAGGTGCAACCGGCGCGGCCGGCGAGGCCGGAACCGCTTTCTGCGCCATGCGCAGCCTGGAGTACAAAGGAATGACCATACCCACCAGCACCAACCCGGCTCCGATCAGCACGCCGGCCAGCAGGGCCACGGTGATCGCCAGCCCGGTGCTGGAGTGGATCTCGGTGAAACCGAGCTTGAGGGTCATTTCCTGAGAATTGAGGGCACCGACAATGAGCCCGGCGACCAGCACGGCCAACAGGATCAACAGACGTGCAACTTTCATGTGGCAGCTCCCATTCCGTTAGGGACCAAGAGTAGCGGACCGGCGGTCCGCTCTACCAGCCTGCGGCATGGCAGACGTACAGAGTCAGGCGGGGTCGCCTTCCAGCGGAACCACGGCGCTGACGCGCTCGCGCAGTTCCTTGCCCGGCTTGAAATGCGGGACATGCTTGCCCGGCAACGCGACCGATTCACCGGTTTTCGGGTTACGGCCCAGGCGTGGCGGACGGTAGTGCAGCGAGAAACTGCCGAACCCGCGGATCTCGATACGATCGCCGCCGGCCAACGAGCCTCCCATCATTTCCAGCAACGACTTTACCGCCAGATCGACATCGTCCGACTTCAAATGCGCCTGCCGGCGCGCCAGGATTTCGATCAGCTCGGATTTGGTCATTGCGGACTCGCTTCGAGGGATTCCAACCCTGAAACGGCCCGGACAGGTGTCCGGGCCGCTCAGGAAACTACTGCAACGGGTAAGGCCGATTACTCGGACTTGTTACCGTTCAGCTGTGCACGCAGCAGCGCGCCCAGCTGGGTGGTGCCGCTCGAAGCCGAAGAGGACTGGTATTCCTCCAGCACTTCGCGCATTTCGGCGTCGTCCTTGGCCTTGATCGACAGCTGCAGGGTACGGCCCTTGCGGTCCATGCCCACGAACTTGGCTTCCACCTTGTCGCCGACCTTCAGGAACTGGGTCGCATCGTCAACGCGCTCATTGGCAACGTCGCGAGCCGACACATAGCCTTCGATGCCGTCAGCCAGTTCGATGGTAGCGCCCTTGGCGTCCACTTCCTTGACCACGCCTTCGACCTTCGAACCCTTCGGGTTGGCAGCCATGTACTGACCGAACGGATCCTGCTCCAGCTGCTTGACGCCCAGGCTGATGCGTTCGCGTTCCGGATCGACGGCCAGGACGACGGCGTCCAGGTTGTCGCCCTTCTTGAAGTTGCGGACCACGTCTTCGCCGGTGGTGTTCCAGCTGATGTCGGACAGGTGCACCAGGCCGTCGATACCGCCGTCCAGGCCGATGAAGATGCCGAAGTCGGTGATCGACTTGATCTGGCCCGACACCTTGTCGCCCTTCTTGTGGATGGCAGCGAAGGTTTCCCACGGATTGGCGGCAACCTGCTTCATGCCCAGCGAGATGCGGCGACGCTCTTCGTCGACGTCCAGCACCATCACTTCAACTTCGTCACCGACCTGCACAACCTTGGACGGGTTGACGTTCTTGTTGGTCCAGTCCATTTCCGAGACGTGCACCAGGCCTTCCACGCCCGGCTCGATCTCGACGAACGCGCCGTAATCGGTCACGTTGGAGACCTTGCCGAACACGCGGCTGTTGGCCGGGTAACGACGGGCGATGTTGTCCCACGGATCTTCGCCCAGCTGCTTCAGGCCCAGCGAAACGCGGTTGCGCTCGCGGTCGAACTTCAGCACGCGCACGTCCAGCTCGTCGCCGACGTTCACGACTTCGGACGGATGGCGCACGCGCTTCCATGCCATGTCGGTGATGTGCAGCAGGCCGTCGATACCGCCCAGGTCCACGAACGCGCCGTAGTCGGTCAGGTTCTTGACCACACCCTTCAGGATGGCGCCTTCCTGCAGCTTGTCCATCAGCTGCTCGCGCTCTTCCGAGTGCTCGCTTTCGACGACAGCGCGGCGCGACACAACGACGTTGTTACGCTTGCGGTCCAGCTTGATGAGCTTGAATTCCAGCTCCTTGCCTTCCAGGTAGGCCGGATCGCGCACCGGGCGCACATCGACCAGGGAACCCGGCAGGAACGCGCGGACATCCTTGATGTCCACGGTGAAACCACCCTTGACCTTGCCGCTGATGCGACCGGTGATGGTTTCGTTCTTTTCCAGAGCTTCTTCCAGCTCGTCCCACACCATGGCGCGCTTGGCCTTCTCGCGCGACAGGACGGTTTCACCGAAGCCGTTTTCAATCGCGTCAAGGGCAACCTTGACCAGGTCGCCTTCGGCAACGTCGATTTCGCCAGCATCGTTACGGAACTGCTCGATCGGCACGATGCCTTCAGACTTCAGGCCAGCGTTGATCACCACGACGTCGCCGCGGACTTCCACGACGGTACCGGTGACGATGGCGCCCGGCTTCAGCTTGGCCAGATTGGCCTGGCTGGCTTCGAACAGTTCGGCAAATGATTCGGTCATTAGATTTACTCTGTTGGACACATGGGCAGGGGTTCCCTTCAAGGGTTCCGTGTACTGCCCGCCTGTTGGTCGACCCCGGAAACGCAGGTCGTGTGTTAAGTAGGAAAACCGCCACGCATCATTGCGGGACGGAGCTTGTGACGCTTTACATTGGTGCGACTACCGCCGATGCACTGGCGGCCTCCTCCATGCAACGGATCAGGCACCCGAAACCGGAAGCAGATCCAGAACCCTGGCAACGACTTCGTCGATGCCGATTCCACTGGTGTCGATGACGACGGCATCGTCTGCCGGCTTCAGGGGCGCCACGGTGCGCTGGGCATCACGGGCGTCGCGGGCCATGATCTCGCGCAGGAGGTCATCAAAGTTAACAGAAACCCCCTTGTCTTTCAACTGCTTATGCCGGCGCTCGGCGCGCTCCTCGGCACTGGCGGTCAGGAAGACCTTGAATGGGGCGTCGGGGAAGATCACCGTACCCATGTCGCGGCCGTCGGCGACCAGGCCCGGCTCGACCCTGAATGCGCGCTGGCGCTCTTTCAGCGCGGAGCGCACCTCCGGGATGGCGGCAATGGCCGAGGCCAGCGCACCGGTGGTTTCCAGGCGCAGCTCGTCGGTGGCATCCGTCTCATTGACCATGACACGCAGCGCGCCGTCGGCGGTTTCGACGAAGCGGACCTTGGTATCGAAGGTGCACCGGACCAGCGCCGAGGCATCGGAGGTGTCGATGTCGGCCCAGCTGGCGGCCACGCCCACGGCCCGGTACAGCGCCCCCGAATCCAGGTAATGCCAGCCCAGCCGACGTGCGACAATGCGGCTGACGGTGCCCTTGCCGGCCCCGGAAGGACCGTCGATGGTAAGCACGGGGGGATGCGGATTCATGGGTTTCCCTGTGTGATGGACCCCCCATTCTAGCCCCTGCCCGACCCCTGCCGAGACCTTTTTGGTGCAACCACTTGAAAGGATGGAGAAAAGGCCGGTAGAATGGCGGGCTTGAACGAGCGTCACCTGCCGATTGTCATCTGCATATCGCGGCCGCGCTCCACCTGAATCCACGTTTACGCCGAGGTATGCAATGAAAGTCCTGTCCTCTCTGAAGTCGGCCAAGGCCCGTCACCGCGACTGCAAGGTCGTCCGTCGTCGCGGCAAGATCTTCGTGATCTGCAAGTCGAACCCGCGCTTCAAGGCTCGCCAGCGCTGAGCCCTGGGCGGGTCACGGCCATCGGTCGCGGCCTACCTGAATGAAAAACCGCCTCCGGGCGGTTTTTTATTGCCATTTTTTGTTGTAATCGCAGTTCTTGACCACTGGGGAGTAGATCGAGATGAAGCGTTACCTGTCCACCCTGCCGTTGCTTGCCCTGCTGGCCTGTGCCAGCGCCCATGCCGACACCCTGCTGATCGACCGCACCAAGGAGCAGCCTGCTGCGATGGTGCCGGTGCGCGGCCAGACCGCCAGCCAGGTGCTGGCCACGTTCGGCGAGCCGAGCGAAAAGCTGGAGCCGCGTGGCGGCCAGAAGCGCCAGTGGCCGACCATCAACCGTTGGGTCTACCCGCAGTTCACCGTCTACTTTGAAAGGGCGAAGGTGATCGACGTGGTGGCCAACAAGGCCAGCGCCGAGGAAGTCGGTCCCAAGCCGCCGATCCGCTGACCCATTACTGCCCGCGCCCAGGCGCGGGCGATTACACCGAGACCATGAACGAACAGCTTCGCTTTCCTGCCGAATGGGAAACCCAGTCGGCCATCCTGATCGCCTGGCCCCACGCCGATACCGACTGGGCTGACCGCCTGGCGGACGTGGAAGAAACCTACATCGCGCTGGTGGCGGCGATCACCCGCTTCCAGCCGGTGCTGATCATCGTGGCTGACGATGACCTGGAAGCCTATGCGGACGCGCGCCTGCGCTCGAACCGCATCGACATGGAACGCGTGCGTTTCGTCACCGCGCAGTACGACGACACCTGGCTGCGCGATTCGGGCCCTATCACCCTGCGCCGCGCCGACGGCGGCTTCCGCCTGCTGGATTTCCGCTTCACCGGTTGGGGCGGCAAGTTCGAGGCCAGCCTGGACGACCAGCTGGTCGGCGTGCTGCACGGCCAGGGCCTGTTCGCCAATGCGGAGCTGCAGAGCATTCCGTTCGCGCTGGAAGGCGGCGGCATTGAAACCGACGGTGAAGGCACCCTGCTGACCACCTGGCAGTGCCTGCACGAACGCCACCCGGACCGTGATCGCGCGTCGCTCAGCGCGGACATGGCCACCTGGCTGGCGCAGGACCGGGTGCTGTGGCTGGACCACGGTTACCTGGAAGGCGACGACACCGACGCGCACATCGACACGTTGGCCCGCTTCGCCTCGCCGGACAGCATCGTTTACCAGGCCTGCGATGACAGCACCGATTCGCACCATGCCGAACTGCAGGCAATGGGCAACGAACTGGCCGCGCTGCGCACCACCGCCGGCCAGCCGTACCGCCTGTTCCCGCTGCCGTGGGCACGTCCGGTGATCGACGAAGGTCGCCGTCTGGCCGCGTCGTACGCGAACTACCTGATCCTCAACGGCGCGGTGCTGATGCCGGCCTACGGCGACGAAGCCGACAACGCCGCCCGCGACGTGCTGGCCCAGGCCTACCCGGACCGCGAGATCGTGCAGGTCCCCTGCCGCTCGCTGATCTGGCAGAACGGCAGCCTGCACTGCATCACCATGCAGCTGCCTGCGGGTGTGTTGGCCGCGTAAAGCGTGTCGGCATTCGAGCTGCTACGTAGCGCCGGGCTCTTGCCCGGCGTTCTTGGTTTTGGGCGAACAGCCTGTGGTTCATCGGTTTCCGTGTTTGGGCGTACCGGGGTGGGTTTGCGGGACACGCCGTAAACCCATCCATGGGGGCTCGTAGAAAACATCCATGTTTTCTACGGTCCCGCAAACCCACCCCGGCACGCCCCAGACAGTTGGCCGGTGGCCACCGAAGATCAAAGGCACGTGCCCATGGCATTTCCCATGGCCACCGACCATGTATCGAGGGGCCGGCGGGTGGGGGGTACGGGACCGTGAAGGCACATGGATGTGCCGCCCGAGCCTAACGGGAGATTTAAGGCGTGTCCCGTACCCCCCACCCGCCGGCCCCAGACACGTAGACCGGCAGCCGAGGGTTGTTCGCATGGATCCAAAAGCAGCCGGGCAACGCCCGGCGACACGCAGTCCGTGCAATCAAGGCTGTTAGCGCGCATTCAACCGACAACACGCGGCGCTGACCCATCCGCGATAAACTGCGTTTTTCTGCCCGCAGGACCCGCATCGGATGAGCCCACGTCACCCCCTTACCGTCGCCCTGATCCAGGAGCGCAACCATGGCGATGCCGAGGCCAACCTGGCTGTGATTGAAACGCGCGTGGCCGAGGCCGCCGCGCAGGGGGCCAAGCTGGTCCTGTTGCAGGAACTGCATAACGGCGCCTACTTCTGCCAGCACGAATCCGTGGACGAATTCGACCTGGCCGAGCCGATTCCCGGCCCCAGCACCGAACGCCTCGGCGCGCTCGCCAAGAAGCATGGCGTGGTCATTGTCGGCTCGCTGTTCGAGCGCCGCGCCGCCGGCCTGTATCACAACACCGCCGTGGTGTTCGAGAAGGACGGCACCCTGCTCGGCAAGTATCGCAAGATGCACATTCCGGATGATCCGGGCTTCTACGAGAAGTTCTACTTCACGCCCGGCGACATTGGCTTCAAGCCCATCGACACCTCGGTCGGTCGCCTTGGCGTGCTTGTCTGCTGGGACCAGTGGTATCCCGAAGCCGCGCGCCTGATGGCGCTGGCCGGGGCCGAGCTGCTTCTCTACCCCACCGCCATCGGCTGGGATCCGGACGACCAGCAGGATGAACAGAACCGCCAGCGCGATGCCTGGGTGCTCAGCCACCGGGGCCATGCCGTGGCCAACGGCGTGCCCGTGCTCAGCTGCAACCGCGTCGGCCATGAGCCCTCCCCGCTCGGTGCTTCCGGTATCCAGTTCTGGGGCAACAGCCACGTGCTCGGCCCACAGGGCGAGTTCATCGCTGAAGCCGGTGGCGATGCCACCGTACTGGTCTGCGAGGTCGATCTGCAGCGCTGCGAACACGTGCGCCGCATCTGGCCGTTCCTGCGTGACCGCCGCATCGACGCCTACGGCGACCTGCTCAAGCGCTACATCGACTGAACCCACAGGACCTCTGCCCCGTGACCGTGCACCTGCGCGACGCCCGCGACGAGGATATCGTCGCCATCACCGCCATCTATGCGGTGGAAGTCACCGACTTCGTCAACACCTACGAGTACGAAGTCCCCGACGCCACCGAGATGCTGCGGCGCATGCACGACATCGTCGGCCGGGGCTTCCCCTACATCGTCGCCATAGTCGACGGCCAGGTCGCCGGCTATGCCTACGCCAACACCTACCGCGCACGCATCGCCTACCAGTGGACCGTGGAGAACTCGGTCTATGTCGATGCCGCCTTCCAGGGGCGTGGCGTTGGCACCGCGCTGATGCAGGGCCTGATCGACGCCTGCGTCGCGCGCGGTTACCGGCAGATGGTGGCGGTGATCGGGGAACCTTCCAACACCGCCTCGATCAAACTGCACGAGCGCTTCGGCTTCCATCTGGTCGGCGTGTTCCGTGGCCTCGGTCGTAAGCACGGCCGTTGGCTGGATACCGTGCAGATGCAGCGCGCGCTCGGCGATGGTGCCGACAGCGCCCCCTCCAATGAATGACGCAATGACCGACATTACAACGCAAGACAATGGCGACAGCCTGTTCGCCGGGCAACCGGTCAAGGTCGTCGAACGCGATGGCGTGCGCTACACCCTGCTGGGCACCGCGCACGTCTCCCAGGCCAGTGTGCAGGCCGTCGAGAAAGCCATCGAAAGCGGTCGCTTCGACGCGGTGGCCGTTGAACTGGACCCGCAGCGCCTGCAGGCGCTGACCAACCCTGACGCGCTGGCCAAGCTGGACCTGATCGAGGTGATCCGAAAGGGCCGCGTGGCGCTGTTCGCCGCCAACCTCGCCTTGGCCGCCTATCAGCGCCGTCTGGCAGAACAGCTGGGCATCGAACCCGGTGCCGAACTCAAGCGCGCGGTCGGACTGGCCAATGAACGCAACCTGCCGGTGCACCTGATTGACCGCGAAGTCGGCCTGACCTTCAAGCGCGCCTCGCAGCGGCTGGGCTTCTTCGGCAAGATCAAGCTGGTGATGGGCCTGGGGGCCGGTCTGTTCGCGTCGGAAGACGTGGGCGAAGAAGAGATCGAAAAGCTCAAGCAGGGCGACATGCTAGAAGCCAGCTTCGGCGAGTTCGCCAGCGAAAGCCCCGAGCTGTACGAAACCATCATCGGCGAGCGCGACCGCTACATGGCCACGCGTCTGCGCGAAAGCCACGACCCGGCCCAGCGCGAAGTGCTGGCGGTGGTCGGTGCCGGCCATCTGGCCGGGCTGGCCAAGTATCTGGAAAGCGATACCGAGGCTCCCGGTCCGCTGCGTGAGTCGCTGGAAGCGGTGCCGCCGAAGCGCAACATTCCGTGGATCACGCTCGGCATTCTGGCCGTGGTGCTGACCGGTATCGGCGTGGGCTTCTACCGCGGCGGCCTGGGCATGGGGACGGAACTGCTGGCAGTGTGGGCGATGTACACCGGCGGCCTGGCCGGGCTGGGCTGCCTGCTGGCCGGCAGCCACCCGCTGAGCATCCTGACCGCGATCGTGGTCGCGCCGTTCAAGCCGTTCCGGTTGAGCATTCCCACCGGCGCGTTCGCCGCATTGGTAGAAACGCGGCTGCGCAAGCCGGCGTACGAGGACTTCCTGAAGCTGCGTGATGATGCGCAGACGCTGAAGGGCTGGTACCGGAACCGGGTCACCCGGGTGGTGCTGACCTTCATGTTGACCAACCTGGGCAGCATGCTGGGGTTGTGGCTGACCGGGTTCCAGGTGTGGCATAAGGTGGCGTGATGGTTCCGGTACCGACCAACGGTCGGTACCTACCGGGATGCCATGAAAACGGGCCACGCATTGCGTGGCCCGTTTCGTTCACGCCGGCTCGATCACCGCTTCGCTGCCCTTCGGCGGCAATCCCCTCGCCCGCCGCACGATGCGGGCCACGCCGATGCTCATGTCATCCAGCATCGCGTAGATGGTCGGCAGGAACAGCAGGCTGACCACGGTGGAGAACGCCAACCCACCGGCGATCGCACGCGCCATCGGATAGTACGGCGGGCCATCACCCAGCAGCTGGGTGTCGGTCAGCGAGATCGGAATCATTGCCAGGATCGCCGTGCCCATGGTCATCATGATTGGGCGCAGACGCTCACGAGAGCCTTCCACCAGCGCCATCGTGCGGGCCATGCCACGCCGTCGCAGGTTGTTGATGTGCTCGATCATCACGATGCCGTTGTTCACCACCACGCCCATCAGCACCAGGATCCCGATGAAGGACATGATCCCGAACGCGGTACCGGTGAGCCAGAACAGCCAGAACACCCCGAAGATCGAGAACAGCACGCCGCTCATGATCGCCGCCGGGAACAACAGCGACTCGAACACCGCCGCCATCACCACGTAGATCATCACCAGCGCGATCAGCAGGTTGAACATCATCTGCTGCATGGCTTCATCGTCGTCGCCGTAATCGCCGCCGTCGAAGGTGAAGTTGTAGCCGGCCGGGAAGCTCATCGGCTTGAGGATTTCCTCCATCGCCTTGCGCCCCTCCGGTGCCGTCACCTTCTCGGCCAGGTTGGCCTTGATGGTCAGCGTGGTCTGCCGGTTGGTGCGACCGACGCGGGTGGCAGAGGGTTTGATGCTGACGTCCACCAGGCTCAGCAGCGGCACCGAGCGCCCGTCGCCGGTACGCACGGTGTAGCTGGCCAGGTCTTCCGGGCTGCTCTGCTCGGCACCGGCGAAACGCACCCACACCGGCACTTCGCTGTCACCGCGGCGGAACTCGCGCAGCGGCGCACCACGCAGGGCCAGGCCAACGAAGCTGGCCACCTGCTCGGCATTGAAGCCGAACGCGGCCGCACGCTCGCGGTCGACATGGATGGACAGCTCGCTGCCCTTCTCGCCATTGTCGATGCGTACGTCACGCAGCTCCTTGCGCTGGGCCAGCAACGGCACCACTTCTTCGCCGATTTCCTGCAGCATCTGGGTGGAATCGCCGACCAGCTGTACCTGCACGCCCTGGTTGCCACCGCCACCGCCGCCATCACCGCCCTGGTTGCCCACGATGTAGTCGGCCCGGGCGGAGCGCGGCAGGCCCTTGCGCAGGCTCTCCTGCACCGCCGCCATGTTGCCGGCGTGCTTCTCGTCCAGGGTCACGATGGTGCTGCTGCCTTCCTGCTCGCTGTACCAGGAATACACCTGGGTGATGTGCAGCTTTTCGCGGTTCTGGTCCAGGTACTTCTCGACCCGGGCCACTTCATCGGACATCTGTGCGCGGGTGTAGGCCCCCTTCCAGTTGTAGCCGATGAACACGTCGGTGCCGCCTTCACCGCCGAACATGTCGATCTTGGTCAGCTTCATCGGGACGAAGCTGATCAGCACCACCATGATGATGCCGAACACGCTCCAGCCGCGGTGTTCCAGCGTCCACTGCAGCACCTTGGCGTAACGGCGCTGCAGGCGGGCGATGACGCCGGTCTGCGAATGCACCAGCTTCGGCGTCTGCATGCGTGCGGACAGCATCGGAATCAGGCTCACCGCCACCAGCCACGAGGCCAGCAGCGACACCGAGATGGTGATCGCGATCTGTGCCATGAAGATGCTGATGTTGTTGGTTTCGCCGAACAGGTTGGGCACGAACACGATGCAGTGGCACAGGGTACCGGCGCTGAGTGCGATGGCCACGTTGCGGGTGCCGATGACCGACGCCAGCCGCGGCTGGTCGGGCATGCGCTCGCGTTCCTGGTAGATGCTCTCCACTACCACCACGGCGTTGTCGACCAGCATGCCCACCGCCAGCAGCAGGCCCATCATGGTCAGGATGTTGAGGGTGACCCCGGCGAAATACATGAAGCCGAGGGTGATCACGAAACAGATCGGGATGGCCAGGGTGACCATCAGCGTGGACGGCCAGTGGCGCAGGAAGAAGAACAGCACCGTCACCGACAGCAGCAGGCCGACCGCACCGGCTTCGGCCAGCTCCAGCAGCGACGAGGTGACCGTCTTGCCCTGGTTGTCGATCACCTTGATGTTGACGTCGCGCATCGACGGTTGCTTGCGGATGGCCTCCACTTCGGCCAGTGCCGCACGCGAGACCTCGACGAGGTTGGCGCTGCGCTCCTTGTAGATATCCAGGCCCACGGCCGGATTGCCGTCCAGGCGCCGTCCGTACGGCATGCGGCTGGGCTTGAGCCGGATCTCGGCGATGTCGCCCAGGCGCAGGCCCTTGGTGTCGATCACCAAGTCGCGCAGTTCCTGCAGGTCGGTGATTTCACCCACCGGCTGGATGCGCACGCGCTGGCCGTTGTCGTCGATCTGCCCGGCTGAAATCGAGAAGTTCAGCGCGCGCAGACGCTCGTTCAGCTCGTTGATGCTCAGGTTGTGCGCGGTCAGGCGGTCGGCGTTGATCGCGATCTCGACCTCGTTCGGCGGCGCGCCCGAGATCTCGACCCGGGCCACGCCGGGAATACGCTCGATGCGCCGCTTGAACTCGCGGTCGAGCATGTCGTACGCGCCGGTGAGGTCGCTGCTGCTGGCGAGGCGCACTTTCAACACCGGTTCGTCGCTGCTGGACCACTTGAACACGTTGTAACGCTGCAGGTCGTCGGGCAGATCGGTACGGATCGCGTCGATGCGCTCGCGCGCGTCGGACGCGGCAATGGCGATGTCACGGTCCCAGTCGGTGAACTCGATGAAGATGCTGGCCCCTTCCGACGTGGCCTGGGAGCGCATGCGCTTGATCCCGGTCATCGTCGCCAGCGCTTCCTCGGTCGGGCGGATGATGGTGCGCTCCACCTCTTCCGGGGTCGAGCCGGTGTACGGCACCTGCACGAACAGGAACGGCGCGGAGATGTCCGGCAGCGCCTCCAGCGGCAGCCGGAACGCGGCGATCAGCCCCACCACCACCAGTGAGACGAAGCACATGATGGTGGTGATGGGACGGCGGATGGAGAACTCGGCGACGCTCATGCCGGCTCCTGGGCGTTGCCGCCGCTGATCGGGCCTTCGGCCGCATGCGCATGCTGGCGACCGCGTTCGCGGTAGTAAGCATCGCCGCGACGGTCCAGCAGGTCATACACCACCGGAATCACCAGCAGGGTGAGCAGCGTGGACACCAGCAGGCCACCGATGACCGTGATCGCCATCGGCGCACGCACTTCCGCGCCCTCGCCCATGGCCACCGCCAGCGGCAGGAAGCCGAACAGCGTGCACAGCGTGGTCATGATGATCGGGCGCAGACGCGAGCGCGCCCCTTCCACCAGCGCTTCGTGCTTGGCCACGCCGGCCTCGCGCAGCTGGTTGACCTTGTCGATCAGGATGATCGCGTTCTTGGTCACCAGCCCCACCAGCAGGATCAAACCGATGAACACCACCACCGAGATCGGCTTGCCGGTCAGCATCAGCGCGAGGATCGCGCCGACCAGCGCCAGCGGAATGGTGAACAGAATGACGAACGGGTGCAGCAGTGATTCGAACTGCGAGGCCATCACCAGGTACACCAGGAAGATCGCCAGGCCGAAGGCGAAGATCAGCGAGCGTGCCGATTCGGCCAGCTCCTCGCCCTGCCCGCCGATATGCATGCCGACCCCGGCACCCAGCGGCTGCTCAGCCACCATGGCCTGCACTTCCCGCACCGCACCGCCCAGATCGATGTCGCGCAGGTTGGCCGACACCACCGCCACGCGGGTCTGGTCGGCGCGGTGGATCTCGCTGGGACCGTTGGTCGCGACCACCTCCGCCACCGCGTCCAGCGTCACCGGACGCGCACTGCCCGGATTGACGATCAGGCGGCGGATGCTCTCCACGCTGGCGCGATCACCTTCCTGCGCCCGCACCAGCACATCTATCTTGCGGTCGCGGAAGCTGTAGCGGGTGGCCACGTCGCCGCGCACTTTCTTGACCACCACGTCGGCGATCTGGCGCGTGGTCAGGCCCAGCGCACCGGCGCGCTCCTGGTCGAAGCGGATCTGGATTTCCGGGAAGCCTTCTTCCACCGTCGACTTGACGTCGGCGTAGTGCGGGTTGTTGCGCAGCATCGCGGCCAGGGCCTGGCCGGCGCGTTCCAGCGTGGCCATGTCCTGGCCGCGCAGCTCCACTTCCAGCGGCGTGGAGAAGCTGAACAACGCCGGCCGGGCGAAGTCGACCTGTACACCCGGGTGGCCCTGCATCGAGGCACGCAGGCGTTCGGTGATCTCCGCTTCGGTCTTTGCACTACCACCGCCGGCCATCACCACGGTCAGCTTGCCGATGTTCTCGCCGCTCTCGGTGGGATTCGCATCCAGCCGGGTGCCGCTGCCGCTCACGCCATACAGCGACGCGATGCTGTCATCCTTGGCATGCGCCAGCTGCAGCTCACGCACCAGCGCGTCGGTCTGCTTCAGCGGCGTACCGGCCGGCAGCTTCGCGGTCATCTCGAAGCGGTCCTGGGCCAACTGCGGAATCAGGTCCGCGCCCAGCATCGGCACCATCGCCAGCGTGGCGACGAAGGCCAAGGCGGCCAGACCCAACACCTTGCCCGGGTGCGCCAGAGCACTGGGCAGCAGTTTGAGGTAACCGCGCTCTGCACCCGCATAGGGCTTCATCGCCACGTCGCTGGCCTTGCGCATCACCGGACCGACCACGGCAGTCAGGCCACGCCACAGCTTGACGATCACCCAGGCCACGCCGAACACACTCCAGCGCACCAGCGCGCCCAGGCCACGGCGGCTGCCGGCCACCGGCTTCAGCCAGCGGCTCTGCGGTTGCCAGGTGCCGTGCGGGGCTTCTTCCGGGAACGCCAGCGGCGGGCGGCCCTTCAGCGAGCTCAGCATCGGAATCAGGGTCATCGCCACCAGCAGCGAGATCGCAATCGCAATCGCCACGGTCAGGGCCTGGTCGCGGAACAGCTGGCCTGCGATCCCGTCCACGAACACCAGCGGCAGGAACACCGCGATGGTGGTCAGGGTGGAGGCCACCACCGCCATGCTCACTTCGCGGGTGCCGGTGATGGCCGCCTGCAGAATGCCCAGGCCACGCTCACGCGCCTTGGCGATGCTTTCCAGCACCACGATGGAATCATCCACCACCAGGCCGGTGGCCAGCGCCAGGCCGCCCAGCGACATCACGTTCAAGCTAAGCCCCAGCTGGCCCATGAAGAAGAACGTGGTGATGATCGATACCGGCAGCGACAGGCTGATCACGAACGTGCTCCAGCCATCACGCAGGAACAGGAAGATGATCAGGATCGCGAGCAGGCCGCCGATCACCGCGTCCTTCTTGACGTCGCTGATCGCGTGTTCAATGAAGCGCGACTGGTCTTCAATCGTGGTCAGTTCGGCATCGCCGGGAATCTGCGACTTGATCTGTTCCAGGCGCGTGCGCAGCGCGGCGGCGGTAGCCACGGTGTTGGCATCGCCTTCCTTGTAGATCGCCAGTTCGACCGCTTCACGTCCGCCCAGGCGGATGATCGCTTCGCGTTCCTTGAAGCCCTGGCGCACCGTGGCGACGTCCTTCAGCCGCACCGGCACGCCATTGGCGATGTTGGTGGAACTGCTGCTGGACGCGCTCTGTGCGGCCGAGGCCGCGGCGATGGCCGCGTCCGAACCGGTGGACGCGGCAATTGCGAACATCTGCTGCATGGCCGCGTCGGCGGCGCTGCCGGTGCTGCTCTGGGTGGTTACCAGCAGGTTGCGGATGTCTTCCAGGTCGGCGAACTGGTTCACCGTGCGCACCAGGAAGCGCTGCGAGCCCTCTTCCAGGCGGCCGCCGGAGATGTTGATGTTCTCTTCCTTGAGCCGCTTGATCACGTTGTCGATCGGCAGGTTGAGCTGGGCCAGCTTCTGCTGGTCGATGTCGACCTGGATCTCGTCTTCCAGACCACCGCCCACCTTCACTGCCGCCACGCCGGCCACGGGTTCCAGCTTCTTCTTCAGGTCTTCGTCGGCATAACGGCGCAGCGCGGTCAGCTGACGCACCGCGTCGGCATCCGTGGCCGGGTCGGCCTTGGATGCGATCACCAGGCGCATGATCGGCTCGGTGGACGGATTGAAGCGCAGCAGCACCGGGGCCTTGGCCTCCAGTGGCAGGTTCAGCGCTTCCATCTTGTCGCGCACCTCCAGGCTGGCCTGGTCCATGTTGGTGCCCCAGGCAAACTCCAGCACCACGTCACTCTGGCCGGTACGCGAGACCGACTTCAGCTTGCGCAGGTTCTTGACCACGCCCACGGCTTCTTCAACCGGTTCGGTGATCAGGGTTTCAATTTCGGTCGGGGCGGCACCGGTGTACTCGGTGCGCACCGTCAGGGTCGGATAGCTCAGGTCCGGCAGCAGGTTGACCTTGAGGTTGCCCAGCGCGATCAGGCCGAACAGCACCAGGGTGAGCATGCACATGAAGATGGTGACGCGGCGACGGGTGGCGAATTCCACCAGGCCGCCGCCGGTGCCCCGGCCATCATCGGCCGGGTGCGGTTCACTGCCGTGGTCATGCCCGGGCGAACTCATTGACGGTTCTCCGCCTTCTTCGGCGCGGCCTTGGCCACGGTGGCGGCCGGCTTCTCGCCGATCACTTGCACCGCAGTGCCGTCACGCAGGGCCACCTTGCCGGCGGTGACGACCTTGTCGCCGACCGCCAGGCCTTCGCGGATTTCCACCCACGGGCCTTCGGCGTAGCCGACCTTCACCGGCACGCGCGCGACCTTGCCGTCGCGCACCCGGAACACGGCCGGGTCGCCGTCGTCGAGCAGCGCAAGGCGCGGCACCACCAGCGCGTCGGCACGCTGGTCGTAGTCGATGCGGATGCGGCCGAACATGCCCGGCTGCAGACCGGCGGCGTCTTCCCCGAAGCCGCTGACCACGCGGAAGGTGCCGCTGCCGGCGTCTACCACCGGTGCGATACGGTCCACGGTGCCGGGGAATGATCTGCCCGGCAGCGCGTCGGCAACCAGGGTCACCGGCTGGCCGGGGCGCAGCGTGGCCAGTTCGCGCTCGGGCACGTTGAGCGTGGCTTCCAGGCGCGAGTTGTCGACGATGCGGAAGATCGGCGTGTTGATCTGCACGAAGTTGCCGGTCTTGATCGAGCGCGAGGCGATCACTCCGGAGATCGGGGCCACCACCGTGGTGTAGGACAGCTCCAGCGTCGCGAGGCGGTACTGGGCGCGCGCGTTTTCCAGGTCGAAGCGGATCTGGTCGACGTCGGCGGCGCTGACCATCTGCTGGCCGATCAGCTTCTGGGCACGCTGGTAGTTGTTCTCCAGCTTGCGCATCTGCGCTTCGCTCTGCGCAACCGCGAGGCGTGCGCGGTCCGGGTCCAGGCGCACCAGCGGCTGGCCGGCGCGGACCTGCTGACCTTCCTCGACCAGCACCGCCAGCGCCACACCGGAGGTCTTGGCCACCACCTGCGACTCAGCGCGCGCTTCCAGCGCGGCGGTGCCGGTGTAGCTGGCCGCAACCGCGCGGCGGCTGGCGGCCACCGCCTCGACCGGCACCGCATCGGGGGCCTTCTCTGCCTTGGGGTCCTTGCCTTCGGCCGCCTGGGCGTCCGCAGGGCCGCCGGCTCCGCAGCCGCTCAGCAACAAGGTGGTGGTGATCAGCAGCGCGGCGGCGCAGGTTCCGGTGCGGCCGGGCAGGAAAGAAAGTCGCGACATCGTCGTGTCCCTGAGGAGGTGCGTGGGCAGGTGTGGTAGCAAAGTAATGCACCACGTCACGACAACACCATATCCCAAAGGTCATGGTGACCAGAGTCAGTCTTGAAAGCGCTCCGATTTCAGCTAGATGAAAACGCAGGCTATACTCCGGACAGTTCCGTACCCCACGCCGGAACGACCAGAAACCGTTTATCGGAGACATCATGCGCCCGCAGCCGCTCGCCGCTTGTCTTGCTCTGGCCGTCCTCCTGCCCTTCGGGGTTGCCGCCCAGGCCGCACCTGCTTCTGCTGTTCCAGCCGTACCCGCTGCCCCGGCTCCGGCCGCCGCACCGGCCGCCCCTGCCGCTCCCTCCGGGAATTTCGACAACGGGCGCACCCTGGCCTATACCTGCCAGGGGTGCCATGGCATCACCGGCTACAAAAACGCCTACCCCAGCTACCGGGTGCCCAAGATTGGCGGGCAGTCGGCGCAGTACCTGACCCAAGCGCTGACCGAGTACCGCCAGGGCAAGCGCCGGCATCCGACGATGCAGGCGCAGTCGATGAGTTTCAGCGAACAGGAGATCGCCGATCTCGCTGTTTACCTGTCCACCGCCAAATAAGCACGCTCATGACGAAAGCCGCGCCCTTCAAGCGTCACGCCATCGCTCTGTCCGTTGCCCTGCTGATGGCTGCCTGTTCGCAGTCGCAGGTTGAAAACAGCACAGATTCCGCCGCCGACCCTGGCCATGCCAGTGGCGAACACGGCTCCAGCTCGTCCGCCGGCCTGCCTGCCGGCCGTATTGCCGCCGGTGAGGCGCGTGCCCAGGTCAAGGGCAAGGCGACCAACCAGAGCTGCATCGACTGCCACGGAGCCGACGGCAACAACCCGATCGACCCGACCTACCCGAAGCTGGGTGGGCAGTACGGGGATTATCTGGCGCATGCGTTGCAGGCCTACCGGGCCGGTGATCGCGAGCATGCGCTGATGACGCCGCAGGCCAAGGATCTGAGCGATCAGGATATTGCGGACCTGGCCGCGTATTTCGGTTCGCGGCCGAGCCAGCTGCGGGATCTGCACGGGTTGAAATGATCGCCCGGGGTGGGTGTGTCGATGACGCGCATGGCGCGTCACTACGCATCCCATCGCCCCCGTAGTGACGCGCCATGCGCGTCCAACGGAATCCCACCGCCCCGTGCATCGCCGCGTAGGGACGCGCCATGCGCGTCCAGCGGAATGCCGCCCCGTTCGCAGGGTCAGCTATCCAGTTCTTCCCAGCGCTTGTACGCGGCATCCAGCTCGTTCTGCACGGCGGTCAGCTTCTGCGTGTGCGCGGCCATGTCCGGCGCGCTGCGCTGGTAGAACGCGGGGTCGTTCATGGCGGCGGTCAACCCTTCCACGTCCTTTTCCAGCTGCTCGATCTTCGCCGGCAGCTGTTCCAGCTCGCGCTGGTCCTTGAAGCTGAGCTTGCGCTTGGCCGGCGTTGCCGGCGCGGCGACGGCGGCAGCCGGTACCGGCGTGGTCGGCTTGGCCGCCACCGGGGCAACCGCCTGCGCGGCGCGTTGCGCGGCATAACGCTGCCAGTCGCTGTAACCGCCCACGTACTCACCCACCACACCCTCGCCTTCCATCACCATGGTGGAGGTCACCACGTTGTCGAGGAAGTCACGGTCGTGGCTGACCAGCAGCAGCGTGCCGGTGTAATCGGCCAGCAGCTCTTCCAGCAGCTCCAGCGTTTCCACGTCCAGGTCGTTGGTCGGTTCGTCCATCACCAGCAGGTTGGATGGCTGCGCGAACAGCTTGGCCAGCAGCAGCCGGTTGCGCTCGCCGCCGCTCAGACGGGTGATCGGCGCACGCGCGCGCTCGGGGGTGAACAGGAAGTCCTGCAGGTAGGCATGCACATGCTTGCGCTTGCCGTTGAACTCGAGGAAATCGCGGCCTTCAGCCACGTTTTCAATCGCGGTCCAGTCTTCGCGCAGCACCGCACGGTACTGGTCGAAATAGGCGATCTGGAGGTTGGTGCCGGCCACCACTTCGCCACTATCCGGAGCGAGGTCGCCCAGCAGCAGTTTGAGCAGGGTGGTCTTGCCGCTGCCGTTGGGGCCGATCAGGCCAATGCGGTCGCCGCGCAGGATGGTGGTGCTGAAGTCCTTGACCATGCAGCGCTCGCCGAAGGCAAACGAGATGTCCTTGACGTCGATCACCTTCTTGCCGGAGTTCTCGGCCTGCGCCGCTTCCATCCTGACGTTGCCGCTCATCTCGCGGCGCTGCGAACGCTCGTTGCGCATCGCCTTCAGTCGGCGCACGCGACCTTCGTCACGGGTGCGGCGGGCCTTGATGCCCTGGCGGATCCACACTTCTTCCTGTGCCAGCAGCTTGTCGAAGCGCGCATTCTCCTGCGCCTGCGCGTTGAGCCGTTCTTCGCGGCGACGCTCATAGTTGGCCCAGTCGCCCGGCCAGCTGGTGACCTGGCCACGGTCGATCTCAACGATGCGGGTGGCCAGCGCGCGCAGGAAGCGACGGTCGTGGGTGACGAACACCACGCTGCCGCTCCAGCTCTTCAGGAAGGCTTCGAGCCAGTCGATGGCTTCGATGTCCAAGTGGTTGGTCGGTTCGTCCAGCAGCAGCAGGTCGGGCGCGGACACCAGCGCGCGTGCCAGCAGCACGCGACGCTTCATGCCGCCTGAAAGCCGACCGAATTCGGCCTCGCCATCCAGTTCCAGCTTGGTCAGGGTTTCTTCGACCCGCTGGTCCAGGCCCCAACCATTGGCGGCATCGATCTTGGCCTGCACCGCGCCCAGCGCGTCACCGTCGAACACCTCGGCATGGCTGAGGTGATGGAACTCGGCCAGCCACTGGCCCAGTTCGCCGAGACCATCGGCCACCACATCGAACACGCTGCCGGCGGCACCGTGTGGCACTTCTTGTTCCAGCCGGGTGACCCGCACCCCCTGCTGCACGCGGACTTCGCCATCATCGGGCTTGTGGTCCCCGGACAGCAGTTTGAGCAGGGTGGATTTGCCGGCACCGTTGCGACCGATCAGGGCGATGCGTTCGCCCGGCTCGATCGACAATTCGGCTTTTTCCAGCAACAACGGGCCGCCGACGCTGAAGTCGACGTTCTGCAGAGTAATCAGAGGCATCCCGCCATTGTAAGCGCGAGCACCCGCTGCCGTCGCCTAGCGCAGCAGGGTGTCCAGCGCCGCCGGCAACGAGCGGTGCGGATGCTGCACCCTCCAGAGCTGCCGCGACAGCGCTGGCAGCCCGGTCTGCACCACCTGCAGCCGCCCCAAAGCCAGCAGGTCGGCCACCGCATGCCGCGACAGGCAGGCCAGGCCCAGGCCGGCGGCCGCCGCCTGCTTGATCGCCTCGGTGCTACCCAGCTGCATGCTGTCGGCAAAGTGATGCAGGTGCGGCAACAGGCCCTGCTCCACCGCCTCGCGCGTCCCGGAGCCGGGTTCGCGCAGCAGCCAGCGGGCGCTGCGCAGGGCGTCCGTTGTCATCCGGACCGGCGCTGAAGCGGTCGCCACGATCACCAGTTCGTCGCGTTGCCAGGGCTGCACCTGCAGCCCGCTGGCATGGCACGGGCCTTCAATCAGGCCGACATCCACCTCCAGCCGCTGCACCTGCTCGACCACCTCGGCACTGTTGCCAATATGCAGGTCCACCCGGGTCCGGGGCTGAAGCGCCTGCAGCGCTGCGATCCGCGCGGGCAACAGGTAATTGCCGATGGTGGTACTGGCGGCGATGCGCAGCTGGAGGGGGCGGGCTTCAGCGCTCTGTTCCAGCGTGGACGCCGCCAGCAGCAGGGCACGCGCCGGATCCAGCAGCGCCCGCCCGTGCGCGTTGAGCAGCAGGCGGCGACCGACCCGGTCGAACAGCCGGTCGGGCAACTGGTGTTCCAGTTCGTTCAGGGCCGCGCTCACCGCCGACTGGGACAGACCGAGCGCCTGCCCTGCGGCGGTGGTGGTGCCGGCATCGGCGACGGCCACTACTACCTGCCATTGCCGCAATGTCAGACGCAACATACTTCAACCTGCTTTTCAGGTAATTCATAACGATATTAGTCGTTTTACAGGTAATCACCACGAGCGCAGTCTGGATCGGTCCTTCGCTGACCGAGTGCCCCGTGAACGCCTCAACCCTTCCTGCGACCCCATCTCTACGCCAGCGCTGGGTGACTCGCGTGCCAGGTCTGGCCCTGACCGCCGCCGTGGCGGTCGTGGCGCTGGTACTGGGCGACCAGCCGGCACTCCAGGCCCACGGCCTGAGCGCCCTGACCCTGGCCATCGCGCTGGGTATCGGCCTGGGCAATACGCTGTATCCGCGTCTGGCCGTCCACGCCGGAGCCGGCGTGGGCTTTTCCAAGCAGTGGCTGCTGCGCGCGGGCATCGTGCTGTATGGGCTGCGCCTGACTTTCCAGGACATCGGCCAGGTCGGCATCGCGGGCCTGCTGATTGACGGGGTGATGGTGGCCAGCACGCTGCTGCTGGGCGGTTGGGCCGGCACCCGGCTGTTCGGGTTGGAGCGCACCAGCGCGCTGCTGATCGGGGCTGGCAGCGCGATCTGCGGCGCAGCAGCCGTGATGGCAGCCGAGCCGGTGCTGCGGGCGCGCGCCGAGCAGGTGACGGTGGCGGTGTCCACCGTGGTGGTGTTCGGCACGCTGGCGATGCTGGCCTACCCGCTGCTGTATCAGCTCAACCTCAGCCATGCCCTGCTGCCGGTCAGCGAGCACGCCTACGGGGTGTTTGCCGGCTCGACGATTCACGAGGTGGCGCAGGTGGTTGCCGCCGGTGGCGCGGTCAGCCCGGCTGCGGCCGACACCGCCGTGATCACCAAGATGGTGCGGGTGATGCTGCTGGCCCCGGCGCTGGTGGTGGTGTCGTTGCTGCTGGCCCGGACCCGGGCAGGCACGCCGGACGCGCCGCGCGCGCGGATCGTGGTGCCGTGGTTCGCGTTCGGCTTCGTTGCGGTGGCAGCATTCAACTCGCTGCAGTGGCTGCCGGCTGGGCTGGTGCAGACACTGGTGCAACTGGACACGCTGCTGCTGGCGATGGCGATGGCCGCGCTGGGTCTGACCACGCATGTTTCGGCGCTGCGCCAGGCCGGGCTCAAGCCATTGCTGCTGGCGCTGCTGTTGTTTGGCTGGCTGCTGCTGGGCGGGCTGGGCGTGAACCTGGGGGTGCAAGGGTTGTTGGCCTGATCACGACCAACGGTCGTGATCTACCGGTCCCGGGTCGTGAATGACCGGTAGGCCACGACCGTTGGTCGTGGCACGGCGTGAATGACCGGTAGGCCACGACCGTTGGTCGTGGCGCGCCGGATCGGCGCACCGGGTAGAATGTGGCATGAACGAATTCTCCGAACTGCCCCTGTCGGCCTCGCTGGCAGCGGGCATCGACGCGCTGGGCTATACCCGCATGACGCCCGTGCAGGCGCAAAGCCTGCCGGCCATTCTCGAGCGCCGCGACGTCATCGCGCAGGCTCCCACCGGCAGCGGCAAGACGGCTGCCTTCGGGCTGGGCCTGCTGCAGAAGCTGGATCCGGCGGTGATCCGCGCGCAGGCGCTGGTGCTGTGCCCCACGCGTGAACTGGCCGACCAGGTCGGCAAGCAGATCCGCAAACTGGCCACCGGCATTCCCAACCTCAAACTGGTGGTCCTCACCGGCGGCATGCCGCTGGGCCCGCAGCTGGCGTCGTTGGAAGCGCATGACCCGCACGTGGTAGTGGGCACCCCGGGCCGCATCCAGGAACTGGGCCGCAAGCGCGCGCTGAAGCTGGGCGGGGTCACCACGCTGGTGCTGGACGAAGCCGACCGCATGCTGGACATGGGCTTTGAAGAGCCTATCCGCGAGATCGCCGGGCGTACCAGCAAGGACCGCCAGACCCTGCTGTTCTCGGCCACCTTCCCCGACGAGATCCGCCAGATCGCGCGCGACCTGCTGCGCGACCCGCAGGAAGTCACCGTGGAAGGCGCAGACCACGCGCCGGCGATCCGCCACCTGTTCTGCGAAGTCGACCTGAGCAGCAAGCAGAAGGCGCTGGCCGGGCTGCTGCTGAAGTACACCCCGGAATCCGCAGTGGTGTTCTGCAATACCCGCCGTGACGTGGACGAAGTGGCCAACTCGCTGCAGCAGTTCGGGTTCTCTGCCCTGGCGCTGCATGGCGAGATGGAACAGCGCGACCGTGATGAAGTGCTGGTGCGCTTTGCCAACCGCAGCTGCAACGTGCTGGTGGCCAGCGACGTGGCCGCACGCGGCCTGGACGTGCAGGACCTGGCCGCGGTGATCAACTACGAGTTGCCCACCGATATTGAAACCTACCAGCACCGCGTCGGCCGTACCGGTCGCGCCGGTGCCACCGGTCTGGCGATCAGCCTGGTGACCGGGCGTGAGCGTAACCGCGCCGATGCGCTGGAAGCGGCGCAGGGTTCACCGCTCGACTGGCAGAAAACACCGTTGGCCACCGCGCGCCCGGCGGTGCTGCCGCAGGCAGCGATGCAGACATTGCGCATTGACGGCGGCAAGACCGACAAGCTGCGTCCGGGCGACATCCTGGGCGCGCTGACCGGCGAGGCCGGGTTGTCGGCCAAGGTGATCGGCAAGATCGATATCTATCCCACCCGTTCGTACGTGGCGATTGCGCGCGAACACGTCGGCAAAGCAATTGCGCGCCTGGAAGCCGGCAAGATCAAGGGCCGCCGGTTCCGCGTACGCAAGATGTGATTGTTGCCGCGGTGGGCACGCCATGCGTGTCCACCGCCGTGATGGACCGCGATCAATACACCAGGTTCGCCACCAGCGGCACGTCCGCGTCCCAGCGCTCGCGCCCGCCCAACCCGGCCAGCTCCACCAGCACTGCCGCGCCCAGCACCTCCACCTGCAACTGCCGCGCCAGCGACAACGCCGCCAGCAACGTGCCGCCGGTGGCCAGCACGTCATCCACCACCAGCACCCGCGCACCGGCCGGCAGCGCATCTGCATGCACCTCAATGCTGTCGGTGCGGTATTCCAGCGTGTAGTCCTGGCGCAGGGTACGGCCCGGCAACTTGCCCGGCTTGCGCACCGGCACGAAGCCCACGCCCAGCACCCGCGCCATCGCCGCACCCAGGATGAAGCCGCGCGACTCGATGCCCATCACCGCGTCCAGCCTGGCCTCGCGCCACGGCGCAACCATGGCATCAATAGCGGCGGCGAAGTCCGGCCCATCGGCCAGCAGCGGCATGATGTCCTTGAACAGGATGCCCGGCTTGGGGAAATCAGCAATGTCGCGCAGGCGGCCAGCCCAAGCGGGCACGGCGGCGGAGGAATCGGTCATGGCTCAGGAACCGCGAAGGGTGGCATAGGGTACCGCGCCGGCCCTTTGCCCGGGCCGGCCACTGGCCCGCACGCGTTCAGGAACTGCAGGACAGCATTGAACAGCCAGCCTTGTTCAAGGCCCAGTCCGGGCGCTTCGCCGCGTAACGCTCAGCCCCTGGCTGGGCGTCGTAGGGCCGCCGCAGCAGCACCTGCAGGGCATGCACGCCCTCCAGGTCCCCCTGCTCCGCGCGTTCGATCACCCCCTGCGCCAGCCAGTTGCGCAGCACGTAGAGCGGGTTCGCCCGTTCCATTGCGGCGCGGCGCGCGGCCGGGTCGAGGTGGTCCGCACGCACGCGTTCCGCATACCGCTGCAGCCAGTCCTGCAGTGCCGGCAACACGGCTTCACGTCGTTCCGCGCTGTAGAACGCCTCCTCCAGCACCACCACCGAAGGTGCGGCCGGGTCCAGCGCGGACAAGGCGCGGAATGCCAGGGTCATGTCCATCTGGCCGTCCTGCAGCAATTGCCGCCACTCACTCATGCGGACCATGTCGTCATCGGTGCACGCCGCCAGCCCGAATTTCGCCGCCACGTCGTTGCGCTCGCAGCGGGCGTAGGTCGCCTGGAAAGCAGCCAGCCCCTCGTGCAGGGGGGCAACGTCGTCGAACAACGGGGCCACGGCCTGTGCCAGCCGGGTCAGGTTCCAATACGCCACCTGCGGCTGGGTGCCGAAACGGTAGCGTCGGCCCTGCGCATCGGTGGTGTTGGGGGTCCAGTCCGGATCGTAGTCTTCAACCCAGCCATACGGACCGTAATCGATGGTCAGCCCCAGAACCGACATGTTGTCGGTGTTCATCACGCCGTGCACGAAACCGACCCGCATCCAGTGCGCCACCATCTCCGCCGTGCGTTCGCAGACCTGCGCGAACCAGCGCGCATCGCGGTCCTGTCCTGCCCCTTCCAGTCCCGGGAAGTCACGGGCGATGCAGGTATCGACCAGTTGCCGCAGCAGCACGAGGTCACCACGCGACGCGGGCAGTTCGAAGCTGCCAAAGCGCAGGAACGACGGGGCCATGCGGCACACCACCGCACCCGGCTCCGCCTGTGGGTGGCCGTCGTAGAACATGTCGCGCACCACGGCCTCACCGGTACCGACCAGACTCAGCGCACGCGTGGTCGGCACGCCCAGGTGATGCATGGCCTCGCTGCACAGGAATTCACGGATCGACGAGCGCAGCACCGCGCGGCCGTCGGCCCCGCGCGAGTAGGGTGTGCGTCCGGCCCCCTTGAGCTGCAGCTCCCAGCGCTCGCCCTGCGCGGTGACCAGTTCGCCCAGCGAGATCGCGCGGCCATCGCCGAGCTGCCCAGCCCAGTGGCCGAACTGGTGCCCACCATAGTTGGCCGCCCACGGCTGCATGCCGGCGTACAGCGCATTGCCACCGAACACGCGCGGAAAGTCGGGGCTTTCCAGCAGATCCGCGCCGAACCCCAGCCGTTCGGCCATCTCTGCCGAATACGCCAGCAGTTGCGGCGCGGCCACCGGCGTGGGCATCACGCTCGACCACGCCGCACCGCGCACCTCCCGCAGTGCCGGCCCTTCTACCGGGTCGCCAGGAAGGTCCCGCAGGAGGCGGTTATCGAACTGAAGCGTGGGCGTCGTCATGCCAGACAGATGGGGCCACTCCACGGCGCAGGCAAGTTCAGGCCGCGCCGGCGGCCAGGTCCAGCGACCCGCCCTTGGCCTGCGCGCGCTGGTACGCTGGACGCTGCGCGATCCGCTCCAGGAAAGCCTGCAGGCGCGGATACGCCGACAGGTCACCGCCACGCGCCGCGGCCGCCTGCAGCGGGAAGCTCATCTGGATGTCGGCGGCAGTGAAGCGCTCGCCGGCAAACCAGGGCGTGTTGCCCAGCTCGCGCTCCATCCACTGCAGATGCAGCTTGATCTGCGGGCCCACGAAGCCTTTCAGCGCCTTGTCGGCGATCTGACGTGCTATGGGACGGGCGAAGAACGGCATCGGCGCTTTGCGCAGGCGGGCAAACACCAGCGACATCACCATCGGCGGCATCGCCGAACCTTCCGCGTAATGCATCCAGTAGCGATAGCGCAGGCGCTCGGGGGACTGCAGCGGTACCGGCTCGGGAGAGAACTGGCGGGCACTGTCATAGCGGTCCACGAGGTATTCGAGGATCGCACCGGATTCGGCCAGCACCAGCGTGTCGTCCTCCACCACGGGCGACTTGCCCAGGGGATGCAGATCACGCAGCGCCTGCGGGGCCAGCCAGGTCTTGGGGTCGCGCTGGTAGCGGACCACCTGGTACGGAAGGTTCAGTTCTTCCAGCATCCACAGCACGCGCTGGGAGCGGGAATGGTCGAGATGGTGCACCTTGATCATCAGCAGATCCGCGACGGCAAACCTTCATGCTACTGCGCGCCGATGAACACACAAACAAAAACGCCGGAAGCTTGCGCTTCCGGCGTCGTGGCAACCTTTCGGCAGCAGCGGTCGATTAGACCGGCTGCACCTGGTCAGCCTGCATGCCCTTCTGGCCCTGCACGGCGACGAAGGTGACCTTCTGGCCTTCCTGCAGCGACTTGAAGCCGGTGCCCTGGATGGCGCGGAAGTGCACGAACAGGTCCGGGCCGCTTTCCGGGGTGATGAAGCCGAAGCCCTTGGCATCGTTGAACCACTTGACGGTGCCGGTCTGACGATCAGACATGTACTAACTCCTGAAACAATAGTTGAAATAATCGCGGCCACCCGAGGAGTGGGAGCCGAGACTGAGTTGCAGGCGTTGGTAAAGCGGATCGATGAGCGGATCGTGAGATCAACTGCACCAGGCCACGATTCACGGTGACCCTAGCAAACACAGTGGGAGTGACGATACGCGTGTTTTCGGGAAAAAGCGATAGGTGCGACATTCAGCCATATTCGGCGCACCCTAGGCAGGACAAGGATTTGCGCGGATCTGCAAGATTTCCGACCCCGTATTCAGATTTTTCCTAGCTGAACTTCGGCCAAATTACTGATTCAAGATTCAGCAATTTCGGCCGAAGCAGGCAATCGCAGCCCCGATGTGAAGGCCCGCGGCCGCCCACTGAGCGGGTCTTCGAAGGCCAGGGCCTGCGCCAGCAGCTGCAACGGCGGCGGCCCGGCCGCAGACGGCCCGCGCAGCGTCGGGTACAGGTCATCACCGAGGATCGGCGCACCCAGCGCGGCCATGTGCACCCGCAGCTGATGCTTGCGCCCGCTGTGCGGGTGCAGCCGATACCGCCAGACCTGCCCCTGGCTTTCGATCAGCTCGATGCGGGTGCTGGCGTTCGGGGAGCCGGCAGCTTCGGCCATGCGGAAAAATGGCTCCCCGGGTACCAGCCGGCTGTGCCGCTGCAGGGGAAACACCTGCCCGGGCAGCGCCGGGGCCAACGCTTCGTACACCTTCTGGATGTGCCGCTCCCGGAACAACCGCTGGTAGGCGTCGCGGCTGGCCGGCCGGGTCGAGAACAGCACCAGACCGGCGGTGAGGCGGTCCAACCGGTGCAGCGGCACCAGGTTCCGGTTGCCGGTCCGCGCCACAAGTCGCGCCAGCAGGGTTTCACGCACATAGGCCCCGGCCGGGGTCACCGGCAGAAAATGCGGCTTGTCGGCCACCAGCAGATCCTCGTCGATGTGAACGATGGACTCCCGGCCACAGACGGCGGGCTCCTCGGCCACCTCGCGGTAATACCGGATCTCCAGACCCACCCGCCAGGGGTCGGTCGGTGCCAGTGCCCTGCCCTGCGCGTCCTGCACCCGACCGCGCGCGAAGCGATCCAGCCACTGCGCGCGGTCGATCTTCGGAAAACGCGCACACAGCCCGTCCAGAAGGCATGCCCAGGGGCCAGCGGCCAGCTGCAGCCGGCTTGCCGGCACCGGATCGAACGGGGAATCGGACGTGTGCATGACCCACGCATTATCATGGCGCTCTTTGTTTACGGTACCCCCATGGCCCTCACCGCCACCATCCGCAAAGCCGAGCTGCAGATCAGCGACATGGACCGCGGCTACTACGCCAGCCACAACCTGACGCTGGCCCAGCACCCCTCCGAGACCGACGAACGCCTGATGGTGCGGCTGCTGGCCTTCGCCCTGAACGCGGAAGACCGGCTGGAATTCGGCCGCGGACTGAGCACCGATGACGAGCCGGACCTGTGGAAGCAGGACTACACCGGCGCGATCGAACGCTGGATCGACCTCGGCCAGCCGGACGAGTCGCGCCTGCGCAAGGCGGCTGGCCGCGCCAGCGCCGTGCAGCTGATCACCTATGGCGGCCGTGCCGCGGATATCTGGTGGGAACGCAACGCCTCGGCACTGAACAAGCTGAAGTCGCTTGAGGTCATGGACCTGCCGGGCGAGTTCGTCGAGCAGTGGGGCGCAAAGATCGAGCGCAGCATGCGCTGGACCGTGCTGATCCAGGATGGCGAAGTGCAGCTGATGTCCGAGAACGCCGAACTCAGCGTCATTCCGACCTGGCGCAAGCCCAAGCCGCAGGCGTGAGCAGCCCGGCATGAGTACGATCCGCTGCGATGTACTGGTGATCGGGGCCGGTGCCGCCGGCCTGATGTGTGCGCTGACCGCTGGCCAGCGCGGCCGCATCGTGCAGGTGATCGACCACGCCAATAAGGTCGGCAAGAAGATCCTGATGTCCGGCGGTGGCCGCTGCAACTTCACCAACACCGGCACCACGCCGGCCAACTTCCTGTCGGCCAACCCGCATTTCTGCAAGTCCGCCCTCGCCCGTTACACGCCTTGGGACTTCATCGGCCTGGTCGAGCGGCACGGCATTGCGTATCACGAAAAAGAGCTGGGCCAGCTGTTCTGCGACATCTCGTCCAAGCAGATCGTGCGCATGCTGGTTGACGAATGCCAGGCCGCAGGCGTGCAGATCCGCACCGATTGTGCGGTAACCCGGGTCGAGCGCGGCGCGGACGGCTTCCATGTGCATACCGCGCAGGGCCATTTCCACGCTGCCTCGCTGGTGGTGGCGACGGGTGGCTTGTCCATTCCCAGCCTGGGGGCGACCGGCTTTGGCTACGAACTGGCCCGCCAGTTCGGCCACGAGGTGCTGCCGACCCGCGCCGGGCTGGTGCCGCTGACCCTGAGCGGCAAGCACCAGGAGCGATTTGCCGACCTCAGCGGGGTCGCGCTGCCGGTAGCGGCGCGCTGCAATGACATGGAATTCCGCAATTCGCTGCTGATCACCCACCGCGGCATCAGCGGCCCGGCCATCCTGCAGATCTCCTCGTTCTGGCAGCCCGGCGACGACCTGCGCCTGGACCTGCTGCCGGGTCAGGATGCCGAGGAATGGCTGCGCAGCATGAAGCGCGAGCGCGGTTCGGCCGAGCTGCGCACGGTCCTGTCGGAAATCCTGCCGCGCCGGCTGGCCCTGCGCCTGTGCGAGCACTGGCTGCCGGACCGCCCGGTGAAGCAGATCGACGAGCGCGAACTGCGTCAGGCCGCTTCCCTGCTGCAGGACTTCCCGCTGGTGGCCAGCGGCACGGAGGGGTACCGTACGGCCGAGGTGACCCTGGGGGGCGTGGACACACGCCGGGTCTCCTCCAGCACGTTCGAGTCGCAGCTGGTACCGGGCCTGCATTTCGTGGGCGAGGTGCTGGATGTGACCGGCTGGCTGGGCGGTTACAACTTCCAGTGGGCCTGGGCCAGTGGTCGCGCGGCGGGCCTGGTGGTGTAACCGCGCTCACAATCCGCGAACGCCGGTGATGCACCGGCATGGACGTCGCGGCGCGCATCGTGTATCAAGATGGCACTTCGGGGAGTAGTGAATGCAGAACGCAAACGACATCACCGTCCGCCTGCTGATCGTGGACGACAGCGGCGAGAACGCCGAGACCATTGTCAGCACGCTGCGCAACAGCGGCATCGCGGTCCGCCCGGCGCGGCCGCAGAACAACGAGGAGCTGGCGCAGATCATCGGTGGCCAGCCGATCGACCTGGTCCTGGCCGCCCCGGCGCAGAGCATTCCGCTGCTGCAGGTGACCCAGCAGATCGCAGCCAGCGGCAAGGACATCCCGATGATCCTGCTGGCCGAAGCGGTCAATGAAAGCGAATGGGTCGAGGCCAGCGCCAATGGGTTCCGCGCGGTGACCCTGCGCCACCGCCCCGAGCACCTGCTGGCAGTGGTACGCAACGAATGGACCGACCTGCACGCCCGCCGCGGGCTGCGCCGGATCGAGGCGCAGATGCGCGAGACCGAGCGCCGCTGCGACGCGCTGATCTCCTCCTCGCGCGACCCCATCGCCTATGTCCACGAAGGCATGCACATCCGCGCCAACGAAGCCTACCTGGAGATGTTCGGGTACGAATCGTTCGAGGACGTGGAAGGCATCTCGCTGCTGGACATGGTCGCCCCGCAGCACGTCGACGGTTTCAAGCAGTTGCTGAAATCTCTGAGCAAGGGCGAAGCGCCGCCGCCGCAGTACCAGGTGGACGCGCGCAACCAGGATGGCGCGATCTTCGCCGCCACCATGGAATTCACCCCGGCCACCTATGAAGGCGAATCCTGCCTGCAGGTGGTGTTCCGCCGCCGCATGGAACTGGACACCGAACTGGCCCGCGAGGTCGAAGACCTGCGCCAGCGCGACCAGGTCACCGGCCTGCTCAACCGCCCGACCTTCATGGTGCACGTGGAGAACGCAGTCGCCCAGGCCGGTCGCAGCGAAGGCCGCTTCGGCCTGTTGCTGGTCGAACCGGACCACTACGCGCGGCTGTTGCCGGACATCGGCCTGGACTCGGCCGATGCACTGATTGCCGCGCTGGGCCGGGTGTTGGCCGACGCGGTGGGCGACAAGGCCCAGGTAGCGCGCTTTGGCGAACATAGCTTCGCGGTACTGATGGAAGGTGCCTACGCCGAAACCGAGGCCCTGGCCGACCGCATCCGCGAGGCCTTCGCCGCACAGGTGTTCAGCATCGGCGACCGTTCGGCGACGGTGACGGTGAGCATCGGTGGCGTGCAGGTGGGCGAGAAGATCGCCAGCATCGGCCAGGTGCTGGCCCGTGCCACCGAATGCCAGCAGGCCGCATCGGAGCTGGGCAATACCAGCCGCATCTTCGATCCGGCCGCCGTGGACCGGGTGGAAGAAGAGCGCGTGCAGCGCTGGGTGGCGCGCATCAAGGAAGCGCTGGCGGGCGAAGGCTTCCAGCTGCATTACCAGCCAGTGCTGAACCTGCAGGGCGAGCCCCTGGAGCTGTACGAAGCCTACCTGCGCCTGGACAACAACGGCGAACTGCTGAGCCCGACGGCCTTCCTGGGCATTGCCGAGGAACATGGCCTGCTGGCGGACATCAACCGCTGGGTGGTGGCGCATGCGATCAGCGTGCTGGGCGAGCGCGCACGTGCGGGCCACGCCACGCACATGATGGTGAAGATCACCCCGGAATCGTTCAACGACCCGCTGATGGTGGCGACGCTGCGTCGCGAGTTGGCCGCGCACAATGTGCCGGGCGAACGTCTGTGGCTGCATGCGCCGGAAGCCAAGGTGTTCACCCACCTGCGCAACGCGCAGCAGTTCCTGGCCGACGTGGCTCCGCTGGGCATCCGCATCGGTCTGGAGCAGTTCGGCTCGGGTCTGGATTCGTTCCAGCTGCTGGCCCACTTCCAGCCGCAGTTCCTCAAGCTGGACCGCGACTTCACCAGCGATTTCGCGCGCACCCGCGAGCATGCGGACAAGATCAGCGAGATCACCGCACGCGCGCAGGAAGCGAACATCCGCACGCTGGCCGAGTTCGTGGCGGATGCCAACTCGATGAGCCTGTTGTTCAGTGCCGGCGTGGATTACGTGCAGGGTGAGTTCGTGGGGCCTGCGGGGCCGGTTATGAACTTTGATTTTGCTTAGTGGTTTGAGTTTTCGCGCGAAGAGCGGCGCTTCGGTTGCTACGTGTCGGGGAGGCCAACAGGCAGCCCCTGTCATGCATCGCGCGATGCGGCGCGAACGGCAACCCGTGCCAAGCATTCATAAGACGCCGGATGATCCGGTGATGCCCGCGGTGTAGTGACACGCCATGCGTGTCAGCGATAGCACATCCGGACGCCGTCGCCGTTGATCTCGATTTTCCGTTGGCCACCGACCTTCTGTCGGGGGCCGGTCGGGGTGGGTTTGCGGGACCGTAGAAAACATGGATGTTTTCTACGAGCCCCCATGGATGGGTTTACGGCGTGTCCCGCAAACCCACCCCGACCGGCCAAACACGGAAACCCGTGAAAACCGGCTGTTCGCCAAGAGCCAACAGCAGCCGGGCAAGCCCGGCTCTACGGGAGAACGATCAGCTCGTCAGATCGACCAGGTTCGGGATCGCGACATCGGTTGCAACGTCCGCGTCGTAATCCACGCCTTCGACGCCGAAGCCGAACAGACGCAGGAAGTCGGCCTTGTAGCCGGCGAGGTCGCTGATCTCGTACAGGTTTTCGTTGGTCACCTGCGGCCACAGCTTGAGCACTTCTGCCTGGACGTCCGGGGCCATTTCCTTGTAGTCCGCGCGCAGGCGGCCCGCTTCGTCCACCAGTTCCACCGTGCGGCCGTCGGCCAGCAACTGGTGGCGCAGGCGCTCGGTGGCGGTGCCGGTGTCCTTGCCGCCGTAGACGATGTCATACAGCGTATCCAGCTGCTCGATGCAGCCTTCGTGCGTGCCGCGTTCCTTCATTACCTTGAACAGCAGCGACAGGTACAGGGGCATGGTCGGAATGGCCGAGCTGGCCTGGGTCACCACCGCCTTCAGCACCGACACGCGCGCGTCGCCCCCGATCTTCTGCAGCTTCTCGCGCAGGCCCAGCACCTTTTCGTCCAGATCCTTCTTGGCTGCGCCGATCGAACCGTTCCAGTAGATCGCCTGGGTGATTTCCTCGCCCACGTAGGTGAAGGCGGTGGTGGTCGCACCGTCGGCCAGCACGCCGGCTTCCAGCAGCGCGTCGATCCACATCTGCCAGTCTTCGCCGCCCATCACCGCCACGGTGCCCGCGATCTCTTCCGCGGTCGCCGGCTGCAGCGTGGTTTCAGTCAGCACTTCCTTGTCGGTATCCAGGCCACGCAGCGTGATTGGCTCGCCAATCGGCTTCAGCGTGGAGCTGATCACCTCGCCGGTGCGCGGGTGCTTGCGGCGCGGCGCCGCCAGGCTGTACACCACCTGGTCGACCTGGCCCAGGTCCTGCTTGATGAGCTCGATGACCTTGGCCTTCACCTCATCGGAGAACGCATCGCCGTTCACGCTCTTCGCGTACAGACCGGCCTGTTCTGCGTACTTGTGGAACGCCGCCGAGTTGTACCAGCCCGCCGTGCCCGGCTTGCTGTCGGTACCCGGACGCTCGAAGAACACGCCCAGCGTCGCCGCGCCACTGCCGAAGGCAGCTGTAATGCGCGCCGCCAGGCCGTAGCCGGTGGACGCACCCAGCACCAGCACGCGCTTGGGGCCGTTGGGCAGCTTCGGCTGCGCCTTGATGTAGTCGATCTGCTGCTTCACCGCTGCATCGCAGCCGGCCGGATGGGTGGTAACGCAGATGAAGCCGCGAACGCGCGGTTTGATGACCATGAACACCTCGAGGGAAACGGAGCGGCCGCATGAGCAGCCGCGCAACCCCGAAATCGTAGTGCCCCCGACGCCCCCGCACAACCAACGCCCCAGTACGGAAAAAAGAAACGCCGGGCAATGCCCGGCGCTTCATCATCACATCGATAGTGCCGGGCCATGCCCGGCAGCCACTTACGGCCGACGGGCCAGCGCTTCGACATCCTTCGCCTTCGGAAGCAGATCCTGCTTGCTCACACGCAGGAAGCCAATCGTCAGCATCGGCACCGCCACCAGGATCGAGGACACCACCACGATCACCGCACCGATCATGTGGGTTTCGGCCAGGCCTTCCAGCGACGCACCGCCGTACAGGTACAGCGCCAGCGCCGACAGGAAGAACATCACCGCGGTGATCACCGTACGCGACAGCGTCTGGTTGATCGAGCGGTTCAGCACTTCCAGCGGTTCCACGCGCAGGCTGCGGAAGTTTTCTCGCACGCGGTCGAACACCACGATGATGTCGTTGATCGCAAAGCCCATCACCGACAACAGACCGGCCAGCAGGTTCAGGTCGAACTCGCGTCCCATCAGCGACATGTAGGCCAGCGTGACCAGCAGGTCGAACAGGGCCACGAGGCTGGCGGTCACCGCGAACTTCCATTCAAACCGGAAGCCGATGTAGATCAGGAAGCCGACCAGCATGAACACCGTGGCGTACAGCCCGTTCAGAGCCAGATCCTTGCCGATCTGCGGACCCACGTACTCGTTGCGCAGGATGGTGGCCGGATTCTCAGCCGTGGTGATGGCCTTGAGCACGGCGTCACCGGTGGCCTTGTCCTGGGCCGCCCCTTCGGCACCCGGGTCATGGGCACCGTGCGGGGCCAGACGGATCAGCAGGTCGGTGTTGCCACCGAAGCTCTGCACCTGGGCATTTTCAAAGCCATTGGATTCCAGCTTCGAACGGACCTGTTCGACGTCCACCTGCTTGTCGAAGCGGGCTTCGATCAGGGTACCGCCGGTGAAGTCCAGGGCGAAGGTGAAGCCCTTGACGCCGATGATGGCGACAGAGGCCAGGAACACCGCGATCGTGACCGCCATGGCGACATGGCGCCAGCGCATGAAGTCGATCTTGGTGTCGTTCGGGAGGATGTGCAGCGGAAACAGTTTCATTGTGCGTGTCGTCCCGTCAGATGGCCACGTTCTGGAGCTTCTTGCGACGGCCGTAGATCAGCGTCGCCAGGGCGCGCGATACGGTGATCGCCGTGAACATCGAAGCGAAAATACCGATGATCATGGTCAGCGCGAAGCCCTTCAGCGGGCCGGTGCCGAAGGCGAACAGCGCCACACCCACGATCAGGCCGGTCAGGTTGGCGTCCAGGATGGTGCCGCTGGCGCGTTCGTAACCGGTGACGATGGCGGTCTTGCCCGGTACGCCCGCACGCAGCTCCTCACGGATGCGCTCGTTGATCAGCACGTTGGCGTCCACCGACAGGCCCACCGACAGCGCCAGACCGGCGAAGCCCGGCAGGGTCATGGTGGCCCCGAACAGCGACATCACCGCCACCACGATCAGCAGGTTGAACAGCATCGCCGCCGAGGTGATCAGACCGAACATGCGGTAGTACACGGTGAAGAACACCAGGGTGAACAGGAAGGCGTAGATCACCGCGGTGATGCCGCGTTCCACGTTCTCGGCACCCAGGCTGGGGCCGACCACGCGCTCTTCGACGAAGTCCATCGGTGCCGCCAGCGAACCGGACTTGAGCAGCTTGGCCAGGTCTTCGGATTCCTTCTTTTCCAGACCGGTGGTCTGGAACTGCTTGCCGAACACACCGTTGATGCGGGCCACCGAGATCACTTCCTCGTTGACCTTGAAACCACGCACTTCCTGACCGTCCACTTCGGTCACGGTCGGGACGCGCTCGGTGTACACCACTGCCATCGGCTTGCCGACGTTGGCGCTGGTGAAGTCGAACATGCGCTGGCCGCCGATGGCGTTCAGGGTCACGCTGACGGCGCTGCCGCCGTTCTGCTGGTCCTGGGTGGCCTGCGCGGCGACCATCTGGTCACCGGTGACGATCACGCGCTTGTTCAGCACGATCGGACCGGCACCGCCACGGCGCTGGTAGACCTTGCCCTCGGCGGGGATGCGACCGCTGTCGATGATTTCCTGCGATCGCACCGGGCTTTCTTCCACCACCGCACGGTATTCCAGGGTGGCGGTGGCACCGATCATGCGCTTGGCTTCAGCGGTGTCCTGCACGCCGGGCAGCTGCACGACCACGCGGTCGGCACCCTGGCGCTGGATGATCGGTTCAGACACGCCGAGCTGGTTGACGCGATTGCGCAGCGTGTTGATGTTCTGCTCGATTGCGCCGTTGGCAATGCTGGTCAGTTCGGTATCCGGAACGCTGACCGTGATGCGGTTGCCGCTGACGTCATAACCCAGGGTCGGCTGACCCTTGGCCAGCAGCTGGCGGGCTTTTTCAACCACGTCGGCTGCGGCCGAGGGGCTGATCACCGCCACGATGCTGTTGTCCTGGCGGCGCTCGACCGACTGGTAGGGAATGCGGGCATCACGCAGGGTGGTGCGCACGTCTTCCGCGTAGGCGTCCATGCGCTTGTCCAGCGCGGCCTTCTGGTCCACCTGCAGCACGAAGTGCACGCCGCCCTGCAGGTCCAGGCCCAGCGTCATCGGACGGCCGCCCAGCTTGGCCAGCCAATCCGGCACGGTCGAGGCCAGGTTCAGCGCCACTGTGTAGTTCTCGCCCACGCTGTCGCGCAGCAGGTCGCTGGCAGCGGCCTGGGTCTTCAGGTCGGGCAGACGGACGATCAGGCTGTCGCCTTCCTGCTCGGCACCGATGGTGGCGATGCCAGCCTTCTTCAGGTCGGCCACCACGCGGTCACGCAGCGCGTCGTCGATCTGGCCGCCACGGTTGGCGGTGATCTGGACGGCGGCGTCCTTCTGGTAGATGTTGGGCAGCGCGTACAGGGTGCTGAGCGCCAGTACGATCAGGATGACGACGTACTTCCAGCGTGGGAATTCAAGCATTGCCAGGTTCCTGCGCGGTGCCAGTCCCGGCACCGCGGTTGGTCTTGGGAAAAAGGAAAATCAGACGGCCGACTTCAGGGTGCCGGCGGGCAGCACGTTGCCGACAGCGCCCTTCTGGACGCGGATGTTCACGTTGTCAGCCACTTCGATGGTGACGAAGTTGTCGCCGATCTTGGTGACCACGCCGGCAATGCCGCCGTTGGTGAGCACTTCGTCACCGACCTTGATCTTGTCCAGCATCGCCTTGTGTTCCTTCTGGCGCTTCATCTGCGGACGGATCATCAGGAAGTACATGATCGCGATCAGGATGATCGGGAACAGCAGCGTGGTCAGGCCCATGCCCTGCGGCTGGCCGCCGGCGGCTTGGGCGTGGGCGGCGGGAATCAGGAAAGCGAGCAGGTTCATTGTGTGTCCTTGGGTTGGGAGGCGCCCTGCCCCGGGGGGAAGGGTGTCGCCGCGAAACGGTGGGTCAGCCGCGAAGTATGCCACGGCCCAGTAGCTATTCCTTGGGCCAATTGGCACGGTCTTCAAGGCACCCGGGGTCAGTCCTGGTGGTCCAGCGGCGGCGTGGCCATGCCCCGGGCCGCGTAGAAGGACTCGCGGAAGGCGGTGAAGGTTCCCGCCGCGATGGCCGCGCGCATGTCGGCCATCAGTTTTTCGTAGTAGTACAGGTTGTGCAGGGTGCCGAGCATCGGGGCCAGCATCTCATTGCAGCGGTCCAGATGACGCAGGTAGGACCGGGTGTAGCCACTGCTGCAGGCATGGCAGCCACAGCCCGGCTCGATGGTGTCCATGTCGCGCTCGTAACGGGCGTTGCGGATGCGCACCGTGCCGAACGAGGTGAAATAGTGGCCGTTGCGGGCGTTGCGGGTCGGCATGACGCAATCGAACATGTCCACGCCGCGGGCCACGCCTTCCACCAGGTCTTCCGGACGCCCCACCCCCATCAGGTAGCGCGGGCGGTCGGCCGGCAGGATCGGATTCAGATGATCGAGCATGGCGTTGCGCTCGTGCTCCGGCTCACCCACCGCCAGGCCGCCGATGGCGTAGCCGTCGAAGCCGATCTGCTGCAGGCCCTCAGCCGAGCGGGTGCGCAGGTCGTGGTGTACCCCACCCTGCACGATGCCGAACAGGGCGGCGTCGTTGCCCAGTTCATCATGGGCGTTGCGGCTGCGCTGCGCCCAGCGCAGGCTGAGCTCCATCGAGGTGCGCGCTACCTGTTCGGTGGCCGGGTACGGGGTGCACTCGTCGAAGATCATCACGATGTCCGAGTCGAGCACCTTCTGGATCTTCATGCTTTCTTCCGGGCCCAGGAACACCTTGGCCCCGTCGGTCGGCGAGGCAAAGGTGACCCCTTGTTCGGTGATCTTGCGGCGATGGGCCAGCGAGAACACCTGGAAGCCACCGGAGTCGGTCAGGATCGGGCCATTCCAGCGCGCGAAGCCATGCAGGCCGCCGTGGTCGGCGATCACGTCCAGGCCCGGGCGCAGGTACAGGTGGAAGGTGTTGCCGAGGATGATCTCCGCGCCCAGCGCCCGGATCTGCTCCGGCAGCACGCCCTTGACCGAGCCATAGGTGCCCACCGGCATGAACGCCGGGGTTTCCACCGTTCCGCGCGGGAAGGTCAGGCGGCCGCGACGGGCACGGCCGTCGGTGGTCTGGAGCTGGAACTGGAGTCGGGACATCGGCGGGAATTGACGGCAAATAATCGCCGATTATCGCTCAAATCCCCCGCGGGAACAGCAGCATGGCGTCGCCATAGCTGAAGAAACGGTATTTCTCCGCAATCGCGGCCGCATAGGCCTCGAACACCCGCTCCTGCCCCGCAAACGCGGAGATCATCATCAGCAGCGTGCTTTCCGGCAGGTGGAAGTTGGTGATCATCGCGTCCACGCTGCGGATGCGGTACCCGGGGGTGATGAAGATCTGGGTCTCACCGGCATACGGCAGCAGTTCGCCATCGCGCATGGCGCTTTCCAGTGCGCGCACCACCGTGGTGCCGACGCCGATCACGCGGCCACCGGCGGCGCGGGTCTGGCGCACCTGCTGGACCAGTTCCGCCCCCACGTTCAGCCACTCCCGGTGCATCACGTGGTCCTTCAGGTCATCCACCCGCACCGGCTGGAACGTGCCCGCACCCACGTGCAGGGTGACGTGGCCGCTGCTCACGCCACGCGCCTTCAGCGCCGCCAGCAGGTCCTCGTCGAAATGCAGGCCGGCGGTCGGAGCGGCCACCGCCCCTACTTCGCGCGCGAACACCGTCTGGTAGCGCTCGCGATCATCCACGCCTGGTTCGCGCTGGATGTACGGCGGCAGCGGCAGCCGGCCGGCATGCAGCAGCCACTGCTCCAGGCTTTCCGGCACATGGAACTGCAGCACGTAGAACTCGCCGTCACGGCCCAAAACCTCGGCCTCGCCCCCCGCGTCGAGGGCGATCCGGCTGCCCGCCTTGGGTGACTTGCTGGCCCCGACCTGGGCACGCGCCTGCTGCGCGCCAAGCAGACGCTCGATCAGGATCTCCACGCGACCACCGCTGGCCTTCTGCCCGAACAGGCGCGCCGGAATCACCCGGGTGTCGTTGAACACCAGCAGATCGCCCGGCTGCAGCAGGCCCGGCAGGTCACGGACCTGGCGGTGCTCGAACGCGGACGGGGCCGGCGGCACCACCATCAGGCGGCTGGCCGAGCGCTCGGCGAGCGGGGCCTGGGCAATCAGTTCAGGCGGCAGGTCGTAGTGGAAATCGGACTTCTTCAAGGCGGCGTGCAGCAACAGGTCGAGAATGTCGCGCATTGTACGACTGGCTCCCGGTGGCAATGCATGTAGCCGCCAACGTCGCGCAAAATGCTGCTATGCAACAGTTTTCCCCGGGGTTATCGCGCGAAAAAGCGCGTGCTAGCATCGAGCCGGAAGTCCGATGCACGAGCCGAAGCGCGCGCCTGGTCGCGCGTTTTGCATTTGCGCCGTGCCGCCATTCGTTTCAGGAGATCTGCAATGAGCTTCATCGAACGCCTCGCCCCGCTTCGCGCCCAGCCCGGCACCCGTCTCACCGCCGGCTTGGATGACGCCACCCTGGAGCGCCTGGCCACCGGCCACCCGCAGTTGCTGGCCGCCGTGGACGCCGCCGCGGCCGAATTCGAGCGCGTCCGCGCCAGCCTGGAGGACGTGCTGGCGCTGGATGAGCGCGACCAGATCGACGCCCTGCAGGACGGTTTCGTCAATTTCTATGCCGACGACGCGGTCACCCCGTATGTGGCCCTCGCCGCCCGCGGCGCGTGGGTGGTCACGCTGAAGGGTGCGGTGCTGTACGACGCCGGCGGCTACGGCATGCTCGGCTTCGGGCACACCCCGCCGGCGGTGCTGGAGGCACTGGCTGCACCGCAGGTGATGGCCAACATCATGACCCCGCACCTGTCCCAGCGCCGCTTCATCCAGGCACTGCGTCAGGAGATCGGGCACAGCCGCGGTGGCTGCCCCTATACCCGGTTCATGTGCCTGAATTCCGGTTCTGAAGCGGTCGGCCTGGCCGCCCGCATCGCCGACGTCAACGCCAAACTGCAGACCGACCCGGGTGCCCGCCATGCCGGGGCGAAGATCAAGCGCGTGGTGGTCAAGGGCAGCTTCCATGGCCGCACCGACCGCCCTGCCCTGTACTCCGATTCCAGCCGCCGCAATTACATGCAGCACCTGGCCAGCTACCGTGGCGAGGACAGCGTGATCACCGTTGCACCGTACGACGAGGCCGCGCTGAAGCAGGTGTTTGCCGACGCCGCCGAGCAGCGCTGGTTCATCGAGGCGGTGTTCCTGGAACCGGTGATGGGCGAAGGCGACCCAGGCCGTTCGGTGCCGCCGGCCTTCTACGCGCTGGCGCGCCAGCTGACCCGCCAGCACGGCAGCCTGCTCCTGATCGACTCGATCCAGGCCGGCCTGCGTGCGCACGGCGTGCTTTCCATCGTCGATTACCCCGGCTTTGAAGGCGTCGACGCGCCCGACATGGAAACCTACTCCAAGGCCCTGAATGCCGCGCAGTTCCCGCTGTCGGTGCTGGCAGTCACCGACCACGCCGCGCAGTTGTACCGCAAGGGCATCTATGGCAACACCATGACCTCCAATCCGCGTGCACTGGACGTCGCCTGCGCCACGCTCGGCCTGCTGACCCCGGAGGTTCGTCAGAACATCCGCGAGCGCGGGGCTGAAGCGGTGCGCAAGCTGGAACAGCTGAAGGCCGAGCTGGGCGGGCTGATCACCAAGGTGCAGGGCACCGGACTGCTGTTCTCGTGTGAACTGGCCCCGCAGTTCAAGTGCTACGGAGCCGGTTCCACCGAGGAATGGCTGCGCAATCATGGGGTCAACGTCATCCACGGGGGCGAGAATTCATTGCGCTTCACGCCGCACTTCGGCATGGACAGCGAGGAGCTCGATCTGCTGGTTCAGCTGATCGGGCGCGCGTTGAGGGAAGGCCCTCGCCGGGAAGCATCGCAGGCGGCGTGAACGGGTGACCGCCAGCCGGGCAAGCCCGGCTCTACATCGTGCGATAATGTGCGCCTGCATCACCGAAATCACCCCGCCGTTCACGGCGGGGCTTTTTCGTTTCCGCTGCAGCATTTTTGAACACAGGAAGATCCAATGAAGTCGATTTGCGTTTACTGTGGCTCCAACGCCGGGAGCAAGCCCATCTATACCGAACGCGCGATCGCGCTGGGCGACCGCATCGCCCGCGACGGCCTGCGCCTGGTCTATGGCGGCGGCAACGTCGGGCTGATGGGCACGGTGGCCAATGCGGTGCTGGCCGGTGGTGGTGAAGTGACCGGTGTGATCCCTCAGCAGCTGGCCGACTGGGAAGTGGCCCACCGCGGCCTGACCGAGCTGGAAATCGTCGGCTCCATGCATGAACGCAAGTCGCGCATGTTCGACCTGGCCGATGCCTTCGTGGCGCTGCCGGGTGGTTTCGGCACCATGGAAGAAATCTTCGAGATGCTCACCTGGCGTCAGCTCGGCATTGGCAACAAGCCGTGCGCCTTCCTCGACGTGGACGGTTTCTACGCACCGCTGATCGGCATGATCGATCGCATGGTGGAAGAGCGCTTCCTGCACCCGGACCAGCGCGCCGACCTGTGGTACGGCTCGGACATCGACGCCATGCTGGACTGGATGCGCGCCTATCAGCCGGCGCAGGCCTCGAAGTGGATCGACGAAAAGCGCCGCACCGCATTGCGCTGATCAACCGGTAACAAACGCGTCCATCGGCGCCGGGCGGCCCAGCAGGTAGCCCTGCCCGTAATCGCAGCCCAGTTGCAGCAGCGTCTGCCGCTGGGCGGCGTTTTCAATGCCCTCGCCCACCGTTTCGATACCCAGCGTGCGTGCCAGCGACAGCACGCCCTGCACCAGCGCATAGGTGCTCTGCAGGTCGCGACCGTGCAGGCCGGCAATGAAACTCTGGTCGATTTTCAAGGTGGAGATCGGGAAACGATGCAGATAGGACAGCGCCGAGAACCCAGTGCCGAAGTCGTCCAGCTGCACCAGCACGCCACGCTCGCGCAGGGTCTGCAACACCCGCAACGTACGCGGACCATCATCGAGCAGCGCGACTTCGGTGATTTCCAGGCGCAGGCGACGCGGGTCGGCACCGGCCGCCTCGATCAGCCCGAACAGACGCGGGGTGAAATCCGGTGAGCGGAAGTGCCGCGGCGACACGTTGACCGACAGATACCCTTCCCCGCCTTGGGCCAGCTGCCCGATCACATCTTCGTACAGCAGCCAGTCGACCTGCTCGATCAGGCCGCTTTCCTCGCCCAGGTCCAGGAACGCACTGGGCAGCAGCAGACCGCGGCGTTCGTGCTGCCAGCGCAGCAGTGCCTCATAGCCCATTACCGCACCGTCGCTGAGCCGCACGATCGGCTGGTAATACGGCACGAAATCACGGTTGTTGATCGCCCGGCGCAGGTCGGCTTCAAGGTCCAGGCTGCGCAAGGCTTCCTCGCGCATGGCTTCATCGAACACGGCGAAGCGATCCTTACCCTGGGCCTTGGCCCGGTACATGGCGGCGTCGGCGTCGCGCACCAGCTCTTCCGCATTACGGTAACGCGGGCTCCACAACGCGATGCCCAGGCTGCCGGACGGGAACAGTTCGCGCCCCTGCACCCACATCGATTCTTCCAGCGCCGCCAGCATGCGCTGCGAAAACTCGCGTGCCGACTCCAGACCCTCCGGGCACTGCAGCAGAATGGCGAACTCGTCACCGCCAAGGCGCGCGACCAGGTCGTTGCCGCCGACCATGGAGACAATCCGCCGCGCCACCTCGACCAGCATCTGGTCGCCTGCCGCGTGGCCGATACTGTCGTTGACCAGTTTGAAGCGGTCCAGGTCCAGGAACAGCACCGCAAACGCCGGCCCACCGGGAAGCTGCGCCAGGTTGATCGCGTCCTCGAGACGGTCCAGCAGGTGCACACGGTTGGGCAACCCGGTCAGCGCGTCGTGCAGCGCCTGATGGGTCAGCCGCTGCTCGGCGCGCAGACGCTCGCCGATCTGTCCCAGCAGCTGTTCATTCACTTCGGCCAACTCACGGGTGCGCTCTTCAACGCGCTTTTCCAGCTCGGCGTGGGCCAGCCGCAGCTGTTCCTGGTTGCGCTGGCGGGCCAGACCGTTGCCGATGTTCTGCGCGACGAACGTGAGCAGGCGCTGGTCGTGCACGGTGAAACTGATCTCCGGCGAGTAGCTCTGCACCACGATCACACCGACCACCTCGTCGTCGCTGAGCAGCGGCACCCCCAGCCAGCAGTGCGAGCGCGCACCGAACTCGTGCACACGCCCGGCCGCACGCAGCGCATCGATGTGCTCGCGCGAGGCAAGCAGCGGCTGCCGGTTGCGCACGATGTATTCGGTCAAGCCATGGCTGAAGGGGCGCGAAGGGCGCGCCGGGTTGTACTCGTCCACCGAGTACACGAAATCCAGACCGGTGCCGCCTTCATTGACGAGCGCGATGTAGAAATTGCGCGCATCCAGCAGCGTGCCCACCACGCCATGCACCTGCACGTAATACTGATGCAGGGTTTCGGCGCTCATCGCCATTTCGGCGATGTTGTACAACGCAAGCTGCAGCTTCTCGGCGCGACGTCGCTCGCTCACTTCATCCTGCAGGCTGTGGTTGGCGCGCTGCAGCTCCACCGTGCGCCGTTCCACCTGGCGCTCCAGCTGCACCTGCGCTTGGCGACGGTCCATGGCGGTCAGGATGTGCTGGGCCACATAGCCCAGCAGGGTGCGGTCGGCTTCGTTGTAGCGCACGCCATGTTCGTAGCTCTGCACCACGATGGCACCACAGACGCGGCCGTCGCGCAGCATCGGCACGCCGAGCCAGTCCAGGCTTTCCGGCCCCCGGCGCGGGTCCACTTCATCACTCAGCGCGGCCAGCAGCTCATTGGACGGCCCACTCAGGGGCTTGCCATGGCGCAGCAGTGCGAAGGTCAGGCTGCGCGGCATCTCATGCTCTTCGTAGCTGCGATCGGGGTCGGCCACGAAGCTGTCGCGCTGGTCGGCGAAATACAGAAAACGGATGCGCCGGTGCACGTCGTCGTACTCGACGATGTAGCAGTTCTGCGCGTACATCAGCGAGTTCAGCACGCGGTGGAAATGCCGCAGCATGTCGGTCATTTCCAGGTCGGCACCGGCCAGGTCGGCGATCTCGTACAGCGCCTGCTGCAGCCGCTTGGAATTTTCCAGCGACAGGATCTGTTCGCGCTGGCGGGCCATGACCAGCGCGTCCTGCAGCGCCCCCTGGGCCATCCGCCACCAGGCGTCGTTCGGAGCCTGGCCGCCGGGCAGGTGCGCGCGCACTGCCAGCACGCCGCCGTGGTGCTGCCAGCGGCGCAGGGTGGTGTCACGCGGCAACGGCGCGCCGAACAGCAGCGCCGGCAGATCGTCCACAGCCGCAGCGTCGTCAGGGGCGGAAACGCCCCCTTCGCCCAGCGCACCGTCGGACCAGCCCAACGCCAGGCGGCTGCCCGCCGGCAACAGGGCACACAACGTACGCGCCAACGCGGTGGACACCACCGCGCCACGCTCGGGATGCCCTGCGGACGTGACTACCTGGCTGGACAGCATGTTCTTCTCTTTCTGACACCGGAGCCCCGGTGCCTCCCCTGCCCCGGAGCATAGCGCGACTGCCGGGGGGCAATGGAAGGCCATAACCCCAAAAGGCGCTTTCATACGTTGTAACGTGTGTCCTGGCCGTGATCTTCCCGCATGTCCGCTGTCCTGTCCCCGCCCCCTGGCTATGCGCGCACGCATTCAGCGCTTACCCTGTGCGCCGTGGACGCCGCTGCCCTGCCTACCGATGAATCCCTGATGCAGGCCTGGGCCGCCGGCGACGTACGCGCGTTCGAAGCCCTGTACGCCCGCCACCGCAGCCGCCTGTACAGCTTCCTGCTGCGCCAGCTGCGTGATGGCGCGCTGGCCGACGAACTGTTCCAGGACGTCTGGCAGCGGGTGATCGCCGCCCGGGCCGGCTGGCAGCCGGACGCGGCCTTCACCACCTGGCTGCTGCGCATTGCCCACAATCGGCTCAACGACCATTGGCGCGCCGCACGTCACCGCCCGGCCGCCCCGGCCGATGCCGAGGACCGGGTCAACGCGATGAGCGACCGCCAAACCCCGGAAACCCAGCTGTCCGAGTTCGAGCAGCGCCGCCGCCTGCAGCTGGCCATGGAGCAGCTGCCCGAGGACCAGCGCATGGTGCTGCAGCTGCGGCTGGAACAGGAGCTGAGCCTGGAAGAGATCGCGCAGATCACCGGCGTGGGCCGGGAAACCGTCAAATCGCGCCTGCGCTATGCGATGGACAAGCTGCGCGGGGAGCTGAGCCCATGAACCGCCCTGAACCACTGACCCCTGAAGAGCGCGAACTGGCCCGCCTGCTGGGCCGGCCAGGTACCAGCTCGCCGTCGGCGCGCGTGGACGAGGCCGTGCTTGCCGCCGCCCGTGCTGCGGTGGGGACGGGCGCGGCGGCGGCCGCCGTGGAAGCAGCACCCGGCCCAACGGCTACCCGTGCGCCCCGCCGCCGTACGCGCCTGCCCGCCGTGCTGGGCGTGGCCGCCTCGGTGGTGTTCGCAGTGGGCATCGCCTGGCAGCTGAAGTTCGACGACCCCACCACCGCGTCGGCACCGCCACCGGCCATCGAAGTGGCGACCGACACGGCCGCACCGACGGCAGAACCGGCAGAAACGCCGGCAGAAGCGCGCGCAGCCGCCGAATCAACTATTGAGGCACCGGGCGTCACGGAACCGGTACCGGCCCGCAATGCGCCTCCCACCCCGGCGCACCCGCCAGCACCGGTCAAGCCAATAGCCCCCGCTGCGCCCGTAGAAGCACCCGCACCGGCAGCAGAAGCGTTCAGCGCAGACACCTACAGCGCAGCACCGCCTCCACCTGCGCCCGCGCAGGGCTCGGCCGAGAAGGCTGCCGAACCCGCGGCGGAAGAGCGCGTGGCACTGGACGCCATCCAGGTGACCGGCTCGAAGATCGAGACGCCACGCGAAAGGTCTGCCCTGCGCGCCCAGCGCGCCGCGCCGGCGGCATCGGCACGCGGCGAGATGCCGGCCCCGGCTGCCGCGATGGCCGCACCGGCCGACTTCGGCGGCCAGCCCGACTCGGCCGCGATCACCACCGCCGTGGATGCCGATGCCCTGCTGCCGCGCCGGCAGTGGATCGAGCGCATCCGCGAACGTCGCGATGCCGGCGATCTGGAGACCGCGCGCGCCAGCCTGCGGCGCTACCTGCAGCACTACCCGGAAGTGCGGGTGCCGCGCGATCTGCGCGCACTGCTCGATTCCTGAGCGCGGACCACTAGAATGGTCGGCGATGCCCGATACACTCGCCCAACCGGTCAGCCACAGCCTGGACGTCAAGCACAGCCGCTTCATCGCGCACGCTGCGCCGATTGAAAGCGCCGCCGCCGCACTCGACTTCCTTCAGCAGGTGGCGGTGGCCGATGCCACCCACAACTGCTGGGCCTACCGCCATGGCCAGGATTACCGCTCCAGCGATGACGGCGAACCCGCCGGCACGGCGGGCCGCCCGATCCTGGCCGCCATTGATGGCCAGGGCTTCGACCGGGTGATGGTGGTGGTGATCCGCTGGTATGGCGGCATCAAGCTCGGTGCCGGCGGACTGGTGCGGGCCTATGGCGGTACCGCCGCCGAATGCCTGCGCACCGCGCCGCGGGTGCCGTTGATCGCCCTGGCTGAGCTGGAGGTGCAGGCCCCGTTTGAAGATCTGGGGACCTTGCACGCGGCTGTAGCCGCGCATGCTGCCGAGAAACTCGATGAGTCGTTTACCGCGCGCGGCGTGGAACTGCAGCTGCGACTGCCCGCCGACCAGGTGGAACCGTTGAAAATCCGCCTGCGCGACGCCACACGTGATCGTATCCGCGTGCATCTGCGCACTGCCCCAGGATCCCCCACATGACTGACACTTCCGCCACGCCTGCCCCACCCCTGCGCCGTCTGGGCAGCCTGGGGACGCTGTGGCCGTTCGTGCGCCGCCATATCGGGCTGTTCTCGGCCTGGCTGGTCGCACTGGCGATATCCTCAGCGGCCACGCTCAGCCTGCCGCCGGCCGTCAAGCAGATGATCGACCACGGCTTCAGCAGCAATGGCGACATCAACCGCGCCTTCGCCCTGCTGTTCCTGGTTGCGGTGGTGCTGGCGCTGGCCACCGCCGCGCGCTTCTTCTTCGTTTCGATGCTGGGCGAGAAAGTGGTCGCCGACCTGCGCAGCCGTCTTTATGCCCACCTGATCAGCCTCGGGGCGGGCTTCCACGACCGCAGCCGCAGCGGCGAACTGGTCTCGCGCCTCACCGCCGACAGCGAACTGCTGCGCAGCGTGATCGGCTCCACCATGTCGGTGGCCCTGCGCAGCAGCGTCACCGTGATCGGCAGCCTGACCATGCTGTTCATCACCAGCCCGCGGCTGGCCGCGTGGTCGCTGGTCGGCATTCCGCTGGCGATCCTGCCGATTCTCATCGGGGCCGCCCGCCTGCGCCACATCTCGCGCGCCAGCCAGGACCGCATTGCCGATGCCAACTCGCTGGCCGCGGAAACGCTGGGGGCCGTGCGCACGGTCCAGGCGCACGCGCGCGAGCCCTACGAGCGCGGACGCTTCAACGCGGCACTGGGGGAATCGATCAAGGCCGCGCGCCGCCGCATCACCGCACAATCACTGGTCACCGCCGTCGCCATCGTGATGATCTTTGGTGCCATCGTGGGTGTGCTGTGGCTGGGCGCGCACGATGTCATTGACGGGCGCATGAGCGCCGGCACGCTGGGCCAGTTCGTGCTGTATGCACTCATCGGCGGCGGTTCGGTGGGCGCACTGGCCGAAGTCTGGAACGAACTGCAGCGCGCCTCGGGCGGCATGGGCCGGATTGCCGAGCTGCTGCAGGAAGACGTGGAGATCACCCCCCCGGCGCACCCGCAGGCCCTGCCCGCCCCGCTGCGCGGCGAGATCCGCTTCAACGATGTGGTGTTCCATTACCCGCAACGCCCGGACACCGCCGCGCTGGATCACTTCGATCTGCATGTGCGCCCGGGCGAGACCGTAGCCCTGGTCGGGCCATCCGGTGCCGGCAAGAGCACGGTGCTGTCGATGCTGCTGCGCTTCCACGACCCGGCCGCCGGCGGCGTGGAAGTGGACGGCGTGGACATCCGCCAGTTCGACCCGGCGCAGCTGCGCGCGAAGATGGCGCTGGTGCCACAGCAGCCCACCCTGTTTGCCGCCACCGCGCTGGACAACATCCGCTACGGGCGGCTGGACGCCAGCGACGACGAGGTTCAGCAAGCTGCCGAAGCCGCCGAGGCCGACGACTTCCTGCAGGCCCTGCCCGACGGCTACCTGAGCGAGCTGGGCGAGCGCGGCGCGCGCCTGTCTGGCGGCCAGCAGCAGCGCATTGCAATTGCCCGCGCCCTGCTCAAGGACGCACCCATCCTGCTGCTGGACGAAGCCACCAGCGCACTGGACGCACAGAGCGAGCGCGCCGTGCAGCAGGCGCTGGAGCGGCTGATGGCCGGGCGCACCACGCTGGTGATCGCGCACCGGCTGGCCACGGTGCTGAAGGCCGACCGGATCGTGGTGATGGACCACGGCCGCATCGTCGCCCAGGGCACCCATGCCGAGTTGCTGGCCGAAGGTGGTCTGTACGCTGAACTGGCGCGACTGCAATTCATCGATTGATGACGCGCCGGTAACGGCAGCGGTCGCATGGTGGCGCTACCCAACAGGCCGCTGAAGGAGGTGCTGCATGTCGTTCCGCCAGTTCCCCGCCACTGACGCCAATGGCGAGACCCGCATCATTCTGGAGTTCGTTGCCGACCAGGCCGATGGCGGTGAAAAGCGTTATGAGCTGGATTCCGGCGAACCGCTCGAGCGGGATGGCCGCCAATACCACACGCGCGATGGTGCGCTGACATTGAACACGTAACGCTGGTCAATTAATCGCCAGGTCTCTTGACAGCGTTGCCTGCCGGGACCTGCCCGCACTTATCCACACCTTTGTGCGCAGTTCATCCACACCCCCTGTGGATGAACTGCCCATCGCCTCAGCGCGACAGCACCCGACCGATGCCGCTGGCATCGATTTCCTGCGCCGCCCGCAGCATCGCCTGCGCGTCGCTGCCCGCCACGAAACCCATTCGGAAATGCACCTCACCCGCCGGGGTGCGCGAGGAATGAATCGACGCCAGGCTGACGCCATGGCGCTCGAACACATGCAGCAGTTCGCGCAGCGAGCCAGGCCGGTCTTCCGGCAGATGCACGCTGATCGCGTTTCGTTCGGTCAGATCGGCCAGCAGATACCCCACCCGTTCAAACGTGTAGTTGCCTTCGGCCAGCTGCGCCTCGCCCTGGTGTTCACGGTTCACCCGCAGCAGCTGATTGCGGAAGTCCGCGCGCGCGGCATCATCGCCCTGCAGCACCTGCTGGTGCAGCTGCTGCAGCTGGCCGAGCAGACGTTCCAGCATCGGGGCCACATGCGGGTTGCCGAACTGGATGTCCTCATAGATCACCGGGTTCATCGACAGAATGCGCGCGATGATCGCGGTATCCAGCTCGAACGAGGCCGACCGGTACGGCATCAGCGCCGGCAGCGCGCCCAGCAGCGGCGCGTACTCGCGCAGCACGCCGGCCTGGGCCAGATGGGTGGCATGCACCATCGCCTGCACCAGCGCCATCACCTGGTCGTGGTGTTCGGGCGTGGCCTGCACGCACTCGGCTTCCAGCGCCCCGCACAGCGCCTCCACCCACGGCTGCCACGTGCTTACACGGGACTGGCAGACCACCATCACCCGCCCCTTCAGGGTCGGGGCCTTGGGCGGTGCGGTCATCGGATGCAATCCCACCACCTCGGCCTGTGATTCCAGCATGGCCGCCACCGGTGCGCTCTTGACCGAGGTGACGTCCAGCCACAGCCGGCCAGCTTCGCGCCCGGCAGAGCGTTCCACGTACTCGGCCACCAGCGCCGGCGTATGTCGGATCGGCGCGGAGAAGATCAGCACCTGCGCGCGTTCCAGCAGATCCTCCGGCGAATGCGAATCCGGATCGGCCGGGTCATGCCCGATCACCTCCAGGCCCATGCGCTGCTCGAAGAAGCGCTGCAGCCACCGCCCGTAGGCACCGGCACTGCCGACAATACCGATCAGCGGGCGCACGCTCACGCCAGACGCTCGGCAACGAAGCGATCAGGGAACGCCAGCGCGGCCGGCGCGGCCGCCAGCACATCGAACTCTTCGTGGTGGTTGGCCAGGGTGGTTTCCAGCGCCACATGGACGCCGGCAATCGCGCGCGAGATCGCCTGTTCGAACGCCTCGCCGCGCAGCAGGAAGGCCACCAGCAGCGACATCAGCACGTCACCGGTGCCGGCCACGTCCACCGGCAGGTGCGGCGAGGACCAGCGCCAGATCGCGTCGCGGCTGACCGCCAGGGTGACCAGCTGGCCGGGTTCGCCACCGACGCTGTGCGCGAGCACCCATTGCGGGCCACGTGCCAGCAGTGCCTGCGCGGCGGCGATGGCGTCGCCTTCTTCCAGGCTGGGCAGCCCGGTCAGGCGATTGAGTTCGAAGGCGTTCGGCGTGACCAGCCAGGCATGCGGCAGCAGGCGCTCGGCGAAAATGGTTTCCAAACCTGGTTCCACGTAGGGCCCGGTGTGGGTGTCACCAATCACCGGGTCCAGGCAGTAGCGCAGCTGCGGCGAGGCCGGCAGCACCACATCGAGCCAATCGGCGAACGCCGCGCCGTTGCCGACGCTGCCGAAGTAGCCCGACACCAGCATGCGCGCACGTTGCGGCAAGCCACGTTCGCCTGCACCCAGCAGCAGGTCGGCGAACCAGTCCGACGGCAGCACACGGCCGCGGGTGGTGGCATAGAACGGCGCGTTGCTGAGCAGCGTGGTGGGAATCTCCGCCACGCGCACGCCCAGCGCGCGCAGCGGCGGCACCGCCGCGCTGTTGCCGGCGTGGCCGTAGACCAGCTGCGACTGGACCGAGATGACGTCGACCGGCGACGGACCGTCCGGGCGCTGGCGGCGGCCGTGGACGAGGTGGCTTTCGAGGGGTTCGTTCATGGGGCCATTATAAAAAAACGCCGGCATTGCCGGCGCTTTTCGTTACCAATGGAACCAACCCGGCTTACGACGTCATGCGGTCCCAGAAGCCCTTGACGCCATCCAGGAAGGTGGCCGACTTCGGCGAGTGCTTACGTGCTTCCTCGCCGACGAAGGTCGTTTCGAACTGCTCCAGCAGCTTGCGCTGCTCGGCGGTGAGGTTGACCGGCGTTTCCACCACCACGCGGCAGTACAGGTCGCCTTCGCTGCGGCTGCGCACCGAACGCACGCCCTTGCCTCGCAGGCGGAACAGCTTGCCGGTCTGGGTTTCGGCCGGGATGCGGATCTCCGCATAGCCTCCCAGGGTCGCCACGCGCACGGTGTCGCCCAATGCCGCCTGGGAGATGCGGATCGGCACCTCGCAGTGCAGGTCATCGCCGTCGCGCTGGAAGATGTCGTGCTCGCGCACGCGCACTTCCACATACAGGTCACCCGGCGGCGTGCCGGCCGGGCCGGCTTCGCCTTCGCCCGCCAGGCGGATGCGGTCGCCGGTGTCGACGCCCGCAGGCACCTTGACCGACAACACCTTGTCTTCCTCGACACGGCCATTGCCGTGACAGGTCTTGCAGGGAGTCTGGATGATCTGGCCGCGGCCGTTGCAGTTATGGCAGGCCTGCTGCATGGCGAAGATGCCGCGCTGGATGCGCACCTGGCCATGGCCCTTGCAGACCGAGCAGGTTTCCACCTTGCCGTCTTCCGAGCCACTGCCGTTGCAGTCATCGCACTCGGCCAGGGTCGGAATCTCGATGCGGCGCTCGATGCCCCGCACGGCTTCTTCCAGGTCCAGCTCCATCACGTAACCGATGTCAGCACCGCGACGGGCCTGGCGCGGACCACCGCCGGCACCCCCGAAGATGTTGCCGAAGATGTCGCCGAAGATGTCGCCCATGTCCGGGCCGCCCGGACCACCGCCGCCCATGCCGTGCTCGAACGCGGCGTGGCCGTGGGCATCGTACATGCGGCGTTTGTTCGCATCGGACAGGGTTTCGTAGGCTTCCTTGCACTCCTTGAAGGAGGCTTCGGCCGCCGCATCGCCCGGATTGCGGTCAGGATGGAACTTCATCGCGCAACGGCGATAGGCTTTCTTCAGTTCTTCTTCGCTGGCGGTGCGGGTCACGCCCAGCACTTCGTAATAGTCGCGCTTGCTCATAACTTCAATCGTTGTCCGGCAGTCGGGTATTGCCCCCGACACACCGGGCTGCGGCGGTCAGGATCTGAGATGTGACAACGGGACGCTGCCTGCGCAGCGTCCCGTGTCGCGTCTGGATCAGGACTTCTTGTCGTCCTTGACTTCGGTGAACTCGGCGTCGACCACGTCGTCGTGGGCGGCCGAACCACCGTTGCCAGCGGACTCACCACCCGGGGCGGCACCGCCCTGGTCAGCGGCCGATGCAGCGGCGAACAGCGACTGGCCGGCTTCTTCCAGCGCCTTCGACTTGGCTTCGATCTGCGCCTTGTCGTCACCCTTCATCGCGGTTTCCAGGTCGGCCAGAGCCGATTCCACCTTGCCGATCACATCACCGCCGACCTTGCTGCCGTGTTCGGTGATCGCGGTACGGGTACCGTGGATCAGCGCGTCAGCCTGGTTGCGGGCCTGGACCAGCTCGTGGAACTTCTTGTCTTCTTCGCGGTTGGCTTCCGCATCAGCCACCATGCGTGCGATTTCGTCCTCGGACAGACCCGAACCGGCCTTGATCTCGACCTTCTGTTCCTTGTTGGTCTTCTTGTCCTTGGCCGACACGTGCAGGATGCCGTTGGCGTCGATGTCGAACGACACTTCCACCTGCGGCAGGCCACGCGGAGCCGGCTCGATGCCGGACAGGTCGAACTTGGCCAGCGACTTGTTGAAGCGGGCCTGTTCGCGCTCACCCTGCAGCACGTGCACGGTCACGGCCGACTGGTTGTCCTCGGCGGTGGAGAACACCTGCGAGGCCTTGGTCGGAATGGTGGTGTTCTTTTCGATGATCTTGGTGAACACGCCGCCCATGGTCTCGATACCCAGCGACAGCGGGGTCACGTCCAGCAGCAGCACGTCCTTGACGTCGCCGCCCAGCACGCCGCCCTGGATCGCCGCACCCAGTGCCACGGCTTCGTCCGGGTTGACGTCCTTGCGCGGTTCCTTGCCGAAGAACTCGGTCACCGCCTGCTGCACCTTCGGCATGCGGGTCTGGCCGCCGACCAGGATCACTTCGCTGATGTCGCTCGAACGCAGGCCGGCATCGTTCAGCGCGATGCGGCATGGCTCGATCGACTTCTTGATCAGGTCTTCCACCAGCGCTTCCAGCTTGGCGCGGGTCAGCTTGATGTTCAGGTGCTTCGGACCCGAGGCGTCAGCGGTGACGTACGGCAGGTTCACTTCGGTCTGCTGGCTGGTGGACAGCTCGATCTTGGCGCGCTCGGCGGCGTCCTTCAGGCGCTGCAGGGCCAGCGGATCCTTGCGCAGGTCGATGCCCTGGTCCTTGTTGAACTCGTCCACCAGGTACTCGATGACGCGGTTGTCGAAGTCTTCGCCGCCCAGGAAGGTGTCGCCGTTGGTGGCCAGCACTTCGAACTGCTTTTCACCGTCGACGTTGGCGATTTCAATGATCGACACGTCGAAGGTGCCGCCGCCCAGATCGTAAACGACGATCTTGCGGTCCTTGCCGTCACCCTTGTCCAGGCCATAGGCCAGGGCTGCGGCGGTCGGCTCATTGATGATGCGCTTCACTTCCAGACCGGCGATGCGGCCGGCGTCCTTGGTGGCCTGGCGCTGGCTGTCGTTGAAGTAGGCCGGCACGGTGATCACGGCCTCGGTGACGGTCTCACCCAGGAACGCTTCGGCGGTCTTCTTCATCTTCTCCAGCACGCGGGCGGAGATTTCCTGCGGGGCCATCTTCTTGGCATCGCTGGTGGCAACCCAGGCGTCGCCGTTGTCGTGGGCCAGGATCGAATACGGCACGTGCGCGATGTCCTTCTGGACTTCAGCGTCGGTGAACTTGCGGCCGATCAGGCGCTTGACGGCGTAGAAGGTGTTCTTCGGGTTGGTGACCGCCTGGCGCTTGGCCGAGGCACCCACCAGCACTTCGCCGTCCTTGGTGTAGGCGACGATGGAAGGCGTGGTGCGGTCGCCCTCCGCATTTTCGATGACGCGGGCCTTGCCGCCGTCCATGATCGCCACACACGAGTTGGTGGTGCCGAGGTCGATACCAATGATCTTGCCCATGGGGAGACTCCTGAAAGTTCTTAAGTACTGTCCGGCGGCTGCCGGGTTATGAATGGGATGTGGGGGATGGGTTTGTCACATTCAACCCATTCCGCGAACGCTGTGTTCAACCAGGGTTGCCGTAGAGCCGGGCTTGCCCGGCTGCACGGTTGATCAATCCCTTGCAACCACCACCAGCGCAGGACGCAGCAGGCGGTCGTTCAGCAGGTAACCCTTCTGGAACACCTGGACCACGCTGCCCGGGGCCGCGCCGGGGGCGTCGACCTGGCTGATGGCCTGGTGGTGTTCCGGGTTGAACGGCTGCCCGGTCGGGTCCAGCAGGGTCAGGCCGTTGTCGGCGGCGACCTTCAGCAGCTGCTTGTAGGTCAGCTCCAGGCCTTCGCGCAGCGGGCTGGCCTCGGTGCCGGCGGCATTCAGGCCGGCGTCCAGGCTGTCGAACACCGGCAGCAGTTCGCCCAGAAGTTTTTCATTGGCGAAGCGGCGCGCCTGCTCCACGTCGCGGGCCACACGCTTGCGCTGGTTGTCCAGGTCGGCGCGCTCGCGCAGCGACTCCGAACGCAGCAGGGCGACCTCGTTCTGCAGGGCCTCCAGCTGCTGCTGCAGCGAAGAACCTTCGGCAGCGGCGTCGGCCGGGGACGGGGTGGCGGTATCGGGCTGATCTTGATTCATGTTCGGGTCCTTGGCGGTCACTCCCCGCCTCCACACCCCCTATGTGGGCGCGGCGGACCGATTCAAGAGCAGATGACGCTTTCAGGTGCGGTCACGGGACAATCCACCGCTAGAGGGTGCGTCCAGCGCCGCCCCCAGCACCTGGGCGGTGGCCTCCACCAGCGGAATCATGCGGTCGTAGGCCATCCGTTTCGGGCCGATCACCCCGAGCACGCCCAGCACCTGGCCGCCGGCCGAGTACGGCGCGGTCACCAGCGACACGCTTTCCAGCGGCACCACCCCGGTTTCCTCGCCAATGAAGATGCGCACCCCCGGGGCCTGGCTGGTGCGTTCCAGCAGCTGCAGGATCTCGCGCTTGCTGGCGAATACGTCAAACAGCTCGCGCAGCCGTTCCAGGTCGGACAGGTCCTGCACCCCCATCAGCCGGGTCTGCCCGGCCAGCACGATGTCATCGGCCGGCGGGGCCAGGGCCTGCTCGGCCAGCTCCACGCTGTGGGCCAGCAGCTGCTCCATTTCCGAACGGGCCTGGCGCAGCTCCAGCAGCAGGCCGGCGCGGATCTCGGCCAGGGTGCGGCCGGCGCAATGCGCATTGAGATAGTTGGCGACCCGCTCCAGCTCGGCCGGCTCCCAGGCGCGGCGGGGCTCGATCACCCGGTTCTGCACCTCGTTGTCGGCGAATACCAGGATGGCCAGCACCCGGCGCGCGTCCAGCGCCACGAAATCGATATGCCGGAATGCGAACTGTTCGCGCCGGGGGGCACCCACGACACCCACGAAATGACTCATCGCCGACAGCAGTTCCGAGGCACTGCCCAGCAGCGCCTGGGTGCCGGTACCGCTGGACAGCTCGCTGCGCAGGCGCTGCAGTTCGCCCTCGCCCGGCGGCTGCATCTTGACCAGGCTGTCGACAAACACCCGGTAGCCGGTGGCGGTGGGTACCCGCCCGGCCGAGGCATGCGGTGAGCTGAGCAGGCCCAGATCCTCCAGGTCGCCCAGGATGTTGCGGATGGTGGCCGGGCTGACGTCCAGGCCAGCCAGTCGCGCCAGCGTCTGCGACCCCACCGGTTCCCCATCCTGGATATGGCGCGCGATCAGGGTCCGCAGCAGGTGGCGGGCGCGCGGTGCCAGCGGTGGCGAAGGTGCGTGCATGGAATCAGCCTGTGAGACGCCCGCCTTGATAATGGCTGGCGTGGACGTTGGCAAGTCATTGGAGTGGCCCCGCGCCCATGCTAGCGTTGCGCGGCTCAAGAACCCAATACCATGCTCAGACATCTTTCGATCAAGGATTTCGCCGTCGTCCGCGCCACCGAACTGGAGTTCGGGCCGGGCATGACCGTAGTCTCCGGTGAAACCGGGGCCGGCAAGTCGCTGATGGTGGACGCACTCGGCTTCCTGTCCGGCCTGCGCGCCGACAGCGGCGTGGTCCGCCACGGGGCCGCCCGCGCCGAACTGTCGGCCGAGTTCGCGCCCGACGCCGACGCACCCGCGCGCGCCTGGCTGCGCGACAACGAACTGGACGATGACGACCAGTGCCAGCTGCGCCGGGTCATCCGCGCCGACGGCGGCTCGCGTTCGTGGATCAACGGCCGCCCGGTCACCTTGACCCAGCTCGGCGAGCTGGCCGGCATGCTGGTGGAGATCCATGGCCAGCACGACCAGCAGGCCCTGCTGGCGCGCCCCTCGCAGCTGGCGCTGCTGGACGCCTACGCCCGCAACGAGGCCGAGCGCAGCCAGGTACGCCAGGCTGCCGCCCGCTGGCAGGCGCTGGTTGACGAAGCCGAGGCGCTGTCGCGCCAGGGCGACGTCAGCGACCGCATCGGTTTTCTGGAACACCAGCTGGGCGAGCTGCAGCGCGAGGACCTGGAGCCGGCCTCGATTGTCGGACTGACCAGCAGCCACCGCCGCCAGGCCCATGCCGGTGCCCTGCTCACCGCCTGCGACGTGGCCGCCGCACGCCTGAATGGCGATGACGACAGCGCCGTGCTGCAGCAGCTGCAGCAGACCCGGCACGAGCTGTCGCGGGTGGCCGAACACGACCCGCGCCTGGGCGACGTGGACGCCCTGCTGGACGGCGCGGCCATCCAGCTGCACGAAGCCCTGGCCCTGCTCGACCGGGTGCACGGCGACCTGGATGCCGACCCGGAGCAGTTCGAGGACATCGAACGCCGCCTCGGCCGCCTGCACGACCTGGCACGCAAGCACCGGGTGCCGATGGAGCAGCTGGGCGAGCATCGCGATGCGATGGAAACCGAAGTGGAGCAGCTTCGCGGCGCCGACGCCCGCCTGCAGACGCTGGCCGGCGAGATCGACCGCGCGGCGGGGCAATGGCAGGCCGTGGCCGCCACATTGAGCGCCAGCCGTCGCACCGCCGCAGCCGAGCTTTCCGCCACCACCACCGCGCTGATCGGCGAGCTGGGCATGGGCGGCGGTCAGTTCCTGATCGAGATCGAACCGCAGGCCGTGGCCAAGCCGGACCCGAACGGGGCCGAGCGGGTTGAGTTCCTGGTGGCCGCCAACGCCGGCCAGCCGCCGCGCGCCCTGCGCAAGGTGGCCTCCGGGGGCGAGCTGTCACGCATCTCGCTGGCCATTGAAGTGGCCGCGCTGGACCTGGACGCGGTGCCGACCATGGTCTTTGACGAAGTGGATTCGGGGATTGGCGGTGCCGTGGCCGACATCGTCGGGCAGAAGCTGCGCGCCCTGGGCGAAAAGCGCCAGGTGCTGTGCGTGACCCACCTGCCGCAGGTGGCCTCCAAGGGCCACGCGCATTACCGGGTGAGCAAGGCCCCCGTGGACGGGATGACCCAGAGCGCGGTGGAGAAGCTGGACAGCAAGGCGCGCGAAGAAGAGCTCGCCCGAATGCTGGGCGGCGTGGAAGTCAGCAAGGAGGCGCGGGCGGCCGCGCGGAAGCTGTTGCAGGTGTGAGGGGGGCGTCCCGACCAACGGTCGGGACCTACCGGGCGCGATGATCCCCGCGGTAGGCGACGACCGTTGGTCGTCGCGGCGTTGCATCCCGATCGCGTAAACAACCGCGTTGCGGTTATTTACGCTTCTTGCGCACGTACAGCACCAGCGAGTGCTCTTCCAGCTCGTAACCATGATCCGCCGCGATCTTGCGCTGCAGCTCTTCGATCTCGTGGCTTTCGAACTCGATGATCTTGCCGCTGTCGACATCGACCATGTGGTCGTGATGACCGCCGCGGTCCAGTTCGTAAACGGCCTGGCCGCCCTCGAAGTTGTGCTTCAGCACCAGGCCGGCGGCCTCGAACTGGGTCAGCACGCGGTACACCGTGGCCAGCCCGATTTCATCACCGTGCTCGAGCAGCTGGCGGTAGATGTCTTCAGCGGTCATGTGGTGGTGGTGCTTCTGGGCATCCCGCTGCTCCAGCAGGGCCAGGATCCGCATCCGCGGGTGGGTCACCTTCAGGCCGACTTTGCGCAGGTCGTTGGTTTCCATAAGTCTCCGTTCATTGGCGATTTAGCGCCAGCTGCCTCGGATTGGGTCGCGGCGACACGCGGGGAGTGTATCATCGACTGGATTTCCCCAAACGCCCTTTCCGATGCGCAATCTCCTGCTGGTCGCCGCCGTTGCCCTGTCCACCACCGGGTGCGGCATCATCTACAAGCAACCCATCTATCAGGGCAACCTGGTCCGGGAGCAGGCCGTCGGTCAGCTGCAGGTCGGCCAGAGCAAGCAGCAGGTCAACGCCCTGCTCGGCACCCCGTCCATTCCCGACCCGTTCCACGCCCAGCGCTGGGACTACACCGCCACCGAGCGGACCAACCGGGTGGGCCGTACTGAAGTGAAGAACTTCACCGTGTTCTTCGAGAACGACCTGGTCACCCGCTGGGAAGGCGACTTCTTCGCCACCCGCGACGCCCAGCTGGCCCAGGACACCGTCCGCCAGTTCGGCCGCAACCTGGCCAAGGACAAGAAGAAGCAGCGCGGTCGCTGAATCGTAGAGCCGGGCTTGCCCGGCTGATCCGCCCGCAGACCGCGAACGCAGTTACCTCGCAGCGCGCCGGCGCCGGTTGTCCTTCGGGTCGGCCAGCAAGGGCCTCAGCAGTTCCACCCGGTCGTTGTCCTCCAGCACCTGGGCAAGCCGGGCCAGCAGCCCATGCACCGCCACCGCCGGGCAGTCTGCGCTACCGGGCAGGTTCGCCGCCGCAATCGCTTCGGCCACTGTCGCCCCTTCGGCCAGCTCCAGCGCCCGGCGCTCCACCCGGTCCGGCCATGCCAGCACCACCTCGACGCGGATCACCGCTCAGTCCTGGCTGTCGGCAACGCGGATGAAGTCGTTGACCATGCGGTCGGCCAGGCCCTGGAAGCCCAGTGCCAGTGCCGGCCCGAGCAGGCGGCTGGTGGGTTCGAAGTCCAGGGTGAGGGTGACCTTGCACGCATCTTCGGCCAGCGCATGGAACTCCCAGCGGCCATGCAGCTGCTTGAAGGGACCATCGCGCAGCTTCATATCAATATGGTGTGGCCGCTGCAGGCTGTTTTCGGTCATGAACCAGGTCGAGAACGAGCCCAGGCCCAGGTCCAGCCGCGCCACCACCCTATCCGGGCTGGATTCCAGGACCTGCGAGGCCGAGCACCAGCGGAACCGGCGCGGGTAGGCCTCGACATCATTTACCAGGTCGAACATGCGGGCGGCGGAATGTTCAACCAGGGCACTGCGGCGGATGGTAGTCATACGTTGGCTTGGCTGACGAATCGACCACGGACGGCCGGAATCGGAGACAATAGATAAATGAGCAAGAACAGCGCCAAGGATAAAGCAAAGAACGCGACGGCCAATAAAACCATCGCGCTCAACAAGCGTGCCCGCCACGAGTACCACATTGAAGAGCGCTTCGAGGCCGGTCTGGCCCTGCAGGGCTGGGAGGTCAAGTCGATCCGCGCCGGGCGCGGCAACATCGTCGACGCCTACGCCTATGTGAAGTCCGGCGAGATCTACCTGATCGGCGCGCAGATCACCCCGTTGATCCAGGCCTCCACCCACGTGGTGGCCAACGACCGCCGCGAGCGCAAGCTGCTGCTGCACCGCCGGGAGATCGACAAACTGATCGGCAAGGTCGAACGCGACGGCTACACCATCGTGCCCACCGCGATGTACTGGAGCAAGAACAAGATCAAGCTGGAAGTGGCACTGGCCAAGGGCAAGCAGACCCACGACAAGCGCGACGCCGCCAAGGACCGCGACTGGGCCATTGAAAAGCAGCGCGCCATGCGTCGCGGTAATCGCGACGCCTGAACCGTGATGTCCCATTCCTTACTTTCCAACGGCAGGAGCCGCGCGTGACCCAGACCCCTACTCCGGCCGAATTGCAGGCAGACATTGCGGCCTTTGAGTTCATCTTCACCGAATTCAGCCGCACCATGGAGCCTGCAGCCCTGCTCAAGGTGCTGACCTACCTGCTGCGCAACGCCCAGCGCGAGGCGGCTGAATCCGACACCCCGCAACTGCAGGCCCGGATCATCCGCCTGCAGACCCTGCTGGCCCAGGTGGAACCGGAGGCCCAGCGCCAGATCACGGCACTGAAGCACGAGAAGAGCAATCAGCGCCGCGAAAAGGCCCGCCATCGCGCCGAGAACCTGCGCCAGCGGTAACCTGCCCTCCGCGCGCCCCAAAAGGTGACTGTTCAGCCTTTTTGGCGTAGCATCTCCGCCATCGGGTAGGGCCACTGGCCGGTTTCGACCATCCAGCAGCCTGATAGCCTTGCAAGAACTGAAGAGACCGGGGGTGCATTGGTTTCGACGGGGGTTGTGAAGTTACCTGGTGCATGCCGAGGGGGCAGCTTTCCTCGTAAATCCAGCGGCAAAACTCTAGTTGCCAACGAAAGCGACTACGCTCCGAACTTCGCTGTTGCTGCCTAAAAAACAGCTGCAGTTGTAGTTCTTCTGCCGCATAAGGCGGAGCCCCGAACCCACTTGTGTCCATGCTCGTCGGTGTAGGGTCATTATCATGGAATCGGCTGTGGTGGCTGCCCGTCAGTCATGGCCTAACCCAAAGCGGGCTGATCCTGGGGTGCGTTTCGCACACCGTACTGCTCCAGGACGACACCAAACGGTGAGCTAAGCATGTAGAACTGGGGATGGAGTGCCTTCGGACGGCGGTTCAATTCCGCCCACCTCCACCAACACAGGTTCGAAAGAACCTACGAGAACCCGGAATTCCGCGAGGAGTTCCGGGTTTTTTGTTTGTGCATTAGGCCACTGACGTGTCAGGAAGTTCCGGTAGGGTCGCTCGCAAGACGACCGCACGGAACCTGCCCACGCCCGGTAAGGCATGACAGCCGTCGAAGCAGCCCCTACCCGGCACGAACCACTCGCACTGCATTCGACCAAGCACAATGGGAACGTATATGTTACTGTCTTATGGTGACCTACGAGCTCAATGAACTCCTACTCGACAACGGCACGAGCCCCTTCGGCAAATGGTACGGACAGCTCGACCCCCTCGCCGCAGCGAAGGTACATATAGCGCTGACTCGATTGGAACTTGGAAACCTCTCCAACGTCGCGTGGTTCCACGGCATCGGGGAGTACGAGATCGATTGGGGGCCCGGTCTACGTATCCACCTTGCAAGAGACGGATTGAAGATCATCATCTTGATCGGCGGCGGCACCAAGAAGCGACAACAGAAGGACATCGAGAAGGCTGTCACTCTCTGGGAAGATTTCAAACAACGAAAGGCATCAACGCAGAAAGGAACCTAGACATGGCACTCACTCGTAATTTCAAGGAAACCGTGGCAGCGCGCGTGCAGAATGACCCCGCGTTTGCTCGAGCGCTGCTCGACGAAGCCATCACCCAGTTCGTAAACGGGGAGCCGGAATCGGCCAAACTGGTGCTGCGCGATCTCGTCAACGCTACGGTGGGCTTCGAGGCGCTCGCTGAAGAAATCCACAAGCCTGCGAAAAGCCTTCACCGCATGTTATCCCAATCGGGAAATCCAACGATGAGCAATATTTCCGCCGTTTTTGCAGCCGTCAAACGCGCGCTCAAGGTTGAAGTTCGCACCCAGATCGTGATGGCCCGAGGATAGTTTCGATCAGCTCATTCTGCTTCCCATCGCAGTACCCGCCACCAGTGCTATCGTAGTACCCATCACGCAAACGAGAGACGTAATGGATTACGAGACTCCTATCTGGACGGGGCCGCGCAAAGCCGCCCTGGTTGTCGAAATTCTGCAGGGCCGCACATCGGTGGCTTCTGCCAGCGCCGAAGTTGGCATCCCCGCAAGCACCCTGTCGCAATGGGTTGAACACGGCATGCGCAGCCTGGAGCAGGCGTTCCAATCCCCCGAGCCAACGCTGCCCTCCTCCACTTCCCGTCCCGCCATCACCGTAGACACACGCACGCTGTATCTGGACCTGGACGGCGTCATGGCCGACTTCGATACCGGCTTCCCGGCCGTGTTCGGGTTGGACCACCGCCAACTGGAAGACGACGTGATGTGGGGACATATCAACGGTCACGCGTCATTCTTCCGCGACCTGCCACCGATTGCCGGTGCGATCGAATTCTTCCGCGCCATTGAACAGCTGGACCCGGTGATCCTCACCGCCTGCCCTAAGAGCAACTACACCGTCGCTGCCACGCAGAAGCGCGCGTGGGTGCGTGAGCATCTATCGCAGACCTGCCTCGTGCTGCCGGTGCTGGGCGGTGCCAACAAGCCTTTGTTCATGCATCGGCCCGGCGATGTTCTGGTGGACGACTGGAGTGCGAACTGCGCTGCTTGGAATGCTGCGGGTGGTGTTGCGGTGAAGCACAGCGGAGACTGGAGTGCTACCTACGACGGGCTTGTGGTGGCTGGGATGCTGTAACCGTTCGACGATGACTCGTGGTCGGCAGCTCAACGAGGATTTCACCGTTCTTGGCAACCGTCGGGACAGGCAGCGCCCTGCGATCATCGACATAGAATTCGATCGCCGTGGCCAAGCAGTCCACTGCGTTGGCCAACACGATGTCGATTGTGGCACCGCCCGTAATTGCCTCCGGGATGTCGCGGAAGGTCATGACGTAGTCGCCCTCCTTTCCGTCGATTTTGGCTGGGTAGCTGATAGACATTGCTGTTGATCCTCGATCCACAAACAGAGCTGCCTGCGGATGCTCCCACGCATGCTGAGTAAGAAGCCATACAACTTGCTGAGGCTTTGCCCCCTTTGCATGTGACCGTGTCGACGACGAACAAAGCGCACTGCGCGCCATTACCGTCGGGACAACATATTCGAGAGGCATTGTCGTGGCGGCACAGCTGCTAGCGCGCAACTGAATCCTGCAATCCAAGGGCACGATTGGACCTCGGCGAAGTTGCCAGTCGTGCCGAATGTGTTGTGGATCAACAAGAAAACTCATTTGCAGCCCAAGTCAGGGCCAGGACCTCCAGCAGCAACAAGCGAGGTCAATCCCTCGTTCTGGGACGCACACCGGCGGTACTGCGCATGCTTTCGGTCCCAGACCTACCACTCAGGATGACTACCGGAGTTCTGCACAAGATCCTGACCGGCAAAGGTGGGCAACGCGATGGCATCGCGCCTCACCAACTTGAGAAGCTACCCGAGTTCCTGGATGAGCCAATTGCCGTGCTCGAGTCGGCCACAGTCGGCTCAGCCATTGTGGTGCTGACAACAGCAAGAACAGCCTCGGGAGTGGTGATTGCATCAATCAGCCAGGCCCGCCGGGACGGTAACGCGATTGTGAATCTGGTCACCAGCGTGTATGCCAAGGAACGTCAAAGCTGGATTGCTGAGCAAGTTGCCGCGAACAGGCTCATGTATATGGACAGAAAAAAAGGCTTTGACACCCTGGAAGTCTCAGGCCACGCGCTGAACTGCGTGACGGAGCCAGGTAGTCAAAGCCCTGCACCGCGAAAGATACTCCTTCCTGAGGATCTCCGCAACTTCCGTAAAGCAGCGGGGGATCATCGATTCAGTGTGGTTCCAAGTAGTGCCACCTTGGTATCAACCGGAGACGAGCCCGGTACCGTCGGTCGACAGACGACGGCTGAAAGCGGTGATCGGCCGGGTGAAGCATGAAATTGGACGCAGAAGCGCGCCTCACGTTCGGTGGTCATGCGTTACGGAAGTAACGATTGCCATCGGCAGTCGTCTGTCGACCGACTCTACCCGCGTCCCGGCGCGTTCCAATGCGTCGCGCTGCGGCACTTGGGCAGATCAGGTCACTACGCGCTTCTGCACGAAAGCATGCTTCAAGCCTGGCATCCGGGCCACCAGCCGCTCACCCTCCTCCACCTTCATCCGCCCACAGGCATCGACCACCAGGTGCTCCAAGGCCGGGAACAGGTCTGGAACCGCAGCCAGACTGCTCATGTTGCGGCATTGATGAATCCCCAACCTGCGCACGTTGGGAAGCACCGGCAACCCCTCCAGGCTGGCAGGATTGCACCAGTGGAGGCCAAGCTCCTGCAGGGTGGTCGGCAATTGCAATCCGGCGAAGCTGGCGTGTTTGGGGGCATACCGCCACAGGTGCAACATTTCCAACGACAGGGTCTCCACGCCGGTGTCGCGCGCACGGTATTCCCACACCATCTCCCGGAGTGAAGGCAGTCGTTCGAACGCGATGGGCGGGCGTCGCGGGTGGATGCCGAAACTCTCCAGCTGCTGGAGCGCGTATAGGCCGTCGATGTTCTTCAGGTGGATGTCCCAGAACCACACATGCCGCAGGTTCGGAAGCTGTTCCAGTGCATCGAGGGACGTCTCGTTGAACCCGAAGCTTGGGCTGCCGAAGACATCCAGGTAGTTACGCGACTGGACCTCTTCGATGCAGGCCTCGATCATGGACGATTCGAGCCCGAGTCGCGTACCGCCAAGGTACGCGTCGTGGTTGAGGAGGAAACGGCCTTCCCGTGCGATGGGCATGTGTGCAGTCCTTGGCTTGGATTCAGGTGGTGTGTCTGAACCCGATTCTAGGGCTGATCAGACGGAACACGCCATCCGCCGGGTGGCGTCGCGGCGTTCGGGTTGATTGCGTCGTTCTGCGCGACACTCGTTTGCCACGCATCTCGACGTGCGCAGAACGTCGCGAACTACGCAGAATGCACCAATCCAACCGGTGTCACAGGTCATTAGCGACATGATTCGTGTTGCAGCACACAACGCGACGGGGCCCGATAGACGCTGCCTATTTCCATTGCATCGCGGTGTCGCGCAGGCTTGTCGGACGGGGCGTCGAAACCCCAACAGATAGAGTGAGCGTGACCCGAGTCGGGAGGGTGGCTAATACAACACCCTCAATGGGGGAATACGCCCGCCGTTTTCTACTCTACCTGTACGGTTTCGAACCTCCCGACCCCTTGCCGTCCGGCAAGGGGGACTACCGGAAGGAGATTCACGATGCAGATGCAGTTCGCAGGCGCGTTCGAAACCCCCAGCTGGAGGCACACCCCATGAGCAAAGATGTTGTGATGAAGGTACACCTGCCGCATGAACAGCGCTGCCAGTTCCGCGAAGCCGCGCGCCGTTCCCACATCCACCCGTCGAACGCGCTGAAGAAGCTGGTGCACGCTTACATCGAGCTGGACAGCGAACCGACCACGGTGCAGGTCACCGTGACCGTCGACAAGGCAAGTGGCAAAACCGGCGCGTAACCCGGCGCTACGGGGTCGCGGCCAGCAATGCCTTCAGAATCGTCTCTGAACGTCGTTGGCCGTACCCCTTGCCGTAGGCGCTGGAGGTGATGGCCACCACCATCTGCCGGCTGGGTACCACGTAGATCTTGTTGCCACCGTTGCCGGAGGCGAAGCGCACCGGAACCGGCGTACCGTTGATGTCGTGGGTCTTGGCGTACCAGTAGTAGCCATAACCATCCGCATACGGATCACTGTCGCCAATGGCCACATGCGGGGTCAGCGCATCGCGCAGCCATGCGGCGCTGACGATGCGCCTGCCCTGGTACACCCCGTCGTTCCGCACCATTTCGCCCAGGATGGCGAAGTCACGCGCACGCAGTGAGAGGTTGCCCTGCCCCTTGGTGATGCCGGAAGCGTCACGCGCCCACTGCCAGCGCTGGATGCCGAGCGGCGCAAACAGGGACTGGCGAGCGAACACGTCCATCGGCTTGCCGACAGCCTCGGTTACCACCACACCGGCCACATAGCTGGTCAGCGAGTTGTAGCGATACACCGTGCCCGGGGGCGCAGCGCGCGGCACATTCAGCACGAACGCCTTCGGGTCGCGGGCGGCATCCATGCGGTCCTCGTTGCCGGGCGAAGACGCCTCTTCGTCATCGGCCGCCAGCCCGGAGCGCATGCTCAGCACGTCGCGAAGCGCGACGGGCCCGATGGCGCTGCCCGCCGCCTGCTTCCAGTAGCGCTGCACCGGCTGGTCGATCTGCAGCCGGCCCTGGTCGCGGGCAATGCCGACCAGCAGCGCGGTGACGCTTTTGCCGGCCGAGCGCACGTCGTGCAGTTCCTCGCGCGTGGCCCCGTTGTAGTAGCGCTCGGCCACCACCTGCCCCTGCTGCATCACCACTACCGCGCGCAGGTCGGGATGCTCGGTCTGATCCCAGCGCGCGAGTACGGCGGTCAATGTTTCAGAGGGCGCAGCCGGGGCTGCGTGTGCGCCGAGGGCAGCTACCGCACTCAACAGCAGGCACGACAGACGCAGCATGGCGACGCTCCTGGACCGGAATGCCGCTGACCCTACGGGCTTGGCGCAGCGCCTGCCCCTGCCATTGGTCCTGTAAACCTTTTCGGCACAGGCATTTCAAGCCCTTCGCGAACTTTTCTGATTATTCCTATTAAGTGCGCGCCCGCCTGCGGTGATCGTACGCGCTCCCTCCGCGCGGCATTCGTACAATGAATCACACCTCCCCCGCCTCCTCTGCCACTTCGACCCCGCGCTCGACGGCGTCGTTATCGCGCCCGGATCCCCTGCAGGAGTTACCACCGGCGGTACCCGGCCCTTCCCGGTTGCATCATCTGCATAACCGGGAGGGCATGGTGCCGCCCATTGTGATCCCCTCCCCGGCCGTTCCTTCAATGAACAGCTTGATCGGCGCGCCGGCGGCGCAGTTCGAGCTGCTGTCGCGACTGTTGGCCGAAGGACCGGTCACGCTGGATCTGCTGCAGACCATGGTGGCCGCAGAAATCGCTGGCACGCCCCTGGCCTGCCTGCTCGGCGACCACCTGGCGGCACGCTGCGAACTGCCGGCAACGATGCCAGAGGCCGAGCAACAGGTGTGGCGCGAGGTGTTGCTGCATGCGCTGCGGCTGCCTGCGCTGCAGTGGGAAGTGGCCATGCTGGATCTGCGACGAGACTTGAGCCATGCGCAGGCGCAGGGGCACCCGCTGCTTTCCGCACTGCGTGATGCGCTGTATCGGCCACAGCACATGACGCGGCAAGCCTGGCAGGCAATGCTCGCCGCTGAACCCTTAAACGACAGCCTGGCACTGGCGCTGAAGCTGCAGCACGAGGAGCTGGCGAGCTTTGACATGACGGCGCGGGGTGAATGGGCAGCCTCGCAGTTGAGGACACTGGCCCCCCAGGCCGACGACACCCGTGTGCAGACCGCGCTCCGTTCCATGCGGCAACGTGAGCAGATGGAACGGGGATTGCTGGATCCACGCGTAGGCCTGCAGCACCTGATTGAACACAACGCCGCTCCAATCAGCACAATTGAACCCCGTTCGCCGTTGGCGGCTGCGGCCGGCCCCACCCCGTTGATCAACGGTGACACGTCGCCCACCGGCTGCGCACTGGGCACCCTGATGGTGGAGACCGCACTTTCAGCAACCTGGGCCCACGAGCCGAACGTGACGCCAGTAGGCCGCTACAACACCGCCGCCCGCCTGCTGACCACGGTGCTGTATTCCCCGTGGAATCTGATGCACGTCAGCCAGGCAGTGGCAGCCTGGGGCCGGCCCGTCACCGTGGATGCCTGCATGCCGGCACCGGCCGATGTGCCGGCTGCCACACACGCCGAAGCGGTGAACGTGTTCCGCACCGCGGTCGACGGACTGAGCCGGCACACCACGCCCAACGCCGTGACCGACAGCACTGCGTTGATGCCCTGCACTCCCGAGAGCCGCTTTATGGCGGGTCGGGACGTGGAACAGTCCGGGCAGATCGTCCGCTTCCTGCACGGCCAGCAACGGGAAGCCACCACGGTGAAGCAGGCCCGGGACGCACTCGCCCACCTGTTCGGCATGAAGGCCGGCTCCGCACCGCCGCCGACCTCGCAGAACGCGCCAGGCACTACGTTGAACCCACGTGACCTGCGGACGGCCTGGCAGCCCCCTCGGGCGCGCGCCGGCGCATTGACTGATGAGGGCCAATACCCTGCCGTGCAACCGGCAGCCCCGACACTTCTGCCAGGTGCCGGCGCGCAGCTGTACGGGCAGATGGCCGGCCCCGTGCCGCTGCTGCTGATGCAGGGCTTGATCGACCACATTCCCAGCCGGTCGTGGTGGCACGCGATTCCGGGTTACACCCCACATTCGGCGCAGGGGCTGCTGCAGAGCATCAACGACCTTCTTGCATTGGGTGGCGAGCAGCCGCACGGACGACCACCAGGTGTCGATGCACTGGAGCGCTTCTTCGGCACCGCGCAGGGCACGGCGCTGTTCGATGCGCTCAATCAGCTGCCGGAGTTATCGACCTGGCAGGAGTATGAGATCGAACGCGGTGGGGTGGAGGCGCAGATCTATTTGTTCATGCGCATGCTCAAGCAGCTGATGCGCGCGGTGCACGCGCGAAGCGGGACGCCGAACGATGCGGTGCATTCGCAGACCGAACATGATGCCTATTACGCGCTCGCCCGGATCGGGCTGGTGGCCGGTGAGCTGCTCACGGAGTACGACGACAAAGCACCCGATGCCGGCCGTACGTTCTTCCATCGGGTGGTGGAAAAAACCCGTCCGCCCGCGCTGCGTTCGCCCACGCCGGTGAACGGAACCGTGATCGAACAGCACGCCGAGCGGATGAAGAACGCACAGGCGCGGTTCTGCCCCCCGGTCAGGAATCCGGAGCTGCGCCAGTGGTGGGTAGAAACGCTCGATCCGCTGCTGGGCGACGATGGATTCGTGGCGTTGAGCGACGCCGGCCGCTGCCTGGCGCAGATCGCGGAAGTCTACAGCCGGGGGTTGTTCGGCAATCCGCCCGCGTATTGGCGCGAGGTGATGCCGACGATGGAGGAGTGGCGCGCACTGGCTGATCGCCTGGTCGGCGGTCAAACACTGACGCCGACCTGGGAATCCGCTGTGGGGGTTTACTTCCACGGTGCCGCCGGCATGTTGAACGAATGGACGCGGCGGCAGCAGAGGCGACCGCTGACCCCTGACGAGCTGAATCTGGGCGTGCACCTGCGTCGTCTGATTGAACCGTTGCAGCAGCTGTACAGTCAGCTGGAGCTGTCGCTGCAGGACGCTGACCCGTGGTATGCGGACAGCCTGCAGCACTTCCAGCGGTTCTATCAACGCGTCGGTAACCAGCTGTCGCCCCCCGGTGACGTGACGGCATCCTCGAGCGAAGTGGCTCCGCCGCTGCAGTTGCAGCAGTGGGTGGATGCACATGGCGGGCATGCCTTGGCACAGGCCATCTGTACGGCCGACGCGCTCAGCCTGCGCGACGGTCTGGCCAACGCGATCCAGCGCGCCCTCATCACCGTCAACGCCGCAGGCAGCAACCTGGACGCCTGGACGCTGATCGTGCAGGGACCGCGCCTGCTGCAGCAGTGGCTGGAGAGCGCGGAAGGCCACACCGCCGTTGCCCGCTGGGTAGACGCGGTGAGAGACAGCACGGTGCACAGCGGCGCGGTGGACAAGAAGGCGCGGGCCGGCTGGCAGGTGCACGCCGCGTTGCTGCGCAAGGCCATCCTGTCGCAGCTGCCGCCCAGCGTGCAGCAGAAGATCGTCGCACTGTTGGAGGTACCGGGCCTGTTCGCCGGCGGCGCGGCACCGGTGCTGACCCTGGCACAGGCGCTGGCCGAGGCCGACCCGCTGCTGTTGCGTGAGCCCGAACAGGCACTGCTGCTGGCGTTGGCGCTGCTGCCCACGGAAGCCCCTGCGAATGCGCAGCGCATGGCGTTGGGCTTTCCGCTGTGGCCGCAGCAATCACCTGAAGTGCCTGCAACCAACGGCACCGGCCTGCTGCTGGAACGCTGGTTCCATCCCCCTGCTCCGGGGCCGGTGAGCACCCCACTGGACACGTCCGCCCTGCCCGAGCTGCACACGCTGCTGCGGCACTGGGGTCTGGATGTGCTGCACAGCAACGATCCTGATCGCGCCCTGTCCCCGTCCGACCTGTGGGACGTGATGTCGCGTACGCAGGGGTTCGCGCAACTGGGTCAGCTGCTGCTGAACCAGACCGACTGGATCGGCGCGCATGAGAACAGCCCGGCGTCGCCGCAGGGTGCGCAGATCATCGTCGCGCAGGCGCTGCTTGAACACTACGTCGGCCACGCGCAGATCGACGCACTACGCGCCGACCTGAACAATCCGGCGCACGTGCACCGCACCTTCGTCCAATGGCAGGCACACGTGGGAGCACTGCTGGCCAAGCGCCAGCCACACGCACCACCTGCCGCACGCGGCCTGCTGCAATGGCTGCTGCTGAGCGAAGTCCAGCAACCGGCATTGCTGGTGCGAAACATTCCGGAAGGGCTCAGCCCCGCTTCGCTGGCCGGCAGCACCTTCCTGCACAGCGTTGCGCTGCTGGAAGCGCTGCAGCCCGGTGCCAGCGGCAGGGTCAGCTATATGCAGGTGGCCGGGCTGGCCGCGACGCTGTCGGCTCCTTCATCGCAGCCCGGCGCGCACGATGACCTGCATGCCAGCTGGGCGCGCGCCATGCTGCACCCGGCGCTGCTGTACGCCGTCGCACATGGGCAGCTGCCAGGACTGACACGCCTGGACCAGGTGACCCCGGCACAGGCCAGCAGCGCGCTGGACTACCTGAAGAAGGCACAGGATGCGCACGCCGCGCATCTGGCCTTGATCGCCCAGGCACCGCCGACGCGCCGCAAGATCGCCGAACAGAAACTCAGGGAGACCGGACTGGACCCTGCACTATGGTCGCTGCCGGTCGACAAGATCGGCACACTCGTGCTTGGCGCGCACGGCATCACCCCTGGCAAGACCCTGCAGCAGCAGGAAGACGTGGTGACGCTGGTGATTCCGGAGGCGACCATCGCGCTGGATGGCTCGGTGAAAGCGCTGCTGAGCGTGAGCGACTCCCTGCTCGACCTGATTGCCGCTGATGCCTATCTCTGCACGGGCCGGTCGACCACCCTGCAGCGATTCGATGATGCATTCGCGATGTACCGCACCGCGGTTGAACAGGGTCTGGCCGGGCTGATTGAAGAGCTGCTGCAGACGCTTTCGCCGGAAGACCAGGCCGTGCTGCGCACCAGCCAATGCACACCGATGCAGGTTCACGCGTTCGATCAGGACGCCACCCAGGGCCTGCTGCTGCGCTGCCAACCGGGCGGCAACGCCGAACCGGTGTACTTCGAGATCCTGCCGCGCGCCGGACTGATCCGGCGTGCGGTGGTCGACCCTCACCTGGGCCCGTGCGTGGATGCGCAGGGGCTGATTGACGGCAGCCTTGCCATCCATCGCGCGGACCGGCTGGATGCGATCCGCGAACTGCAGCTGACGCCGCTGTCCGGCGCGGCAAGCATGAGCGACCCTGACGCCATGCACGTACTGGCGGTGGCGGCTGCCAAGCCGTTGTGGGATGCACGCCTGGATGAAGTCAAGAAACTGGAACTCAACCAGCTCACCCCATTGGAGCAGGTGCTGGACAAGGAAGAAGCGCTCCTGAAGAAGGTGGCCGAGTTCACGATTCCGTTCTTCGCCTGCGGCGAGGACCTGATGAACGGCGAAACAGGTAAAGCCGCACTCGACTGCAGCGTGGACGTGCTGGGCAATCTGATCCCCGGTGCCAGGTTCGCAGGCAGCATGGTGCACATCGTGGCCGCGGCCGGCGAACACACGGTGGTGTCGCTGGCCGAGCATACCGGCAAGGCGCTGGGTACCCTGGCCGGCGAGCTGCTGCGCAACAGCGGTGCCGGACTGATCCATGACCTGGGAAAGGGTGCGTGGCGGCTCGGCGGACAGGCGTGGGAGCAGGCGCTGCGCGGTGCCGGCTGGCTGCGTGGCGTGCTGCGTGGCGAACGCGCACTGGGCGCAGCGGCACACGCCGTGGAGGCCGAGGTCGCGGTCGGCACGGCCACGCAGGAACTGCTGACCTCATTCGAGCTCGATTTCGGGATTGACGATGCCACGGTGGCGGTAGGCCAGGTCGATGCCGGGCCGATGACGCTGATGATCAGCGGGCCCGACGGCTGGTATCGCTTTGATCCCATTGCCGGTGCCGCCTATGGGCCACGACTGCAGCAGGTGAGCCTGGTCCACCCGCTGCCTGAGTTCATTCCGGGCGAGGTCGTGGAAGACGGCGTGCACCTGCAATTGGGCGACGCCACCGATGCACGCTTCGTGGAGCACGGCAACAACCAGTGGGAAGTCTGGATCGGTGACAGCCGGTATCTGCTGAACCCCAGCGACGGTTCGCTGCAACTGCGCGAGGTGCATGGCGGCGAGATCGGTGAGCTGCAGGAACTGGATGCCACCGGCTGCCGGGAGCCGCGCGGCGTGGAAAGTGTAGAGACCGCGGAATCGGCTGCGGGCTGCATCCGGCCGACCCAGCTGCGTTTCGTGCCCGACCGTCTGGTTCCGCTGCCGGAGTCACCGACCTCCAACGAACTGCTGCCTCACGCGTTCGGCTATCGAAGATACAGCCCGGCCGACATGAAACCGCTGGACGGATTCACCCTGCCCAGTGGCAAGACACAGAAGCCGGTGATGGTGCACGACGGCAAGCTGCAGAAGTGGGACTCAAGGACATCCCCGCAAGGTCGGGAGATGCCGCCCAAGCTGGAGCCGCTGACGCCGGAAGAAGAGCAGGCGCTGGGGGTACCCGAACAGGTGAAGTACCTGTCCCGCATGGAAGGCAAGCTGGTACCGGATTCGCTGCTGGGTCTGGACAAGGACACCAGCCCCTTCGACCGCATGCGCGTGAACCGCAAGGTGCCCGTCATCAGCCTGGGACCGATCGCGGAAGGCGTGCAGGACAGCCGTGAACTACGCGGCGTGCACATGCTGGTGGACGGCAAGCCGTCCATCTTCATCGAGCCGGATCGCGGCGTGTACTACGTCGCACCCGTGCCGGACTATAGCGGTGACACGCTGCACTTCGTCCCGTTGACGAATCCCGACGACATCGCGATGTACCTGCGGCAGTCCGAACGGAACCGGTTGCTGCGCGAGAACCCGCAATCGGTGCAGGTGCAGCGCAACATCGCGGAGATGACCTTCAACTACCTGCGCCCGGGGTTCGAACCGCACGAGCTGGAACTGTACGACAGCTATGAGAAGTACGCGGCCTACTGTGAAAAGAACGGAAAGCCGAACGAGGTGAAGCAGTTTGCCCAGAGGGTGTTCTCTGGCGGGCCCGAGCAGAAAGAATTCGTCTCCCTGAGCCGGCTGCTGATCCCGGACTGGAAGGCGCTGCAGGCCTGCTCGCAGGAAGAACTCCAGCACGTCGCCGACATGCTCAACAGCCTGCTGCCGGTGAAGGGCAAGGAGGCGGAATGGGTGCCGCTCACCGCCGACAGCCTGATGTTGCCGGAAACGGCGCAGCAGCTCATCAAGCACGTCAGCGGTGCGAACTTCGCGTACGCCGAGGTGAAAACCACGAAAGGCACGATTGTGATCGGATCACTCTCTGGCGGTAAGCTTGCGCGCAGGCTCAATCTGAACCTGCCGGAGTCGACCGCCGGCACCCGCTACGTGGATGCGCGCGATGCCGCCGTCCCGGAGAATCCGGCATTCGCCACCCTGCCGGTGCTGCGTACGCCGGAGGGGCGAGCCATCGTGTTCGACCGCGGCGGCGATTCGGAAAACTGGATCTTCCGCTACCTGCTGTCACTGCTGGACTCAAAAGACCCCGCTGTGCGCCTGCTGGCCAGCGACATCCTGGAGGTCAAGCTGGTGAGCTTCCTCAATACCTGCTCCAACTGTGGCGGCGTGGTCCTGCCCACCGTCATGCAGGAGCTGGCGAAGCGGGCATCCAAGCCGAAGGCTTCGGTCCGGTATCTGCTCGAGTATGAGAAATGAGAAAAATCGACATTTCGCCAACCCGCGCATAGTCGCCGGCGCGCAACCGTGCGACGCTTGGAATCGTTTTCATGGAATGGAGGGATTCCAATGCGGTCGATTCGAAAGCGCCACGCCCTGTGGCTTGCGTTTGCCCTGGCGCTGCCCCTGGGCAGCGTGCAGGCCCGTTCACCCGCACCCGCAGCCGAGCCGCTGCGGGTGATGTCGTTCAATGTACGCACCCCGGTGGATACCGAGCCAGGGCGGCGCTGGGATGACCGTCGCGATGCGATGGTTTCCCTGCTGAAGGAAGAGAAGCCCGCCGTATTCGGCACCCAGGAGCTGGTGCAGAAGCAGGCCGAGTACCTGACTGCGCACCTGCCCGGCTACCGCTGGTTCGGCCAGGGGCGGCGTGGTGGTGACGGCGACGAACACATGGGCGTGTTCTATGACAGCGCACAGCTGAAGGTGGTGGAATCGGGCGACTTCTGGTTGTCCGATACGCCGGAGGTAGCCGGCAGCATCACGTGGGGCAATCTGTTCCCGCGCATGGTGACCTGGGCGCTGTTCGAGCGCGCGGCCGATGGGCAGCGCTTTTACCTGCTCAACACTCACCTGCCTTATCGGGATGAAGATGAGCCGCGCCGGGTGAAGGGTGCAAAGGCAATCGTGGCGCGCCTGCAGCAGCTGCATGCCGGAGTGCCGGTGCTGGTGACCGGGGATTTCAACAGCGAGCCGGGCAGCGAGACCTATGCGACGTTCACTGCGTCGCTGGAGGATGCGCGCAAGGTGGCGGCGAAGGTGGAGGGGCCGCGGCTGACCTTCCATGATTTCAGTGGTACGCCTACCACGGAGCTGGACTGGATTCTGGTGCGCGGGGTGAAGGTGCTGAAGTTTGTGACGCTGGATGACAAACCCGGCGGGGTGTTGCCTTCGGATCACTTCCCGGTGATGGCGGAGGTGGTGTTGCCCGCGGGGCGTTGATTGGCCGCGAAGCGTCGTAGAGCCGGGCTTGCCCGGCTGGCCGCGACCGATGCAAAAGCAGCCGGGCAAGCCCGGCTCTACGGGCATCGCGGCAGGCCGATTTGGCAGTCAAGGGCATTGCGGCAGGCCACGATCAGGGATCATGGCGATCGCGGCGGACTGCGCAGGCGCTCCAGTGCGCGACACAGTGCGAGGTGCTGTTCGCGTGCCTGGTAGATGCGTGCGCTGACGGCAAGGAACAGGCCGATCGCCACGACGCCGAGTTCCAGCAAGGCGTCAGGCAGACGCGCGAACCCCAACGTGACGGCCAGCACGGCCAGGATCAACAGCAGCACGACGCCTGCTGAAAGGCTCGCCGCGCCCATGCGATTGTCGTCCTGGTATTGCGGATGCATCGGCACACTTCCTGTGGTGGGGTGCCTATTTAGCCTTGTGACTGCGCAGCGCGTGAGAGGCAATGCCGTCAATGCGGCGTCGCCCTGCACGCGGTCGCGGGAAACACCTACACGAAGGGGAAGGACGGCGCTCTCCGCCCTTCCCCACCACCTCAGCGCATCGTGCCGGCGATAGCCGGCGGCGTGGCATCACGCTGCTGGCCCCAGCCGCCGAGTGCCTTGTACACGCCGACCACGCTGACGTTCACCGTCGACTCGGCAGCGGCCAGCGCATCGTCGGCCGCCAGCTGGGTGCGCTGCGCATCAAGCAGGGTCAGGAAATCTTCCGACCCTTCGCGATAGCGGATCTGCGCCAGCTGCTCGGCACGTCGTGCGGCCTGCGCCTGTTCGACCACGATGCCCAGCCGCGCCTGCTGCTTGGCGTAACGCGTGAGTGCGTTCTCGGTGTCTTCCAGTGCCAGCAGCACCGCCTTTTCATACTCGGCGGCCGCGCCGTCGGCCTGCGCCTTGCTTGCGCGCAGGCGTGCCTTCACGGTGCCGAAGTCGAATGCGGCCCAGCTGATCGACGGGGTCACCGACCAGGCCTTGTTGTTGCCGTTGACCAGGCCACTGGCGTCGCCGGACAGGAAGCCGACAAAGCCGCTCAGGCTGATTCGCGGGAACAGGTCGGCGGTCGCCACGCCGACCCGCGCGGTGGCGGCGGCGAGGCGACGTTCGGCACTGCGCACGTCGGCACGCTGGCGCAGCAGGTCGGTGGTATCACCGAGCGGCAATGCTTTCGCATACGCCGGCACTTCCTGCGGCTGCAGACGCGCATCCAGTGCATCCGGACGCTGGCCCAGCAACACGGCCAGGCGATGCCGCGATTGCACTTCGGCCACTTCCAGCAGCGGAATGTCGGCTTCGATCGCCTTCAACCGCGCACGACTGCTCTGCACATCCAGTTCGCTGCCAGCACCCAGTTCCCAGCGCGCTTCAGTCAGGCGCTGGGTCTCGCGCAGGTTGACCAGGGTACGTTGGGCGACGTCGATCCGCTTCTGGCTGCCACGCAGCTCGAAGTAGTTGCGTGCCACTTCAGCAGCGACCGTCACCTGGGCGTCAGCGAGGTTGTCCTGCTCGGCACCGAGATCGGCACGCGCCGCTTCGGCGGCACGGCGCTGGCGACCGAACAGATCCAGTTCCCAGCCGGCGTCGAAGCCAAGCTGATAGGTTTCGCTGAAGATGCGCTCGCCACCGGCCGTTGCGTCCGGCTGCTTGCGGCGGTCGTAACTGCCACCGGCGGTGACGTGCGGCAGCTGGTCCAGGCGCTGCTCGACGAACACCGCGCGCGCTTCACGCACCCGGGCCATGGCGATGCGCAGGTCCAGGTTGGCTCCGAGCGCATCATGCACCAGCCCTTCCAGCACTGGATCATCGAACTGGGCCCACCAGCTGGCCACCGGCGATGCGCTGGTGAACACCTCAGCTGTCGCTCCCTGCAGCACCACCGGCTGTGCCGGCGGTGCCTGGTAGTTGGGGCCAACGCTGACGCAGCCGGCCAGCAGGGCGCTGGTCACGGCCACGGTCAACACACGGATCACCATGGCAGCACCTCACCGAGGTAAGTGAAGCTGCCGTTCGGGCCGTCGGCACCGATCAGCGCCATGCCGACGCTGGAACGCGCGCCTTCGCTGATTTCGATCTCGCCCTCACCGCCGTTCATGTCGGTTTTCACGTAACCGGGGTGCACGGTGTTGACCTTGGTGGTGCTGTCGCGCAGCTCATAGGCCAGCTGCACGGTCCAGGCATTCACCGCGCTCTTGGAAGCGTTGTAGGCCGGCACCGCGAAGCCGTAGATCGGCGAGCCCGGCTGGCTGTGCAGGGTCAGCGAGCCGAGGATGCTGGATACGTTGACGATGCGGCCGGCCGGTGAAGCCTTCACCAGCGGCAGGAACGCGTTGGTCACCGCGACCACCGCGAACACGTTGGTTTCAAACGTGGTGCGCCAGGTGTCCAGACTCTGCTGCGACGGGGCCAGCGACGTGTCGTCGACCAGGATGCCGGCGTTGTTGACCAGGATGTCCAGATGGCCGTAGCGCTCGGCCACGGTCTTTACGGCGGCCTCGATGCTGGCGCTGTCGTTGACGTCGAGCTGGATGGCTTCCACCGGCAGGCCTTCGGACTGCAGCTTGAGGGCGGCAGCGACGGCGGTGTCGCGGTTGCGGCCGGCCAGCAGCGTGTGCACGCCGGCCTGGGCCAGCTGGCGCACGGTTTCCAGGCCGATGCCACGGGTGGCACCGGTGACGAGGGCGATCTTCTGGGTTTCAGTCGTCATTTCAATAACCTCGTGGGGAATGGAATCAGTGGTGGTGAACGGTGGGTGCGCCGTGGCTGACCAGCTGGCCGCCGCCCTTGCGGGTGACCAGCTTGCGCAGCGCCACGTAGAACACCGGGGTCAGGAACAGGCCGAACAGGGTGACGCCCAGCATGCCGGCAAACACCGTGATACCCGTGACCGAGCGCACCTCGGCACCGGCGCCATGCGACAGCACCAGCGGCACGGTGCCGGCGATGAAGGCGATGGAGGTCATCACGATGGGACGCAGACGCAGACGGCAGGCTTCCAGCGCGGCTTCGACAATGCCCTTGCCGCCCATTTCCAGTTCGCGGGCGAACTCGACGATCAGGATCGCGTTCTTGCACGCCAGGCCCATCAGCACCACCAGGCCAACCTGCACGAACACGTTGTTGTCACCGCCGGTCAACCATACGCCGAACAGGGCGGAAAGCAGCGTCATCGGCACGATCAGGATCACCGCCAGCGGCAGCGACCAGCTTTCATACAGCGCCGCCAGCACCAGGAAGGCGAGCAGGATGGCGACCGGGAACACGATGAACGCGGCATTGCCCTGGGTGGCCTGCTGGTAGCTCAGGTCGGTCCACTCGGTGGTCATGCCGGCCGGCAGCACCTGGCCGGCGATTTCGGTCAGCTTGTTCATGGCCTCGGCCGAGGACAGCAGGCGCGGGTCGGCTTCGCCGGCCAGGTCAGCGGCCGGGTAGCCGTTGAAGCGCAGCACCGGGTCGGGGCCGTAGGTTTCCTTCACGGTCACCATCGAGCCGATCGGCACCATCTCGCCCCGATTGTTGCGGGTACGCAGCTTGCCGATGTCCTCGACCTTGTCACGGAACTGGCCGTCGGCCTGGGCGATCACCTGCCAGGTACGACCGAACTGGTTGAAGTCGTTGACGTACGACGAACCCAGGTAGGTCTGCAGGGTGTCGAACAGCTCGGTCAGCTCCACGCCCTGGGCCTTGGCCTTGACGCGGTCCACTTCCGCATCCAGCTGCGGCACGTTGGCCTGGTAGCTGGTGATCGGAAAGGCCATGCCGGGGGTCTGCGCGACGGTGCCCTGCATCGCCTGCACGGCATTCTGCAGCGCACCGTAACCCAGGTTGCCACGGTCCTCGATGAACATCTGGTAGCCGTTGCCGTTACCCAGGCCGAGGATCGGCGGCGGCATCATCGCAAACGCGAAGCCCTCGCCCAGCCCGGCAATCTTCTGATTGATCTCGGCATTGATCTCCGCTGCGGTACGGCCGTTACGCTCGTTGAAGGGCTTGAGGGGAATGAAGGCGACACCGGTGTTCGGCGTGTTGGTGAACTGCAGCGCGTTCAGACCCGGGAACGAAATGGTATGGGCCACGCCGTCGGTTTCCTGGGCGATCTTGGCCACCTTGCGCAGCATTTCGTCGGTGCGGGCAATGGACGAGCCTTCCGGCAGCTTCACACCGGCGATCAGGTACAGCTTGTCCTGGGTCGGAATGAAGCCCGGCGGCACGATCTTGAAGATGAAGCCGGTACCGACCAGCAGCACCGCATACACCACGAACACCGCACCGCGACGGCCGAGGATCTTGGCCACGCCGCGCTCGTACTTCTCCGAGCTGGACTTGAAGAAGCGGTTGAACGGACGGAACACCCAGCCGAACAGACGGTCGATCAGGCGGCTCGGGGCATCCTTGGGCGCACCGTGCGGCTTGAGCAGGCGCGCAGCAAGGGCCGGCGACAGGGTCAGCGAGTTGATCGCCGAGATCACCGTGGAAATGGCGATGGTGACCGCGAACTGCTTGTAGAACTGACCGGTGACACCGGAGAGGAACGCCATCGGCACGAATACCGCGCACAGTACCAGCGCGATCGCGATGATCGGCCCGGACACTTCCTTCATGGCCTGGTGCGCGGCCGCGGTGGGCGACAGCCCCTCTTCAATGTTGCGCTCGACGTTCTCCACCACCACGATGGCGTCGTCGACCACGATGCCGATCGCCAGCACCAGGCCGAACAGGCTCAGCGTGTTGATCGAGAAGCCCAGCACGTACAGCGCGGCGAACGTACCCACCACCGACACCGGCACGGCGATCAACGGAATGATCGAGGCGCGCCAGGTCTGCAGGAACAGGATCACCACCAGCACCACCAGGGCGATGGCTTCCAGCAGGGTGGAGACCACGGCCTTGATCGAATCACGCACGAAGATGGTGGTGTCGTACACCGCTTCGTATTTGACGTCGGCCGGGAAGGTCTTCTGCATCTCATCCATGGTGCCGATCACCGCATCGCGGATCTCCAGCGCGTTGGCCCCCGGGGCCTGGAAGATGCCGATACCCACCGCGTTCTTGCCATCCAGCTGCGAGCGCAGGGTGTAGTCGCCGGCACCCAGCTCGACGCGGGCAACGTCGGACAGACGCACCACTTCGCCGTCTTCACCGGCCTTGAGCACGATGTCGCCGAACTCCTGCTCGCTGCGCAGGCGGCCCTGGGCGTTGATCAGGGTCAGGAACTGGCTGTTGGGCATCGGCTCGGCACCGAGCTGACCGGCCGAGACCTGCACGTTCTGCTCGCGCATGGCGCGGACCACGTCGCTGGCGGTCAGGCCACGCGCCGCCACCTTGTCCGGGTCGAGCCAGGCGCGCATGGCGTAGTCACCACCGCCGAAGATCTGCGCATCACCCACGCCCGGAATACGGGCCAGCGCGTCCTTGACGTGCAGGCGGGCGTAGTTGCGCAGGTACAGGGTGTCGTACTTGCCATTCGGCGAGGTCAGGTGCACCACCATCAGGAAGGTCGGCGACTGCTTCTGGGTGGTCACACCCTGGCGGCGCACGTCTTCGGGCAGACGCGCCTGCGCCTGGGCGACGCGGTTTTGCACCTTCACCGCGGCATCGTCCGGGTCGGTGCCCGGGCGGAAGGTGACGGTCATCTGCAGCACGCCGTCCGAACCGGCCACGGACTTGATGTACATCATGCCTTCCACGCCGTTGATCGCCTCTTCCAGTGGCGTGGCCACGGTTTCAGCAATCACCTTGGGGTTGGCGCCCGGGTAGACGGTACGCACCACCACCGACGGCGGCACCACTTCGGGGTACTCGCCGATCGGCAGGATCGGTATGGAGATCAGGCCAGCGGCGAAGATCACAATCGACAGCACCGCCGCAAAAATCGGCCTGTCGATGAAGAAACGGGAAAAGTCCATGAGGGGATTCCTGGAGGTTTTCGCCAACGCCGGCATGCAGGTCCCCGCCACGGCCGCTGGCGACCGTGGAAACGAGCTCCCCTGCATGGGGCGCGACAGATGTAGAGCCGGGCCATGCCCGGCTGCACGTTATTTCAAAGCAACCGCAGCTGCCGGCTTGGCTTCGGCCTGCATCGCCACGGCCTTGGCCTGCACCGGCATGCCCGGCATGAACACCTTCTGCACGCCGTCGATGATCACGCGGTCGCCGGCCTTCAGACCCTGCTGCACGATGCGCAGACCTTCGGCACCGCGACCGAGCACGATGTCACGACGCTGCGCGGTGTTCTTGTCGTCCACCACGTACACGTACTTGCGGTCCTGGTCGGTGAGCACGGCCTTCTCGTCGATCAGCATGGCCTCGAACTGGCCACTACCGAGCAACTGCACGCGGGCGAACAGGCCCGGAGTGAAGGCGCGGTCGGCATTGTCCAGCAGCGCACGCACGCGGATCGTGCCGGTGCTGCGGGTGACCTGGTTGTCGAGGAAGTCGACCTTGCCGGTGTGCGGGTAGCCTTCTTCACCGGACAGGCCGACCTTCACCGGCAGTTCGCTGTCACGCTCGCTCGGGCGCTCGCCCTTGCGGGCCATCTGGGAATAGCGCAGGAAGGTGCCTTCGTCGGCGTCGAAGTACACGTGCACGGTGTCCAGCGAGACCAGCGTGGTCAGCACGCTGGCGCTGTCGCCGGCGGTCACCAGGTTGCCGGCCGTCACCATCGCACGACCAGCACGACCGTTGATTGGCGCGCGCACCTTGGTGAACTCCAGGTTCAGCGCGGCGGCGTCGAGTGCAGCTTGTGCAGCCTGCACGGCGGCACCGGACTGGTCGGCGGCGGCGCGGCGCTGTTCCCAGGTTTCGGTGGAGATGGCCTGCTGGTCGGACAGCTTCTTGGCGCGGTCCGATTCGCTGCGGGCCAGGCTGGCCTGGGTGCGGGCACGGGTCAGCTCGGCACGGGCACGGTCATACTCGGCCTGGTAGCTGCGGGCGTCGATGGTGAACAGCACGTCCCCCTTCTTCACCTCTTCGCCTTCGGTGTAGTTGACCTTGTCGATGTAGCCGCTGACGCGCGGACGCAGCTCGACGCTCTGCACGGCTTCAACGCGGCCACTGAAGTCGTCCCACTGGCTGACCGGCTTGATCAGCACCGGCGCAGCGGTGACCTGCGGCGGCGGCGGTGCGGCGGTTTCAGCGTGGCTGCCGCTGCAGCCGACCATCACCGCCAGGGCCAGGGCGGTCACGGTACCCAGCGCAACGCGCCGGACAATCGGAGTAGAGGAAGAAAGGTTCATGGGAATCATCCGTAGGGGGTGGTAACGGGGAAGCAATTGCAACAGGGGGCGCATGTTCGGACCTCAACAATGGTTGAGGTCAAGCCATGTCGAGCGAGTTTTTCCAGGGTGCCGGGCCGCTCATCTTCAGCAGGCCCTTGGGCAGAACGCTGTCGCGCGTGTCACAGCGCAGGAACGGGCGGGTGTCGCGGCAGTCATCCAGCACGGACACCACGCGACGGCCGACTGCCAGCGCGCTGGGCCATTCGGCGCAGGCATTGGCGGCGTTGACCGGGGTACAGACCGGGTGCGCCACTTCCAGCATCTGCGCACGCACGCCGACACCCTGCGCTTCTTCGTGCAGCACCTGCACGAACATGCGCAGCGCGGCCGAAGCCACCGAGGTGTCGCCGTGGCCGGCCCAGGGGCGCATGCCGCACGGACTGCCGATGACCACGTAGTGGGCACCGCCGGCGCGCGGCTGCAGCAACGGCAGCAGGTGATGGGCGGCGTTGACGTGCGGCATCAGGTCGGTGTGCAGGCGCTGCTGCAGCCAGTCGGCGGACTTGTCCAGCAGCCGCGCCGAGCGCAGCGGTGCGCCGAGACTGGCGATCACAGCTGCAAGCGCACGCGGACGCTGGGCGACGCGTTCGGCCAGCGCGCGCGCCGAGCCATCGTCGGCTACCGAGCCCAGCAGGGTTTCCAGACCGGGTTCGTCAGCGAACTGCTCGCGCAATGCGGCCAGCCGGCCGGGGTCACGGCCGACCACCAGCACCGGGCTGCCGGCCTCCAGCAGCGCGGCGACAATACCCTGCCCCACGTTGCCGGTGCCGCCCAGCACCAGCACTTCGGGGGCCAGCGTCCCGCTCATGGGACTTTCACTCCCGCAACCGGGATAATCCCAATTCCGGCCAGTCGGCCGGGCTGACGGGGGGCGAGACGGACGGTGCCGCCACGCTGGGCCCGGGGAGCCGGGGTGAATTCGCGGAAAGCCTTGTCGGAGAACGGACCCGGGCGCTTCTCGACGGTCATGGCCAGGTCCAGCGAGGTGTTGTGGCCACCAAACATGTGGCCGAGAATGTTCCGCAGGCGCATGGCCAGGGTCCTTCAATTCGGGAATGGGGGCAGATTAGTCCTCAAACTCCCCCTTGATTAGTCCGGATTAAGGGGAATAATCGTCCCGTACCCGGCACAATCTTTCGGGCACTCTATCTCCATCCTCTGACCTGGACTCCGTCATGGCCCACGATCTCAACGACACGCTGATCTTCGTCAAAGTGGTCGAGCAAGGCAGCTTCATTGCAGCTGCCAACGCGCTCGGCCTGCCCAAGACCACGGTCAGCCGCAAGGTGCAGGAACTGGAAACGCGGCTGGGCGCACGCCTGCTGCACCGGACCACGCGGCGGCTGGGCCTGACCGAGGCGGGTTCGGTGTACCACGAGCACTGCCAGCGCATCGCGCGCGAACTGGAAGAAGCCGAAGGCGCGGTGAGCCAGCTGCAGTCGGGCCCGCGCGGCTGGCTGCGCTTCACGGTGCCCTACTCCATCGGCATCACCTGGATCGCGCCGCTGCTGGGGCAGTTCCATGCCCAGTACCCGGAGATCCAGCTGGACATGCACCTGGGCAATGAAAAGCTGGACCTGATTGCGGGCGAAGCGGACCTGGCGCTGCGGGTGGGTGCGTTGCCGGATTCGAACCTGGTGGCACGCAAGCTGGGCAGTCTGCGCACGCAGGTGTTTGCCAGCCCGGCCTACATCGAGCGTTATGGCGAACCGCTGCATCCGGACGAACTGCAGTTCCACCGCATTCTGGCGATGCGCAAGGCGCGCAACCTCAACAACAACCGGTTCTTCTGGCAGTTGGGTGAGAACGGCGGGGATCTGCGCGATTTCCCGGTGAATCCGCTGCTGGTGGCGAACGATCCGTCGGCATTGAATGGCGCACTGGTGTGCGGTGAAGGCCTGCTGCTGACCGGCGACGTGATGGCCAAGCCGTTCATCGAATCGGGCATGGTGCGGCGCGTGCTGGCCGGTTGGACCGGGCCGGAAGTAGACTTCAACGCGGTGTTCGCGGGCGGTCGACTGGTCTCGCCGAAGGTGCGCGTGTTCGTTGATTTCCTGGTGGAAAAGCTGAACTTCGACGCCAACTACATGCTGGCACAGTGCCCGGCGGCGAAGCTGGCCAAGCAGCAGCAGACGCAGGCGGAAGCGGAGCTGCAGGAGACCGGCAAGCGGATTCTGGAGACGGTGACCGCTGGGTAATGCCCGTAGAGCCACGCCCTGCGTGGCTGCGCTTGATGTCGGATCACTCCGTAGAGCCGGGCTTGCCCGGCTGGCTTTTCGCGAGACCCCAACAGCAGCCGGGCAAGCCCGCTCTACAAAAAAATGCCGCCCTGATGGGCGGCATTTTCGCAATAAAACGCGTGAGCGTTTTATTGCTGCAACGGAATCACACGAATCTCAACACGACGATTCTTGGCACGACCGGCATCGGTGCTGTTATCTGCAATCGGATACGCCTTGCCAGCACCCAGCGTTTCAATACGTACCGGCTGCACACCCTGCGCAGTCAGATACGCAGCCACCGAATCAGCACGTTCCTTGGACAGCTTGTTGTTGACCGCATCGCTGCCGATGCTGTCGGTGTGGCCGACCACTTCAATCATGGTCTGGTTGTACTCGTTCAAGGTGCTGGCCACACCATTGAGCGCGCCGTAGAACTGCGGCTTCAGCGCCGACTTGCCGAAGTCGAAGGTGATGCCGTCCGGCAGATTCAGCACGATGTTGTCGCCCTGGCGCTGCACGTCGATACCGGTGTTGGCGGTGCGCTCACGCAGCGCGCGCTCCTGGCGGTTCTGATAGGCACCGACGCCGGCACCGGCCAGTGCGCCAATACCTGCGCCGACCATGGCGTGCTGGCGGCGCTCGGTGGCGCTGTCGCCGGTGAGCAGGCCGGCGGCCACGCCGATGGCAGTGCCGATCAGCGCGTTACGGCCGGTGCGGCTCTGCTGTTCGGTCGGGTTGCCGTACTGGTCACTCTGCACGTAGGAGCCGCCCGTGGCGCAGGCCGTCAGGGCAGCGGCGGTCATCAGGGCCAGGGCCACATTGCGGGGTGCGGAAAGCTTCATGGGTTTCTCCTTGGTGCCGCTGCGCGGCGTGCGAACGGCCTGAAGGATAAACACGCGCGCGCGATGCCGGGATGATGAATCGGGCACGAGGGGGTGTTTTGTTCAGGTTGCTGTCTGGCGGCCCGAACCCCTGCTTTACTCGCCGCCTGTACGCCGGTAGGCCGTCAGCGCAGCGTCCCGGCCGGCCGCCAGGTCGACGATGGGCAGTGCCGGATAGGAGGGCGCGTGCTGGGCCAGCAGGTCCGGGGTCTGCCAGGGCGCGAAGCGTGCCTTCACCGGCAGCGTCGCCAGCTCCGGCACCCAACGGGTGATGTAACGGGCGTTGGGATCGAACTTCTGCGCCTGGGTCACCGGGTTGAAGATGCGGAAATACGGCGCGGCGTCGGCCCCGGTGCCGGCGACCCACTGCCAGCCCATGGTGTTGTTGGCCAGGTCGGCGTCGACCAGGGTGTCCCAGAACCAGCGTGCGCCGTGCAGCCAGTGCTGGCGCATGTGCTTGCACAGGAAGCTGGCGACCAGCATGCGCACGCGGTTATGCATGTAGCCGGTAGCCCACAGTTCGCGCAGGCCGGCGTCGACGATGGGAATGCCGGTGCGGCCCTGCTGCCAGGCCGCCAGCTGGGAGGGATTGTCCCGAGCCCACTGGAAGCTGTCGAAGCGCGGGTTGAGGTTGTGCTCCGGGGTTTTCGGGAAGTGATGCAGCAGGTGGTAGGAGAACTCACGCCAGCCCAGTTCGCGGATGTAGCCATCGATGTCGGCATCGCGGCCGGCACTGCGCTCAGCCTCGAGCCGGCGCACGATCTGCCAAGGCGAGATTTCGCCGAAATGCAGATGCGGGGACAGCAGCGAGGTGCCGACGCGGTCGGGCAGGTCGCGTTGCTGGCGGTAGCCGTTGAGGGCACCGTCGATGAACACGGTGAGCGCTTCCTGCGCGCCAGCCTCGCCGGGTTGCCAGTGTTCCCAGAACTGCTGGTCCCAGTTGAGTGTGGGAGTCAGCTTCAGCTCTGCCAGCGACACGCTGCGGGCGTCGTGGGCGGGAAGTGTGTCCGGCAGCTTCAGCGGCGCGGGGATATGCAGCCGGGTCAGCGCATTGCGCCAGTACGGGGTGAATACCTTGTACGGCCCGCCCTGCTGGGTGGCCAGGTCCCACGGTTCGAACATCAGGCTGCCGTTGCAGCTTTGCGCGTCGATGCCCTGCTCGCGCAGCTCACGCTTGATGGTGGCATCGCGCGGCTGGGTAGCCGGTTCGTACTTGCGGTTCCAGTACACCGCTTCCGCGCCGGTTTCGTCGATGAGAGCCTGCAGTTCGGCCTGGCTGTCGCCCTGGCGCAGGACCAGCGACGAGCCGCGGGCCTGCAGGTCGGCATCGAGCGCGGCCAACGAGCGATGCAGCCAGGTGTTGGAGGCTTCGCCCGGTGCCCAGCTGCCCTCTTCATGCGGGGCATGGATGTAGACCGGAACGGGCGTATGCCCGGCCTCAAGGGCGGCGTGCAAAGCGGGATTGTCCTGCAGGCGCAGATCACGACGGAACCAGACCAGGGCTGACGACACGGGCGAAGACCACAGCGGAAAGAGTGCTGATGATACGGGGCGGTGGTGTGAGGCGTGCGTGGGTGTCGCGTTCCGATCAACGGTCATGCCTTCCCGGGCGTTGCACCGCTATCGGCGGTCGACTGTCGTGCGACCCTACCGGTGCCCGATGGGGATGCTGCGATCGATCTGCTTTGGTAGCGTCGGTCGACAGACGACGGCCGACAGCGCCCATCGGCGCGGTGACGCATGAAGCTGGCCGAAGGTACTGCTTCGATCCATGTCATGCCTTCCCGGACGTTGCACCGTTATCGGCGGTCGACTGGCGTGCGGCCCTACCGGTCCCGATTCCCGATTCCCGATTCCCGATCAACGATCAACGCGGCGACGCCTCAAACCGCTTCATGGATTCGGTGATCAGCCCCTTGGCCTCGGCCGCATTGCCCCAGCCGTTGAGCTGCACCGGGTTGCGGCCTTCCGGCAGGTCCTTGTAGACGCGGAAGAAAGCTTCGATGCGCTGGCGCTCGATCTCCGGCAGATCGTTCAGATCGCGGATGTTGGCGTAAGTGGGGTCCACCTTGTCGGTCGGCACGCCGATGACCTTTTCATCGTGCTCGCCCTTGTCGATCATCTTCAGATAGCCGATCGGGCGGAAGCTGATGATCACGCCGGGATGCAGCGGCTCGCGGGTGAGCACCAGCGCGTCCAGCGGGTCGTTGTCGCCGGCCAGGGTGCGCGGCATCGAGCCGTAGTTGGCGGGGTATGTCATCGGCATGGACTGGAAGCGGTCGACGTGGACCAGGCCGTCTTCCTTGATTTCGTACTTGGTGAAGCTGCCGGCGGGGATTTCGACGGCGAGATTGGCGGATTCCGGCGCGTTCTTTGGTTGTGCGGCGAGGAACGGGTGCAGGACCGTGGGGGCGGCGAAGCTTGCTCCGGTGAGGAGAAGCAGGGTGGTGGCGATGGCGGCCAGGGGGAGGAGGCGGTTGGGCATGGTTGGCTCCGAAAGGCAGCCGGGCAAGCCCGGCTCTACGTCATGAGGCCGGACGCGGACCGGCGGCGGATGTAGTGCCGGGCCATGCCCGGCAAACGTAATGCCGGATTGACCCGGCGCGTGTCACTCCCAGCAACGGTCGGCGCGGCCCTTGAGGGTCTGGCTGCGCGCGCAGTCGCGGGGGGCGATGCGGCCTTCGGTGAGTTCGGTCTTGCGCTTGCTGCCATCGGCCTGGCGGTCCAGGGTGAAACCGTCGTACAGCCGGCCGGTGACGGTACGTGCTTCGTACCGCAGGCGCTGTGGATCAATCGTGAGCACCTGATACAGCTGGGTGTCCTCGCCCACCGGAGCCATGGTCGCCCTCGCCTCGTCAGACAGCCGGTACTGCTTCGGCCCGGCCACGGTGACCACGTACTGCGGGGTGGCCTGCTGGCCTTCGCCACGACGACCATAGGTGTGGTCATGCCCCTGCAGCACCAGATCCACCTTGTGCTTCAGCACCACCGGCAGGATGTGCTCACGAAGCGCGGTGTTCTCACGCCCTTCGCGCGGTGAGTAGAACGGCTGGTGCAGCAGCACGATGGTCCAGCGCTGGGTATTGCTGGTCAGCACCTTGTCCAGCCACGCTGCTTGCGCCCGGGCGGTGCCCAGGTCCAACGCCGAGGTGCCGTCGAGCACCACGAAGCGCGCGCCCTGGTAGTCGAACCAGTAGGTGCTGGTGTCGGCGGCAGTGGTGCCGTTGCGCGGCAGCGCGAAGGTCACCGGCCAGTGCCTGCCCAACACACGACGCTCCTGCGGGGTGTCCTCGAACTCCTCGAAATACTCGTGGTTGCCGATCGCCGGTGCCACCGCAGTCTCCTGCGGCAACCAGCCGGCAGCGGCAAACCACTCGCCCCACTCGCTGTCGTCCTGGCCATCACCACCACTGACCAGGTCGCCGGCGAACAGAGTCAGACGCGCATCCGGTGCCGCTTTGAGTCCAGCACGCAGCACGCGCGAGACGTGGCTGAGGTTCTTGTTCTGGGTGTCACCGAAGTACAGCACGGTCAGCGGCTGCTCGGCGCTGCCAGCCGTACGCAGCTGATTCCAGGCACTCCAGGTGTCCTTGCCCTGCACGCGCCAGAGGTACAGCGTGTCCGGGGCCAGACCGGTGACGTCGACCCGGTGGTGATGCGAACCACCGTTCTCGGTCTGCAGTGCCGCCGTGGTGGCGGTCACCCGGGTGACATTGCCGACATCGGGCGAGTCACCCGCCACCACCCATTCCAGCACCGGGGCGCTGACCGTGACATCCGTACGCCACGCCACACCAAAGCCGTGCGCAGCGTCCTGCGCTGGCGAAGCGACGATGCGGTCCGGGAAGCCGGTGGCGGCGTAATGGCGGTTGCCTGCCGGCACCTGGGTGTTGGGTTCCACTTGAGTAGCGGTCTTCGCACACACGGCACCACTGCACACCACCAGCGCCAGGGTCAGCGCCTTCAGACAATCACGCATGCCCGTCACTTCGCACACTCCAACGGCAGAGACAGTTGCTTGGCCACACTGGCCCAATCGAACGCGACCACGCCCTGGTCGTCATGCACGGCATACAGCGCGCCGTGCGGGAAGCGCGGCGAGGCGCTCTGGTCCATCCAGATGCCATCGGTGTTTGCCACCGTGTTGCCTTGGAATGCACCGACATGCTTGAGCGTGTGGCGATCGAACAGGTGGAACACGCTGCGCTGCTTGCCCTGCTCGGTGGTGATCCACCAGCCATCCTTGCCGCAGGTGCGCAGCATCACGCCTTCGGCCTGGGCCTTGAACGCATCACGGCCGAAGGTAGTTCCGGTGAATTTCCCTTCCAGCGTGTAGACCTTGAACTCACTGGCGTAGGTTTCGTCTTCTTCGGCGATCAGCAGGCGGTCGTTGGCCGGGTCGCCCCAGATCGACTCGACCACGCGCAGTGCACCGGTTTCGCCGGTGTCACCGATGCTCGACACCAGGGTGGCCTGTGCCTTGCCATCAGCGACCTTCATCGCATAACGGCGCACGCGCTTGTCCAGCTCGGCCAGCGGCGGCAGGATGTCGTTGCCCTGCGCGTCCTCACCGGCATCGTAGGAATCGGTGATGTACACGTCGTAGCCCTCGGCCTGCTTGTTGACCCACAGGCCATAGGGCTTGCGCAGGTCGTCAGCGGCGAAGATGCCCAGCGGGGTGAAGTCCGGCAGCTGCAGCACCTGTACGCGATGGTTGTCGCGTTCCACGATCAGCACCAGGTCATCGACCACGGCGATGCCATTGGGGCGGTCAAACTGACCCGGCGCGGTGCCCAGGCTGCCGACGTCACGCAGGTGCGCGCCGGTCTGCCCGTCGTAGACCACAAGCTTGTCGGTGGCCTTGGCGGTGGCGATCAGCCACACCTGCCCTTCCGGCGTGGTCCAGCTGGCCGGCGAGTCGATGTTGTCGGCCGGGGTCATCGGGGTCTGGAAGGCCTCGGCCACGGTGGCGATGCTGCGACCGGTGGTGGCCGCAGCGGCGTCAGCGGCAGGTGCCGGCGCGGCGGCAGGCTTGCAGCCCGCCAGCAACGCAACCGTCAACAGGCTCAGCACGGGCAGCGCGCGCATCACAGCTGCACCTTCAGGCCGAGCGCATAGGTGCGGCCATACTCTTCGTTCTGCAGCGTGCGCGAGCGCACGCCCTGGTACAGCTCCAACGGCTTGTCCAGCAGGTTCTGCGCTTCGAAGTACACGCTCACGTTGGAGGCGATCTTGTAGTCCAGGCTGAAGTCGAGCTGGGTGTTAGGTGCCACGTAGATGTCAAACGCGCGGCTGTCGCCGAGGGTGTCGAGGTATTCGCTGCGGTACACGGCAGCAAGACGGGTGCTGAAACCGGCCTTTTCATAGCCGACATGCGCGCTGTACACGTGCTTGGAGGCACGCGGCAGGGTGAAGTCGTCGCCTTCGCGATCCTCCAGGCCAGGGTTGAAGTCGGTGTCCAGCCAGGTGCCGCTGGCCCCGACCAGCAGGCCATCCCAGCCAGCCGGCAGGAAGCTCAGTTGCTGCTGCCAGTTGAACTCGGCACCGAACACCTTGGCCTTGTCGCCATTGATCACGCGGGTGACCTCGAAGTCCGGATACGCCGGATCGTCGTTGCTGACCGTGTTGACGATATACCCGTCGATCGACTTGTGGAACAGGCCCAGGGAGACGATGCCGGTGCTGCCGATGTAGCGTTCCATCGACAGGTCGAGGTTCTTCGATTCGTACGGATCGAGATCCGGGTTGCCCAGGCGGACTTCCTCGTCACCGCGGTTGTAGCCGATGCGCGGAGCGGCGTCGCCGAACGACGGGCGCGACACGGTCTTGTTGGAGGCCGCGCGCAGCACCCAGTCACTGCCGGCGTCGTAGCGCAGGTGCAGGCCCGGCAGCACGTTGGTGTAGCTCTTGTCGGCGCTGATCGGGGTGACCGTGTAGCTGCGGCCGTTGCTGGCCACGTCGATGCTGTTGCCGGTGGACTTGACCTGGGTGTTCTCGACGCGCACGCCGCCGATCACGCGCAGCGAGCCGATGTCCCAGGTGCCCATGGCATAGCTGGCGAAGATGTCTTCGCTGGCGGTGTAGTCTTCTTCCAGCGAGGTCATTGCATTGGCACCGACGTCCTGCGGACGGGCGCTGTACTGGCTGCCGAACTGCGACCAGTAACGGCGCATCGCGTCCGAGCTCATGCCCTGCCCCAGGCTGCCACCGCGATGATCCGGGGTGGAGGTGGTCCAGTCGGACAGCGCGATATCCGGGCCGACGCGCAGCTCGTTCTCGTCGATGTTGACATCACGGTCGCGCCAGCGGCCGAGCAGGCCGAACTTGTAGCTCGAATGGTCACCATCAAAGCGCACATTGATCTGCGCACTGCGTTCTTCGTCGTCCACGCGCTTGGGCGAGAGCACCACGCGGTCGAAGTCGTAGTTGCCGTTGTCCATCCAGCTGGCATCGGTCAGCGTGTAGCGCGGAATGCCGGAGTTCTGGTCAACCGTGGCACCCAGGTCGTCACCGTTGTACGCGAAGCGCGCTTCCATTTCGTCGTTGACGCGTTCTTCGGTGCGGGTGTAGCCGACCTTGTAGTCGACCACGGCATTGGTCAGGCGGTTTTCACCGCCCAGGCTGGCAGCGAAGGTGTTTTCCTTCTTGGTGCGGTAACGCATGCGCTTCTGGATGGCATCGGCCGGCAGCTCGTCCACGCGGTACTGGTTGCCGCCCAGTGCGGTGACCTCACCGTCGCCGAAGTTGAAGATGGTGCGCTGGCGGGTTTCAGCGTCATCAAACTGGCTGTACAGCGTGCGCAGGTAGTAGCTGTTGCCCTCGCTGGGACGCCAGTCGAAGTTGAGATTGGCCCCGACGCGCTTGCGTTCAATCTCGTACTTGCGGTGCTGCAGGCTGATTGGGAACAGCTCGCCTTCCGCAGCACCGTCAACCTCGTCGTACTCCACCTCGGTGTTGTCCGACTCGAACTTGCGGTTCTGGTAGTTCACGCCCAGCGCCACGCCGAAGGTGTCGGCGAACACTTCGCTGTAGTTGAACGCGGCCTTCGGGCTGGTGTGGCCGGACAGCTGCTGGTGGCTGCCTTCGACCTTGCCGCGCAGGCTGCGACCGTCACGGTCGAATGCCGAGGCGGACTCCACCAGGATCGCACCGCCAATGGCGTCACCCGGCATGTCCGGGGTCGGCGACTTGACCACGCGCAGGCGCTCGGTGGAATCGGACGGGATCACGTCCAGCGGTGCGGCGCGGCTGGAATCTTCCGGGGTACCGATGGCAATGCCGTCGACACTGACGCTGTTGAGGTTGGCATCCAGGCCACGCACGACCACGAAGCGGCCTTCGCCCTGGTCACGGGTAACGCTGACGCCGGGCAGGCGCTGCAGCGACTCGGCCACGTTCTTGTCCGGGTACACGCCCAGCGAGTCGGACGACACCGCGTCTTCAATCGCGTCGCTGCTACGCTTGAGGTCCACCGCGCGGGTCTGCGACTCCAGCTGCGGACGCACCTCGATGCGGTCCAGGTCGGTGGCATTGCCGCTGGCGGCAACGTCGCCGGCAGCCAGCGCAGGGGGGGTGGACATGACCAGCAACGACAGGCTGATGGCCAGCCCCAACGGCGATTTGTTCTGCACGGGAAGTCCCAACGGTGTAAAGATTGGGTCAGCACGGTATGTCCGCCAGGTTTCATGAACGTGACATTCAGTCGCAAGGTTTGGAGGATTGCGACGCCGGTTCGCTAAAATGGCCCCTTCCCCGCCCTTGGTTGCCCCTGTCATGAAAATCGTTGAAGTCCGCCACCCGCTGGTGCAGCACAAGATCGGCCTGATGCGCGACGCGTCCCTGAGCACCAAGGACTTCCGCGAACTGGCCAACGAACTGGGTGAACTGCTGGCCTACGAGGCCACCGCCGACCTCGAGACCGAGGCCCACACGATGGCGGGCTGGGCCGGCCCGGTAACCGTGCAGCGCATTGCCGGGGCCAAGATCACCCTGGTGCCGATCCTGCGCGCCGGTCTGGGCATGCTGGGCGGCGTGCTGTCGCTGATCCCCGCCGCCCGCGTCAGCGTGGTCGGCCTGCAGCGCGACGAAGAGACCCTGCAGCCGGTGCCCTACTTCGAGCGCCTGACCGGCCGCCTGGAAGAGCGCGACGCGCTGATTCTGGACCCCATGCTGGCCACCGGCGGCACCCTGATCGCCACCATCGACATGCTCAAGCGCGCCGGTGCACGCCGGATCAAGGGTATTTTCCTGGTCGCCGCACCGGAGGGCATTGCCGCCGTGCAGGCCGCGCACCCGGATGTGGAGATCTATACCGCGGCCATTGATGCGCAGTTGAACGACAAGGGTTACATCCTGCCCGGCCTGGGCGATGCGGGTGATCGCATTTTCGGGACGCGCGTGGCGGGGTAACCGCGATGTGAGAGAGCCGTAGAGCCACGCCCTGCGTGGCTGCGGAATGTGCCTGCACCGGTCACGCCAACGCGCGCGCCTTCAACTCGCCCAGCTCGTGCGCGGTACCAAACCGCCCCTTGTCATCACGCACCACCTGCGCCAGCGCCACCTGCGGGTCGTGGGTAAAGAACAGGTGCACGTTGCGCGCCAGTTTGTCTTCCAGGAAGCTGCGCTTCTCGTCAATCAGCAACTCCGCATTGCGGTCGTAGCCCATCGTGATCGGTACATGCACCCATGACCGGCCCGGAATCAGATCGGCACAGAACACCACCCCACCCCGCGGCTGACCATCTACCTGCTCCGGCCCGACAATCTCGGCCAGCATCAGGCCCGGCGTGTGCCCGTCGCTGAAACTGAAACGCACACTCTGCCCCAGCGCCTTCGAGTAAGGCCCCTCGACAATCTCCAGCCGCCCGCTGTCACGCAGCAGCTGCGGCAGCTCCGGAATGAAACTCGCGCGATCACGCGGATGCGGCTGCAGCGCACGCGCCCAGTGCTCAGCACCGACCAGGAAGGTCGCATTCGGGAACAGCAGTTCCGGCTCACGCCCTTCACTCCACGGAGCCAGCAGACCGCCCGCATGGTCGAAGTGCAGATGGCTGAGCACCACCACGTCGATGTCTTCGTGCTCGAAGCCCGCTTCGCGCAGCGATTCGATCAGCACATGCCGCGATTCCTGCACGCCGTAACGGTCGCGCAGCTTTGGTTCGAAAAACGCGCCGATGCCGGTTTCGAACAACACCGTCTTGCCCGCCAGCGGACTGGCCAGCAGCGCGCGGCAGGCCAGTTCGATCCGGTTGAGATCGTCCGGTGCAGCCCATTTCTCCCACACCGCGCGCGGCGCATTGCCGAACATCGCGCCGCCATCGAGCTTTTGTGAGTTACCGCGGATCGACCATAGTTTCATGGGTAAATTATCCGGCGGCGCGCGTTAATAATTCGATAGGCGTGACGGGATGGAGCGTCCACGAAGCGGGACGCCCATCCCACCCAATCAGGGGGAGTTCGAGACCGCGCCGGAACCCACCGGGTTGCGCGGGTCGCTGCCTACGCTGAGCTGGTTGCTGGCGCGGTTCCATTCCACCGTCTGCAGGTTGCCCCAGACGTGGCTGGAACCGCGGCCTCCCGCCGCGCTGTTGCCCGGCAGGTCGATCTTGTGGCCCATTGCCTGCAGCTGCTTGATCGTCGCCTCGTCGAACGTATTGCTCTCCGCCTCGATCACATCCGGCAGCCACTGGTGATGGAAGCGCGGCAACGCCGCCACCTGCTGTGCGTCCAGGCCATCGTCGTAGCCCAGCACCCCCAGCAGCACCATGGTGATGATCCGGCTGCCGCCCGGCGTGCCCAGCACCACCACCTTGTCCGACGACTCCATGAAGGTCGGCGTCATCGAGCTCAGCATGCGCTTGCCCGGCTTCGGTGCATTCGCCTCGTAACCCATCACCCCGAACGCGTTCGGCGTGCCCGGCTTCAGCGCGAAGTCGTCCATCTCATTATTCAGCAGCACGCCCGTTCCCGACGGAATCAGGCCCGAGCCGTACAGCAGGTTCACCGTCTGGGTCGCGCCCACGCGGTTGCCCTGCCCGTCAATGATCGAGAAGTGCGTGGTTTCGTCGTCTTCCAGCGGCGTCGGGTTGCCCGACAGCAGGTCGCTCGGGGTCGCCTTCTCCGGATGGATGGTCGCGCGCAGGCCCTGCGCGTAATCCTTGCTGGTCAGCACCTTCTGCGGAATCTGCACGAAGTCCGGATCGCCCAGGAAGAAGGTGCGGTCACGGAACGCACGGCGCATCGCTTCCACCACCAGATGCGTACGGTGCGCCGCATCCATCTGCTTGATGTCCCAGCCTTCCAGAATCTGCAGCATCGACGCCAGCGCGATGCCACCGGACGACGGCGGCGACGCCGTGGTGATCTTCCAGTCGCGGTAGTTGAACACGATCGGTTCGCGCTGCTTCACGCGGTAGCCGGCCAGCTCTTCCGCCGTCCAGCGCCCGCCCGCCTGCTTTACCCCGGCCAGCAGCAGCTTGCCGGTCTGACCCTTATAGAAGCCGTCAAAACCACCGGCCGCGAGGCGCTCCAGCGTCTGCGCAAGCTCCGGCTGCTTGAACACGTCGCCTTCGGCAATCGGCTTGCCGTTGCGCAGGTACACCTCGCGCGTTCCGGGGTAACGCTCCATTACCTCGCGGCGTGACGCATAGCCCTTGGCCATGCGCGCATAGACCGGGAAGCCGTCACGCGCGATCCGGATCGCCGGGGCCAGCGAGGTCTGCAGCGGCAGTTTGCCGTGCTTGGCCGACAGTTCCACCAGCGCCGCCGGCAGACCGGGAATCCCCGCCGACCACGCACCGTTGACCGAGCGGTCTCGGTCCAGGTTGCCGTTCTTGTCCAGGAAGGCTGCAGGCGTTGCCGCCGCCGGCGCGGTCTCGCGCGCGTCCAGCATCACGTCCTTGCCGGTGCTCGCGTCGTGCAGCAGGAAGAAGCCACCGCCGCCCAAGCCGGAGCTGATCGGCTCCACCACCGCCAGGGTCGAAGACACCGCCACCGCTGCATCGAACGCATTGCCGCCCTTGGCCAGGATCTCCATGCCCGCTTCCGTGGCCAGGTGGTGACCACTGGCGATGGCAGCACCGTCAGGGTGCTTCGCCAGCGTGGTGGCGGCCGGCTGTGCCGCCCAGGCAAACGGGGTCCACAGCAGGACCAGCAACAACCAGCGACGCGACGGGGTTTTCATTCGGACGGAGACTCCACATAGAGTTCGGGATGATCACGCTGCAGCCCAAACAGCTTGGCCAGCAATTGTTCCTGGGTTTCCGGAATGTCCGGATCGGGATCGATGCATTCCACCGGGCAGACGACCACGCACTGCGGTTCGTCGAAGTGCCCCACGCATTCCGTGCAGCGTGCAGGGTCGATCACGTAGATGGTTTCACCCATCGAAATGGCCTGGTTGGGACAGGCCGGCTCGCATACGTCACAGTTGACGCAGAGCTCGTTGATTTTCAGCGACATGGCGTTACTCCACGCCAGTGCCGGCAGAGGAAAGCCGGCCAACGCCGTGGCGCTGGCCGGTCATCGGCGGCTCCCGCAGGGAAACCGCCCGGGCCACGCCCGAAAGCGTGGCCGCCAGGGCACGGCTTACTTGGCTTCGACGAAAATGTACTCGGCACCGGTCGGCTGCACGATCGACTGCACGCGGGCGTTGTCAGCGGCCTGGCCGATGAACACCACGCGGACACCCTTCATCGAGTCCGCGCCGACGTCCTTGAACACGGCCTGGATCATGTCGGCCATCTTCGAGGAAGCCGACGAACCGAAGGCCAGCATGTTGCCCGGCTGCACGCCACGGGCGACAGCGGCGGTGGCGCTTTCCACCTGACGGTCGTACTTGGCCTGGAACTCCGGATCCGATTCCGGCGAGAGGTAGTACAGGAACGGGCTGTTGGAAATGTTGCCCATGTTCTGGATGGCCACGGCCTGCAGGTACTTCTTCCAGCCTGCATCGTCGTCCTTGGCCGGGGCGACCAGCGCCTGCTGGGCTTCGGCGACCGGTGCGGCTTCTTCCTTCTTGCAGGCGGTGAAGGCCAGCGCGAACGACGCGATCAGCATGGCACGCATGGTGTTGTTCATGGGTTTCCTCCCTCTGGTAATGCTTGGAATGTGAATGACAGGGTGTGACAGATGTTACGACGCGCCCGCTTTCGCCTCGCGCACCTTGCGCAGTGCCTCCAGCACCGACGCCGGCACGAAGCCGGACACGTCGCCGCCCAGACGGGCGATCTCGCGGACCAGCGACGACGAAATGAAGCTGTGCTGCTCGGCCGGGGTGAGAAACAGGGTCTCCACCTCCGGAATCAGATGGCGGTTCATGCTGGCCATCTGGAATTCGTATTCAAAGTCGGACACTGCGCGTAAGCCGCGCAGCAGGATGCCGCCCTGCACCGAACGTACGAAATGTGCCAGCAGCGTATCGAAGCCGCGCACTTCCACGTTCTTGTGGTGGGCCAGCGCATCGCGGGCCAGCGACACCCGCAGCTCCAGCGGCAGCGTCGGCCCCTTCGACGGGCTCTGCGCCACCCCCACCACCACCTTCTCGAACAACGGCGCGGCCCGGTTCACCAGGTCGATGTGACCATTGGTGATCGGATCGAAAGTGCCCGGGTACACGGCAATGCGGCGGTTGGCCACGGTCATACGGCAGCTACGCTGTTGTGATCTGGTGAAAGTGTAGCAGCGGCGCGCCTGTACAGGGCAAAACGGACCTCCCGGGTCCCGCCCTCGCGGTGCAGCAGCCACGGGGCCGGCACCGTGGGCACGTTGTCGCCCGGCGACTCGAGGTACAGCCACGCGTCGGCCGCCAGATGCGGCCCCAGCCCCGCCAGCACGCCCTCCCACAGCCCTGCGGCGAACGGCGGGTCCACGAACACGATGTCCGCCTGCCCCGTCGCCGGCTGCGCCAGCCACTGCAGCGCGTCGGCCTGGGCCACCTGGACCTGGTCCTGCGCGCCCAGCTTCGCCACCGATTCCCGCAGCTGGCGGCACAGCGCGCCGTCACGCTCGACCAAAGTCGCCTGCGCGGCCCCACGGGACATCGCCTCCAGCCCCAGGGCACCACTGCCGGCGAACAGGTCCAGCACCCGCGCCCCGCCCAGCTTGGGCATCAGCCAGTTGAACAGGGTCTCGCGAACCCGGTCGCTGCTCGGGCGCAGGCCCGGGGACATCGGGACGGGCAATTTAGTGTTGCGCCATTTGCCGCCGATGATGCGGACCTGGCCCATCGGGGTGGGGGCGGAGGAGCGTGGTTTCATGGCGGGGAGGATACCGTGCCGCGCCCGCTTGAAAACGGGACAATCCATCCCTACCCCTTGAGCCAGCCGCCGCGCGTTGCGCGCCATCGACCTCAAGGAGCATCGCCCCATGACCGAGCCAAGCCAGAAACAGACCCTGGGCTTCCAGACCGAAGTGAAGCAGCTGCTGCAGCTGATGATCCACTCGCTGTACTCCAACAAGGAAATCTTCCTTCGCGAGCTGATCTCCAACGCCGCCGACGCCGCCGACAAGCTGCGCTTTGAAGCGCTCACCCAGCCCGCATTGCTGGAAAACGGTGGCGAGCTGCGCATCCAGGTCAGCTTCGACCCCGTCGCGCACACCCTGACCATCGACGACAACGGCATCGGCATGAGCCGTGACGACGCCATTGCCCACCTCGGCACCATCGCCAAGTCCGGCACCGGTGACTTCCTGCGTCAGCTCTCCGGCGACCAGAAGAAGGACTCGCAGCTGATCGGCCAGTTCGGCGTCGGCTTCTACAGCGCCTTCATCGTCGCCGACCAGGTGGACGTGTATTCCCGTCGCGCCGGCCTGCCCGCCAGCGAAGGCGTGCACTGGTCCTCGCGCGGCGAAGGCGACTTCGAGGTCGAGACCATCGACAAGGCCGACCGCGGCACCCGCATCGTCCTGCATCTGAAGGACGACCAGCAGGACTTTGCCGATGGCTGGCGTCTGCGCGGCATCATCAAAAAGTATTCCGACCACATCGGCCTGCCGATCCAGATGGTCAAGGAACACCACGGCGAAGACGCCCCGGCCGAAGTTGAATGGGAAACCGTCAACCGCGCCAGCGCGCTGTGGACCCGTCCGCGCACCGAGATCAGCGACGCCGAGTACCAGGAGTTCTACAAGCACGCCGCCCACGACCATCAGGATCCGCTGGCCTGGAGCCACAACAAGGTTGAAGGCAAGCTCGAGTACACCTCGCTGCTGTACGTGCCCGGCCACGCCCCGTTTGATCTGTATCACCGCGACGCGCCCAAGGGCCTGAAGCTGTACGTGCAGCGCGTGTTCGTGATGGACCAGGCCGAGCAGTTCCTGCCGCTGTACCTGCGCTTCATCAAGGGCGTGGTCGATTCCAACGACCTGTCGCTGAATGTCTCGCGCGAGATCCTGCAGAGCGGCCCGGTCATCGACTCGATGAAGTCCGCGCTGACCAAACGCTCGCTGGACATGCTGGAAAAGCTGGCCAGCGACAAGCCCGAGGTCTATGCCGGGTTCTGGAAGCAGTTCGGTCAGGTGCTGAAGGAAGGTCCGGCCGAGGACTACGGCAACCGCGAAAAGGTCGCCGGCCTGCTGCGCTTCGCCTCCACCCATGACGCCAGCGGCGAGCAGAGCGTGTCGCTGGCCGATTACATCGGGCGCATGGTCGAGGGCCAGGACAAGATCTATTACCTCACCGGCGAGAGCCATACCCAGGTCAAGGACAGCCCGCACCTGGAAGTGTTCCGCAAGAAGGGCATCGAAGTGCTGCTGCTCACCGACCGCATCGACGAGTGGCTGATGGGCTACCTGACCGAGTTCGACGGCAAGTCGTTCGTCGACGTCGCCCGTGGCGACCTGGATCTGGGCGCACTGGAAAGCGCCGAGGACAAGCAGGCCCAGGAAGAAGCCGCCAAGGACAAGCAGGCGCTGGTGGAACGACTGAAGACCGCACTGGGCGGCGAAGTTGCTGATGTACGTGTGTCGCACCGCCTGACCGATTCGCCGGCCATTCTGGCGATTGGCGAGCAGGATCTTGGCCTGCAGATGCGCCAGATCCTGGAAGCCAGCGGGCAGAAGGTGCCGGACAGCAAGCCGGTGTTCGAGTTCAACCCGGGCCACCCGCTGATCGGCAAGCTGGACCAGGAAACCGACAGTGGCCGGTTTGACGACCTCAGCCGCGTGCTTTTCGATCAGGCGGCGCTGGCCGCGGGCGATTCGCTGAAGGACCCGGCTGCGTATGTGCGGCGGTTGAACAAGCTGTTGTTGGAATTGTCGGCGTAAGGCGTACCGACCAACGGTCGGTACCTACCGGGTTACACCGACCAATATCGGGGTGGAACCGGTAGCGCACGACCGTTGGTCGTGCGTCGCCGTCAGGCGCGCTGGTCGAACAGACTTCCCAGCATCTCATCAGCACGCCGCAGCACCATCGCGTTGGCCTTGAACGCCAGCACCTCGGTGCGCGCGGCGAGCAGGTCGGCCACAGGCGCGGCGGGGTCTTCGACGGTGGTGCCGACCGACGTCTGCACCCCACCCTCGGCGGCGGTACTGCGCTGCAGCTGCAGCCGCTGGGCATCGGGGGTTGGCAGATTGGCCACGTTGTGCGCGGCGACCTGCACACCCTGCTGGGCGGCGCGCATGCCACTGCCGGCAATGGCCATGATGCTGCTCATGCGATGCCCCCTGGACCGGCACGATGCGGTCCTCCGTGGCTGTTAACGGCACCCGGCCACGGAACTTGAATGCACGCGGGCCGGACAGGCCCGGGTGGTAGCATATCCCTCTGAATATCAGCACCTTTTGCCCATGCTCAGTTTTTTCCGCCGCAAGAAGCCCCAGGACGCGCCGCAGGACGCGCCCAAGACCCAGCATTATTCGGCCGAAGAGCTGGCGGCCGCGTTTCCCGGCGCGGCCCCGCAGACGGAGGACGTGACGCCGGACCCCATCCCGGAACACCCCCCGGTCGAAGCCGCCCCCGCCCTCGAACCGGCCGTGCAGACCACCGCCCCGGTCGTGGTTGCCACCGAAATCGTCCAGGAAGCCGCCCAGCCGCTGGCCACCCCGGAGGTCACCGACGAGGTCGCCCCGGCCGCCCCTGGCAAATCCGGCTGGCGTGACCGCCTGCGCAACAGCGTGTTCGCACGTAGCGTGGGCAGCCTGTTCTCGCGCAATCCCAAGCTCGACGACGACCTGCTGGATGAGATCGAAACCGCGCTGATCACCGCCGACGTCGGCGTTACCGCCACCACCGCACTGGTGGAAGGCCTGCGCAAGCGCATGAAGGCACGTGAGTTCGCCGACGCGCGCGCCCTGCAGGCCGCGCTGCGCGCCGAACTGATCGCCATCCTGCAGCCGGTGTCCCAGCCGCTGGTCATCGACCGCAACGCCAAGCCGTTCGTGGTGCTGACCGTCGGCGTCAATGGCGTCGGCAAGACCACCACCATCGGCAAGCTGGCCAAGCGCTTCAAGGATGAGGGCCACAGCCTGATGCTGGCTGCGGGTGATACCTTCCGCGCGGCCGCCGTGGCCCAGTTGCAGGCCTGGGGCGAACGCAACGGCGTGGCCGTAGTCGCCCAGGGCCAAAACGCTGACGCCGCGTCGGTGGCGTTCGACGCACTGCAGGCCGGCAAGGCGCGGGGCACCAGTGTGCTGATTGCCGATACCGCCGGCCGCCTGCATACCCAGGGCGGGCTGATGAACGAACTGGGCAAGATCCGCCGCGTGCTGGGCAAGATCGACCCCGCCGCACCGCATGAAGTGCTGATGGTGATTGATGGCACCACCGGCCAGAACGCGCTGTCGCAGCTGCGCCAGTTCCATGCCGTGGTCACCGTGACCGGCCTGGTGGTGACCAAGCTGGACGGCACCGCCAAGGGCGGCGTGGTGTTCGCGCTGGCGCGTGAGTTCGGGATTCCGATCCGGTTTGCCGGCATTGGCGAGCGCCCGGAAGATCTGCGTGTGTTTGATCCGGAAGCGTTCGTGGATGCGTTGTTGCCCGAAGCGTTGAGTGGTTGATGCGCGCGGTCAGCCACGCAGGGCGTGGCTCTACGGGGGGCGATGTCTTCGTTGGGCGGTTGCTGCCCTGGTTTGACGACCATGGGCGGCATGACCTGCCCTGGCAGCATCCGCGCACGCCTTACCGGGTGTGGCTGTCGGAGATCATGCTGCAGCAGACCCAGGTGGCCACGGTCATTCCGTACTTCCTGCGCTTTCTGGAGCACTTCCCCACCCTGCCCGACCTCGCCGCCGCCAGCAATGACGACGTGATGGCGCAATGGGCGGGGCTGGGCTACTACGCACGCGCGCGCAATCTGCATGCTGCCGCACAGCGCTGCGTGGAACTGCATGGCGGTGACCTGCCCCGCGATTTCGACGCGCTGCTGGCGCTGCCCGGCATCGGCCGCAGTACCGCTGGCGCGATTCTCAGCCAGGCCTGGAATGACCGTTTCGCCATCCTCGATGGCAACGTGAAGCGGGTGATGAGCCGCTTCCATGGCATCGAGGGCTTCCCCGGCCTGCCGGCCGTGGAGAAAGTGCTGTGGGCGCTGGCCAACGAACATGTCTCCCAGGTTCCCGACGGCCGATTGGCCGACTACACCCAGGCGCAGATGGACCTGGGCGCAACGGTCTGCACCCGCGCCAGGCCCGCCTGCGTGATCTGCCCGCTCACCGACGACTGCGTGGCGCGTCGCGACGGCCGGGTGGAACAGCTGCCGACGCCGAAGCCGGGCAAGACCCTGCCCGAACGCGAGGCCACCGCCCTGCTGCTGCGCGATGCGCGCGGCCACATCCTGCTCGGCAAGCGCCCGGATACCGGCATCTGGGCGCAGTTATGGACGCTGCCGCAGGCCGACAGCGGCCCGGCGCTGCAGGACTGGTTTGACGCCCATGTAGAGGGCGCGCTGGAACTGGCCGAGCCGCTGCCGGTGCTGCAACACACCTTCAGCCACTACCGGCTGCACCTGCAGGTGCTGCAGCTGGGCCCGGTCGCCCTGCGCGACGGGCTGGGCGACAATGAGCGCCTGCGCTGGGTCGCTCCCACCGCGTTGGGTTCACTGGGCCTGCCGGCCCCGATCCGCAAACTTCTGCTTTCTCTTGAGTAATCCCATGTCCCGCACCGTTTTCTGCCAGAAAGAACAACGCGACACCGAAGGCCTGGACTTCGTGCCCTACCCGGGCGAACTGGGCCAGCGCATCTTCAACGGCATCGGCAATAGCGCCTGGGCCGCATGGCTGGCGCATCAGACCATGTTGATCAATGAGAACCGGCTGTCGCCGCGCAATCCGGAGCATCGCGCGTTTCTGGAGAAGGAACTGGAGAAGTTCCTGTTTGCGGGTGGCGCGGAAAAGCCGGCCGGGTTTACCCCCGAAGGTTGATCGGCGTGACGACCAACGGTCGTCACCTACCGCGGTAGCGCACGACCGTTGGTCGTGCGGCAACCTCACGTCGTGGCTTCGCGCTCGGCTATGTCGGCCTTGCGACGCTCCTTCTCCGACGCCCGCAGCGCGGGCACGTCGAGTTTGCGGATGCTGCTGATGAAGCACGGCACGCGCGGGCCGCCGGTGGTGTCGCGCACCAGCACCTTGTCGAAGCGCGAGGACACCCGGCCCATCTGGCTGGTCAACCCGATCGCCGGCGCGTAGCTCAGGCCATCACAGGGGCCACGCAGTTCGAGCAGATAGGCCTCGCTGGGGCGGGTCCACACCGCCAGCGCACTGTCGCCCAGTTCGGTCCAACCGTTGAGTGAACCGAAGTACTGCAGGTCCGGCTGCGGCGCACCCGCGTGGGCACGGTACAGCTCCAGCTTGTCCGCGGTGCTCAGGCGACCGGTGCTGGAACAGGCGGCAAGGGTCAGGCTCAGGGCAGCAACTGCGATCAGCGACTTCATGGCACACCTCCGTTTGTGATGAATAGACGGATCATGCACCGGAAAACCGCCACCCGGCGCTGTCATGAACCGGTCATTCAGCTTCCAGATCAGACCTCGCTGTGCGCCAGCGCGTGCAGACGGCCTTCGCGCAGTTCCAGCACGCGATCCAGACGGCGAGCCAGGCTGCGGTCGTGGGTGACCAGGACCAGGCTGGTGTGGTGGGCGCGATTGAGCTCCAGCATCAGCTCGAACACGGTGCCGGCGGTCTTGTCATCCAGGTTGCCGGTGGGCTCGTCACCCAGCACGCAGGCGGGGCGGTTGACCAGCGCGCGGGCCACGGCAGCGCGCTGACGCTCGCCGCCGGACAGCTCACCGGGCTTGTGGGTGAGGCGGTGTCCCAGCCCGACCGACTCCAGCAGTGCTTCGGCACGCGCCTTGGCATCGGCGACCTCGCGACCATTCAACAGCACCGGCATCATCACGTTTTCCAGCGCGGTGAATTCCGGCAGCAGGTGGTGGAACTGGTATACGAAGCCCAGCGCGGCGTTGCGGAGGCGGCCACGCTGGCCGTCCGACAGCGCCGACATCTGCTGCCCGGTCACGAACACTTCGCCGGCAGTCGGGGTGTCCAGCCCACCCAGCAGGTGCAGCAGCGTGCTTTTGCCGGCACCGGAGGCACCGATGATCGCCACGGTTTCGCCAGCGGTGACGGTCAGGTCCAGGCCTTTGAACACCGGGGTCTGCATGCGCCCTTCGGCATAGGTTTTGGCCAGGCCCTGGGCCCGGATCACTTCGTCGCCGCGGTTGATCGGCTCATTCATAACGCAGGGCCTCGGCCGGCTGGGTGCGGGCAGCGCGCCACGCGGGGTACAGGGTGGCGAGGAAGCTCATGGCCAGCGCAACCACGGTGATGATGACGATGTCCGGGGTCTGCATATCAGTCGGCAGCCCGGTGATGTAGTAGACGTCTTCCGGCAGCAGCTTGACCTGGAACACCGACTCGATCAGCTCCAGGATGCGCTCCAGGTTCAACGTAAGAGTGATGCCGCCGACCACGCCGAGCACGGTGCCGATGATGCCGATCAACGAGCCCTGCACCATGAACACCTGCATCACCCCGCCGGGGGTCAGGCCGAGCGTGCGCAGAATCGCGATGTCCGCCTGCTTGTCGGTGACCAGCATCACCTGCGACGACACCAGGTTGAACGCGCCCATGGCGATGATCAGCGAGAGCAGGATGCCCATCACCACCTTTTCCATGCGCAGCGAGTGATACAGGTTGGCATTCTGCTGGGTCCAATCGCTGACCCGGTAGGCACCGCCCAGCCCTCGCGCCAGGTCGTAACCGACGTCGAAGGCCTTGTCCATGTCGTGCAGCTTCAGGCGCACGCCGGTGACGCCGTCGATGCGCAGCACGCGTTCCAGGTCGTCCATGTTGGCGTAGGCCACGCCACGGTCGATTTCGTTGTAACCGGCCTCGAAGATGCCGCTGACGGTGAAGCGCTTCAGCCGGGGCATCGCACCGACGGGAGTGCCCTGCACTTCGGCCAGGGTCACCAGCACGGTGTCGCCGACATCCACGCCCAGCCACAGCGCCAGCTCCTTGCCGACCAGCAGGTTGTAGCTGCCGGGGGTCAGGCTGTCGTAGCTGCCTTTCTTGACCTTCTGGTTGATCACCGACACGGCCGGTTCCTGTGCCGGGTCAATGCCCTGCACGATCGCTCCCTGCACGCGCGGGCCACTGAGCATGGCCTGGATTTCGATATACGGCGCGGCACCGGCGACCCGCGGGTCCTTGCGCGCCACCTCCACCGCATGCTGCCAGTCAGACATCGGCGCACCGTCGGTGGTGACCGTGGTGTGCGCGGTCATCTGCAGCAGGCGGTCGCGGATTTCCTTCTGGAACCCACTCATCACCGCCAGCGTGGTGATCAGCACGGTCACGCCCAGGGCAATACCCAGGATCGAGGCCATCGAAATGAAGGAGATGAAGCCGTTGCGGCGTTTGGCCCGCAGGTAACGCAGGCCGATGGCTACAGGAATGGGTTTGAACATGCAGGTACGCCGGACAATTCACACTATGGTGCCACTGCCGGGCGTGAACGGGAAATGCAGTGGGCCCGCACGGCCAGTCGCAGTTCACGTCGCGCGGCCGGTGGCAGGGTGTCGGGCCAGAACAGGCGGGCATGGCGGTGCCCACCCGTGCGCCAGCGCAGTTGCAGCAGCCAGCCCCGGTCCTGCAGGGACACGTCATCCACCGGCTCGCCGTTGACGGTCACCGGGGCATCGCCGGCGCAGATGACGATGCGGCAGGCAGGACGTCGGGCATGGTGCCAGCCCTGCCCTGCCGCCCAGGCAGTGGCCAGCAGCGCGGCCGGCCAGCGCCAAGGTTCGGGGAGGCCGCTGCCCAGCACAGCCAGCGGCATCAGCAGCGCCAGCAGCGCATGCGCGGCGCACTGCCAGCGCGAAGGACGCCAATCAAGCCGGCAGGGCGCGGATCTTTTCCATGAGCGGGACGGCATGGGCATGCGGGCACTGTTCGTATCCCATGAACCAGCGCCACAACTTATCGTCCTCGCAGTCGAGCAGGAACAGGAAAACCTCGCGTTCTTCTGTGGGCGCAGTACCCCATTCGCGGTCGAGGTAACGCTCGAACAGCTGGTCCAGTTCGCGCATGCCGCGGCGGCAGCGCCAGCGGAGTTTTTTCAGGAGGGTCTGTTCGTCCATTTGCCGGTTTCGATCATTGCAGCGAGGACACGCATGGCGTGTCCCTACACGGTTGCGCCCCGTAGTGACACGCCGTGCGTGTCACCGCGGTGCCGGACAACCCGGCCATCATCAGGCGCGGCGCGCCATCATCAGCTTCTTGATCTCGGCAATGGCCAGCGCCGGGTTCAGGCCCTTCGGGCAGGTCCGGGCGCAGTTCATGATGGTGTGGCAGCGGTACAGCTTGAACGGATCTTCCAGATCGTCCAAGCGCGCACCGGTGTCTTCATCGCGCGAGTCGATGATCCAGCGGTAGGCCTGCAGCAGGATCGCCGGGCCCAGGTAACGCTCGCCATTCCACCAGTAGCTCGGGCAGCTGGTCGAGCAGCAGGCGCACAGGATGCACTCGTACAGGCCGTCCAGCTTCTTGCGGTCGTCCGGCGACTGCAGGCGCTCACGGTCCGGCGGAGCCGGGGTCTGGGTGCGGATCCACGGCTTGATCGAGGCGTACTGCGCGTAGAAGTGGGTCAGGTCCGGCACCAGGTCCTTGACCACGCTCATGTGCGGCAGCGGGTAGATCGGCACTTCGGCCTTGCCGCAGTCGGCAATGGCGCGGGTGCAGGCCAGCGTGTTGGTGCCGTCGATGTTCATCGCGCACGAACCGCAGATGCCCTCGCGGCACGAACGACGGAAGGTCAGGGTCGGATCAATTTCATTCTTGATCTTGATCAGCGCGTCCAGAACCATCGGGCCGCAAGCGTCCAGATCGATCTCGTAGGTGTCGGTGCGCGGATTGCTGTCGTCATCAGGACTCCAGCGGTAGACCTTGAAGGTGCGCAGGTTCTTGCCGCCGGTCTTGGCGGGGAAGTGCTTGCCCTTCGTGATCTTGGAATTCTTTGGCAGGGAAAACTCGGCCATGGCTGTTCTCGTTGGCTCAGGCGGCCCGCTCCCGAAGGCGCGGATGCTCGGTAGTCGGGATCGCGATCAGTACACGCGCGGCTTCGGCGGCACCACGGCAACCTCATCGGTCAGCGTGTACATGTGCACCGGACGGTAGTCGAAGCTGCACTTGCCCTTGTCGTCCACGTGCACCAGCGTGTGCTTGTGCCAGTTGACGTCGTCGCGGTCCGGGAAGTCCTCGTGCGCGTGTGCGCCGCGGCTTTCCTTGCGCTGTTCGGCCGAGTTGATCGTTGCCACTGCGTTGAGCAGCAGGTTGTTCAGCTCGTAGGTCTCGATCAGATCGGAGTTCCAGACCAGCGAGCGATCGCTGACCTTCACGTCCTGGAACGAATCGAACACGGTGGCCATCTTCTCGCAGCCTTCCTTCAGCGTCTGGCTGGTGCGGAACACGGCCGCGTCCGCCTGCATGGTGCGCTGCATGTTGTCGCGGATCACCGAGGTCGGGGTGTCGCCGTTGGCGTAACGCAGCTTGTCGAGCAGGCCCAGCGCCTTGTCGCAGGCGTCCGAAGCGAGCGGCTTGTGCGCCGCACCCGGCTTGATGGTTTCCGCGCAGCGGTTGGCCACCGCACGACCGAACACCACCAGGTCGAGCAGCGAGTTCGAACCGAGGCGGTTGGCACCATGCACCGACACGCAGGCGGCTTCGCCGATCGCGTACAGGCCCGGCACCACGGCATCGTTGTTGTCGCCGACCTTGCGCACCACTTCACCGTGGAAGTTGGTCGGAATGCCGCCCATGTTGTAGTGCACGGTCGGGATGACCGGGATCGGCTGCTTGTGCACGTCGACGCCGGCGAAGATGCGGGCGCTTTCGGCGATACCGGGCAGCTTTTCGTCGATCACGCCCGGGCCGAGGTGGGTCAGGTCGAGCAGGATGTGATCCTTGTGCTCGCCAACGCCGCGGCCTTCGCGGATTTCGATGGTCATGGAACGGGCGACCACGTCGCGCGACGCCAGATCCTTGTAGTGCGGTGCATAGCGCTCCATGAAGCGCTCGCCGTTGCTGTTGCGCAGAATGCCGCCTTCACCGCGGACACCCTCGGTGATCAGGCAGCCGGCACCGTAGATGCCGGTCGGGTGGAACTGCACGAACTCCATGTCCTGCATGGCGATGCCGGCACGCATGGCCAGGCCGCCACCGTCGCCGGTGCAGGTGTGCGCCGAGGTGGCGCTGAAGTAGGCGCGGCCGTAACCGCCGGTGGCCAGCACCACGCCCTGGGCGCGGAACAGGTGCAGCGAACCATCGGCCATGTCCAGCGCCAGCACGCCGCGGCAGGCACCTTCTTCATCGAAGATCAGGTCCAGCGCGAAGTACTCGATCATGAAGCGCGCGTCGTGCTTCAGCGACTGCTGGTACAGCGTGTGCAGCATGGCGTGGCCGGTACGGTCAGCCGCCGCGCAGGTACGCTGCGCCGCCGGGCCTTCGCCGTACTTGGTGGTCATGCCACCGAACGGGCGCTGGTAGATCTTGCCCTCTTCGGTACGGCTGAACGGCACGCCGTAGTGTTCCAGCTCGATGATGGCCGGAATGGCCTCACGGCACATGTACTCGATGGCGTCCTGGTCGCCCAGCCAGTCCGAGCCCTTGATGGTGTCGTAGAAGTGGTAGCGCCAGTCGTCTTCGCCCATGTTGCCCAGCGCGGCGGAGATACCGCCCTGCGCGGCCACGGTGTGCGAGCGGGTCGGGAAGACTTTGGTCAGGCAGACCGTCTGCAGGCCCTTGGCGGCAAGCCCGAACGTGGCGCGCAGACCGGCACCGCCGGCACCGACCACGACCATGTCGTACTTGTGTTCAGTAATCTTGTAAGCGGACATCTAATCTGGATTCCTGTCTTGGTGCCTGGACTCAGGCAACGCCGAGCGCAATGCGGGCGACCGCAAAAACACTGACGATCGCGCCGAGCACGGCGATGAACTTCACCGTGGTCTGCAGCGCCAGGGCCAGCAGCGAGTTGTGGATGTAGTCTTCCAGCACGACCTGCAGGCCGAGCTGCGCATGCCAGAACATGGCGATCAGGAAGCCGACCAGCAGCACTGCATTCCAAGGCTTGGACACCGCTTCGGTGGCGGCCGCGTAGTCCGAACCGACCAGGCTCAGCACGAACACCAGGAACCACAGGGTCAGCGGAATCAGCGCAGTGGCAGTCAGGCGCTGGTGCACGAAGTGCTCGGTGCCGGTCTTGGCGGCACCCAGGCCACGCACGTTCTTCAGCGGAGTACGGAACTTGCTCATGCGGCACCTCCGACGAACACATAGGCCCAGACCAGCGCGGTGATCACCAGCGAGGCAAACACCGAGATCCAGCTGCTGCGCACGAAGGCCGGGATGCTGAAGCCAATGGCGAAGTCCTGCACGATATGGCGGATGCCATTGCAGAAGTGATAGGCAAACGACCACGTCCATGCGAACAGGAACAGCTTTCCATACCAAGCACCGGCGTGACCGGTGAAGCAGTTCCAGGATTCAGGACCCATCATCAGGGCGAGCAGGCCGCCGGCGATGATCAGGGCTCCAACAGACAGAAAGATGCCGGTCGCTCGATGAAGAATCGAGGTGGCCATCTGGATCTGCCAGCGATACACCTGAAGGTGCGGGGAAAGGGGACGTTCTCTGGCGGCCATTCGCTGGGCTCGTTGTCTCGGCTGGGCGGCGCAATGCCGCGTTGGCTCAATGCTGATCAGAAATCGATGCAGCGTCCGTTTTTCTCCCAATCGCCATACCGCACCGGATCGAGTCCGCCGCGGCCGCCAAATTCCGGAGCCGGTGCCGGGGTCGGGACGAGCGCATGCTCCTCCGGTACCAGCGGGGCTTCAGGTTCGACGTCGGGAGTGGGGGTTGTTTGGCCTATCATGGGTGGTCTCGCAACGCACAAATTTTAGACCCCGTTCACGTGCCTGACAACCTGCCCCTGCCATCCAATGGTCTTACCGGCGCGTTTACGCGTCTTCCCGGTCACCGTCTGCTCAGCCTGCGCGGCCCCGATGCCGTGGTGTTTGCCCAGGCCCAGTTCGCCAACGACGTCACCGCCCTGCCCCTACGGCACTGGCAGTGGAGCGCCTGGCTGAGCCCGAAAGGCCGCACGCTGGCGGTGTTCCAGCTGCTGCGGGTCGAGGACGATCACGTAATGCTGGTGCTGGCGGATGGCGATGTGGATGCGATTGCGTCGCAGTTGCAGCGCTTCGTGTTCCGCCGCAAGTTGAAAGTGGAACTGCGCGATGACCTGAGCGTTGCCGGCAGCTTCACTGCGCCGGAGACGGCCAGCGGGGCCGCATTTGCGCAGAATGACCAGATCCTGGAGCTGGATGTCGGCAGCGACGCGTTGCCGCGCTCGCTGTGGATCGGCCCCGCCGAGGCGACGCTGGCTGAAGACGCGAGCTTTGCACTGGCCTGGCGTCAGTCCGACCTGCGCTACGGGCTGCCCCGCCTGGAGGCTGATCAACTGGAAGCCTGGACGCCGCAGCAGCTGGGCCTGGACCGGTTGAACGGCTACAGCGTGAAAAAGGGCTGCTACCCGGGCCAGGAGATCGTGGCGCGCACGCACTTCCTGGGCAAGGCCAAGCGTGCGCTGCAGTTGCTGCGCGTGGGCGACGGCGCGGCCAGTGGGGCGTCAGTGGAACAGAACGATGCCGCGATCGGGACCGTGGCCAGCGTGGCCGGTGATCTGGTGCTGGCGGTGTTGCCGTTGGAGCTGGCCGAGGGCGCGTTGAGTGTGGGCGGTATGGAGGCGCATTCCGTGCCGTTGTTGGACGGGTTGGCGCGCTGAACCGGCGTCACGACCAACGGTCGTGACCCACCCATGAGGCAGCCCCGGTAGGTCACGACCGTTGGTCGTGACCTGCGCGATCACGCGTCGTGATTCAACCGCTCGCCAGACTCGGCATCAAAGAAATGCAGCCCCTGTGGCTGGATCGCCACCCGGATCGATTCCCCCACCGCCGGCAGCACCTGCGGTGCCACGCGCATCACCAGCGCCTGATCGCCGTGGCGCATGTTGACGAAGATCTCGTTGCCGACCGGTTCAATGCCTTCAATCTCGGCATCGAAGCCTTGCGCACTACCGGCCACTGCCGGCTGCAGATGCTCCGGGCGCACGCCCACGGCAATCGACTTGCCAACCCACGCCGCATCCACTGTTGCATCGCCGAGCGGCGCACGCAGCGACGCCTGTGCCACCACCAGCCCTTCGCTGCCGCGTTCCAGCGTGCCACGCAGCACGTTCATCGCCGGACTGCCAAGGAAGCCGGCCACGAACAGATTGGCCGGGCGGTCGTACAGCGCCATCGGCGTGTCGATCTGCTGGATGATGCCGTCCTTGAGCACTACGATGCGCTGCCCCAGGGTCATCGCTTCAACCTGATCGTGGGTCACGTAGATCATGGTGGTGCCGAGCTTGCGATGCAGCTGCGCGATTTCCGTGCGCACGCTGTGGCGCAGCTTGGCGTCCAGGTTGGACAGCGGCTCATCCAGCAGGAACACCGCCGGCTCGCGCACCAGTGCGCGCCCCAGCGCCACGCGCTGGCGCTGGCCGCCGGACATGGCCTTGGGCAGCTTGTCCAGCATCTCGGTCAGGCCCAGAGTCTGTGCCGCCTCGTTGACCCGCTTGGCGATGGTCGCCTTGTCGTGGCCACGCAGCTTCAGCCCGAAGGCCAGGTTCTCGGCCACGGTCATGTGCGGGTACAGGGCATAGCTCTGGAACACCATGGCGATGTCACGGTCCTTGGGGGCCACGTCGTTGACCACCCTGTCGCCAATGGTCAGGGTGCCTCCGCTGATCTCTTCCAGGCCCGCCACCATGCGCAGCAGGGTCGACTTGCCGCAGCCGGACGGTCCCACCAGCACCATCAATTCGCCGTCGGCCACTTCGAAGGTGGCTCCCTGCACGGCCACCTGGCCGTTGTCGTACACCTTGCGCACGCCCTGCAACTGCACTTTTGCCATATCACCCATTCCAGTCCGCCCGTTCTCCGGGCTGTTGTGCGGAACTGCCTTCGGCCCTCCCGATGGCAGGTCGATGGCGTGGTGCCGCATGACGGCGACCACTGCAATCGAATACAGTCTGCGCATTCTGCCATGTAAACGTTTTCACGTGGCAGTATCCTTGGTTCGGTCTTCACCGGTGTGCGCGGATGAGACGACAGTCTCCCGATTGCAGCGGTGTTTGGCCCATGATGGGCGGGTACGCGCCTGTTCATGTTGCACCTGCAGCAATCGGACAGCGCCACCAGCAACACCCCCGAGAACATAGACGAGAAGCGATTGACAACGATGTCACCCGGATCTGAAACTCGAGCGATGCACGACACCCTCTTCCTGTTTGGCGCCACTGGCGACCTTGCCCAACGCTACCTGTTCCCCTCACTGCTGCGCCTGCTCGGCGATGGCCTGCTGCCGGAAGACTTCAAGGTCCGCGCACTGGCGCTGTCGCCGCATGACACCGAGGCCTTCCGTGAGATCCTGCGCCCGCGCCTGCAACAGGCCATGCCGCAGGCCAGCCAGGATGACATCCAGTCGCTGCTGCAGCGCATTGACTACCGTTCGGTCGACCTGCGCGATCCGCAGTCGGTGGCCGACTCGGTCCGCGACCTGGTGCACCGCCAGTGCGTGAGCTACCTGGCCATTCCGCCGGGCCTGTACATCTCCACCTGCGAGGGCCTGGCCCTGGGCGGCGCGCTCGCCGCGCCGGCGCGCCTGATGCTGGAAAAGCCGATCGGCAGCGACAGCGCCAGCGCCGAACACATCCTGACCACCATCGGCCAGTGGATCGACGAAGACCGTGTGTTCCGCCTCGACCACTACCTGGGCAAGGCCGCGGTGCAGAACCTGATCGCGCTGCGCTTCGGCAACACGCTGCTGGAAGCTGTGTGGAACCGCAACTACATCGAGTCGGTGCACATCCTGGTCGCCGAAAGCGAAGGCGTGGATGGACGCGATGCGTATTACGCGCGCTCCGGCGCGCTGCGTGACATGGTCCAGAGCCACATCCTGCAGCTGCTGTGCCTGGTTGCGATGGAACCGCCTGCGTCGCTGGAAGCCGACCGCGTGCGCGACGAGAAGGTCAAGGTGCTGCGTGCCCTGCGTCCGCTGGATGCCAAGCACGCCGCGCGCGACAGCGTGCGCGGCCGCTACACCGCCGGCAGCATCAATGGCCAGCCGGCGCAGGCCTACCAGCCGCCGGAAGGCAGCGACGTGGAAACCTTCGCTGGCGTCACCGCACATATCGACAACTGGCGCTGGTCGGGCGTGCCGTTCCATCTGGTTACCGGCAAGCGCCTGCCCGAGCGCACCACGCGCGTGGTGGTCACGCTCAAGCCGGTCACTCACTGGCTGTTCGAGCGTCCGCATCGCGGCAACGCCACGCCCAACCGCATCACCTTCCAGCTGCAGCCGCAGGAAAACATCGAGCTCGGCCTGATGAGCAGCCTGGCCGGCCCGGAATGGGGCGCACTGGAACTGCACCCGCTGGAACTGGAGCTGTCCGTCCCGACCGGCCTGCACCGCCGCATCGCCTATGAGCGCCTGTTCCTGGATGCGTTCAACGGCAACCACGCGCTGTTCGTGCGCGACGACGAAGTGCGCGCGGCATGGGCGTGGATCGACAGCGTGAGCGAAGCCTGGAAGGCCGCGCCGCTGCCGCTGCAGCCCTACCCCGCCGGCCAGTGGGGTCCGACCGAAGCGGCCGGCTTCCTGCCGGCCGACGTGGACGCGGATGCTGGCCGCAAGGATCCGGCATGACGGTCGCCAGCCTTCCGGCGCTGGTCGCCGACATTGGCGGCACCAACGCCCGCTTCGCACTGGCTGACACCCAGCAGGCGGCACCGCTGCTGGCTGACACCGTGCGCGAATTCGCGGTGGCCGACTTCCCTTCACTGGGTGACGCCGCACGGCATTACCTGGAACAGATCGGGGCCGACGCCGACCGTGGCGTGTTCGCGGTGGCCGGCCGCGTTGACGGTGACGAAGCGCGCATCACCAATCACCCGTGGGTGATCTCGCGTGCGCGCACCGCACACATGCTCGGCTTCGGCCAGCTGCACCTGATCAACGACTTTGCCGCGCAGGCGATGGCGATCTCACTGCTGCAGCCCAGCGACGTGGTCCAGGTGGGCGGCGCGGCGTGGGTGCCAGGCAAGCCGGGACAGCCGCGCAACTATGCGGTGATCGGCCCGGGCACCGGGCTGGGCGTGGGCGGTCTGATTCTGCGCCACGGCCGCTGCTATCCGCTGGAAACCGAAGGCGGCCACGTCAGCTTCCCGCCGGGCACGCCGGAGGAAATCCGCATTCTGGAAATCCTGTCCGAGCAGTTCGGCCGGGTCTCCAACGAACGTCTGATCTGCGGCCCCGGCCTGGTCAACATCCACCGCGCGGTGTGCGAGATGGCCGGTTTCGATCCGGGCCTGCTGCAGCCGGCCGATGTCACCGCGCGTGCGCTGCAGGGCGATCCGCAGGCGATGCGTTCGGTGGACGTGTTCTGCGCGGTGTTCGGTGCCATTGCCGGCGACCTGGTGCTGATCCAGGGTGCCTGGGACGGCGTGTTCCTGACCGGCGGCCTGGTTCCGAAGATGCTCGATTCACTGCAGCATTCCGGCTTCCGCCAGCGCTTCGAACACAAGGGCCGCTTCTCTTCGATCATGTCGCGGGTGCCGTCGCTGGCGGTGATGCACCGCCATGCGGGCCTGCTGGGCGCGGCTGCGTATGCCGCCGACATCGAACGCGATCTGCCGGGAGGCACTGCATGAACCGACTCGACACTTCTGAACGCTTCGAACTGATCCGTCACGGCGAAGCCGATGCCTGGATTGAAGCGGTTGCGAACGAGATGGCGGAAAGCCTGAATCTGGACATCCGCGAAACCGGCCGTGCGCGCCTGCTGCTGTCCGGCGGCACCACGCCGGCCCCGGTGTACCAGGCGCTGGCCGAACTGGACGTGCACTGGGACCGGGTTGAAGTCAGCCTGGTCGACGAGCGCTGGCTGTCGCCTAACGACCGCGACAGCAATGCCTGGCTGGTGCGCGAGAGCTTCCTCAAGCGCGCCGAGAGCGCGCACTTCGATCCGCTGGTGCGGGTTGGCAAGCCGATTGCCGAGTGTGTGTACACCGCCAACCTGCAGGCCCAGCATTCGCAGTCGCCGACGCTGGCGGTGCTGGGCATGGGCAATGACGGCCACACCGCATCACTGTTCCCGGGTTCGAAGGACCTCGGTCGTGCGCTGGAAAGCACCCTGCCCTACGCCGCGCTGGACGCCACCGGTTGCCCGGGCGCGAACCAGTGGCCGCTGCGCATCACACTGACCCCGCATGGGCTGCGCAAGTGCCGCCAGCGCCTGCTGCTGCTGCGCGGCAAGCAGAAGCTGGAAGTGCTGAAGCAGGCACTGGAAAGCAACAATGCCCAGCTCTATCCCATCCTCAACGCCATCGACATGGACGGCCCGAAGCTGCGCATCCACTGGTGCGACTGACCCGTGACCGACCTTCCTTTACTGCGTTCCCCACTCATAGCCGGTAGCCAATGAGCCTGCATCCCCAACTTGAAGCCATCACCGCGCGGATCATCGCGCGCAGCGCCGCCTCGCGCGCGGCCTACCTGGCCGGCGTGGATGCCGCGCTGCGCGACGGCCCGTTCCGTTCGCGCCTGAGCTGCGGCAACCTGGCGCACGGCTTCGCGGCCTGCGGTCCGACCGACAAGTCGCGCCTGCGCGGCGGCGTGACGCCCAACCTGGGCATCATCACTGCGTACAACGACATGCTGTCGGCGCACCAGCCATTCGAGCATTACCCGGAGATCCTGCGCGAGACCGCACGCTCGCTGGGTGCGACCGCGCAGGTGGCCGGCGGCGTGCCGGCGATGTGCGACGGCGTGACCCAGGGCCGGGCGGGCATGGAGCTGTCGCTGTTCTCGCGCGATGTGATCGCGCAGTCGACGGCGATCGGGCTGAGCCACGACATGTTCGACACCACGGTGTATCTGGGTGTATGCGACAAGATCGTGCCGGGCCTGCTGATCGGTGCGCTGGCGTTCGGCCATCTGCCTGCGGTGTTCCTGCCGGCGGGCCCGATGACCCCGGGTATTCCGAACAAGCAGAAGGCGGAGGTGCGCGAGCGCTACGCGGCCGGTGAAGCAACCCGCGAGGAGCTGCTGGAAGTGGAAGCGGCGTCGTACCACGGGGTGGGCACGTGCACGTTCTACGGCACGGCCAACTCGAACCAGACGCTGCTGGAAGCGATGGGCGTGCAGCTGCCGGGCGCATCGTTCGTAAACCCGGGCACACCGCTGCGCGATGCACTGACCCGCCATGCGGCACAGCGCGCGCTGGAGATCACGGCACTGGGCGACGATTTCCGTCCGCTGGGCCGGCTGATCAATGAGAAGGCGATCATCAATGCGGTGATCACGCTGATGGCGACGGGCGGTTCGACCAACCATA